>JAEWIZ010000024.1 GCA_023386815.1 Bacillota bacterium
ACTGTCTACGCTTAGCCCTGTCTGTTACCAGACAACACCCAAGACTCGCTAACGGTGGTTTGCTGGACCTTGCCGTACGGGGTTTCCACCCGCTAAACTAACCGCCCTTTTCTAGGCGCACTTAACCTTTTACTCCTCCAACCGTTAGTCCCTTTACAAAATATTTTTGAAAGAAAGGGTATGCACACAAGATTGGCAACACAACTAATACAGTAAGTGCCATTCTACCACTATCGGTCGGCGCGTTTTTCGTAATTTCTGAAACTTCAAGGGCATTTGCAGCGTTTTGTTTTAGGAATTCTAAGCTGTTTTGCATGCTCCATAATAAAGTTTGGATTGGATATTTGCTTTGATCCATCATATAAAGCATTCCCTGAAACCAGTCATTCCAATAAGTTATCATTGTAAACAATCCGATGGTTGCAATACCAGGTTTTGAAAGTGGAAGTACAATTTTAATAAATGTAACAAATTCACTTGACCCATCAATTTTAGCAGCTTCAATAATCTCCATTGGTATTCCTTTAAAGAAAGTTCGAAGTACAATCATATAAAACGCATTGATCGTCATAGGTAAAATTAATGCCCATACTGAGTTACTAAGATGTAATAATTGAGTATTAATCATATAACTTGGTACCATACCGCCATTAAATAGCATAGTAAATAACATTAGAAATGTAAAAGGCTTTGAAAACAAATAGTCCGATCTTGATATTACATAAGAGAACATTGTTGTTATAATTAAACTGGCTAACGTTCCGATAATCGTAACAAATATCGTAATTCCATAGGATTTTACAAGTTGATCTCCCAAATGAAAAAAGTATTCATAGGCAGCTAAACTTAATTCGGATGGAAATAAACTATAGCCATGTTCAAAAATACTTTTCTCACTACTAAAAGACACTATAAATACCAATAATACCGGCAAAACGCATCCTAACGCCATAATAAACAATATAATATTAAGAACAATATTTGATTTCTTAGTAATTTGATTGATTTTCAAATCCATAGGGTAATCATCAATGTTACCTTTCTTTTTAAAAGCCATTTGATACCTCCTTAAAATAACGCACTATCTTTATCTATTTTGCGAACTACAAGATTAGAAACCATGATAAAGACGAAACCAACAAGAGACTGATAAAGATTAGCTGCTGCAGACATTCCGATGTTACCGGTTTCTTTCAGTCCTCGATATACGTAGGTGTCTATAACATTAGTAACATCAAATAACGGTCCTGAATTACGTGGTAATGAGTAGAACAAGCCGAAATCGGAGTAGAACACTCTACCAATTGCCAATGTTGAAAGTACAATCATCATTGTTTTTAAACAAGGAAGCGTTATGTATTTTATCTGTTGCCACTTTGTAGCTCCATCCATGACTGCTGCTTCATAATAATCATTGGATATACCCGCTAACGTTCCTAAATACATTACGGTGGAATAACCAGCCGTTTTCCAACTCGCAAAGAAGGTTAATAAAAAGGGCCAGTATTTCTTCTCGCTGTACCAACTAATCTTGTCAAATCCCAGGTTTATTAGCAAGTGGTTAAATAAACCATCATCAATGCTTAACAATGCAAAAACGATAAATGAAACTACTACCCATGACATAAAATAAGGTGCCATAAAAATTGTTTGATATACTTTAGCTCTTTTTTTATTTAATAGCTCATTAAGGGCGATTGCCACCGTAACTGCTACCACTAGATCTAAGATGATAAACAATACATTATAACCTAGTGTATTTCGAGTTATAATAAAGGCATCTGAACTTTTGAATAAAAACTCAAAATTGCTTAATCCAATAAAATCACTTCCAAATATTCCTTTTCTAACACTAAACCTCTTAAATGCTAACACAGTTCCAGCCATCGGTAGATATTTAAATAAAATCATTAATACAAGTGCTGGTAGTGCCATCATTGTCAGTGGAAGACTACTTTTAAATCTTTTCCAAATTCTCTTGGACGTGGTGGTTTGTTTCGTTACCATTTTTGTGTACCCATCTCCATTCCTCTTTTTGTCTATTTCCTTCTGTCTCTCTTGCTCGGTTAAATTATATGCTAAACATTACACCGTCTCAACGAGACTATTTTTATGTGAAGTGTACTTTTTTTCTATCGTCTCCTCAGGCAATTGATAATCTCAAATAGATATAATATAATAGTGCTTGCCTGCAATGGTAAGATTTTATTAGTAGTTGCAGCATTCCATTAAGAAGAATGGGGATGAATAGCATATGAAGGTTTTACTGGTAGATGATGAGAAATATGCAATAGAGGGCCTAAAGAATATGTTGGACTGGAAGGCCTTTGAAGGTGAGTTAATAGGTACAGCAGCGAATGGACAAGAAGCCTTAGATATGGTTGCATCCAATAAACCGGACGTTATTATATCTGATATAAAAATGCCAATTATGGACGGGCTAACACTTGCCATGAAAATCGATGAACTGATGAGGGGCATTCACTTTATCTTATTAAGTGGTCACGGGGAGTTTCAGTACGCCCAGAAGGCAATCCAATATAATGTAAAAGACTATATATTAAAGCCTATTACACGAGAAAAGATCCTACAATTAGAAGAACTATTAATTCAAATTAACCAAAGCAATCAAACGAAAAAGAAAGAGTTCTTAAGTATATGGGATAATTCACTTCAAGAAGAAATTCTCAATGCTTTTCGTAAAACGAACCGGAAAACATTTGATGAGTTCTTCCAATCTGATCTTTTTGTAAGCCATATGTCAAGCGAATCCGCCAACGCAACTGGTATCCAGTTGATTAACTTTCTATACCAATACTTGATGGAGATTAATATTGATAAAGAGATTTTATCCAGGTCCAAAGCTCATGCAATGGATGAGTATTGGGAATTGCCCAACAAAGAAGAAAAAATCAACTATCTTATCACAAAATATTACGATGTCTTAATGAGTGTTGATGAGCAAAAACAATCCAACGTGGATGCAATTTCTACCTATGCAAGACAATACGTAGAAAACCATTTTGCTGAACCATATTTTAATATTTCATTTTTAGCGAATGAGATGAATGTTTCTATTTCTTACTTAAGCACGGTTTTTAAGCAAACGATGGGTACTAACCTTAGTTCCTATATCATTTCACTTCGTATGAACCGTGCGAAAGAACTGTTAAAAGATATGAAGTATTCCATCTCTGATGTTGCTATCCTATCCGGCTATGAGGATTCCAGATATTTTGCAAAATTCTTCAAAAAGAAAACAAATATGACGCCCACGGAATATCGTAATTTGGCGATTCAAAAAAATAATATCATATAGCAGAAAGGATAGAACTCTATGAGTATTCGAAAGAAATTCTTTTTGATACTAATCAGTATTATGACCAGTGTGTTATTAGGTTCTTATACGATTATCTATCTTATGTATACTAACGCACTTAATAAAGAAATCGGTAATTATCAAAGGACCATTGTATCATTAAACCATAATCTAATTACGAGTTTTATGGATTCTATTAAGCAAACCACCCTACTCCTCGTAAGTGATGAGTCAATTGGTAAATATTTAAGTCAAAATATTGATGATACCTTGACCTTAATACAAACAAGAGACGATATACAGAAGCAATTCTCACATTATTTAACCTCTCAAATAACGTCTAGTAATAATTATTATAAAAACACGCTATTTCTTAATGATACCATACCTATTAGCTCTACTTTTTCTTCTGCAACCTTGGATAATAACATATCAAGCCGGATTAGCAACGTATTCTCAAATGTTGATGTTAAAAATCAGGACTGGTATATAAATACCCTGGCATCTCCCAGGAATTATTATGTCTTTATTAATGAAAAAACACAAGAATTCTGTTATGCAAAAAAGATTAAGAATACTTATTATACCGGACCCTATGATCCTGATGGAATAGGAGTTATTGTTGTATCAATCCAACTTGATCAATTGGAACGTATTCTTTCCTTTACGCCCATAACACCAAATAGCAGTTTTGTCTTATTTAATCAAGATGATTATATATTGTATAAAAGCAACCAGAGCCTTTCTTCTGATCTATTTTTACAATCAAATAAACTAAATAATAACAAGACAAACACCAAGGGTAATATGATAAAACTGGGTGGTAAAAAGTACGTAGCGAATACCTCCAATATCGACTGGGGATTATCCCTTGTTTTTTTAACTCCCTATTCTGATATAGAAGATCAGATATCTGATCGGATGAACATCTATGTGACTTTCTCGATCTTTGTTATCATTCTGACTAGTATCCTTGCCTATATTATTTCAAAGAAAACTACAGATCCAATCATTAACCTATCAAAGGCCATCAAGCAAGTAGAGGATACGCGAACCTTTGATTTAGATACTTTAAAAGTATCGAAAGATTATGAGATAACCATTCTTTGCAATAGTTTTGAAGAATTAATTTTAAAATCAAATTCACTAATTGACGATATCCAGGTTGAATATGAAAAGCAAAAATTATCAGAGCTTCGTGCTTTACAGGCACAGATTAACCCCCATTTTATCTTTAACGCTATGGATGTTGTGAATTGGATTGCCTTATCGAAGAATGAAGATGAAATTGCTAAGATTGTTGGATCTATCTCGAATCTAATGCGTTATAGTATAACAGAACCTGAACATATGGTTCAGATAGAACAGGAATTGTCAAACATACGTGAATTCATCTCCATCCATCAATTACGTCATGATAATAAGCTCGTTATGAATGTGACAGCTAATACCCCTTTAAACAATATCTATATACCAAAATTCACTCTACAACCCTTAGTGGAAAACTCTATTGTCCATGGAATCGAGGATCCTAGTATCTGCCTTGAGATCAATATCAATATTAATTACCAGAATTCTGTCTTAGTGATTGAGGTTAGTGACAACGGTAAGGGATGCATGCCTGAGAAACTTAATGGGTATTTATCCTTTTTACCAATGGATTTAGAAGTAAGTAACGGTTTTGGAATTCGTAATCTAAATGAAAGAATTAAATTGAATTTTAGAGAAAATAGTGGATTATCTTATTATATTGATGATAAGAACAGGCTGGTTGCCAAAATACAAATGGATTTTTCCTCCTATAAAAATAAATACTTAGGTGATTGCGAAACAATATAATTCCTCTCAGTACTAACCGGCTTTAAATATGAATAAAGTCTACCTGAACGAAAATAAATCCCCTTTTGCCAGAATTACTTCTACAGTAAAATTAAAGCTATAAAATATTGGAGGTTTCATCATGTCAAAAGCACAAATCATAAATGGTATCCATAATTATTCTGCACCTGAGGAATATATTCCTCCACAGGAAAAAGAAGTCCTTGAACATATTAAATGGTTCCAAGGTCTGAAGCTTGGAATTATGATGCATTGGGCGCCAGGTTCCCAGTTAGGAACTTATGAATCCTGGCCTCTATCCGATGGCGACGCCTCTTGGTCACAAGAAGATGTCGATTGGACTGATATAGAGACTTTTAAGCAACAATATATTGATGCAAATAAGACATTCAATCCAATTAAGTTTCAACCTGATAAATGGGCTGCATTAGCGAAAGAATGTGGATTTAAATATCTGCTATTTACTACAAAGCATCATGATGGCTTCTGTATGTTTGATACGCAAACAACATCTTATAAGATTACTGATCCCTCTTGTCCATTTCATACCAATAAGAACGCTGATATTGTTCGTTCTTTATATGAGGAATTTAGAAAACAAGGCCTGGCCATATCCACTTACTTTTCAAAACCAGATTGGCATAGTGATTATTATTGGCATAAGGAATTTGGTACCTCTCCTTCTCGGAATGTAAATTATGATATATCAGAACACCCTGATCTTTGGGAGGAATATGTAAAATTTACTCACAGTCAGATTGAAGAACTCGGAACTAAATATGGTAAGATAGATGTTCTATGGTTAGATGGTGGTTGGGTGAATAAGGATAACCTAGGACAGGACATTCGCTTAGAGGAGGTTGTAGGAAAGCTTAGAAATACTACACAACCGCACTTGATTGTATGTGATCGTACTGTTGGAGGTGAATTTGAAAACATAATCACTCCCGAAAAGACTGTTCCTGATGAAGTATTATTTGTTCCCTGGGAGACTTGTATAACAATTGGTGATTACTTCTCCTTCCATTATACTGATCATTATAAAACCGGTTTAGCGTTAGTTCACCTACTTCTAGATATTGTCTGTAAAGGTGGTAACCTCGCGTTAAATATTGCACCGCAACCAGACGGAAAACTACCAGCACCGGCTATAAAATCAATCAAAGAATTAGGTGCCTGGTTACATATCTTTGGTGATGGAATCTATGAAACAAAGGTTCAAGCTCCGTATATTCAAAGTAATGTCTGCTATACTTCAAAAGAGAATAGTATTTATGCCTTCTATCTCTATGAGCGCCAACCCGAATTACCAAAAGAACTACATCTGTTGGTGGAACAGCCAGTTATTTCTATAAGAAGTATGAGAACTGATTCTATGATCCCTTTTACACAACAAGGGTCACAGGTAACACTTAAGACTAGTGAATTATCTATGAATGGAGCATTCTTTGCCGAAGGATTTCATGTAATACTACAGTGTTAAGACTAAGAGTTCGTACTTAAGATTATTTTCTGGCATAGAATGAAATGGAATAACTTTTTTATATTATTCAAACAGTATCGTCTATGATAGATGTTGAAGGAGGGACTCAAATGGATGTCAAAAAGAAAAACAATAGTTTTACAGTGCTTACAATCATTCTAATTTTGGCAGTTCTTGTTCTGCTTTCCTCTATCCTTGGCGGGAAAAGTTATATAAAGATTCAAAATCATACTGATACTACACTCTCAGGAATAATGATAGAATATATCTATTCTAATAATAAAAAGGTAATAAAAATACCTGATATACAAGCAAAGAATAGTTATAAAATGAATTTATCCTTTCCTGATGATTTTACAGAGGGATCGATTAAGATGCTTTCTATTGATAAATACGGAGCTCAGCAAGAAGAAGTTCTTGTTGGCTATATTGAGAAAGGCTATCATGAAAAAGTGATTGTTACAGTTAATTCTATCGATAAAGCTGGAATCTTAACACTTAAAATCCATTAGAATACTTGTACTCTCATATTATTATGCTGGTTTTTATGCTGTCATCTTAGAATAGTGTTGATTAATATCAGAAAAAAGCACTGTATATTTAATCCTGAAATATACAGTGCAACAATGAAATATCGACGCTTTAGACTTTCCATCGAAGTTCTATCATAAAAAATTCCCCTTCAAAACGAGCTTCTATCTGCCCCATCATCTTCTCAACCAATAGCTTCGTAATTGTAAGCCCTAATCCTGTACTTTGGTTGGAACGTGACTGATCACCCGTATAGAAGCGCTCAAATATTACCTTCAAATCCTCTTTTGTTATGTTACTCCGATCATTTATAAACTGAATTACACAGTAGCCCTCTAAGACAGATTGCTTTAAAATGAATTTTTCCTTCGCATATTTTAATACATTGGTAATTAGGTTGTTTATGATCCGGTTAAACTGTATACGATCTACAATAAGAAAGACCGGTTGATCCTCCAGTTCAATTGACACTCCAAGATGCTTTTTCTCAAATTCATGAAAGTATGCTACAAGGCTATCCTTTAGCATGCTCTGGACTTCTACGTTTTCCAGTAATATAGGATAATTATCCCCTTCCACGATAGACATCTCATAAAAATCCTGAATAAAGCTCTGCAGCAATTTGGCCCTCTTTCTTATAATCTCCAAATACTCCTGTCTTTCTTCTTCCGAATTACTACCCTCCATTAGCTCAAGATATCCGAGTACGGAGGTCAGTGGTGTACGCAGATCATGGGATATGTTCTCAATCTCTTTGCGTAGTTTAATTTCGTTTCGCTGATAAATGATTCTCTCTTCCTGTCTTAGCCGATATACCTTATTAATTCCTGATAATAATTTCTGAAACCGGGTATCCGCCGTGATTGCTTTCAATTGTCGATTACTTTCCGGGTGCTCCTCAATTTCTTCCATCTGAGCAATCGTTTCTGATATGGCTTTTCTGAGAAACAGTAGATATAGAGACAATAGAACAACTAATATTATTAATCCCAGACATACATACAGCATCCTAAAACCCTCCCATCTACTCTTTCCTACTCTGTGATACTTGATTTCCTATTTAACCTCTTTCTTACGGAAAACAATATAACCAATGAGTGCAATTATAATTAACTCAACTATCCCGATCAACCAATATCCAGAAATACCATTCCAGGGAAGAATCAACTCTGCTTTTTTATAATCATAATCAATATTCGTGATCATATTATAGGGCAGAATTTTCGATAATTCTTGAAATACCTTAAACTTCATTCCAAGGAAATTACTAACCAGAGGTAATGCTAACAATATTCCTAATACAGCACTGACTGCTATTCCCATACTTTCCGCTATAAACAAAAAGCAATTAGTAACCGCAATAGCGCACAAAAGCAGGGGCATTACCACAAAACAAACCTTTAATAATAAGTATAGATGCTCTATCCCTGAATTTTCTAATAGAAGATACGCTGCAAGAATATCAATTCCTGTAATTACTGCAAATGCAATTAAAGCATATACTACTTCAACGATTAGCTTTCCAAAATAAATATTTCCTCGACTGATGCCATAGGAGATACTGTTTTTCATGGTATGGTTGGAATGCTCATTTCCGAATACACTTGCCGCCACTGAGATACAGAGAAAAAATACGAAAATGATGCTGGAATAAAAGCTGGAAAATGCAAAATAAGTATTTGCATAAGGAAAGTTTGGCTCTGTTGCCTTAACAGCGGCTAATATGATGTTAGAGCTAACTAATAATAAACTGCATATTGCGATAAACAGGTAACTTCCTTTATTGTGCCATATACGATAAAACTCACTTTTTAAATAACTAAGCATTTCCAATCCTCCTGTTCTTCGAAGGCTTTTGCTCCCCATTTCCTTCCGGCTTTGTTCCATCCTTCATTGAGGGCTTTGATTCAACATTTTCCTGAAGGTTTTCATCACCTACCAGCTGAATAAAATAATTCTCCAGATTAATTTCTTTCGTCGTTATGGATAATAATCCAATACCGCTCTTAATTGCCAGCTCACTGATCTTATTCGGTTGATCCAAATGATCAAAAATATGAATTGTCCTATCCGGAGTAACTTTATAAGCTTCACAACTCAGTTTAACCTCTAGCAAGGCTGTCATTGCCTCAACATTATCCACCTTAAGCTCTATATACCGATTACTTTCCTTAGCCAGCTCCTCACTGGTAATCTGTTTTACCAATTTCCCTTTTTCTATAAATCCATAACTGCTTACCAAATTCGAAAGCTCAGATAGTATATGGCTGGAAATTAATATTGTAATATTCTTTTCCCTATTTAGCTTCAGTAATAAGTTTCTAATTTCAACAATACCAAAAGGATCCAGACCGTTAATGGGCTCATCCAGTAATAAAAGCTCCGGCCGATTCATCAGTGCCAAAGCCAGCCCTAAACGTTGCTTCATGCCTAATGAATAATCCTTATATTTTTTGCTTCCTGCCTCAGACAACCCAACTTCGATCAAGGCCTCCTCTACGCAATTTTTATCAGGAATTCCTCGTTGAATACGATAGTATTCCAGATTCTGTTTTCCTGTCATATAGGAATAGAAGCTGGGGGTTTCAATAATTGCTCCGATCTGTTTACGCTTTTGATTTAAGGCATCCTCTGAAGATACACCAAATAGACTGATCTGTCCCTCGGTTGCAAAGGCTTGGCCTGTGATCATTCTAAGTATGGTTGTCTTTCCGGCACCATTTTTTCCTACAAGTCCATAGATATCACCCTGCCGGATCTCTAAATTTACATGATCAACAGCTCTGATGTTTTTATACTTTTTTGTCAGACTGTTCGTAGATAAAATAACCTCTCTCACCTTATTACTCCTTTCATATTCTGATCCGCTCATTTTCTTGCACTAGGTTACCAGGGCAACTATGAGCTCATCTTCAGTAATCAGTATAGCGGTTATTTCTTAAATAGTACTTAAACAAAATTAAAGAAAGTATAAAGATTATCTCTTAATTTTATGCTCTAGCAAAACTCAGCTAAAAAACTCTTGTCATGATAGCCTTCATTAAAAGCATTAAATCACACGATATATATTATAATAAGGTATCCAATTTGAAACCGATCCCCCATACCGTCTTGATGTAGGACTCCTCATCAAACTCTTTAATCTTTTTGCGGATATTACTAATATGCACATTAATGGTATTATCTTCTCCATAATATCCCGATTTCCATATCTCCTGAAATACCTGCTCCTTTGTAAATACTCGCTCGGGATTTTGCACCAGCAGCTTTAAGATATCGAATTCATGGGCTGTAAGTGACAAGGAATTCCCCTTGACATAAGCCTCTCTAGACGTTTCCTTAAGTACCAACTGTTTAAAGGATAAATCCCTCTCTTTTGGCTCCGGCACCAATTTATTGCATCTTCTCAGGACTGCTTCCACACGAGCCAGCAGCTCCTCAAGTTGAAAGGGCTTTGTAATATAGTCATCCGCTCCACTTTTTAGAAGCTTCACTCGATCCTCTAATGCACTTTTTGCTGAAACAACAATAATTGGTGTTGAAACTGTTCCTTTTATCTCAGCTATTAAATCCTCTCCTGTTAGTCCCGGCAACATCAGATCTAGAAGGATCAAATCAAAGCTATTCATGGAGAGCTGTAGTCTCGCTTCCGTTCCTGAAAAGGCTGCAACGGTTTGATAATGCTCTCTTTCAAGATAACGGCATAACAGTCGGTTAATATCCACATCATCTTCTACAATAAGTACTTTCATCCACAAACCTCCACTTACTATCTACATTTTTATATAATTTTCATTTATCACTTTATAAAAACGATTCACTTCATAGAATGTTGTCATAATTCTACTTGTCTGTTCCATTATTTACCTCGGATTATAGCATAATACAATTGCTTAAACAACTGCAGGCATTCACTTCACATAATATTTAGGCGATAGAGACCACTTGACTGATATGGAGCGGGGTCTTTTATAAAAGAAAGGCGAATCCTCGGATTCGCCTTTCTGTATTATCTTCCTATGAAATCTTCTTATAAAAATGGCTATCTTTGTATCTATTTAAAGTAGATATGCATTAATTGCATCCTTTTAAGAATAGATCTACTTTTATTATATGTTTTCTAATTCCTCCAACATCTCTCTACTCCAATCACTGTAAAGCTTTGCCTGGCGTAGCCCAAGGTCAAGCACCTTCAAAATCTGTCGGTGATTGTTATGCATATCTATGATCTGGTTTAATTCCTGCCAAAACAGCTGAAACAGAACTACTTTCTGATCTGCCTGCTCCTTAAACTCAATTAGATGTCTCTTCATCTCCTCCACATTTTGTTCTGTGGCAAAATACATCTTTAATAAAAACTCGCTACGAATCGTATCCTTTTCGTTCTCAGCTTCCATCCACCGCTTTAAAGCCTGAGTTCCTTCCGGTGTGATTCTGTATTTTATCTTCTCTATCTTTGCCTTTCCCGGTTGATCAGAAAATGCCTGCTCAATCAACCCTTCTTCCTTTAGCTTACTTAGTTCCGGGTAAATCTGCCCATAGCTTTCCTGCCAAAAGAAAGACATTCGGATATCAATTATTTTCTTTATGTCATATCCACTTAGGTCTTCCTCCTGTAGTAGACCAAGGATAACAAATCTTGTTTTTTTCATGTCTTCCTCCCTTCCTACACCTGTGCAGCTATGATATCTTTAGCCTTAATAACTATCTCAAACTATTTCATCTGATAACGAATTACCTTCTTTTGACATGTATCGATACAAGCACCACATAAGATACACTCTGTATCGTCCATCTTTCCCATCTGAACCTTATCATTAACCTTTAAGCTCATTGGACAGGCTTTGTCACAGGCATGGCAGTTCACACACTTTCCTTTTTCTGCTGTCAGGCGTAGCTGTTTGATATGTAGGATTTGTCCGAGTTTACTTCCTATCACCATAAAAGGTGCCATCCAGCAAATATAATGACAGAAGGCTCTTTTACCGCCTACTAGCGACGGAATAACAATCAATAGAATGATTCCATAATAGATAACATAGGCATAGATATTAGAAATTGATATTCCGTGGTCCGTCATATAGAAAAAGTTAATACTAATTTCTTTACTGCGATTCAAAAAGCTAATAATTACAGCAACAATCCACACCGTCCAAATCACATACTTGATATTATTTTTGAAACCTTGCTTCGGACTTTTCGTTGTAATCAGAGTTGTACATTCCTGAATTCCTCCTGCCGGACATAGGTATGCGCAAAATAACCTCCCAAGAAAAATGGAAGATACGAGCATTGCAGCAAATACGACGAAACTTCCGCTAATGATTCCTTCCAAAGCACCTTGAATTATTAGGTAAGGAGATAAATAGTAAATAGTAATTGGGAATAACAGCATTGCAGAAATAATAATTAATTTTCGAACATTTTGCCTTTTCATGCTTGGTTGCCTCCATCGGAATTATTTGATTCAAATGACAAGTGTGTCGTTCATATCACTTATATATATCCTAAATATATCTTTTAGATATATATCTTTTAGATATTTATAGGATATCATTTTTATTAGCATCCGTCAATATCAATTTCATTGTATTGCATTAATTATAATATTCTATTTATGCTTGATCTCTAAATACCTTGTTGAATCATTTTCTTTATACCTTCACACAGTGTTTTCTTAACATACACAAAAACATATCCTAATGTTATACTTGACCTTAGTTATCATGATAATAGATATTATAAAAGACCAGATGCCTTTTATATTTTAACAGTCATCTGGTCTTATGATTACTCTACTTCAATTCGATATCTTCTTAACATTTTCTCGCCCTCATCCCTGCAATCCGGATAAGTATTCATCGTTGATTGTATGGTCTGCAATGCATCTTCCCTCTGCCTTGAATTTATATCAATACGCTCACGCAGCTTCTGCCTTCTTACATTTAACCTATGACGAACCTCCACCATTTCCTTATTATCCAGAAGGGCGGACGTCTGGAATATCCAGATTTCAGCATCTTTAATTCCGAATTTCTGAAGCTGCTGTATTAACTCGTTATTATAAAATTCAATTAATTCTGTATTTGTCTTATATCTTCTTGATTCATCCTTTAAGCGTACATATTCCTCCCATAGGGTTTTTAATTGGTCACTGCTCTCAACGTTATATTTGCTATAACTGTACTCAAGGTAATTACGGTTGTTCACCGACTTAATCTTCACCTTATTAATCAACATAATCAAACGGTTTTGTTTCAGTTGAAGCAGTGCTATGTCCCCCATATTTTTTCTTGCTTCCAGTATAATGTAAAGCGCAGATGCCATTCCCATTAAAACGGTAAGCAAGAAGGGTACGGTGACGTTTGCCTTTGCATTGTTTGACAATGCAGCAAAGAACACGAATAATATAAGAATGATAATACTTGTCGTAATAGCAATCCCCTTAAGAAAGGCTTGTTTATTTATAATATCCTTCTGCTCCAATTCTAAGGCTTCTCTTTCCTCTTCCAGATGTGCCAAATCCTGCTCTATCGCTACCTGGTAGTCTTCGTTCTCTTTGATGGTAGGTAATTCCCTTGGTATTTGCATTTCATAGCGGTCAAAAAGACGATACCCGGAGTCAGAAAGAATGGAATTCCGATTCTGAAGCTTATTACGCTCTTTCGTCAAATTATAGATATTTCTAGCAGCCTCTTCAAGTATTCCCCTTTCCTCAAGGGGAATCAAATCAATCTTTTGCATATCAGTAAGATATGAGGTGACTGCCTGATACTCGGCTTTTGCCTCCTCCATCTGCCTGCCGCTCTCAGCTATAATTTCACAATTATCTTTCATATAGGTAAGCCGTTCCGAAAAAGTGCCTAGACGGATTGTTTTCCTTATGGTTTTAATTTCCTTCTTAGTCTCTGACGGGAAGGTCTCTTCCTGTATAACGTTATCATTTTTTTGTTTCTTTAACCGATCAAACAAGCCCATCTTTTTACCTTTCCTTATCCCAATTCTACCATTCTATGAAATATTCACCGATTTAATATTCCTATCAAATCAGGAAGTAACTACCCTACATTTGCCTGATTTTACCTTTCCAGACCTCTAGCATTTCATCCACCAACTGATAAAACTCCTCACTGTCTCCCTTGGATTGTATCTGTTTTAGCTCCTCCAGCTTCTTCAATTGTTCTGACGATTGAATGTCCTGCTCACTTTGCTGCATAAAGGAATGAACCGACTGTTCCATCTCTTCATTGATCTGGTACTCTGTTAAAATATTATAATAGGTATCATCGTTACTGAAAAGCTTTTTGGTAAATAAAAACTGTGATAGGCTTTCCTTCCGATTATTACGTTCATATGCATATAAGAACAATCTGGAAGCTTCCTTTAGCCCGGTCATATGAACCTTTGCAACCGCTAAATTATGATAAACATCTCCGTACTCCTCCGGTGTTAGTTCTGCCGCATCTTTTGATACAATAATATTCTCATATTCTGTAGCTGCTTCCAGGTACTGGCCTCTCTGCAAATAATGGTTTGCTTTGATTAAGTATCTTTTTATCACCGGCATACCTATAACAGTATCGAGAATCTTAAGAGCTGACTTAATTTCTTCTTCTGTATAATAATCAGCGCTGCACAAGATCACTGTGATAAGCGTTTTCATATCAGCTTTTTGTCGTTTTAATAGCTTTAGCTTGTCTGCACGCTCTGTCAGCTTAAGTTCTGTTCCGATCCAATCAAACAAATCTTCACTAAGCATATCTTCCTCTATCATATATATATGGTGATAGAGATAATAACAGAGTTCCTCAATGGAATAAATACGAATACCACTTGCAAGAAATCCATATGGTCTTGTTGTTCGTTCTCCACTGCATAATATCAGCTTACCCATGATACCCCTCCATCAGACTTGTATCTTATATATCATTTCATTTCCCGTACCTTGAAAAAGTTCTCCAAAACCAAGATCTGTTACTTTAATAACTGCTTGATCTTTACTCTCACAGCTAAAATCAATCCTAAGCCTGGTTGTCCGATCCATTTTTCCTGTCCACTCTGCTAAACGCAAGACATGTCTGACAGCATCCTTTGACATAATACTTTTTAGGGTAAGCTCAAGGTTCGGTTCTCCTTCCGGAATCACCTCAATTCCCTTCTCTACCTCATACCATATTTGTCCTGCTTCCATTAACGACAATTCCATATACTTTGTATCAACATACACTCGAATTGCAACTGAGGTTGTTACCATATCATCATTTAATAATAAAACGTCCTGCAACTTTGTATCTCCCGATAATTCCTTAGCAGCATAACAGGCTCCCAGTGTAAATAAATTCTGACCTACAAAGCCTCTTCGTCCAACGCACAATTTTTTGATTGTCTCCTCCGCCCAGCTGCCTTCAAAGCCTTCCCCCGTAAAATACAGTGTAGTAACCAACTGTTTATGTAGTACTGCATTGGCTACATTCTCGAAAAGATATGGGCAGTTTATTTCTTTGTTTGATAAAACCTGTGGATTTAGCTCCAGAGTTAGATCAGTCTTGGCAAGGCCTGCTATCATTGGCTTTACTCTTCGATTAATTTGTATCTGATAATAATTAAGGCCGTCCTTATTAAAATCGAACAGACCAACATCATTATTCCATAAAGCCCTGTCCTGGCTTAAAGCATAGTATAAATACGCCCCTGCATGGCTAATGACGAAAGTCCTGTCCTTCTCAAGCCCCAAATTAAACAACGCTTCATAAATATGTCCAACAAATTCCGGTTCTGCATCAGAAACAGTGACTACCAACTTTGTAATTGGATCTGTAGGAAAGTGGTTACGTATCAGCACTAATGATTTACGAAAGAACTTTTCCAGTAATACTACCGCTGGAAATTGAGCTTCCATAACTTCAACCATTTCATTTTTACGTACTTTGTCCAAGATCTGCTCAACTAAGACACCTGCTCCATTCTCAGCACAGGAAAGTGCATCCTCACCATATAGCCATTGCTTTGTATCAGTTCTAACACATAAAACTGTAGGAATCTTATTATCACTTCCTTCAAGCTCTGAACTCCCGATTGGTAAGGGTTCCCCAGTCTTATAGCTATAGCAGCTAATCTGCGTAAAATCATCACATAAATCGTATCCGACAATTACTTTCCTTGGCGCATCCATGTACTGTTCTCCTTAATTAATCAATTGGGTAGGTGATTGCGTAACTCAGAAACTACTGCTATTTTTCATACAATTGGGTGAAAGCAAGCATCAATCATTAATTCTTGTTTAACATATTGCTCCATCAGCTCCAGGAGGGTATCGTCATCCTGAAGTTCTCTAGCCCTAAGCATCTTATTAACCCTGTTATAATTCGAGTCCTCTTCCTCCGGCATTTCATTTTCATAACAGATTTGAAAAACCTCCGTCTGATATTTAGACTCTGCGGTCTCCTCTGATATATAATACTGCAACTCCTCATGGTAAAAACATACCATCTCTTTACAATGAATTCCTAATATCATATTAGGCATCCGTTCTGTAATAAAACCTTGGTCTTGCTCCCTCCCCAGATGATAATGAATATACACTTGCTTTTTCGGATCGGAATGATATGTAATAAAGCATTTATCTGTCAGGCGTTCCGGTACTACAATCCGATCTTTATATTCTAAATATAATGGGAGCACAATGCCCTTACGAACTAACCTTCCAATATTATACTCTGCAAAAACGAACTCATGCTCCGCCAGCCTATCATTTCCTGCATGATATTTAAGCCAAGCCAGTAAACAGATATCATTCTCATCATAATATAATTCTCTTTTCATAATCGGGAACAATTCCTGATCAATTTCACTGTTATGAACAAGATATTTATATGCATAATAAGTTAGGAATGCTCGAACCAGAGTATGATTTGTTATATCCTTATAGTAAGTTTGAAAGATCATAAAGCTTTCTTCCATATAGCTCTGTGTAAACAGCATCTGGGTCAGTAGCCGCTCTTCCAGCCTATGGGTGTCCAACTCGAACTGCTTTGCTGCTTTCCACAAACAAAACATGTCCCTCGTTGTTCCCTCATAAAACTCAACCAGATAACGCAGAATAGCTTCATCGTATTTCTTATTGATAAATACGTAGTAGCATAACTGAACCATAATTTCTCGCTCAATCCCTGATTCTTCCCTAGCGATCCACCCCGAACAGAGCTTAACCAATCGGTTGATGGATATCCCTTCTGTTCCGAAGTTTTCTAAGGCACCAAGCGCCTGCTGATACAAAGAGCGTACTACCATGATTTCAATATATTTTGACCTCTCCGCAGGTGATATTTGATAAAGGTCTATCTCAGCCAAGTATTTTTCCAATAGTTCATCATCATAATTTTCATAATAATATTCAATTAACGTTTGCCGACAAAGCGCTGCGTATTTCGGGGTTAGACCGCTAATTTCCAGTACCTTTTTTCGTAGTAAAATCGCCTTATCACTTACAATTCGATAACTTTCATAACGATCAAACAAATGTAGCAGCAACATAGGATGGTCACTATACTCCATACAACGCTCTTCATAATCCATTGGATTAAGGTAGGGCACAATGGTATAATCCATGGACTGTGCATATCGGTTTCCCAAATGATCGATCAACAATATCTCTACATTTTTCGTATATAGATCAACCTGAGCTCTTCCCTGAACCAGAGCAGCAATCTCTTCTTCGTCCGTTTCTTTATGGATAGCAACCACACTGACCATATTCGGATTCTTACAGATCACTTCATTTCGAAAGATGACATAGGGAAGATTTTTTAATATCTCCTCACTCAGTATATTTTTATTAAAAAACTCCTTATACAAGACTGCTAAATCACGGTTGATATGATGACCTTCCAGCATCTTTTCTGCAAATATCTCGATCCTCTTGTAGTAGGAACGGTAGATGGATTCAAACTTGTCCTTATTTCGGATAACACTTGCATATAGATACGCTTTTTTTCGGTCGCTCAAATTACTGTTATAAATAAAATATAAGAGAACAGGTTGAGCAAGTGGAATGCCAATCTCGTCTGGCACAGAATACATATAATATTCATATAGCTCTGTGATACGAAGATGCGCCTCCACTCCCAATCGATACCATTTAAAATACTTCTCTGATTTTTTTATACCTTTAATCAGTGTACTGCAAATGGCGGACAGGATCTCTACGCTTTCATACTCATCGTATAATTTACATAAGCTGCTATAGATAACCGGGTCAAAGGTCTTTTTCTTACCCACAAGATAAATATATTGCTGAACTGTTTCCTTCTTTAATATCCAGTTTTTAATTCCAAAATTTACAACCTGTATCTCAAAGCTATTCAATTCTCGTAGCAGATAGGCATCTTCATTCAACACCCCTACTGCTTCGTAATAAAGAATCGGGCTGCGACAGCCAAGTTCAAACTGTTCCTTCATTTCCTGAAGCTTAGCACTTCTATTTTTCTCATATTTTCTATCCAGATGCAATAGCAGCCACAGTAAACGCCAGTCACTACGATTATGTTCATAATAACTACGAATAATTCGAGCTGCCATATCAATGTCATTTTCCTGCTTTTTATACAGTGCATTCAGATAAAGATAACTGCAATATTCGAAGCTCTCTCTTTTCTTTAATACTCCATCAACTGCTGCCAAGTCTGCTAAAAGTTCTTCCGCCAGCTTATTCTTTCCAGAAACTATGGACAGATGAATTCTCATTAATTCTTTTATATGATTCACTTCTGGACCCGGTAGTCTTCTGACCAAAGTATCGGCTTCTGCCAAATAATCAGAAACCTTAATGCGATTTAAGCGGAAGCTCAGATAATTATCCACCAACCCAAAGTTTAATCTCTGATATTTTTTCTGATCAGATACCCTTTTATGCTCCTTTTTGCATTTTACAATGATATGTGTTTTCAGAGTCTGATAAGCGGTTTTGATCAGAATATTACCGTAGTTAGTTCCATATTTTAAATGTGCTGGATCAATGGTATAAGAGACTTGGTGCGTGTTTCCAATGAAGCGATCCGCCCATACAAATTTTTGCTCCAATACAATAAAAGGGGCATCTGCACTCACTCGTATCTCTGCATATCCCCAGTTATTCTTTGTTAATACTATTTTGTCGCAGACTACCTCCTGTGAAATTTGATACTCTATTTCAGTACGATCCACCTCCAGGCGGATTGAGGCTTTTTTATGAATCGTGATCAAAAATTCTTCCAACGCTTGACTGGTAGAAATACTCTTTAACAAGCCACGATATACCGATTGATAGCGTTCCTCATTAGATAAAAAAACCCGTTCAAACTCCTCGGATCTAAATATCTTCTTAGCCTCAGACCAATCGGTTCTGGCAAGATTGGTAAATTGAAAAAGGTCCTTGATTTTTCCCAAGGAGGTCGTAAAAAAAGATATCTGCAATTCTACAGAAAAAGGGATCAGTACTTCCCCACAATCACTGATGATACAAAATTCTCCATCAATGATCTCACCTTCTTTTAAATTGGAGGCATCAAAATGATAGTTGATTATATTTTCATTTCCCTTAAAATCCGGATTATCAATCTTCATAAAACGGTTTGTGGAGTAAACGGTTCCACTGATTACTCTTCCTGTGCTGGCACTGACTGTAAAACTACCTTCCTTTTTTCTACCGGCTTCCGCTTTTATCCTAAGTTCCTCCTCAGATACACAAATAAAAGGCAGTTCATATTCAAAATCGCCTTTTGAAAAATGCTCTATTTTTTCCTTCAATTCGTATCTCCCTTCCACCGCCCTCTTTTCGGTATAAATCAAGCGTATTGAAGCATTGCATTTTATTTTAAAAAAGTTATAATATTTACATACTTACCAAATAATTATAAAACATATATGGAAAAAAATCCAGTACTCATGTTAAGAAAGGAGCAATATGATAAAGCATACAGATCATTTTCATGGAAGTGATTTAGAGACAATAGAGAAGGTATATGGCATTCTAAAGGAGGATATTGTAAGCTTTTCTGCTAACGTAAACCCCCTGGGAATTTCCCCAAAATTGAAAACGACTCTTGCAGAACGTATCGATGCCATCATGAGCTACCCGGATCGAGAATATACCTCCCTTCGTAAGCAGATTGCTGAGTATGTTCATACGGAGTTGGAAAATGTTATTGTGGGTAATGGATCTACTGAGCTAATCTCCTTATTTATTCAGATAAAGCATCCAAAAAAGGCACTAATTATCGGCCCCACTTACTCCGAGTATGAACGTGAGATCTCTTTAGGGGGCGGGCAAACCCGGTATTACCGGCTGGAGGAAGAAAAAAACTTTGTACTTGATCTTGCAAAGCTTGAAGCAGAATTAACCTCCGATGTAGATATGCTGGTTCTCTGCAATCCCAATAATCCAACCTCCTCTGCAATTACACGCAGTGAAATGAGAAAGATCTTAGATATATGTAAGCAAAAAGGCATTTTCGTCATGGTAGATGAAACCTATGTGGAATTTGCAGAAGATGTGCTAAAGATTACTTCTGCACCACTTACCGGCTACTATAATAATATTATCATTCTTCGTGGTATCTCCAAATTCTTCGCTGCTCCGGGGCTTCGCCTGGGATATGCCATCTGCGGAAATGTTGATTTATTAAAAGAGATGAATCAGCGCAAGAATCCCTGGACCATCAATAGTTTGGCTGCTATTGCAGGGGAAATCATGTTTACTGATGAAGACTATATCAAAGAAACCCGCAGTCTGATTGCGACTGAACGAAGCCGAATCTGTAAACTCTTAGACAACTGCAAAAATGTAAAATACTACGAACCAACAGCTAACTTTATTCTTGTAAAAATTCTTCGTGAGGATGTAACCTCCATGGATTTATTTGAAGCAGCAATCCGAAAGGGCTTAATGATTCGAGATTGTTCCACCTTTCCTTTCCTGAACAATAAATTCATTCGCTTTTGCTTCATGACACCGGAATCCAATGATGCTTTACTAAAAGTCTTACTTGAGATATTAAACAAATAAAAAACCTACAACTTTATCTGTATTCGCATCTTCAAGGACGAAACACATAATAAATTAATTTTATATTATTATGTGTTACGTCCTGTTTATATCTATTGAATTTGATTCTAATGTTAAAGTCTTTTTAATACTTATTTAAATTTGATCTAGGGCTATAAGTCCTTTTAATTCTTATTAAACTTGATCCTAGTGTTATAAGTCTTTTAATTCTTATTGAATCTGATTCTAGTACTATAAGCTTTTTTAATTCTTATTGAATTTGACTCTAGTGCTATAATTCTAATGCTATAAGTCTTTATAATACCAGGCGACGAAGATGTGTGCATATATATTAATGAAATCCAAACTACAGGATTTCATTAATCGTGTGTTCAGATGGCGCAGACCGGCATCCTGTGATTGCCTGCATTTGGCAAGCACAGGATGGAAAGGCAAGTCCAGATGAACATATATGCACACATCTTCATCTCAATACCTAAATCTAAATCTCAACATATCCAAAATCTTAATACAAAATTAATGTCTGACCCTATTGACCGATTCGGTTGATAGAAGTATACTAGTTGCATAAACCGATTCGGTCGACAGAAGGAGGTGATGAAGTTGGAGAAGTTTCATAACTTACCCCTGGAAAAGCAAAATACTGTGATTAATGCCGCAATGGAAGCTTTTGGCTCCAATGGCTATAAGAAAGCCTCCATCAGTGATGTAGCCGCTGCTGCTGGGATATCAAAGGCAATGGTTTTTCATTACTTTGGAACGAAAAAAGATCTATATTTCTATCTTTTAAGCTTCTGTTGGGACTTAATTGCAGAAGAAATTAACAGACAGTTTGATCAAAGTACTACTGATTTTTTTGATCGAATCATTCAAGCAACTGATATTAAATTAGCTGTGATTAAAAAACATCCTGCCACATTAACCTTTTTAAATAGCGTCTATTATGAGAGTAACGAGGAGGTAAAGGACGGTATCAAAGCTCAACTGTCCCGAGCCGATGAGTTTCGCCATAAGATTGCATTTGATGGTATGGATTATTCGAAGTTTAAGGATGATGTGGATGTAAGCCTTGTCTTGAAAATGTTGGTATGGATGGCTGAAGGTTTTGTCAATCCCTCAAAACCGATTCAGGAAGCTGACCTAGATTATATCTGTAAAGATTTTTATGATTGCATGAGGCTCCTAAAAAACAATTTATATAAAGAGCAGTATTTATAATCTGATCTGGTCATATTTATTTCTCGAGACTAATCTAGCCAAAGGTTGCATTATTCCAACCCAGAACTATTTAGCCTCCTAAGTCTTTACTTTGATTTATGCTTTACCTAGTGTTATTCATTTTAAATAATTGGAGGATATCTATATGAATGTAATAGAGATTAAGAATCTAACAAAGAATTATATGAAATCCAGAGGGGTTGTGGATGTCAATCTTAATGTAGAAGAGGGAGAAGTCTTTGGCTTTATCGGTCCCAACGGTGCAGGAAAATCTACCACAATTCGTACGTTACTGGGTCTTATCTATCCCACCAGCGGAAGTGCTACTATCTTTGGCAAAAGTTGCATTGAACATCCAGACATCAGAAAAGAGTTGGGCTATCTCCCCTCTGAAGTTTTCTATTATGATAATATGAAGGTCATTGATCTGTTAAAATACTCTGCTAGCTTTTATAAGAAGGACTGTACCAAGCGAATCCATGAATTGGCTGAAATCATGGATTTGGATTTAAAAAAGAAGATTGATGATCTTTCCTTTGGTAATAAAAAGAAGGTCGGTATTGTTCAGGGTCTGCTTCATGAACCCAAGCTGATTATACTTGATGAACCCACCAGTGGTCTTGATCCTTTAATGCAACAAAAATTCTTTGACCTCATTGCTATGGAGAATAAAAAAGGAGCAACCGTCTTCTTCTCCTCCCATATTCTCAGTGAGGTGCAGAAAATGTGCAGCCGCGTAGCTTTTATCAAGGAAGGTAAAATCATTAAGACAGAAAAAATGAGTACGCTTCAGGAAAATAGTTATAAGAGATTTATGCTGGAAGGAAAGAATGGGGTTGAAAAAGAAAAATTTAATATCAATGGGGTAAGCAATTTTACCATCAAAGATAATACTGCAAGCTTTATCTTTAAGGGTAATATTAATACGATTATGAAGCGTATTGGTGAAATTGAGCTACGTAATATTTCCATTGAAGAACCCGACCTTGAAGAAATATTCATGCATTATTATGCAAAGGAGGACTAAACATGAATATCTTCCTTTATGAACTAAAATCACTAAGAAAATCGATGTTACTATGGACGATCAGTTTATTAGCACTTGCCGGTCTATACCTTTCCATTTTTCCAAGTATGGCAAAGGATGCTGAGGAATTCAAGCAATTGTTAGCAAGTTATCCGGAAGCAATTAGAGCTATGCTTGGTATTAATTTGGATTATATCACCTCATTGCTCGGATTTTATTCGATGATATTTACCTTCATCATCCTATGCGGAGCTATTCAAGCTATGAATCTTGGAGTATCCATTCTATCCAAGGAATCGCGGGAACGTACTGCTGATTTTCTATTGGTGAAACCGGTATCCCGTACCAAGATTGTAAGTGCTAAGCTACTTGCAGCGATTATCACTATTGTTATAACCAATATTTTATTCCTGGGCATATCAATCCTTCTGGTAACACTGGAAGACACACAGGATTTTAATTTGAAGCTTTTTATCCTTATTAATCTTACCATGTTTTTTGTACAGCTTATCTTTATTGCCATAGGCATGCTGGTCTCCGTGTTTTTTAAAAAGATAAAAAACGTGCTTCCGATTTCCCTTGGCGTTGTCTTCGGTTTTTACTTAATCGGTACATTACTGGTAACTGATATTGATAATAAGTTTGAGCGTATGATATCTCCCTTTAAATATTTTGATATTACTTATATCATTAACAATGGCAGGTATGAACCCTTATATCTTCTAATCAGTGCGGTTATCATAGTTGTCGCTATTGCAATCAGCTATGTCATCTATAACCGGAAGGATATTCATGCCGTAAGTTAATATTCAAAATCAATCAGATTAGCCATCAATAAATTGAAAGGCACGGGTGTATCAATATGAATATATTTATTCGTGAACTAAAAGCAAATAGAAAAGCTTTAATCATATGGAGTGTATGTATGGCACTACTGGTACTTAGTGGTTTGGCCAAATATACTGCCTACTCCGCAAGCGGCAGCGCCGGTAATGAGGTGTTTGATCAACTGCCAAATACCTTGAAGATCTTGTTAGGTTTCAGCGGCTTTGAAGTTTCAAAAATAAGCGGCTTTTACGCCTTCTTATTCCCTTATATTGAAATTACAACTGCAATTCATGCTGCCCTGATTGGCAGCGGTATCATTGCAAAAGAAGAACGGGATAAAACCACAGAATTTTTAATTGCGAAACCTACCTCAAGAAAAACAATTATTACTTCTAAGCTCCTCGCAGCATTATGTAATGTTATAATTATTAATTTAGTATCCATGCTATCATCCTTTGCTATCGTACCAACCTTTAATACAGGGGAAGATATTACGGGTGAGATTATCATTTTGCACATAATTATGTTTATCGTCCAGCTAATATTCTTAACCCTTGGTGCATTATTGTCCGCTAGCTTAAGAAAATCCAAATCAGCAGGCTCCATCGCTGCAAATATCGTTATCATTGGCTATGTCATTTCTAAAATAACTGCACTGGTTGATTACCTGGATGTTTTAAATATATTCTCACCCTTTACTTACTTTAGTTTAGATAAAGCGGTTAATTCAAATGAAATAAGCCTTCCAATTACGCTCTTTTCTTTGGTGCTTATCCTAGTGTTCGCTAGCTTTACTTACATCTTTTATCAAAAGAGGGATATGAGTATCTAATACCTTAGGCTCATTATTACTACTGCTATAGCAGCTACCGATTATTTTAGAATACTAAGTTATAAAACAGCAGCTAAGTCGTTCGAACAAGCTTCTATTCAAGAACCGGAAATCCATTGGTAATTTTCCAGGTTCTGTAGGAAGCTAAAATACGACTGAGAAAGCTGCTGTTTTATTGCTGATCTGTCTACGCAATACCTCTTTGAGATTCCTTGTATGCAATTTTAACAAAGCTAAGAAAATGTATAGTAAAATTTTAAGGATTATGTATATTGACGATGAACATTCATGTGCTATAATGTAATTTAGTTAGGCTCCTAAATAATTTCACAAAAATACGTGCAAAAAATACCTGCATCTATTTTGCCCATGAACACCAACTGATTAGCATAGATTGTGCTATTGCAGTTGGTATTTTACACCAAAGGAGGTGCTATCACAGGAATGTTAGAGGAAATCAGATTAATTACTAAAAATATTGGAGAGATTGCCAAATCCTTTCATCTATTATCATGCCACAAATCAAATAATCATAACCTACATCCTGGCCAGCCAAAATTATTATACTTGATTAAAAACCATGAGGGTATTTCTCAAAAAGAATTAGCAAAAATGACACATGTGAAGCCATCTACAATTACCGGAACGTTGAATACTCTTGAATCCAGGCATTTTGTCTATCGCCTGGTAGATGAAACTGATAAAAGAATCATGCGGGTATATCTAACTCCAGAAGGAGTGGACGTCGCCAAGCAAAGTGAAGAGCTTATGAAGAAGTTTTATGTATCACTCTTTGAGAATTTTACCAAGGAAGAACTTGACGTAATTTTAACCTTGTCAAATAAGATGATAGATAATTTACACAAGTTTGATGCATAGTTTACCTGCTGTAAACTCCACTCTGGAACCTGTATTATTTCCATCAAAACAGCAGTGCTTTGGAGTTACACAATAATCTAGAAAATATTAATTAAGAAAGGAAATATTATGCTTAAGCTAATGAAATTTTTAAGAAAATCAGTTGGGGCTATCATTATAGTCGTTCTGCTCTTGATTTTGCAGGCTTATACTGATTTATCTTTACCTACTTACACCTCTGAGATCGTAAATATCGGTATCATGCGAAGCGGTATTGCCACCTCCGTACCAGAGGTACTGCGTAAAACCGAACTGGATCGGTTATCCATGTTCATGACGCAGGAAGAAAAAGATACTGCACTTCCACATTTTACTCTAATGTCAAAAGATAATTACAGTGAAGACCAATGGGATACTTATGTTAAAACATATCCCCTGCTCGAAACAGAGGAATTATATCTCTTTGACGAGGAAAACATAGACCAGGTGGCTGATTCCTTAGCACTTTCTTCAACCATAGTATATCTACTCGAAGGAACGGCCGATACCTCCGTGCAAATGCAGAAACAGATCCTTGCAAACCTTCCTGAAGCGCTAACAAAGAGTGGAGCGGACTTGTTTACGATTCTATCTATGCTTCCAGCCCAAAATCAGCAGCAACTTGTTGACGGCATAAGAGATAAATTTAGCCCGATGTCAGATACGATGCTGGTATCCTCTGCTGCCGCTTACATTAAAACAGAGTATCAAGCCATTGGAATGGATATTGACCAGTTGCAAATTAATTACATCATCAGTGTAGGTTTAAAGATGATAGGTTTTGCAATGCTAGGTATGGTAGCCTCCATCTTAGTAACATTAATTGCTTCCAGAGTTGCAGCACGCATGGGTCGTGATTTGCGCAGCAATGTATTCCAAAAGGTAATATCCTTCTCCCATAAGGAAATGGATCAGTTCTCCACCGCTTCCTTAATCACGAGAAGTACCAATGATATTCAGCAGGTACAGATGCTGATTGTAATGCTAATCCGTATCGTTATTTACGCTCCTATTTTAGCACTCGGGGGTATTTACAAGGTAGTACAAACAGATACCTCCATGTCCTGGGTTTTAGCAGTTGGTGTGGGCTCCATATTCCTGCTCATCGGAACCTTATTCGTAGTTGCTATGCCAAAATTCAAGATCATGCAGAAGTTGGTAGATCGCATTAATTTGGTTACCCGTGAAATCCTTACCGGTCTTCCTGTTATTCGTGCCTTCAGCACTGTAAAGCATGAAGAAGAACGTTTTGATCAAGCAAATTTGAACCTTTCCAGAAATACATTATTCGTATCTCGTATCATGACCTTTATGATGCCAATGCTAATGATTATCATGAACCTTGTATCCATCTTAATTATCTGGGTAGGTGCACACGGCATTGAGGATGGTACGATTCAGGTTGGTGATATGATGGCCTTCATTCAATATACGATGCAAATTATTATGTCCTTCTTAATGCTGACCATGATTTCAATTATGCTTCCTAGAGCTACTGTTGCTGCAAATCGTATTGATGAGGTATTGTCCACAAAGGCTAGTATCTTAGATCCGGAAAAGCCGGAATCTGAAAATACTATAAAAAAGGGTGTACTTGAATTTCGTGACGTCTGTTTCAGATATCCAAATGCAGAAGAAGATGTACTGTCTAATATTAGCTTTATCGCAAAGCCCGGTGAAACTACAGCAATCATAGGAAGTACCGGCAGTGGTAAATCAACCCTGATCAATCTGATTCCAAGATTCTATGATGTGACAGCAGGAACCATATTACTGGATGGTACTGATGTAAGAAAGCTTTCTCAGAAGAATTTAAGAGAAAAGCTAGGTTTAGTACCGCAAAAAGGTGTGCTGTTCAGCGGTACCATTGAATCAAATATTAAATTTAGTAATTCACAAATGGATGATGAATCCATGAAGAAAGCTGCCCGGATTGCTCAGGCAAAAGAGTTCATTGACAATAAACCGGAAGGTTACGATACCTCCATCTCCGAGGGTGGTACCAATGTATCCGGTGGTCAGAAACAACGACTTTCGATTGCAAGAGCGATCGCAAAAAATCCTGAATTATACATTTTTGATGACAGCTTCTCAGCTTTGGATTACAAGACTGATGCTGCACTTAGAAAAACCCTCAAGGAGGAGCTTTCCGACAGCACTGTTCTGATCGTTGCGCAGCGTATCAGCACGATTATGAATGCAGAGCAAATCCTGGTTCTGGATGATGGAAGGATCGTCGGAAAAGGAACACATAAAGAGTTAATGAGAGACTGTGAAGTATATCAACAGATTGCAACATCCCAATTATCAAAGGAGGAGCTGGAACATGAGTAGAGAAGAAAATAATACACAATCAAATAGACCTGCTCCTGGCAGGAGAAGAATGGGTCCGGGGTTTGGCGGCCCTCCTGGAATGATGCCTGGCGAAAAGGCAAAGGATTTTAAAGGAACCATGGGTAAACTGTTAAAAGTCCTTTCAAGATATCGAATTGGATTTTTCATAGCTTTTATCTTCGCAGTCGGCAGCACTATATTCTCCATTATCGGCCCTACCATCATGGGTGATGCTACTACAGAAATAGCCGAAGGTTTAATGGATAAAATCAAGGGTGGGGAAGGCATTGATTTTACTGCCCTTGGAAAGATCTTACTTACCTTAATCATCATTTATGCTATTAGCTCCGTGTTCTCCTTTGTCATGGGCTGGGTATTATCCGGTATAGCTATGAAGGTAAGTTATAAGTTTCGTAAGGATATCTCTGAGAAAATTCATCGTATGCCGATGAACTTCTTTGATACCCATTCCCATGGAGAAATTCTCTCCAGAGTAACAAACGACGTAGATACCTTGAATCAAAGCTTAAATCAAAGCTTAATTCAACTAATTACTTCCTCCGTATCCATTGTCGGTGTTCTCATCATGATGCTTCGAATCAATGTTTATATGACCTTGATGGCACTACTTATCTTACCAATCTCAATTCTATTGGTAAGCCAGGTGATAAAGAAATCCCAAAAATATTTCAAGCAGCAGCAGGAATATCTGGGGCATGTAAACGGTCAGGTAGAGGAAGTATATGGTGGCCATACGATCATTAAGGCTTATAACAAAGAGGAAGAATCCTTACAGGAATTCAATGCAAAAAATGAAAAACTATATGAGTCTGCCTGGAAATCACAGTTTTTATCCGGCCTTATGATGCCAATCATGGCTTTCGTTGGAAATATCGGATATGTTGGCGTAGCCATTCTTGGCGGTTACCTTGTAATAAAGGGTGAAATTAAGATTGGTCAGATCCAGTCCTTCTTCCAATATATCCGAAGCTTTACACAGCCTATTAACCAGTTAATGCAGGTTGCAAATATGTTCCAGTCCACGGCAGCCGCTGCTGAAAGAGTATTCGAATTCTTAGATGCAGAGGAAGAGGTGCAAACCGTCCAAAATCCGATATCTACCACTGGCTTAAATGGTAATGTAGACTTTAAGAATGTTCATTTTGGTTACAATCCTGATAAAATCATTATCAACGATTTCAGCGCTAAGGTATATAAAGGTCAAAAGATTGCAATTGTAGGACCTACCGGTGCCGGTAAAACCACTATTGTAAAACTGCTAATGAGATTCTACGATATTAACAGCGGTCAAATCCTAATTGACGGTCATAATATACAGGATTTCAACCGAAGTGATCTTCGTAAATTATTTGGTATGGTACTACAGGATACCTGGCTCTTTAATGGAAGTATTATGGAAAATATAAGATACAGTAAATTAGATGCCTCCGACGAGGAAGTTATGAAGGCTGCAAAAGCTGCACATGTGCATCATTTTATCTCCACACTTCCCGATGGCTATCAGATGATACTAAACGAAGAGGCCAGCAATGTATCCCAAGGTCAGAAGCAATTGCTTACCATTGCTCGTGCAATTTTAGCTGATCCTAAGATCCTGATTCTTGATGAAGCTACCAGCTCTGTAGATACCAGAACGGAGCTTTTGATACAAAAAGCGATGGATACCCTGATGAAGGGAAGAACCAGCTTTATTATCGCTCATCGTTTGTCAACAATTCGTGATGCAGACCTCATTCTCGTTATGAATAATGGTGACATCGTTGAGCAAGGTAACCATGAAGAGCTTCTGGCAAAGGGCGGCTTCTATGCGAACCTGTATAATTCACAATTTGATAAAACAGCCTAATGCTATTGATAGCATACTAAAAAACGATATAATAAGGAAAAGGCAGGGGATTCATCATTCCCTCGCCTTTCCTTTTATATTTTACTTAATAAAACTCTCTCCACTACTATTACTTATCTTTTATTTGTACCCTACTAACTATTAGCTCTTTATAACCTTCTGTCATTTATAAAACTATCCGCTCTACTTCTCAGCCTTAGCTGCCTCTATCTGTGCGGCAAGGTCATTTAGGTAGACCCATCGATCCATCTTCTCTTCCAAGGTCTGTTCTAATTCTTCCTTTTGTTTCATCAGTTCATTCAGTTTTGAATATTCTGTTGCAGCCTTACCCATTGCCTCTTCTGTCTCAACAATTTTATTCTCCAACTCCTCAATCACAGAATCAATGGTGTCATATTCCTTCTGCTCCTGATAAGAGAATTTAGGCTTGTTGCTCTTCTGCTTCCAGGTAGCAACGCTGGCCTTCTGCTCCTGTTCATTATTTGTTCCACTGATTGCTGTTTTAGGTGTAATATCTTCCCTTAGGAAACGTGCATCCTGATAATCAGTGAAATTCCCCTCATACTGCTTTATGGTTCCATCTTCAAAGGAAAAGATTCGTGTAGCAATCTTATCAAGAAAATAACGGTCATGGGATACGGTTACCACAATCCCTGGAAAGGTATCCAGGTAATCCTCTAAGATTGTCAGTGTCTGTATATCCAGATCATTGGTGGGCTCATCCAGGATTAAGATATTCGGTGCTTCCATTAAAACCTTTAGTAAATATAATCTTCTCTTCTCACCACCGGACAGCTTCGCAATTTGGGTATATTGCATGGAGCTGGTAAATAAAAACTTCTCGCACATTTGAGAAGCTGTCACTGTTCCTTCCGAGGTCTGGATGTATTCCGCCGTTTCCTTGATATAATCAATAACCCTGAGCTTCTCGTCCATATATTCATTTTCCTGTGAAAAATAGCCCAGTTTAATGGTTGTACCTGTTTCAACAGTTCCGCTGTCTGGTTGTATTATTCCAGTTATGATATTGAGTAAGGTTGATTTACCACAGCCATTGGGACCTATAATTCCTATTCTATCCCCGGGTAATAAAATATAAGTAAAGTCTATAATCAGCTGTTTATTCCCAAATCCCTTACCGACGCTATTAAGCTCAATTGTCTTTTTACCCATTCTGGACGACAAGGCATTAATCTCTACTTTACCGTCCGCCTCAATGACCTGTCTGTCTCTTAGTTCCTCAAACCGCGCAATATGTGCCTTCTGCTTTGTAGAACGCGCTCTTGCCCCCCGCTGCATCCACTCCAGTTCTATTCGAAATAAGCTCTTAGCCTTTCGCTCTGTAGCAAGCTGCATATCTTCACGCTCTGATTTCAATTCCAAAAACCTGGAGTAATTCGCCTGATAGGAATAGATATTCCCCTTATCAATCTCGATAATCTTATTTGTGACCTTATCCAGGAAATATCGATCATGGGTAACCATAATAAATGCTCCTCGGTATTTCATAAGATAGTCCTCTAACCACTCCACCATCTCATGATCCAGATGGTTGGTCGGCTCATCCAGAATCAGTATTTCCGCAGGGGTCAGCAATGCTCGCACCAAAGAAGCACGCTTTTTCTGACCACCGGACAATTTCTCCGGGGAAGCATCTACATCAATAATACCAAGCTTTTGCAGCATTGCTTTGGCTTCACCTTCCAGGTTGCGGTATTCTTCCTCTGCCTTTTGATTTAAGACTACGTTCTGGAGAATCGTTAGCTGATCATCAAACACGGGCGTCTGGGGTAGATATCCGATGCGAACCTTCTTGCCTCTGATGACAGAGCCGCTATCCGGCTCCTCCAGTCCTGCGATCATTCTTAATAAGGTGGATTTACCAGTACCATTAATACCGATAATTCCGATCTTTTCGCCCTCATTAATGCCAAAAGTTACTTTATCAAAAAGCAAACGCTCGGTATAGCTTTTGCTCATATTTTCAACTGTTAATAAATTCATGTATGTTCTGAACCTTTCCTGTTTATTTCAATGGATTGCCTGTACTCTCCTTCTCGTTATATACTATCCAAAGCGAAAAATCAACCTTTTTCCATGCAAAAGCACTTTGTTAATTTTCTCTGATATGTGCAAGCAAGGAAATACAACGATATACAAACTCTGAAAGGAAAAGGGGAGCATGCCTATAAAAGGCGGAAAATGCTCGCACTTCGAACTTTCTGCTGTCTGGCAATAGAGGATCTTCTTTCCAGGGAGAGTCCTTTACCACCCTTAAGTACTCCTCTTTCATCGGATGTGTACAATTCTCTTCCCAAGGTCTTCCCACAAGTCCGGTTGTAAAGTGCAAAACCGCCGGGTTCTTTCTTGCTTCTTCTAACTCACTCTGCGAATAAAAGCTATCCATAAAATATATTCTCTTAATGGTTTTTGCTGAGAAGGAATATATATTTGAGGTTGCATTATATCTAGGTGCAACAATACCTTTCTTATTTTTGCAAACCCCATTAATCGTTCCTTGATCATGGTGGGGTACATTACCGTTAAATTTACGGATAAAACTCATGAAGTGTTCTTCCAAACGCTGCTCACGCCAACTGGCTAAATTAATGAGAAGGATTCCTGCGTTGACATAATAGTCATCCGGTTCCAAACCAATTTTCTTAAGGAAATAGCTGTCTACGGTGTCACGAACTCCGGCAACCATGTCGTTCTCCAGATTTGTATTCCAATATTCCATTAAGGAATCTCGTACAATGGTATCACAATCCAAATACAGAATTCTATCACAATCCTTAGGAATAATGGAGGCTAAAAAAAGTCTGGCATAGGAAGCAACAGCAATCTTTCTAACTCCCATCTGCAAATCCAGACCGGAAACCGCTACTTCCATGGAATTAAAATATATATCTCGTTTGTTTTGTTCCGCTATAGACTTCAGCTTTTCTTTATTAAGCTGCCCAATACCGCAATCCAGAACATATACTACAATTTCCTTAAACTCCTTATTGGACTGAAACAAAGACAACATGGAAATCCCAAGATATTTCGCATAGTTATCATCTGCTGCATATGCTACACATAATTTTTGTTTTTGATCCATCTTACTTTGTTCCTCCATCATCTGTGCTTTTTTTCACATCCCAACCATTTGCCTTAATCTCATCCTCATGATCAGATAAATAATCAATTTGTAGATTATAGGGATTATAGGTGTTCTGTTCCAGGATATAGGCTACATAAATATCATCTTCATAATAGACCTTAAAATTACGTGGATAGACCTGTAACATTTTTTGTGCCCAGTAATACGCCTTGGATTCTATAATTGCTCGTTGGAAGAAATAATCCTGAGAGTTTTTCAGATATATAAAATCCATGGCTGCGTATTTTAAACTAACCTCCACTGGGCCATAGGTATAGTCCTGTAACACCTTCTTTTCAACAAAAAAGAATACATATTTCGTTGGAAATGGAAACGCTTGCTGATTTCCATCCACCATATCGATGAATTCTGAAAGCTCTGTTTTGCGACCATAATCACGAACATCATAGAACTCCTCTGTTGGCGAAACGATAGTATAGCTAAACTTCTCATAGGACTTCTTAATATGGCGAGTGAGATATTCGGATTCGTTATAATAAGCCTGGTTAACGTCAAAATATGCATGATACCAGCCCATCTCCACGATCAAGATTGCCACTAATCCGCATACCCCTAAGGAAAGTACATTTAAAAATTTTCTAAAATAATGATTTTTCCATCCGCCCATGACACGGAAGGCAAAATCCACCGGCAGCATATAGATTATCCCGATAAAGGGCTCCGCAAAGGTGGAGGCTCTGGCAGCTGCAATTAGCTCAACAATCCCCAAGGTCTGGGCTGCTCCTATGATGCAAAGAATAATCATATTTAGAATCATTGCAATATAATCGTGTCCGTAGCATCTGGTTTTCCTCCATAGCAACATTAGTAATGCGCAGAAGAAGCCCGCCAGCATACCAAAGAACATCACCTGTGTCGCACTTCTGCCAAACATGGCCATCAGCCCGAAGTTAAACATTCCTTCAAAGATAAAGATTACAATCTCCATCGGTGTCATAGAGGAATAATCCACCTTTGGCACCTTTTCATCTCCACTTTCATCTGTTTCATCCGTATTTGCTGAAGTATTATCTGTAGAATTCGTATTCTGATTACTCAAGCCTTGTTTCACAGCCAGCTGATCCTGGTAGTTCGCATCGCTGCCCTTCCATTCCTCATTAGCAATTACACTGGTAGCCCATTCCATGGATTCCTGAAAAGGAATTCCCACAGCCCGGCAGGCTCCCATCGGTAGAACTGCAATTACCGCTCCCATGATTCCGCAAAACATAATTGGGATAAAATACTGTTTCTTAAATATCTTAGGCACATAGGCCAGTCCAATTGCAATAACCAGAAAAACAGCCGCAATAGCGGTATAAAAATGATAAGCTATAACAAGCGCAACACACAACATGAGAAGAATTGCTTCCGAAGTGATATATCTTCGATTTATATAGGAATTGATACGGAAAAACCTTCGAAGTCCTGAATCCCGCTCAATTACAAACTTTTTTCTGTCTTCATGAAGATACCGTATCATAAAATAGGCTAAACCAGCAACGGTGTACATTCCGGCTTCCTGTGGTAAAGAGGCTGCAAAGCGGCTCTGGTTCAGCATAAAACTAATCGTAATAACTACCGCAATCGGTGTATATTTTGCATAAAATATCTCCTTTGCTAGTAAAAACAACGCTATCATTAATAGTACCGTTTGATAAGCACCGGCATAAAGCATAATTTCACGCAAATTAATGCCAGATACAACACGGATAATATACACCATGGCATGCATTCCAAATGGATAAATACCATCAGAAAATAAGGTGCCATGCTCCAGTTCATAAATCCAGGACTGATGTACCGGAATATCAGAGAATTGATAGCTGTGATAAAGCATGACATTATGTGTTAAAAACCAAATATTATAAATAACCAATGCAATAATAAGAATACCTTCCAGCCAGTTGATTTTCAGGTAGTTCCAGATGGGTAAACGACGTATCATTTTATAGCAATCCTTTAGGCAGGCTGCCAATCCCTTGGTCACATATTTAAGAAACCGTCCCTCTTTATAAGCATTCCAAAGCTCAAGAATAAGTTTTCTCCACCGGTGAAATATTTTTTTATCGGAAAAGTTCCAGAGAATTAGAGTGTAAATGAATACGTTGGAGCCAATGATGGTATATCGATTACAAATATCAAAAAAGCCAAGTAACAACACTAGATTAATCTGGAGACTGGCCTGCGTGATTACGCAAAACCAGAAACGATAGCCATAGCTCTTCTTTTTCAGGTATTTTCTCCATACTATAAGGGGTATTGCAAAATCTCGAATCAAGCAACAGAGTAATACCTTTATCATGGACAGTATATATGCATTCGTATCAACAATCATCCTCTACACTCACCTCGCTTCACTGTGTTATTCTCTATAGCCTTAAACTCTTAATTATTTCTCTAATACTACTGTATTCTTTACTAATAAATAGCACATAGATACCGCAGCCGATCAGATATACAGCACCCCCGGCAAAAATCTGCAACAACAACAGCGGCAATGCGCTAAATGGCAGGCGGCAAAGAGAATATACTACTCCAAATTCAATACCTCCGCAAATCATAAAGGGCAGAAGTACTTGAAACAACTGTCGAAATCTATAGATATCTCGAATACAGATCATTTGATAAATGCAAACTACTATCTCAGCTCCAAAGGTACCGATGACGGCACCTGATGCACCATAAAACGGAATTAAAACAAGATTTAAAATAATATTCGTAATTGCTCCAAGGGAAACTGACCATATATATACATGTTCCCGATGAAAGGGTATCAGATATTGTGTTTGCACCACATTAACTATACTCATTGGTATCATAACCATAGCAAGCTGCATCGTCAAAAGAATAGTTGGGGTATACTCTGATCCAAAAAACCATGGAACAAAGTTTGGAGCAACACCGGCAATTCCAAAACAAAGTGCACAGCAGATAAAGCTATTAAACCTGATGGAATTTCTCATCTTTTGAACGCCTTCTTCGATACGGTTATTAGCCACCAAATTCGATATCCTTGGAAGCATTACTGTATCAAGTGCAGACAATATCCCCTTAGGAATATTGATAATATTTTCAGCATATGCATAAAACGCCACCACAGCGGTGCTATTAACGATAACTCCAAGCATTATCTTATCCAGCCAATTATAAATACTAAGAGCAAACAATGGGATAAATAACTTGAAGTTAGGAATAATATGACAGAAAATGTCTTCCTTTTTCAGCTTCACTCTTTTTACCTGGCGAAACAAAAAGGGAACTAGTTGTACCTGCTCGAGCATAAAACAAGCTGACATAATACCGGTATAGATCCAAAGATCCTGATCTGAATGTACGAATAAGAATACACCAACAATAATGAGCATTCTGGAAACCAGACTTCGTATCATGGTAATTCGGAACTTTTCCATTCCATAGAAAAACCAGCTAACATCAAATAATACTGATGCAACATAAATAAGCTGCATTAAGTATACGATTCTATCTTCTTGAAAGGCAGTAATAATAAGCAGGATAAAAATGAATATGGAGATTAATCCGGTTATTACCTGCATGATATAAATGCTCCAAAACACCTTACTTCGCTCTTCTATGTTCTCTCTGCAGGCAGCAATACTCCGATTCCCGTAATTATCCAAGCCCAGCTTGCCAAACATGATAAAATAGCAGGCAACTGTACTTGAAAAAGTGTATATTCCAACCTGATCTGCTCCCAGTACACGGGCTACATATGGTGTTACCACCAGTGGCAATATGCAAATAGATAATCGATATATTACATTGTATATATAATTCTTTTTTTCATCTTGGCCCATGTTATGTTTTCCTCTATAGTTCAGTCGATATCTCCGTATTTTCCTGTATTTCAACCTTTGTTTGCCGATCAAAGGCTGTTGCTGAAATCGCGATATCTCCTGTCAATATAATCGCCTTTTCAAGTGCCTTACACCTTGCAAAAGCTTGGTGATTTATGGAAAGTACTTTCTTTGGAATCTTTACCAGCTTTAGGCTGGAACAACCGTAGAAGGTACGTATGTTAATACGTTCCATTTGATTCGGAAGCTGAAAATAAGTCAAGGCTTCACAGAATTGGAATGCAGATTTACCGATATATTTTAACGTATCAATTTGTGGAATTGCAGCACTCTCAAGATTTTTACAATATGCAAACGCATAGCTTCCCAATTCTTTTAATTTCCCTGACAAAAGAATCTTTTTGAGCCTCAGACAGCCTAGAAAAGCACAGCTTTCTACCGTTTCCATCATACTACCTGGTCCGAATTCAACCGTTAAAAGGCTGGTACAGCCTGCAAATACATACTGTGGAAGTTTAACAATAGCCGTAGGAAATAAACTTCCAGCCTTTTCTTCTCCCCTGCTTGTATACGTAAATAGTAACCGTTTTAAAGAACAGCATTCAACAAAGGCAGCTCTTCCAATCTGTACTACACTGGATGGCAGAATCATCGTTTCTAACGACCTGCAACCGGCAAATGCATACGCACCGATCTTCCCAAGACGGCTTCCTTCCTGAATAATTACCTGCCTTAAATTCTTACACTTATGAAAGGCATGTGCCTGAATTTCAAGAACAGTACTTGGAATTTCAATCGATACCAAATGATCACATCCGTAGAACATACCGCTCTTTATTACAGTAACATATTCCGGAATTACCAAACTTTTTAACTTAGGGTCAAATACAAAATCCAAGGTTTTACGCTCATTATAATGACGGGCAGAAGAAAAGATAACCGGTTTTTCCTCCAATTCTTCTTGCGAGGCGACCGGAATTAATACTTTTATTTTATCTAGCTTCCCGCTTCGGATACGAAACATATTTCTCTTGATTCGTATGTCCTCTTTCATGATAGATACTTCTCTGCGAATGAACTTTAGCAGATAACGCAGCATTTTGGTAAGCTTGCTCATTAATAGGAGGAAGGAATGACCCGGAGACTTTATAAAGTAAAGTAGCGCATACCCGAAGTAATTCAGCCACATATAATTAATTTTTGCAAGATATAGCATTTTTACATAAAATTTTTGCGTAGCACGCTTATTTAATAGAAAGAAATCCATGTATTTATAAAGAATGTTTTGCCCATCTCTGAGGCTATTCCAATCATACTCCTCCTGATCCGGTGTAATTGTACATTCACAAAGAGATAGCGGCAGGCTCAGAATCTTTAGCTTTTTGCCCAATCGAAACAACATATCCCCATCACAAAAATTCACAAAGCGATCGTCAAAGCCTCCTGCTTCCTTTAGTGCCTCAGACCGATAAATAACCTGTGCAGACATCTTCACTGGAGGATCCAGAAGCCATTTTGATGTATCAGTAGTTAATTGCCAGGCCAATGGTTCTACTATAACGTGAGATTTTCTTTTGTCAATTAAAACACCGTTACTAAAGGAAGCCGCTGCTTCTGGTTCCTCTCTTAACTGTTCCATCTGCAAAAGAACCTTTGTTGTATCCCAGACATCATTACTGCTTAGGAAAGCAATGTATTCCCCCTCAGCAATATGAATTATATAATTACGTATCTCAGTAATAGAAAGTAAGGGATCCATAGATAGATAAATTACACTGGGATACGCGGCCAGATCCTCCTGCAAACCAAGGCTATACATACTATTTGGTTCATTAGCATCTACAACGGTAATTTTAATAGGCGAATATATTTGATTAAGTACACTGTTTAGCGCACGCAGAATACTCAAGGAAGTATTTCTTCTTGCAATTATAACAACACTTAGTAATGGATTCCACATATCGTTCTTTCTTTCACTCCTGTGCTTCCTGTTATCTATCAATCATAAAATTACCAAGGCTGTACACGCCTGTATGATCTGCTGCAGAGAAAGTATTTGCGATTTGAATCGGCTGTTGCAGCTGTGCATCATAGATCCCAAAACCTAAAATATAACTTTTCTGACTCCACTCACGCACAGGAATTACTGCCTCTAAATCAACCTTCTCATAGGGCATCCACATACGAGTATCTGTATCAACACTACACTCATAAACCTCCGATGAGGAGGGAGTACGAACGACAAACTTAACATCAAATTTATGATAACACGGTGCAAACCCCATATTAGTAATCCTAACTACAGCTTTTAATGAGCACTTGTCCGAATGAACAAAAAGACTTGCTTCTCCTAATGTAAAACGATAACCCAGATGTGCTGTAATATATTCAAATGCACTTTTATCCTTCCATAGGACACTAGCAGAGTTAGAGCGACTATTTCTCCATTTGTTAAGTACCTGCTCATCATATTCACAGTGCAAATAAGAAACTCTCATTTTTTTTAACGTTTCTATTGCTGGTTCCACATCATTATAGCGGCATTCATTAATTACTTCACCACCGTTAGAAACATATCTGCATAATTTATTCTGAAATTCCAGTTCCTCTTCTCGCAGCAATTTGTCTCCATACGCTTTAGCATCCGCCATATTTATGCTTCCATAGGTTCCAAAATCCGCTTCGGAAGCCATTATCGCATCATTAAATAAGGCAAATCGTGCCTTCTGGATATTGGTAAAAGCTGTTGTTTCATCAAGTGGCTGGTAGGTCTTAAATATCATCCGCCAAAAGCTTGGACAACGTAATGCAATCTGTGTATTTTCGCCGGTATATTCATAGATATGCTTTGCCAGGCGTGTCATATTACGCTCGCTTAGGTAGCGGGAACTATGCATCTCTCCCCAGCTTCCAATAAAAAGTCCTTGTAAAACATAAATATGATTCGTGAACTCCTTAAGCAAAGAAGCTAGCTGACTCATGTGATTTATAATAATCGAAACATCCTTGGGCTCATTTAATACCCCTTTTCCTTCCCAGTCATAGACGAACCGAAGTAACATCTGCTTTTCCTGTAAGGAAAAATGTAGAAATATCCGCTTTACGATTTGTAAGGCCTGATTTGATAAGGGTCCCTCGTTAAATGGGAGTAAGTTAATCTCCACAAGACATAATTGCTGATGTTGGTCAACTTTAACATCTTCAATCAATTCCCCATCTGGCTGTATTCTTTCACAATCTACATAAAAGCGAAATATAGAGTATAACCCGCAGTATGGATTCTTCAATGCCTCCGCCTTTTCCGTTCTCGGAAGCGGCATCCACTTTATCCTATTTATTGCACCATTTTGAGACATAATTGAACCTTTCTTTTTCCTCTATCAAAAACATCAAAACTTATTTTTGCAAACCGCTTTTAATTCGTGTTATTACTGTCAAAATGCTAAGCGGCATGATCATCATATATAGCATCTGTTTGAACAGCCCGGTGTGCATGCTGAGGCCTGCTGTTCTTTCATGCATTACCGAAACTGTTTCCTTAACACGAAAACCTAGCAGCAGCATTTGGATGATCATATTAGCATCTGGGTAGAAATAATCGAAGTTCCCATACATGGAATAATATGTAAAAGCTTTTTTGTTCAAACCCTGTAAGCCAGACGTTGGATCTGTAATTGTTTTCCCTGTTACTCTTTTAATAATCCAGGAAAACATAGCAAGAGATACTTTTTTTAATCCCGAGATTTTAAAGGAGTGGCTACCTTCCACAAAGCGGGATCCGATCACGATATCCGGGCAAATGCCTTCTGCATCTGGTTTCGTCAGACATTGATAGATATGCGCTATATTGGAGATGTTGTGCTGTCCATCTGCATCCATCTGGATGACATAATCATAGCCACGTCGAACGGCATATTTATACCCTACCTGAAGTGCAGAACCATAGCCCAAATTAAATACATGAGTAACTACAGTAACATCATAATTATTAGCTATTAATCCGGTTTGATCTGAGGACGCATCATTTACCACCAAGATATCCGCAAAACTTGTAATCTCAGGTGTACATAACTGATCAAACAATGGTACCATATTAGCTTCTTCATTAAATGCAGGGACTATAATCAGTACTTTATTCATAGCTACCTTCCTTCTCTTCGTTCAGCAATGCCAGCATGCATTCCAGATCCTCCGGAAATTCCATCTTTTTCTCTAACACATGCTTAGCATACTCCGTCTGTAAATTAGGTTCATCAATAAGACGCTCTAGCTCATGCACTAAATTCTCTACACTCAGTGTCAGCAAAACGCCATCATATCCTGATTTAATCTGCTCCGTATTACCGGTACAATCGGAAGCTACAATCGGCTTACCAAGTATCTGAGCTTCCTCAATGGCTATACTCTTACCTTCAAAACGAGTGGCATGCACATAGATGTCTGCTTGTTTCATATATGGATAGGGATTGTCTTTCGCTCCCATTAAAATAAAGTATTCCTCGACACTATACTTTTTAATCAGAGTCTCAAGATTTCGCCTTTCCATTCCTTCACCGATTACATACCAGCGCACAGGATAACCATCTTTTCTTAACCTGGCCAGCGCTTCTATTGCAATATCATAACCTTTCTGATAGTGTAAACGACCAACCGTCACCAAACGGATACCCTCAAAGTTATCCGTGAAGCCAACCCCTTCCTCTGCCTTCCTAAGTATGTTTTCCCTATCTAGAAGGTTTCGAAACAATCTTACCTTATTCTTGTATTCCGGATAAACGCTGCAGAATTTTTCTCCAACCTCTTTGGAAACTGCAAAAATCTTCTCCACCTTATTATAACAAGCCTGATCCATTCTCGGTGTATAACCGGCTTCCTGGTAATCAATATGAATAAAAGCTGCTTTATGGCGAGCCTTAACCTTATCAGCCAGACAATAGGTTGCTGCCCCCTCGATATAAGCTACTGCTAAATCATAACTTCCCTCAATCCTGGGTCTTCCATCTGCTAAAAGTCTCCAAAGAAGCTTATCATACTGTAGCCTCCTTCCAGATGCCTTTTGCTCCTTGATATTATCTATCATATACCCCAGTAACCGAACACCTGTCAATTTGTAAAAAAAAGAGAATATCACTGCTCTTAAAATACATAACCTTCCGGGAACGGAAAGTACAGAACTTTTGCTGACATGTTTGTTTATAACCTTCACAGGATCAGGTATTCGATCAAACAACTCTCCACAGGGAATAACTGTGTAAAGAAAAAGATCATAACCTCCTATATCATCCAACTTTTTTAGCAGCTCAATTAAAGCTGTTTCTGCACCGGCTCTACCCATGGTATTAATAATAAACAAAAGTTTCTTTCTCATTCTCCTAACTTCTCCATACCTTTCTCAGCTTCTGTGGAAGATAAAGGCTGCCTTAACAACTCCTTTAAATGACTGCTTTCTTCATTTAATAATGACACTTGCATTGCAAGCTCTTGTACACGGGCAGTTAGTTCCGCATTTGTCCTGTAGCAGTTAAAGATACCAAAGATTGCAAGAATAATTGCGATTGCGAATATGATGGAGGGAGCATATTCAACTCCGAAGGTATCTGAAACAAAATATACGAGCTGAGGAATGAGTCCGAATATAATGATGATTCCTCCACCTATAATCCAAAAAAGACTTTGTCTTTCCGTCATCTTTCGGACGATACTGGCTCTTCTTGCCATATAAATCAGTGCCATACCGGAGATACAAACAAAGATTCGTAACGTTACAGACATATAATGATGAACCCCCTTCTCTAGGCCTTCGCCTTTATCTTTATGGTTTTATTTTTAAATCTATTATATACCTCTGAATCTGGCATATCGCCATATACCTGTTTTAAGACAGTCCCACGGCAAAAAACATGGCTATCCAGATTTTTTTCAATCCAGCGCAATCTAAAATAAGAAAAGGTGAATGCCAGGAAAGAAGCAGCCGTAAAACCTAAACCATACCAAATTGCTGGCAATTTCGAAGCGATTATGGAGCCAACAAGGGATATTCCAGCGAAAATCACTCCATTTATCATTGCACCTGTCAAATCATCAAAATAATATAAAAATAGCATCTCAGAGTACATGAGGAAGGATAAAAAATACCCTATCGCCAGCTGTGGGTAGATCTCCATAATCATCCCGGCAAATCCTGTAATCGGAAGAATAACTATCGCAACCAGGTAAACTACAACGGAAACAATAAACTGAAGATGAGTAAGGGATAGAAGCTGGGAAGAAAGTCCGCGAAACATCCTTTTTTTCGTTTTCTCTATACTGTCTAGCTTACCACCGATAACAGCTTCTATATAATCTTTGTACCTATCATGAAAATGCATCTCCACCCTGGAAATAAATAATACGCTAGCTGAGATATTGGTGAACATTGCAAGACAGGAGGCCATATCATAGGACTGATTGGAGACATAGGTGTTACGAACCACCAGATGCCAGGGCTGAGCCCAATATACAAAGTTATGAATAAATAGACCAAGTGTATACAAGAAATTTGAAGCAATCAACTTCCAGTATACTCTAAAGTATCGTAGTACATCTCCATATTTATGGCTGTTTGTTGGAAAGTACTGCAAAACATTCGCAATCTCCATGGATGCAATCAACAAAAAGCCAATGGTCAATGCCAGCAACATACTATAAGTCACTGAGAAACCGATAATAAAGTAAAAAATAATGGATAATAAAAATGTCACTACCATAGAATAAATAAAATACATCGTAATCTTCTTATATTGTTTGAGAATAGAATTAAAAACCATTGTCGAAAAGGTCAGAGTTAAACCTAAGAAACCCATATAAGTCGTAAATACATAATAGACAGGTATGTTTCCCACTACTACCGCATAGATGTAAAATGGAATTGCGAGCAGTGAGGAAAGCGTTAAGTTAGTAAGTATCCCAACATAAATACAGGGTCTGATATCCTCATACCGCTGCTCATAAATCCTATCCGTCTGAAATTTGGAGAGCACTGAGTTAAATGGTGAGGCTGTTAAAAGCGAAAAGATAAAGATATATAAAATACTGCAGGAAAAGGTCTCTCTTTCCAGATATCCAACCTTATCAAATCCCAATACTTCATACATTCCCAGTAGACATCCAATGACAACAAGCATCGGAGCTATGGTATTCACAAAGCTGAAGCCAATCCCATAGAGAGAGGACGTCACTGTATGCTTATCAAATATTCTGTTCAGTTGTACTCCTATCCCTGCCATTCTATAAGCTTACCTTTCTGTCTAATTGATTCGTTTGGGCACTCCGTCTTGCTGTCACATTCCTTCACACAACCTCATCTAATTCTACTAGTGTTTTGTATATTCTCCTATAATTCTCTTCCATATAGACACTTCTGTATTTTGCCATGAGACGCTGATGGCCGTTCTCTCCCATTTGCTTTATGAGCTCAGGATTGTTTGCCAGCTTTAAAATTGCATTCGTAATTTCTGCAATATTCATAATTGATACAACAATTCCCGCATCACCGAAGGAATCATTTTCTCCATAAATTAACCCCTGACAATTTCCAACATTTGTCGCTATACAGGGTTTTTTTGCAGCAAAACCCTCTAAAATAGTAAGCGGCTGTCCCTCACTGATGCTGGTAAGGATCATCATATCCATTTTTCCAATATAATCCGTGGTACGAATACTTCCTGTAAACTCTATGTTTTCTGCATGCATCGCCCTTACCAGTTCACGACAATCCTCAGCATATTCTGGATCCTCATCATCCGGCCCCATAATCCACAGCTTCAACCTGGGCTGCTTCTCATGAGCATAATAAAAAGCGTTAATCATGGTCTTTACATCCTTAATCGGTGTGACCCGAAGAATTGCACCAACATTAATATAGGGATCCTGTGGATCCTTCATTGGAATTCCTTCAAAATTCTTCGTATTAATACCATTAGGAGTTATGATCGCCTTTTCCGTCGGGCAACCCAATTCTATTTGAAGTGAATGTGCCTGCTCAAAAAGTGAGGTTACCAGATCTGCAAAGTAATAGGCGCACTTGGACATTTTCCGAAATTGCTCAATCCAAATGGTCTTATAAATACCCTGAACCCATTTTGCTTTAATGATTTCTTCCTCACGTTCACGGGTATAGATACCATGCTCACTAATTAACAATTTCGCATTTGAGTAAAGAGACAGCGCTTTACTTCCAATAATTCCAGCATAACCGGTAGAAACACAGTGGTAAATATCTGCCTTAGGGGGTATGCACTTTAAGGAAAAGAACAAGGGAAGATATATGGAACGCAGAGTCCACAGGAAATCCGAAAAGATAATATCGGAAAACCGAAGGGAGTAGTACTCTTTTGTTATTTCCAAAAATTCTGGACTCATTAATATATTGTTAATTGAAATATTCTTTCGGTTAAAAATACGAAACACTGTCATCCAATCGATATTCTCGCCTATGATCAAGCTGCGAAGAGCATCTACTTCTTTTTTCTTTAATCGTACACGCTTTCTAACCCTATTCTTTCCGACCCAATCCACATCCTGCAAATATACCTCGTGTATCTCCGTCAGATTGGCCGGCAATTCATATGCAAATTTACCGCTAATACTACGATCAGATACAATTGTAATAAGACTGAACTGGATATCTGGAAATAGTTTTATAATACTGTGTATCCAGCTGGATACACCACCAACAACGTAGGGATAACAGCCCTCCGCTATCATACATACTTTCATTACCTATCCTCCTCAGTCTCTTATTGCGGCGAACTTGGGATTGTCTTATTATTTTTTGGTCTGTGTAAAACATTATCTTCTAACATATGAATACGTACCTCAGCTTCTGTTGCCTTAATCAAATAAATGGTATTAGAAATCTTCTTTGCTGTTCCATTTTCAACACGTTCAATCGTTCTATTATTCGTAGAAAGGATAAAATAGGCTTCTTCATCAAAATGATCAATATGAATGCTAACATCATTCTGTCCATATTCACAAGTATAATCCAAGGCTAGAAAGCGTCTAACTCTCTTCTCCATTTCATAAATTGGAACCATATCTAACATGGAGAAATCCTTAAAATAAGTATCACCCTTTGACCACTTTAAACTTAAGTAATTCCATTCATCCGAGTCATCCTTGGGATAAAGAACCCTTCCAATATCCACTTTCACATTACACATGCCCAGAGCATTTTCGATAGAGTTCATTTGTATATTGTCCCTGGTCTCATGCTGATAGCCATCAAGATTAAATTTAACAGATAGTACGTCCTCTTTCATAAAGCTTAGCAAATTATCTCCTTCCTTATAGTCAGACATAATCAAGCTAGTGCTTTTTAAAAGATCACTTTCCATATTACTTTCAATTTCACTGGTATTAAAATCTGCACTGTACAAAGCAGTAAAATCATAATCTGGTAAATATTCATTAAAAAATTTCTCATTTTCCTCTATCATATCCTTAAGACCAGTTTCCGATACCTGTCCCAAAGAAAGTCCCATATTGCCTGGAAGTTTCCGAATTTCCCTCAGATAAAATCTGATATAATCATTTTTTGAACCAACACTATCCTGATAATCTAACTGTGGTGCAGCAAAAAAACTGTAAGAACCTCCGTAATTTTTTAATACCTGAATTATATTCGGCCACAGTAAATCTCTTGCTACTGCCTCTGAAGTTCGGCTGTACATCTGCTGAAGCGTTCTACTATTCTCATCCGAAAAATATGGATAATCAATGATTGAGATTGTCTGAGCATTTACAATAGGATATACATAAAATTCTCCCAAATGAGCCATAAAGCCGGTCAAAACACCTAGCATTGATACTCCGTCAAAAATATCACTGTTTATGACATATACAAAGGAATTCTCTGATGTGGTTCTCCATAATAGAGGAGGAAGATCCTTGTCTTCAATTGCAAGCTCATCTTGATTCGCTAACATACCAACTGCATAAACCTCATAGCCGGGGGCAAGAGAATAATATGGTATTGTAATTTGTGTATCATCCTCGTCTCCGAAATAATCTCCCTTTGTATAGATACGCTCTTTACTAATCATAAAGTCAGAAAATACTTTAATGCCATCCGCTGTCACGGTTTCGGCAACTTCCCTCTGAATGCCAAAAAAAGTTGCCAGCCTCTTGCTGGATGATATTACCTGATATCCGGGAAGCCGGGTAAATATCAGAGCCTTTTCCATAGCTGCATAGGAATATAATAGTTCCGTATCTTCAGTTGTTACATTATAATCTCCAAAAAGTATCACATCATAATCTGCTATGATATCTGCATTCGGCATTGAGTTATAAACCCGATACATGTATTTGTTATACACACACCACTCAATTAGAATTTGTGCATCCACATCCTCCGGGCTTTCAGATAAAATAGCTACGTGTAACTTCTCATCCGGTGAAAAAACCTCTCTGCCCGTACCTGTTGGACCGGAAGTATCAGACAAATTAAGCGATTCCTCTGTTATGGAATTCTTAATATCAACGTCTAATTTCTCCTGAGCATGATTATTGGTTGAGGTGTCGGACAAAATATTTGAAGATACACCTGCAAACATAAACATCACAAATACCATCAGCATTAATATCAAAATTGTAAAGTAATTTCTAATAGAAACCATAGTCCCTTATCTTTCTACAAAAATATATGGAATTCCTTTAGCCAAGTCCTTCCTTATATAGTCGTAACAATCCAATAATTTCTTCATCAACAGTAATATCTGATTCTCTTAACTCATCCAAGCAATCAAAAAAGGCTGTCCTGTTCTGCTGTTCAAAGTATAGATGTAAATGGGCTTTGTAAGTATCTAGCATATATGGACGGTACATTCCGGCTCTGGAAACCCATTTATCCGCCATATTATTATCTTGAATAGAGATAAATAAATCCGTCATCCACAGATAATGTGTTGCTGTCATATACCAGAGATTGTTCGTAAAAAGATTTTCAGCAATATCATTCATGATGTAAATATAAGTTCTCTGCTCAATATCATTCATAATTTTCATACTCAGAATCTCATGAACATATTCCAAAGTAAGTAAATTCATTTCTACATCCTCTGGATGCTTCTGCATTTGGTCAATCATATTCTGAGCCGTGGAGCGACACTCCGATAACGCATCCAGGATAATGGATGCCGCATAGTGAGAAGTCTCCGTATCTCTACTATTCATGGCAACAGCAATACTAGAGATCGTTTTCTTTGCATTGTTACGTAAGGTATCTAGAAGAAGTCTTCTTAGACTACTTGTATCTGATACTGCCATAGCATCTTGAATCGGCACATAATTCATCTCTGTTTCCTGATCCGGAGGCAATATTAGTTTTTCACGATCCTGGTTAAAACTTACATCACTCATATCTACATTTTTCTTCCGATTTAAAAAACTGATAAAGTGGCCGATTAGTAGATACACAGTCCCACATAATGGTACAATAAAAATAAACCAGGACAACATAAGTAATGTGCCTTGTTGACCCTTTCTTTGAAACAGTGCCATAATAAATACTACAAATGCAAGGAAAGAATTAAGTATTAAAATTATCAGAACAGGCCAAAGTCCGGTTGTATCCATATTCGCTCTCCTTCTGAACTATTGAGCACATGAATGTATGTTGTATATCCATACATCAATTGCACTAAGCCGTAGTTTATCACTCATTCTCCTTATATGTCCTAAGGTTTTTCTCCTCAAGACGTTTCCTAACATAGACCGATTCATTTTCATTGGTATTTGTTAAAAGTATCGCCAAATTGCCATCTGACATGGCTCCAACATAATCTGTCCCTCGAAGTAACGGCTTGATTCTACTGCTCAATTCTTTTAGCGGAATTGAATCACTATAGACATAGAACATGCTCAGTTCTGCATAACCTTTTTCCGTAGCGTTTCTATAAATATTCAACATTTCCTTAAATGCGTCTTCCTGTAAAATCACCGTCTCAGGAATGAAACGACGATAGGCTAATGCATCCAAATAATCTGCATCTCTCACAACTCCAGAATAAACCAATGCTCCAACTACAGTCAGAAGGTTTGATTGGTATAAGGTCATTTGCTCATAAGGAATAGACCACAGCAAAATTACAATTCTCATATTGCTTTTTTCATCATACAAAGCACTTGCCATCATAGGTAATGCACTATCAAGAGTGCGATTAATATAAACCTGCTTGGCTCTCAATACATCAAATATTGCTTTATAATCATTCATAAAGATCGATTTACCAAGGGAACGCGCCTTTTCACTGGAAGCAGAGGCCAGTCGGCAATAATCCGTATTAGAAACCATGTAAATTGAGACATCCTTGGTATCCATAATTTCTGAGAGTGTATCAAGTGCAGCAAATAACACCTCACCGGTTGCAGCTTTGTCTAACCTTGAAGTAATGTCATAAATACGCCCAACGCTTTCCGTACTGCTGATGATCTTCTCTGCAAAATAATTTTTAATTTTTGTATTACTGGAATTAATCACTGTAATATCATGTAATCGTTCCGTTAAGAAGTCGATTTGTTCATTCTTATCTAACTCCATTTCCCGAAACTTGTCCTTTAAATGTCCAACAGTCAGTCCGACAGCAAATATCTGAGCGATCCAAATATAAGTATTTATATCGATCAATATAGAAAACCCTGAGGCTGTATACATCTGTCGAAAACAATAGCCAACTACACTGAGTAAGGAGGCAAAAATAGCTTGCTGCCTTCCATGTACTATAGCAAATAGCAAAACATATAAAAGGAAAAAATTAATTCCGCCAAAATAATCACTCCCTACCGAACGGTTATTTAGCATGAAAAATGGAATAAAAAACCCCAGACATTCAAGGAAAGGAAATGCTTTTTTGAATAAGCTAATCATTCGATGTACATAACCTTTTCCCTCATAGTTATCATCATTGTGCAAGAAAAGATTCTTATGACTCTTCATATAGGAAATAATCTGAGGAATTATTTCCTGATAGGTGTTTTTGATATTAAAATGAAATTCCTTACTGAATCTTTCGTTAGATAGAATCAGCCTATGTTTAAGACCTATGGTCTGATCTACAATATCAATCTGCTGGGAATATTTATCTTGAATGATTGCAGCAACGGCATCCTCTGTTACTTCTTCCATCGAGGAAATATGATATAGACCATGCTTTCTCTCAGGTGCTTTTATTAAAAGATAAAGAGCTTCCGCCGCATCTTTTACATACAAGGCAGAAAGAACCTTCTTTGCATTTACTTTTAGTTGACCGGATACTAATGCCTTTAAGCACATTTCAGAATAAATGTCATTACAGGCCTCACGATTGGCAGGTATCCCGTACATACCAGCAACTCTAACAACTGTTACCTCAAGCTGAGTTGTCTGCTCAAAATGCATTGCCAGGTTCTCACCTTGAGATATTGTCATTCCTTTATAACTATTTGGACTGGCTGGCATATCTTCCTTAATATCAATGACATATTCATCTTCATATACTTTCTCCGAAGATATATAAACAAAGTGTCTAATTCCTAGCAGCGCAGAACACATGAGCAGATTACTAAGACCAGTGATATAGCTTAAGGACTCCTCTATATCATGCTTATCATCCCATTTATAGAGAGGATCATAAGCACCACAAAAAAGTATCGCATCCGGACGACAACTAGCAAGAATCTCCTTTATACTATCACTGTCATATTTAAATACATATTGTTCAAACACGTGAGCAGGCTTAATAAGCTTTTTATTACTGATTAACGTATAAATTCGCCAATTCTCTTTGTAAAACTTATGAATCATTTCATTGGTAAACGTACCATAACTCCCAACGATCAGGATGCTGCTCATATTAGTATTTTCACTCCTATAAATTGATTATTCTTATTTTCATCCTGAACCTACTTTTGTATACTCACTATAATATAACCAACATTCAATTTCAAGACTAATTCACTATTTTGCCAGACACTTTATAGTATTTTTCTTGTTTTTTCACCATATTTACACAGATTTCATCTCAATTATTTTGAAAATAATTATCAATTAATATCATATTGTGTTTTGAAATGTAAAAAAAATAGTTATAACACTAAAATTTACTATAATACAAAAGTCCTAGTCTTTCAAGTATATTTTTCCCAATGTATATTTTGGGCTTTTCTTGTCTATTGTTGACAAACAATACTTCTTGGTCTAATATAAATAGAAGAAACAACGACGTAGCTACGGGGAATGCGTAGTATATTATAACGTAACGGAGGGATTGATGTTATGAAAAAAGGTTTTTTTGGCTATAACGTTTCCGAGGTTGATGTAATGCTTAACACTCTTCGTGAAGAAAACGAAAGTCTAAATGCTACTATTACAACACTTAAAACACAAATTAAAAATAATGAGACTGGCGGTGCTAAGGCTAACCTTTTAGAAGCTGATCTAAAAAACCGCGAAGAAAGCATCAAAAAGCTGAGCGAAGAAAACAATGAGCTCAAACATCAAGTTTCTTCCCTTACCGCTGAAAATAGTGTTTTAACTGATCAGAATGCAGAGTTAATGAAGAAAATCGAAGAGCTGCAGGAAGAAAAAGAGAATTTAAAGATACAGATATTCGGGCTTCAGGAGCAAGTTACAGATCTAAAGGAAGAATCCAATAAAGTAGACACCTCCTTTTTAGAGTCTTTGCAAGCCCAATTAGAGTCTGAAAAAGAATATAGAACTGTTTTAGAACAAGCCTTGAACAGTAAGACGGAAGAATTAACAGCCGCTACTCTTGATTTGGAAGAGGCCAGGACAAGCTATGAATCGCTTACTAATGAATTCGATAAAGAAAAATCTCAAGAAATGATCAAAGAATTAGAACTGGCTCAATTAGAAATCAGTCAGTTAAAAGACGAGCTTGCAATTACAAAGCTTTCTATTGATGAACAGGCCAAAATGAAAGTTCTTGAAAAGAAACAGGAAGCAAATCTTAATTTAGCATCTGAGATCTCTTTCCGAGCTTATTATGATATGTCCAAGCTGCGCAATGAAGTTGTTGAATACATGCAGGAACAAATGAAAGAATATTATCAGTCTGTCAATGAAAATAGTGTTAAGATGCGCGCTGCCATTGAACAGCGACAGGCGGAATATAACCAGATGGTTCGTGATTTCTATGCAAAGGCTTCTGACTTCCGCGTTAGCTTGTCTAGCATGGAAGATAAGTATAACGATATGGCTGATTATAGCATGAACATTGATAAGCTATCCAATCGCATGAATGAGATCATGAATAATTTCATTGATGAATCCAACTCCTGCCTCAAGAAAAGAGAAAGTGAAACGACTTCTGATGAAGAGTTCCATATTAAGGAGAAAACTCCTATTAATGCTGTTGAAAAATCAAATAACAAACCTCTTGTATTTAAAGTATCTGGACAATAAAATAAACATTACTGTAGGATGAGACCTCAGTGGATTCACAGATTATGAATCATGACCACCGGCTAAGCCGGTGGTTTGCTTTGCCCCTATAAGGGGCTTTTACCTGCCTGCGCCCGGAAGGCGCCTGAAGGATTTACCAACCGCACTTCTCTCTCAGGCTAGCCCTAAAGGGC
>JAEWIZ010000009.1 GCA_023386815.1 Bacillota bacterium
CCTCCTATGTAATTTTTGTGGTTGGCAAACCCACAATCATTATAACATGGGAGGTTTTTTACTTGAAGCTAAAGCTAGCTGGGGACACACCGGCATAGCCGGTGGTTTATTTTTATTGCGAAACAATCATATCATGCATATAATATTATTTCGCTCATTTATATTTTCTGATGCACTTTCTTGAATCACTAAACTGATTTATTTATAGAATATTTTCCTGATTTATTTTCCAGTCGTACTTTCTTGAACCATTTGCTTGAATCATTTTCCTAACTTACTTTATACAACTTACTTATATGACTTACTTTACCGACTTGACTGACTTACTTTATCGACTTGACTGACCTACTTGACTTGACTTACTTTCCCTAATCACTTTGACACCTGGAATCCCGGCTCTCTTTTAATATAATGACGGAAATAAAAGATAAACATAATGGAGGTTACCGTCCAGGTTAATGGATAACTAAATATTAAGGTGCGGATATCGTGCCAGATCGGTACTGTAGTAAATATCCAAAGTACACGAAGAACGCAAATACCTAGACCGGTCAATAACATAGGAATAAAAGAATCTCCCATTCCCCTTAAGGACCCCGAGATAATCTCGATGAGTACATAAGTGCAGAAGGTTGGTACCATAAAGTGAAGAATCTCAATTCCCCGATCAATGACCTGGGCATCATTCGTAAATAGGGTATAGATACTTGGTCCTGCAAAATATAATATCAGACTTAGAACCACTGCTACTCCAATAGTCATAGTTAAACAAGTCTTAATTCCTTTACGAACTCGTGCAAAGTTACCGGCACCATAATTTTGTCCTACAAAGGTGGTAATTGCTATGCCAAAGGAGCTCATTGTCATCCAGAAAAGACCATCTATCTTTCCATAGGCTGTCCATGCTGCTATTGTATTCGTCCCAAAGGTGTTGACACTGGATTGAATAATAATATTGGAGGAGCTGTACATGAGTGATTGAAGTCCTGAAGGTATCCCAATTCGAATTATTTTAATCAGTATTTCTTTGTGAAAGCGTATTTTTCTTATATTTAAACGATAGCATTCCCTGGTTCGCATCAAAGTGATACAAATCATAACAGCACTAAAGACCTGCGCCATTACGGTGGCCAAGGCAACTCCCGCAACGCCCCAATGAAAACCTACGACGAATAAGAAATCCAAGATAATATTTAAGGCTACACTTGCCGCTAAATAATAGAGGGGACGTTTGGAATCTCCGATAGCACGCAAAATTCCTGTTCCCATATTATAAATCAAATTAGCAATTGTACCACAGAAATAAATTCGAATAAAAGTCAGTGAGTATGGAATTATTTCCTCCGGTGTACCCATCAGGCGAAATGCTAATGGCGCCCCAACAATTCCAATCACCATGATTACTGCTCCAGCCGCAATAGCTAAAGCACTTGCAGTATGTACAGCCTTGCTCACCTCTTCCTCGTGCTTCGCTCCGTAATATTGTGATATCGTTACGGTCGCACCGGAGGAGGTACCAACAAAAAATCCTATAAATACGTTAATTAAGGTACCTGTTGTACCTCCTACAGCGGATAACGCTTCTTTTCCAACATAATGGCCAACAATAATTGCGTCTACCGTATTATAAAGCTGCTGCAAAAAAGTACCGAACAGCAAAGGGAAGAAAAATAATAGCAGCTGCTTCCAGATAACTCCCTCAATTATGCCGTTAATTTGTTTTTCTTGATGTTTCATTTGAATTCCCTATCCCCTTTGACAGAGTCATTAAATTTCCTAGTAAAAGCTTAAGATATTATTCTACCTTAAACAGACAAAATGCGCAAGATAAGCAATTGCTAAATATTTTTATCACAATCCTTGTCCATGTGTAAAATTGAATAAAATAAGGTTGCAAGGATATACTAATTCATCAAATAAAATAGGAGGTTGTATCATGGATAATAATAAAAACAGAATGAAGGATAGAGAAAAAAGTAATCCAGAAATGAGAAAAATGGATCCTACCGGTAATGCAGACCACGGTATCATCAATGGGCAGGTCATTGGTGTCCATGAGGGAAAGCATGAGAAAAGCAGATCTGGTGGAAGAAACAAAAATCACTAATTATTATAAATCACTTATAATTTATCTTTATTATCGCAAAATATTCCTGCAATATTTATTATGGAAACAAATTAAGACTGGAGCCAATTTTTTGCGATAGAAATTCAGCAGAATTAGAAAAAGAGAGAAGGAACCCTATATCAATACACATTCAATCCTTCTCTCTTTTATACTTATATACTTTCTTTTTATCTATATACTTTACATACTAAAATTTATATTGCTTTAAAGTTTCCTCCAGTTGCCCAGATAATCTTGCCAGTGTCTCTGCGGACGCAGCAACCTCCAACATAACTGCGGATTGCTCCTGAGTTGCTGCAGAAATGGTCTGACTACCAGCGGCAGTTTCTTGCGAGATTCCCTTAATCTTATCAACCGATGCTATTACGCTAGCACTGGAGTTGGATAGGTGCTTGACATTTTGAGTAATTTTTTGAACAGCCTGATCCACGTTGTTAATCTGCTGTTGAATACCCTGGAAGGCTTCACCTGCCTCAAGAACAACCTCTGTTCCATTAGAAACCTCCTCTGCACTACTGTCCATCTTTTGAATTGCATATCGAGTCTGAATCAGAACACCTTCGATAATTAATGCAATATTACTAGCTGCCTCTTTGGACTGCTGAGCCAGCTTACTGACCTGTTCTGCTACTACAGTAAAGCCACGGCCTTGCTCACCCGCACGTGCAGCTTCAATGGAAGCGTTCAGCGCCAAAAGATTGGTGCTGGAGGCGATGCTTGTGATGGTTGTGACAATCTGACTGATCTGTTCCGAGGAACTATTCAAATCGCGAATCGCTGTTGCTGTATCCTGAACAATCTCATTAATATTTGTGATCGATGTAATGGCTCTTTGGATAGCTTTCTCACCGTCATGAGTGGTAGCTGCGGCCTTACCGGATAACCCTGCTACTTCAAAGGAAAGGTTTTCTATCTCAACAATTTCTCTTCCGATACCGGTGACAATGTCAGCGGTCTGATCCACCGCCTGAACTTGTTCTGAAGCACCTAAAGCAACTTCAGCTACTGTCTCTGCCACCTGATTGGAGCCTTGCGCTGATTGCTCCGTACTAATCTCAAGCACTTCACTGGAAGACGCCAGTTCTTTGGTAGCTTGTCCGATTTGCTCCATGGTATTCTTAAGCATCAGCGCCATATCCTTAAAAGCACGTTGCAGCTGACTGATTTCATCTTTTCCCGGTGCATCAAGCATTATTGCCTGTGTAAAATCACCGGCGGCAATAATATTTGCCTGGTTGGCAATCTTCTTAATTGGAGTGCCTATGAGGGCAGATAATCCGAAAGCTGCCACAATACCCACTATTGATGCAATCAATGTTATAACGATCGCTGAGATCTGCTCCTTGCGAACTGACTCCATTGCATCATAATATTTCATACGGCTAGCTACACCAAAGGAGGTTCCTGGAATATTGGCATAGGCTGCAATAACCTTTACGCCATTAAATTCATAAATCTGAGTGCCGGAATGACCGGTCACGGCATCTTGAACCATTTTAGTCAGCTCCGGTGCAACTAGAGTCTTATCGTTTTCATCGGGATGAATAAACTTTAAGGAGCCCACATAATCCTCTCTCGGATGGGCAAACGTCAATCCATCCTTACCATCAAAGGCAAAGGAATAATTACTGTCGCTTTTTTTCATATCAGCAACAAGGTTTTGAAGTTCTGTTGTATCAAGGGAAACTCCAAGATAGCTTTCTGGCGCTCCTGATATTTTTATAGGAGTCACTATCATAATAATTGGTTTTTTTGTATCCTGAGATATAAGAATTTCATCAGACACAACGGTTTCTCCCGTCTCTTTCACCTGTTGCATGAATGCCAAATCGGCGAGTGAGGCAGTCTCACCTTTTTCATTGACACGACCCAATGAAGCATCACTTAAAAATACGCTTTCAAACAAAGAATTCTGATTTTTAATATTGCTTAGCTCTTGTATAATTACGCTCTGATCTTGCGATAGGAAAGCATTATTATTTGCTGCCGTCTGGGCTGTAGCTTCTGCTTTTGCAATCTCCACCTGTAATCTAGTGGCTACCAATTCCGAGGTATGTAACATATCATCCCTAATAGTTTTTTCAAGATCTGTTTGTCTAGTAAAATAATCATAGGATTTTGCTGCTCCCATAGTAAGACAAACCAGAGGAATAATTACCAATAAAAGCTTGGTTCGTATACGACGATACTTAAATAAACCATGATGTTTTTTCTTAGTCATAAACTTATACCTCCATAATAGTTCAAGTTATTTTATTAGTCCGATTATACTATAATAACAGAGGAATTGACAGCACCTAAAAGTAGGTTTTATGAATTTTTTTATAAATACTCAAGCCGATCAGAATCCTGACAAGAAAAATTACAATCCAAGGATTCTGCGCTCCATTTCCAGATGTCTCTTGGTAAACAATTCCCCACCACAGTAGGCTTCGTCTTCGTACTCACTCATCAGGTATCCCTCAAAGTCAGTGTCTTTTAAACATTCCAATATTTCTTTATATGGAATACTGGGTTCTACACAATCCTCGCTTAGATAATGGAACTTTGTATGCATTTCAAAGGTATAGGGCAGAATCGATTTCATCTCCTCCAACAACTTCGGCAAAACTTCTCTTGCTCTAAACTGCACATATCCATACATACCCTGCAGCGACTCATTAATGGCTGGATGGGCACCTGCCTCCTGTAATTTAATCCTGGCCTCCTCTAGGCTAACTCCCGCATATCTCATATCCGCAGCCATTATAAGATGTTCTTCCTTCACTCCTAAGGATAAAGCACGATCCCACTTCGGCTTATTCGGTGCTATTGCTAGAAATCCAAAATCCTGAACGAATCCCAGATGCTTTGATCCAGTTCTCTTAATAACATTTAGGTATTCCTGAATATGTGGAGTAGAAGGAGTATCTGGATTATGAATCTCAATTCCAACTTTCACATCATAAAGCTCTGCATAGGGTGCCAGTCTCTCAAATGCAGCTGATCCCAGCATATACTGTGCACGCATCACCTTACAGCCTAGCTTGTTTGCAGCCTTTAAATCTAAGATTGCTCCTGCCAGCAGTTCATCATCATTTAGATTTCTATCAAAGAGAACACCTTTATCATTGCTTGCACCATATCCTTCCGGGCCAATGCCGTATTTTACACGCAAGTCCTCTACCAGCTTTAAGAATTCTTCACTTACATTCGGGTAGGACAAAATCATCTGGGATCCTACAATTTCATAGCCTGAGGCTCCTGCCAAAGCAGCCTGCTTTACACACTCTTCAAAATCATATTGATATCTTGCATATTCCGTTCCATAGCTGAACAAACTGACGCCTAATTTTATCTTACTCATCCTTATTACCCCCCTTCTACTCCACCACTGTAACTTTCACTTTGTCTGTGCTGTCCAGCGGCATAAAGTTGTGTTCCGGCCCAATTTGCATATATGGTACTCTCAGCATAAGCTTTAACTCCAGATCATGCTCTCCTATAGAAAGGCCATCTTTTTTTATCACCCGGATTCGTGCAGGTACAGCTTGACTCCAGAACTCCGTTGCTGCATATTTCAGTTTATAAATTGGAAGTTCCTTTCCATTTAGTTCAAAAGTCACTGCCTCCTGGGGCATTTTCTCTCCGTCTATATAGACCTCCAAAAGCTCAATATCAGATAGGAAATGACCTCTGTAATAAGCAAGCTGTACATCAAATTCAAAACCATTTTTTGCTCCATTAATGTTCATATTCTGAAATGACTTAGTTTTGATAATCTCTTCATTAATTTTCATTCTCATTGCAAATCCCATAGCTGCTGCCCTCCTATAAAAAATTATAAAAAAAGCTATAGAAAACGCCAAAGTTAGGGGTTTTCTATAGCATAGTACCAGAGGCTGATATATCCTTCTGATAAAAGGCGATTTTCCGCTCGCCGTGCATTTAATGATCCCGATCGATGAGACACACTTTTCTCATACTTTCATTCAGGATTCTGCCAATCGCTATATCTCTATCTACTCGTAGGTCGATTCAAACCTTTCGATTCTCTTCATACCTGTTTCAATCTTTTCCTTGTTTGCTTCAATCTTAGGCAGGATTCCTTTTACAAAGCCTTGGATTTCATGATAATGCTCTGTTAAGCCTTCCAAAGTATTTCTTGCTCTATTCTTCTCCTTTTCACTGAAGGTTACTTTTACTTCACCATCTTCAATAGAGAGCTTCCCATTAATACCACATAACGGACATTGTACATCTGTTGTTTTCCCAACAGTAATAATAGAATTGTGACATACCGGACAGACACCTTCTTCGCCCAACCATGTTACCTGGTCATATGGCTTACCAATTGAATCGGCAAGATGCTTACCTAATTTTGCAGTATTCTCCATTAATTCATCATCAAGAACTGGATTCACGGTAGTACCCATGTTATATGCATCAATTTGACCTACTGTCTTCATCACTGTTGACATACCAAACATATGCATATTGGGGAGACCCATGGATACCCAATCCTGAGTTTTAGCTCCGCCAACAGAGATATATGCAACATACTTATCAGCGAAAACTCTAGGATCAAGAAGCTCCTCTGCTCCTGCCTTGATGCGCTTTTCCTGCTCTGCAAGAGCTGCTGCCCTATCATGCGCTGCTCCAAAGCGATCTATGTAGTTCTTAAGCTGACCAGTAGGTGCAATGGAATATACCGGTGCCCCTACGATGATGCCATCTGCATTTAGTATCTCATTTTCAAGCTCCAGATAATCATCCTTGATTGCAACACATTTAATTTGCTTGCCCTGATCTCTTAATTTACTACAGGCTCCACAACCTGTACAATGACTGATTTTCATATTCATCGTATTAATGAATTTTACTTCTGCACCTGCTTCTTGTGCAGCAAAAAGCGCTTGCTTAACTAATATATCACAGTTCTTATTCTTTCTCCCAAAGGAAACTCCCAAAACTTTCATTCTGTTTCTCCATTCTACTTATTTGTTCCGTATCATTTGCGCAGGTACTAAAAGTCCGTATTATCCCATTCCTGCGTTCCATTCCTAGTACACATAGTGTTTACTATGTATACTAGGAGTAAATCTCAAGACCAGCTACATCCTGTTACTTCCTGCTTAAGATTTTAGATCACAAATTGCTCCATATATTTCTTGCTTAACTTTAAACTGTTAAGCACTGCCTCCTGCGAACCTTCGAAGGCTTTATCCTCTACTTCAATACAGGTATAGCCGTTATAACCGATATCGGTTAAAGCACTAACATAGTTGCCCCAATCCACATCCCCAAGTCCAGGAAGCTTTGGTGACATAAAGCTTAATGGATATGCCATAATTCCGACCTGGTCAAGTTTATCACGATAAACCTTGATATCTTTGTAATGTACATGAAAGATTCTATCCTTGAATTCATAGATTGGCTTAATGTAGTCGATCATCTGCCATACAAAATGAGAAGGATCATAGTTTAAGCCAAAGTTCTTGCTTGGAATAATTTCGAACAGCTGTCTCCAGATGCTTGGTGTAGTTGCAAGGTTCTGACCTCCCGGCCATTGATCCTTACCAAAGAGCATAGGACAATTCTCAATCGCAACCTTTACATTATTCTCTTCTGCTAATTCAATAATAGACGGCCAGATTTCTTTAAATAGCTCAATATTTTCTTCCACCGTTTTTGTCTGATCTCTACCGATGAAGGTGGTAACTAAACCAATCCCTAAACGGTTACTTGCTAGGATTAATTTCTTGAGGTGTTCGATTGCAGCATTTCTTTTCTCAATATCCGCATCCATTGCATTTGGATAATATGCTAGAGATGAAATCTCAACCTTCTTCTCCAAGCAGTAGCCCTTTATATATTCAATTCTCTTGTCATCCAACTCATCTACATTTAAATGACTTACGCCTGCATAGCGGCGCTCTGCCTTTCCCTGCGGCCAACATGCAAGCTCCACACATCCAAAGCCCAATTCGCTGGCGGTATCAATTACTTCCTCAAATGAACTTTGATCTAAGATCGCACTTACAAATCCTAATTTCATCTCTTTCCTCCCATTACTAACTTTATTATTAGATTACGCATACTCTGTCCCTTTGCATATTTCTTGTGATTTAAACTGCTGCTCTAATTTTAGATCAAATCCTCTTCTCATACATTTGATTATTTATACTTATATTGTAATGGTTTTTGTCCAGTTTCTCTGTCCTACGTAAAAAAAAGACAAATATTCATATATACTTTATGCACTACTGACTATTGTTCAAGTTTAGAACTAGTTTCATGTAGAATAAATCTCTGCTACAGCCAAACTGTTTTAGTCGCTATCTTTTCCTGGAATACTCGGTCATGCTCCACAAAAATCATGGTTGGCTCATATCTTAGTATCAGCTCCTCTATCTGTACTCTTGAAATGACATCAATGAAGTTTAAGGGTTCATCCCATAAAAACACATGGGCTGGCTCCGCCAGACTTTTCGCAATCAATACTTTCTTCTTTTGACCGCCGCTGAACTCCCGAATATCCTTTTCAAATTGATTCCGTCCAAAATTGAGTTGACGAAGTACTGTTTTAAATATAGTCTCATCCAGCCCGTACCTAACTGCAAAGTCAGAAAGATTGCCTGATAGATAAGAGGTATCCTGAGAAATATAGGAGACCTTTAAGCCCGGTGCCTTACGAATTTCTCCGGTATAAGCTATATTTTCTCCTAATAGTAAACGAAACAGAGACGTTTTCCCCGATCCATTTTTTCCACGAATGGCAATACGGTCTCCCTCCTGCAGGGTAAAGCTGATATCCGACGTCACTTTCCGTTCCTCATAGAAAATGCTTACTGCTTCCGCATCAATGAACCGTTTTTTAGGAAAGGGCAATAAATTCATTTTTAGCTCATCTACTTGCTCCACATTTTTTAGAAGCCCTTTTTTCTCTTCGATGGCATCCAGCTTTCTACTCTCTATAGCCTTAGCTCTCTTCATCATTTTTGCAGCCTTATGTCCAACAAAGCCGCGATCTCCCACATGGTTTCCTATCTTTGACGCTTCTACCTGATCCGACCAACCCATGGCACGTTTTGCAGCATCCCCAAGTACGGTAATCTCCTTCTTTAACTGTTGGTTTTTCTCTAATTCATAGTTATCCTGGCGCTCTTTATTCTGCTGCCAGGTGGTATAATTGCCACGAATAACCTCAATACCAGCTCGATTAATTGATAATACGTGATCAATACAGGTATCCAGAAAGGCTCTATCATGAGATACCAGAATAAAGCCCTGCTTAGTCTGAAGATAGCCAGCCAGAATCTCCCTGCCCTCCATATCAAGATGGTTCGTTGGTTCATCGATTAAAAGGAATTGATTCTTTTTCAGGAAGAGCGCGGCTAGCATTACCTTCGTCCGCTCCCCAAAGCTGAGAGTTTGAAAAGGTCTGTTAAGTACTGACAAATCCACCTGCAGCTTGCCCAGCTCCTTCTCAATCATTTCCTCAATGATATAGCCATCATGGGCTTGATATAAATCCAACACCCTGCCGTACTGCTCTAACGCCTCTTCCTTATGATCCGGGTCTTCCATCTGAGTCAGACATTGCTGCATCTGCTCTTCCCACTCACCAAAGGGTGCGATCTTATTCTTAATCATGGTTAGCGTATCTATTTCCTGATTTTCCACTTCAAAGGGAAAATAGTCAAACTCCACTGAGCTGGTGATACTCCCTTTATATTCATATTTTCCTAATAATAAATTTAAAAACGTCGTCTTTCCTTTTCCGTTCCTGCCAACAAAGCCCAGTCTCCAGTCTGTATCGAGGATGAAATTAACATGCTCGAATATATTGTCATAGGCTGTATCATAGCTGAAGGTTAAATCATTTATCATAATCTGCGACATAATATGTGCCTCCTTTTAAGTTTAAACATTAAAAAAGCCACAAGAAGCTATCTTCTTGTGACCTAATGTTAGAACTTATTCTGCAGTCCCATAACCAGCACCTATACCTTAATTGTAGTCAAGGTTTTATAACTGGAACTTGTATTGCAGAAAACAGCTGCTCTCCAACAAACAGATAACAGCAGTTCTATGATAAATAATATCTATTAGAATTAGGAATGATAACTTCTTGCCGCAACAAAATAAAACTTCAAATAGTCTCATCCTGTTGCATATTCAGTTTACTGATTAGCAAGTAGTAATAATCATTCCTTCAACCTCTTTTCTTATACTTATGGAGTTATCTTAACATGTTACTGGTATTATTTCAACCCCGGATTTCTATCATAAGACTTAAATCTCATGAAATACTTTCCTATTTATCAGGTAATACATTTCTTATTTCACTTACTTAGTACACACTTTTTAAATACCTCGCCCCGTTCTTCGAAATTCTTAAAGAATCCATAGCTAGCTGCAGCCGGTGAGAACAAACAGGTCTTGCCCTTTTCTGTTATCTCTTTTGCTTTCTGTACCGCCTCTTCTACATTGGCAACGGGAACAATATTCTTACCCTGACTTGACTTATCTGCATTAGCAAACAATGTCTGGATTCGGTAACCGGTATCCGGCATAAGAATTATGTTTTTAATCTCAGAGTCCAATAGATAATCCACCAGAGGCTTATACTCAATTCCACGATCCATACCGCCTAAAATAACTGTATCGATTTTTCGAATACTCATTGCTGCTTGAATGGTAGTCTCGCATATGGTAGAAATAGAGTCATTATAAAAGGTTATTTCGTCAATCACTGCCACATATTCCATCCGATGAGGTAAGGGTTGAAACGTTTTCACGGCTTCATAGAAACTATTGTTATCCACACCAAAATAATTAGCAACACTATAGGCTGCTGCTATATTATACACATTATGATGTCCCTTTAACAAAATCTCATCATCAATAATCTCAATATCCTGCTCCTGATAATAAATATGGTTTTCTTTCACCCTTATATCTGAATCATCATCCCGATCAGAAAGGGTGATGGTTGTTGCTTTCAGATGCTTTCCCGGGTTTAAAAACTCTTTATTATAGATCAAAAGATCACCCTTTTGCATGAACTTACAGATGTTTTCTTTTGCAGCAGCATATTTCTCAAAGGTTCCGTAATGATCCAAATGCTCCTGATATAAATTCAGATGCAATCCAATATGGGGAGAGTGGGTTACATGCTCCAGCTGATGGGAAGAAAGTTCAAATACAATCAATGTCTTCTCATTAATCTCTTCCAATACATCAAACACGGGAACACCGATATTTCCCACCAAGCGTGCATCCCTTCCACTACTGTGAATCACATGATAAACCAGGGAAGAGGTTGTACTTTTTCCCTTAGTTCCGGTAATTCCAATGGTTTGATCCCGGTAAAACTCCAGAAACAAATCCGTCTGAGAGGTTAACTTCTTAAAATCCCCACTATCCTTACTGTTAAATACAATTCCCGGACTTTTAATAATCAAATCATAATCAGCAAGAATGTCCTGATAGGATGTTGTGTTGTGCAGGGTTACATTCTCCAGACTGTCCTTGATATCACTTTTATCATAAATCCCAAACTGCATCTCTGGCAAATACTTTCTGATAAAATGATAGGTGGATCTTCCTTCTCTTCCAAAACCGAGAATCAGTACCTTTTTATTTTTAAGCTTATCACATAATTGTGTAATCATGTCTACCTCTTTTCAAGCATATCCTTTGATTTATAACAAGTAAAACAGTCTGTCATTCCCCTTGCATGATATTATATTATTTCCTAAAGCATCAGGCTTTTTAGTCGGTCTACCAATTCTTCCGGTACTGAGTTTTCCTCATTGTAATAGGATAGATAGGGGTTTTCCGCCTGAAGATAAGTTTTATACTGCTCCTTACCCATATAATATTCATAGAGCTTAGGCAATGACTTTCCCTCCAACTTATACTGATGAATTACCATACAAATTGCCGTATTCACTTCATCACAGGTTCCCACACACTCAAAGGGCTTCTCCGGCGCTGCGCCAATTAGCTGATCAAAGATAGGAATTAACTCCTCCTGACTCAGCATATCATTTCCAAAAATCTGTACCAAACGTTTCGAATCTATAAAGGGTGACAGAATGATATAAACAAACAAGCATTTCGAGCAGGCACCGCACCATAGGTCATTCTTACTTCCTACATTACAGCTATGGAAAATAAAATGATATTTTTCCTGCTTTGCAAAAAACTTAGCAATCTGGAATTCGCTAAATGGGCGAAGCAAGCTAAAGTAATGCACTCCGCTGTTTACATATTTCTTTTCATAATGAATAAAATCTAATTCAAACTTATAGGACTTAGAATATTGGTGATTTACTTCTGTCCCCTCGACCGTACTCTCATTTGCACTGGCCTCATTGGAAAGTACCACATACTCTTTGTCATGAAGATAGGCTGATAAAACAGAGGAGAAAGCAACAATAGCAGAAAACGGGGTATGACCATTTAAATAACCTTGTTTGTTTAGTGCTAATAGGTTGCTATCCAAACTACGGTTCACAACTAAAATATCTTCTTCCTTATAGCCTGCAGCAGCGGCGCATTGAAGAGAAGTCAGCTTTTTATTAATCATAAAGCATAGATTACTCTCTTTTCGATCGCTTAATAACTCCAGGGTTACAACAGAATCCTTGCCTCCTCCAATCGGAATCATACAACCCTTTTTTAATTTTTCCGATTTAAAGTAGTCTTTTTTATCCTCTGAAGCAAGAATTTCTACCTTCATGAATTCTTCGATTGAGGTTTCAATCCCATTTGTATAGAAAAACTCACCCAGTCCCAGGTAATACTGCTGTTTCCACCAGTCAATCTGTGCCCCATCAAGTTTCCCTGCTTTAATATGCACGAAAGGAGGGCATGCACATTTCCAATAGCTGATTAACTCTACCAACCCAAGCTGAAATGCCAACTGATTAACAATCTCTTCTTTTTCATAGTTTATTTCAGCATGTTTTTTACGAAATTCCCATTTTGGTGTAAAGGTTACTAACCCTTCCATATTAAAATAATAGGTGATAACAAGCTTATCACCCTGATCAGTGATTTCATATTTGTCGTATGTAAAAACCGAATGTTTTTCTCTCAATTCCATAAATTTATCTTGCATGGAAGCCTCCATTTTCTAAAACCAATAATTAACTTGCGTCCGATGTTTGCTACGCTTTATTATACCATGCGCCAAATCCTCGCTCATGGTCCTTCAGCTTCGGTCGCATACTTGCAAGCAAGCTTGCCGTATGCTCGCTACGCTTTATTATACCATGAGCCAAACCCTTGCTCATGGTCCCTCAGCTCCGTTCACATACTTGCAAGCAAGCTTGCCGTATGTTCGCTACGCTTTATTATATTCTTCATAGGAAAAGATTTCAATGATAAATTAAGCATTTCTCTATGGTAACTATATTATTCCAAAAAGTTTTACATATATCGTTGACAAATATATCGTCTAGTGATATATTTAATATATCGAAAATCGATATATCGGAGGATGATGCACATGGAAAATAATTTACCCTTAACAGAAGCGTTATATTATATCCTGTTATCTGTTAGAAAACCAAACCATGGCTATGGAATCATTCAGGAAATAGAGTCTATTACGAATTCCAGAGTCATACTTGGTCCCGGAACCCTATATGGTGCCATTAATTCTATGCTGACCAGGGGTTGGATTAATCTGTATAGTGAGGATAAAACCTCTAGAAAGAAAAAGGAATATCTGATTACAGAATCCGGAAAAGAGATTTTTCAAAAAGAAGTGGATCGCTTAAGCGAACTACTTAGTAATGCTAAATTAATGGAGGAAACCATATGAGGATATTTAAACTTTACTTTGATAAGGATTCCGAAGAAAAATGGATTAATGAAATGGCAGCAAAAGGCTGGGCTTTTGAAAAGTTCTTTTTGGGCTTTTATACCTTCGTTCCCTGCAAACCAGGCGAGTACCTTTACCAAATAGATCTATTGGATAACTGGGTTGGTGATACTGAAAATTTCTCCTCCTTCATGGAGGAAGTAGGTGTGGAGGTTGTGTCTCAGTGGTACCGTTGGGTATACCTTAGAAAATTGGCTTCTGACGGGAACTTTGAGATGTATACTGATACGTCCTCCAAAATCAGACAGTATCAACGAATCATGAACTTTTTTATCGTTGGAGCCGTGTTAGAAGCTCTGTGCCTATGGACTGAGATTAATGCAGTCATTCATTCGCAATCACCTGTATTTATAGGCTTGACCCTTTTTATCGCTTTGATACTGTTCGCATTTATTCATCTTATCTTCAAATGTAGATGGAAAATACAAGAATTAAAAAAAATCGCCTGAGAAATTAATTAGATTTCTATTAAAAAATAACTTTTATGGTTTTATCCTTATTCATCTCATGGTATAATCTTCCTAATTCAGGGATACTTATTTTCCCATATGAAAAAAAGATGATCATAAAAATATAATAATTTCGCACATCACGGATGCCCTCCGTGATGTGCAAGAAAGAGGGGTATTATGTCTTTAAGTGTTAAAAATCTATCAAAGAGCTATGGCGAAAAATTAGTCCTCGATAACCTTAGCTTTGAAATCAGTGAACCTGGTGTTTACGCTCTGCTTGGAACCAATGGAGCAGGTAAAACCACTTCACTACGTATTATCTTAGGAATGCTGGCTAAAAATGAGGGTGATGTTCTCTGGAAGGGTAAGGCCTTAGATCCTGTCCGTACGAATGTAGGATACTTGGCAGAGGAACGTGGTTTATACCCCAAGTACTCCCTACTGGATCAGCTGTTATACTTTGCAACTCTTCGAAACGTTCCAAAGCATATTGCGATGGATCGTATTAAACACTGGTCAGAGCGCCTGTTACTGGATGAATATATTTTTCCTCCCAGAACAAAAAAGAAGGCACGGGCAGCAAACCGAGCTGATCAGCTCTCCAAGGGTAACCAACAAAAGATTCAGTTAATGGCTGCCTTAATCTCTGATCCTGAACTAATCATTCTGGATGAGCCCCTCAGCGGTCTTGATCCAGTTAATACGGATTTGTTCAAATCCATTATTAAAGATGAGATTCAGAGGGAAAAATACTTGATCATGTCCAGCCATCAGATGCCTACCATTGAAGAATTCTGTTCCGATATTACTATTTTAAAACGAGGTAAAACTGTTCTTCAGGGAAATCTGAATCAGATCAAGAAGGGTTATGGCCGTGTTAATCTCTTTGTGAAAAGTGATATGGATATTGCACCCTATATTACTTCCTTTGGTTTACCCATTGCGAATAAAACCCCAAGTGAATATCACTTAAAAGTAAGGGATGAAAAACAAGCGATGGACTTCTTAACAAAATTAATCGGTGATAATATACCAATTATAAAATTTGAACTGCGTGAACCGTCGCTTCATGAAATTTTCATTGAAAAGGTAGGAGATAATAATGAAGAAAAGTAATCTTACAGGCTGGCAGGATGTATTTTCCTTTACTCTGGTTCAAACCTTGAAAAGTAAAACCTTTCTCGTCTCATACGCCATCTTGATGGCGCTGGTGCTAATATCCATGCCGCTGATTACCATGTTCATGAATAGCGGAAAGGAAGATCCAAATGCACCTAGCCCTATTAAAATGGTATATGTAGAGAACAAGACCACACTACCCGATATGGATTTTTCTCAATTGACAAAGCAAGAGGCTTTTCAGAATATTACCTTTGTAGCATTGGGGGAGGATTATAAAGTCGTAGAAGATCGCATTGATACTGAGGAGGACACTTCTGTGCTTCTGACCATCTTAGAAGAAGCCACCAGTTATTCTTTATCCTTTGTAAAATCCGGTAGCGGTCCGGTGAAGGACAGCAATCTGGAACAGCTTGGCAACGCTGTTCAGGAACAGTTTGAAGCTTTCCGAATCCAAACTCTTGGTATTAGTGACGAACAGATCACCATGCTTCAAGCACCAGTCACGACCGCAGTAGCTTTAACTGATACTCAGGGCAATGTCATAGAAAAAGAAGATACCTCTATCTCCTTTAACGAGTATTGGCTCATGTATGGTATCCTATTTGTTGTCTTAATGGTAAATACCATGGGTTCAACCCAGATTGCAACCTCAATCGTTACAGAGAAATCAACTCGTGTTATAGAATATTTATTAACCTCCATAAAGCCCCTAGCGTTAATGGTTGGTAAAATTCTTGCTACACTTATCGCGGTATTGGTGCAAATGGTATCCATGGTAGTCATGGTTTTTATCTCTAACCAAATATCCGCAATGATATCTGGTGGAAATAAAACCACCCTGTTGTCCGAATATTTGCCGAAGAATATATTTGAAAACATAAACATTTTTAATATTATCCTCTGCTTCCTGCTCGTTATTCTCGCTTTCGTTTTCTATGCAACCTTAGCCGGTTTAGCAGGTGCCACGGTAAGTAAGATGGAGGAGTTAAATGAAGGTCTTACCCTATTTACCTTTACTAACATTATCGGTGCTTACATTGCGATCGGAGCTTTAAGTACTTTAATTGGCTCCGGACTCAATCCCTTTGTAACTTTTTCATTACTTTTCCCGCTATCTTCACCATTTATTTTACCTGGTGCAATTATTGTCGGAAAGGTTTCCGCACCAATCATCGCCGCAGCTATCGCACTATTGATTATTTCTATTCTTTTATTATTTAAGTTCGTCGCTGCCGTATATGAAACTTTGATTCTCCATAACGGCAATACCATAAAATTAAAAGAATTAATGAAGATCTCAAAGTTAATCAGAAAGGGAGGAAATGTAAATGAATAATAATTTCAGAGGCTGGAATACCGTATTTAGCTTTACCTTCCGACAAGCTACGAAGGGCATATCCTTTAAGCTGGTAACGATCCTGATTTCCATCCTGATCATTGGTGCCTTTGTGGTTCTGAGTATTATTGTTGCAAAACCGGACGATAAGACACCTGAGATATCACCGATTAAAACCGTATTTGTCCTTGATAACAGCGGCTTACAACCAACAGATATGAGTGCTTATTTTAGTCCTGAAGTATCAGAGGGGCAATTCCAAAATATAGCGTTTACCAACGTAACGGATATAGACCGTCTCGGTGTTATAGAAAAAGCTGCTACTGATTCTACAGAGTCTATCGCTGTCATCATCACCGCTAATGCAGAAGGTTATGAATTAGAAGCCGCTATCCCCTCCGATTCCAGTATAACAAAGGAACAGGCGCAAGATGTCCTTACCATAATGCAAACTGGTTTTGAATCCAGTAAGCTTATGCAATCCGGTCTAACCATGGAACAATTGACCACTGTTCTAAAGCCTATATCCACAAGCTATTCTGATATTGGTGAAACCCAAAGTGTATATGCCTTTGTGATCAAAATGATTGCTCCCATGGTCTTTGGTCTTATCCTATATATGATGCTTATTTTATATGGTCAGACCGTAAGTAAATCCGTTTCCACGGAAAAGACCTCTAAGCTGGTGGAAACCTTACTTACCTCTATCCATCCATATGCCTTAATTACGGGTAAGGTACTGGCAGTGACTACGATGGCAGTGATGCAATTCGTCCTATGGATTGTCTCCGCTGTAATTGGCTTATATGGCGGAAACCTGGTGGCTCAGCAGATTTATCCTAATTATCAGAACTCTGCAATTACCATTATCAACTTCTTACGTGATAATATTGGTGAAACCGCCATGACAATCCCTTCCGTTATTCTTGCAATCGTAGTGTTCTGTATCGGATTTTTATTCTATTGCGTTATTGCAGGAATGGCCGGCTGTATGGTATCAAAGCCAGAGGACACATCATCAACTCAAGCACTTCTCGTATTCCCTGTATTAATTAGCTGGCTCGTCAGCTACTTAGCGCCGGTGCTTGGAAATGAAACACTGACAACCGTAATCCGATATGTTCCTTTTACCATACCCTTCTGCATTCCTTCTGAAATGATTACTGGTACGATTGGATATGTACAGGGGATTGTATCCTTACTTATCTTAGCTGTATTCTCCTTGCTGATCATCATGTTGTCTGCAAGAATTTATAAGGGATTGATCCTATATAATGGTGAAAAGATCAGCTTAAAATTAATTGGTAATGTATTAAAAGCAAATAAATAAATGAAATAGACCATGCCTTTGAGGGTCGGTTCAGGACTCCTTCCAGGCATGGTCTATTATATATATAGAAGAAGAGTTCCATCCCGACCAACATATTCTTTCGAAAAAGACATACAAGGCGTTGATGTTCTTCTTTATTCTTATTATTTTATATATGTTTTAGTTCAGTTCACATGGTTCTTTAAGGTTATACCCATCTAGATCCATTATTCCTTTGACAAGGCTTTAATTCTATGAATCAGCATATCAATAGCAATTTCATTTAATCCGCCTCTTGGTACAATAATGTCTGCATACTTTTTATAAGGTTCTACGAACAGTTCGTGCATTGGCTTAACCGTATTGGTGTACTGTGTAATAACCGATTCAAGGCTTCTACCCCGCTCATTCACATCTCTTATAATTCGACGTATCAGTCTCTCATCTGCATCTGTGTCTACGAATATTTTAATATCCATCAGATCTCTAAGCTCTGCATTCTCAAAGATCATGAAGCCCTCGACTACAATTACTTTTGCTGGATTAACCCGAACAGTTTCCTTTAGCCTATTATTCTCTGTAAAAGAATATACCGGTCGATCAATCGGCTCCATCAGCTTTAATCTCTTGATATCATTGATCAAAAGCTCTGTATCAAAAGCAGATGGATGATCATAATTTAGCTTTGTTCTTTCTTCAAAGGTCAGATCATCATATTGCTTATAATAAAAATCATGGCTTAATAGCTCTACGCTATCCTTACATGCTTCTTTAATTCGATTTGCAACAGTGGTCTTACCGGATGCAGAACCACCCGAAACTCCTATAATAACAACATTTTCCATATACCCTCCCTTAGCTCGAGCCTCATCCTTTGGTTTTCTGGTTCTTTGCTTTTTTACTTTTACCATGTTATCAAATAAATATGTGTCATGTCAATTACTAAAGCCTGTCTTACCCTTAAACTTTTGTCCGACTATCAATCAATAAAACTAGTTCCTTCCTAAGTTATCATACTTTATTAGGTTATGTATTTGGCAGGTAATTTTCGATAAATAATAGCTTGAAATATTGTTAAATTATTGACAATTATGCTAAATTATGATAAACTACAGAAAAAATAAAGTATAATCCGGTTGGCAGTATAAAACTGTTTCAAGTTTTGGCTTATAGGGTGGAGGGCTTCTTATTTGGGGTTCTCTTTTTTATTACCTAATTGCTTATGAGGCTTAATATAATATCATTATATGGTACTATCTAAATATTTTTATCTAAATGCTTTTATACATTATGTTTCTATTACAAGGAGGTGAAATCATGTCATTTACTGATAGCGTACTTGTTGCATTATTTTGTATGTTAGTTGTTTTTATTGTTCTTGGACTACTTTGGGTAACAATACGTATATTTTCAATAGCTATTATTACTTTTGAAACAAAAGTAAATAGAGCCTCAAAAAATCAAAATTTCAACTCATAGTATAACAGTCGATTACAGCTTACTTAAGGAGGATTATTGTGTTTAGCGATTCTTTAGTTACTTTATTAAAAAATTCTGGCTTTGCAGCAATGACGTGGCAATCTTTACTGATGATATTTATTTCCTTTGTCCTAATCTATCTTGCTATTGGTAAAAAGTTTGAACCCTTACTTTTACTCCCCATAGCCTTTGGTATGCTTTTAGCTAACCTACCATTAACTGGCTTAATGAGTGAACCTACCAGCCAAACAGAGGTAGGAGGCCTCTTATACTATTTGTATCTGGGTGTTAAAAAAGGAATTTATCCTTCCTTAATCTTTCTGGGAATTGGAGCCATGACTGATTTTGGTCCCCTGATTGCCAGACCTAGCAGTTTATTAATCGGGGCTGGATCACAGTTTGGTATCGTGATTGCTTTCATCATTGCAACATTAATCGGTTTTTCACCGGAGGAAGCTGCCTCGATTGGTATCATTGGCGGTGCTGATGGCCCAACAGCAATCTATCTTACCACAAGGCTTGCTCCTCACTTACTTGCTTCCATAGCAATAGCGGCATACTCCTATATGGCATTAATTCCGTTGATTCAACCACCGCTCATGAGGTTGTTGACAACAAGAAAGGAGCGCAATATCAAAATGGAACAGCTTCGTGCTGTATCAAAACTGGAGAAGATCTGTTTTCCTATTGTAGTGGCGGTTCTTTGTATTTTATTGCTGCCTTCCGTTGCTCCTCTGATTGGTATGCTGATGCTAGGTAATCTATTTCGAGAATCCGGTGTTGTTGAGCGCCTTTCTGATACAGTACAAAACACATTAATTAACATAGTAACCATCTTTTTGGGTATCACCGTTGGGGCAACTGCGGTAGGTACAGAGTTTTTAAAGCCGGAAACAATAGGGATTATTTTACTTGGATTAGTTGCCTTTATGTTTAGTACTGTCGGAGGATTACTAATCGGTAAATTTATGTGCTTAATAACGGGAGGAAAAATCAATCCACTCATTGGCTCTGCTGGTGTCTCCGCTGTTCCAATGGCTGCCCGGGTTTCACAAGTTGAAGGTCAAAAAGCAAATCCAGGTAACTACCTTCTTATGTTTGCTATGGGTCCAAATGTAGCGGGTGTCATCGGCTCCGCTGTTGCAGCCGGAGTCTTGCTTTCCCTCTTTGGGTAATATAGTGCTTATCTGTCCGACCACTATTAATAAAAGGAGATTACCGTATGATATTTGATACCGATACTATTAAGGAAAAATATCTTAACATAGTAAAAGAGGCATGGCTAGCTACTGAGGCCACTTTTCCTGATTTCTTATGTGAAATATCACAGGAAAGAAAGCTAAAAAACGAAGCATATATCAGTAGTACTCGTATCAGACTTCAGGAATCCATGAATGATATACCTAAAGCGCCTTGGAAAAGGAAATACTGGAAGCAAACCCTATTAACTCTCACAGAGGATGTGTTATACCAGGAAAATATTATTAACGTTCATTCTTCTATGGAACCTAAAGAACTTGCTGAGTTTCAGGATGAGCTGAAGGAATTCATGCGTCAGGTCAGAAAGTTTTCACCGGAACTCTCCTTTGATGAGATTGGGCAAGCACTTCGTAATTATATTGTTTATGCCATGTTCAAAAAGATACATAGGGATAACTCTGGTTTTAGCAGGGCCGGCTTTGGGTATAGTATGCTTTATCCCTTCACTGATAATTTTATTGATAATAGTAACACCACTTCCGCTGAAAAAGCGGAATATAATCAGATCATTCGTGATAAGCTAAAAGGCAAAAAGGTTTTTCCGAGCACAACTCATCATAAAAAGACTTGTGCTTTATTGGATGATATTGAGACTATTTTTCCCAGAGAGACTCATCCTATGACGTCCCACCTTTTACTAATGATGCTGGATGCTCAGGAATCAAGCCTTCAACAGCAAGACAGCACCACTGTGTTGTCCCAGGAGGAGCGTCTTAATATCTCCATATACAAGGGAGGTATCTCTGTCTTAATTGACCGGTATTTTGTCAGTAAAGAACTAAGGGAGGCTGATATTCTATTCTATATCGGCTTAGGTTTCTTTCTTCAGCTTGCTGATGATCTTCAGGATATCAAAGAGGATAGTGAAAATGGTTATCAGACACTGTTTACTTTCAATTTAGATCCAGTCCACGAAGAAGAATTGGTAAATCAACTACTGCATTATATTTATCATATTATGAATTCCTTTCAAGCTGAGAATGATCATTTTAAGGATTTTGTATTATTAAACTGCTATCAGTTGATTTATACATCAATTATTCGTAGCAAAGCCTTCTTTTCACCAGAGTTTCTAGAGAAAATTGAACGGCTACTTCCAGTGACGATTTGCTATTATGATAACTTTACAAAGGATATGGCCATCAGTTTTGAAGGTAAGGATCAAAATAAATATCACAAGGTACTGGATGCGCTGATCTTCGCCTAAATCAGCTCAGTTCACATTAGATTACTCAAAGGATATCATCAATGAGCTACTTATTTGTCATCTAATCTACATAAAGTCCCGGACACTATAACACATAATGTTCCGGGACTTTATCCTTTACTACTAGAAATATATTGTTTAACTATCTTAATCAATCAGATTATTAAGTTATAACATTACTCAGTCTAACTTTAGACAATCTATAATTTGTCTTAATAACGGATTATGATTATTCTTCTTCCATACCGCAATTGTATCTGCATTTGCGCTATCTGGCAGGGAAATCATTCGGACATTGGAGTTCATTTCCAGTCGTGTATTGCGATCCAGAACTGCAACCCCCACTCCTGTTTCCACACAAAGCAATAGATTCTCCAAGCTATCCGTATAACGAATAATCTTTGGTTCAAATCCATAGACCCTACATTGCTCCTTTAAGACTCTGTATCCTCCCAGTGATTCCTCCGGTGAAATTGACACGAATTTCTCATCCCTAAAATCCATCAAGGTAGGAATGGGCAGATTAACCTTAGGATTTTTACAGCTAACCGCGAGTGCTCCTTTTTGACTAATCAGAGTTTCGTAATTATGATGCTGCAATGAACCTAATTCAAAGGATAAGGTAATGATAAAATCGTAGCGGAAGTTCTCCAATCCTTTTCTTAACTTGCTAAAGCTATCCCGTTCCAACGTGAAATCAATGCTTGGGAACTGATTATTCAGGCGATGAATACGCTCTGACAGTATCAGGTTTACATCCTGCCCCTCTAAGATACCTACCGAAATAGTTCCCTGTTCTCCTCGGTTTAATGCCTTAGCAAATTCAAAGGCATCCTCTGTTTTCTCAGGAATATCCTTTAACTGATCATACAGATATTGGCCGGCCTTCGTTAAAAAAACATTATGTTTCGCTCGATGGAACAAAAGTAACCCTAGCTCGTCCTCCATGATTGCAATCTGTTTACTCAAATTAGGCTGAGTTGTATATAAATTCTTGGAAGCCTCTGTAAAATTTTCACACTTAGCAGCTTCAACGAAGTATTTTATTCTTAATAGATTCATATTTATCCCCCACTAAAACGAAAACATCCTACGAGTCTATTATATTACATTTTTAACTTGTCGACAAGCTTAAAATACTGAAAATTAAGGGTTTTCTCTATTTTTACACTATTAACACTCTCTTTTTCTGCTTTTGACTTATTGCATAAATAAAAAGGTCAAATAACTTTTTTGATAGATATTATGACGAAATAGTTATTATACAAATCTTTATTAAAATTTTATAATTGTAATATAAGTTTGCTATTTTTTTGACGAACTATCGCAAAAAATAGCAAACAAAAACATTATTAAAGGAGAGGTATAATGAAAGGTAAAAACATTCTCAAAGTATCCATCTTATCGCTTTCATTCTTACAAATGCTCAGACTGACCATTTCACCTGCGCTTGCTACGATTGGTGCGGCAGTTGACAAAGACGCAACACAGATGCAGACTATGGTAGTTGTTGCATCCCTGTTTGCGATTCCCTTTGTTTTCATTTCCGGTTTGATTGCGGGAAAGGTTAAAACTAAGATCGTCCTATATATTGGTCTGATTTTATTTCTGATCGGCGGTTTAGGTCCTATGCTGGTTCCTAATTTCGGATTTATGCTATTCTGTAGGGCATTACTTGGTACAGGTACCGGCTTGTTTACACCATATACAGCCGGACTTATCGCAGATTTCTTTAAGGATGAAGAGTTCAAGACTATGATTGGATGGCAGAGTGCTGCCGTTGCAATCGGTAACGTTATTACTTCTGCTTTATCCGGTGTACTTGCATCCATTAGTTGGAGATTTTCTTTCCTAATCTATGCATTTGCCATTATTTCCTTCATCCTGGTAGCAGGCTTTCTACCTGAGCCTCCAAAGACCGAGAAGAAGAAAGAAGAAAGTGCCAAGTTCAATGGTCGTATGTTATTTATTTGTATTTCAATCCTGATTTACGCTGTTATTTACTTCGGATTCTTCGGATTTATCTCCTATGTCCTTGAGGCATTAGGCGGAAATTCAGCTCAGTCCGGATTGGCAAGTATGGCTATGACACTTCTTTCACTGATCGCAGGTGTTTTATATGCTAATGTATTACATATTCTTAAAAAAGCTAGCCTTCCGATTATGATAGTTGTCAACGCTATTGGCTTCTTCCTCTTATCACAGGCAACAGGCTTTGGTATGGTTGTTATCGGTGCCTGCTTTGTAGGCTTTGGCTTTGGATTACTCTTACCATATGGAACCATGCGAATCATCGAAGCTGCTCCAAAGTCTGCCGGCTCCTTTGCAAATGGTATGTATATGACCTTTGTTAATCTGGGAACTGCAATCGCTCCAGCAATCTTAGCACTGATCGGCTCCATGTTCGGTAGAAAGGATGACGGTCAGTTTATCTGGTTCGTATCTTCCATCTTATTGTTAGCCGGAACCGTAATCTCAATTATTCTTAGCATGAGCAGCAAGAGTGCAAGCGCTCAAACACAAGAGTAACCTTAGAAATATTACTTAAATATTAATGTAGTCAAACAACACTGTAGGATGCACAAGCATATGTTTCCATAATTATGATATCTTATGGTGTTGATATTTTATAAAGATTACGAATGAATATTCGCATTAACGGTAGTCTAAAAAAGCCAAGAAAGGAACTGAGAATCATGGAAACAACAACAAATTATGAATTTTCAAAAACCCGTAGTAGTTTTGGAATTAAGGGCTGGCTAGTCATTCTTTTCTCTTTTATTTGCATTATGTTCGACAGTTCTATTATTAATGACTCACTTAATGTTACTATTGCCGCTTTCGCAGAAATAAAAGAATGGAATATTAGCCTTCTTTATATTTTTTCAACCATTACAGCTTGGGTTGCTGTAGTCGGTGCAGCAATGTGGGGGATTATATCACATAAGATTTCCATCCGTTTTGCCTGGGCTCTGTCCTTAGGTATTTGTTCTGTGGCATGCTTCCTCTGGGGTCATGCAACAAGTCCCATTATGTACTTTATCTGCCTTGCAGTTGCAAGTGTTGGTGGAATGGGCTTTGCTTATATAGCAAACTTAAATGTTATCTCGAACTGGTTCCCCAGAAAGAAGGGCTTGGCAATGGGTTGGGTTACCATAGGCTTCCCAGTATCCGCAATGATATCTGTTCCCCTTACCAGTAACCTGCTTGCAAAAGGTGGATTATCTACCATATATAATTTTTATGGAATCGCAACCTTAATCCTTTGCATTATTTGTGCTGTTTTTATCCGTGATTTCCCTGAACAAGCAGGAGCATTCCCGGATAATGACAAGAGTTTTGACAAAGGTGCTTCTGAACGTCAATTCCAGGAAGGCTTAGCATATATGAAAACCTCCCCATGGACCGTTAAGAAGCTCTTATCTACCAAGACAACCTGGTTGATTGGTTTCTCACTTGGTGTTATGGAATTGCTTGCTCTTGGAATTATGACCAATTTTGTTCCTCGCTTCATGCAATCCGGTTATGAAATGCCTCAGATTACAATTATGCTGGCAATCACTGGTGCTGTTGCCTGTATAGGAAGTTATCTTTGCGGTGTGCTAGATGCTCATGTTGGCCCAAAGAAGGCGACCATTATTACATATTTCTTTGGAATCGTATCTATTATTTTAAACTTGATTCCTACCACAGTTACTCTTTATCTGTCTCTCCCGTTCTTAGGATTGCTACTAGGTGGTTCTGCAAATTATCTGGTATCAATTTGTAATACAATTTGGGGACGTTATGACTTCCCAATGTCCTATAAGGTGATTAAGCCATTAGTTGCTGCTTTAGGGGCTTTAGGTGTAGCTGTTGTTGGTGTTATCGGTCATAGTGTATCTTATACTGCAGCATATATCTTCCTGGCTTGTCTGGCTGTAGTTGCAACCATTGTTATGTGCTTTGTAGATGATACCCTGGTAGGTAAAGATTTATAATATTCATTGAAATAATATTCATAAACTTAAAAGAAGCAGTCCTTTCTAGGTGTCCCCATAAGTTAGACCATAATAATCTAACCTATGGGAGGTCATCTCAAGATTGGAGCTGCTTCTTTTCATATATTCCAAAGGTTATGTGCAAATATCATATTTTACACTTCATCCTCGGCATCCTCATCATCGATGTTATAGTCCTCGTCTTCTTCCATCTCTTCAAAGGTTTTAAACCCGTTTGTATCCTCCTCTGCCTCAATATCGTTGCTCTCCTGTCTTTCGTAAAATTCCATATCATCCATCATGCTGACCCCTCCGCAGTTATAACATTATATGGCTTCTAGTTCATTTTATCAGTTTAATGGATTGATTATTACAAGAAATAAAATTATTTTAAAATCATATGACAAGAAACAAGCGTTTCCCGTCGTTCCTCTATGCCTTAACCGTAAATGCTTTCGTAAATCCTGCTGCTTTTGCACGGGCAAGCATTTTATCAGCATTTTCTTTTGAAGAAAAGATACCCAATTGTACTCGATACACAGTCTTACCACTGACCTTGGTTGAATATATTAACAGATCGTTAAAGCCTTTTTTCTTTAGCTGTGCCGCTGCCTTATTCGCTTCACTCTCTGTAGTATAGCTGCCTGCATTAACTTTATACAGAGTGGTTGTCTTTGTCTCTGCAGGTTTTTTCACATAGGTTACTCCTGTATAATCACAAATCCCCTTTGCAATTTCTGTAGCAGCTTCTTCCCAAAACTTCTTTTTGCCCATCATATTTACAGCTTCGTTTTGATTGGTCATAAAAGCTGTTTCTACTAGAATTGCAGCTTTGGTATTCATTAATTTACAATTGCACATACCGAGATTCGCGGTTAATATCCCCAGATTCTTCTGTTTCGTACCTGTTGTTAATTGATTAAGAACTTTCGTTGCCAGCTTTCTGCTATCCTTTGGGTAACTACTATGGATATAGACACTAACACCCTGAGCCGAGTTAAAACTCTGCCCATCTCCATAGGCATTGAAGTGGATGGAGACAGAATAATCACAAGCAGCATTTTTTATTGTTTTTTGCCTGCCACTGATTGATACATCTGCATCATTTGTTGCATCCGCGTCATCAAATCCAGTCTTTGTTACCACAAATCCACATCGCTTCAGCTCCTCTACTAATAAAATAGCAACCTTCACATTTGCGAAATGTTCTTTTATTGCATTTCCCTTTTTGACATCTACTACTCCGTCACCATCAAAATCAACATTTACTGGCATGGGCGGTGTTCTCTTCCCTAGTGTATTGCTTCCATGTCCTGCATCTACGTTAATTCGAATCATCGACATCTCTCCCTTTATTATATTTTTAAGACTCTAGTGTCAAAAGCCTTTATTACACTCTATGGATGGGTATGTGTGCGGTAATCACGCAAACGCCTATCATTATATTATGTATGATATGCAGCTTATTACTTTCTGCGTTCTATACTTCATCTTATTTCGTATCCTTTTTATTAAGAATTAATAGGTTTGATCCAGGCTAATAATTCGGATATATTTACCTTAATTTTCTTACTTAATGAACCATATTCCTAATTATATGGTATAATAGTGGAAGTAGACATGCTAATTCTAGTACATAGTAAACGTAAAAAGGGAAATGTAATTGAATTATAAAAAGGATGGAATAATGGGATGGATTTATTAGAAGCTATGAAGGAACGGCACTCCGTACGAAGCTACACGGATCAAACGTTATCGGAAGAACAAATTTTAGCACTTCAGACTGAAATTGAAGCATGTAACCGGCAAAGTGGACTGAACATACAGCTGGTAGTCAATGAACCAAACGCTTTTAGCGGTATTATGGCTCATTATGGAAAGCTTATTAATGTAAGAAATTATATTGCTCTTGTAGGAAAAAAAGATTCAGACCTGGATGAAAAAATAGGCTATTACGGTGAAAGAATTGTTCTAAAAGCAACCACACTAGGCCTTGATAGCTGTTGGGTAGGTCTAACCTATAGCAAGCGAAAGTGTGGCTGTAAGATTGCAAAGGATGAAACCCTTCGTTGTGTTATTGCTTTAGGCTATGGCAAAAACCATGGTATGCCACATAAAAGCAAACCCCTGGAGGCTCTTTGTAAGGCAGCTAATAAGCCGGAATGGTTTCGAGGTGGAATGAAGGCTGCCATGCTGGCACCGACAGCAACCAATCAGCAAAAATTTCTATTCACCTTGGTGGGTGATACTGTAACCGCAGAGGCTACCGGCGGATTTTATTCAAAGGTAGATCTTGGAATCGTGAAATATCACTTTGAGCTTGGTGCAGGAATAAATAATTTCAAATGGAGGTAATAGGATGAAACGATCAGAGATTAACAAGGCAATCCGGGATATGGAAAAATTAATCGAAGAACACTGCTTTGTGCTTCCGCCCTTTTGCAACTGGACACCCGAAGAATGGAACAGTAAAAATGATGAATATGATGAGATCCGTGATAATATGCTGGGTTGGGATATTACAGATTACGGTCTTGGAGACTTTGAGAAGGTGGGCTTTGCCCTTATTACCCTTCGAAATGGTAACCAGAATAATCCAAAATATAAGAAAACCTATGCAGAAAAATTGCTCATGCTTAAGGAGGGGCAGCACTCTCCGATGCATTTCCATTGGAATAAAAGTGAGGATATTATCAATCGCGGCGGCGGAACTCTGATCATCCATGTCTATAACGATAAAGGTGATGGCTCCTTTGATACCTCTGATGTATTGGTCAATGCAGACGGCCGTTCCTATTATGTAAAGGCAGGCACAGGAGTTGAATTAAAGCCTGGTGAGAGTATCACTCTTTGGCCACACCAATACCATGATTTCGATGTAAAGCCGGGAACAGGTGCGGTTCTTATTGGAGAAGTTTCCATGTGTAATGACGATAATAAAGATAATCGCTTCTATGATGCCATGGGTCGCTTCCCGACAATTGAGGAGGATGAAGCTCCTTATCGATTGCTTTGCAGTGAATATCCACCATATCTGCATTTTTAACAAGAAGTTTTTTGACATCAAAAGCTCCAGTATGATATATTGGAACTTATAGTCAAGCTATTAATATATCATTGATGAAATGGGGAATATGTATGAAGAAGAAGACAATTGTAGTCGCTTTAGGAAGAAATGCATTCGGAACCAGTCTTCCGGAGCAAAAGAAATCAATTATTCATGCGGCAAGTGCAATTGCCGATTTGGTAGAGGATAAATATCAGGTAGTTATTACTCACAGCAATGGTCCTCAGGTTGGAATGCTTCACAGGGCTATGACAGAGTTCAGCCGTTTAGATAATACTTTTACCGTTGCACCCATGTCGGTCTGTGGTGCGTTAAGTCAGGGTTATATCGGCTACGATTTGCAGAATGCAATTCGTACTGAGTTGTTAGATCGGGGCATCTTTAAGCCAGTATCAACGGTTATCACACAGGTTCGTGTAGATCCCTTTGATTCTGCCTTCCAGCATCCAACCAAGGTAATTGGGCGTCACATGACCAAGGAAGAGGCTGATGAGGAAGTTAAAAAGGGCAATTATGTAGTAGAAGAAGCGGATGGTTATCGACGCATTGTCGCTACTCCCAAACCAATTGACATCTATGAAATAGATGCGATTAAAGCACTTGTAGCAGCAGATCAACTTGTAGTTGCCTGCGGTGGTGGTGGTATCCCGGTTCTTGAGCAGGGAACTACGCTTCGTGGAGCAAGTGCTGTCATTGAAAAGGATTTAGCAAGCGAGAAGCTGGCAGATATGCTGGATGCTGATATCTTATTATTCTTAACCGGTGTGGAGAAGGTTGCATTAAATTATGGTACTGAAAACGCTCAGCCGTTGGACGCTTTATCAGTAGAAGAAGCACAGAAATATATTGCAGAAGACCAATTCCCGGTTCCCTCCATGCTTCCTAAAATTGAAGCAAGTGTTAATTTCGTATCGAAAAAGGAAGGGCGCAAGGCGATTATCGGCCATCTGGACAAAGCTCGCCAAAGCGTAAAAGGCTTGACCGGAACAGTTATAACTGCCTAAGTCCTGACTGCAATTTGCTCTGTCCTCAAGGAAATCACCGCGAGATGGAATTGCACCATTTATACATTTGTATTTTGATCAATTACAAACAGGACGGATATGAATTGAGATTCCATATCCGTCCTTATCTATATCCCATTATGATACCTGCTTTTATGTAATTTGAGAATTTCAAAAACTGCTGCTATTTCTCACACTTGATGCAGGTTCCTGAGCGAAATTCAACCGTGTCCATGTGAGCACTTTACACTGATTTTTAATTAGACCCTATCTTCCTTTAAGGTCAGAAATCACTTTTGGAAGCGGATCAATCTGATATATTTTCCCCACCTGAAAAAGCGTCGGCTGTACAAGTCCACATTGCTTCAGCAGTGCTTCATCACAAAACACAGTCTCAGGGTCTGAATCTGCTACCAGCTCTCCCGCATGAAAGACCAAGATCCTATCTGCCCAGCGCCAGGCAAAATCAACATCATGGGTGGCAATCACAAGTCCCAGCCCCTTTTCACGGAGCATTTCTAAATTTCTTTCTAATAAAAGCGTATTCTCCGGATCAAGGCTGGACGCCGGCTCATCAAAAAGTAACAACCTAGGATTCATCGCCAAGACATCTGCAATACTAACACGCTTTTTTTCTCCCCCGGATAAGTAGTGAGGTGCTCTTGTTCTCATACCCTCCAGACGCATTTTTTCAATGGCATCCTCCACCTGGCTTCTTACCATGGCCTCAGGCAATCTCAAATTCATAGGTCCAAAACTAATTTCAGCCTCTACCGTTCCTGCAATAATCTGACTATCCGGATCCTGAAACACGATTCCTACCGTTTGACGAAGTAAAATATTGTCCTTCTTCGTACTGCCTATTTCCTGCTTGTTTAAAAACATTCTACCCTGTTTCGGTTTCACGATTCCGTTACAACACAAAAAGAAGGTACTTTTACCAGCTCCATTGTTTCCTAATACCGCAACCCTTTGCGAATCATACAAAGTAACTGACACATTATTTAAAGCAATTCGGTCTTCCTCATAACGATAGCTGATTTTTTCAAAACGTATAATTTCTTCCAAGTTATATCCTACCTCCTTCTCTAATGTAAAGCAACGGTCAAGCCTAAGATGATAATTACTGAGGAAATAGCTAGTATGCCCTGCAGAAGAGAGACTTTTTTCTCCTGCTCCAGAAAACGTATTTCTCCTGTATAGCACCTGCTTTCCATTGCATCAAAATTCTTCATGGCCTTCTGATAGCTTCTAGCCAGCAAGTTCGAGTATATCTTTCCGGTTGTCTTTACACTGACAGAAAAGTTGATAAATCCAAGCCGACTCTTTGCCGCATCTTTCATGGAGCGATACAGTTCCAACAACACGAAGGTATAACGATATATTAAATACATTAACTCAATTACAATATCGGGTATATGTGCTTTTCTGAGTACTGAGATAATTTCAGACATTGGGGTTGATAAGCTAAGCAAATATAGACAGCTAAGGGCTCCCAACGCTTTTGATAGCACGATCGCTGCTCTTAATTGTGATGACGGACTTACAAAGAGATAGCCCCAAAATAAAGGCAGATTAATAATTCCTTCCGCTGTAATACCATAATCAAATAAGAGCGCCAGCGCACTGATTAGAAGAAATGACACTGGCAAGGAAATTAAGGATAGGTAGGTATGAAAATGTAATCCGCCAAAAGGTACAATCAAAATGAACATAGCAACCGTTAAGACCAATCCAATAATCATGGAATCTGAGGCAACACATAGGAATAGTAGCACCAGCACCGTCCAAAACTTTAGGGATGCATTTACCTGGTTCAGCTTTGAATGCTGGGCAATGATATCTATTACCAATATCCCCTCATGCTTATGACGGCTCACTGCAGCCAAAAACACCCCTGTCATTATGCAAAGAATCAATAGAACTATATTTGAAAATGCACCATAAAACAAACACCAGATTACCACCATGGTTAACAACGCTGTTATTATCATATACCTCTCCTAAGAAACACTCGGAAATCTACGCTTATGTAAACGAGTGTTCTTCTATCTTATTTTATCTCTTTTGAAGAGTATTTCTTACGCGCCACTAAATAACCAAAGGCATATGCAATGATGCCAACTCCAATTCCTGTCTGTACACAGAATATCAGACTTTCTACTTCTCCTGGCAACTCTCCACCAATTGCTGTTTCCAAGACAGGCGTGAACCAAGGCTGATAGTCATCTCCAGCAATTTCTGTGATAACCTGGCTTCCAGCATCATCACTTCCACCAAACTCAGCACCTTTTATTATAAATAAAGGGACTATCGCAAGAAGCAAAACAAGGATTGATAATATAATTACTAGTTTTTTATTCTTTGACATATTAGTTACCCTCCTTCAAGAATCCAACCTCTTTTAATTCTGGTGCTGCAAAGCTTTCCATTCCCATAACAATAATAACTGTCAGTATACCTTCGATGATAGCTAACGGTATCTGGGTCGGTGCAAACACAGCGAGGAATTTTAAAGCACTTCCAGTCATCCCACCGACTTCACTTGGATAAGCAAATGCCAGCTGTAAACTTGTCACACAATAGGTAAATAAATCTCCAAGCGCTGCTGCAATAAAGATATTTACTTTGCGATTCAGCTTTAATTTCATACCCGCTTTATAAAGTAAGAAGGAAAGGATTGGCCCCGCAATTGCCATACTAAAGGTATTTGCACCCAAGGTAGTTAATCCCCCATGGGCTAATAAAATTGCCTGGAACAATAGCACGATGATACCCAGGACACTGGTTACAAGAGGTCCAAAAATAATTGCAGATAACCCGGTTCCTGTCATGTGGCTGCAGCTGCCTGTAACCGAGGGTATTTTAAGTGATGAAATCACGAAAATATACGCACCAGACATTGCTAATAAAATTAATGCTTTGCGCTTTTTTTGGGCTGTATGGCGTATGCTGATCACTCCTGCCACTAAGAAAGGAATACTAATTGCTCCCCAGGCAATGCAATGAGCTGCCGGAAGATATCCCTCCATAATATGCATTGCATAAGCCGTTTGCGATGTTGCAAGTAATGCAGCAATCATTACTGAAAACCTCAAGACTCTTTTTTCTGCTTTCGTCCATGTGAACATTTCTAAATCCTCCCTGTTCTCTTTAAATTCTCTATCCCATATGTACTTACACATATTGAATCTGAAGATAAGATTCTAATGCCCACCTAAATTCTTCTTGATTTTATTGAACCATACAGAAAATAGCACAAAAAAATAGCTGGGCAATATAAATACTGCCACAGCCGATTTTCTGCGCACACTAATTGACTTACTAATTTAAGTCAATATCCATTCTTGTAGGTCTTCTGACTCACGCATTTGAAGTAGATTACTTCCGCACCCAATCTCTGCCTTCTCAGGTTTCCCCAATGACTGATTTTCATCAACAAGAATGGACTCAACGTATACAGCGGCGGTACCGTATGGGATTCACACCCATTTCCCTTGTTCATCCATACTCACTATACGGAGCATGGCCACAAAAATTCTATATGTCAGTGTCTATCTTTGATATAGCATAGACACTTTTTAATTACGAGTTAAATTGTTGTCCTGGTATCTCAGTAAATCGAATTACCATAGATAAATAATACTAAATAACATTAGTTATGTCAATAAATTATCAACAATTTCTGCTCTATCCTCTATTACTGGTATTCTGTCGTCACTGCTATTCATGCAAATCATTTCCGTATGCTTTATGACTTACTTATCTATTAATCTTATCTATTAAATCGTAATTCTTTTTATGCTAATCATTTTGTATCATATCCAACTACCGTCCAGATACCGGTTTCATCCTGGCGAACCATACGTTTTAAATAAACATATTTAGCAATTGACTTATCATTTCTTATTTTAGCTATGGCATCAACACCGTTATTTTCCACTATATCGACATTCTCATAAGCAATAGGATAATCTCCGACGATACCCTCTGGCGATAGTAAGAGGCTGGCAAATACCTGGGCAACAAATGCTGGATCCAGTTTCCAGGGAGAATGTCCACCGTCCACACTCTTTTGCTCATTTTCTTCCACAGACTGATCAACCTCTACTTTAATCTGAGGTTCCTTGGCTACTCCGGTCGTGTCTGGTATCACAACCTCACCACCGGTCATATTCTCAGCGAAGTCTGCCAATTGCTCTATCGGTACGTCTCCCAGTAATACATATTCTAAGCCCTCCTCCTGCCAATGGATGGATCTGTTTGGCTCTATGGTTATAATTCCAGCTTTGTTATGATTGACGCTTCCAAGAATTGCTGTAGCCTCCAGTTCTAATTTTCCTTTTATCTTTGCCTGGGTCAAAAGTATGGTTTCTGCCTTATCCTTAGTTACATAATAAAACTTAACAACAGAATCGGCTTCCTCGACTGCTACTTTGTCCAGAGTATAGCCTTTTGCTAACTGCTTGGGAAGCTGGGGTATAAAACCAACCACATCCTCTGCCTCTTCCACGGAGGCAACAATCTGCTCCTGATTCGTAACTACCTCTTTATAGCCCTCAGGTAGCTCATAAACAAGAAGCTTTTCCGGTATGCTATCCATAAATTCAATGAAGGTGTAGGTCACCTGAATTTGAATGGAATTTTGCATTGCAGATACTTTTTGCAGAGGCAAATCTGTCTCATTATCAATCCATAAATAATAAGCAGCACCTCCGTCCGGAATGATTTGAAGCTTTGTGGTATTCCGGCCACTAATCGTCTCCGTCCCCATGAGATTTACTGTTTTCGCCTTTGTAACATCATCAACTTCGCTGCCAAGCTCGAAGGTAAACCGGTAATCATCCGGAAATGCAGAGAATAGATAAATCGCTGCTTCCTCCGGTCTTATCTGCCATTTCTGTTCACCGTTATTAACAGTAACAAGTCCCTGAGTCGTCCCTTCCAATTCTTTGATATAGTAATTACCACTCCGATCTGCCCATATCTCTCTTTTTGACTGAGTTATCGTTTCACCCAGCTCATTTGTCTCACTAACTTCCAGCGTTCCGTGGTAAGTCTGAATTTCCTTCATAGCTTTTTCCATAGCATAAACAATACTTGGATTCTGATTCGGAAGTACCTGATAGATGGTCACAAATATTAATATTGCAGCTGCTGCAACTGCTGCCATTGAAAACAATATATGCCTTCTCTTTTTTTGTACCGGCTGTTCCAGGCTTATTACATTGCTGTCACCTGTCAGTGAATTGACAAGCCGCTGCTCAAAGAGTTCCTCGGGATAATCGATCTCTTTAAGTATTTTTATTTTTCTTACCGTTGCCAGCAGCTTCTGATCCTCACTCTCTTCCTTTGCAAAGGACTCTCTATGTTCCTTGGGTCTTCTGCCCGTATTTAGTTCATCAATATATTTAGATAGTTTCTTCTCATCCATTTTTCATCGTCCTCCTTACTTTCTATTGTTATCTGCTTCCAATAGCTCTGTTAAGGCTTTCACTGCTCGAAACTGCAAGACACGAACCGTTCCTTCTTTCCTTTGCATCAGCCTTGCTGTCTCCTTCACGGAATAACCTTTGATAATACGAAGTTCCAGTACTACCCGCTGCTCCTTCGTCAATTTTTTCATTGCCTCGTTAATCTGATCTCTATCACTCAGTGAACCAGTAAAATCCTCCTGGATCATTTCTTCAGGCATAACATCTTCCAAGGGAATGCTCACTCCTCTTCGTTTCTTTACCTTCCACCTGTCTCGAATGATATTGAGCGATATCGCCTTTAGATAGCTTCCGCTCTCCTGTATCTTGACATCCTGCCTATTTAAATAAGAGATGGCTTTGGCATAGGTTTCCTGAGTAATATCCTCTGCTTCCTCCCGATTTTGTACCCTATAATAAATGAAACCATAAAGCTCCCTCCAGGTATTTGCACAGAGTTTTTCTATCATTTCTTTTTTGTTATTTGTATTCTCCATTCCTGCCTCCATATGCTGCAACATGGCATTTTATATGTTCAATCCTACTATCATCCGGATGATAATACTTATATTAATTAAGACGATCGGAAGATATAAAATGTTACAGGATAAGTTTTATTTTCATAATTAATACAAGTATTCTAAATTGCCAAAGTAACTTCCAGTCACCCTCAATCAAAAGCTGACGTTACTTTGGCAATCTCTTTTCTGGAAGTTAGTTCGCCAAACTTTATTCTATGTTATAGTTATGTTGCTATGTCCCGGTAAATAAGGAGGTACCAACATGGCTAACAATAAACATTTATCCCTTGATGACCGCTTAATTATCGAATCTATGCTTAAGGACAAGTCTTCCTTCAAGAAGATTGGAAATACCCTCTTGAAAGACCCTACTACTATTTCAAAGGAAATCCGTTCACGGCTGGTATTTCGACGAATTGGGAGCATGAACGTTAATTACAATGCTTGCAAGCTTCGATTTGGGTGTACTAAAAATCATCTGTGCTCACCCTGTCATTTGGAACGTAGATATAAGCTTTGCAATCGCTGTTCTATGTGTAATTCCTTTTGTAAAGACTTTCAAAAACATATCTGTGATAGATTGCTAAAACCACCGTATGTTTGTAATGGGTGCTCCCAGCGGTATCGCTGCAGTCTTGAAAAACGATTCTACAATGCCGAAGATGCCCACAAGGATTATCTGACTGTTTTATCAGAAGCAAGATCTGGAATCTCTCTTTCTGAAGAAGAAGTACGGTACCTTGATGAATTTATCACCCCACTAATCAAACGTCAGCAATCACCTCACCATATTTGTGTAACGAATCGTGATTCTATTATGATCAGCGAGAGAACCATTTATCGATTGGTTGATGCACGTATTCTTACTGCGATGAACCTTGACCTTCCAAGGAAAGTCCGTTATCGTGCCCGCAAAAAAACGATACAAGTGAAAGTTGACAAGTCCTGTCGCATCGGACGCGACTATGAATGCTATCAGACATTTTTAACAAACAATCTGGATATTCCCATTACACAACTCGATTCTGTTGAGGGTAAAAAAGGCGGGAAAGTTCTACTCACGATCCATTTTGTGAAAGCAGAAATGATGTTAGCTTTCCTTCGCGAACATAATGATTCAAAGTCCGTCATAACTATCTTTGATGCTTTATATAAGCTCCTTGGATCAAACGATTTCACTAAACTATTTCGAGTATGCCTCGCTGACAATGGAAGTGAGTTTTCCAACCCACTTGCGATCGAGTTTGATGCACATGGAAACCAAAGAACACATATGTTTTATTGCAATCCAAGCGCTCCTTATCAGAAAGGATCCGCTGAGCGCAATCACGAATTCATCCGCTATTTTATACCCAAAGGTACTGATTTAGAGTTATTTACTCAAGCAGACATCAATCGAATGATGGATCACATCAATTCGTATGGCAGAGAGAGTATAGGAAACAAATCTCCTTATGAAATGTTTGCCTTCCTCTATGGCAAAGACATATTAGATTTACTTGAGTGCCACCGTATTCCTCCCCAGGATGTGACACTCAATAAATCTATTTTTGATAAGGGGGCAAGCTTATGATGTATGATAAGAAATCCATTAGCTACCAAATAAATCAGGAAGCACTCCACGAAATGGAGGAATGTGTCCCTATGACTCTAGAGGAACGCAAAAATCTTCGCAAATGGGTTCATAAAGGACATGATATCGACTCCAATCCATGGGATTACTTAGATTCTGACGGAATGCCGCTCAACTTTTTACAGGCATATCGGTTAGAAATCGGTTATTCCAGTGGTCCTTGGGATTACTGGAAAGGTCCTGAACATCAAACATACTGGAATGATGATTTAAAATGTTTCTTATCAAAAGATGAAATCTGATAATCAATAAACCAAACCGGGACGTAGTAAAACAATACCCACATCGACGGGTGGAATTTACTCTGGCAAAAAAACGACTAAATCTCACTCGTGCTAAACTATGCCCTTTTTTCCCTTATTCAAGTCCAATTCTACACCTTTCCATGAAAAAAATCACCCAAAACACATCATGATATTTATGCTTTTATATCTGTTAGCAATATTTCATTACACAGATAGAATATTTACTGTGGCAAACTGGAACTTACCTTGTCAATTGACC
>JAEWIZ010000011.1 GCA_023386815.1 Bacillota bacterium
CCGGGACATAGCAACATAACTATAACATAGAATAAAGTTTGGCGAACTAACTTCCAGAAAAGAGATTGCCAAAGTAACGTCAGCTTTTGATTGAGGGTGACTGGAAGTTACTTTGGCAATTTAGAAATTTTCTAATCTTTTAAATTTTTTTCAAAAAAATGAAACCTTTTGGGTTAGTAATTCGTCTAACCTTTTGGGTTCCATTTTATAGCTTTGATTCATATCATAGATATTGCGCTTAGTTAACTAAAAACAATTTCTATAGAACTAGATTGTACCTTAGATGAATCATACTGCTTCTTTAATTCAGAAAGATTGAATTTGTCATCCAGATAACGGTTTAAACTGCCAACAAGAGATGTGGAAGAGGAGGCATCATACTTTACATTAAAGAAGTTATTTAATGCAGTATCTAATTGGTCCTGAGCAATCAAATCTAATTCGGGATGATCTGCGAAATATGCTTCCAATAATGGTGCATTGTCAGAGGAAGTAACAATGACCGTACAACGGGAATATTTCTGTGATCCATCACTATCAGTAGCATCAATGACTGCAAATAAGTAAGTAAGACCAAGTTGTTTACCTGTAACACGTCCGCCGATACTTACGGAGGCAATGTTATAATCATAGCTGGAGAAGCGTGCATACTCTACGGTGTTCGTAGGTTTTAAGATTACGTTTAAGAAATCTGACTTATCCAAACCGATTACAAGCCTAGATCTGGTTAACTTTACACTAAAAGCAGGAGGACCAACGGTGACATCGCAAGTCAGTGTGCTAGTTTGAGTACCGGCTTTGATTGTTACAGTGACTGCAGTGTTGCCAATTTTATTGGCAGTGATAACACCGTCATCACTCACAGAAGCAACTTCAGCGTCGCCTGACTTAAAGGTTACTTTTGCATTTTCATTTACATTGTATACTTTTAAAGCAAAGGTTTTTCCCTTTACGATAGAAACACTTTTTAAATTCAGTCTATAATCATCACTCTTCTCAATGCCATTCGTTGATGCTGCTTGCACCATCGTTACGTTTAAATCAGAAAACGAAATCAGCAAAGAGAGGAGGAGAAATAAGCCAAAGGATAGAAAGCATTTCCTAAATAAATTGTTTTTCATGGTGGTTCCTCCAAGTTATGGAAATCCATTAACATATTTTATCTCTCTATGTATAAAATAACATTTGATTTTGTCAGAACAATGTCATATATAAAATAAAATTTGATTTATTTTAAGAAATTATATGTTATAATTAAACAGGGATAATATGTAAAAAATAGTTGAAATATAAGGAAATCAAGGGTTCCTTTAATGATAATAACGTGAGAGTTAAATAAATATCTTGCTGAATTTGTGTCATTTTTGTGTCTTTTGACAAATGAAAGTTTTTCTACTTGTTTTCAGGCAAATGCATCATATATAATATAAAATATTGGAAGTTGCATTTTACTTCCATATAAAGATGCTTTATCCACTGAAGAATAACATGCTACACGTAAAGGATAAAAAGGGGAAAAGTGTGAAAAGAAGTCTTAGTCACCAAAAAACGGTGCACCTAAGTAACTAAGTTCACACATGGAAGAAGGGAGATATAATAATGCAACATATACTAATCGCAGATGATAATCGTGACATAACAGATATTTTATCGACTTATTCAAGAATGGAAGGTTTTGAACCTGTTGTAGCGGGAGATGGTGAGGAAGCGATCAGGCTCTTTAACCAATTTAATCCCGAAGTAGTATTGTTGGATGTAATGATGCCAAAGGAAGACGGATATGAGGTTTGCAGAAAGATAAGAAGCAAATCAAATGTACCGGTAATTTTGATCACAGCCAGGGGAGAGGATTTTGACAAGATTATGGGACTGGATATTGGAGCGGATGACTATATAGTTAAGCCCTTTAGTCCAAGAGAGGTAATGGCGAGAGTCAGAGCGGTACTTCGAAGAATGACTAAAACTTCAAAGGAGACAGTCTCCGGTAATGTTTTGTCCATATCAGATCTTGAGATAAACCTGGATGAATATACACTACATATTGGAGGGTCAAAGGTTTCCCTTACAAAAAAGGAAATTGAAACGATGTGGACCTTGGCTACCAATCCAAACAAGGTATTTACAAGAGATAATTTACTCGACAGCTTATGGGGCTTTGACTATTTTGGGGATAGCAGGACAGTAGATTCCCATATCAAACGCTTGCGTTCAAAGCTCGATTCAATACCCCATCCCGCATGGAATATTAAGACGATATGGGGCGTTGGATATAAATTTGAAGTTGAAGAAAAGTAGGGGATAAAGTGGCGAAGAAAGAGAAAATCCGAGTATATAACCGGTTATTCTTTAAACTTTATCTCAATTACGCAGTGATGCTTCTTATAACTGCACTTTTGATTAGTTTAATATTTATCCGGCTATTTACAAATGTTACAACGAATAACATTCTGGCTGATCTACAGGAACAGGCTCGAGATATCAGTGATATCACAAGAGAGTCTTTTATTAATGATAGAACAGACCAGTACATAGAGCTGCTGCAGCGTTTAGAACAGATAAATAATTGGGATATTTGGGTGATTTCCAATCCAAAGGCTGGGATACCCCTGGATTATGACATGGAGTATGGTGCAACTTATGAAGATTTTGAAGAGACGCCCGAGTTAGTTGCATATCTGGAATTATTGCATACAGCCTTTGAGGGAAAAGTAAATTCTGAAAAAATGTATGATGATTTATATGAAGAGCAGACCATTACGGTTGCTTGCCCGGTTTATGGCGATAGCGATGAAGTAATTGGTGCAGTTATGGTAAAGCAGTTGGTAGAAGAGCAGCAACAGCTTGTTTCCAGCAGCCTTTATGTAATTTTGTTAAGTAGTGCGGTAGCTCTTGGAATCTCCTTTGTTATTGTGATTTTATTTGCAACGGGCTTATCCATACCGATATCCAGAATGCGTGCTACAGCTCTGGAATTGGCAGCAGGTAATTACACGAGCAAAACAGGAATTAAACGCGACGACGAGATTGGAGATTTGGCTACCACCGTTGATATTCTTTCTGATAAGCTGTTAGAAAATGACATTGAGCGTAAGAAGCTGGATCAAATGCGATTTGACTTTTTTGCTAATGTATCTCATGAACTTCGTACACCGATTACAGTGATCCGTGCATATACAGAGACACTTGCAGATGGTGTGGTTCAGGACATGGAACAAATAGAACAGTATTATAATCGTATGCTTTCAGAATGTAAATCAATGGAACGCTTGATTGCAGACTTGCTTATTCTGTCAAAAATGCAGAATCCTGATTTTACAATAGAAAAGGAACCAGTTAATTTAGTTCAGGTATTTGATGATATTATCAGAAGTGCAGGAGCTATTGCTGAAAGAAAAAATATTTCAATTGAAGTAACAAAAAATGAGCCATTAATGATGGTACTGGGTGATTATGATCGTCTGAGACAAATGTTTATGGTCATTCTAGATAATGCCATTAAATTTTCAAAGGAAAATCAAACAGTTCACATAAATCTATCAAACACGGACAAAATAAGAGTATCCATTAAAGATCAGGGTATTGGTATTGAAGAGGCTGATATTAATTATATTTTTGAGAAATTTTATAAGTCTAATTTAAGACAGAATGCCAGTGGTACCGGACTTGGACTTGCTATTGCCAAACAGATTACACTAAAGCATGAGGGTAGTATCGAGGTGATATCAGCTCCGGGAGAAGGGACAGAATTCATTTTTACACTCCCACACTACCTTGTGGAATCATAATTTAAGAAGATTATACTTTGATAAAAGAAGACATGCTACTGACATTATGCCCTACTATTACCAGACGGATTTACGATAAAAAACTTGAAAAATAGAGGATAATAGGGTATAATAAAAATACAAAAAAGATTTCCTGGGATGTTCGATAATCCTGTTATTTTGAACCTACATCACTTTAAAAGGGATTCCTATATTCTTAAGTGGATGTCAAGCCATCGTTTGCAGTGGAAGGCAGAAGCTTATATGCGGTTACCCACCTAGCTTGGGCTAGGAGTCAAAATACAGGAAACGGCATATCCGGGTATTATACGAATGAAGAAAGCGGCTTTAAGCCGCTTTTTTACTTGTCAATTACTGTGCAAATATCTATAATGGGTATAGATAAGTAAATAAGACGATATGTTGTCATATAAAATCTATATTTATGAGTCTTTACAATTTCTTAGGAGATAAAATTTAGGAGATCTACAATTTAGGAGGAAATACCTCCTAGAGGGAGGCTTAGGGATGAGGCATGGATTTTTGAGAGTTGCTGCAGCAACTCCGGTAATCAGAGTTGCTGATTGCGAATATAACACAGAGAAGATAATTGAATTAATTGATACGGCACAGGCAGATGGAAATAAGCTGGTAGTCTTTCCAGAGCTAGGTATCACGGGTTATACCTGCGGGGATCTGTTTTTGCAGGATACCCTGTTAAACGGTGCCATGAGAGCAGTGAAGAAAATAGCGGATTATACCAATGGAAAAGATATTCTTGTCGTCGTAGGATTTCCTTATGTGGTAAAAGGAAAATTATATAATACAGCTGCTGTTATTTGTAATGGAAAAGTACTGGGATTAATACCGAAAATGAGTATTCCTAATTATACGGAATTTTATGAGGCAAGGCATTTTACCTCCGGTATAGCAGATCCTATTTTAATAAACTTCCTTGGAGAGCAGATATATTTTGGATCTCACCTTCTGTTCCAGTGTAACGAGATGCCGGAATATATTCTAGGTGTTGAGATTTGTGAGGATCTCTGGATTCCGCAATCACCTAGTATTGAGCATTGCGTTGCGGGTGCAACACTGATTGCGAACCTTTCCGCCAGTGATGAGCTCACAGGAAAGGACGCTTATCGGCGTGAACTTGTGAAAAGTCAGTCTGCAAGATTGGTCTGCGGATATATTTACAGTGATGCTGGAGAAGGTGAATCAACTACAGATTTGGTATATTCCGGACATAATTTAATCTCTGAGAACGGTTTGCTGCTTGCTGAATCTGTTCCCTTTGAGAATGGAATTATATCCAGTGAGATAGATTTGGGTAAATTAAAAAGTGAACGCCGCAGGATGCATACCTATCTGGGTCAAAGCACGGTTCCCTATCAGGTGATACCATTCTCTTTGGGCAAGAGTATGGAAAAATTGCCAGAGCTTAATTTAACTCGCTTTGTTGATCCAGCTCCCTTCGTTCCATCTGCAAAAGCAGAAAGAGATAAACGCTGTCAAGACATTATTAATATTCAGGCAATGGGCTTAAAGACAAGACTAGCACATACCGGAATTAAAAATGTTGTTGTTGGAATATCCGGTGGACTAGATTCCACCTTGGCTCTTCTTGTTACAGTGAAAGCTTTTGAGATGCTGGCGCTTGATAAAAAGGGTATCTATGCAATTACCATGCCTTGCTTTGGAACAACAGACAGAACCTATAATAATGCGATTTTAATGGCACAGAGCCTGGGGGTATCTTTGATGGAGGTGCCAATTAGAGAAGCGGTGGAATTACATTTTAGGGATATTGGACAGGATAAGAATGTTCATGATCTGACCTTTGAGAACAGTCAGGCTAGAGAACGCACCCAGGTATTAATGGATATCGCAGGAAAATACAACGGATTTGTTGTAGGAACCGGGGATATGTCAGAATTAGCTCTTGGGTGGGCTACCTATAATGGTGATCATATGTCCATGTATGGAGTCAATGCTTCAGTTCCAAAGACGCTAGTTCGTTATTTGGTATCCTATTTTGCTGATACGACAAAGGATCAGAAGCTTAGAGAGGTACTGCTTGATGTACTTGATACACCGGTAAGTCCGGAACTTCTCCCTCCAAAGGATGGCGAGATTGCTCAAAAAACGGAGGATATTGTAGGACCCTATGAGCTTCACGATTTCTTTTTGTATTATGTGTTAAGATTTGGTTTTGAACCATCCAAGGTATACCGCTTGGCAAAGCATGCTTTTCGTGGCAGCTATGAGGATCAGGTAATATTAAAATGGTTAAAGACCTTTTATGGAAGATTTTTTACGCAGCAATTCAAACGTTCCTGTTTACCGGACGGGCCTAAGGTCGGTAGTGTGGCTGTTTCCCCTAGAGGAGACCTTAGAATGCCAAGTGATGCATCCAGTGCATTATGGATGAAGGAGCTAGAGCAGTTATAAATTACACGAACTATATTGTTTCGCAATTACCGATTATAGGTTAATACGAAAGGAGATTCTATGGCACTAAAGATTATTACAGATTCCGCATCAGATATCCCAAAATGGGTGATAGACCAGTATGGTTTACATGTAATTCCAACGCCGGTAGTAATTAATGAAGAGGACTATTTCGATGGACAGACCATCATGCCGGAGGAGTTTTATAAAATTCAAAGCAGTGGTGCAGATATTAAGACTTATCATATCAATGCCCATATGTTTTATGATAATTTTAAGCCATATGCTGAGCGTGGGGATGAAGTTATTTATATCTGTTTTTCCACAGGAATAGCAGGTACGTTTAATGCAGCGAACATTGCCAAAGTAGAGCTTGTTGAACAATATCCTTATTTTGATCTTACAATCATTGATTCCAAATGTGCATCTCTGGGATTTGGACTTGCTACTTATTACGCACTTTTAATGCAGGAAAAAGGTGCGTCAAAGGAAGAGATTATTGAGGGTATCAAATGGCACTGCGAACATATGGAGATGATCTTTACGGTTAGTACCCTGGAATATCTCTTTAAAGGGGGACGTCTTAGCAGAACCTCTGCGATAGCAGGAGGACTTTTAGATATCAAACCAATCATTCAAGTGAATGATAATGGTTCCTTGGAATCCATTGAAAAGATTAGAGGTAGAAATAAAGCCCTAAAAAGACTGGTTGAAATGGTTGGTGAGAGAGGTAAGGGTCTTGGCCAGCAAAGCATAGCGGTAGTTCATGGAGATGATGAAGAGACCATGAAGCTGGTGAAAGAACAGATAACCTCCGCCTACGGAGCAGACAAGTTCATGGATAATTATGTGGGATGTGCCATTGGTGCACATACCGGGCCAGGAATTATCGGTATTATATTTATGAATGAAATTTCTCCATATCAGGAATATATAAAATAGGGATGAAAAGAAATGCTGTAAGGCTTCTTGAAAAAGAAAGCATTACAGCATTCCGAATACTATGTATTAATTACTCACTTACTTTTGCTTTATCTAAGGTGGTTTGAATAGCTTCAACGAGAAGCTGCTGGGTATATTTGCTGTCCTCCATGAATTCAATATCATTGATAGGAACATCATTGTATAACTGCAGTGCAATTGCTTCGAGTGAAGGCTCAATGAGAGGGTACATGGTAGTAACAGCTTCATCAAGATTTTCAATGTTTACGTGATTGATGTGATCTTTGTCAACTACAACAACCATGTTCAAAGCCATGTCATTCAAAGTAAATGTGGAGGAATATGTACCTGCAGTATATAGATTAGTTCCAGCCTGCGCTTCTTCCTCGTCCTTGCCACCCTTGAACATAAATATAAGAAGCAGGATGAGAAGAATGCCTAACGCTGCAAAAATCACAGTGTAGATGATTTCTTTTAATTGGATAACGACTATTTTTGTCTTTGCCATATCTATCCTCCGGAACATGAGTGCTTCATGTCTTATTTCTTATTATATATTATTATGATACGTAACAAATTATGCAGATAAATTAAAACGATGGAGGGAGTTTTTATGTCCTTACAACTCTTTCTGGGAAGTGCCGGTTCGGGTAAATCCTATCAGTTATACCGTGAAATTATAGAAGAATCGAAAAAGAATCCGAATACTAATTATCTGGTGATTGTACCGGAACAATTTACCTTACAAACTCAGAAGGATATCGTAACCATGCACCCGGAGCATGGGGTAATGAATGTGGATATCCTTAGCTTTCTGCGCTTTGCCTACCGTATCTTTGAAGAGGTTGGTGGAAATGACTGCCCTATTTTGGAGGATACCGGTAAAAGTATGGTACTGCGAAAGGTAGTTGCAGAAAAACGAAAGGATTTAATTCTTTTTGGTACAAATGTAAAGAAGACAGGGTTCATAAATGAGTTAAAATCCCTGCTTTCAGAGTTGTATCAATATAACGTGGGCGAGGAAGACTTTGAAAAGATGCAGAAGATAGCCCAGAAAAAACCGGTTTTAAAGGCTAAGCTTGCTGATCTACATACGGTATATGAAGGCTTTCGTGATTTTATGAAAGAGCGGTATATCACGGCAGAAGAGATATTCCTGGTATTAAATCAGGTAATTGACCACTCAGAGTGGATTAAGGGAACCGTTATTTGTCTGGATGGATTTACAGGCTTTACACCCAGCCAGTATCAGCTCCTATTGAAAATGCTTGGTGCAGCGAAGAAGGTTATGGTCACTGTTACTCTGGATCCAAGGGAAGAGATCGGTCAGCAAGGAGGAGAGCATCAGTTATTTGGCTTGAGCCACAAGACAATTCAGAAATTATATAAGTTAGCCGAAGAGGCTCAGACGGCTATTGAACCACCTGTTTATGCGGAAAAAAGAAGTGGAAGTAAGGTGCCCTACCGTTTTCAGAAATCGGAAGCTCTTGCGGCTTTAGAACATAATCTATTCCGTTATCCCTACAGTTCCTACGAGAAGGAGCAAGAGGATATCAGAATTCACTGTACCAGAGATAGGAATGCTGAGGTAGCCTTTGTTGCCAGAGAGATTAAGCGTCTCGTACGTGAAGAAGGTTATCGTTATCGTGATATTGCTGTGGTAACCGGTGATATCAAGGAATATGGAAGAATTGCAAAGCGTTTGTTTACACAATCAGAGATTCCTTGTTTCATTGACTATAAAAAGGATATTCTAAGTAATCCTTTTGTAGAGTTGCTGAGGGCTGCGGTTGTGGTAATCAGTGAGGATTTTAGCTATGAGGGAGTGTTTCGATATCTAAGATCAGGGATGGCAGGTTGTACGAAAGAGGAAACAGATATCTTGGAGAACTATGTATTGGCCACTGGTATCCGTGGGCATAAGAGATGGTCGGAACCTTTCGTTCGCAGATATCGCAGCAGGCAACCTTTGCAATTAGATGCAATTAATGAAATTCGAGTGAAAGTTATGGAAGAACTAGAGCCCCTTTATGTGGTATTAAAGGACAGGGAGAAGACATTACGTGATTATACTACCGCTTTATACCAGCTAGGGGTGAATTTAAAAATAGAGAAAAAGTTAGAACAATATCGTAGCAGTTTTGTGGAGGCAGGACAAACTTTGATTGCAAAGGAGTTTGAACAGGTTTACTCCATTGTTATGGATTTATATGATCAAATGGTATTATTGCTCGGCAACGAGAAATGTACTTTGAAGGAATTTGGAGAAATACTGGATACTGGTTTTGTGGAAGTAAAAGTTGGACTCATACCTCCTGGTGTGGACGAGGTAGTGATCGGTGATACAGAACGAACAAGACTCAAAGATATTCGGACACTGTTTTTCATCGGGGTAAACGAAGGAATTATCCCAGGGGCAATCGGAACTGGTGGAATTCTTTCCGATATTGAGCGAGAGCTGTTGATAAATAATGAGATTGAGTTAGCACCTACAAAACGCCAACAGGCTTTTACGGATCAGTTTTATATCTATCTGAATATGACAAAACCAATGGAAAAGCTTTATATTACTTATCATAAGGTAAACGACGAAGGAAAATCCGTCAATCCCTCCTTCATAATCAATAAAGTAAAGCAATTATTTCCGAAACTAATATTGGTGGATGAATGTGAAAATATAGAAACAGTGGAACAGATTCTTCGAGACGAGGGTTTGAATTATTTAACGGAAGGATTAAGAAACTATAACCAAAAAGAAGTTTCAGATTTGTGGCGGGAGCTGTATTTATATTATGTTGAAGATCCACATAAAAGGTGGATGTTAGATAAGCTGGTGGAAGGCGCATTTTTTGTTAATAAAGAGATGGGGATTTCAAAAGCAGCAGCAAAGCTATTATATGGAACTGAGTTAAAGGGTAGTGTTACCCGCCTTGAGAAATATGCCGGCTGTGCATTTGCTCATTTTCTTGCCTATGGTCTATCACTGGAGCAAAGACAGGAGTATAAGCTGGCAGTTCCGGACATTGGTACCATATTTCATAATGCAATTGATCATTTTTCAAAAAGGCTTGATACCGGGGAGTACACCTGGCATACCATTCCGGATGGGGTGAGGGAGCAGTGGGCAAAAGAAAGTGTGGCTTATGCGGTTGAGCAATACGAGAGCTCGGTGCTTCGTAGTACAGCAAGAAATGAGTACATGATTAAGCGTATGGAACGAATTACGGTTCGTACCCTTTGGGCTTTGTGCAACCAAATTAAGCAAGGGGCTTTCGAACCCTGGGGATATGAAAAGCAATTTAATCACGTTCCGGATATGATGCTTAGTTTGACCGGGCGAATTGACCGCCTTGATATTTATGAAGAAGAGGATAAGGTCTTTGTTCGAGTAATTGACTATAAGTCAGGTAATACATATTTTGATTTAAGCAGTGTATACTACGGTCTGCAGCAGCAGCTTTCCGTCTATTTAAGTGCAGCTCTTGATTATTTGAATCAAGAGTATCGTGGAAAAGAGATCGTTCCTGCAGGTATTTTCTACTATCACATTGATGACCCGATTGTAGCAAAATCAGAACAGGCGGAAGAAGATATTTATAAGAGTCTTCGTATGAATGGCTTAGTGATTGAAGATAAAAAGGTGATTGGTTTAATGGATCATAAGTTAGCTGATGAGAATGAGAAGCTTCGAGCCTCTGCAAAATCAGATATCATACCCGTTGAGACAAACAAAGAAGGAGAACTTGGGAAGCGGTCGGTGGTAGCAACGAAGAAGCAGCTAAAGGCGCTTATTGATTATGTTAATGGTAAATTGGCCAAAGACAGTAAATTGATCCTTGAGGGAGATTCTGTTTTAAATCCATATAAAATGGGAGAGCATAGTGCCTGTGCTTACTGTGAATACCGGGGTGCCTGTGGCTTCGATAGCCGATTGCCAGGTTATAACTACCGTAATCTCACAAAGAAACCGGCAGATGAAATCAAAGCAGAGATATGGGGTGAGTAAATGGGTTGGACGGTAGCGCAACAGAAAGTAATCGATGCAAGAAATAAGAATTTACTTGTTTCCGCAGCAGCAGGATCCGGAAAGACGGCTGTATTAGTGGAACGTATTATTCAAATGATAACGGAGGGCGAGCATCCTTTGGACATTGACCGCCTCTTGGTGGTAACCTTTACGAATGCAGCAGCAGCTGAAATGAGAGAGCGTATTGGAAAGGCTATCGATAAGAAGTTAAAGGATCACCCGGACAATGAACATTTACAAAAGCAAATCTCACTATTGCAGAGTGCTAACATCACAACCATACATAGCTTCTGCCTAAGCGTAATCCGCAATTATTTTCACAGGATAGACCTGGATCCTTCCTTTAAAATAGCAGAAGAATCAGAAATTACACTGATAAAGTCAGATGTAATAGCGAGTATTCTAGAGCGTTGGTACGAAGAGGGAAGAGAGGATTTTCATGAATTTATTGAAAGTTACTCCTATTCCAAATCGGACTTACCAATCGAAGAGCTGATACTGCAGCTCTATAATTTCTCAATGAGTGATCCCTGGCCAAAGACCTGGATTGCCGATAAAAAAAACATGTTTGCCCTTGAGAGCCTGGATCAGATGATTGCTGCGCCCTGGATGAAAGAGCTTTTAACCTATGTTAAAGCAGTGCTAAAGGATTTGGTGAAAAAGAATCAGGAAGCCATGGAGTTGTGTAATGAATCAGGCGGACCGGCGGCTTATTTGCCCGCACTTTTGTCGGACTACGATTTATTATCGGAATTAATGTGCGCCCATACATATGAGGAAGGTGCTGCTTTGTTTCAAGGTATTACCTTTGATCGCTTGTCAGGTAAAAAGGAAGAGGTAGACCCTTGGAAGAAGGATAAGGTAAAAGCACTTCGCGAAGAAGTCAAGAAGGGGCTAAAGGATCTGTCCGGTCAATTCTTCTTTCAAACCCCGGAAGAAATGCTACAGGATATGCAGGCAGTAGACAGGGTAATGCGGGTATTATTCGACCTTACCCTTGAGTTTATGGACGAGTTCGCAAAGAAGAAGGAAGAGAAAAACCTGATTGATTTTAATGATATAGAGCATCTTGCACTTAGGATATTAATTCAGGAGGCTGATTCGAAGGAAGCAATTCTGACGGAGAATTCAGAAGAGGATATAGATGATTATCTAGATAAGAATGAAGATAACACGGAAAAGAAAGTAGAGAATAACAAAGAGGAGAAGTTGGAACGAGATTCAGGACGAAAAAAGATTCCTTCTCCAGCTGCTCTGGAACTGAGTGAGCAGTTTGAAGAAATTCTGATTGACGAGTACCAGGATAGCAATATGGTTCAGGAAACAATTTTGCGAAGTATATCAAAGGAAGATTTGGGAAGACCAAATCGATTCATGGTTGGAGATGTGAAGCAAAGTATTTATAAGTTCCGCCTTGCTATGCCTGAAATTTTCATGGAGAAATACGCAAGCTATTTAGAAGAGGATTGCGATAGTGAGGGTAATAAGAATTTATACCAAAGAATTGATTTGGATAGGAACTTTCGTAGTCGAGCTATTGTGTTAAACTATGTAAACCAGATTTTTGAACAGATTATGCAAGAGTCCGTTGGAGGTATTATCTATGACACTGCAGCTGCATTAAAATATGGTGGTTTATATGATGCTGAACCACAATTTGACTCTGAAATAACCGGTGACCTTAAGCTATTAGAGTCCAGAATGCCGGATGGGATAGAGTTGCTACTCGTCACTGATCAAGAGTTAAAATCGCCGGAGAAAGTCTCTGAAAGTAACAGAGCAGAAAGAAACGAAGGCTCAAGGGATGAAACTGGTATTGCAGTTGAAGCTGATGAGGAATCAGAGGAGGAAGCGGCATATACCAAGAAGGAACTGGAAGCTAAAGCAATTGCAAAAAGAATACAGGAACTGACGGATCCGCTTACTGGAATGCTGGTGTTGGATAAGGAGAAAAAGGTATATCGACCTGCAAGGTACAAAGATATTGTTATCTTACTGAGAAGTATGTCAAGCTGGTCAGAAGTATTTGTTAATACCTTGATGCAGGAAGGGATTACGGCTTATGCAGATACGGGAACGGGATATTTTCAAACCTTAGAAATTATGACCTTACTGAATTTACTTCGGATTGTTGATAATCCCCGACAAGATATTCCTTTGGTGGGTGTCCTCTATTCCCCGATTGTTAATTTAACATCAACGGAATTAGCTATTTTACGTGCATCGAACCGAGGTACCCACATGTACCAGGCCTTATTAGCTTATGTAGTGGAGGGGAATGATGGGGAGCTTAAAAATAAGTTAAGTACTTTTTTAAATTTACTTGAAAAATATCGATCCATGGTGAACTACAAACCAATTCATGAGTTGATACAGCAGGTTTTAGATGAAACAGGTTACTACTATTATATTAGTGCGATGCCCGGCGGTGACCGCAGGAAGGCCAATGTGGATATGCTTATCTCACAGGCGGTCAGATTTGAAAAGGGCAGCTATAGTGGATTGTTCCACTTTATCCGTTACATGGAAAAGCTCCATAAATACGAAATTGATTTTGGAGAAGCTTCTACGGCTGGTGAACAGGATGATACAGTTCGTATTATGAGTATTCATAAAAGTAAGGGGCTAGAGTTTCCGATTGTTATAGTAGCTGGTATGAGTAAGAATTTTAATACACAGGATCTAAGAAGTAGTATTGTATTGCATAGTGAGCTGGGTGCGGGGCCGGAATATATTGATAGCAAGCATCGAACCAAGGTGCCCACACTTCTTAAGAAGATTATTCAAAAGAAAATTCAGATAGAAAACCTTGGAGAAGAACTTCGTGTCTTATATGTTGCTATGACGAGAGCCAAGGAGAAGTTAATTTTATCTGGATTTATTAAATCCGTAGAGGTATTAAAGGCAAAAGGTTTCTCATTCTTTGAATTACTGTCTTCAAAAAGCTATATGGATCTAGTTCTTCCCTCCATGCTAAATCGTATGGGGACGCAGCCGGAGATTCTTAATTTGCCGTATTCGTGGAAACAAGGTGATATGAGGATTGATATTCTTTCTCTGACAGAAGTCCTGAATAAGGAAGTGAGTAAACAAATCTTTTTGAATAAGGATAAAGAAGAACTGTTAAGGATAAAGCGAGATGAAGTATATGATGTAGAATTGAAGGATGAAATTATAAGAAGGCTTAACTATAGTTATCCATATGAAAAAGAGGCAAACTTAAAGATAAAAATGACAGTATCGGAGTTGAAAAAACTTGGTCAGAATATAGATGACGAGGATAGCTTGCAGTTATATTCAAAACCGCAAAGGCTTGTATTACCAGAGGAAACGGAGAATATGAGCGCTACCATACCAAGTTTCTTAAAGCAGGAAGAGAGCGTAATATCAGGGACAGATAGAGGTACACTTTATCACAAAGTATTGGAATTGTTAGAACTCGCTAATGTAAAGAGTAAAAAGGATGTCCAGACTCAAATTAACAAAATGATTCAGGAAGGTTACATAAAACAAGAGGATTCAAAAAAGATAAAATTAGATTACATTTATAATTTTGCAGCGAGTGGCATTGCAAAGCGAATGCTACTAGCTAAGTCAAAGGAGAAGCTTTTTAAAGAAAAGCAATTTGTAATGGGCCTAAAAGCTTCTGAGGTTATAAAGGAATCTAATAGTGAAGAGCTGATTTTAATCCAAGGTATTATTGACGTATTTTTTGAAGAAGACGGGGAACTGGTATTACTGGATTATAAATCAGACTTAGTGGATAGTGAGGAACAGTTAATAAAACGGTATAAAGTTCAACTTGATTATTACCGAAAAGCACTGGAACAGATGCAGCGAAAACCAGTGAAGGAGATGATCATTTATTCTCTGCCTCTAGCAAGAGAAATCAGAATAGATTAATCTAAGATGGGAACACTTTATATGAATCACGCAGATAGACCGATAGAAGTGATCTATTTGTAATGAATGATAGGCGCAGAGCTAATACACCTTCGTTTGTAAAATACTGTAACAAATATTATTGCAAGAATCGATCAGCTATGTGTATTTGGCAAACGTTAGATAGGAATTAGACACTATATTTACAGATAAAAGGAGTGTTCCTATGGGTAAGAAAAAGGAAGAAGAAATTGATTTAGAACATATAAAACCGGAAGAGGCTATCAAATATGAGATAGCAGAGGAGCTTGGATATTTGGATAAAGTTATGAAAAGTGGCTGGAAGTCCCTTACGGCGAAGGAGTCCGGAAGAATTGGTGGATTAATGGCAAAGAAAAAGAGAGAAGAGAAACAAAAACAAGGCGAAATATAGCAACGAGGGTTGCAATAGAATTAGTAGAACTAAAAAGAGCTGGAACAAGGTTTAAATCATCTGTGAACTTGTTTCTAGCTCTTTTTAGTTATGATGGAAAAAGGAAGGATAGGTAATAGCACATTCAAAGATTATCCCCGAATATCAATGTGATTCAGTTTAAGAACCTCCACACCCAGGAAACCTTTAATAGCGACGCAAATACCGCCAAGTAGGATTGAAGTATCCTGTAATACGGAGGGAACAATACTAATATAGCTGTTCATCTTACTGGATAACGCGTCTTGAATTCGCTCTGTAATATGTGGAAATTGGATGGTAAAAGCACTATTAATAATTACGATATCAGGATTATAGGCATTTAATATATTATTGATTCCAATCGACATATATTTGATAAAGTCTTCCATAATGATAAGAGCATCTGCATCATTTGCTTCATAGGCTTCGATAAACTGCTCAAAACTTACTTCCTCAAGATTTTTTATAGAAGAAAACTCTTTTAATAAAGAGCGCTCAGAGGCATATTGTTCGAAACAGCCTTTGTTACCACAAGGACATTGCCTTCCCTCGATGTCAATAATGGTATGTCCGAATTCACCAGCTCTCCCGTTGTATCCGGTATAAAGCTGATCATTAATGATGATACCAAGGCCAATACCGGAGTGAACACTGATATTAGCAATATTAGAATAGTCATATTGAAAGGTTTTTTCACCAATAACAGAAAGATTGGCTTCGTTTTCTAAATACACTGGTACACTAAAATGCTGTTCGAGACCATCTGCTAAATTGATGCCGGTTAAGTTATAGTAGGGTGCAAAGGAAACCTGGTTATTGGCTATAACTCCATGAATACCCAGGGTAATACCAACTAATCCATAGTCAGAATCTTTGGGAAGCTTCATGGATTCTATGAGTTCAATTAATACATTTATCATGTTAGATGTATTTTTCGGAGTTTTAATCTGCTTTAAGCTGCAGTCTTCGCCCACCAGATCAGATACCAGAGCAGATATGGTATCAACACCGATATCAATACCAATTACATAACCTGCTTTCTTGTGAAGGCTAAGTAAAATTGGTTTTCTCCCCAAACTTGTATCATCACTTCCGATCTCAATTACCAGTTTTTTATTGATTAATTCTTGCACAATTGCAGAAATAGTAGCTTTCGTCAAGCCCAGATATTTTGCTATTGCAGCTCTGGAAATACTATTATTATTAATGATTGTTTCCAGCACTAATTTTGTATTTATATCTCTTATGAGTTCCTTACTTCCTGTTACCATTACAGTCGCCTTTCATAGAATCGAATTATTTACACATACACTAAAATTAAGTAAAAGTTCTTGAATTATGATTATGGTAGCATAAAAGCTTTTATTTGGGAAGAGAAATGTGGTATTTGTTTTGATAATTAACAAATGTTTTGGTAATGAATCTCTATGAGACTAAGGTAATTTTGCTGAAAAAGAGCTTTCTCTATTGACAGAAAAGTAGCAAATTGGTATAGTAAATGTAATATAGTTTATTGACTATACGAAACCTGAAAGTAAATATGTGCAAAGAAAAAACTCATCGTTATCGGATAAGAAAAAAGAAAAATTACTTAAACAGGAAAGTTGATCATAACTTCTTTCCTAAAATGGAAAGGAGACCAAAGTCGACTTTCTCAAAATTGAAAGGAGACCAAACTCTCCTTTCTTAAAAACTGAAAGGAGAGTTAGAAAACGATGCTTTATATTGGTGTTGATTTAGGTACATCCTCAATAAAACTTTTGTTAATGGATGAGGAGGGAGATATCAAGAATATTGTTACAAGAGAGTATCCCCTGTACTTCCCCAAGCCAGGCTGGTCTGAGCAGAACCCGGAGGATTGGTATACTGCTTTGGTCGACGGTATTAAGGAATTAACCATTGAATGTGATAAATCTCAGATTGATGGTATCAGTTTTAGCGGACAGATGCATGGTATGGTTATTCTTGATGAGAATGACAAGGTAATTCGCCCTGCAATCCTTTGGAATGATGGACGTACACAAGCGGAATGCGATTATCTAAATCTTGAAATCGGCAGAGAGAAGATCTCCAGCTACACAGCAAATATGGCTTTAACCGGATTTACAGCTCCTAAGCTTCTATGGGTTAGAAATAATGAACCGGAGAATTTTGCTAAAATCGAAAAGGTTATGCTGCCAAAGGATTATGTAGCCTATAAATTATCAGGAGTACATTGTACTGATGTATCTGATGCATCTGGTATGTTATTACTAGACGTGAAGAACAAACGCTGGTCTCAGGAAATGCTTGAGTTATGTGGTCTAAAGGAAGAGCAAATGGCTAAAATTCATGAGTCCTTCCAGGTAGTTGGTAATATGACTGAGGCAGCAGCAAAAGAACTTGGCCTATCTACAACTATTAAGGTAATTGCAGGCGGCGGTGATCAGGCTGTTGCGGCTGTTGGTACAGGAACCGTTGGTGAAGGAAAATGTAATGTATCTCTTGGTACTTCAGGAGTTGTATTTATTTCCTCAAAGGAATTTGCAGTGGATGATAACAATGCGCTTCATGCATTCGCACATGCAGATGGTAAATATCATTTCATGGGAGTAATGCTTTCTGCAGCAGCCTCAAATAAATGGTGGATGGATGACATCATTGGTACTAAGGAATACGCAAAGGAACAGAAAGAGATCGGTGAGCTTGGAAAGAATCAGGTATTCTTCCTGCCTTATCTGATGGGGGAAAGAACCCCTCATAATAATCCAAATGCAAGAGGAACCTTTATCGGTATGACCATGGATACAACACGTGCTGATATGACTCAGGCAGTGCTAGAGGGTGTTGCCTTTGCACTCCGTGATTCCTTTGAGATTACAAAATCTCTTGGGGTTGAGGTAGAACGCATTCGTATTAATGGTGGTGGTTCCAAGAGTCCTTTGTGGTGTAAGATTATTGCTGATGTCTTGAATGTTAAGGTAGATAAGATTAACACCGAAGAAGGCCCTGCGTTTGGAGCGGCTATTTTAGCAGCTGTTGGTTGTGGTAAATATGCAACAGTGGAAGAAGCAACGGAGAAGTTAATTAAGGTAATTGAGACAACAGATCAAGATCAGGCTGCGGTTGAACGTTATAATAAGAAATATGAAATATTCAAAGAGCTGTATCCAACCTTAAAGGATACGTATAATAAATTAGTATAACGAAAAATAAAGCAGCAAGCTGATTCATGAAATATGAAAAGATGAATCTGCTTGCTGCGTTTACATTCTTATATAAAACGAGGCTGTTTCATTGTGAAACAGCCTCGTTTTATATATACTCATTAAATGAAAGTGTGAAAAGCGATTTTAGTTACAACTTTAGTATGTTGAAATGTTTTCCGGTATTGTAGTAATTAGTGCTTTTTAAAGATACCCCGCATCATGTGTTTTTCTTTCTTCGAGGTTGCATTCATCTGATTGAAAAAATATTCGCAATAAGCATACCTCTCGGAGGTAATCCAATTAGGTGATACATTTGTATAATATTCTGGGGTATAAATCGAAGAATTTGTGCTGTTGATATACATATGATTTCCTCCTCTATTATAGTGCATAAGCATTTGGTTTCGAACTATTTCCTTGTTATGACTATATTATATTATGAAATTGACTTTCTGTATATAATCTGATAATCTAAAAATAAACGAAAATATTGTGTTGATGATACGAAACATATGTTCGATTAAAAAGTGGATTTTTTAATGGGGATGGTGATAGGGTGGCAATTCGTTTTTGGGAGATTTATGAAGAGACTAAGGATACCTTTCGTCTTCGGATTATCGCAGGGAAGGCCGGGATGGATACGGTTGTCAGCTGGGTGCACATGCTGGAGGATGAAACGATCGTATCGAGATTTCACGGAGAGGAATTAGCGATTACTACCGGAATGAAGGCCGGTCAGCAGGATTGGTTGTTAAATCTGGTAAAAGAGATGCACAAGGATGAATGTGCAGGTATTATTATTAATACGGGAATGTATCTGACTGAGATTCCACAAGAAGTAATTGACTGGTGTGAGGAGCATAGATTCCCGCTACTTGAAATGCCTTGGGAGATCTCCATAACCGGATTAATTCAGGATTACTGTATGAGAATAATTGATCAGATGCAGTCAGAGAAGAAGGTAAGTAATGCATTTCGTGAAGTGTTTCAGGGAAGAGGAAATGTGGCAGAGGTTATGCAAATTCTGGAGCAAAGGTTCGATATTGAAGGAGCCTTTCAGATTTTCTGTATACATGTGAAGAAATCAGCGGTAGAAGAAGTGGATTTTAATCATGCAGCTTTTAAGCTAGAGAATGTATTTGGTCTGTGGAAGGGGAAAATAGCGTACGTAAGCAATAAGAAGATTAATATTTCCTACGGTCTGATCCGTATGGAAGATTCCTTAGTGCTGGTGCTAAATAATTTGGAGGATCGTTACGACAAAGATTTACCTGAGCTAATAGTGCAGAGTTTTGCCTATTTTAAAGATAAGCATCAGTTCTTCTTGGGCATCGGACCTAGAATGTTAAATGTAAGTAGCCTCCCGGTCTGCTACAAAAGAGCCCGGACTGCCATGAAAATGGCGATAGGAACAGGAAGGGAGGTAGTATATTTTAAGGAAATGGGGTTCTACCAGCTTCTATTTTCTATTGATGATACAGAAATACTTACGAACTATGCCAATGAAATTCTAGGTAAACTGGAACAATATGATATAGAGCATAACTCATCGTATGTTGAAACCTTGAGAAGCTATATTAAAAATGATCGAAGTCTGCTGCGTGTAGCTGATGATACCTTTACTCATAGGAATACGGTAAACTACCGCATTCAAAATATCAAGAAAATACTAGGCTGTGAGTTGAATGATTCCAAAGAAATGTTTCCGTATCAGGTAGCATTTTATATCAGGGATATTGAGAAGAAGGTACAGATTCAAGAAGCTGGTTCTGAGTAAATGTAACATGAAATTAGGCTCAAAAAAAGAATGCAGTACCTTTTTTTGAACACAGGAATGGAAGCAGCAAGATCTTAGATTTTTGATTTACAATTTGATTGCCTGAATTATTTGTGCTACAATGATTGGGCTAAGAAAAAAGAAAAATACAGTACGAATTTGAGTTACTATGTAACATAATGAAGCTAAGTCTGCGAAAAAGCAGTTCGAGTAACTGGCTTATCTTTGTTGGGATTATATTTTAACGAACTACGATTTGGTGGTAGAGAAAGGAGCTGCTGTTATGCAGCCTTATACAGGATTTGCTTCTGTCTATGATATGTTTATGGATAATGTTCCATACGAGGAATGGGCAGTTTATGTAAAAAAATTATTAGAGAAACATGGCATTCGGCAAGGATTAGTGTTGGAGCTTGGATGCGGGACTGGCAGCATGACCAGGCGGCTGGCCAATCAGGGTTTTGATATGATAGGAATTGATAATTCTGAGGAAATGCTGCAAGTGGCCAGGGAGAAAGGAAATGGCGACAATACAGGTATCCTTTACCTCTGTCAGGACATGAGAGAATTTGAGCTTTACGGAACAGTAGCAGCAGTAATCAGTGTGTGTGATAGTATGAATTATATTTTGTCGGAGGAGGATCTGTTACAGGTCTTTAAGCTGGTAAATAACTATCTCGATCCAAATGGAGTGTTTATCTTTGATCTGGATACGCAATATGCCTACGAAGAAATATTAGGTGACAATACAATTGCAGAGAACAGAGAAGAGGGGAGCTTTATCTGGGAAAACACTTATTACGAAGAAGAGCTTGTCAATGAAATCAATCTTACGTTGTTCCTTCCTGAAAAGGGAGAAAAGGAGACGGAGGATCATAAACAGCAGTTATTCCGACGATACGAAGAAACTCATTACCGTAAAGCTTATCCGATTAAGACGATCAAAAGATTACTTGAGGAAGCTGGGATGGAATGGGTAGCAGTCTATGAGGCTTTGACAGAGAAAAAGCCAAAAAAAGATTGTGAGAGAGTATATATTGTAGCCAGAGAAAGAAGACAAAAAAATAAATTATATATTGAAGCGTAAGGTTATCTTGATATGGGCAAAAATAAGGATAACTAGAATAATTATTGTTCTGTCTTTTAAGAACAGAACTTGTAGTTTGTAATATCTCATTCTGAGATGATATGGAGGTTTTCATGACGGATTATATTATTCGTGCAAATGCAGCCGATAACCAGATTCGCGCATTTGCAGCAACAACAAGAGAATTAGTGGAGTATGCGAGGAGTATCCATGAAACAAGCCCTGTTGCAACCGCAGCTTTGGGGAGGCTATTAACAGCCGGGGCAATGATGGGAAGTATGATGAAAGGGGAAAATGACTTACTTACTCTTCAAATAAAAGGCAACGGGCCGATCGGCGGTATCACGGTAACAGCGAATGCACAAGGTACCGTGAAGGGATATGCCTATAATCCAGAAGTACTCCTTCCTGCGAATGAAAAAGGGAAGCTGGATGTGGGTGGAGCTGTAGGAGAAGGAATTCTGAGTGTGATTAAGGATCTGGGGTTAAAGGAACCTTATGTTGGACAAACTCATTTGGTATCCGGTGAAATTGCTGAGGATTTAACTTATTATTTTGCAACCAGTGACCAGGTACCTTCGGTAGTAGCTTTGGGCGTTTTAATGAACAAGGATAACACAGTAAGAAGAGCAGGAGGCTTTATTATTCAGTTAATGCCCTTTGCCGAGGATTGGGTTATTGATATGCTGGAAAAGAAAGTGAATGGAATCTCCAGCATTACCTCTTTGCTGGATCAGGAGATGTCTCCGGAAGCTATCTTGGAATATATCCTTAGCGATGTAGGGTTAGAGATAACGGATAAGCTACCTACGAATTTTGAATGTAATTGTACAAAGGAACGAGTGGAAAAAGCCATTATTTCGATTGGACAAAAGGACATTCAGGAAATGATTGATGATAATGAGCCGATTGAGGTGAACTGTCATTTCTGTAATAAGCATTATCAATTTACTATTGATGAGCTGAAAGAGATGATTCATCAGGGTAGGTAAAAGCCGATATAATTTTGAACCGTTTTTAATAGTTGCATAGATTATAATTTAATCCCTTTCCCTTAGATTTTTATCTTAGGAAAGGGATTAAATCTATTTAAAGCGTATTAGCAATCAAGATAGAATTAGATTAGGATGCTGCTTTGATTTACATTAATTAGTAAAAATAGATGATACAGAAATCACCAAATATGAATATTTTTCCGCTTACAAATCATAAAAAATTGATTTATAATTTATATTAATAAGTAGCATAAACCCCAGTAATATATGGGGTTTCAGCCAATTTCGGGAGCCATAAAATATGTCGGTAAAGGCCTTTCAAACTCCCTTTGATTTTGTGCATTTATACAAAATTATGCTTTTCACAACAGAAACAAACAAATACCTATTGCGGATTTTTAACGTTCATAATAAGATGAAAGGGTAACGAGCGGGATGCACAGCACAAGTGCAGCGCCTTTTAACGAAAGCAGAAAGCAGGCTTTCCTTAAGCATATATGGAGAATATAGAAAAGGATAGGTGGCAGTTGCAATGAATAAATTAGACATGCTCTATGAAGGAAAAGCGAAAAAGGTTTATAAGACAGACGTGGAAGACGTTTATATTGTAGACTACAAGGATGATGCGACAGCATTTAACGGATTAAAGAAGGGTACCATATTAGGGAAGGGCGTTGTTAACAATAAAATGTCCAACCATATGATGAGCCTCCTTGAAAAGGAAGGTGTACCTACTCACTTAGTGGAAGAACTAAGCGATCGTGAGACAGCGGTGAAAAAGGTAGAGATTGTCCCATTAGAAGTTATCGTTAGAAATGTATCAGCAGGCAGCTTTGCGAAGAAACTGGGCATGGAAGAGGGAATACGTTTAAAGGCACCAACCTTAGAGTTCTCTTATAAGGATGATGCACTAGGCGATCCTTTTATTAATGATTATTACGCAATTGCTTTAGATTTGGCAACACAGGAAGAAATAGACCGTATTACTGAACTTGCATTTAAAGTAAATGAAGTTCTGTGCAAATATTTTGCATCCGTTGGAATTGACTTAATTGATTTTAAGATAGAGTTCGGCAGATGTAAGGGTGAGATAATCCTTGCGGATGAGATTTCTCCGGACACCTGCAGACTTTGGGATATTTCAACCCATGACAAGCTGGATAAGGATCGTTTCCGTAGAGATTTGGGAAAAGTGGAAGATGCTTATCAGGAAGTGTTTAAACGTTTAGGCATACAATAGAACAAATGAGGCTGTTCAAAGTTGGACAGCCTCTTGCTGTTGGTTTACTGATTGGAATAGAGTAGTTTGGTTTGGATGAGAGGACGTGAACCCCATGTTTATGGAAAATAACAATTATGATCCGGATGAATTACATGAAGAATGTGGCGTATTTGGAGTATATGATCTGGACGGAAATGATGTTGTATCAACAATATATTACGGATTGTTTGCACTGCAGCACAGAGGACAGGAAAGCTGCGGCATTGCAGTAAGTGATACCAAAGGACCAAAAGGTAAGGTAAAGGCCTGCAAGGGCATGGGTCTGGTGAGTGAGGTATTTACTCCTGAGCAGTTAGAAGGCTTAAGCGGTAATATTGGTGTTGGACATGTTCGGTATTCGACAGCAGGTGAGAGCAATATTAATAATACGCAACCTTTGGTATTAAATTACGTTAAGGGAACACTTGCCCTTGCACACAATGGAAATCTGGTAAACACACCGGTTCTTCGCCGGGAGCTTGAGTATACCGGAGCTATCTTTCAAACTACGATAGATTCTGAGGTAATTGCATATCATATCGCAAGAGAACGACTGAATACCGGCTCTGTCCAAGATGCTGTAGCGAGAGCTATGAAAAAACTCAGCGGTGCCTATTCACTGGTAATTATGAGCCCCAGAAAGTTAATCGGAGCCAGAGATCCCTTTGGTTTCCATCCTCTGGTTATTGGAAAAAGAGGAAATGCCTATATTCTGGCATCTGAAACAGCTGCTCTAAATGCAGCAGATGCAGAATTTGTACGTGATGTATTGCCAGGAGAGGTTGTAATGATCAATCAGGACGGTATTCATTCCGATACTTCTCTTTGTGGACAACAGACAGCGAAGTGCATCTTTGAATATATATACTTTGCAAGGCCGGATACCCGCTTTGACGGCGTTAGTGTCTATAACTCCAGGATCATGGCAGGTAGAATTCTGGCTCAGAGCCATCCTGTTGATGCAGATGTTGTCGTTGGTGTACCGGATTCCGGTAATGCAGCAGCAATGGGTTACGCTTTGGAATCTAAGATTCCTTTTGGAATGGCCTTTGTGAAAAACAGCTATGTTGGCAGGACTTTTATAAAACCAAAGCAATCCATGCGCGCCTCCAGCGTTCGTATCAAATTAAATGTTCTTCCAGAAGTGGTTGCAGGAAAACGAGTGGTTATGATTGATGACTCCATTGTGCGAGGAACCACCAGTGCAAAGATTGTCAAAATGTTAAAGAAGGCAGGAGCTACGGAGGTTCATGTAAGAATTAGCTCCCCTCCATTTTTATACCCCTGCTATTTTGGAACGGATGTTCCAACGGGGGATCAATTAATCGCCCATAATCACACGCTAGAAGAAATCCAGGAAATGTTAGCTGCAGATTCCCTGGGATATTTGGAAGTTGAGCGATTGAGCGATATGATTGGCGGAGATAAGGGATACTGTGATGCCTGTTTCACCGGTAAATACCCAATAGAGCCACCCAAGGAGGATATCCGAGGAGAATATGAGCTGTAGCATAAAATCAAAATTATAGGTTGATAAATGTAAAGGTTGATTATAGAATAAGTTGGTAGAAGAAAAGCTTATTTAAAGAAAGCTTATTTAATAATGCTTATTGAATTAAAGCTGAAACTGAAAAGCTGATATAAGAAAGAGGTATTCAAAAATGAGTTACGATAAATATATGAGCCCATTATCTGAACGTTATGCAAGTAAAGAAATGCAGTACATTTTTTCGCCGGATATGAAATTCAAAACCTGGAGAAAGTTATGGGTTGCACTGGCGGAGACTGAGCGGGAGTTAGGATTAAATATTACGCAGGAACAGATCGAGGAATTAAAGGCATTTCAAGATGCCATCAACTATGAGGTGGCAAGGGAACGAGAAGCTCTGGTTCGCCATGATGTAATGTCCCATGTGTATGCTTATGGCGAGCAGTGTCCAAAAGCTAAGGGAATCATTCACCTAGGAGCTACTTCCTGCTACGTTGGTGATAATACGGATTTGATCGTTATGACCGAAGCACTGAAGCTTGTAAGAAAGAAACTGATTAACGTCATGGCAGAGCTTGCTAAGTTTGCTATGGAATACTGTGAGCTTCCGACGCTGGCCTTTACTCATTTTCAACCGGCACAACCGACCACAGTTGGTAAAAGGGCATCTTTATGGTTAATGGAATTAAAACTGGATTATGACGATTTGAATTATTTGATTGATAGCATTCAATTGCTTGGCTCCAAGGGTACCACAGGAACACAGGCAAGCTTTTTGGAGCTATTTGATGGCGATCATGAGAAGATTAAAAGGCTTGACCAAAGAATTGCGGAAAAAATGGGATTTAGCGGATGTTACCCTGTATCCGGACAGACCTATTCCAGAAAAATCGATTTAAGAGTGTTGAATGTAATTTCCGGCATTGCAGCCAGTGCACATAAATTCTCCAATGACATACGTCTTTTGCAGCATTTAAAAGAAATAGAAGAGCCTTTTGAGAAAAACCAGATAGGTTCCTCTGCTATGGCGTATAAGAGAAACCCTATGAGAACGGAGAGAATTGCATCTTTAGCAAACTATGTAATGATTGACGCATTAAATCCGGCCATCACAACATCAACTCAGTGGTTTGAGAGAACCTTGGATGACTCAGCGAATAAGAGAATCAGTATCCCAGAAGCTTTCCTTGCGATTGACGGAATCTTGGACTTATATCTCAATGTGGTTGACGGTCTTGTGGTGTATCCTAAGGTTATTGAAAGACGGCTTATGCAGGAGCTTCCTTTTATGGCAACAGAAAATATCATGATGGATGCAGTAAAAGCAGGTGGTGACCGTCAGGAATTACACGAGAAGATTCGTACCCTCTCCATGGAAGCTGGTAAGAATGTGAAGGAGAGAGGTTTGGAAAATAATCTCCTAGAATTAATTGCAGCCGATCCATCTTTTAACATGACCCTGGAGGAACTGAAGAAATCTATGGAACCTTCCAGATACACCGGTCGCGCGAAAGAACAGACAATTGATTTTATCAATGAAGTTATTCAGCCGATCTTAGAGGAAAATAAGAATTCCTTAGGTCTAAAAGCTGATATTAAAGTATGATGTACCTGCAAAGAATTAAATTTAATTAGTATATTAGTATATTATTAACTAAGTGGTATATGTATAACCATAGAAAGGCTGCTATAGAACAATCGTCACGACGAATTCTATACCAGCCTTTTTGCTAACAAGCCAAATGCATTAGGTTAGCTCATTGTTCCGGTTACTTTACAGCCTGTTTGCTCAATGCACTGTATAATCTCATCAGAATTAGCAGGAGGGTTAAAGTCAACCTCCACAGTACTTCTAACCAGGTCAATATTAACCTTTCCAATGCCATCAAGATCCTCTAACTCATTTTTTATCTGAGTTTTCATAACATTATTAATCATTCCGCTCACATTATAGTGTACCTTATCCATAATTCATTCTTCCTTTCTAGTTGCGTTTATATCTGGTAATTATTAAAGAATTTATAAGTGACCTTTATCAGCTTCAGCGAATTTATAAAAAAATTCATAGACATAGTGTTAAACCTTTTAGGTATATTTATCACAAAACTTATCATTTTATTGATATAAGTCTTATCAGAATTATATTTATCTCAGCATCAAAAGGTGGTATGATACTAAATGATTCATTATTCATTGCTATTCCTCAGGGGATAAGCTATAATTAAAATGTTCCTAATAAGCCCTTTCCATAAGAGGAAGTTATATGAATATTGATTTAGAATATTATAAAATATTTTATTATGTTGCCAAGGCTGGGAGTTTTACTGGGGCAGGAGAAGAACTCTGTATCTCACAACCGGCAGTGAGTCAAGCAATTAAACTACTGGAGACTAATCTAGGCAGTAAATTATTTGTACGTATTCCCAAAGGAGTAAAACTGACCCCTGAGGGAGAGGTACTGTATAGCTATGTGCAAAGAGGTTATGAGTATCTTATGATGGGAGAAGAGAAATTTCAAAAAATGCTGGATCTTGAAAATGGAGAGATACGGATTGGTGCCAGTGATATGACGCTTCAATTTTATCTGTTGCCATTTCTGGAGCGTTTTCATGAGAAATTTCCGAAAATTAAAGTTATTGTAACCAATGCTCCGACTCCGGAAACACTGGACTATCTTTATAGTGGAAAGATTGATTTTGGAATAGTTAGTGAACCCTTTGATGCAAAGTCTGATATAACAAGTATACCCATTAAGGAAATTCAGGATATATTTGTAGCAGGTAGCCGATTTGATTACCTAAAAGGAAGAGAGCTAAAGTATGAGGAACTGGAGGAGCTGCCAATCGTATGTCTTGAGAAAAATACCAGTACCCGAAGATATATTGACACCTTTTTGAAGGATAATGAGGTCGTTCTTAGCCCGGAGTTTGAACTAGCTATGAGTGATATTATAGTAAAATTCGTAGGACGGAACCTTGGTATTGGTTGTGTTGTAAGTGAGTTTGCCCAGGACGCAATTGCTGATGGTAGCTTGTTCGAATTAAAGTTTGAAAATAAAATACCAAAAAGACATTTTTGCGTTATTATAGGTAACAATAATCCAACTTCAAAAGCTGCAAAGGAATTATTGAATATGATGGAGGTTGATAAGCCTGCGTTTACAGATAAACACTAGAAATCATAAGGCTGATAAGTCAGCGTACAGATATCAAGAGTTGAAATCTTAAAATTGATGATAAAACAATTACTTTAAATCAGGAGAAAAAGGAGTCCATATGAAGAACATTAGAATAAAATATATCAGTGACCAAATTGAAAAATTACAATACATTGAAAATAAATCTGACTGGATTGATCTACGCGCATCAGAGAAAGTGGTAATGAAAGCCGGTGAGTTCAAACTGATTCCACTGGGAATCGCATTGGAATTGCCTGAGGGCTATGAAGCCCATGTGGTACCAAGAAGCAGTACATTTAAGAATTTCGGTATCCTTCAGACCAATTCTATGGGTATTATTGATGAAACCTATTGTGGGGATAATGATCAGTGGTTTTTTCCTGCACTTGCTATGAGAGATACAGAAATTAATATGAACGATCGTATCTGTCAGTTCAGGATAATGGAGCATCAGCCTAAGTTGGAGTTCATCGAAGTTAATGAACTGGGGAATACCGATCGTGGCGGGCATGGCAGCACTGGAAAGAATTAAGTGCCAAGCAGATTAACAGGCATTTAGGTGGCAAGATGGATTGCGAATTGAGATAATGCCAGGATAACAGGCATATGGAGGCTTTATGGCAGGTGTAATTACTCACATGGTTATTGCAAAGGAAATGCTAAAATTCCTTCCGGAGGGAACCATTCGTAATTTGGATTTATTTTATCTGGGTACCCTGGCTCCGGATGCAGTTCATGCAAGGATGGGATATGAGAGAGTGCATAAAAAGCATACACATTTTCGTGATGATATACCGGATCCTGACTTTGGACTACCAGAAAATCATACCCTTTATAGGGAGAGACTTGAGCAATTTATTAAATGTAACCGAAATAGAACCGATGGGCTATTAGATTTTTACCGAGGCTACGTAGTTCATATTTTAACGGATGAATTGTTTGTACTATCCATTCGAAGAGAGTTTTGTAAACGGATGGAAGAGCTCGGAATAGAACAGAATGATAAGCGTTTTTTTGAAGCCATTGTCGCGGATCAAAATCGCAATGATTTGTTGTTGGTGTATCGTTATGAGGAGATGGATGGGTTAAGGGAGCATATGGAGAGAGCACTAATTTACCCGATAGAAGGTTATATCAGTGAGCAGGAGCTAGAGGATAGTAGAGTTTGGCTCATTGAGCATCACTTCATAAAGAAGCATGAATTAATACAGCCAACTTATATTACCTATGATAGAACTTTAGAATTTATTTATTCCTCCGCTGAGTGGATTGCTGATAAGATGTTTAACCCTAAAAGTCCGTTAAGGATGTAATCAATACTTTTTTAGCGGATATACTCTTTCGATATATTCCAGGATCTTTTGTCCTATACTTTTTCATTTTACTTGACAAGAAATAGATTCCTTTAGTATTATTAATAAAAGGAAATAATTGTTAATTGCAAATTAAAATGTAAGTAGGCAACCTATTCGAAAGAATAAGGACGCAAAGCTAGGAGTCTAAAGCTTTCTTATGAAAAGTCATGACAGTCCGGTCGCAAATGTAATCACATTTACGGCTGGATTTTTTTGTTGAGACAAAGGTATCAGTTCTCAAATTATATTGTTTTATTAACTTGATTCGTTAATCAAATTTTGAATGGTATATGGAGGGGAATATGAGAGATATTGAATTGTACATAGAAAAGTTAAGTATTAAAAAGGCTCCGTTTGGAGGGTTTGATAAGGAATCCGTATATACCTCAATGAGGGAGCTGGCCTCTATTTATCAAAAAGAAATGGAACAACTAAAGGATGAGAAAGAGCGGATACAAAAGCAATACAAAGCTGCTTTTGAGGAGCTTGAGCAAGCAAATAAGGATATATTGTTGTTAAGAGTTCAGCTAGAAGAAGAGCAAAAAAATCAAAATACATATCATATAAGATATAGTACCCTTACGCAGGCAATTGATGCTGTTAATATGAGCAGAGATAAAATCCTGGAAGAATCCAAAAAAGAAGCAGCTGAAATGATAGCTGACGCAAATGAGAAAATTACACGCATTAACATGGAGTATATTTTGCAAAAGCAGCGTAAAGATGTTCTTGTTTCAAAAATGTCTGATGTCAAGCAGCGGTTAGGAACCTCAATTGATAGTGTTAGAGCTACTTTAATGAAGATGCTGATTGAAGTTGATAATATGAAAAATGCTGGATTAGAACAGGCCTTTAGTACGAAAGAAATAGAATTGAAACATGAAAGCAGTGAATAAAGAAACCATAGATTGTATTATAATAAATTAGAAAGTTTGCAGAGCCAATCAAAACGCTATGCAAACTTTTTTGCATGTCATGGATGTTATATGCTTAGAAATCGATAGAAATAATGTAAATACTTATTAGAATACAATTTATAGTGTCAACCTATATTTGTAAAAACACATAAATAAAATTAATGTGCATATAAAGTTCCATAATATGAAGTTATGTATTGTATAATAAAATTTGATTTTACTTATAGTATTTGGGAGTTTATACTTAATGAGTAAATGGGTAAAATATTTTAAATAATATGGACTATTGATAAAAAGAGTCATCATATGATTCAAGGAGGAATTCAAAATGGTTAAAGCGATAGTTGGTGCCAATTGGGGCGATGAAGGTAAAGGCAAGATAACGGACATGCTTAGTCAAGAGGCAGATATTATAGTGAGATATCAGGGCGGAAGCAATGCTGGCCATACTATAATTAACGAATATGGAAAGTTTGCTCTTCATCTACTTCCCTCCGGTGTATTTTATAAGCATACAACAAGCGTTATCGGTAATGGTGTTGCACTCAATATTCCATACCTGGTGGAGGAGATAAATTCACTGGTAGAGCGTGGCGTTCCAAGACCCAAGATACTGGTTTCTGATCGAGCACAGATCATGATGCCTTATCATATTTTGTTTGACCAGTATGAGGAAGAGAGATTAGGAGGCAAATCCTTTGGTTCTACCAAGTCAGGAATTGCACCCTTTTATTCTGATAAGTATGCCAAAATTGGTTTCCAGGTTTCTGAATTGTTTGATGATGAAGTTTTAAAAGATAAAATTGCTAGAGTTTGTGAAGTGAAGAATGTTATATTAGAGCATTTGTATCACAAACCGGCCATTGATCAGGAGGAGTTATATCAGACCTTGATCGAGTATAAAAATATGGTTGAGCCATATGTTTGTGATGTTGCTGCATTCCTTTATGATGCAATCAAAGTGGGAAAAAATATCCTATTAGAAGGTCAGCTGGGAGCGCTAAAAGATCCGGATTTTGGTATCTATCCTATGGTTACCTCATCTTCAACATTGGCAGCATACGGAGCAATCGGAGCAGGTATTCCTGCTTATGAGATAAAATCAGTGGTAACCGTAGTAAAGGCTTATTCCAGTGCGGTTGGCGCAGGTGAATTTGTAAGTGAGATTTTTGGTGATGAGGCAGACGAGCTTAGAAAACGCGGCGGTGACGGTGGAGAATACGGCGCAACAACAGGCCGTCCAAGAAGAATGGGATGGTTTGATGCAGTAGCCTCTCGATATGGCTGTAGAATGCAGGGAGCAACAGAGGTGGCCTTTACTGTTCTGGATGTCCTGGGATACCTTGAGGTATTGCCGGTATGTGTTGGATATGAAATTGATGGAGTAGTTTCAAAAAATTTCCCAACAACAGTTAAGCTTGGAAAAGCAAAGCCGGTTTATGAATATTTACCAGGCTGGAAGCAGGATATCAGAGGGATTAAGACTTATGAAGAGCTGCCTGAGAACTGTAGAAAATATATCGAGTTCATCGAAAAAGAACTTGAAGTGCCAATTACCTTGATATCAAATGGTCCAGGAAGAAGCGATATTATTCGAAAATAATATAGAAAGATTTATCAGTAAACTAATTTACTGGCCATAAATGAAAAGAGATACTCCTTAAAACTAACTTTCAAGGAGTATCTCTTTTATTGTTTCGCAATAAAAATAAACCACCGGCTATGCCGGTGTGTCCCCAGCTAGCTTTAGCTTCAAGTAAAAAACCTCCCATGTTATAATGATTGTGGGTTTGCCAACCACAAAAATTACATAGGAGG
>JAEWIZ010000026.1 GCA_023386815.1 Bacillota bacterium
CCGGGACATAGCAACATAACTATAACATAGAATAAAGTTTGGCGAACTAACTTCCAGAAAAGAGATTGCCAAAGTAACGTCAGCTTTTGATTGAGGGTGACTGGAAGTTACTTTGGCAATTTAGAAAAATGAATTTTCTTTAATAAAATTTGAAATTACTATAATGATAATTCAAAAATATCCGATAAATAAAGTAGAACATGTTGGAAACCTATGGGTTTCTAAAACATGATAAGAGGGTCGTTTAATGACTCTTTAGAATTAAAAGGTGGTGAGCAGGATGCGTATCGATGCATTTAACAAAATTAGCGAGATTTATACAGCCAGTTCTGTAAAGTCTACAACAAAAGCTAAAGAGGCTAACTTCAGTGATACACTTGAGATATCTGAAATGGGAAAGGGATATCAAGTAGCGAAGCAAGCTGTTGCACGCACGCCAGACGTCAGAGAAGCAACAATTAATGACATTAAACAGCGCATGGAAGCGGGAACCTATCATGTTAGTATCCAAGATGTAGCTGAAAAACTAGTTGATCAATACTTGGAATAAAGAATGGTGAAATCAATTCATTTGCTTAGGCAGATGAATTGATGGATCGATTCGTTATACCACCTAAGAACGGCCAAGTAGTGTGTCAAAACAAAACCTGAATAGAAAGAGGGTTAGTGGTGGCGAGTTTAATCGAAGAACTGATTGATGTGCTTGAGCAGGAATATTTATTATACAAAGAATTGCTTCCGATTGCGGATATGAAGACCCAAATCATTGTTAAAAACGATTTGGATTCATTGCAGGAGATAACAAATAAAGAACAAAGCGCAATTGATCAAATCAGTATGTTAGAGCATAAAAGAGAATCGATTATGCTGAATATAAAAACGGTAATAAACAGGAAATCAAAGGAATTTAGTCTGAAAGATTTAATCGGTCTATTAGACAAACAGCCTAAGGAGCAGAAAGCTCTATCTATTTTACATGATAATCTAAAGGTTACGGTACAAAGATTAGTCACAATCAATAATCGTAATCAATCCTTAATTCAACAATCCCTCGAGATGATAGAATTCAATATGAATTTTATTCAAAGTACAAGGATGTCACCGGGGAATAATACTTACACAAAACGTGCTTCCAGATATGATGCACAGATGCGGGGAACAGGGATGTTCGATGCAAAACAATAGAAAGTCAATTATTAATTGACTTTGGTAAGGCAGGTGTAGTCCATGAGTTCGATGAGTAGCTTATATGTAGGTGTATCCGGCCTGAATGTAAGTCAGGCAGCTTTGAATGTAACTTCACATAATCTGGCCAATGTGGATACTGCTGGCTATGTAAGGCAGCAGGTGGTACAAACGGACTTTCGGTATGTGAAATTAGGTGATTCCTATGTTTCAACATTACAGCAGGGTCTTGGCGCGAATTTTGCTGAAGTTAAGCAAGTGCGTGATTTCTTTCTTGATAAAGCCTATCGTCAGGAATTTGGTCGCCAGGCTTTTTACGATGCTCAATATGATGCTGTTAGTGAGGTGGAAAGTCTATTTGGTGAACTTGAAGGAGAAACTTTTCAAAATGTAATCGGTGATTTTTGGACTTCCTTACAGGAGCTTGCAAAAGAACCGGATAGTATCGTGACAAGGGCATCCTTTATTGAAACAGCAGTTACCTTTGTGGAGCGAGCAGACAATATTTCAAATCAATTAAAGGATTATCAAATAAATTTAAATACCAAGATTAAAGATCAGGTAGATAGAATCAATGAAATTGGCGATGAAGTTAAAAAATTAAACCTAAAAATCAGGCAATATGAAAGCACAGGAGTTGAAAATGCCAATGATCTTAGGGATCAAAGGAATGTGTTATTGGATGAATTAGGTCAGATGGCCAAGATTACATATAAAGAAAACGCCAGTGGTATAGTGACCGTTAATCTGGAAGGCATCCCTTTTGTCACAGAAGATACGGCTTATCGCATGACAACCACCAAGATCAATGAAAGTTCAGAGATGATCAAGCCCATCTGGGAAGCGTATGGTGGTGTGGATGTCTTCAATCTTGATACTGCATACTCTTCAGAGAATAATACAGATATTGGGTCTCTTAAGGGGCTATTAGTATCAAGGGGCTCTAAGCAGGCGAATTATACGGATATACCGATACGTGAGAACTATGAATCAGATGCACGATATAATGCAGCTGTTATTGATTATAACAATACGATTAATTCCTCTGTCATAATGACGGTACAGGCGCAATTTGACCAATTGATCCACGGAATAGCGACCACGATTAACGATATCTTATCTCCTAACAAGGAGGTTACGTTAACGGACGGTAGTAAGATAAAGATTCTTGACCAGGAGAATGCTCCAGTTGGTTTGGATGGCACGACGATGGGAGAAGCTCTCTTTAACCGTAAATCAATGCAACGCTATCATGAAGAAGATATTGATATTGTGAATGAAGATGGTACCCATGAGACGATAACGGCCATGGTATATAACGAAGAAGATGCTTCGGATAACTATTCCTTATTTACTCTTGGTGAAATTGAGATTAATCCGAACATATTAAAAAATTACTCCCATATCCCGTTATCAAACAATTCAGGAACCGGTGATTATGACATTAAAACCGCCCAGCAGCTCTTGACCTCCTGGCAGGAAGCTTTTGCGGCCTTGTCGCCGAATACCTTGACCAAAAATAATTTCTCGGATTATTACACTTCCTTTATTTCTGAACTTGCTAACCGTGGTGAGCAGTTTAATACAATTAGTACGAATCAGGCTTCTATGGTACTAAGTATCAATAATCAGAGAATGGAAGTAACCGGTGTATCTTCGGATGAAGAATTAACGAACTTGATAAAATACCAGCATGCCTATAACGCTTCTGCTCGATATGTGAATGTGGTTAGCCAGATGCTGGAGGACATTATTAATAAATTGGCTTAAAAGATAGATGAAACGCCAGTGCGATAAAGATAAAAAGCTGCTTTGCAAATTAAAGTAAGCTTGAAAGGAATGGTGTTAGGATGGCTTCGACATTTTTTGGATTAAACATTGGGCAATCAGGTCTCTATGCCTATCAAGCTGCGCTGGATACAACTTCACATAATATTACCAATGCAGAAACCGCGGGCTATTCCAGACAAGTCATGGGGCAAAAGGCGAGTAAGGCGATTCGGATGAATAGTACTTACGGTATGGCAGGAACAGGTGTAACAGTTACAGGGGTTGTCCAGCAGCGCGAGCTTTATTATGATGAAAAATTCTGGAGTAATAACAGTTTGTATGGGGAATATTCCGGTAAAGCCCACTACATGACGGAAATAGAGAATTATTTTAATGAGGTAAATGAAGACGGTTTTACGACTACCTATAATTCACTGTTTAATAGTCTGTCAGAGTTGCAGAAGAATCCTTCCAGCTCAACAGTGCGGACGCAGGTGATTAATTATGCAAAGAGTTTAACGGAGTTTTTTAATTCAGTATCCTCGAATTTAAAAGGGGTACAGGAAGAATGTAATTTTGAGATCCGTAACCAGATTGATCAAATTAATTCTGTATCACAGCAGGTAGCAGCTTTAACAAAGCAGATTAATACACTGGAGATTCAAGGGGGTACAGCAAATGATCTCCGTGACCAGCGAGCCTTGTTAATTGATGAGCTTTCCCAGATTGCGAATATCAGTGTAGAAGAAAAGAAGGTAGGTTCAGTAGGTTCGGGAGTTACCAGCTACGTAGTCAAATTAGATGGAGTTACCTTAGTGGATGGAATCAATACAAATAAGCTGATTGTGTCTCCGAGAGAAGATAAATACAGCCAGAATGATATTGATGGTCTCTACGACATCTATTGGCAAAATGGACAAAAATTCGATGAAAGAAGCAATACCCTTGGCGGCTCACTACAAGCTTTACTTGAAGTACGTGATGGCAATAATATGGAAAATTTCTCGGGAACCGTTAGTGCAAATGCCGGAGATACCAGTCTTATCATTGCGGATTCTAATATTAATGAAGTTGAGAAATTAAATATTCCGGAGACAGGAACCATTACTGTAGGGAATCGTAACTATGCTTACTCAGGCTTTGAGGTAACGAAGGATACGACAACTGGTAAGTTTATCTATACCTTCGAGTTAGAGGATCCGGTAATAGTGGATGTGGTGGAAGAAAAAGTATCGGTGGGAGAAAGTATTAATTATAAAGGGTTACCCTACTATCAAAATCAGTTGAATCAATTTGTTCGAACCTTTGCGCTGGCCTTTAATGAAATCCACCGGACAGGAGTTGATTCCAATGGGGCTGCCGGTACAGATCTATTCAATGCAACCAATAAAATAAACGGCAGAAATTATACCTTTGGTCCACTGGTTGGTTCCGATGATGAGGAATACTACGATTATAATACATTTAATTCCCAAACGGGTGGCTACTATGAGGAAATTCCTGATAATCAGCCCCTGTATGGATCCTACTATTTTGTAACAGCAGAGAATTTTACGGTCAGTGAAAGCTTTTTCAATAATCCTGGCTTATTGGCTGCATCTTCAGATATTATAAACGGTGCAGAAAATAATGATATCGTAGATAAACTGATCGCTTTAAAGGATAATAAAACAGCCTTTGAACAAGGAACACCGGAAGCTTTCTTTCAAACTATGGTAGCTGAAATAGGTATTGACTCAGCTAAGGCAAGTACCATATCCCAGAGTCAATCGAATATTCTGGCAACAATAACAAACCAGAGATTATCTGTCTCCGGTGTGGATGTAGATGAAGAAGCAATGAATCTGATCAGGTATCAGAACGCTTATAATCTTTCAGCAAAGGTTATTACCGTGATGAATGAAATATACAATAAATTAATTAATGAGATGGGTGTATAGACAGGGTAAGGAGGTAATGTATGAGAATAACAAATAAGATGATGACAAACAATATGTTGGGGAATATTAATAAGAATAAGGTTAACATGACGAATCTGGAACAGCAATATTCAACCGGCAAGAAGATACAAAAGCCCTCCGATGACCCGATCATTACTGTTCGTGCCTTAAAACTTCGTACCAATTTATCAGAGCTGGAACAGTATTTTGAGAAAAATATACCGGATGCGAAATCCTGGATGGATGTTACAGAGAGTGCATTAACTACGGTTAATAATATTCTAAGTAAGGTTAACACCTATTGTGTCCAGGGCAGCTCCGACACTTTAACCGCATCAGACCGGTCTTCTATTTCTGAGAATCTGAAGCAATTAAAGGATCAGATTTACCAGGAGGGGAATACAAATTACGCTGGAAGATATGTGTTTACAGGATATAAAACTGACAGCTCTCTGTCCTTTACGGAGAAAATGGATAACCTGACCTACAATATCACAGAAAATATTAATGTGAAGGATATTCAAATAGCGAATAAGGTTGTAGGAAGTTATGAGCTATCTGATTTTGGATCGAGCACCTTTGATCAGTCGCCGACTATGAATGAGATATATAGGATACAATTAGCCTATGATGATCTGAGTACAACACCTCCGGGGGAGATATCACTTTATAAGAAAAATGCTGCGGGAGAATTGGAGTTACAGTCAACCTTTAACTCTATTGATGGGGTTTCTGTAAATGACCCTGATGCCTATAATCCTGCGGATGGAAGAGCGCATTATATAGCGGAAACAGGGGAGATTATCTTAAGTGAAACAGCTTATGACGCATTTCGTCTAGCTGATTCGATGAAAGTCACCTATACAAAGACGGGTTTTGAAAGCGGCGATTTAAAACCGGAGCATTACTTTGACTGTACTAAGACTGATAGCAATAAACCAGAGCAGGGAGAAATTAAGTATACAAAAGAATCCCAGTCGATCGAATATGAAGTAAACTATAATCAGAAATTGAAAGTTAATACCGAAGGATCCGATGCGATTACTCATAGTATTGGGCGCAGGATAGATGATATAATAGCTGCAGTGGATGGTGTCATCAACACGGAAGCTAAGATTGAAGAGGTTAAAAAACGGTTAGAGGATACCTCCATATCGGAGACTGACAAAGAAACGTATAACAAGATGCTGGATCAGTTAAATACCGAGCTTACGCTGAAGAAAGAAGTGATGCAGAAAGCATTTTCCGATGGAATTACTGCCTCCTCTAAGGAACAGGACAAGGTGAATACTGCAGTAGCTGATTTAGGAAGCCGCTATGTTCGATTGGAATTGACGGAAAATAGATTGTCAAACCAGAAGGTGGATTTTGAAGATCTATTATCTCAGAATGAGGATGTAGATATCGCGGAAACAATTGTTAAGTATAGTGCAGCGGAGGTTATTTATAATGCATCGCTAGCTGCGGCAGGTAAGGTTGTGAAAAATACGTTGTTGGATTTTCTGTAGAATGTATGTCATATTTGTGGACTAGTATTAATCCTACAATTTTGTGCGAGAAGGGAAGGGGATAACTATGTTAGTTAAAACGAGGCATTTTGGTGAAATTGAGTTAGATGAAGATAAAATAATATATTTTGAAAATGGTATTTTAGGTTTTGAAGATTTCACGAAGTATACAATTCTATTTGATAATGATGAAGAGGAGCGTCCAGAGATATCCTGGCTTCAGAGTTTGGATGAACCTACGCTGGCTATTCCCGTGGCTAGTCCATTTTTAGTAAAACAGGATTACAATCCTGAGGTCGATGACGAGCTCCTAAAACCCCTTGGTGATGTAACAGACGAGAATGTTGTAGTTTTGGTCTCGGTAACGGTACCATCTGATATTGAGAAAATAACGGCTAATCTAAAAGCGCCCTTCATTATTAACTCTGATTCTAGAAAAGGAGCTCAGATTATAGTAGAGAATGCGGATTATGAAGTAAAATATTCTTTTTATAAGCAGTTAAAGGCTTATAAAGTAGCGAAGGAGGGTAAATAATATGCTAGCCCTTTCAAGAAGAATTAATGAATCAATTATTGTAGGTAATGATATTGAGGTGACGATCCTAGAAGTTAAGGGAGATCAGGTTAAGGTTGGGATTAGTGCACCGAAATCGGTTCCTATTTACCGGAAGGAAATTTATCTTCAGATAAAAGAGTCAAACAAGGAAGCTGCAGAGACGACAGCAACTGATGAGACTCTAAAGAAGCTGTTTGAATGAATCAAGAGTCCTGTTTGAGGTCTGCTATTAGAGAGTGTTAATATACAGTTCTCTTTAGCAGCCTTCTTTTTTGTGAAGGCTATAAACCTTTTACAAGAGTAAGCCGATATAAGAGATAGATGTTAATGCAAAATATTAGTGCAGTCAAGGATGGCAAGAGGCATTAGTTTACTTATTAAATCTAACACACGGAGGTGTATATTTATGGCATTAGAAGTAATATCAAACGCAGTTTATCATGGCGCAGCAAAAACTCCTGAAAAGCTGAAGGCAGAAACTACAGCCGTAAAATCGAATTCAGTTACAATTAATATTGAAGACGTACCAAGTGCTTTCTCGGTCGCAGGTGCAAGTGGAACGAGTAGAGAAAAGTACGAATATAACAATGACCGTGGAAATGTGCAAAAGGATGCACAGGTGTCTGAGCAACAGATTAAGGATGCAGTATCGCAGGTAAATAGTAAATTAAAAATGCATCGGACAAGATGTGAATTTTCATATCATGAGGAAACAAAACGGGTTTCTATAAAAGTGTTTGATAAAGAGACGGATGAGGTAATTCGTGAAATTCCACCGGAACAGACCCTTGAGATGGTACAAAAGGCCTGGGAACTGGCTGGTTTTCTTGTGGATGAAAAGAGATAAGGAGGTGGCTTTATGCCAGTAAGAATGACAGGATTAGTTTCGAATATGGATACGGAAAGTATCATTAAGTCCCTGATGTCGGTGCAAAGAACAAAACAAACTAAGATTGAAAATAAAATAACCAAGTTGGAGTGGAAGCAGGAGGTATGGAAGAGCCTAAATACTAAGGCATATTCCTTTTATACGGATGCACTCTCAAAATTCAGGTTGCAGAGCAGCTTTGCAACTAAAAAGGTATCCTCCTCGGATGAGTCAGTAGCGACTGTAATAGCTTCCAATACTGCTGCTGAAGGCACCCATAGCCTGAAAGTAAGTCAGTTGGCGAGTTCACAGTTTGTTACTAGTGGAGAACTTAAGAATGACGATAATTCTTTGGCTGTATCCACCAGTACAAAGCTGGTAGATTTAGGTATGTCAACAGGTAGTACCATTACAGTAAAGCTTGGAGATGATGCTACGGGAAGAACCTTGGAGGTAAAAGAGGAAACTACTATAACGGATTTTTTGTCTACGTTAAAAGAAGCTGGACTAAGTGCATCCTATGATACGGCACAAAATCGTTTTTTTATAAGCTCAAAACAGAGCGGCGTTGACAATGCATTTACCTTGACTACCACTGACACGAACAAGCTGGCTGGACTTAAGCTAAGTGAGATTACAAAGGACACGACCTCGTCTGATGGAACGATGGTATATGATTCTGCACTGATGAATCTGACTCAAGCTAAAAATTCGAAATATAATTATAATGGTGTTGAGTTTACAAGCTCGTCAAATAATATCTCGATAAATGGGTTGTCGATTACTTTAAAAGGACTTACAGATGGAGCCAATACAACAGATAACTCGAATGATGATGTACCAATCAGCCTAAGTGTAACTAATGATACCCAGGCTGTTTATGATATGGTCAAATCTTTTATTACTACGTATAATTCCTTACTGAAGGAGATGAATACATATTATTATTCGGAATCTGCATCCAGCTTTAATCCTTTAACAGATGATGAGAAAGAGTCAATGAGTGACGATGAGATTGAAAAGTGGGAAACAAAAATTAAAGATTCATTGCTAAGAAGAGATAGTACATTGGGTACCCTTATAACTGCAATGAGGTCAAATCTAAACAGTAACGTTACAGTTGGTGGTAAGTCATATTCCTTGGCTTCTTACGGTATTGCAACTTCAATGGATTATACAGAAAAGGGGTTGCTTCATATTGATGGTAATAAGGATGATAGTACTACATCGAGTAAAACAGATAAGTTGTTAGCTGCTCTGAAGGAAGACCCGGACACGGTTGCAACAGTATTGACGCAGCTAGCTGGAAACTTATATAAACAGCTTGGTGAGAACATGGGTGGAACCAAGCTTAGAAGTGCATTGACATTTTATAATGATAAAGAGATGAAAAATACTCTGACAGATTATAACGAGGAACTGGACAAAATGGAAGATAAGCTTCAGGATATGGAAGACCGGTATTATGCTCAGTTTTCAGCAATGGAAACTGCATTGGCAAAGATGAATTCCCAGAGTTCGTCATTAGCATCAATGCTGGGAAACAAGTAGAAAAAATATATTGGTTTAAATGGTGAAACTAAGTAAACGTTTACTGAATATCTGCACATAGATATTTGCAGAATGTTATGCTAGTTACAATGATATGGAGGGTTTTATATTATGGCAGCAAATGCAGCGGCAACCTATAATAATAGTAAGATATTAACAGCATCTCCTGCAGAATTAACGTTAATGCTGTACGAAGGAGCAATAAAATTTTGCAATCTTGCATTAATAGGATTGGAGAAAGGTGACTTGGAAAAGGTTAATACTAATATTATAAAAGCAGAGAAGATAATTCTTGAATTTAAGGCCACCCTGGATTTTAAATACCCTATCGCTAAGGATTTTGAGAATGTTTATGATTATATATATCGCAGATTAATTGAAGCTAATATAAAAAAGGATAAAGAAATACTGGAAGAGGCGCTGGAATATATTAGGGAAATGAGAGATACCTGGAAAGAAGTTATGAGACTTGCAAAAGGAGTATGATAGTAGTAACTTTTGGTCAATAATGAGAATGGTATCCTAATACAAACAATCTGCTATATTTCGGAGGACAGATCTAATGGATGAAAGCATTACCCGACGTGCATATATACAACTTTTAATTGATGTACTTGAAAAAAAGAAAAAGCTCCTAATCTGGTTGATCAATGTGACAGAACAGCAAGAATCAATTGTTGCAACAGACCCCTTTGATGAGCAGCTCTTTAATGAAACGATAAGGATTAAGGAGGAGCATCTGAAAAGTTTGATTCAATTAGATGAGGGTTTTGAGAAAACCTATACAGGAGTTAAAACTGAGCTCGTTATAAAAAAAGAGAAATACGAATCTGAAATTAGTATCTTGAAAAATCTGATAACAGAGGTTACAGATCTTAGCATAAAGCTTCAGGCTCTAGAAAAAAGAAATAAGCAAAAAATTGATTTTTTGTTTTCAGGGAAAAGGAAGAATATCCGTGATTCCCGTATTAGCAGCAAAACAGCAGCAAACTATTATAAAACCATGTCAAAACAGCATGAAATCGAGTCTCAGTTTTATGACAAAAAAAAATAAAAATTGCAAAAGGGTATAAAGTATTATTAAAAGATACCGATATATATTACAAGTAAGAAAATTACTTACGAAATTCTCTCTGATGGAGCGTACGGCCGGACGGGAAGAAACAAAATACAATAAATATGAATTGTAGAACAATTCATATAGTAAGAATTTTAGCAGCATGGAAGCTGTTAGAAAATTACAATTCAAGGAGGAAATTATTATGATAGTACAACACAATATGGCGGCTGCCAACACAAACAGACAGTTAGGTATCACAAATAGCAACCTTGCAAAATCAACAGAGAAATTATCTTCTGGTTACAAGATCAATCGTGCTGGAGATAATGCAGCTGGTTTGACTATCAGTGAAAAAATGCGTGGACAGATTAGAGGTCTGAATCAGGCATCTACAAATGCTCAGGATGGTATCTCTTTAATCCAGACAGCAGAAGGTGCTCTTGCCGAGACACAGTCTATTCTGCAAAGAATGAGAGAGTTAACTGTTCAGGCTGCAACTGATACTAACGTAACAGCAGACCGTGATGCTATCAAGGAAGAATTAAATGCTTTATCTACAGAAATAACACGTATTGGTACTGAGACAGAATTCAATACCATGAAGTTATTAACTGGTAGCTTTGATGAAAAAAGCATTCAGGTTGGTGCAAATGAAGGACAGAACATTGTATTCTCCATCACTAGCATGACAGCATCTGGATTAGGTGTAGAAAGTACTTATAAGTATGTATCAACTTATTCAACTGCTACTTCCCAGATTTCTGTTGTTACAAGTGCTCTGAATCAAGTATCAACACAGAGATCTAAACTTGGTGCTCTGCAGAACAGATTAGAGCATACAATTGCAAATGCAGACAATACAGCTGAGAACTTGCAATCAGCAGAATCTCGTGTTCGTGACGTTGATATGGCTAAAGAGATGGTTAAATACTCTAAGGACAATATTCTTCAACAAGCTGCACAGTCTATGTTGTCTCAGGCAAATCAGTCAACACAAGGTGTATTATCCTTATTACAGTAATTGTTTATTAAAACTTAAAATAAGGCTGGCATATAGCCAGCCTTATTTTTTTAGAGATTGGAAGGGAACATGGAGAAATTACTCGAAAGCATGAAGGTAGCCATGGAGTTGATTGAAGAAACAGCAGGTTTGTTTTATCAACAAAAACAGCAAGAAGGGCTGCAGAAATTGGAGCAAATGATTGCCGTTATTATGGCAATGCTTGAAAATGTTCGGTGTTATCAAAAGGATCAGCCAATTTTGAGATTAGAAGAGAGGCAATTTAATTTGATTCTAACAAACGCATTAGAAGTATTAGCGCAGAAGGATTATGTGCTATTGGCAGATATATTAACCTTTGAGGTAAATGGAGTGATTGGAAACGCCTTAAAAGAGTTGCAGCTTTATGCAAATTCTTAGCTGTAGGGAGATTGTGTATGAAATATTTAAAACAGAACCAAGAAATTATGAAAAAATCACACAACTATCTATACGAAAAACTATATGGTACGGAATGTGAACAGCAGACAATATCTTCAGTTCAGAATAATCAGGATACACATTTTGATGATATATTCACTGAGAACGCCAGTGATGGTGAGAAAGTATTATATGTGAGAAAGAATAACAACTTATATCGCATGAACAGCAATTATAGCCCTTCACATGAGGCTGATAGGTGGGTGGAGCAATTTGAGTTCCGGAGTTTAAGTAATATTGTAGTTGCATTTGGATTTGGCAGCGGAGTTATGATAGAGAAATTGATTGATCATCTTGGACCGGATGATTGTTTATTTATATATGAACCAAGTAGAGAACTTTTTGATTTTGTTATGATGGAATATGATTTGGAGAAAGTTCTTTCGTTTGAAAGAGTATTGATTTCAATAGAGAATATTAATGATTTTGACTTTCATGGTATACTACAAAATACGATGAATATTACAAATATGAAATCTCAGATTCAATGTGTGCTTCCTTGTTATGAAGCGTTATTTCCTGAAAGCTGTGTGACATTTTGGAAGGAAATAAGAGATGTACTAATGCATACTGTAATCAATATCAATACTGGTATGTTATTAGGCACTAGGATGCCTGAAAATGATTTATATAATTTAAAATATCTTAAGGACAGTTATACTCTGCATGGAATTACTCCATATCTTAGGGTTGAGTTGCCGGCGATTATTGTTGCGGCAGGACCTTCAGTAAAGGAGAATTTAGAGACATTACGACAAGCCAAGGGAAAGGCTTACCTGTTTGTTGTAGACCGTGTCTTAGATTATGTAATGGATAATGGTATCGATCCGGATTTTGTAATAACGGTAGATCCGGTGAAACCCGTCGAATATTTTACAACAAGGGAGCATATAGATTATCCTTTAATGACAGAATTAGCTTCTAACTGGGAAATTCTACAAAAGCATCAGGGTAAGAAAATATTTTATAATTGTGATCCGTTTTTTCGAACTGTTTATGAAGAAGCGGGAGTGAAACCACCCCGCATGAATATGGGTACTTCGGTAGCGACGGCGGCCTTTTCAATTTGCATACAATTGGGCTTTGATAAAATCGCATTGGTTGGACAGGATCTTGCATATGATGGTGAATTCACCCATGCAGGAGAGGTTGTAGAAAACCTGGAGAATACGATGAATGTCATGGTAGAAGGGATTGACGGAGGTCAGGTGCCCTCGCGATACGATTGGAAGGACTTTATTACCTGGTTTAAAGACATGATTCATCTTCATCCGGAAATCACGGTCTTTGATACAAAGAAACGGGGTGCCAAGATAGCAGGAACGGTTATGAAAAGCTTGGATGAAGTTCTGGAGACTTATGGAGCAAAGGAGATTTTTGATTTCAGTAATGTATTGACAGAATCGAATAAGGCATTTACAGATGAAGGTTTCCAAAAAGCACTAAAGTATTTAGATTCTGCGTGTGATGATCTATATAGTATGAAGAAAAAGGTCAAGCAGGCTATTGAATTATCTGAAAAACAGATTCAATTATATTTAAAATCCAAGGAAGAAAATAAATCAACGACAGAAAATTATAATAAATTAATAAAGATCAATAAATACATTGAAAGTAAAAGAATATACCAAATTATAGATATCTATATTACAATATTTACTTCGGACGAGATGGCTACGATGTATCACCACAATGGTGAGGGTGATCTGGATAAGGTAATCACATACCAGAAATCTAAGATCATTTACGAAGCAATACTAAAAGGAATTGATTTTATCCAGCCGTTGCTTCGGGAGAAATTGGATCAAAATCTAAAGCAATTATAATTAACTTCAAAGGTGTGGTGCTGCTTTCGCAAACCTGTGTGCACTCACATTGATGAAGAAATGAGGGAAAGCATGAATATATTGTTGGTAAAAGGAATTTCACAATATGGAGTATTAGATTATTTTACAGATGCATTAGCAGAAGCGTTTCAGCAGATGGGACACAGTGTTTGCATTTATGATTTAACACATAGAACTAAGCTGAAGACAGAAGTAATTAAGAAAAGTAAAATAGAACTTGCAATCAGCATGAATGGTATAAATGCTGGTACTTGGGGTAATTTGATAAATAATCAAGAGTGCCTGATATGGAATTTCTTTGTTGATCATCCTATGTATCATACCTCTAGAATATATCAGTTATGGGATAATCAGATATGTTCATTTAATGATTACGATCACGTTAATTATATTAGAAAGTACTTTTCTCATATTAAAGATGTGGTTTTTATGCCACATGCAGGTATTAAGTCGCCAATCGATATAGAATATTTGGACAGAGAATTAGATGTTGTTTTTATGGGCAGTTATACTGATATCCAAAGCGTTTCCGAAGAATTCCAAAAATATAATGAAGAGATGCAAAACGTTTTTTTTAATATCGCAGAACAGTTGAGCTTGGGGCATGGAACCATGGAAGACCTGCTTTTACGTGAAATGGAGAATAAAGGAATAAATTTAGATAATGATGAATTGATTGACCTCATTGAAGAACTGTCGTTTCTGGATAGATATGTGAGAGATTTTAATAGAGTTGCCATGTTAGAGGAAGTTGCCAGAAACAATATACATATCCATGTCTATGGGAGTGGCTGGGAAAAATATGAGAATATTTATTCGGATTATATACATATCCATAAAGCAATTAGTTTTGATGAAACAATTCAAATCATGGGTAATGCAAAAATTGTTTTAAATAATTTGCCTTTGTTTCGAAATGGATCCCATGAAAGAGTGTTTACATCTATGCTCTGTGGAGCACTTTGTATCAGCGAAAAAAATATATATTTAGAGAATCAATTTATTGATGGTGAGGACATTGTATTCTTTTCCTATGAAAGATTATCAGAATTGCCAGACAAAATCCTATATTTTTTAGAAAATCAAGATAAAGCATGCCGGATTGCAAGAAGTGGATATGAAAAAGCGAATAAAAAACATACATGGCTTCATAGAGCAAATCAAATATTAGAAGTATACCAAGAGTTAAAAAAGGAAATACCAAAGAGAATAGTAGAAAAGGACTGGGTTGATGTAAGTTTCAACCAGATAATACAATATGTGAATAATAACACCCAGAAGCAGATATATGAATCGCTAAAAGCAAACTATTTTGCCTTAAGTAGGAATGATAATGCAGCGATGAAATACATGGAGGCATCTTATAAGAATTATCCATACTGGGGAAAGCTATCATTAGAGGATAAACAATATGAACTGATTCATCAAAGAGCGATACAGTTGAAGGAACACATGGAGGATTTTATATGGCTTTATCAAAAAGTTGAGGATAGTACATCGAGAAAGATTCTATGTAATGTATTAAACCACTGGATCACTTTTGATAGTAGATGTTTAAGTGAAATCCAAGAGAGAAAATATTCGCAATATTTTGACAGAGATATTATCCAATGTGATTCGCAAGAGGTGTTTGTTGATATTGGTGCATATAATGGAGATACATTAATTGATTACATGCATAATTTTCAGAGCTACCATAAAATTTATTGTTATGAAATGGATCAAAAGAATTTGAATGATCTTCAGATAGTTGCTGGTCACTTCGGGAATATTGAAGTAAGAAATAATGTAGTTGGTGACAGGCATGGAGAAATAGTTACAATCAATGAAAACGAACGAAGTGAATCCAGTCGTATCTATGATGAAAATGAAAGTAATAAAAATTTGGCTTTTAATAATGTGAAAATGGTATCAATTGATGAAGATATTTGTGAAGAGATTTCGTTTTTAAAAATGGATGTGGAGGGTGCAGAACGCTTTGTCCTAAATGGTGCTAAACGTCATATCAGTAGTGAAAAGCCCAAATTAGCAGTTTGTATTTATCATGGTAATGAGGATCTTTGGAAAATTCCAAGATTGATTGATTCTCTCAATGATAATTACAAATTTTATATTAGATACTATGGAGGTAATCTATACCCCAATGAAATTGTCCTGTATGCAGTATAAGGAGGAATGAACCGATGAAAGTTTTGGTTACAGGTGCAGATGGTTTTATTGGAAGTCATCTGGTTGAGAGTTTATTGGAAAAAGGATATGACGTAAAAGCATTTACTTATTACAACTCATTTAATACATGGGGGTGGCTGGATAGTCTTCCAAAGGAAAAACTAAATGAAATTGAGATTTTTGCTGGTGATATTCGAGATCCAAATGGGGTATATGAGGCAATGAAGGGATCCCAGAAAGTGTTTCACCTAGCTGCATTGATTGCAATTCCATTTAGCTATCATTCTCCTGATTCCTATGTGGATACCAATATAAAAGGAACTTTAAATGTGCTTCAAGCTGCAAAAAAACTTGGGACTAGCCGAGTACTTGTGACATCTACCTCGGAGGTATATGGTACTGCCCAATACGTGCCCATTGATGAGAAACATCCTTTTCAGGGACAATCACCCTATTCTGCTACCAAAATAGGAGCAGATCGCTTAGCAGAAAGTTTTTACCGTAGTTTTGATATGCCCATTTCAATTGTTAGACCGTTTAATACCTATGGACCCAGGCAATCAGCTAGAGCAGTGATTCCAACAATCATTACACAGCTTTTAGCAGGTAAAGAGGAGATTAAATTAGGCTCATTATCACCTACTAGAGATTTTAATTATGTCAAAGATACTGCTAATGGATTCATTGAAATTGCCAAATCAGATAAAACCATTGGAGAAGAAATTAACATAGCGACACAGCAGGAAATATCAATTCAGGATCTCGCACTAGAAATTATTTCACAAATTAATCCCAAAGCAAGGATTATCTGTGAAGAGGAAAGGCTTAGACCGGAGAAAAGTGAAGTGAACCGTTTACTTGGATCTAATTCAAAGATTAAAGAACTAACGAATTGGATCCCAAGGTATACATTTCAACAGGGAATAAGGGAAACAATTGATTGGACTAAGAAAAACATGCAATTTTATAAGGCAGATATATATAATATCTAGGGGGATGCTATGGAACAATATATACCATTATCTGTTCCTAACCTAAAGGGAAGGGAATTAGAGTATGTCACACATGCAGTAGAAACAGAGTGGGTTTCTACTGCCGGATCTTATATAACTGATTTTGAAAATGAAATAAAGAAATATGTTGGTGCAGAAGAAGCAGTTGCGTGCCAAAGTGGAACAGCAGGGATTCATTTGGCATTGTTGGCTTGCGGTATTAAGCAGGGGGATGAGGTAATTGTACCAACATTAACTTTTGTGGCAGCAGTGAATCCGATAAAATATATTGGAGCTGAACCAGTTTTTATGGATTGTGATGAGTATATGACGATAGATGCTAATAAGCTGGAAGAGTTCATTACAACCCAATGCTATCAAGAAGCTGGAAGTTTGTACAACAAGAAGTCAGGCAGGCCAGTTACTGCTATTATTGCTGTCCATATCTTTGGGAATATTGCGGATATGGAAAAACTCTGTGCAATTGCCAATAAATATGAACTAAAGTTAATAGAAGATGCCACAGAAGCATTAGGAACTTATTATAAGGAAGGAAAATATAAAGGATGTTTCGCTGGGACGCTGGGGGATATTGGTGTGTTTTCGTTCAATGGGAATAAAATCATTACTACTGGTGGAGGCGGAATGATAGTCTCTAATAATAAGAAGCGTGCTGAATTTTGCAGGCATCTATCAACGCAAGCAAAAGCAGATGCGTTATACTTTGATCATGATGAGATTGGATATAATTATAGAATGACTAATCTTCAAGCAGCGTTGGGGCTTGCACAGTTAGAACAGCTAGAAGGCTTTATTGAAAGAAAGGAAGCGAATTACTTGGAGTATCAGAATCTGGGGATAAGTCTTCTGGAATTTAGAAGGGAAATACGGCCGAATTATTGGTTTTATTCTTATCTTACTGATGAGAGAGATGGCTTGCTTCAGTTTTTAGATAGAAAACATATTCAAAGCAGACCGGTCTGGAAATTAATACATGAGTTAAAACCTTATAAGAATCATCAAACCTTCAAAATTGAAAAAGCAACCAATTTTTACAATCACGTATTAAATATTCCTTGCAGTACCAACTTATCAAAATCTGATGTTCATAGGGTGGCTAAAGTAATAAATGAGTTTAACTCTATTGCTATTGAGGTAACAAGATGAAAAAAAGGAAAAACCTTGCTATTATTCCGGCCAGAAGTGGATCGAAAGGGTTGAAAGATAAAAATATAAAAAAGCTGAATGGAAAACCCTTGCTGGCTTATACGATAGAAGCAGCAATTCGTTCGCAAATATTTGATGAAGTTCATGTATCAACAGATTCACGGGTTTATGCAGAAATCGCAATACAATATGGGGCTTCTGTACCTTTTTTAAGAAGTGGGGAAACAGCAACTGATACCGCATCCTCATGGGATGTTGTAAGAGAAGTTTTGCAATGTTATCAAAAGGAGGGCAGAACTTTTGACACAGTTTCCTTATTACAACCAACTACACCGCTTAGAACAAGCTGGGATATTCAGGCTGCATATGATATATTCAAAGATAGGAATGCCAATGCAGTAGTATCAGTATGTAAAGTAGACCATTCACCATTATGGTGCAACACTCTTCCAGAAGATCATTCCATGTCAAACTTTATAAGTAAAGAATTAAGTATTCAGCCAAGACAACAGTTAGCTGCCTACTATCGGATTAATGGAGCTATTTATATGATGGATGTGGATTATTTTAATAGCATTGATGATATCTATGACAGGAATTGCATTGCCTATATCATGGATAAAGAACGCTCTATTGATATAGATGATGAGTTGGATTTTAAATTTGCACAAGTGATTATGGAAAGTGGAAATAAGTAAAAAGCTAGGCAACATCATAAAAGAAGGGATAGAATGATATGGGAAGTAATAGAAAAATCATATTACTTGGTGCCGGCGGACATTGTTTATCTATAATTGATACGTTGTTGTCATCCTACCAATTTGAGAAAATTGGGATTGTGGACAAAGATAACTATAAGAATGGAATGGATCAGATTATGGGCGTCCCGGTTCTTGGAGGGGATGAGATCTTAAGCTCATTGTTTCAAGATGGTTATACGGATGCGTTTATAGCTGTTGGAAGTGTTGGGGACTATGATATTCGTAAGCGGCTGTATCAACAGATCAAGGAAATTGGATATCATATTCCAAATATTATTGATAAAACAAGTACAGTAAGCAAATTTGCAATCCTTGGAGAAGGAATATACATAGGAAAAAATGCGGTAGTCAATGCGTATGCCAATATACAAAATATGGTGATCTTAAATACCTCCTGTACCATTGAACATGGTTGCAGGATTGAACCCTATGCTCATGTAGCCCCTGGAAGTGTGATATGCGGCAATGTACAGATTGGGTATGGTACTCACATTGGTGCCGGTAGTGTGATTAAACAAGGGCTTCAAATTGGAGCTGATACAATGGTTGGAGTTGGAAGCATTGTGTTAGCAGATATTGGCTCTCAGCTAGTTGCTTATGGAAATCCGTGTCAGGTCAGAAAATAAAGCATCCTTTGGGGTGCTTTTCCTTTACCTGATACTCTTACCGTGCTGCAATTTCAAATAAGAATAGATATTTAACAATAATCTCAATCTCACATATCAGTAAGGTAAAGTACCTCGGATATGCATTTTACAAATACAAAGGAAAATACAAACTCCGAGTGCACCATAAATCGGTAAAGAAAATGAAGTATAAACTTCGTGTGTTAACCAACACGGTTACAGGATGGCGTAACGAAAATCGCAGACAAAAGCTGGCAGAATTTATAAGAGGGTGGATAAATTACTTTAGTATGGCAGATATGAAAGGATTGATGGGTATGATTGACGAGTGGTTACGAGAAGAATTAGAGCCATCTGGTGGAAACAATGGAAGAAGGTCAAAACGAGGTATCGTATGCTATGTGCGTCGAAACTACCCAAATGGAAAGTGCATGAAATGGCAAACTGTCGTAAAGGATTTTGGAGAGCAGCGAAAATGCTGAATAGTGTACTTACTAATAAAATAATAGCCAGACTCGGGTACATCTCCATGTCTGACTATTATCTAAAAGTCTGTGAAAACTAAGGAACCGCCGTATACCGAACGGTACGTACGTGCGGTGTGGGAGGTCGGCTATTTAAATAATGGTTAGCCTCCTACCCGATTTATATTAATAATACAAACTGTTTCGTATATTAAGTAAAGGTAAAGGCATAACAAAAAAGACACCCAGATTGATATAAGTGACCTTTTTGTTTATGTAATATTAATCTTTATATTTTGCTCTTAATGATTACTTAATTGTTATATTCCATTACTTCAAAGCTTGAAATTTTATCAAAAACTATATATTCTTTTCTGCTGATAAATGGCCCTTTGTTATAGTTTTTATCGATAATATAATACTCAATACCTACTCCAGTTGCTCTTGTGTTATACCAATTTATAAAGTTATTAATATCTGCACTAGTCATTTCATATTCTTTATGATCACCATTAATCATTGTTATCTCTATTATAGCATTATTTTGAGTTGTGGTTACTGTCGGCGTAGGTGTCGGAGTAGTTGATGGCGTTGCTGTCGGGCTAGAGGTTGGTGTTAGTGTCGGGCTAGAGGTTGGTGTTAGTGTCGGGGTAGGGGTCGGTGTTAGTGTTATGGGAGGAGTTGGTGTAAATTTTGTATCCCATAATGCTGCTTTAGTTAAACGAAATCCATCAATATATCCCTTAAATGCTCTATTTTGATCGTTAGAGTTCCCAATTATGAAAGGATAATTAGGATTACTAGGAACACCTGGGGCAGTATATTCTATATCAATTTGTCCATCAACAAAAACTCTATATGTTGACCCTTTCTTTACCCATGCAATATGATACCATTTATTATTCACCCAATCAGTTTTTTGACCGGGAACTCCATATGCACTATACATCCAACTTCCATCTCCACAAAACAAACGTAATTTTCTATCACCTACCTCTTGATACTCTAAATGAACACCCATCCAATCATTTCTGCCAAAAAGGCCTTGCTTTACCTTAGTTACATCATCAAATGAAACCCACATATCGATTGTATAATCATTTGTCATGTCAAAGGCAGTTGCGTCATATGGAGTAGATATGTTTGTACCTACTGTACCATCTAAATACAATGATGAACTACCTTCTATGTAATTAGCAGTACTGATTTTAGCATTACCATTACTAGTCCAAGTCCTCCCAGTAGTATCAGTTATTGTTTTTGACCCATTTTCACCTTCAAAATGAAGGTTTGATATAGTATCGGTAGTAGTACTTTCGGCGAAAGCAAAATGACTTACAAAAGAAACTGAACATATCGCTAGTATTAGGATAAAAATTATTGGCTTTTTCTTCTTCATAATATTACCTCTTTCTACATTTTTTTGTAATATTATACATGGCTTTAATAGTTTAGTAAAGATATTATTCCATAATATAGAATAATCTTCAAATGTAAGTGCTTCAAAAGATGAGACGTAGTGAAATAGAACTAATCATGAGCTATACTGACCTGGATAAAGAAATAAAGGTTGAGCCTTATGAATCAGAAATCTTTTGAAGCACTTACTATTTAATGAATTTAATGAATAAAAATCATATAAGGTGTTATCAATTTACGAAAAATGTCGATATATTTAATAGGATTTTCTTTCAGAAAGTTCGGAAAGGTTCATTGGTATAGAGACTTTTTTATTTTACATTGAATTAAATAAGCTTGGAGGAAAGTATGATAAAATATAAACGCTTTGAAGAGATTGATTATTCAAAATTTATGGTTAGTGAAGAAGAAACTGAAGTAAAATATGGTTTACCCAAAGAAATAAGCTTCTGTAAAAAATGTGTTATATCCAACCAGAGACCGAATTCCTGTCAGGAATTTGAGCATAAAAAAGAGACAAAAAAAGAGACAATCCATTTTGATTCGGCTGGGGTATGCGATGCCTGCAAAGCAAATGAAAAGAAGCATCAGACAATTGACTGGGAACTTAGGGAAAAAGAATTATGGGATTTATGCAATAAATACAGAAAAAATGATGGCAGCTATGACTGCTTAGTTCCCGGTAGCGGTGGGAAAGATAGTTTTTATGCGGCACATGTTTTAAAATATAAATATGGTATGCATCCACTGACTGTCACTTGGGCTCCCCATATGCATACTCCTTGGGGATTTGAGAATTTCCAATCCTGGATCCATGCGGGCTTTGATAATTATTTATGTACACCGAACGGTCAGACGCACAGGCTTTTAACCAGACTAGCGGTAGAGAATCTATTCCATCCTTTTCAGCCTTTTATTCTTGGTCAGAAACAGCTTGCTCCTAAAATGGCGTTATTGTTTAATATCCCTTTGGTTTTCTATGGAGAAAATGAAGCAGAGTATGGTAACCCGATTCAAGATACGAACACTTCCTTAAGGGATCATAGATATTTTTCCGTTGAGGACAAGAGCAAGGTTAATCTAGGCGGTGTATCAGTGAAGGAATTGATCGAAGATTTTGAAATACCTTGGTCTGATTTGGAAATCTATATGCCAGCAGATAAAGAGGCGGTTCAAAAGAAGAATATCCAGGTACATTACTTAGGATATTACTTGAAATGGCATCCACAGGAGGCTTACTATTACTCGGTGGAACATGGTGGATTTAAGCCATCTCCGGAGCGCACACCAGGTACTTACTCCAAATACAACAGTATAGATGATAAGATTGATGATATGCATTATTATACTACATATATCAAGTTTGGTATTGGACGTGCTAGCTATGATGCTGCCCAGGAGATCCGTAATCATGAGATTGATAGGGAAGAGGGTGTGGCTCTCGTTAAGAAGTATGACGGTGAATATCCGACCCGATTTGAAAAGGATATCTATGATTATCTGTCCATTGATGAAAAGCATTTTCCGAAGGTGTCAAAATTCTTTGAACAGCCGACGATGGATCGTGAATATTTTGAACATTTGGCAGATAGGTTCCGTTCCCCTCATCTTTGGAAATATGATAATGGTATCTGGCAATTACGCCGCACAGTGTTTCATGATTAATTCTTAATATACAGATTGGAAATTAATATGGGGAAAATCAGAGTTATTGCAAGACTGGATGTCAAAGATAATTATATTGTAAAAGGAATACAACTAGAGGGTCTTAGAAAAATAGGTAATCCCAATGAATATGCGAAGATGTATTATGATCAGGGGATTGACGAGATTTTATATATGGATATCGTAGCAAGTCTATATAACAGAAACAATCTTAATGATATTGTATTTCATACAACGGATGATGTATTTATACCAATTACGGTTGGCGGTGGACTTCGTAGTGTGGAAGATGTAAGAAGTATCTTAAAAATGGGCGCGGATAAAGTGGCGATTAATACAGCAGCAATAAAGCGACCGGAGATTATTCGGGAAATTGCTGAGACCTTCGGATCACAGTGCATGGTTTTGTCCGTTGAAGCAAAAAAAGTATCAGATCATAAATGGGAGGCCTACTATGACAATGGAAGAGAGCACTCGAATTATGATGTTGTTGAATGGGTAAAGCAGGGTGTTGCCCTGGGAGCCGGGGAGATATTACTGACTTCAGTCGATAAAGAAGGAATGCAACGAGGCATAGATGAGGAGCTGATTTCCGCAGTATGCAAAGAGGTCTCTGTTCCTGTAATTGCAAGTGGTGGAGTAGGAAGCTATCTGGATGTCGCTAAAGCCGCGGATCAAGGAGCTTCAGCCGTAGCGGTTGCAAGTATTCTACATTATAAAAAAACAGATGTGTTGACATTAAAGCAGGACCTGGCAGAAATTGGACAGGAGGTGCGGTTATGAAAATAGTTGTGATAAACTATGGATTAAGTAATTTATTAAGCGTAAAAAGAGCATTTGAACACTGTGGATCAGAGGTCGTTATAACTGGTAAGCCAGAGGAAGTTCATGACGCGGATAAAATTGTCCTTCCCGGTGTTGGTGCGTTTAAGGATGGCATGCAGGGATTAAAATACTTGGGCTTGGACGAAGCAATTAAAGCAAAGGCTGCGGAGGGTACGCCTATCCTTGGCATATGCTTGGGAATGCAGATGCTTTTTGATCAAAGCGAAGAGAATGGATTTCATGAAGGCTTAGGGTTAATTCCGGGAAGTGTTATGAGAATTCCAGAGGAAAGTGTTAAAAGAGATAAGCAATGTGTACCTCACATTGGATGGAATATTTTGAAACCAGGTGAAGAGAACGAAGAGTTTGAAAGTGATCTGTTGGGTGGTTTGAATGTAGAGGATGAAGTTTACTTTGTGCACTCATATGAGGCTAAACCTGAAGATTCGGAGCATGTTTTAGCGTATACCAACTATGGGGGAAGAGATATCTGTGCAGTAGCTGGTTATAATAATGTGTTTGGCTGTCAGTTCCATCCTGAAAAAAGTGGCAAAGTTGGATTGGAAATTATTAATAACTTTATTCGATTATAAATGAAAAATACCTTATGATGTAAGGATGTGCAGCCATGAATTTAAAGGATTTTATAGTAACAGAAGATAATACGGTTATTGAAGTGATGAAGGTGATTGATAAGAATGCAAAGGGAATTGCCTTGGTATGTGAAAACCGAAGATTGCTTGCTGTTGTAACTGACGGAGATATTAGAAGGTTTATTTTACAAAATGGTGATTTAACAAGCAAAATTAGTAAAATTAGCAATTACAACCCCATTATGATTACAAAGGATAATGTAATGGATTACAAGAATATCATGCAGAAACATTCTGTCACTGCTCTTCCGGTTGTGGGAATGAATAATAAATTGTTATCCATACGGTTTTTATATGATAATAGCACGGTCAGAAATGCAGACATGAATGTCCCAGTAGTTATCATGGCGGGAGGCATGGGTACGAGGCTATATCCTTATACTCAGATTCTTCCTAAACCTTTGATTCCTATCGGTGAAAAAACCATTACAGAGATAATTATGGAGCATTTTGAAGAATATGGCTGTAAACACTTTGATATTATTGTTAATTATAAAAAGAACCTAATAAAATCCTATTTTATCGACAATGAAAAGCAGAGGGATATTTCCTTTGTGGAGGAAGCGCAGTTTTTTGGAACCGGCGGTGGATTAAAGCTAATCGAGGGGAAATATCAAGATTCATTTTTTCTTACCAACTGTGATATTATCATTGAAGATGATTACTATGAAATTATGAAATACCATAAAAGTGAGAATAATATTATTACTATGGTGACTGCATTAAAAAAAGTGGTTGTTCCCTACGGTACCGTTTCTGTAAATGATCAGGGACAGGTTAGTGCATTGGAAGAAAAACCGAGTGTTTCCTACCTAGTGAATACAGGCCTGTATGCAATAGATCCTCGATTCATTGAATATATTCCTAAGGATACCTTTATACATATTACGGATGTAATTGAAAAATGTATCAAGGCAGGAGAAAAAGTTGGTAGTTATTCAATTAATGAACGTTCCTGGATGGATATGGGACAATTGGAAGAGTTGGAAAAAATGCGTGAAAGACTCGAGAATGAAGGTAAGGTATGAATAAAACATATGTGATTGCAGAAGCAGGTGTTAACCATAACGGTGACTATGAATTAGCAAGGAGAATGATATACGAAGCAAAAAAGGCCGGTGCGGATGCTGTAAAGTTTCAGACATTTAAAGCAGAGAATTTGGTTTCGGTTCATGCTCCCAAAGCGGAGTATCAATTACAGAATACAGATTTGAGAGAATCCCAGCAGGAAATGTTGAAGCGCTTGGAACTATCCTATGAACAGTTTAAGAATTTAAATCAATATGCAAAAGAACTGAAAATTGATTTCCTATCAACACCCTTTGATGAAGATAGTATAGAGTTCCTAAGACTGTTACAGATGCCCTTCTTTAAAATACCTTCCGGAGAGATCACAAATCTGCCATACTTGCTTAATATTGCAGCGACTCAAATTCCAATTATTATGTCTACTGGGATGAGTACGTTGAATGAGATTGAGGAAGCTTTACAGGTATTTGATGCATATGATAGGAAGAATATTATACTTCTACATTGTAATACACAATATCCGACACCTTTTCAGGATGTAAATCTGAAGGCGCTGGATACGTTGAAGCAACAATTTGGTGTAGCGGTGGGATATTCGGATCACACGTTAGGGATTGAGGTACCTATTGCAGCTGTTGCAATGGGGGCTGTTTTAATTGAGAAGCATTTTACGCTGGATTCCAATATGGAGGGACCGGATCATAAAGCTAGCTTAGAGCCGAAGGAATTAGCGGATATGATAAAGGCAATCCGTAACATAGAAAAAGCACTCGGAACAGGGGAGAAGATACCTTCTGCATCCGAGCTTCATAATAAAGAAATAGCAAGAAAAAGTATTGTAGCCAGAACCGATATTAAAAAGGGTGATATTTTTACAGAGCATAATATAACGGCCAAAAGGCCGGGAGGTGGTATATCTCCTATGAAATGGCATCATGTAATAGGGAAGATAGCAATCCGAGATTTTAAAAAAGATGAGAAGATTGAGATGAGTTTATGAAGAAAACAATTTGTGTTTTAACTGCCTCACGCGCAGAATATGGACTCTTGAAACCAATTATTGCCAAGTTAAGAGATGTATCAGCCTTTGATGTGAGAATTTCTGTAACTGGAATGCATCTGTCCGATTCCTATGGAATGACCTTCAAAGAGATCGAGCAGGATGGATATCCGATTGATGTGAAGATAGATATTCTGCAGGAGTCAGATACAACGACAGCGGTATCAACTGCAATGAGTAATGCAATAATTGGATTTGCACAGTATTTCGAGGGCCTAAAGCCGGATTTGCTCCTTGTCTTAGGAGACCGATATGAAACTCTTGCCGTGTGCATCGCAGCAATGAATGCAAGAATTCCCATTGCCCACCTATATGGTGGGGAGACAACGGAAGGTGCACTGGATGAAGCAATACGCCATGCGATTACGAAAATGAGTTACCTTCATTTTACAAGTACAGAGTTATATCGTAAACATGTAATTCAAATGGGCGAGTCACCGGATCGAGTATATCAGGTTGGAGCTGTCGGAATCGAGAATATCAAGAATTTGAATCTGCTTACAAGAGAAGAACTATCAAAAAGTCTTGGGATATTTTTGGATAGGCCTTATGCGTTAATAACCTTTCACCCGGTTACCCTTGACAAGGATGATGTAAAAGCACAAATGGAGGAATTGTTTAAGGCATGTGATCAGCAAAAGTATTTATATTTTATTTTCACGAAAGCCAATGCTGATGCCGGGGGGCTCGAAATTAATCGAATGATTGATGAGTATGTAATGAACCATAAGAATGCCTGTGCATTTGAGTCTTTAGGGGTATTGCGTTACCTAAGTGCTATGAAATATTGTGAAGCAGTGATTGGTAACTCGTCCAGCGGATTAATTGAGGCTCCATCCTTTGGAGTACCCACAATAAATATTGGAGACAGACAGAAGGGAAGGCTTCAAGCTACTTCAGTAATAAACTGTAAATCAACAAGTGAAGAAATAAACAAAGCAATTATGTTGGCAAGAAGTAGTGAATATAAAGAGATGGCCAATAGAACGGTGAATCCATACGGCGATGGAAATACATCGGATAAGGTAGTTGAGGTTCTCAAGGAGTATGTTTTGGGAGAAAAGATTCAGTTAATGAAGTCCTTTTATGAAATTGCCTATTAGTATTGGAGTATGGATATAAGTTGAAATTGTGAGAATGGTCATACAGGATTAGTGCGAAGGGTGAAATATATTCTGTAATGTTGCATTATGATTACAGTGTAATTGTGGAAAGAGCGGAGCTGACAAACGGGCTTCGCTCTTGTACAAACAGGAAATGAATATGCTTTTTTATGACTCATGTGTGAGTATTTTTGATTATTACTATATTTCTAATTAAGAAATATGATATTAGATTGGAGATCAAATGACAAAATTAGTAAGTGTAATAATGGCTACTTATAATTCAGAGGAGTTTATATCCAAGACGATCGATAGTGTTTTAAATCAATCCTATCAAAACATGGAGTTTATTATTGTGGATGACGCTTCAACCGATAGAACAAGAGAAGTTATTCAAAGTTTCTCTGATATACGAATAAAACAAATTACAATGCATGAGAATCGACATGTTTGCGCAGCATGCAATCTTGCGTTTGAATTAGCAAGAGGTGACTATATAGCTTTTATAGGACATGATGATATATGGGAAAAATCAAAGATTGAAAAGCAAATAGAATTTCTTGAACGTAATGGAGAATATGGCATCTGCTTTTCCTGGGCCTCTATTATTGATGAGAGTGGTAGTGAGATTAATATCAAAGAAGAACCCTTATATAGATTGTTCCATCAGCCCAATAGGACAAGGGGAGAATGGATTGCACAGTTAATAAAAGGGAAGAATTGCATGTGTGCAGCAAGTGCAGTCATACGAAGAGATATATTCACAAAATTGGAAGGTTACCATTATGGGCTGCTTCAATTACAGGATTACGAACTATGGTTAAAAGCTTTACTATATGATAATATATTCGTATATCCGGAAGAGCTTGTGGCTTACAGGAAGTTTCAAACCCGCACATCATTAAGTGATAATACAGATAGTAAAAAAATGATTAGAATAATAAATGAATATCATTATATTATGAGGAAATTTATTAAAAGTATGCCAGATGAGTTATTTATAGAAGCTTTTCAAGCAAGCTTTAAGGATAAGGGAGCTTCAAATTGCGAGGAGATAGCATGTGAAAAAGCTTTCTTCTTAATGAGCATGAATCACCCATTCTACGTTGACGAATTTATGGAACTCTTAAATCAAAAGAGTAGTCGTGAAATATTAAGGGATAACTATCAATTAACGGAAAAAGGCTTCTATGAAATGTCTAAAAGCCGATTATACTGGGATGAAAACTTATATGAAAAGCAAAAAAAGATTATCGCAGAATATGAATTAGGATTTAAGCAAATAGAAGACAAGATGTCATATTTTGACCAGTATATGAAAGAAAAAGATAACTATATTAAGCAGCTTGAAGAAGCATTTGAAAAGCACAAAAAAGGATAGGATAATATGCATACTATAAAATATACGTTTCAGCAACATGGTGATGAGAGAGGGAGCCTTGTTGCGTTAGAAGAGTTTAATGATATTCCATTTAAAATAAAGAGGGTATATTATATGTATGGAACGAAAGCCGGTGTTCGCAGAGGGTTTCATGCGCATAAATCCTTGGAGCAGATATTAGTTTGTATCAGTGGAAGCTGTAAAATATTATTGGATGATGGTAGTTCGAAAAAGGTGATTTATCTTGAGAAACCATATGAAGGGCTATATATTCCAAATAATATGTGGAGAGAGATGTATGACTTTTCAGAGGATGCAGTTTTATTGGTATTGGCCTCGGAAGTTTATAAAGAAGAGGATTATATCAGAAATTACAATGATTTTTTAAATATGATTAAAAATGAGGAAAAAGGATGATTCCATATTTAAATTTAGCACCAGTACATAATGTTATAAAGAAGGAACTAGATCATGCTTATCAGCGGGTAATGGACAATAGCTGGTTTATTGGTGGAGAATTTTGTTATAAATTTGAAGAGGAATTTGCAGCTTTTTGCCAGACAAAGGAATGCGTTGGTGTAGGGAATGGACTTGACGCTATTCGCTTAATTTTAGAAACATATGGGATAAAAGAAAATGATGAGGTTATTGTTCCAGCAAATACTTTTATTGCTACGGCATTAGCAGTCACACAATCAGGCGCAACGCCGGTATTTGTAGATGCAGATATTGCAACTTATAATATCAATTTATTAAAAATAGAAGAAAAGATAACAAATAAGACAAAAGCAATTGTTGTTGTGCATCTATATGGGCGGGTTGTAGAGATGGAGCAGGTAAGCGCTATTGCAAAAAGATATGGTTTACTTGTAATTGAGGATTGTGCACAAGCACATGGTGCAGTTTACCAAGGGAGAAGAGTAGGGAATTTGTCAGATGCCGCTGCATTTAGTTTCTATCCTGGAAAGAATTTAGGAGCGCTTGGGGACGGCGGTGCTGTTGTGACAAATGATATTGAACTGGCTAATAAAATTAGGGCTATAGGAAACTACGGTTCCTATAAAAAATATGATCACCAATACATAGGCTGTAATTCCAGATTGGACGAGTTGCAGGCCGCTTTCTTAATAGCTAAGTTAAAACATTTGGAGGGGTGGAATACAGAGAGACAGAGAATAGCGTTAGCTTATCAAACACAAATTAAGAATGATAAGCTTGTCCTACCTCAAATCCCAAAAGAAATAGCGGAGCATGTGTTTCATATCTACCCGGTTCTTTGTAATCAAAGAGAAGAATTGATAAGGTATTTAACAAAGTGTGGAATAGGTACGAATGTACATTATCCAACCCCAATTGTGGAGCAGAATGCATATAGAAAGTTCAATGGTACTATTGAAATGTATCCAGTAACAAAAAGAATTTGTCAAGATGAGGTAAGCATCCCTTTATATCCAGGGTTATCAGACGAAATGATTTGTTACATAGTTGAATGTTTAAACAAATTTTAATAACCGTAATACGTAAGACTTAAGTATTGGATTAGGAGTTAAAATTATATGGTTTATTTTGAGGACATACATGGAAAGTATGTGGTTTTGAGGCATGTCAAAGAAAGTGATGCAGAGTTTATATTAAAACTGAGAACCAATAAGAAATACAATAAGTATCTTAACGCAACCTCAGATGATATTAATTTACAATATTCATGGATTAGCAATCAACAAAAGAGGGAAGGAGATTATTATTTTGTAATAATGAACTCCTTGGGACAGTCCGTAGGCCTTATATCATTATATGATATTTGTGTGAATAAGCAAACGGCCTATTGTGGAAGATGGATTTCAGAGGGAAATGCATTTGAAAATCTTGAAGCGGTAAAGTTAATTCACGAATTTGGATTTTATAAACTTGGACTAAAAAGCGTCTACACGCAGACAGTGAAAGAAAATATTTCAGTAGTGAGTTTTTGGAAACGGTTTGGGGGTTATTTTGATGGATATATTTATATAGAGCCATTTGTATTACATCGGAATGTTGTGGAGGAAGAAACATATTCAAAAGAGATAGTCACAAGAATTAGTAAATTATTATATAAAAAATGAGGAGGAAGCATGTCGGAAAGAGAAGAGAGATGGTTGGAGTTGGCAAAGAAAATTTTGCAAATAGAAAACATTACGCTTGATGCCAGAAAAGAGAATATTGAGCAATGGGATTCGTTGGCACATGTTATGCTGGTGTCTGAATTTGAGACTGAATTTCATGTATCTGTTCCTTATGAAGAAATTGCTCATATTGGGAAACTTCAAGATTTTGTAATGTATATAAGGTGATAAGATGAAAAATCTATTGTTGTCAAATATTAACATTGGTACACTTTTACGAAAATTATCGTCAGATTATCAATTTGAAACTAGTGATGGATATAATGGCTGGATTCCGTATATATATAATCGCCTGAGGGAAAGCGCAGGCGAATTTCAAAATATATTTATATTGTTAGATGGATATGAATTGTTCACAGAATTAGAAACTGGTATGCTCTTAAATGTTTTTCTGACAATTAGGGAAATCGCAAAAGAAAATTCGACAACTAGCTTTTGGATTTCAGATATGAATATGTATTGTCCTGAAATTGATGAGAAAATATATTTTCAAGGAGAACGATATAAGCTAGATTATCTTGATATGCTGATGAATGCCATAGAAGATCACCAGAATATCAATTTGTTCCCACTTAATAATATGATCAATGAAATTGGTATGTCGGTGTTTTATTCACCTAAAATGTGGTATTTAGCATCTGCCAAATATTCAGGTGAAGGTGAAAGTTTAATAAGGTATAAGATAGAAAGCATTGTGAATAGAAATCAAAGAAAGAAATGTTTAATACTCGACATGGATAATACTTTATGGGGAGGTGTAATTGGGGAAATTGGCTATGATCAGATCGAAATTAGTGCAAGATTTCAAGATTTTCAGAGAAGGTTGAAGGAAATCAAAGACAAAGGTACTGTTTTGGCGATTATATCCAAAAACAATTACGATGATGCTATTACTGCTTTTCAGAATAGAGATATGATATTACAAGAAGATGATTTTGTACATATTTGTGCTAATTGGGGTAATAAAGCAGAGAATTTGATAAATATTGTAGAGGGATTGAATATAGGCCTCGATTCAGTGGTCTTCATTGACGATAATCCGATTGAAAGAGAAAATATCAGATTAAATTTACCCCAAGTGACAGTTCCTGAATTTCCAGTGGATACATCCATGTTAAATAAATTTGCTGTAGAAGTATATAATAAATATTTTTTTAATCCTAATCCCGTTGACGAGGACAATAAAAAAACTGCTATGTATAGGGATAATGTGAAACGCGAAGAAATTAAGTTCCAATCAAAGGACTTGTCAGAGTATATAAAACAGTTAAAAATTGTTATTCATTTTAGACCTGCAAGACATAACGATATTAAAAGGATATATGAGCTGTCAAGTAAAACCAATCAGTATAACACAACAACAGTGCGGTATACTGAGCATGAGTTCTCTGAACTTATGAATGATAAAAACAGTAGAATATATGTTGCTGAGGTTAGTGATAAGATTGGGAACAACGGTTTATGTATTGCTTGTGTGATTAAGCTTTCACATGATAACGCCACAGCTATAGTTGAAGACTTTTTTATGAGCTGTCGTATTATGGGAAGAAAAATAGAAAATGTATTTTTTCATCAAGTAGTTATGAAATTACAGCTTAATGGAATAAAAAGAATTACTGGTTATTATATACCAACGAATCGTAATATTCCTGCAAAGGAATTTTTCCCAGACAATGGTTTTGTTGAAATAATTGGTAGTGGAGATAGATGGGAATATGAATTAGATATGGAGAGACATAAATATCAAAACAAGTATTTTATAGAGGTGGTCGAACATGATAGTTGATCATATATTGGCATTGTTGTAAAAGATCTGCAGCAAACAGTAAATGATCATGAAAAGCTGGGTTTTAAACCGTTAGGTTGTTCGATCACGGATACCTTGAGGAATATAATATACAGTTCAAGGAGGATCAACAGGAGTACCGGTTGGATATGATTGAAATAAGGTTAACTAGGAACCCTAATATCATAGAATGGCCGGAAGGATAGGAAAGGAAAAGAAGATATGGAAAAAGATAAACTGACGAATGAGCAGGATAGATTAAACAATATTGCTCAAGATTCCATCTATGCGGCTGGTATGGGTGAAATTACGATTAAATATAGTGGTAAAATTTTTGAGAGATTTATGGTTACTGGAAGTGTTTTAGAATTAGGGCCGGCAGAAGGGGTCATGACGGAATGTTTGTGGGAGCAATGGAAGAAGGATTACACTGTTGTTGATGGTTCGGAAATGTTTATTGCTGCTCTAAAGCAGAAATATGAAGATATCAATGCCCAAGTCAGCTTGTTCGAGGAATATAAACCGGAAAGAAAGTTTAAGAATATTATATTAGGGCATGTATTGGAACATGTAATTGATCCTGTAGAAATATTAAAATTGTGTAGTCAATGGTTGGAAGAAGACGGAGTAATTTTAGCTGCCGTACCAAATAAAGATAGTTTGCATAGACAGGCAGCAGTTATAATGGGTTTGCTTAGCAGTGTTACTTCATTTTCTGAAAAAGATTATAGACATGGGCACAGAAGAGTTTTTGGATATGACAGCTTTTATCAGGCTTTTATAGATGCAGGATTAAACGTAAAATGCAGGGGAGGCTATTGGCTTAAGCCTTTGGCAGATTATCAAATAGAACAATCCTGGAGTAGGGAGCTAATAGACGCTTATATGCAATTAGGCGAAAAGTATCCTACAATTGCGGGGGAATTGTATATAGTTGCAGATAATAAGAAAATATTAGAATGATTTATTGGTGCGTTTATGATAGTAACCATAAAAAAGGTATGTGAGTACAATGAATGAAAAAAAAATAGCATTTATTATCTGTGTAAATAATGAAATGTATTATGAAGAGTGTTGTTGGTATCTTAATCGATTAGTTGTTCCGGATAGATTTGAAATCGACATTATTACTATAAGAGAGGCAACTTCCATGACAGAAGCTTATAACGCTGCAATGGAAAGCAGTGATGCCAAATATAAAGTGTATATGCATCAGGATGTCTTTATTTGTAATCAAAATTTTATTTCTGATATAGTGAGGATATTTCAAAGTGATAAAGAGCTTGGAATGTTAGGTTTCATTGGCGGGATAAAGCTCCCTGATGATGGTGTTATTTATAATGCATGGAATTGTGGAAGGGCAATTGCTTGTGATTGGTCGCTGACAGAGGATATTGATCTTTATCAAAAAGAACCATATATCTATGTTGATGCTTTGGATGGAATGCTTCTTGTGACTCAACATGATGTTAGATGGAGAGAGGATATCCTAAAGCAATGGGATTTTTATGATATATCCCAGTCTTTTGAGTTTATAAAAGCTGGCTATAAGATTGGAATTCCCTATCAAGAGATGGCATGGGCTATCCATGATTGTGGTTATAGTAATTTAGTACACTATGACGAAAATAGGAAAATCATGTTCGAAGCCTATCCTGAGTTTTTCTCTGGTACATGGAAAGAGCATCCTTTTCAATATAATTATGAGTTGTATTCTTTAACAAAACAGATTTATAAGCAGATTGAAGATATGATTAATCAAGGCAGGAATCAAGAAGCAGAACTTCTTCTTAATAGCTTTGATGAAAATAGAATGTATAAAAATACTCTATTACTAAGGCATATATTTACAATATCAAAAATGGAGGAAGCTAATGCAGAGGGTTTCAGAGTATTGGATAAAAACCTTTCAGTCTCAGAACTTTTAGAAAGATATACTAGGGTTAAGTTCTTTTTAAGAAGGTTGGAAATAGAAAAAGCAGTAGAAAAGGAAGAAATTCTGAATTGGATTCATATAAATTCCATCTCTCCTATGGAGATTGCTATAAACGTGATCTGTAATTTGCTTGACAGGGAGTATGTTTTTGAGATTATCGGAAAAGCATACCGGTTTGGGAATGAGATTAGAAACGCAGAGATAGTTGAGAGTATGCAACAGAAAATAAAAGAAGGAAAGCTTAGTAATTCGTCAAAAAGTAAAAAATATATAGAAGTACAAAAAACAACAGCAGCATATTGGTCAAATTATAGGGAGAATATGAATAGAACATTATGATGGTAATCAACTGAAAAATAATGTGCTATTATAAGATGAAATTATATAAAAAGCCTGACGGCTGAAAACTTGGAGAAAAAATGAATGAAAATTTAGTTGCTTTTATTATATGCAGTAATAATGAACTCAAGTTAAACGAATGTAAGTATTATCTTAGTAGATTGCAAATTCCGGAGGGATATGAGACGGATATTATAGTTGTAACCGGGGCAGTATCCATGACAGAGGGTTACCAGGAGGCCATGTTAAGCACAGATGCAAGGTATAAAGTATACTTACATCACGATACTGTTATCATAAATGAATATTTCATTCGTGATTTTCTTTCGATTTTTCAATCTGATGAAGAAATAGGGATGTTAGGTGTCATAGGTTGCAAGAGTCTACCTTTTGATGCCTATGCTTGTACTTCTTGGGATGTTGGAAAGGTATTACATAATATAGCAGATAAATGTCTTATAAAATTTCAGGCCACAGATAAAGGTGTCACAGAAGTCGATGCAATTGATGGATTACTTATGGTAACTCAATATGATATCAATTGGAGAACAGATCTGTTTAACAATTGGGATTTCTATGATATATCTCAGTGTTACGAATTTCATAGAAAAAAATTAAAAGTTGTTGTCCCATACCAGGAATATTATTGGTGTTATCATGATAATGACTACAGCAAAATGGGTGAATACGACTACAATAGGAGTGTATTTATCAAGGAATATCAAGACCTCAGGTCATTTAACTTATATCGGACTACATCGGAAGCAGAGATGAGTAAATTACAGTTTCAGATGAAGGATATGTTTGGAACCTTGATAAAGCAAGGGAAAATTGAGGAAGTATTTCTTCTAATTAATCAAGATACAATGTTACAAGAGCTGGGATGTTTGAGGGATTATACTTTAGCAATGATGATCCATAAGGCTGAACAAGACAATCAAACAAAGCTAAAATTAGACCTTGATATAATGGACGAGCATGAGTTGGTAAGTCAACTGTATAAGCTAAAGTTTTTACTAAAAAGAGTAGAATTTCATTGTGACGGTAAAGAGGATATTTTAAAGGCCTTAATCGATAACTATTCTATTTATGCGATCTATTATTCTATCATTTATCATGTAAGATACAGAAAAGATGTTTTAAATTGTATCTATCAATATTGTAGGAAAGTACAAAAGATTGAAGTATCAGAGTTAATCCATAGGATGATGCAAGTAACACAGAATCATATATCTGTTGAGGAATAGGAAGCATATGCAAGAACGGAAAAGTATGTTATGAGTAGCTATTAGCGGCTAGATGATTCGGAGAGAAAGGATTAGGGGACTTGTTATATGCTGAGATTTTATGATAGTGAAGTTTATATTATGTATGAAGAAACTATTACAAGAAGTGAATTGTTTGCTTTTTTCTGCAGCCCAGGTCAAAGTGCAAGCATTATTGTTGTTTTCAATAATGAAGATATCTTTCAAGGAATTATTACATACGATATTTTGCTAAATAGTAAAGAAGACGCGAGCCTCATTCAAAGAGAGCGTGTGATGATAAATGATGAGATCTGGGCTAACGCAAAAAGACTTTTTGAAAATAGCAAAGAGATGATATGTTTGCCAATGTTTAATCACCAGGATGAATTAGTTTATTTTTGTTATAACGACACATGTAATAATCTGGAAAGAGAAATAGATGATATATTTAATAGCATGGAACAAAACTGGGACTTTCTATTTCTGCAAGAGTTATATCCTCGCGTGCAAGTGGTATGCATTCATGATTTTAATGAATGGGCGTACAGGTTTTATAATATTTTGCAGATCAGAGGAATTCCAGTTTCCACTGTTGGTGTGAAATGGAAGGATTTTGGAATAACAGAAGCCGTGGAACTATCCCAATATCCCGAGTATAGTGTGCTTAATGTCTATGCAGAAGGTACCCGATTGGTATTTGAAGAAAGGGACAGAACTATAGAACATAAATTACCATGTGATGGGTTTGATTTTTTGCTAAAAATAGCTCAAATGAATATGATGTATGTTGACAATTTAATGAAACAAAAAGCAAATGGAAACTTTTTTCAATGCAGTATTCCTTGGTTTGAACAATTACCAAATTATTCTTTAAGTGAGTTTCATCGTTTCAAAACTCATTTTCATTTAGCAAATATCGAGCCATTGATTCCGGAACATTTTAAGAATGATCACTCGGTGGAGATATATGGAACGAAATATCAAGATAGTTTGGATAAATTAATGCTGGAAAAAGAGATAGTAAAAAATCGTTTGAATATTATAGAATTAGGTCATACAAGTATTATAGGAAAATGCTACGGAACAGGAAAATTTACAATTTATTTAGTTGGTCCTTGCATAGCTGATGGATTTGCGACACTGGAACGGGATCAACTGGCTTATTTACTATTTTCATTTATTGAGTCACGTTATCCAAAAAGGTTTTCTGTTATTACGTTACCTCTTCAGTCCTACTATTATAGAGAAAGAGAATTAGCACTAGAACAGTTGATAATAAAGGAAGACAGTGTGATTATTTCAATAGATGATGTCTTTAGTAGACCCCCTATAAAAAATTCACTTGATATAAAGGTAGACCTTGACTTGCTTGATTGTTTCAATGCACGTCCTTTGGATGAGGCTTGGTTTGCTGATATTCCGATTCATACAAACGGCGCAGGGAATAGGGCAATTGCAAACGAAATAATTACAAAATTATTGGAGCCGATTTTTGAGTCTATTAATTTTCCAGAAGAGGAATGTAATTCACTAAGAGAGCCGATACAAATGTCACAAAAAGAAGCACAGGAATTAAATTCTTTCTTAAACATGATAAAGGAGAATTGCTTTGATGTAAAAATTCATCAAAAGGTTGGTGCAATAGTAATGAATTGTAATCCTTTTACCAAGGGGCATTTGTATCTCATAGAAGAGGCCAGTAAACAGGTGGATTATCTGTACATTTTTGTAGTTGAGGAAGATCGCTCCTTTTTTCCATTTGAAGACCGCATTGAATTAGTGAGAAATGGGGTAAGGGATTTTGATAATGTTAAGGTTCTACCATCAGGTTCATTTATATTGTCTTACAATACGCTCCCTTCTTACTTTTCTAAGGACGCGATTCAAAATGTTACCATTGATGCTACTATGGATATACAGCTTTTTGCTGAATTAATAGCTCCTGCATTAGGTATTACGGTTCGGTTTGTAGGTGAGGAACCGTTGGATAATATAACCAATCAGTATAACAGAGAGATGGAACGGACTTTGGGGGATTACGGTATTAAATTTATTGAAATTAAGCGTAAAACAAGTGAAGAAGAAGTTATTAGCGCATCAAAAGTCCGTAGATTGTTAAAAACCAATTCTTTTGGTGAAATAAAAAAGATTGTTCCAGAATGTACGTATGAATATTTAACAGCTCGTTTTGCTGATGCTAATGAGTAATTAGAACACGGATTAGCTAATTAGAATGATGGAAGTAACACAGGATAATATATCTGTAGAGAGATAGGAAAAGCATATGAGAGAACAGATAAAGCAGTTAGTTTCACATGGAGAATTTGCAGAGGCACGCAAAAGAATGGAAGAGTACATAAAAGCAGAATATGTTTATGACGATGAGATCGCAATTCTTGACGCTGCCATCTATGATAATGAGGGTGATGAGCTTGGGCTTTTTTGCAGTATAAAAAAAGGTCTTGAGTTCAACTACAAAAACTATGAGCTATATTTTATGCTTGGAAATTACTATGCTAGTGTAAATCCAAACCAAGCATATCTGTGTTACGAGAACGCTTTATTTTACTGTGATAACCAAGATGCACAAATCATTGAGCATCAGGTAGTTCAGTTAGAGAATACAGCAACGATAGAGGTTGAAAAAGTTGGAATTGTTATTCTGTCTTATAATGGCTATCAAATAACAAAACAATGTATTGAAAGTATACGTAAGAATACTTCGAAGCAAGCCTATGAATTAATTGTCGTTGATAATGCATCTGACGACCAAAGTGTTGAATGGCTCAAGGAACAAAAGGATATTAAACTTCTTTGTAATCAGAAGAACAAAGGCTTCCCTGAAGGCTGCAACCAGGGAATACTGCTTGCGGAAAAAGAATCAGATATCTTATTATTGAATAATGATACGCTAGTACCTGAAAATGCTATCTTTTGGTTGCGTATGGGACTTTATGAGAATGAATTAGTCGGTGCCACAGGAAGTGTATCTAATAGCTGCCCCAATTACCAAACAATTAGTGAGCAGGGGGTTACTAACCAGAATTATACGGATATTGCACGAAAGTATAATGTACCACTCATAGCGCCTTATGAAGAAAAATCATGGCTTGTAGGTTTTGCATTGCTTATAAAAAGATCGGCATTAAATCAGGTGGGTTTATTAGATACCAGATTTACACCGGGAAACTTTGAAGACAATGATCTTTGTTTTCGGATATTAGAAGCTGGGTTTAAAATTAGACTTTGTCTTAACAGCTTTATTTTTCATTATGGAAGTACCAGTTTTAATAAAAATAAAGAGAAATTTTTAGCGCTCTTAGAAACGAATGAAAGAAAGTTTATTGAAAAATGGGGGTACCATCCGTCAAAGTACACCTATATTAAAAAAGAAGTCATAGAGTTAATCAGGCAGGAAACCTACGATCAATTTAGTGTATTGGAGATTGGGTGTGGCGCTGGTGCAACCTTGGCAAGAATACAAAGAAAGTATCCTAATTCTTTACCGGAGGGGCTAGAGAAAAATGAACAGGCGGCCCACATAGCGAATATGTTATTCCCTGTAAAGTGTGGTGATATTGAAGCTATTGAGATCCCGGAGAGTAAAGCTTATGATTATATCATTATTTCCGGTGTAATGGAACATATCTATGAGCCTAACAAAGTTTTAGAAAAGATTCGAAAACATTTAAAACCGGGGGGCAGATTGTTGCTTAGTGCGTATAATATAATGCATATTTCTGCATTATATCAAATTATTCAGGGTAAATTCTATTATGGTACACTAGAAACACTAAATAGGGAACATATCAGATCTTTTACAGGACAAGACCTCATAACCTTGTTAGAGGAATGCGGCTATAAAATCCGTGATTTTACTTATACGGAGTCCCCTTATAAATTAACAAAAGAGGAAGAAGATTACCTCGTACTATTAAACAGCAAGCAAGATAATAAAAGATTACATGAGGCTTATCAATTTATAGTCTCAGCTACGCTGTGATTTGCTCTGATTGGGGCTAATAGAGGGATGATTAAATAATACACTGGATCAAAAGCAGAAAAGTTTTATAAATTTGTCTTTCTGAAATATTAAACGGTACCTGGTGAGTGGTTACAAGAAGGAGAAAGTGAAATGGCAGATATCAGCCTTTGTATGATTGTTAAAAATGAAGAAGCTTCACTTGAGCATTGCTTGTCCGGTATTGCTTCTTATGTTGATGAAATTATTATTATCGATACCGGATCAACGGATAGAACGAAAGAAATTGCATTAAGATTCACTAATAAGGTTTATGACTATACGTGGATCAATGATTTTGCTGCCGCTCGAAACTATTCTATCAGCAAAGCGGACAATGAGTTTATTTTAGTATTGGACAGCGATGAGACAGTCGAAAATATTAATATGGATAATATTAAATTGTTAATTGAGCAACATCCAAGAGGAATTGGACGTCTTCTTCGTATTAATGAGTTTACAAGAAACGAAGTTCTCCATAAATACAGTGAAAGAGTAAACCGTTTATTCTCCAAAAAATACTATCGATATGATGGAATAATCCATGAGCAGCTTGTACCGATTACAGGTACCGCCCCCAATGTTTTGGATACTGAATGTTTCAATATATCACAAGGGAATGAGTTTGCGACCGATAAGAATAATACTTATCATATACCTTTAACTTTGTATCATTCCGGATATGAAGGCGATCTCACCCAAAGAAAGAAAAAAACAGAACGAAACATCAGCTTATTAAAAAGTGCTCTGCTGCAGCATCCCAATGATCCTTATCTTTTATATCAATTAGGGAAAAGCTACTATATGGAAGAGGACTATGAGACTGCCTGTGAGTTTTTTGGACAAGCGTTATATGCAGACCTAGATACAAGATTGGAGTATGTCCAAGACATGGTAGAAAGCTATGGGTATTCCTTGATCAATACCAAACAATATGAAACTTCCCTCCAGATGTTGAATATATACGATGAATTCTCTCATTCCGGAGATTTTATCTTCTTAATTGCTTTAATACTTATGAACAATGGACGCTTTCAAGAGGCTATCCAGGAATTCAAAAAGGCAACTAAAAAGCAGGAATGTAAAATGGAAGGGGTCAATAGTTATCTGGCATTTTATAATATGGGGGTGATTTATGAATGCCTCGGAGATCTTGAAAATGCAAAGAAATGTTATAAGAATTGTGAAAACTATGATGCAGCTTTATTGAGATTAGGTAAGCTATAATTTACCAAAACTAAAAAAATATCTGAAAAATCTAAGGTATCTTAAAAATAATACCGATAACTTATATAAGGGCAAAATTTGTCTATTGATAATAACGCATAACTTAAGGTTATGATGTGCTTTTCAGTATCAACTATAATAGGTACATAGAAGTGGAGGAAAGTAGATGAAAAAAACATGGATGTTTTTGGCTAAATTATTTATCATAGCCGGCGTAATAGTTACAGGGGGTCTTATTATGCCCTCACAGCTGTCTTACGCAACAACAATAGATACTGCTGTAAGAGTAGTTTCTGTCGAGTACTATGAAGAACAAATTATAGTTCTAAATAACGGTAACAGCAAGATCTGCTTCGCAACAGAATCAGACGCTGCCAGGAATAATTGGGAAGTAATGGACGCAGATAGCGGTGATTATACCACAATTGATATGTCATGGCTAGCCGTTACTTCTGAAAACATCATTATGGTGAAAGGCTATGACGATTCCACAAGCACAGTCTCCAGAGTGGTATTGAAAGCAAAACCTTCAAAGCTTGAGGTGTCAATTAGTTATGAAAAACTAGATGATCTTGGATCGAATCAAAATATTGCATCCTTAGTCAATATCATGACCACCGAAGGAACAGGAGATGACCCAATTGATTTTACAGATCTGGAGTGGAAAAAAGGTGAAACTGGTCAGTGGAAGAATACCAGTGAACTTACCGCAGGATTGATTGATAAATTTTTAGTAAAAGGAACTACCTTGCATTTCCGCATTCGTGCGAAGGATGATGTAGTAAACATAATATCGGATCCATCCGTTGATTTTGAGCAGTTAAGATATGAGGGAAAAGGCGGACTTCTTTCCTATCTTGCTCTGCCGGAGAATGTCGATGCGGAACTTGGAGCAAACTATCCGGATGGGACGGATGGCAGACGCTTTAGTAGTGAAGTAAAAGTTAAAATAAGCAAAAAAGCCGTAGCTTCAGGATATGGGATTGATGGCTCAAAATTCACAATAGCTGTAAAGTACGGTAATGAATATCGTGTTACCATTAACAGTAAGACTTCGGATTGGGTTAAAATTACAGACCGAACCGTAAAATCGACCCTGCTTTCAGCAATGGTTAAGAGTGTAAATCCTGCTGCTAATAACGATGGTACGGATTCAACGAAGCCATTTCCTAAGATGAAAATTGAAGTCAGAGACTATGCTACCTCAAAATCAGCGTCCTCCAAGATTACTGAGACCAGCATAAATGATCAAAGAATCATTGATCCAGATAAACTTTTTGAAGGAAAGGCACCAGATAATACAAGCATACCTGCTGGTAATATCTATGTTTCCTATAATGGTAACAAGAATATCATTCTTAGAATCCCTTCAGCAAGCTCCTCGTTGCCATATGAATATACGGTTGTTAAGCCTGGTGCTACGCTTGATATCACAAAGACTTCCTGGACTGCAGTTACAAAGGGGACTGAGGTGAAGATACTTGCTAGTAAGGCAGTTGATGATGGTACTCTCTATGTAAGAATGAAGGAGATTAAAGCAAAGAATGCTACCTCCACGTCCAATGCAGTTAGCTTTGAGTTAGCTTCGACCTATGTGTCAACTAAAATCAGCTATCCATCTGTACCTGAGATTGTTGATGCAGCCTATGTCTTTACAAAAGGCTATTCTTCTGATATAACCTTTATGGTCACATTAAATGCAAAAGACAAAACTCCTTTTGAGCAGAAGATAAAGACGATCAAGCTTGGAACCAGATTGATTGAATTTGAACAAACATTTTCCACTGATTCAAATAATATTCAGACAATTGCGGTTAAGTTAAAGGCAGATGACTTGAATAAATTAACAAACTGTTATGTGAAACCAATTACAATTACTTATGAGAATGGTACAACAGACAAAACCTCCATTAAGTTGACAATACAGAATCCGGCCACAGCAGGAGCATTAACAGTGGTTCATTCTAAAGCAACGAATACGGTGGGAGCTACTGCATTTACCATTATTACGGCAAAAGTCAACAGTACAAATAAATGGGTTTATGTTATTACGGATGCCGCTATCTCTAGTGTAAATACGCAGGATATGATATCAAACAAAACCAATGCGACTCAGAATGCAATGACAAGTGCTTCTGTTGATGATTTGGCTTTTACTGCAGGTAAATACTTAACAATCTTTGAGGTAAATTCCTCGGATTATATTGTGAAATACAAATCTATTCAGATTACATCAGACTATATCAAAGAGATTACCCCGTAATGAGTCTGATACTTAAAGTTAGATTTTAAGACCATTCCATAATTAATATTAACAGGCTGTTTCTTACTTTTTAAAGGTTATATCTAGGCTCATAAAGCTTATGATATTACAGATAGAAAGGAAGAGACAGCCTTAGGCATATACGAGAAAAGTTATATAAGACAAAGCTGTACCTGCAGGGAAAGCTGTATGTCTAGAAAAAGCTATCTTTATATGAAAAAAGTATGTTAAAATAGCTATATCTACAAGAAAAGGCAGTGTACAAGTAAGAGAGGAATATCCAAGATGAAGCTGTATCTATAAGAAAATATGTATTTGTAAGAAAACTGTATCTTTAAGAAAAGCTATATATCAAAATTGCTCCATTTACTAGAAAAGGTCACGTATAAAGAAAAAGAAATGCATATGTAGGAACAAGTGGTATATACAACAAAAGCAGAACCTGCAAAAAAGCTAGTATATACGATGAATAACATACAAGAAAAAACGGAGATCCCCTATGATAACTATCAGTGTCTGCATGATCGTAAAGAATGAAGAGAAGGTTTTAGCTAGATGTTTAGATTCCATTAAAGAAATTGCCGATGAAATCATCATCGTAGATACCGGTTCCACAGATAACACAAAAAATATCGCAAGAAAGTATACCAACAAAATCTATGATTTCACCTGGAATCATGATTTTTCTGCTGCGCGCAATTATGCCTTTGAACGTGCAACCATGGAATATATCTATTCTGCTGATGCTGACGAAGTTCTTGATGAAGAAAACCAAGCCTGCTTTCTGCGGCTAAAGAAAACACTTTTACCTGAAATTGAGATCGTTCAGATGAAGTATGCCAACCAATTGCAATATAATACAACCTATAATTTCGATATAGAATATCGTCCAAAGCTTTATAAAAGACTGAGAACTTTTCGTTGGGAAGAGCCGGTACATGAAAACGTAATTTTATCGCCAGTCATCTATGACAGTGATGTTGTGATCCTGCATATGCCGTTATCAAATCATGCTGGGAGAGATTTTGAAACCTTTCAGAGAGTGATTAAGCGGGAGGGCAGACTGTCGCCAAGACTGCATGAAATGTATGCCCGGGAATTGTACATTGCAGGGGAAGATAATGATTTTATTGTTGCATTTCCATATTTCAACAATTATAATGATATAGAAGAATGTAAGGAACGTGAACGAAAAATAGGAGAGTGCATTTTATCCAAATGCTGTCTCATTCATAAAGACGTCACAGGGCTAATGAAATATAGTCTCAGAAATATTGCTGACGGGAAAGCTTCGTCAGAGGTATGCTATAATTTGGGGGAGTATTTTTATGAGCTTGGTGACTATAGAGAGGCAACCATTTGGTATTACAACGCAGCTTATGAAACAAGCTGTGAACTAAATATTCACTATGCGGGTGACTATCCGTTACAAAAACTGGCACAGTGTTATCATAATCTCGGGAATTTAGCACAGGAGGAAGCGTTTAAAGCATTAGCATACAATTGGACCATGGAAGATAAGGGGTGAATTTTTTGACTGAAAATACAAGAAGAATCTTTGATAGGAATACAAAACTTTTGGGAGATTTCGATAAAGCAATCTATTTTTTTCGTGAGCAGCAGTATGAAAAAGCATTGAGTATTGTCGCTGAGTCAATTGATACGGTAAAAATGGTTTTAGAAGCCATTATTAATGAACAGGAATATTTTGACTTAGTTACCACACAAGCATTAATGGAGATGTTATCAGGAATTCTTGAGGCAAAAAAGAATAAGGACTTCATACTTTTAGCAGATCTTTTGGAACTTCAACTGGTGAATTTCTTAATTGGTGTACAAGAATTAATCATAGGCAAAGAAGAGATACTATTTGATGAAGAAAATTATAAAGAGAACATAAGGCTTTTACTTGAGCATGGAATTGGTTTTCCAAAAACCCTGGCAGAGCCTGTGGATACAGAGGATCTATTAGAAAAAGGGTACCGTATAGAATTTACCTCTTGCGGGCAGATGACTCTGGCAGCTGAAAATAATGGTGTTCGCTTTTACTTTCACTCCAATCATAAGGTTCAAGAAGAAGCTTTTTTATTGGCAAAGAATTGGTTTGATCCACAGAAGCGCTGTTATCTTCTATATGGATTTGGTTTAGGGTATCATATCAGGGAGTTGCTCGAACTGGCTACAGAAGCAGAGCTTGAGATTTATGAAGCGGATTTAAATGTGATGCAATTAGCATGTGCTTTTACTGAAGTGAATGAGCTTCTGGAGCTGAAACGAGTTACGCTGTTTTATGATCCGGATTTCAAGTTGTTAAAGGAACGGCTCACAATATTATCTGAGGAAGAAAAACTTGAAGTTCATTACCCTTCCTATTTAAATACCAGACAGGAAGCCGGGAAAGAGTTTCTTAAGGAAATGGTACCAATGCTGCAGGCGATTGATGCTCTATAAGATGAAAGCTGCAAAAATCTGAGTAACAAGCAAACTTATTCTAGTAACATAAATTCTCAGGAGGTAGTAAAGATGATTTACATTTTAATTGTAATAGCTTTTGTTTTAGCAGAGCATAAGGTGAAGGACTATATGGAGAAGAGCCGAAAGCTCGGGGAAAAGGAAGAGATTCTAAACGGTAAAATTATCATTCGTAAACAATACAACAAAGGTGCAATGTTAAGTTTTATGGAAGATAAAAAGGAATTAGTCAAGACCATATCCGGTGCTTGTCTTGGCCTAGTAGTTCTCCTTTTTGTCTTTACATTGCCAAAGAAAGGGAATCGAGTATACAAATTGGGTCTGTCTCTAATGCTTGGTGGTGCAATCAGTAATGTTTTTGACCGTTTCAGCAGAGGGTATGTGATTGACTACTTTACTATTAATTATAAGAAGTTAAAGAGTGTTATCTTTAATATGGCAGATATGGCGATCTTCCTGGGCTCTTTACTGATTATGCTATCCTCAATTTTTCACTCCAGAAAGCATAAAGACTGATGGTACCATAGTAAAGTGTAGAATGTTTTATTATCAAAAAGAGAGTGTATAACAATAGAAATAAATGAATGGTCCGACATGGAATTCCAACGAATTTATATGCCGGACTTTTTTGCTGTTACCTTAACAGTCTGGTAAAAAAATCACCTTTTTCTTTTTCAATATAGTAGATTAGAATTATTCAGTCTACTATATTAAAAGAAAAGGTGATTTTTAAAGAGCTACTATTTTATAAAATGGATACGGCTTGTCCCATTTTTACTGTTCTTTGCAATACTCTAAAGAAGCGGCGATAAAGCCTTTGAATAATGGATGCGGCTTATTAGGTCTGGATTTGAATTCCGGATGAGCCTGGGTTGCCAGGAAGAAAGGATGTGTGTCCTTTTGCAGCTCGATCATCTCAACAATTCTACCATCCGGTGATAAACCGGAAAGCTTCATACTATTTTTTAAGAAATCATTTCTATAATAATTATTTACCTCATAACGATGACGATGTCTCTCATGGATGATATTTTCACCATAAAGCTGATGAGCAATACTGTTTTCATCCAAATGGCAGGGATAAGAGCCAAGTCTTAAAGTACCGCCGATATCTTCGATACCATCCTGTTCTGGCATAAGATGAATAATTGGATGTGTGGTGGAAGGATCCAACTCTACACTATGAGCATCTTCGAAGCCAATGACATCACGTGCGAATTCAACGAGTGCCAGCTGCATTCCAAGACATAATCCAAGGAATGGGATTTTGTTCTCACGAGCATAACGGATTGCATTTATTTTACCTTCAATACCACGATCACCAAAACCGCCTGGTACAATGATTCCGCATACACCCTCAAGCAGCTCTGCTGCATTTTCTTTTGTCACGGACTCAGAAGGAATCCAACGGATGTTAATGGATGCATGATTTGCAACAGCACCATGTTTTAGGGATTCAACAACACTGATATAAGCATCGTGAAGCTGGGTGTATTTACCGACAAGAGCTACCTCAACGGTCTGAGTCGGATTCTTTAAATCCTGAACCATGCTTTCCCAATCGCTGAGATCTGGTTGTGGACATGAAAGCTCCAGACACTTTAAGGTAACATCAGCAATATGCTCTTGCTCTAAGGCTAAAGGTGCTTCGTAGAGATACTCTACGTCCAGGTTTTGTAATACATTTGAGCTTGGAACATTACAGAAAAGAGCAATCTTCTCTTTGATACCCTGCTCCAAAGGAAGCTCGGTACGGCATACAATGATATCAGGGCGAATACCCATACCCTGAAGCTCTTTTACGCTTGCCTGGGTGGGTTTTGTCTTCATTTCTCCAGATGCTTTAAGATAAGGAATCAGAGTTACATGAATTAATGCAACATTATGGTCTCCGATATCCTGGCGGAATTGACGAATTGCTTCTAAGAAGGGCTGGCTTTCGATATCACCGACAGTTCCGCCAACTTCAATAATAGCAATATGAGTATCAGAACTTTGATCATTTCTATAAAAACGGCTCTTGATTTCATTGGTGATGTGAGGTATAACCTGCACGGTTCCTCCACCGAAATCACCGCGTCTTTCCTTAGAAAGTACGGACCAATAGATTTTTCCTGTTGTTACATTGGACATTTTATCAAGACTCTCATCAATAAATCTTTCGTAATGTCCCAAGTCAAGATCAGTTTCAGCACCGTCGTCGGTAACAAATACCTCTCCATGCTGGATCGGATTCATTGTACCTGGATCAATATTAATATAGGGATCAAACTTCTGCATCGTCACATGATAGCCACGAGCCTTTAACAGACGTCCAAGGGAAGCTGCTGTAATTCCCTTTCCTAAGCCTGATACAACACCACCGGTTACAAATACATATTTTACGGGCATTTTATTTCCTCCTTTTGTTTATGACATTGTAGTATTTATAGTCATTCATTAGATAACAAGCTTCAAGTTTCATTCATTTACCTTATTTTGGCAACAAAAAAAGCCGTCAAACCTTTTGAGAAGGTTTAAGGCAAATGGTTGGTTAGCCGATCGATCCTTATGGGACCTTAAACCATATCCGACTCCCTTGCTGGTATGTAACACAATTTGTGGTATAGTATACTACATCCCCGTATGGAAGTCAATTATCATTCAAAAATAACTTTACTCTGCATCTCAGATAAAATCAAGTGTTTTGTGGCAAAATATTATTTTTTTATCATTTTCGACATTTTTACATGATTAAGTTATGAGAAGTTGCTTTTTAACTTCTCATAAAGGTGCCGGTACTCGCGCTATGAATTGCAAATATGTAGAACATGCGTTTTGTTTCTACATAATTTAAACACAGAAATTTAAGAACAATTTTATTGATTTATGGGAAGACTATAGCTATAATGAGTTATACGGTTAATTGGAAAATACAGTCTATCATCCATGATACACGATAAATAAGCGACTTTTAGTCGCATTGTATATTCTATGAACAGGAGGATTTCATGGACAATAATAATAATAAGAACAACAACAATAAAAACGGTATGCCCAATAAAATTGCCATTGTTGTAATCTTAGTAACTTCTTTATTAATATGGTATACCTTTGCAACACTTCAGGATACCTTGAAGAATGGTAAGCAAGTTGAGATTACCTATAGTGAGTTTCTGACGATGTTGGATGAGGGTAAGATAGAATCCGTAAAGGCTACTCAAGAAAAACTTTTTATAACACCGAAGGATCAAACGGACAACACCATAAAGACTACCTACTATACGGGGTATTTTTATGATCTGGAACTGGTAAATCGTTTGGATAACGCGAAGGTGAAATTTGAATACGAACCGCAGGAAACGAATCTTTTCTATACAATTGCGGGAAGTATTCTGCCGATAATTGCTATTTATGTAGTGATGTGGTTTTTATTTCGAACAATTTCAAAAAATAGCGGCGGTATGATGGGCGTTGGAAAGAGCAATGCCAAAGTCTACGTAGAAAAGCAAACCGGAGTTACCTTTAAGGATGTAGCCGGTCAGGAGGAAGCAAAGGAATCACTGACAGAAATTGTAGACTTCCTGCATAATCCGGCCAAATACACTCGTATCGGTGCTAAGCTGCCTAAGGGTGCTTTGCTCGTAGGACCTCCCGGAACAGGTAAGACCTTGTTAGCAAAAGCTGTAGCTGGTGAAGCAAAGGTACCTTTCTTTTCCCTATCCGGTTCTGACTTTGTGGAAATGTTCGTAGGTGTAGGTGCTTCCAGAGTAAGGGACTTATTCAAGCAGGCACAACAGCAGGCACCTTGTATTATTTTCATTGATGAGATTGATGCCATTGGTAAAAGCCGTGATTCCCATTACGGCGGAGGTAACGATGAGCGGGAGCAAACCTTGAATCAGTTGCTGGCAAACATGGACGGTTTTGATTCTTCCAAGGGTCTGGTTGTTCTGGGTGCTACCAATAGACCTGAGGTACTTGATAAAGCATTACTGCGTCCCGGTCGTTTTGATAGACGTATTATTGTAGATAAGCCGGATTTAAAGGGTAGAGTTGATATTCTTAAAGTTCATGCTAAGAATGTATTAATGCATGATTCTGTTGATTTGGATGCGATTGCGAAAGCAACCTCCGGAGCCGTGGGTTCTGATTTGGCAAATATGATTAATGAAGCAGCAATTCTTGCGGTTAAGCAGGGTAGAACGGTTGTAATGCAGGAGGACTTGTTTGAATCGGTTGAAGTAGTAATTGCAGGTAAAGAGAAGAAAGATCGAATCCTTAGTAAGGAAGAAAAGAGAATTGTAGCATACCATGAGGTGGGTCATGCATTAGTGACAGCACTGGAAAAGGATGCCGAGCCGGTTCAAAAGATTACTATAGTTCCAAGAACAATGGGTTCCCTAGGTTATGTAATGCAAGTTCCGGAAGAAGAGAAGTACTTAATGAGTCAGGACGAAATTCTTACTCGTATTGTTACTCTATATGGAGGTCGTGCTGCCGAAAAGCTGGTATTCAATTCTATTACTACAGGTGCTTCTAACGATATTGAAAAGGCAACTTCCCTTGCACGAGCAATGGTTACCCAGTACGGTATGTCTGAGAAATTTGGTTTAATGGGTCTTGAATCTGTTGAAAACAAGTATCTTGACGGTAGAGCTGTTCTTAACTGCGGAGATCAGACAGCAGCAGAGATTGATGCAGAAGTAATGCAGATTCTAAAAGGTTGCTATGCAAAGGCAGAAGAACTTCTTGCAGGAAATCGAGAGGTACTTGACAAGGTTGCAGATTACTTAATTACAAAAGAAACCATCACCGGTGAAGAGTTTATGAAGATTTACCGTGAGATTAAGGGGATTTCAGAGGAACCGGTGGCAGAAACTGAGCAGAACGAGAATGTACAGATAAGCCAACCAGCTCTGGAAGATAATAACATGCTGTAAATCATGGAAAATTGAATTATTACTGAGGCAAATGCATAATTATGTTAATGCATTTTGCCTCAGTTTTTGTTATAATATCGACAGATATATGCCAGTTAAAAACGCAAGGAATTAAAATGATTGGTAAGAAACATGATAACAAGACCCCTTGCGAACATTTACTAATAATTAAGAAACACTTTGAACATAATGAGGAGAAATTTATGTTTAACATAGAAGAAGAATTAAAAAAACTGCCGGCCACACCGGGAGTGTATATCATGCGCGACAGTAAGGATACTATCATATATGTCGGTAAGGCAATTGTTCTAAAGAATCGTGTAAGACAATATTTTCAAAACAGCCGTAACCATACAGAGAAAATACGGCAGATGGTAGAGCATATCGACCATTTTGAATATATCATTACAGATTCTGAATTAGAGGCACTTGTTTTAGAATGTAATCTGATTAAGGAACATATGCCAAAATATAATACGATGCTGAAGGATGATAAGACCTATCCCTACCTTCGTATTACCATGTATGAAGCCTTTCCCAAGGTGACAATTACCAGGGAGCAAAAGAAGGACAAATCCAAGTATTTTGGACCTTATACTAGTGTGAATGCAGTTAGGGATACCTTGGAGCTGTTGCGTAAAATCTATAAAATAAGAACCTGCAATCGTGTTTTACCAAAGGATATCGGTAAGGAAAGACCCTGCCTTTATTATCAGATGGGACAATGTGATGCTCCCTGTCAGGGATATATCTCCAGTGAGGAGTACCGTGCTAATATTGAGGAAGTGATTGAATTCTTAAATGGTAACTATACCAGGGTGGCAAAGCATTTAGAGGATAAGATGAGTAAGGCAGCTGAGAATTTGGAATTTGAGAAGGCAGCTGAATATCGGGATCTGCTTGGCAGCGTCAAGCAAATAGCAAATCGCCAAAAGATTACCAATACGGATCAGGTTGACCGGGATATCATTGCTTTTGCAAAGGATAAGGATGAAGCTGTAGTACAGACCTTCTTTATCCGAAATGGAAAGTTGATTGGAAGGGATCATTTCCACTTAGGCGGTGTCCAGGATGTGGAGGATAGCGAGATCATGGCAAGCTTTCTAAAACAATTCTATGCAGGAACACCTTATATACCAAAAGAAATCTTCTTGGGTGCACCTACTTCTGATGAGGATTTGCTTACACAATGGCTATCTACGAAGCGAGGACAAAAGGTATACTTAAAGGTACCGCAAAAGGGAGATAAAGAAAAGCTGGTTGATATGGCTAGAAAAAATGCAGAACTGGTGCTTCATCAGGATCTGGAAAAAATAAAGAGAGAAGAGGCAAAAACTACAGGAGCCTTAAAGGATTTAGCCGAATCTCTGGACTTACCTTTCATTGATAGAATTGAATCCTTTGATATTTCAAATACCTCCGGGTTTGAGTCGGTTGGCTCTATGGTAGTTTATGAAAAAGGAAAGCCAAAGAAAGCAGATTATCGTAAATTCAAGATCAAGACGATCCAAGGACCGGACGATTATGCATCCATGTATGAGGTACTAACAAGACGTTTTACCCACGGACAGAGGGAGCTGGAGCAACTGAAGGAAAAGAATCTGGACGAATCTCTTGGAAGCTTTACAAAATATCCGGATTTGATCTTAATGGATGGTGGGAAAGGGCAGGTAGGTGTTGCTCTGAGGGTTCTATCAGAGCTAAACATGGTAATCCCAGTATGTGGTATGGTGAAGGATGATAACCATAGAACACGTGGATTATACTATAATAATCAGGAACTCCCCATTGATAAAAGCAGCGAGCTTTTTCGTTTGATCACCAGGATTCAAGATGAAACTCACCGTTTTGCTATTGAATATCACAGAAGCTTACGCGGAAAGCAACAGGTTCATTCCATTCTTGATGATATCAACGGCGTCGGACCAACCAGAAGACGGGCACTGATGAAATATTTCATGTCTCTGGAAGCTATCCAGGCTGCAGAGGTAGAAGAAATCATGAAAGTACCCTCCATGAACAGACAAGCCGCAGAACAAGTATATGATTTCTTTCATAAGCCAATCACAGAATAAACATTTACAGTTTGTTGAAAAATGTGGTAGAATAAAACGGATTATTATTAGCTTGTCTATTTAAGTAATATTAAGTAAGTGGATGGAGCTACTCCACTTTTGATTTAACTAAATATATTTTTATACGTACCTGAAGTACGTAGAAGGAGGCTATATGTATACAGTAGAATTGGTTCGCCTAATTGAAAAGATGAATTTGGAGAATTGCACTCCGGACATTGATATTAAGAGTATCAAGATTTCTCAGCCTGATGTGAATCGACCTGCCTTACAGCTTGCTGGGTTCTTTGATCATTTTGATAACGAACGTGTTCAGGTCATTGGACATGTAGAAGCAGCCTTTTTAGAGCGTATGAGTAGTGAAGCGAGAATTCAGATATTTTCTAAGCTGATGGATTTCCATGTTCCCTGTATTGTTTTTTGCAGAAACATGGAGGTAAGTGAAAATTTCATCAAGCAGGCGACTGAGAAGGGAGTACCGATTTTGCGTACCTCAAAGCCTACCTCCTCCTTCATGGCAGAAGTGATTCGTTGGTTAAATGTTGAACTTGCTCCTCGTATTACAATCCATGGAGGGCTAGTGGATGTTTATGGGGAAGGCATTTTAATCATGGGTGAAAGCGGTATTGGTAAAAGTGAAGCAGCTCTTGAGTTAATTAAGCGTGGACATCGTTTGGTTGCGGATGACGCGGTAGAGATTAAGAAGGTTAGCGATGATACGCTGATTGGTTCTGCTCCTGATATTACCAGACATTTCATCGAGTTAAGAGGTATTGGAATTATTGATGTTAAGACCCTGTTTGGTGTTGAGAGTGTTAAGAATACACAGTCCATCGATCTGGTAATCAAATTAGAAGAATGGAATAAAGATAAAGCCTATGACCGCTTGGGCTTAGAGGATGATTATATTGAATTCTTAGGTAATAAGGTGCCTTGCCACGCGATACCGATTCGTCCCGGCCGTAATCTTGCTATCATCTGTGAATCTGCTGCTGTCAACTATCGTCAAAAGAAGATGGGATATAATGCAGCACAAGAACTTTACAATCGAGTTACAAATAGCTTGAAAAAAAATGATAATTAGGTTATAACGATAGATGGTAGTAATTTATGACAAGTGAAGCAGTTTGCTGGTTCAGCTTGTTTTAAAAGAATGGAATAAGAAAATTGAAAAACAGGGATAGAAAGGTAACAGTATGGAAAAAGTATGTTTTGGCATTGATATTGGCGGAACTGCCGTAAAAGTTGGTTTGTTTGATATCACGGGGAACTTGATCAGCAAATGGGATTTTGAAACTGTTCGTACAGGAAATGGAAAAGATATCTTGAAGGATGCAGCGAATTTTATTCTTGCAAAAATGGATGAAATGCAGCTGACCAAAGACCATGTCTTAGGTGTTGGAGTAGGTATACCAGGACCGGTTAAAGATAATGGTGAAGTACTTGAACTTGCTAATCTTGGTTTAGGATATTTTAATATAGAAGAAGAGATGGTTAATCTCACAGGTCTTAGAGTTAAAGCTGGAAATGATGCAAATGTTGCAGCGCTTGGAGAGTTTTGGGTTGGCGGTGGCAAAGGCTATCAGAACATGGTGCTTGTAACCCTTGGAACAGGTGTGGGCGGAGGAATTGTTCTTCATGGCTCATTACTGGCAGGCAGCAACGGTGCAGCAGGTGAAATTGGACATATCTTTGTTAATGATAAAGAAACAAATAAATGTGGCTGTGGTAAAGTGGGATGTCTGGAACAGTACGCATCTGCAACCGGGATCGTTAGACTTGCGAAGCAACGATTAACAGAGTGTACGGATGCTTCTACCATGCGTACCTATCCTGAATTGAGCGCTAAAACGGTATTTGATTGCGCGAAGGCAGGAGATAAGCTGGCACTTGAGACAGTTGAAAAGGCATGCTATTATCTTGGTGTAGCCTTGGCACATATTTCACAGGTTTTGGATCCGGAGGCATTTGTTATTGGCGGAGGAGTATCCAAAGCAGGTGATATTATTACTGAGACCACAAAGAAGTACTATAATCAATATGCAATGGATGCATTAAAAAATAAAGAATTCAAATTAGCTACCCTTGGAAATGATGCAGGTATTTATGGAGCAGCAAAGCTGATCATTGCATAGAATAACTAATAGAAGGATCGAAGGCTGTTAGAAAGCTATCGATTAGGTAGAAGCAGCAGTGATTAGGAGGCTGACATTGGAAAATTCATTTTTAACAAAACTAATTCATATCTTACCAGAAGAACGGATTAAGTTGAAGGAACCTATGACAAATCATACATCGCTGCATATTGGCGGAGAAGCAGACTACCTTGTTCTCCCCGTATCAACCGAGGAAGTACGTGCTATTGTAAACTTGTGCAAACAGGAGGAAATGCCATATTATATTATGGGAAATGGCAGTAACCTCCTGGTTTCCGATTTTGGCTATCGTGGTCTGATTTTAAAGCTTGGAGAAGATTTTTCTAAGATACAGATCAGTGAAGATGGAATGGTAACGGCACAGGCGGGAGTACTATTGTCAAAGCTGGCAAGTGCGATAGCAGATCATAGTTTCACAGGCTTTGAATTTGCCTCAGGAATTCCCGGAACTTTGGGCGGTGCAGTAACAATGAATGCAGGGGCTTATGATGGTGAGATGAAGCACTGCCTCATTGGGGCCAAGGTTCTTGATGAGAAAGGGAATATACTTGTACTAAATGCAGAGGAATTAAAACTGGGATATCGGCATAGTATTTTACAGGAGAAGGATTATATCCTGCTGGAGGCTGATATGAAATTTGCTCCTGGTGAGGAGTCTAGTATTAGACAGAAGATGAAGGAGCTGAATCATCAAAGACGTGAAAAACAACCTCTGGAACAATACAGTGCCGGAAGTACGTTTAAAAGACCCCAGGGATATTTTGCCGGTAAGCTAATCAGTGATGCGGGACTTCGTGGCTATCAGGTTGGCGGAGCAGCTGTGTCCGAAAAGCATTGTGGGTTTTTAATTAACAAGGATAATGCAACTGCCAAGGAGTTTTTAGCACTAATTGGAGATGTAGTAAGAATTGTTGAAGAGAAATACGGTGTTAGTCTAGAGCCTGAGGTTATATTCTTAGGAGAATTTTAAGGTAAGAATAGGGTCATTGCTGTTACCTGCAGCGGAAATGGAGACAGGTATGCGATTTGTCATTGTTACTGGCATGTCGGGAGCTGGTAAAAGCTCTGTGCTGAAGATGTTGGAGGATACGGGATATTTTTGCGTGGATAACCTGCCGATCCAACTATTAAAGAAATTCATAAAACTCATAGAACAAGGCAAGCAGTCGAATGTTGCTTTGGGAATTGATATTCGAAGCGGACAAGCCCTAAGAGAAATGGAAAATGTACTGCAGGATATTCATCGTTCCGGATTTGCTTATGAAATCTTATTTTTGGACTGCTCGCCGGAAGTCTTGGTGAAGCGGTATAAAGAAACCAGAAGAATTCATCCCCTGTCAGAAGTAGGAAGAGTTGAAAAAGGAATTGCTCTGGAACGGGAACGTTTGGAATTCTTACGAAAAAAAGCTGATATTATTATAGATACAAGCCATCTTCTGATTCGAGAACTAAAAGCGCAGATTACAAAGATTTATGTTGATAATGAAGAGTTTAATAATTTTTTCATTACGATTCTATCCTTTGGTTTTAAATATGGTATCCCTGTAGATTCAGATCTTGTATTTGATGTACGCTTTTTGCCAAATCCCTATTATTTGCCGGAACTAAAGCTCTTAACAGGTAATGATACAGCGGTGCAGGATTATGTCATGCAGGGGAAAATAGCAACAGAGTTTTTGGATAAACTGGAAGAAATGCTTTTATTTTTAATTCCAAACTATATTGAAGAGGGCAAGAACCAATTAGTTATTAGTATAGGCTGTACTGGGGGTAAACACCGCTCCGTGACCTTAGTAAATGAATTGTATGAACGCTTGGGGCATACGGAATATGGGATTAAAGTCGAGCATAGAGATATATTAAAGGACTCCAAAGGGTTTTAAAGGAATTCTGCTCGCAGCAAAAGGAGGCCGATATGTCATTTTCAAAAGAGGTGAAAGAGGAGCTTTCTCAGCAGATGAGTAACGCAAGACATTGCAGACTTGCGGAGATCACAGCGATTCTTTCCTGCGAAGGTCGGATTATTTGTACGGAGTCATCCTATTATTTAAAATTGCAGACGGAAAAGCTGGTTGTTGCAAGAAAGTACTTTACATTAATCCGAAAAACATTTAATATAAATATTGATATTTCAGTCAAAACTAATAGTACTGCCAAAGATAATCGAAGTTATATACTTATCATACGTGATCTTAATGCAGTACACCTTATTTTGCAAGCAACAAAACTTACGATGGCAACAGAGGTTGCCTCGGAATCCTTGTTTCAAGAGGGACAGCCATACATTGAATTGAAACAAGCAATCACTAAGAAGGCTAGAGCCATTGAACTTGGGATTGCAGATTCTGTAATAACTCAAAACGCATGCTGTAAAAGAGCATTTATTCGAGGAGCATTTTTATCATCGGGCTCAATGAGCGATCCCAAAAAGGCCTATCATTTTGAGATTGTACTTTCAAACCTACCAAAGGCTGAGTGGATACAGGGAATTATTCAAACCTTTTCAGTAGATGCTAAAATAGTAAAGCGTAAAAAAAACTATATCGTATATATTAAAGAAGGCTCTCAGATTGTTGATCTTTTGAATATTATGGAAGCTCATGTTGCACTAATGGATTTAGAAAATGTGAGAATACTAAAAGAAATGCGCAATTCAATCAATCGACAAGTGAATTGTGAAGCGGCAAATATTAATAAAACAGTAACTGCTGCATCGAAACAAATCGATGATATCATATTTATCCGAGATAACGTTGGACTGGGTGATTTGGCGGATGGCTTAGAGGACATTGCAAGACTTCGGGTTGAATATCCAGAAGCCTCATTAAAAGAGTTAGGAGCGATGCTACTGCCACCGATCGGTAAGTCAGGCGTTAACCATAGATTACGAAAGCTAAGTATGATAGCAGATCAATTGCGGGAGCATAAGGAGGAAAATAGTTATGATAACGAAGGAAATAGTAATTAACATCCCCAACGGTTTAGAAGCAAGACCAGTTGCGTTATTGGTTCAGGTAGCAAGCCAATACGAATGCAGCATCCATGTAGCTACAAACGACAAACGTGTTAATGCAAAAAGTATTATGGGTATGATGAGTATGGGTATATCTTCTGGGGAGAAGGTAACTGTAACAGCCGATGGTCCGGACGAAGAAGCAGCAATTGAAAATATTGAAAAATATTTAAGCAGCAAATAATATAATGATTTGCCTGACAAATGGGAAAGATTCACCGCTTAGGTTAATGTAGGTTTTTGTGGGGAAATCATATAATAAAATAATACATTAGCAGGGCATGTTGTAGCTTGATGAAAGTCGAGCTATGATGTGCCTTTTTTGATAATCTATTTATACGGTACATTGGTGACGTAGATAATAATTAATAGAGCAGTTATTTTATTCGACATTATATTTACTTCCTAGGAATACTTGATTGACAAGCAAATAAGCGTAGCATAAAATATAGGTTATCAGAAGTTGCTTTTTAAAGGCTCCTTACTTTGCCGTATATCGCGATTTAACGGACATTGGTTTGAATTTATAAAATAAATGAAACAATAAAACAATAAATTTAGTATGATTCGGGAATTAAAAGCTTAACCCAAAAACACAGATCCATCCCCATATAATGTAATAAAGGCTTTGACACTCGAATTATTAGTGACTGTAGTATAAGGTATTAATATAGTTTTTGTTGCAATCTTAGATAAGATTTTAGAATGGAGTAGATATGAAATTTACGCATTTACATGTCCATACAGAATATAGCCTTCTCGATGGTTCGGGTAAGATTAAGGAAATGGTTCGCCAGGCAAAAGAGCTTGGTATGGACAGCCTTGCAATTACTGATCATGGTGTAATGTATGGTGTAATCGATTTTTATAAAACATGTCTGGCAGAAGGGATCAGGCCCATTATTGGCTGTGAGGTTTATGTGGCACCGAATTCCAGATTTGATCGGGAGCTGGGAAGCTCAGAGGAACGCTATCACCATCTTGTTCTATTGGCGGAGAATAATACGGGCTATCAGAATCTAATGAAGATCGTGTCTAGAGGATTTTTAGAAGGCTTCTATTACCGCCCTCGTATTGATTATGAGGTACTTGAGAAGTATCATGAGGGTATTATAGCTCTTAGTGCCTGCTTGGCGGGTGAGGTATCTAACAATTTATTGAAGGGCTTTTATGCAGAGGCTAAGGATGCAGCCTTAAGGCTTCAGAAGATCTTTGGTGAGAATAACTTCTTTTTAGAGCTTCAGGATCATGGAATGCAGGAGCAAAAGACCGTGAATCAAGGGTTAATAAGACTTTCTCAGGACACTGGAATAAAGCTGGTGGCAACCAATGACGTCCATTATACCTATGCTGAGGACGTAGATCCCCATGACATACTGCTCTGTATTCAAACACAGAAAAAGGTTACGGATGAGAACCGTATGCGCTATGAGGGCGGACAATACTATATGAAATCCCCTCAGGAAATGTATGAGCTTTTTCCTTATGCTAAGGAGGCCCTTGCGAATACATATGATATTGCGAAACGCTGCGAGGTAACAATTACCTTCGGTGAATATAAATTACCGGTGTACCCGGTTCCTGAGGAATATTCCGCTTATGAGTATCTCGAATTGCTTTGTAAAGAGGGCTTGAAACGGAGATATCAGACGGTGCCCGAGGAGCTTTGGGAACGCCTTGACTATGAACTGGATATTATCCGGAGCATGGGTTTTGTTGATTATTTTCTTATTGTATGGGATTTTATCAAATACGCAAAGGATAATCAGATCATGGTTGGGCCAGGCCGAGGCAGTGCCGCTGGTTCCATTGTAGCATATTCCCTGGAGATAACAGATATTGATCCTATCAAATACAACTTGCTGTTTGAACGATTCCTCAATCCGGAACGTATTTCCATGCCTGATATCGATATTGATTTCTGCTTCGAACGAAGACAGGAGGTTATTGATTATGTAACTAGAAAATATGGCAAGGATAAAGTGGTGCAGATCGTTACCTTTGGAACCATGGCTGCTAAAGCGGTAATCCGTGATGTAGGCAGGGCGCTGGATATGCCTTATGCACAGGTCGATACGGTTGCAAAGATGATCCCTACAGAATTAGGTATTACAATAGAAAAGGCCTTGATTGCCAATAAGGAGCTTAGGCAGTTATACGAAAGTAATGAGGAGGTAAAGCGTCTCATTGATATGGCGGGGAGGTTAGAAGGACTTCCAAGACATACCTCCATGCATGCTGCCGGAGTAGTAATCGGCAAGGAGAGCATTGATGAGTACGTTCCTTTATCTAAATCCTCCGATGAATCAATCACTACTCAATTTACGATGACCACCCTAGAAGAGTTAGGTCTATTAAAAATGGACTTTCTGGGACTTCGAACCCTGACGGTTATACAGAATGCAGAAAATCTAATTCATAAAAACGGAAATAAAGATTTTGATATAGAATACATTGATTATTCCGACGAAAAGGTATACGACCTACTCTCCTCAGGAAAGACAGAAGGTGTCTTTCAGTTGGAAAGTGCAGGAATGAAAAGCTTCATGAAAGAATTAAAACCTCGTACACTGGAAGATGTTATAGCGGGAATTGCCCTGTATCGGCCAGGTCCAATGGATTTTATCCCGAAATACGTAAAAGGAAAAAATGAGGCAGGCAAGATCATCTATGAATGCCCTCAGCTGGAGCCCATCCTTTCACCAACCTATGGTTGTATCGTGTATCAGGAGCAGGTTATGCAGATCGTTCGTGAATTGGCGGGTTACAGCTATGGACGAAGTGACTTGGTTCGACGTGCTATGTCCAAGAAAAAAGAATCTGTCATGATAAAAGAGCGAAAGAACTTTGTATATGGTAACGAAGAGGAAGGGGTACCCGGATGTATCAGTAATGGTATTTCCGAGGCAGCAGCAAATCATATCTTTGATGAGATGGTCGACTTTGCTAAGTATGCCTTTAACAAGTCACACGCGGCTGCTTATGCGGTGGTATCCTATCAAACAGCCTTTTTAAAATGTTATTATCCAGTAGAGTTTATGGCTGCGCTGATGACCAGTGTGATTGACAATCCAGGTAAGGTATCGGAATATATCTATACCTGTAGACAGATGAATATTGAGATTCTGCCACCGGATATTAATGAAGGAGATGCAGTATTTACAGTATCAAACGGTTCAATTCGGTACGCGCTGGCAGCCATTAAGGGGATTGGCAAACCTGTAATTGGAGCGATCGTTGCAGAACGTGAAGAGAATGGATGCTTTACCAGTCTGAAGGATTTCGCAACAAGACTTTCCGGTAAAGAGGTGAATAAACGAACGATAGAAAGCTTCATCAAAGCCGGTGTATTTAGTGGACTTCACAGCAACCGAAGACAGCTGATGATGAGCTATGTACAGATCTTGGATAGTATAGCAGCAGATAAGAAAAAAACCTTAACCGGACAAATGACCTTATTTGATTTTGCGGGAGAGGATGAAAAGCAAGAGTATGAGGTAACAATGCCGGAGGTAGAAGAGTATAGTAAGGAACAGCTCCTAGCCTTTGAAAAAGAAGTACTTGGTATTTATGTAAGCGGGCATCCACTGGAAGCATATGAAGCCCGCCTCCAAAAAAATATAACGGCATACTCAAATGATTTTGCCCTTGATGAAGAAATAGAAAAACCGAAGGTATTGGATGGCAGCTTAGAAACCATCGGCGGAATGGTAACTTCTAAAACTGTTAAAACAACTAGAAATAATAGTATGATGGCTTTTATCACTTTGGAGGATTTATTCGGTGTGGTTGAGGTTATAATATTCCCAAAGGATTATGAAAAATATAAAACTATGGTCGAACTGGATCAAAAAATATTTGTTCGAGGGAAAGTAACTGTAGAAGAAGAAAAGGCTGCTAAGCTGATCTGTCAAAATATCATACCATTTGATAGTATTCCTCAGGAGCTATGGATTAAATACCCGAATCTGGAAACCTTCCAGAAGGATGAAGAATCCTTGTTCGGCATTCTTAGAGAGTATGATGGAAATGATACGGTGGTTATCTATTGTGAAGCAGAGAAATGTATGAAGAAGCTTCCCAAGAGCAGAAACATTAAGGTAAATAATGACTTAATTCAACGGCTTAATACAATTTATTCAGTGGAAAATGTACGAATTGCAGAAAAGAGTATTGAAAAACTAGGGAAAATGGATTAGAATACTGTAGACTTTAGTTATTCATGACAAGTGAATCAGTTTACTGATTCACTTGTCATGTGACGTAAAACGATTTGAGATATTTAATGAAGAAAATGAGTTATTTGTGAGATGATTCATATGTATTTTTAATTGCCCCGTAAAGGCACATGGAGGTATATTAATGGGAAGTAAAGTTAAGACGATTGGTGTATTAACTAGTGGTGGAGATGCGCCGGGAATGAATGCTGCAATCAGAGCAGTTGTAAGAACAGCTCTGGGAGCAGGTTGTAAAGTAAAAGGTATTATGAGAGGTTTTCAGGGTCTGCTGGAAGAAGATATCATTGATATGGATGCAAAAAGCGTTTCCGATATCATACAAAGAGGCGGTACAATCCTTTACACAGCGCGTTGCCTGGATATGCTCAAGCCTGAGGTTCAGGATATTGCAGCAGATATCTGCAGAAAGCATGAGATCGATGGTTTAGTAGTAATCGGAGGAGACGGTTCCTTTAAGGGTGCACAGGTTTTAGCAAGAAGAGGAATTAATGCTGTTGGTATCCCAGGTACTATCGACTTGGACATTGCTTGTACAGATTATACCATTGGATTTGATACTGCAGTAAATACAGCAATGGAAACCATTGATAAGGTTAGAGACACTTCTACTTCTCATGAAAGATGCAGTGTTATCGAAGTTATGGGAAGACATGCAGGATTTATTGCTTTATGGTGCGGCATTTCAAACGGAGCAGAAGAAATCTTGATCTCTGAGCGTTATGATTATGATGAACAGAGAATTATTAATAACATTATTGAAAAGCGGAAAAAAGGCAAAAAGCACTATATTATTGTAAATGCTGAAGGCGTTGGCGATTCTAACGGTATGGCAAAGAGAATTGAAGCTGCAACCGGTATGGAGACAAGAGCAACTATTATCGGTCATGCACAAAGAGGTGGAAGCCCTACCGCGAGAGACCGTCTGTATGCCTCTATGATGGGTGCGAAGGCTGTGGATTTATTAGTATCCGGAGCATCAAAACGTATCGTTGGTTACAAGAACGGTGAATATGTTGATTATGATATTGAAGAAGGTTTGGCAATGACAAAGGACATCGATCAATATATGTACGACCTGTCAATTAGACTTTCCAAATAAATAGATATAAGACATAGAGATATGTGAAATAAAAAGCTGGTAGACTTCGGAGGGATAAAACACCGACAGGCACCAGCTTTTTTTGATGAAATATAATATAACTATAAGTTGTTGACATAATTTACATGTTTAAATCAATGATTTTTATGGAACTGTATTTATGATTGTTCCGTCTAATCATTGAAAGGGAAAAGAAAAACATCGCATCCAATTTATCATTTACATCATCTGGATAGACATGTATACTATTCATGTAATGCCAAATATATTGAAGTAAATTTCTTTATCGACATGTCTTAACAAGAAAGCGATATCATATACACAGAATAACAGGACAGGACAGTTGATAAGAAAAGATAATCGTAGGGGGATAATAGGATGCCAAAGGATGTGCAGACTGACATCCGGGAGAATAAGCCTACTTATGATATTGAGACATTGATTCGGCAGTATGGTAACGACGTATTACGAACAGCATATATGTATGTCAAAGATATTCATTCGGCGGAAGATATTTTCCAGGATGTGTTTATTAAAGTAAACCAGAAGCTTTCTACCTTTGAAGGGAACTCCAGCATAAAAACCTGGATTATTAGGATAACGATTAATACCTGTAAGGATTACCTAAAAAGTGCCTGGAACAGAAGGGTAGTACCGATGATGGATTATCAAGAGGATGCCATCATTAGCGAGACGGATTATGATGAAGTAGAGAGTCAGGATACGAAGGAATTGATTAAGAAATCGGTTCTTTCCTTACCGGAGAAATATAAAGATGTAGTTCTCTGTGTATACTTTCAGGATATGTCAATCGCAGAGACCGCAAAGGCGCTGCAAATTGCAGAGGGCACTGCCAAGAGCCGGCTGTCCAGAGCAAGAGAGAAATTAAAATCGATATTAGGGGGGAGGATTTCAGATGAGTGAGAACAAGAATTATGATGATAACATGGAAGTAGATGAATTGAATATCAAGTCCCATCTGAACGATTCCCTTGATTTAAGTGGAATTAGTATGTCGGAGGATTTAATTAATAGAACACTTCTGGCAATTAAAAAGCAGTCAGAATTACCAACTGCTGTTGCCGAGGTAAATGAAAGTATGACAGAAAATGATGCAAATAGAAAAGTAATTCATTGGAACAGATATTTCCGCGCTTTTGCAGGAGTTGCGGCAGCAGTGGTAGTGGTGGTAGTAGGCTACAGTCTTGCAAATAATGGAGCGTTCTCAGGTTATAAGAGTAAGACCTCGAATAGTGCGGATCAAGTCTATGACATTGCTGTAACAAAGGAAGCAGCTGATGCGAATGTGAACGAAAACTTATCTGATAGTTCAACCATATTCCAGGATGAGGAGTCAAGCATGAATGCTTTAGCTCCAAATGAGGGCAATTCAGAGGATGAATATTCGATAAACTCTAGTTATGGTGAGTCAACTACTACAACGGACGGCACTCAAGATCCTAATAGCTCAGAGAATGCAGAAATCATGAAAGGCCAAGGTGAGGACTCTGCTGATACTTCTGTCGGCATAGAAAGTCCACAATATTCTATTGTGGCAGAGGTTCCTGTAACAGCAAGTAAGGAGGACTCTAAAGAAATAGACGGGTCCACAGGCAGCAGTTATGGTACCACTGGTAGCGCAGAAAAATCAACAATTCAATCAACAGAACCATCCCTGAGAAAAAGTGTAACTACACAGGAAACAGCATTATCCTTCCGGGATATTTTTCAGGCCGATCCGTCAAAGGCCAACTCTCTGACGATAACAGATGAGATGAATGATGTCACCATTATTTTAACCAAGAAAGAAGATATTCAGAGCTTTTATACCATGATGGAGCAGCATCAATTTACCTATGGAAATCAATCAGATGATACTACAAACTATGTGATTGAGATAGCGACTCCAACCCCATCCATGACTAGATATACCATGTATGTTGGAAATAGTATCGTTGTTGATTATGCCGATCAGGTAACGTCCAGTCACAGTGTATACACAACAACGACTCTTGCTGAACTATCCACGGCGATTAAAGAGTTTTGTCAAAAGTATAATAAATAATGAAATATTAAATTATGATAGATAGAAAAAAGGTTCATGTAAATCCCAATTAATTTGGACTACATGAACCTTTTATAATTGACAAGTGAAATAAATCTTTAATCCATCTTGTAGTAATGCTATTCTTCCTCTTCGACGTCCTGATCCTCTTTTACCTCAGGAGAAGCTTTATCTTCTTCTGAAGTCTCCTCTTCTTCATCGTCACTATCAGAAGATATATTAATCGGCACATATTCTCTGGCTTCGTTCTCAGTTAAATCTTCGGTATCGAAATCTTCGAAGTCATCCTCAAAATCCTCAAAATCGTCGGAATCATCTTTCTTGATATAAGTCTTATAGAAATAATAGGCACCAGCGGCAGCAGAAGCAACAGCAAGTGTTCCAAATATAAACTTACCAAATTTTTTCATAGGCTAGATCTTCCTTTCCTTTTTAATTATAATTATATACTATTCTCCAATTATAATTCGAAGCTTGGAAAAAATAAAGTAAAAAATCAATAAACTGAAAATTATTGTGAAAGCGATGGGAGATTCGCATTCATAATTTTGTAATTTTATAGATACTACCTTTTTCTCCACCATAAATAGTTTATGATGCTAGCTCCGATATGGTTAATAATCAGGAATCGAACAGTTATTATTTTATAGGAAAAATGTCATGCACTTTGCGGCGGCTATCGGCTAAGTCCTTAAATATTTCTTAAGATAATGTAAAATGTCAGACAAGTTTTTGACAAAATTTCCTGCTTATGGTACTATATATGCAAATGAAGACTAAAGTCGACTATCATTGGAAGAACATTAAGTGACGATAGGGAAGAGATTAGGAGGATGAAAAATGAAGGCATTTGTTAAAAGAATGGTCATGTTCTTTTGCTTTGTACTCATCGTGCCCGCTGTAATAGGCATGAATATTTCAGAAGTACAGGCGGCAACGACACCGTACTTTTCCAAAACAAAGGTTACGATTGCTGGGAAAGGTGAAACCTACCAACTGGTAATCAAGAGTAAAGTGGCAAAAAGTACTTATAAGTGGAGCACGTCGAATAAGGCAGTAGCTACCGTTACTAAGAATGGTGTGGTTACCTCCATTAATAAAGGTACAGCCACAATCAAATGTAAGATTACATATCCATCAAAAAAGACGAAAACCTTGTCTTGTAAAGTTACAGTGACAATCCCTGCAACTGATGTAGAGATAACAAATTCTACGTTAACGAATGGGGCTCATAGAATTACCCTGGGTTCCTCTATGGATTTTGAATGCACATTAACACCATCCAATTCTTCAGATAAGGTGTATTGGTCAATTGGAAAAGAAGGTGATCCGGATTGTATTCGAATTGATGATGCGGCAGCTGGTAAAATTACGGCCATGAAGGCAGGAAAGGTAACACTTCGGGTAGCAGCGGTAGCAACTGCGACCAAAGAAGCGGCTGCAAAAAGTATTGTGAATGACTCAGTAATCATTGAAGTAGTTGGACCTACTGCGACCGTAAATAATGTTGATATCAAAGATGCTAATACAATCGTAGCAGTATTTGACAGTCCGGTATTAGAAAGCACGGTGATTGGTTCCAATAATACCTTATCCAGTAATATAGAAATCACCCTTAGAAAAGATACCAAGGGAGTGCTGGGAAATGATCCGGGAACGTTAAAAGCAAGCCTGTCCACAGATAAAAAGACACTTACTATCACAACAGAAAAAGCGCTGAATGGTAATTATGGAATTAATTTTACCAGCAATATTAAAACTACGGATAATATTGCTCTGGAACCTTACTACAAAGCGATGACCTATTCTGATGGAACCGGTCCATATATTGTTCGAACCACATTGGATGATTCTGGTCTGATTGCAACCATTCAATTTAATGAGGTGGTTAACTTTGATGATCTAAAGGTTTCTGGTGCTGCATTAGTGAATTCCACCGCAGCAGCTGATGCGTCCACACTCAATTTATTAAACAATAAGCTGAATTATATTATAGCAGATGATAAAAAATCCTTATCCATTAACCTAACCGGTATGGTTACAGCAGATAGAGGAAAGTTATTCTCAGTCTACATCTCTGGTATAAAAGATACCGCTGGCAATCTTCCTGCTACTGTTTATGTGACAGCTTACCTTCAAACGGATACTTCGCCTAAGCCTCAGGCAAGAGTGATGTCAGTTGCTCGAACCGCTTATAATACGATTACAGCAACCTTTAACCGATCCATCCAAACACCTGGATATATCGTTGTTAATGGTGGGTCATGGATTATCGGTAGTGTTGACTTAACAGATACAAAGAAAGTAAATTACACATTAACTCCAACTGAATTAGCTTATACAGGTGTAAAAACAGTTCAGATCGGTCATTGGAATAGTTATAATGTAATTGCCACTGATACAAGCTCAAGCATCATGCAATCCTTTATGGTGGATTTCACTGCGGATACAATACCGCCTACTATGACGCAGTATATCTATGATGCGGATACCAATATCATAACCTTAACCTTTAGTGAGAGTGTGAGCTTGGTTAACACAACGGGTATATTTACTGCTAAATATGTATCAGCCTCCGATGAAATATCACCAAGTACCAATGTGTCCTATACACAAGTGACCCATACACTTGGTAATAATATCATTCAATTAAAGCTTTCCAATATAAGCTTACTTGGTACATATACCTTTACTATTAATCCGGGTCTCGTATATGATAACTACAGGAATACAAACATCGCTAGAGATATTACAATTAACAATACTTCTAGTACTGCGGCAGAATTACCTGCTCCTTACAGGGTATACCAGTCCACGACGAATCCGGATCAGGTTATTGTTGAGTTTGCGAATAAGCTGGATAAAACCTCAGCAGAAACGATTGGCAACTATGTAATTACCGGTGTTACAATTGTCAAAGCAGAGTTAACAAAGAATACCTCAGATACGGGAGCAACAGTTACACTTACGATGGCTTCCGATAGTGTTGCAGTAACTGTCGTTCGTCCGGTTACGATTTCAGGTATCAAGGGCTACAATAATAGTTATGGTGCAATCAAAGGGTATGCTACAAGCTTAGAAATTAAGGAAAACAAAAAACCGACCTATACTGGTATTAGCTTTGATGCTACAACAAAAAATACGGTTAAAGTTAACTTTGATGAAGCAATTCAAGGTACAATGGTAGTTCAAGTTACCCAGATTAGTGGTTCCTATTCCTTGGTAGTTCCAAATACAGTTACGATTAGCGGAAACACAGTGAATATTCTTCTGTCAACGGTAGTACCAAGCGGCAGTTATTTGAAGGTTGATATTATAACCAATAATATAACTGACTTAGCAGGTAATGCATCAAAAGCGATGCCATCCACTCTTGGAGTGGCAACCTCCTACTAAAGAATAGTGCTGTTGGATCAATTAATATCATAATTCATAAAGGAAAAGTGTCCCGGGAGCTGATTGTAGCTCCCGGTTGGCTTACATAATTATAATTATCCAGTGACGAACTGCTCAGCTTAGGTCTGGGTATCAAATATGGAAAGGTAGGAATAAAACAATGTATGATTTTAAAGAAGAGTACAAGACCGGAATCGATAGCATTGATATGGAGCATAGGAAGTTGTTTGAAATTGCTAATAAGGCGTATGATACACTGATGGACGAATTTATTCCGGATAAATATGACTACATAATTGAGATATTGGAGGAATTGGCATCTTATTCAGCAATCCATTTTCAACATGAAGAGGAATATATGATGAGTATTCGTTATAAGAAGCTGTTTACCCAAAAAGCAGAGCATCAGGATTTTATGGAAAGAATAGCAGCCTTTAATCTGCATGATATTGACGGTGACCAAAATGAAACAATTATGGAAATTCTTCAATTTCTGACCGACTGGCTGGTAGAGCATATTGTTGGAAGTGATAAGTTAATAGGACAAGCAGAATAATCGTGAATTAGAAAAGGTAGCCTGAGGAAAACAGATCGTTATGATCGTTAATCGGGGCTACCTTATTAATTTGGCATTAATGATATCGATGGTATTATGGATTTATACTAGAATGCGAAGGATCCCCAAAATCTCTCGTAAAGATATCACTACGCTCTAGCAGGCTTTCTACGGTATCTAATCCCAATCGATGTAGTAACTCTATTACATAGGGATTATCGATGGGGGTAGGATAAGGTGCAGCATTCCCATATTCTTCAACGTGAATGCGTCCTTCTTCATGAGGAATCAGTACCTTTGGGCCACCAACGCAACCACCGACACAGCCCATACCTTCAAAGAAATTGGCAGTGGTATTACCGGAGAGAATATCATTAATCATTGCCTTACATGCTGGGACACCATTTGCCTGTTGGGTTTGAATGCTGATCTTACGGTTTGGGTTAAGACGTTTCACGGTTGAACTAACAGCTTCGCTAACACCGCCGGTATGGGCATAGATTCTACCGGCACGGGAGGAATGATCTTTATCGCTCTCTTCCATATCAGCAGGGTTAATCTCCATAATGTTGAAAATATCCTGAATTTCCTGGAAGGTCAATACATAGTCAACAGCATCGGCTATATCCTTTTCTCTTGCTTCGGCTTTCTTTGCCATACAGGGGCCGATGAAGATTGTGAGAGCATCCGGGTGAAGAACCTTTACTGCTCGCCCGCTGGCAATCATCGGTGAAACTGCTGGAGGAACATGTGGTACTAAGTCTTTGTATACCTTACGTATCATTGCAATCCACATAGGGCAACAACAGCTGGTTAACTGATAATCGGATTCAGTTTTAATATTTTTATCAAATTCCAGCGCTTCCTTTAAGGTTAAGATATCTGCGAAAAGAGCCACCTCGATCATACCATCAAAACCAACTGCCTTTAGTGCACTACGTAATTTACCTGGAGTAACCTCACTGCTGAACTGGCCATGGAATGCTGGAGCTACAAGTGCATAAACTAAGCCTTTGTGTGAGCGTATGGCTTGAAGTGCAGGAATTACATCCTTGCTGGTTTTTAAATTTTTTGCTCTACATTCCTGTACGCAGATGGAACAGCCGGTGCAAGCATCTTCATCAATAATAATCTCACCGGATTCACCTGGATGGATTGCATGAAAGGGACATACCTTTACACAGTTACGATCCTCCCCATCACATTTACATTCGCCGGAATGCCATACAATGGGATGTTTCTCTGGATGAAGAAGACAATCAAGCTGATGGGTATCAAATAGTTCCATTTTCTCAAGGAAGCTGGAATCTTTTTCTTTCAATGTCCTGACTAAAACTTCATAATAAAGTTCTTCAAATGTTTTCATACGTGTTACCTAAGTTCCTTTCTATCTTTTCTTATCGGCTGGGCATTTATACTACATATAATCCTTGAAATCAATTACCTATTCTAAAAAGTGAATACTCTTGATAAAATTTCATGTATCATGTGCCTGAATTTAGATGGGATTAGCTTTATAAAGTATTAACATAAATTTTCTTTTATTGTATATCAATTGGAAATAAAAATCCATTCAATCCTAGGAATAATATTGCATAATAGTTATTATTCACATAAATACTGTTAATATGTTATCAGAAGAGCTTTTTTTAGTGCTTCATGCTTTACTAAGATTTGGATTTGATTTATAATAAGAGGCGTGGTTAGCCTAGATATAACCATGAAAAAAGGCAGATATGGAGAATGAAATTGAAAGAACGTAATCGTAGTGGATGGACGAAAGCTGGTTGGCTTTTGTTTTATTTATATATTGTTTTATTATCGTATTTCTTATTTTTTAGTGAACATTACGGAAGGGATTACATATCCCAGGATTATCGATATAATTTGGTTTTATTTAAAGAAATTAAACGGTTTATTGAATATCGGCAGCTACTGGGGTTGGAAAGCTTTGTAGTAAATATCATGGGTAATGTGCTGGCATTTGCACCGTTTGGATTTCTGTTACCCATGCTGAATAAAAAGTACCGTGGTTTCTTTACCATTACCTTTTTAAGCTGTTTCTTTAGCTTGGCAGTAGAGTTGGTTCAGATGTATTTTAAAGTTGGGATATTTGATGTCGATGATATTTTTATGAATACCGTTGGTGGAATTGTCGGGTATATTTCATATCGTATCTTTCATGTCTTATTCTTGAGGTCGGGGAAACAGAATAAAAGAAGCAGGAGGAAATAACATGCTGTTTAAGAAAGAGAAGGAAATGATTCATTTTTCCGGTAGAAGGCATACGAAGACAGGGGTAGCATCAACAATTATTGGGGGATTAGTAATTCTGGGTTTTTTGGTTCTCAGTATTATATCAAGTACCGCTCGTGGTAATGGTGGGATTCTTTTGGGTGTTTTCGGTATTTTGTTATTTGGAGTTTCTGTGTTTGGACTTTATTTGGCCTATAAAGCCTTTAAAAAAAAGGATATATTTTATCGATATCCAATAATAGGAGCAGTCTTAAATGGCGTAATGGCAATTTTATTTCTAGTACTTTATATATTAGGCTTTCTTGTATAAAAAGGTAATTGAGAATAAAGATGTTTCGGAATATCCCAATCAGATAATTAAGGTAAATATTCCAAGAGGAATAAACAGGAGGAGAAATCCTCCAAAAACCAGGAGGAGAAATCCTCCAAAAACCAGGAGGATTGAAAATGACAAGACTAGAACAACAGATAAACTTTATTATGGAGGTGGACAAGCTAAAGAATATTGTCCGACAGAATTATTTAGCTGACGGCAGTCGCAAAGAAGATGATGCAGATCATTCTTGGCATCTTGCTCTAATGTGTGCAATCTTAAGCGAGCACTCCAATCAAAAGATTGATATCGTCAAAACTATGGTAATGGTTTTGATTCACGACATTGTTGAAATTGATGCAGGCGATACCTATGCTTATGACGCAGAATTTAATTTGTCAAAGCAGGAAAGAGAACTGGCAGCAGCAGAGCGAATTTTCCGCTTGTTACCGGAGGATCAAGCGAAGGAGATGCGTAGCCTATGGGACGAATTTGAGGCAAATGAGACACCCGAAGCAAAATTTGCTTCAACCTTAGATCGTGTACAACCATTTTTATTGAATTCAGCTAGTAATGGGAAATCATGGAAGGAACATGGCGTAACTTTCTCACAGGTAATGAAGCGAAATGAAGTCACTCCTGACGGTTCGGAGACATTATGGAATTATCAGCTTGAGTTAATGAAAAGACAAGTGGAACTGGGAAATCTAATTAATGAATAATTGGAGGGAGAGTATGAAATACAAGGATTTATGGAAGGAAGATAATGAAGCTATCAGAGAGAGATATGAACTGGCAATGGAACGAATTGCTATGATAGAACAGGAAAAAACAGTTGGTGAGCGCATATTTCCATACTTTCAAAGCGTTGCTTCCTTTGTACTAATGGTGAAGAATGTTGTAACTATGGTGGAAGAGGAGAAATTAAATACCCTTACGCAGCACGAGCTAAAAGCACTAAATAGTACTTTATACAATGATATTGCTGGTGATAACTATCTTGTCAGCTTTGCGAATCCGACCTACGCTTGCAAGCTGTTGGGTGATGGATACGGTAAGCTTCTGGCCTTTCTGTATACGGAGCTGCGATCCATTTTAGTGTATGCCTTTGAGCATAGATTATATGAGCTTACCATCTACCTAGAGCTTTTCATTGAAGTTTATAATTATTTCGAGGAAGAGGACGATTATACCTATAAAGATGTAAAGCGCGCAATCTATGATTTCATGAGCGATTACTGCGATATCCTGGTGAGCGCAAGAACCAGAGAGCTGCTGGATAGCGAGATATCCTTTGCTACGGATATTATTATGAATTCCGATTTAAACGATATCCGTTACCTTTATTATTTTGGAGAACACATTACGGAAAATGAGATTAAAACCGCAGAGTTTTTAAATTCCATGCCGGAAGAACAAATAAAGGCTATGGCAAATACCTATACCGAAGGATATCGTATGGGCTTCATCAATGGACGAAAGGATCTCAGCAAAAAGAAAATCGTTAATATTCGTTATCAAGTAGGTTTTGAGCGGATGGTTTATCACGCAATATTAAACTTTAAAAAGATGGGATTGGAGACTACTATTTACCGTGCTGCTTATAATGCGGTTAATAAACGTCAACATTTAAAAATCGGTTATCACTCCACCAGCCCTAACAAACAGTATGATTATGATCATCGATTTGATATAGGATTATTCTTTGATAAAGCTTTCCAGCAAAGAAAAATTGAAAGTGTCAAGCTGGCTTATGAACAGTTAAAGGATAAAGCCTCTGTTTATGCAGGTCCAGCGGTAATTGAAGTGTTTGGTGAGGAACTGTTTTCTCCGGAGGATAAAAAAGAGGCTGTCAAGCTGGATAAGCGCCAGCAGAAGCTGACGGTGGAATGCACGAACGAAGAGAATATGTTAATGCAGGAGTACCTTCGAATGGAGGAAGTTTCCTTCACTATTATTTCCTATCCAGTACCGGAGATTGGAAAAGACTTTGAGAAAATATTTGCTGAGACAGTTAAGGTGAACACACTGGATAGTAATGAATATAGTAAAATTCAGCAATCCATAATTGATGCCCTTGATCAAGGCGATTATGTTAGAATTCTTGGGGCGGGAGATAATCGTACGGATTTGCAGGTGAAGCTTTATCCTTTAAAGGATACAACTAAGGAAACCTGCTTTGAAAACTGTGTAGCTGATGTTAATATCCCGGTAGGAGAGGTGTTTACCTCGCCTGTTTTAGCTGGAACCAACGGAACATTACATGTACCTCGGATATACCTACTGGATCTCGAGTATTTGGAGCTGGAGCTGGAATTCAAAGATGGTATTACAGTGGACTACAGCTGTAAGAATTATTCGGATGAAACCAAGAATAAGAACTTTGTGAAAGAGAATCTGCTATATAATCGTGAGTTTCTGCCCATGGGTGAATTCGCTATCGGCACGAACACCACAGCCTATATGATGGCAAGGAAATTTGATATTGCACCAAGACTTCCCATCTTAATTGCAGAAAAAACAGGACCGCATTTTGCAATCGGCGATACCTGTTACAAAATGAGTGAAGATGTCAAACTCTTCAATCCGGATGGAAAGGAAGTTGTGGCTAGGGACAATGAGATATCCCTACTTCGAAAGACAGATTTATCGAAGGCTTATTTTAATTGTCATACGGATATTACCCTGCCATACAATGAAATAAAAGAAATAACTGTTTATCGGCAGGATGGTTCCACGATTCCTATTATTAAGGATGCGAGATTTGTATTAGCGGGTACGGAAAGCTTGAATGTACCCTTTGACAGCCATTAGGAAATAGATTTGCAATAATATACAAAGCGATAATTCCAAAAGAAAGTACAAGATGAATATCCTAGGATGTTAATTGAGATTAGCACCTAGGAGTTTCATTATACATATTTTTATAATGATTAATAAGTCGCTGGGCGACGGACGGAGGTATTATGCTTAAAATAACTAATTTATCAAAGAGCTACAAAAGCGAAAAGAAGGCAGTGGATGGACTGAACCTGGAAGTAAATAGTGGTGATATTTTTGGATTTATCGGGCATAATGGTGCCGGTAAAACGACAACGATTCGTTCCGTGGTTGGTATTCTTGACTTTGAGGAAGGTGATATTACCATTGATGGAATGTCGATCAAAGACAATCCGGTAGCCTGTAAACAAAAGATGGCATACATTCCGGATAATCCGGATCTTTATGACCACTTGTCAGGTATTGCTTACCTTAATTTCATTGGAGATATTTATCAGGTTGAAAAAGCTCAGCGAAAGGAACTAATTGAAAAGTATGCCAACGCCTTTGAACTGACATCGAATCTGGGGGACAGTATCTCTTCTTACTCTCATGGTATGAAGCAGAAGCTTGCGATTATATCAGCTTTCATACATAAGCCCAAGCTTTTAGTGCTGGATGAACCCTTTGTTGGACTTGATCCGAAAGCTGCTTATACATTAAAAATGTTTATGTCTGAGCTATGCAAGGAGGGAAGTGCCATCTTCTTCTCTACCCATGTGCTTGAAGTTGCAGAGAAGCTTTGCAACAAGATTGCCATCATTAAGGCTGGAAAGTTGGTATCCTGCGGAACCACCGAAGAGGTAAAAGGCAATAGCAGCCTGGAAGACGTCTTTTTGGAATTAATAGAAACGAAGTAATAGTAAAACAAATATTATTTTAGGATGGTGATTTCGTTGAAAAAGGTAATGCGACTATTAAGTGTGCAGCTATGGGCAGTTCTTGGAGATATGTTATCACTGGGTAGATCAAGGACAAAGAAGCATAAGCTACTTTATACCGGTTTATTGTTTTTTGTGGTGATGCTCAGCATAGTATCCTTTACTTACAGCTTAATGATTGGAACAGTTTTGAAGATGTATCAAAGTTTGGAGTACCTTCCAACAATGATGATGGCGGTAGCTTGTGTGATCATTATCATGACGACAGTGTTTAAGGTGAAGGGAACGGTATTTGGTTTTCGAGACTATGACCTAATGATGTCTTTGCCGGTGAGTACCGGTGAGATTATTGCCTGCCGTCTGATTATTCTGTATTCCTTTAATTTCATTTTTGTGATTATATTACTTGTGCCAATGATGATTGCTTATGGTGTATTGGCACAACCGAGTATATTGTTCTATCTGTTTTGCAGCATTATTATGTTTTTTCTTCCACTGGTCCCCATTGTAATAGCATCATTTTTAGGTACCTTGATTGCTTTCGCGGCTTCAAAGTTTCGCCACCAGAATTTGCTTAATATACTATTTTCCATAGGCTTAGTGGTAATTGTTGTGGGATTATCCTTCCTGTTAGAGGGGAATGAGCAGCAGCTTGCAGATATGGGAAAAACTATAATAAATCAAGTTGACTCCATGTATCCGTTAGCTCCGCTGTTTTCTAAAGCGGTGGTAAATTATGATTTGTTAGCGCTGATTTTATTTATTGGCATATCAATCTTAGCGTTTCTTCTATATACCGTACTGGTGAAGATCATTTTTAAAAAAATGAATACAGCAATAATGACAGGAACAGCCAGAGCTAATTTCAAAATGAGCGAGTTAAAGACCTCCTCGCCCTGGAAAGCTCTTTATAGAAAGGAACTGAAGCGTTTTTTTGCCTCGCCCTTGTATGTATTAAACACAGGAATTGGTATTGTACTACTTACCGTCGGAACAATAGCAATGATTTTTGTGGATTTGGGAACTCTGTTGGGAGACCCACAGGCAGCAGCTCAGTTAGCAGCTAATTTTCCGGTTGCCATATCGTTCTGTGTGGTTATGACTTGTCCGTCAACTGCTTCGATTTCACTAGAAGGTCGAAGCTGGTGGATCATTAAATCGATACCGGTGACCTACAAGCAGGTATATTTGTCAAAAGTGGCAGTTAATTTTACTATAGTTGCACCGGCTATTTTGGATGCTGTAATCATCGGCTGTATTTTAAAATTGGGAATGGTCGAGACTTTTCTTCTGGTTTTACTGACGATAGCCAGCTCCATATTTATTTCTTGTCTCGGATTATTAATTAACTTAGCCTTGCCTAATTTCACCTGGATTTCTGAAGTGGTGGTGATAAAGCAAAGTGCCGCTATGATTGTAACTATTATCGCTGGATTTACTTATATGGGAATCCAGATTTTACTCTTATTTGCACTCAAATCCTTCCTGTTAGCAAGTGTGGTGTTTCTTTTTTTGACAATTGTTCTGGATATCATTTTGTATACAGGATTAACAACTTATGGGAAGCGACGATTTACAGAGCTTTAATTTATAATAAAGGAATTAGATGAATTTGCATACTAGTGTAACAAATAAGTACAATACAGATTAATGGTACTTATATATGGTTGTAGATTTATTAGATTCGCTTATAAAAAGCATAAGAAATTATCCGGCAAAAATTAAGGACAAACAAGGTGTAATATGCTAAAATGTGAACAAAGTGAATCAGTACATCATAGTTTGCAGTTGATGCTGTTATTTATGACAAGTGAATCGATTAGCCGATTCATCTTGTATCCAAAATGGAGGTATTACGAATGGATTATAAGAAAGCAGGAGTAGATATCGAGGCTGGATATAAAGCGGTTGACCTAATGAAGGAACATATCAAAGGGACAATGCGTAAGGAAGTATTGTCAGATATCGGTGGCTTCTCAGGAGCTTTTTCATTAGAGAGTTTTAAAAATATGGAGCAGCCAACCTTGGTTTCAGGTACCGATGGTGTTGGAACTAAGCTGAAGGTCGCTTTTATTCTGGATAAACATGATACCATTGGGATCGACTGTGTTGCAATGTGTGTTAATGATATTGCATGTGCTGGTGGTGAACCTTTATTTTTCCTTGACTATATCGCTTGTGGCAAGAATGAACCAGAGAAAATAGCAACTATAGTTAAGGGTGTGGCAGAGGGCTGCAAACAGGCAAACGCAGCCTTGATCGGCGGGGAGACAGCAGAGATGCCCGGCTTCTATCCGGTGGAGGAATATGATATAGCTGGGTTTGCGGTCGGCATCGTTGATCAGAAGAAGTTAATTACCGGGGCTTCCCTTAAGCCCGGAGATACTTTAATCGGTATCGCTTCCTCCGGCATTCACAGCAATGGTTATTCTCTAGTAAGAAAGGTTTTCCGTATGCAACGGGATGTCTTGGATACCTATTACGAATCCTTGGGTACAACCTTAGGAGAGGTATTATTAACTCCAACTAAGATCTACGTTAAAACGTTACAAAACTTAAAAAAGGGTGGTATAACAATAAAAGCCTGCAGTCATATCACCGGTGGCGGCTTCTATGAGAATATTCCCAGAATGCTGCCGGAAGGCATTCATGCTATGGTAAAGAAGAATAGTTATGATATTCCACCGATCTTCCAAATGCTTTCTAAGGATGGCGATATTGAGGAGCAGGTAATGTATAATACCTATAACATGGGTCTTGGAATGATAATTGCAGTAGATAATCAGGATGTGGACATGGCTATGAAGCTGATTGAAGAAGCTGGAGAAAAGGCTTACATTGTTGGAGAGACCATTAGCGGTACGAAGGGAGTAAGCTTATGCTAAAGCTGGCAGTTCTAGTATCAGGCGGAGGGACGAACCTTCAGGCTCTGATTGATCAAATAGAACAAAGTAAGCTTACCGGTGTCAAGATTGAAGTTGTTATAAGTAACAAAGCAGGAGTACATGCTCTGACAAGAGCAAAGCAGCATGGAATTCCTTCAGAGGTTATCTTAAAAAAGGATTTTGTGGGTAAGGAAGAGTTTGGTAAGGCTTTGGTAAAATTGCTTGAGTGTTATCAGGTTGATCTGGTAGTGTTAGCAGGCTGCCTTCTCATTATTCCGGAACAGGTAATTGAAGCATACAGAAATCGGATTATCAATATCCATCCTGCTCTGATTCCCTCTTTCTGTGGAGAGGGTTATTATGGTCTGAAGGTACATGAAGCAGTACTTGCCCGCGGAGTTAAGATTACAGGAGCTACGGTTCATTTTGTTGATGAGGGAACGGATACAGGACCTATTATTTTGCAAAAAGCGGTAAATGTATGGCCAGGTGATACACCTGAGCTTCTTCAGCAAAGAGTAATGGAACAGGCGGAATGGGAGCTGCTGCCTAAGGCAGTTCAGTTAATTGCTGATCATAGAATTGTTATAGAAGATAATAAGGTTACAATAAAGGAATAGAATGAAGCATAAAAACAGATGGTGGGCGCTATACCTACTTTCTGTTTTTTGTATAATCATAGTAAGTATTACGCACTAACTGAGGAAATGAATGAGTTTTTGTACTATAGATAATAGTAGTGAAATTATAAAGCAATTCCGAACAACATAGTTCGTAGGGCTTTCTGTTTACAGCAATGTTACTCAGTAATTTAACTTAATTGTAGGAACAAATTCAGTAGTTTTAAGTTACGAAATCACCTAAGTAGGATTTTAATTTGGAGGGATGAAGGATGAAGGTTTTAATTATTGGTAGCGGCGGAAGAGAACATGCAATTGCATGGAAGGTTGCTCAGAGTCCAAGGGTTAATCATATATATTGTGCTCCGGGAAATGCAGGCATTGAAGGTGTTGCCGAGTGTGTAGAGATAGGGGTTAACGAATTTGAGAAACTCGCTGATTTTGCTGCAAAGGAAAATATCGATCTTACAATTGTAGGACCGGATGATCCCTTAGTTGGCGGTGTGGTAGATGTCTTTGAAGAAAGGGGACTACCTGTGTTTGGACCCAGAAAGAGTGCTGCAATTATTGAGGGGTCGAAGGCATTTTCTAAGGATTTAATGAAAAAGTATCACATCCCTTCGGCTGCCTACGAGACCTTCGATCACTCCGCAGAGGCTATCGCTTACTTAAAAAATAATAGTAAATATCCCATCGTTTTAAAAGCAGATGGACTTGCCCTAGGCAAAGGAGTTTTAATCTGTAATACACCTGAGGAGGCTGTTGATGGCGTAAAGCAGATTATGGAGGATAAACAGTTTGGCACGGCAGGAGATCGACTTGTGATTGAAGAGTTCATGACTGGCCGCGAGGTATCGGTGCTAGCATTCTGTGACGGAACCCACATAGCTCCTATGACAAGTGCCCAGGATCATAAAAGGGCAAAGGATGGTGACCAGGGGTTAAATACCGGAGGGATGGGAACCTTTTCCCCCAGCCCTTTTTACACAAAAGAGGTCGATGAGTTCTGCAGGAAGAATATTTACCAACCTACCATGGATGCAATGAGAGAAGAAGGTAGGCCGTTCAAGGGGATTTTATTTATAGGACTTATGCTCACCCCAGAGGGACCTAAGGTTCTGGAATATAATGCTCGCTTTGGAGATCCGGAGACCCAGGTTGTCCTGCCTCGAATGAAAAATGATATTATTGATGTTATAGAAGCCTGTATTGATGGCACCCTTGATCAGATTCAGTTGGAGTTTGAGGATAATGCAGCAGTTTGTGTTATTCTTGCCTCTCAGGGCTATCCCGAAAGCTATGAGAAAGGATTTCCGATTAAGGGCTTGAATCAATTCAAAGGGAAGGAAGATTATTTCGCTTTTCATGCCGGAACGAAAAAATCTGAGGACGAGATCCTGACAAATGGTGGACGTGTTCTGGGAATTACTGCAACAGGAAAGGGTTTGAGGGAAGCAAGAAAGAAAGCCTATGAAGCAACCACATGGGTAGAGTTTTCAAATAAGTACATGAGAAATGATATTGGGAAAGCAATTGATGAGGCTAACTAAAAAGAATAACATTATTGGTATATAAAGGTAACGTGTGTTAGTTCATTTTAAGGAATAAATAGATAACAATGAAATGATGCGTTCGTAATAATTATAACAAATACAACAAGGAATGGGAGAGGGATTCAATGAATTCGTCTCCTATTATTTTTGTGGCTGTGAGCTAGGAATAATAGACCTGCTGATAACTGACAAATAATAGACTGAGATTGTCAACATGTTACAAAAAAACTGGAATATGGTTCAATTGTTCTATGTTTACCTAAGAAGAAATATCAAATAATGGGGGAATGTGCCACATAAGTGCCATACTTCCTCCTTAAAATATCAGTAAATTAAGGAAAATTAATACATATGGATGACAATCCTGATACGGAATTTGTTGACAGCTTATGGCGAGAAAGGTATTGGCTGCCATCTTGGAGGTAAGCTTTTTAGGAAAGGGGTTTGTAATGAAGAAACGGTACTTAAAAAAATGGTTGATTGTTCTGTTGATTTTTTCAATGATTATTCCGCAACAATTAATAGGGAATTCATATAGTGCTTTAGCAGCGCAAACAGGAACCGTAACTGCAACGACATTAAACGTTAGATCACAAGCCTCAACAACGGCTAGTAAAGTACAATTGAGTGGTACGGATGTATACTTAAGTAAAGGTGAAACAGTTAATATACTTAGTAATGAGGGAGATTTCTATTATATCTCGCTTAAGTTTAACGGGAAGACAGTAAAGGGATATGTACATAAGGATTATATTAAACGGGAGGGAACAGTAGAGGCAACACCAACGCCAAAACCGACGCCAACACCGAAACCAACAACAAAGCCAACCGTTATACCAACTCCTACTAAGGCACCTGCTTCGGGAACGCAGACATCAACTACGATAATAAAAAAAGTTCAGATAAAGGCAACGGTTACTGCATCAACCCTGAATATCAGAAGCGGTCCTGGCACCAGCTATAGCAAGGTTGCTGGTTTAGTTAAAGGGAATTCCGTTACTGTGCTTAGTGAAAAGGTAACAACGGATAAAAAAGAATGGTATGGTATCTCTTTTGTATCCAATGGTAAAACAATGACAGGCTATGTGGATAGCGCCTATATCAAACTAGCCTACGGCAGTGGGATAAAAGCTCAGGTTTCTGCTAGTGCTCTTAATATTAAATCAGCCGCAGGAAGTAAGGCATCTAATCTAAAGTATACGAATGGAAACATTGTTCGATTAGGAAAGAATAAAGCTGTTACCATATTGGGCGAGACAACAATTTCTGGTGAGAAGTGGCTTAAGCTCTCTTTTGTGACCTATAATGTGAAGCGAACTGGATATGCCCTGGCTAATCAAATTGATTTTCAGGCTACAGTAACAGCGACACCAACACCGACAAAAAAGCCTACAGCAACGCCAACGCCTACGAAAAAACCAACAGCAACGGCGACACCGACAGAGAAACCTACAACTACCCAAACACCAACAAAGAAACCAACAGCAACACCGACGAAGGCACCTACTTCAACTCCAAAAGTTACAGCTATACCAACTACAAAACCCTCGGATCAGCCGGCAATTACCCCTTCCAAGACAATCATAAATCAGGGCGGTCTGGAAATGAGGTCGGTACTTGTATATAATAATATATTAGGACCAGTAAGAGGTCTTATCTGTAATTCCTATTATGTGAGTGTGTTTAGCAGTGTAATAAATAACATGGTATTTCTGGTTGGAGCGAATTCAGAGTCCGTTCAGCTTCAAAGCGGACAGGAGGTTATAGTAACAGAAGCTTATACTGTAGCAGGAGCCGTTTATTATAAAGTATATTTCTGGTATAATAATGTTATCAACACTGGTTACGTACAGGCAGATTATGTATACATTAGCAATATAACACCGGAAGTAACACCAAGTACTACTCCGACACCTGCAGTTACATCAAAAGTAACACCTAATCCTCTTCCTACAGGTGCGGGCGGTGAAAATTATGCTGAGCAGCTAAAGAGCCTAGGTTTCCCGGATAGCTATATCCCGGCACTGGTGCAGTTACATGCCTTATATCCAAAATGGGAGTTTAAGCCCTACCAAACAGGACTTGACTGGAACTCAGTAATTGCAGCCGAAAGTGTACCTGGTAAAAATCTGATTCCGAATTCCAGAAGCGTTGAATGGAAGTCCCTTTCAAACGGAGCCTATAATTGGAATACGGATGTCTTTACCGTATATGATGGGACAACTTGGGTAACAGCCTCCGAGGATGCAATCAAGTACTACATGGATCCCAGGAATTTCCTGACAGCCAATGGAATCTTCCAGTTTGAATTTTTGAAATACCAAAGTGGCTATCAGAACGTATCTGGAGTTGAAAATATTTTGAAGGGCACCGCTCTTTACAATTCGTACTATACCTTTATGGATGATGCAGGAGCCACAAAGACCTTTACCTATGGTGAAACCTTTGTGAAAGCAGCAGAATATTCCGGAGTCAGCCCCTATCATTTAGCATCTCGCGTGAAGCAGGAGGTGGTAACCGGATCCACTACATTGAGTGGAAGTGTAACAGGAAATTATGCAGGTTACGAAGGTTATTATAATTTCTACAACATTGGAGCGGCCGATAGTGCTGGCGGAGGTGCAATTGCAAATGGACTGAAGTATGCCAAGAATGGCAGCACGAGTTCAGCGACAAATGCATTATATATGATACCTTGGACAAGCCCATATAAATCCATTGTGGGTGGGTCTAGTTTCATCGGAGGCAGTTACATTAATCGTGGACAGGATACGATTTATCTTCAAAAGTTTAATGTAACACCGATTTCAACCTATTACCATCAATACATGTCAAATGTTGAGGCTCCTTACGCTGAGGCAAAGAAAGTATTAACCGCATATAATGGAATGTCAGATTCGCCGATCATATTCTCCATCCCTGTATATTTGAATATGCCGGCAACAGCATCACCACTTCCGACAACTGCGTTTAATCCTAATAATCGTATGAAGAGCCTGCAGGTTCTTGATGCGGCCGGTAAATCACTGGTGTTAACACCAACCTTTAGTCAGACGGAATTTAACTATTATATTATGGTCGCAAACGATGTAAGCAGTGTTCAAATCAAGGCGACAGCAGTTAGCAAGAAAGCTACCATAATGAATGGAACTGGAACCGTTGCCTTGAATGTTGGAACAAATGTAATAACAATTCCAGTAATTGCAGAAAATGGAGATATCGCAAATTATAATGTAACAATAGTCAGAGCACAATAAGCCTTAACCATCGAATGATGAAAGCAGGCCTGATAGATTTAATGGGATAAGAACATCCGGCCGCGGGAATATTACCTGACGGCCGGATTCTGATTTTTATATAATTTACTGCAACTAGTCCATAAAAAACAAAGAAATGGAGAACATACTCATGAAAAAGAGAAGAATGATGGTACTTGGATTAATATTAATTTTTATATTTGCAGGAAGCTTTCTTTTTCCAAAATACAGTCAGGCTGCCAGTGCGGATGTAGTGATAAGCGCTGATAACGTTGATATTACGGTGGGAGATAACATATTTGTATATGTGAAGGTTAACTCTGGCACCTATTTTGGTGACTTTGAAGCAAATTTAACCTACGATGACAGCATACTGGATTATGCGGGCGGACCATCTGTGGTGAAAGGAAGCAGTGGTTTTCTAAAAATATCTGATATGAATGTATTAGATGGAGATAAATCCAGAAAATATACATTGAAGTTCCAAGCGTTAAAGGTAGGCGTTTGCGATATACAATTTAGTGGCGCTGTTATGGTTTATGATAGTAACACCGGTTATGAGATGTCGGTATCCAGTAATAAATTGACATTAAATGTGAAAGCGCCGGCTACTGCATCAACGGACGCTAATTTAAAAGATCTTAAAACAAGTCCGGTGGATATAACACCAGCCTTTTCACCTGATGTGCATGAGTACAAAGCGAATGTGAGTTATGATACAAAGCAGTTAATTATAACAGCAATCCCAGAGGATTCCAAAGCAACTGTATCAATCTCTGGTGATGATTCTTTGATAGAGGGTGATAATAAAGTTATAATATCTGTATTAGCTGAATCAGGAGATGTCATAGAATATACTATCAATGTATTTCGCGATTCAAAGCCAGAGGATGGAACGACAGGAAGTGAGGAGATCTCACCTGTTCCTACACAGAGCACCTTCGAAGTAATTACATTAAACGGAGAGAAGTATGCAATATACAGCGGACGGTATCAGATCTTAGTACCGGATAGTAGTGTTGCGATTCCACAGGGCTATAAACCGGCTACTTTGATTTTGTCAGATACGGAAATAAATGCTTATGTGCCGGAAAATAATGAAGCAAGCGACTTCCTTCTTATCTATGCCAAGAACGAGTTTGGTGAAACAGGATTTTATCAATATGATCGTATTGAGAGAACATTACAAAGATATAATTCAGAGGCAGCGATTAGTACCCCAACGGACTCCAATTCTTCTCAGGAAGCAGATGCGATAAAGGAGAGCAATGAAAGGTTAAAGAAGGCTATAATTGTAATTGTAATTCTTGGAATTGCAAGCGGTCTGTTAATTTTCACAACAATTGGCTTGTTACTCAAACTAAGAAGAGACAAAAGAGATAGGCGATAATGCTACTTGACATTTTAAACATACTTGTTATACTAAGTGTATAACAGGTATAACGTGATAGCATAAGTGGCATTAGATTCTGAACCTAGTAAGTAAATGAGGCGAGCAACGCTATCTATGGACACCTGTAGCTCTGGCGTCACAAGAAAAAGTATCAATTACAGATTTATGTAATAGAATGAGGTGTATCCTTATGTTTGTTCAAATTGATTTTAATAGTGATGAAGCAATCTATATCCAGCTTAGGAATCAAATTATATATGGCATAGCCACATCACAGCTTCAGGAGGGCGAAAATCTGCCATCCGTACGTGATTTGGCGGAGCATATAGGCATTAATATGCATACTGTAAATAAGGCCTACACGATGCTGAAACAGGAAGGATATTTAAGGCTTGATCGCAGAAAAGGTGCAGTGATTGCAATTGATATTAATAAATTACAGGCAATTAGGGAAATGCGAGAGGAGCTTAGAGTAGTTCTTGCAAAAGCCTTTTGTAAAAATATTAGCTGCGAGGAGGCACACGAGATCGTTAACGATATCTTTAGTGAATTTGAAAGGGGGTAATGACCATGTTATGTGATAGATGCCAGAAAAGAGATGCAAAAATACTATACACGGAAATTATAAACGGTGCAAAGAAGGAACAGCATCTTTGCGAGGAATGTGCAACCGACTATACATCCTTTCAAATGGAGAAACCGTTAATGAACAGCGACTTAACGCTGGGTGATCTACTTTCGACATTACTGGATACCTATACTGGAACAGGTCATAAAAAAACTGGAACGGACACACCAGCCCTAACCTGTGATGGCTGCGGGATGACCTATGATGAGTTTGCGGGGAAAGGACGTTTTGGATGTGCCAGCTGTTATCAAAGCTTTCGTGATCAATTAGGTAAAACCTTGAAGGGAATTCAAGGAGCGGATGTGCATACGGGTAAACGACCAAAGGGTCTGGTATCTGCAGTGGAGACTGACAAGACGAAAATGGATATCTCGGAGATCGAAAAGTTGTCAATCCGTTTACAGGAAGCAATTGAAAAAGAAGAGTTTGAGGAGGCCGCCAGACTTCGAGACATCATTAAACAGATGAAAAAAGAGGAGGAGATTAACAATGCTTAAATGGTATGAGCAAATTGTTCCAGATAGCGACGTAGTAATCTCCAGTCGTGTTAGATTTGCACGTAATCTTGAGACTTATCCCTTTTCATCCAAAATATCAGATGAACAGGCATTTGCTTTAGTCGAAGAGGTAAAGGGAATAAGTGCTTCTCTTTCGGAAAAAGCGAATAAGAAGTTCTACGCCTGTAATATAAGCACTTTGAGTGATATTGATAAAATTGCCATGGTAGAACGTCATATCGTAAGCCCTTTGTTGGCTGAGAAGGATCAGGCAACCGGACTCATATTATCGGAAGATGAGACCATTAGCATTATGATCAATGAAGAAGACCATGTCAGGATACAAGCGATTGTTGGCGGGATGAATCTGGAACGGGCATATCTGGAGGCAGATCGGATTGATGATATTGCCTATGAGAAATTGCATTTTGCATATGACGAAAAATATGGATATCTAACCTCCTGTCCTACGAATGCAGGAACAGGAATTAGAGCTTCCTGTATGGTATTTCTTCCAGCACTCAGTTCAGCCAGAATGATACAAAAATTGATTGAGGAAGTCGGAAAATACGGTGTAACCATCCGAGGTATTTACGGTGAGGGGACAAAAAGCTTAGGCAGTATTTATCAGATTTCCAATCAAAAAACAATGGGTAATTCCGAAAGTGAAATCATAGAGAATTTAAAACGGATTGTATTTCAGGTAGTAAAACAGGAACGTAAGCGCCGTGAATATATGCTGTCGGTCAATACGGATGAAATTGAGGATCAGGTATATCGCTCCTATGGAGTATTAAAATATGCCAGACAGATCTCTTCGGATGATGCAATGACACTGCTGTCCCAATTAAAGTTTGGAAAGGATTGTGGACTGATCAAGTTTGATCGTGAATTTAATATTCACAAGCTGATGATGGGAGTTCAGCCGGGTAGCCTGCAATGGACACTTGGTAAAAATGTTGGAAGTTTAACAAGAGATCAAGCAAGATCTGAATATATTCGGAAGGAACTACCGAAAATTATTATTAATTCATAACATGTGAATCAGTCTGATTCCCGTGTAGGTGGATAACAATTGAGTTAAACTGATTCAAGGGTAGATAAAAAGCAATGAAACGAAACTGACCATTAATAGGTGGAAGCAATTGAGTTAGATTGATTCGATAGTAGACGGGTAATTAAAGTACTCTCAGCAAGAATGGAGGACACAAATATGATGTATGATAAATTTACAGAAAACGCAAAAAGTGCCATAAGTTTGGCAAAGGAAGTAGCATATCGCTTATCCCATAATTATATTGGAACAGAGCATCTGCTAATTGGATTAATGGAGGTGGATGGTGTTGCTTCCAAGATTTTGGAAGAGAACGGTGTGACAGTAGAAAAAGTACTAGAATTGGTAAATCAATTGATTGCTCCAAACAGTGGAGTGGAGATGATGGACGCTGGAAGCTTTACGCCAAGATCAAAGAGAATTCTGGATCAGAGCTATAAGGAAGCGGCAAAATTAAAAGCACAGTTAGTAGGTACAGAACACATATTAATAGCACTCATTAAAGAATCTGATTGTATTGCTGTTCGATTATTAAATACCCTAGGAGTTAATATTCAAAAGGTGTATATTGATATTTTGACTGCCTCCGGAGTGGATGTCAGTGCAGCAAAGAGTGACTATGCTCCTCCGGCGAAAGGAAAGCAGAAGGGAAAAACCTCTGCAACGCCGACGCTTGACCAGTATAGCCGTGACCTGACAGAATATGCAAGAGAAGGAAAACTGGATCCTGTGATTGGCAGAGAGCAGGAAATTCAGCGAGTAGTCCAGATCTTAAGCAGAAGAACCAAGAACAATCCTTGCCTTGTGGGTGAACCCGGTGTTGGTAAAACAGCAATTGCAGAAGGATTGGCATTAAAAATTGTCGAAGGAAATATTCCAGATACCATTAAGGAAAAAAGAGTAGTTACCTTGGATCTATCCGGTATGGTAGCGGGTAGCAAATATCGTGGTGAGTTTGAGGAACGAATTAAGAAAGTTATTAGTGAAGTAATCTCGGATGGTAATGTACTGTTATTTATAGATGAGATTCATACCATTATCGGTGCTGGTGGTGCTGAGGGTGCAATCGATGCCTCTAATATCTTAAAACCATCCCTGGCGCGTGGCGAGTTGCAGATTATTGGTGCAACGACAAGAGAAGAATACCGCAAATACATTGAAAAGGATGCTGCTTTAGAGAGAAGATTCCAGCCGGTTGTGGTTGATGAGCCCTCTGAGGATGAGGCTATTCAGATTCTATTTGGTCTGCGTGATAAATATGAGGCACATCATCAAGTACGTATTACAGACTCTGCACTGGAAGCTGCAGTAAAGTTATCCAGCCGCTACATCAATGATCGTTATTTGCCAGATAAGGCGATTGACCTTATGGATGAAGCTGCCTCTAAGGTTCGTCTGAGCACCTTTACCTCCTCTCCTAGGATTAAGGAATTAGAACAGGAGATAAAACGTCTGGAGGATGATAAAGAGAAGGCAATTAAGACCGAAGCTTATGAAAAAGCTGGCGAAATTAAGAAACAACAGGAAGCAATGCAGGAGCAGTTGGAAAGAGAAAAGCTCATTGATGAAAAAGAGCGTACGGAGAAGCAGTTAGTAGTTAGTGATAACGAAATTGCTGAAATTGTAGCAACCTGGACTAAGATTCCTGTGAAGAAACTTGCAGAAGAAGAGACAGAGCGTCTAAAGAATTTAGAGAGCATACTCCATCAGAGAGTAATTGGTCAGGAAGAAGCGGTTGCGGCAGTAGCGAAAGCAATTCGCCGTGGACGCGTCGGACTTAAGGATCCAAACAGACCAATCGGTTCCTTCCTGTTCCTTGGACCTACGGGTGTTGGTAAAACCGAGCTTTCCAAGGCGTTAGCAGAGGCTATGTTTGGCAGTGAGAATTCCATTATCCGGGTTGATATGTCCGAATATATGGAGAAGCACAGTATTAGCAAGCTCATTGGTTCACCTCCGGGTTATGTAGGTTATGATGAAGGCGGACAGCTAAGTGAAAAGGTTCGTCAAAACCCTTATTCTGTAATTCTATTTGATGAGGTGGAGAAAGCACATCCGGATGTATTCAATATTTTACTTCAGGTATTGGATGACGGACATATTACGGATTCCCAGGGCAGAAGAGTCAGCTTTAAAAATACGATCATAATCATGACCTCCAACGCAGGGGCTCAAAATATCGTAGCGCCGAAGCGTCTGGGCTTTGCTTCTGTCATCGATGAAACAGAGGATTACAAGAAGATGAAGGATGCTGTTATGGATGAGGTAAGGAAGATATTTAAGCCGGAGTTCATAAACCGTATTGATGAAATTATCGTGTTCCACTCCTTAACGAAGGATAATATCAAGAGCATTGTATCTATTATGATTGCAACGATTGCTAAGAGAAGTAAGGCGCAGATGAATATCTCGATTGAGACAACTCCCGAAGTGGTTGATCATCTTGCAGAGGCCGGCTTTGACCAGAAATACGGTGCAAGACCTTTACGTCGAGCAATTCAGTCAAAGATAGAGGATAAGTTGGCAGAAGAGATATTGGCAGGTGCGATTAAAGAGGGCGATAGCGTACTTGTAGAATACCTTGATAATGAAATGGTATTGCGTCCCATCAGTCCCGTAAAAGTTTCCTAATGAATATCTAAATATTTCACATGAAATTCAAAAATGAATAGTAGATATTTGTCTGTATTTCGTATATAATGTAGTAATACAAGATTACAGGAACATGTATTTGGTTCCTGTAATATACCAAAAAAGTTAGAAATTTAGAAAGATAAAAATCTACCAGGGTGTGTCTTAGCACATAGCACACCCTTATAGCCTATAATCTAGGAGGATCATATAATGGCAGTTGTTGAAGAGTTAATACGCAAAGAAAATGATGGGACAATTAGCTTCGGTAACTATACACTGAATGTTAAATCTAAGGTATCTGATTTTGAGCATCAAGGAGATTTATACAAGGTAAAAACCTTCCATGAGATCACAAAGCTTGAGAGAAATGGAATGTTTGTATATGAATCAGTACCAGGTACAGCTGTTTTTCATTTAGACTCCAAGGGCAATGATTTAAGCTTTGAAGTAAACGGGAATGATAATGCGCAAATAACACTGGAATTAGAAGCAGAAAAAGAATATGAGATTTATAAGAATGACACCTGTCTTGGAAAAATGAAGACCAATCTGGGTGGAAAGCTTATATTCAGTTTAGAATTAGAAGAGTCAAAGACGGATTATATAAAGGTGGTTAAACAGTAAGATGGCTAAAAACAAGACGGTGTTTTTCTGTAAAGAATGTGGCTTTGAATCAGCGAAATGGTTAGGCCAGTGTCCGGGCTGTAAAGCGTGGGATAGCTTTACGGAGGAACCGGTTTTGAAAAAGAGCAATAAGCCGGCTGGGATAAAATTGACCAGAGAACCTGAACTATTGTCCAATATTAAAGCGGAATCTGAACTTAGAATGTGTTCAGGGATAGAGGAGTTAGACCGTGTACTGGGAGGCGGAATTGTAAAAGGAAGTCTTGTCCTGGTGGGCGGTGATCCGGGAATTGGTAAATCTACATTATTATTGCAGATGTGTAGAGAAGTTGTAAATAAATCTAGAAAAGTCTTATATATATCAGGAGAAGAATCTTTAAGCCAGATTAAAATGAGAGCTGAGAGGCTCGGCGTATTTCACGGCGAGCTTCTCCTGCTATGTGAAACAAACCTGGATTTGATTGAAGAGGCTATCGGGAAGCATAGTCCTGAGATTGTAATTATTGACTCCATTCAAACTATGTTTAAAGAAGAAGTGTCATCCTCCCCTGGTAGTGTGGGTCAAGTCAGAGAAGCTACCAGTACACTGATGCAAATAGCAAAGGGACTGGGTATCACGATTTTTATCATAGGTCATGTGACAAAAGAAGGTGTAGTAGCCGGGCCTAGGGTATTAGAACATATGGTGGATACGGTATTGTATTTTGAAGGTGACAATTATGCATCTTACCGCGTTCTTAGAGCGGTTAAAAATCGATTTGGTTCCACCAATGAGATCGGAGTTTTTGAAATGCAGGGAACCGGACTGGTAGAGGTTAAAAATCCTTCTGAATTCATGTTAAAGGGCAGACCGGAAGGTGAGCCGGGCTCGGTTGTAGCCGCATCCATGGAGGGGACAAGACCCATATTGGTTGAAGTTCAAGCATTAATCTGTAGAACTAATTTTAACATGCCAAGAAGAACTGCGGCAGGTACGGACTATAATAGAGTGAACTTATTAATGGCAGTCCTGGAAAAGAGAGCAGGAGTTCAATTATCGGACTGTGATGCCTATGTGAATGTAGCCGGTGGTATGAGAATAACAGAACCAGCCCTTGATTTAGCTGTAACCACTGCCATTTTATCTAGCTATAGAAATATAGCACTTGATAATAAAACGGTTCTATTCGGTGAGGTCGGTCTTACCGGGGAAATAAGGGCAGTTAATATGGCAGAACATAGAGTGATGGAAGCTGCAAAAATGGGTTTTGAGGTATGTATACTACCTCAGGCGAGTAAAGAGCATATAAAAACACCTGGAATTAAGCTAATTGGTGTAAGGAATATCCAAGAAGTCATGGCTTTGCTTAGAAAGTAGCCTCCATTAGAGGAGCGTGCATTTTCACGAACTAAGAGCGAAAAAACAAGAATAAATCCATTCAAGATAAATAACAATCATGAGGACTATAATTTAAGCGAAAAGTATTGGGGAAATTATGTTCCGCTTTGGAAAGCGGATGGGAGGCACGAATGATAAATAAGTTAGATGAAAAACTATTAGTACTGTCAAATGCACAGGAATGTATGACATATGTGGCTGACATCATGGAGCAGTGGGATAATTCTCAGCTTACGGTGGAGCGAATTGCATATGAATCCATTAATTTATCCGATTCAGTGTTGAATATGTCTAGAGAAGGTTGCAATCTGACTCGGATTCTGGAAGAATGCAGCAGAGAGGTATCGATAGGAGCCTCGGCTGAGAAGTATCTTAAGATGACAGCTTTGCTGGAGGAGATACAAAGCTTATTTCAGAATATTACTGAAACTACAGAGGTAGAAAATGAGATCTACCATCAGATGGAAGAGGTAATAGCAAATCAGAGAGAGCTTCAGGAGGATATAAAGAGTAAACTGTTACAGATAGGAGAAAGCCTTGATGTATCGGTTGCTAGTACAGAGCTAATACTATCAGAGCTATAAGATTAAGGATATTTTTGATAATCTTGCGAAATATTCTTGACAATTACAACAATTCATTGTAATATAGTAAAGTGCTTTGAAGCACAGTCGAATAAATCGGGATATTGTCTTGCATTAATATCCTATAGATTTAGGGGAATCATACAGCGGCAGTATGACGGTCTCCAAAACCGTTCACGGGGGTTCGAATCCCTCTTCCCCTGTTTATTAGAAAAGCCTTATAACTTAACGGTTGTAAGGTTTTTTTGTTGTTCTTAGAGTGGGAAAGTCATAAAAAACGGACAAAGTTTAAAACGTACAAAATAAGTGCCTCTCATGTGGATGCTCCATTAATCCGGAGCTGCGTATAGTATATTGATATGATAGAACCCTTGGGATATAATAAAAGTGTTCCTGTTGATCGTTTATGAAAGTGAGGCAGTTATGAGAGAGTATACAGCTTATTACTGGATTAATGATTTAAAGATTGTAGGAAAGAAAGAGAATCATATACCTTATATTTATGATAAAGAAAAGGGCTGGGTAATTGAACCTGATCACATCTTATCGGATAGGATTATTGGTTATGATGGATATGAAATAGGTTGTTCGGATATGTTGTTTAGGGTTGACAATATCACCGAGGATGAAGCAATGAAGTTAATAAATGAAATGTGACATACCAGGCACTTGCTCCGTCAGGTGTCTTTTTTAGCCTCAACTTTTTGTGTACTGAGCTTATAAAAAAACTTATAAAAAAGATCTGGGAAGCTTTGAAAACTCTCCAGATCATTTTTCGCTCTATTCTTGTAACGTTATCCTTACACCCTGTAGTCTAACTGCAAAATCACCTTCTTGTATTTTAACATAACCTGGACCTTGGAAAATTTGGTTTGCTATGATATCATCTGTTCCCATTGCCACACTTTTTGAACGTTCAACATACCCCATGCTGGAGGTCTCGTCAATCACTTCTACTTTGTAGGTTCCAGGAGCTAAATCGTATCCGATCAGATAAATTCCATCTTCAACTTCAGGTTGAATATTTGGTGTTAATGTTTTAATATCAATCGGCTGTATTTCTACTCCCTGTAATCGAACAGCCATATCTGTGTCTAGCAATTCGACATATCCATTTCCGGTTAAAATGATATTAGCTATGATGCTGTCCAATTCCATAGTGACATCACTGGATCTTTCAACATATCCCATTTTCATGATATTGTCGGTCAAGGTTACCTTATATAAACCACTTGCGATATCCTTGTTAACCAAATAAATTCCGTCCCCATAGGTTGGTACCGTAGGTTTAGACGCTACGGTAGGTGCATTCGTAGTGACTGGTTCATTCGTAGTAGCCGGTACGTTAGTCAACTTTGGTTGATTAGTTGGAGTAGCCTTGTTTGTGTTATCTGCTACAGAATTTGATGTATTTGGTTCTTTTTTTGCATTTTCAGTATCATCATTGTCATCCAAAGCGGAAGCGAAAATCCCTAATACAAAGATAACTAATATGGCAGTTATTATTTTATGTTTCATAAAGAAATTACGATTATCATTTCCGCAATGTGGACATTTCTTGGCTCCCTTTGCTACATTTTGACCACAAGCCTTGCATTTGATCAATTTATCCATTCATACTTCTCCTTTTGTTTGTTTCAATGATGATATTATTTACAAAACATAATAAGTATTATCCATGAAACATCATAAGTGACTTCAATGCACATTCGTGTAATTAAGTATGCTAGTCATAAGAAACAGTAAAAGCTAATAAATTATTTCGCTGTTAAATTCAACAAGTCACTTATGAAAAATCACGTAAAGTTTATTGTAATATAAGAGAGTATATTGTAGAATTTCCTTATCTAGGAACTGATTGACAAGAGTTGATTTGATAAGATAACTGTCATCAAAATAATATTTACGGCCGGTAACATTAAGATGGCTAGTGTTTGATATGGTTTTAGGAAATATTCTGATTTGTGTAACTCATAGTAGGTTAGCATAATCACTGACTTTACATCAAGGATTTGTGAATAAGTGAATGACAGAAAGGAAGGAAAGATGAAAAAAGAAATGATTTATGAACTGTTGGATCATTCTGAGAAGCTGCCTGTACTCCCGCTGGAAATTCAAGAAATTATGCATATGCTGCAGTATCCGGCTGCGTTGGATGTGAATCGTTTGGTTGGGAAAGTGTCGGAGCTAAAGGAATTAAACGAAATTATATTAAAAAGTTTAAACCTGGGTTATTTTCAAACTGGAAAAAGGATTGAATCCATCAAGGAAGCTATTATCAGACTGGGGTTAAAATCAGTACAAAATTTAATCATTTTTTTTATTACCCGACAGTTGTTTCCGGAAGGAGATAGCTCCAAACGCAGCTTTGACATGCACAAGTATTGGAAGCATGTGCTTGGAACTGCGGTAGCTGCCAGTTTTCTATCAGAACGGTTGCAAAAGGGTGATAAATACAAATTATTTACTTATGGATTAATTCATGATATAGGGATACCGGTAATGGATGTCTGTATGCCGGAGCAATTAGATGAAGTTGGAGTGAAGCTAAAGGCTGGGATACATCAGTTGGTGGCTGAAAGATCCGTATTCGATGGGATCAGTCATGCTGAAATTGGTGGATGGCTCTGCAGAAGATGGAATATTAGAGAGGATATTATAAATATTATCGAATACCATCATACACCGTTGTTATCGAGGGAATGCAATGAAGACTGTCTGCTAATGCATACGGCTGACGTAATGAGCTCTGAGTATTATGAAAGACTGTTGGGTATTAATATTAATCATAGAATTAGTGACAAAATAATGGACATGTTGGGACTTTCCGTGCAGGATTATAGGGACATTAGCCAGAAGCTGCCGGAGGAGGTTGACCGGATTAATTATTTTCTAACACTTTGAAGACTTTCCTATTAGTAATGAAAATGCCTTATAACTTCTTTGGTTATAAGGTTTTTTCTTTACTAATAATATAAATAGTTTACATTTCGTGTAAAACTATGTCTTACTATTATAATCAATAGTTATATCTACCATAAAAAAACCACTTGAATTTACTTGTTTATCATGTTATACTGACAAAGTGTTCAAAGACATATGTCCTTGATATAAAGACTTCGAGAGGAGAAAAATTATGAGAAAAAAAGTAATGGCACTTGCACTTTGCTTATGCATCGCTGTAAGTATGTTATCAGCCTGTAATTCAAAATCAGGCGATAGTGCTAATGTAATCAAAATCGGTGTTTTTGAGCCGGTTACCGGTGAAAACGGTGGCGGCGGTTTCCAAGAGGTTCTTGGTATGCGTTATGCCAATAAAATGTACCCAACAGTAGAAATTGACGGGGTTACATATGACATCGAGCTTGTCGAGGTTGATAATAAGAGCGATAAGACCGAAGCTGTCAGCGCAGCACAGAGCTTAATTAGCTCCGGTGTTAAAGTGGTATTAGGTTCCTATGGTTCCGGTGTATCCATCGCTGCCGGTGAATTCTTTAAAGAAGCTAAGATTCCTGCTATTGGTGCTTCCTGTACCAATCCTCAGGTTACTCTTGGAAATGATTACTATTTCCGTGTATGTTTCCTTGATCCTTTCCAGGGAACAGTAATGGCTAACTATGCATACCAGGAAAATGCGAAGACTGCTGCAGTTATTACACAGCTTGGTGATGACTATTCCTCAGGTCTTGGAAGTTACTTCGTAACAGCATTCAAAGGACTTGCAGGTGACAGTTCCATTGTAAGTGAAGAGCAGTTCCAGACAAACCAGACGGATTTCAAGGCTATTCTTACAAATGTAAAACAAGCCAATCCCGATGTTATCTTTGCTCCTTCCTCCATTGCAACGGCACCACTTATCATCGCACAGGCTCGTGAGCTTGGAATTACTTGCCCTATCATGGCTGGTGATACCTGGGAGAACTCAACAATTATTGAAAATGCCGGTGCTCATGCAGAAGGTATCGTTCTTTCCACTTTCTTTGATGATGCAGAACCTGCAAATAAGGAAGCGGAGTCTTTCGTAACCGGCTTTAAAGAATATTTAAAAGAAAACAAACAGTCAGAAATTATTCCTGCTGTATCCGCGCTTGGTTATGATGCATACCTTGCAGCTATACAGGCAATCAAAGATGCAGGTTCTACTGATACTACTGCAATCCGTGATGCGCTTGCAAAAGTTCAGTTTGACGGCGTAACCGGTTCTATTTCCTTTGATGAGAACGGTGATGCGAATAAGGATATGGCTTTTATCAAGACAGTTGAAAATGGTGAATTCAAATTTTTAAAGACTGTTACTGTAACAAAATAAGTTAAGTCAATTAATGATATTAGATAAGTGATTTCACAAGGGGAGTGCTGCTACCACGGACAATAATATCCTTGCGCACTCCCCTTAATACTGAGCTAGACACATTCTTGAGTTTGCCTGCCATTCAGGAGCAATCCGGCAATGACACACAAACTCAAGAGTATGTCTTTCAGAGTTCTATCCTGCGGATACAATGGCGTATTGATTCACGCCGTTCATTTGTACCCGCTTTAAACTATTATTGACTCATTTTATGCCTATGCTGATTTGGTCTAGGAACTAAAATGGTACTGCAACAGATTGTTTGGAGGACATCTCATGGCACTATCTACATTTTTTCAACATACCTTAACCGGAATATCTCTGGGTGGAGCCTATGCTCTGATTGCCATTGGATATACCATGGTATATGGTATTCTTCGCCTTATCAATTTCGCCCATGGCGATATTTTTATGATGGCAGGTTATTTTATGATATTTTCCATGGCAGTATTGCCTTGGTGGATTGCAATTCCCCTAGTATGTATTCTCACAATTATTTTGGGTGTGGTAATTGAAAGGGCTGCTTATAAGCCGATCCGATCCGCACCGCGTATGTCAATTATGATTTCTGCGATCGGTGTATCCTATCTCATACAGAATCTGGCTACATATTTGTTTACAGCACTCCCACGTGCTTATCCAGAAATACCGTTCCTTAAGAAAATATTTCATATTGGAAGTATCTCTGCTTCCCTAGTAACCTTTGTTACGCCTGTGTTAACAATCCTTTTGGTATTCGGACTTATATTTCTAATCAACCATACCAAGGTTGGTATGGCTATGCGTGCTGTATCCAAGGATTTTGAAACTGCACAGCTGATGGGAATAAAGATTAACAACACCATTAGCACCACCTTCGTGATTGGTTCCTTCCTAGCGGCGGTTGGTTCCATTCTCTATTTCACAGATCGTATGTCTGTGACTCCATTTAGTGGTACATTACCGGGCTTAAAGTGCTTTATTGCTGCTGTTCTAGGCGGTATCGGAAGTATTCCGGGTGCAGTTGTCGGCGGTTTTATTATCGGTATCTGTGAAACCTTTCTGGTTGCCTTCGGATATTCGACCTACAGTGATGCATTTACATTTATCTTATTAATCATTATCCTTCTGCTACGCCCAACAGGCTTATTCGGAGAGAAAATGATCGATAAGGTGTAGGAGGGAGCCCGAATGAAAAAGTCAAAAAACTTGATATATACAGCCATACTCGGCTTAATCATCCTGGTATTTCTATTCTTCCTGGAGGCCAATAAGTTCAAATTTGGTATGGCATATACTGTATTGCAAAAAGGTATGATACTTGTTGTTGTAGCCGTATCCATGAACCTGGTTACCGGTTTTACCGGTTTATTCTCACTGGGTCAGGCTGGATTCATGGCTATTGGAGCTTATGTAACCGCCATCTTTTTAATTCCTGTGGATAGTATTAATGAGGTATATTATATCAGCGGTATTAATCCAACAATTTTAAATTTTAAAACCTGGCTTGAATCAGGTCCAGCCTTTACCCATGCTCTGATTCCGTATATAGCATTAGTTATCGGTGGATTGGTTGCAGCAGTCTTTGCAGCTGTTATTGGATATCCGGTACTTCGTCTCAAGAGTGACTATCTTGCTATCGCAACTCTTGGTTTTTCTGAAATAGTGCGTGCCATTATCTCAAGTCCGCAGATGGATCGTATTACCAATGGCTCCTACGGGCTAAAGAAGATTGAGGGCTTTACATCCATTTTTGAAATCTTTGGAGTCATGGTAGTTTGTGTACTCCTAATGGTACTCTTACTTCGCAGCACCTACGGAAGAGCATTTCGAGCGATCCGTGAGGATGAAATTGCAGCAGAAGCAATGGGGATTAACTTATCCAAGCACAAACAGATGAGCTTTATTATTGGTTCTTTTTTCTCTGCAATCAGCGGAGGTATGCTTGCGATGTTCATGCGTTCCATAGACTCGAAAACCTTTAGCGTAGCGTTGACCTATGATATTTTACTGATTGTTGTTATTGGTGGTATTGGTAGTGTGACAGGAAGCGTTATTGCTGCTCTGATTGTTACACTGAGTAAAGAATGGTGGCTTCGTTTCTTTGATAATCCGCTCTTTATCGGCGATTTCCAGGTGCCTCTGTTCCGTACAGGCTTCCGTATGGTTATCTTCTCAGTTATTCTTGTTTTAGTAGTTCTCTTCTATCAAAGGGGAATAATGGGTAAAAATGAATTCTCCTGGACGCGGTTGGAAAAACGCATCCGAAACTTGTTTAGAAAGAGAGGTGCTAAGAATGCCTGACCAGGTTTTAAGTGTAAAGGACATTACCATGCAGTTTGGAGGCGTGGTAGCGGTTAATAATCTCTCACTGGAAGTGAAGCAGAATGAAATCGTATCACTGATCGGCCCAAATGGTGCCGGCAAAACGACTGCTTTTAACGTGATTACTGGAGTTTATGCACCTACAAATGGTGCAGTCTATTTTAAAGATCAATTGATTACCTCCAATTTCCCGAAGGGAAATATGAAGAAGCTGTATGCAGGAGAAAATAAAGGCAGATATACTACAACGATGCGAAAGACTCCAGATCAAATAACAAAGCTGGGGGTTGCGCGTACCTTCCAAAACATCCGCCTATTTAAAGAGCTTACAGCCTTTGATAATGTTTTGATTGCAAAGCATATGCATTATAAAGCTAATTTTATGGCAGCTACGCTGGGCTTGAATTACAAGGAAGAAAAGACCATGAGAGAAGAGACCATGGAACTGCTTGATATTCTAGGACTTACTGCAGTAAAGGATGAAATCGCCAGTTCTCTTCCTTATGGACAGCAGCGTCATCTGGAAATTGCCAGAGCACTAGCAACAAAACCGGAGCTTTTGCTATTAGACGAGCCTGCAGCTGGTATGAATCCTCAAGAGACAGATGAATTAACTGCTTTTATTTTTGATATTCGCAGTAAATTTAACCTTACCGTATTTATGATTGAGCATCATATGGATCTGGTAATGGATATCTCAGATCGTATTTATGTACTTGACTTTGGTAAATTAATTGCTTCCGGAACTCCGGAGGAAATTCAGAATAATCAGCGTGTTATTGACGCATATTTGGGGGTACCGGAAGATGACGAAGAATAATCTGTTAACACTGGAAAATCTATCTGTATCCTATGGAGGTATTCGTGCTGTGAAAGGCATTAGCCTGGAGGTACCGGAGGGTGAGATCGTAACCTTGATCGGTGCCAATGGCGCTGGTAAAAGTACGATCCTACGTACCATCGCAGGACTCGTAAAAGCAGAAAGCGGTACCATTACCTATCAGGGTGAGGATATCACAGGAAAGACTACCACAGCAATTGTTGAAAAGGGAATTACCCTTGTACCGGAAGGACGCCGTGTATTCCCGGATCTTTCCGTATTGGAGAACTTAAAAATTGGTGCTTATCTTCGCAAGGACAGTCTGGAAGATGACATCAACTGGGTATATAAGCTTTTTCCGCGACTGAAGGAACGCTCCTGGCAGATGGCAGGAACCTTATCCGGTGGTGAACAGCAGATGCTGGCTGTTGGCCGTGCTTTAATGAGTAAACCAAAATTGATCATGATGGATGAGCCATCCCTTGGTCTTGCACCGATTATCATACGTGATATTATGAACATCATCACAACCGTAAATAAGGAAGGGGTTACTATCCTGTTGATCGAGCAGAATGCAAATCTTGCCTTAAAGATTGCCCATACCGGATATGTATGTGAGACCGGAAGCATCACCTTAAAGGGAACCGGTAATGAATTGCTAAATGATGAAAGTGTAAAAGCTGCATATTTAGGCAAATCAAGAAAAAAATAAAAGAGTTAAACAAAACTTCATGTTAATTTGTTATAAAGAGCCTTTCAAACAGACGGTTGTCTGCACAGGAGGCTCTTTCGTTATATAAGAGGAGATTCGAAGACAGTGAACTTGTAAGTTTTTCGAGGAGCAATACGGTTAACAGGTGGGATAATAATAATGTTGTCGTTTTCTCACCGTTAATTGATGGTTTTAAAAAAGCCGCTACAACGTGTTAGCTTTGCAGCGGCTTCCCAGAGAGAATTATTTATATCAAACTAAAGTCAATCATCTTTATTTGCAAGGAAAATTATTATATAAGGTGCTAAACATCGTCGCATGCCCCTGTTCATTAACCATGACCATGTAGAAGATATCAATGATTACCTGATCCATGGTAGAGAGCTGTACATTACGAAAGAATTCAACTGTGTCCAAGGTTCCAATTAAAGCCTTGAAGAGACCATCTCTGTAGCAGGGATAAGGGATAGGATTCACACAGAACTTTGGTTCACAATTCGTATAATAAATATATAACTTGGTAAATATCTGTATATGCTCTAACTCAGCATCATAGATACGCTGAATAATCTCACAATGCATTTTATTAGGAGCATCTTTTGAAAGGTGCCTATAAAAGTCAGCAGCATTGGCTTCAATTTCTACTGCTCTTTGTATATATTGGAGGATTTGGTCAAAAGGCTTCGGACCTTTTAGCGGTAAGCTAGGGATCTGAACATTGTTGCAGAAACGATTATCAAAGAAAGCAAGATTTTTTTCCGGTGGCTGATATATGAACATTAACATAACCTCCAATTACTGTAATATTTTGACCTATTAAAGTTCTTCATATCATAATATATGCGAATTTATTAGATATTGTTCTTTAATATCTAATAATTAATTAATATGTCTATCCATGTCGGGAGTGGTGAAGGGATTTGTTATAAGACAGCCCAATATTAATGTGATGGATTCTGGGTAAGATTGCACTAATATGCATATATTATACTAAAGCTTACATTAAGGTGAAGTATATGCTTATATTACATAAGGTTCAGGAAGGGGATACAATGAGCACCATTGCAGAACAGTATCAGATCCCTGTTCAAAGATTGGCAGAAGAAAATTTAATATCACCGGATATTAAACTAAATATTGGACAGTTCATCATAATCGCATATCCCAAGCAAACCTATATCGTACAGCAGGGAGATACCTTAGGGGATATCGCTGTAGCGAACGGAGTAACAGTGATGGAACTATTAAGAAATAATCCATCGCTTTTAGGCAGGGATTATTTGGAGGTTGGGGAGGAACTAGTAATTAGCTATGATCGAAAAGATGAGGAAATAAAAGTAAATGGGATGACCTTTAGCTTTATAAAGGAGAGTGTTCTGAAGAAAACACTGCCCTTCCTAACATATATAACAGTTTTTGGGTATCAGGTCGATGAAAACGGTAATTTAAAGTATGTTGACGATCAGCACATCATTAACATGGCCATTGATTATGGAGTTGTTCCTCTAATGCTGGTTTCAAGCATAAATGAATTCGGAATTGGATCCATAGATGTCACACATAAACTTTTTAATAATCAGGAGCTCCAAACTAAATTAATTGACAACATAATTCAAACCATGGAAATCAAAGGATATCTTGGAGTTGTATTCGGATTTCAAGTAATACTAGAAGAAGACTTATCCTTGTATATCGATTTTATCGATTATGCATCGATACTTCTGCGTGACAGAGAATATAGCGTTGGAGTTGTATTAATACCCTCTACCTTTGGATATGAGCAAGGTCAGCCCTATGTAGAGACCTATTTTTCCGAGTTAGGTGAGGCTGTTGATAGTGCAATATTGATCTCCTATCAGTGGGCAACTAATTATATACCGAGTAGTCTTCAAACCTCCTATATCTTTCAAAAGGAATATCTGGAGGTCGTAAAAGCACAGATATCTCCAGAAAAAATTTATTTGGGAATATCAAGAATTGCATACGATTTTGAACTTCCCTATGTGGAGGGTGAATCCATGGCATCTGCACTCTCAGTTCCAGCTGCATTATTATTAGCAAGTCAGTATGATAGTGAAATTTACTATGATGAAGATACCAAATACGCTTACTTTTTATATAACATATCAGGTGTTGATCATATTGTCTGGTTTATTGACCCGAGACAACTGGATGCAATCTTAGAGTTAATCGAACAGAATGGTCTTGGAGGCATTGCAGTATGGAATATAATGATTTATTTCCGTTTCTGGCATTTGATAAATATGCAATATAAAATAGTAAAATTGTTACCAGTAGAATAACGCAGATAAAAAGAACTGTGTGATTAGAAGATATTTAAACAAAATCATGGGAAATAGCCTGTTTCAGTGAATTGATTTGCGATCAAGAAACGGCTATTTTTTTATTGCTAGATAAGAAACATCCTCTCTACTATTATTTTATCATAAAGCTTGTGAAGATACTAGACTTGTAATAAAAACAGTAAGCGAATAAAATATAGTACAAATCTAGAATAGTAAAGATAGCATAGGCAAAAGAACATTGAGGCACAAAAGAGCTTTACGAAGGCTGTAACCGATTAATATTATTTTAAAAAGAGGGCGATTCTATGGATGATATGTTTGAACTGATATTGGCGGAGCAACAGAAGCAGGAAGTAGTAAGAGTGTTGGAATGTAATAAGAAAACAGAACAATTTGGATTGGTGCTATCTCAGGAGGATGCAGCCAATTTGATGTTAAGCCGAAAAGCTAACCTGAGTGAAAACAAACGAGTAGAATTTGGGGAAGGAGTATTACCAAAGATTATTTATTTATTTTGTGATTCACAGTATCTTAATCAGGAGAATTATTCTGATATTCTTTCTGAACTTCAAGAGATCTTCTATTTATATAAGAATGATACAATGGATGAATTAACAGACGATGAATTACTTGATTTTATGAGGAAGCAGTTTGACGAGGTATGCTTTGGAGACATAGAATATTTAAAAAATACCTGCATGGAACGCTTCTCCAGAGCAATTCGTTCCGGTTACAAAAGTCAGATGCAATCCAGGCTTCGAGATGAATATTCTTTAAGAGATACTGAAAATGAATATGGCAGGCTGTCAGAAGAGGCCAGATGGGACTATGAGGTGTATAAAATGAGATTAGAGGATACGTATTAGGGGGAGGATGCCTAGAAAGGAATAGATTGACAGAATATAATTTCTATAATAAGATAGGAATAGATACTATTATCAACATTAAGCATGTGCCTAGGCACAGGAAAGGAGGTCTCATATGAAGAAGCTATCTCTGACTACTGACATACATGCACCTCGGGAAGAGGTTTGGTCAGCAATCATTAGTGACAAGAAATTCCGTTTATGGACTGCTGCTTTTCAAGAGGGTTCTCACTTTGAAGGCAGTTGGCAGCAGGGTGATAAAATAAGATTTGTATCTGAGTACGATGGACAGGTTACTGGTATGATGTCTGAAATTGAAGTAAGTGAACATCTAAAAAACATCTCAATTCACCATTTAGGTATTATTATGGATGGGGTGGAGGACTTTACGAGTGATCAGGCTAAGCAATGGATCGGTAAATATGAAAATTATCACTTTGAGAAGCTAGGTGAGAAGGGTACTCGCTTTACTGTGGAGTTAGAGGTTGAGGAGGAGTATTCTGAGGACTTTGAAAAGCAGTGGTTATTGGCACTTCAAAAGCTGAAGGCTGTTTGCGAAGAAAAATTAGCAGCCTTTGCTTCAATAACAATTGAAGCGATAATAGATGCCCCGCTAGCAAGAGTCTGGGATTACTATATCATACCGGAACATGTTATTAAATGGAATCATGCATCGGAGGATTGGTATTGCCCTAAAGCAATCAATAATCTTAGTGAGGGTGGACGATTCAGCTATACCATGGCTGCAAAGGATGGTAGTATGTCCTTTGATTTTTCTGGAACCTATACGGATATTGTCAATTATGAACGTATTGTAAATCAATTAGACGATGGTAGAATGATGACTCTTATCTTTAAATCCTTAGAAGATAACAAGACACAGGTGATTGAGACCTTTGAAGCAGAAGATGAGAACAATTTGGAGTTTCAAAAAAGCGGCTGGCAGGCAATTTTAGATAATTTCAAGATGGCGGTAGAACGAGAATTATAGGCCATTTTAGTAACGGGCACTAATTTTTATGATATAAAAAAAGATTTGTGGGAAATGAGTCTGGATGGTATTTTCTGGACTCATTTTCTTGTTTTTATAGAGAATTATGTTTGCTAAATCATATTGTGAATCCTTTTTGAATGGAAACTAGGAAGGATTTAGAGAAAATAATGCTTTCATTGGCTGACTTAGAAATATATGAGGACTTTACAGGTGAGAATATGATTGGTATATTTAAAGTTGAAGAAGTTAATCTGACGAATATTGAAGCAAATAAGGTATTACAATGAGAAGGGCAATGTAATAGAGGTTGTGAGTAGTAAATATATAGACCGCAATGCCAGATATTTCTGAAAGGCTTAATAAACAAATAGAAAATAATTATAGTAGGAGATAATATGCAATTTAAAGAATTAAATATAATACCGGACATATTAAAGGCACTAGAGAAGGAAAATTATGCAGTTCCAACACCAATACAAGAAGAAGCAATCCCAATTATATTAAGCGGTAGGGATGTACTTGGCTGTGCGCAGACAGGAACCGGTAAAACAGCAGCTTTTGCGATACCAACCCTGCAATTACTTAGTAAGGAAGTATCACCTGCACATGAACAGAAGATAAGAGCGTTAATTGTAACACCAACAAGGGAACTTGCAATACAGATCTATGAGAATTTTCGTATCTATGGCAAATATACAAAGTTAACCTCTACGGTCATTTATGGTGGGGTTTCGCAAAAACCTCAGGAAGAAAAATTAAAGCAGGGTGTGGATATCCTGGTAGCAACTCCTGGAAGGTTAATTGACTTAATGAATCAAAGGCAGCTAGATTTGCAGCACATTAAAATTTTTATTTTAGATGAAGCGGATCGTATGTTGGATATGGGATTCATTAACGATGTGAAGAAGATTATTGCTAATATTCCAGTAAACAAGCAAACGTTACTTTTTTCAGCAACCATGCCCCCGGATATTGCCAAACTATCCAATGAGTTGTTAAAGAAGCCAGCAAGGATAGAAATTACACCAGTATCTTCTACAGTAGAGATTATAGATCAATATTTGTACTATGTTGATAAAATTAATAAGAAAAATTTGTTACTTCATATTTTGAAAGATAAGTCCATAACGTCTGCACTTATATTTTCTCGTACAAAGCATGGAGCAGATCGGATTGCCAGACAATTATCAAAGGAGAATGTGACAGCCCAAGCCATTCATGGTGATAAATCTCAAGGAGCAAGGCAAAATGCTTTGAATGATTTTAAGAATCGGAAACTTCGTGTCTTAGTGGCAACAGATATTGCTGCCAGAGGAATTGATATCGATGAACTATCCCATGTCATTAACTATGATTTACCGGAGGTGCCGGAGACCTATGTCCATCGTATCGGACGGACAGGCAGGGCTGGACTGACAGGAGTAGCAATCTCTTTCTGTGATTTTGACGAAAAGGAACTGCTAGCCAATATCGAAAAATTAATTGGAAAGCATTTAATAGAGATAAAAGAACATCCATATCCGTTAGTAAATAACTTCCCGGCAGAGAAGAAAACGCAGCCGAGAAAAACTACAAAAAAGGAGAGTTCCGAGTGGGATGATTTCGAAAGAACTAATATAAAATCAGTATCATCAAGAAAAGACTATCGTTCCTTTGAAGAGGATAGGCAAACAGTCACTCAGCGAAATGATACGATACAAACGAAGAAAAAAGATATAATACAAAAAGAGACTAAGCCCGCAAACCAAAAAGAAAGATACAGGGCGGATACAAAGCGCGGAGATTTTAAACGAAATGAATCAAAGCAGGCAGATACGAAGCAAGCTGATTCAAAACCTTCAGCTCCAAAGAAAAAGTATCGTATGACAGCAGATGGGACATTAAAAGAAAAGCGCAGCAGTTTTAGTAAGTTCCCAAAGTTTGGTAGAAAAAAAGATAAATAGGTCATGAAAGGATACTAATTGTTCCGTTTATTTTATTTTGCAGGATGAAACGTAATTGTAATTTACAGGTAAGAATGCTATAATTAACTTTTATAAAATAGTTTACGAAAGTGAGTTACCAATCAGGTGGAGAATATCAATAATAGAGATAAAAAGAGCATGAATAAGGTTAACATATCGAAATTCATCCTGTATCAAGGAGAGACGAATAAGCTGGAGATTGCTACAGTCTTGGGTATCAGTATGCCTACGGTTTTGCAAAATGTAAAGGAACTGATGAATGACAACATCGTTGCGGAAATCGGAAGTTATGAATCAACCGGAGGAAGAAAGGCAAAAGCACTATCAATTATTGGAGCTACTAGATACTCTGTCGGAATTGATATTACAAGAGAGCATATCAGCTTTGTCTTATTAAATTTGAAAGGTGAATTAGTAAAAACTTACCGGATTCGTAAAGGGTTTGAGAACAACCTGGATTACAATGAGTTTTTAAAGCAGGAATTAAATAACTTCATTAAAGCAGCTGAAGTTGGAACTGAGAAAATATTGGGAGTGGGAATTGCACTGCCGGGTATTATTGATCAGGAAAATGAGATTTTAATGAAATCTCATATCCTGCAGCTTAGTAGTATCAGCCTGAAGAATATAAGTCAGACCATTCCTTATAAGGTAAGGTACGAAAATGATGCGAATAGTGCAGCACGAGCAGAATTAAATTTCTCAGATCGGAATGCTGTGTATCTGTCTCTTAGTAATACGGTGGGTGGTGCGGTATATTTTAATAATACTATTTATCGAGGGGATAATTACCGCAGTGCGGAATTTGGACATACGGTTATTGTTCCTGGCGGTAAACAGTGTTACTGTGGAAAGAAGGGCTGTGTAGATGCTTATTGCTCTGCTAAAGTGCTATCAGGATATACAGGAGATAATTTGGAGGAGTTTTTCCGCCAGTTAGAAGCAAAGGATGAGGGAGCTTTAAAAGTATGGGATGATTATCTTGAGTATCTGGCAATTACTCTTACAAATCTTAGAATGGCTTTTGATTGTGATATCGTTCTAGGAGGGTATATTGGAAGCTATCTCGGAAAATATATGCCGCAGCTTAGCAGAAAAGTTCAGGAATATAATTTGTTTGAAAATGATACGACTTATCTGAAACCCTGTAAATACCAAAAGGAGGCCAGTGCCATTGGTATTGCCATGAGCTTTATCGAATCGTTTTTTGAAACCTTGTAGTAAAGGTTATTTTAAGTGAAAAATAGAGGTACGATCAAAATTCATATTGACAAAAAACCAGAAACGAGCAATAATATAATTACTTTAATAAAACATTTTATAAAAGATGAGAAGAAAGGGAGTATATTATATGTTGCAACAAGTTATGACAGCACCAGGGGAAATTGAATTTAGAGAAGTGCCTGTTCCGGAGATCACTGAGGATCAGGTATTAGTAAAAATTATGAACATAGGAGTATGCGGCTCCGATATTCACGTATACCATGGAGAGCATCCTTTTACCACCTATCCGGTGACCCAGGGACATGAAGTCTCCGGAGAAATCGTGCTTCTTGGCAAGAATGTGGAAGGCTTCACCCTAGGACAAAAGGTTACGATTCAGCCCCAGGTAGTATGTGGTGAATGTTATCCTTGCCGTCATGGTAAATATAATTTGTGTGAAAGCTTAAAGGTAATGGGCTTCCAGACAACCGGTACAGCTTCTCACTTTTTTGCAGTAGATAAACAGAAGGTTACAGCTCTTCCGCAGTCCATGTCCTTTGAGGAAGGCGCTATGATTGAACCATTAGCAGTGGCAGTGCATGCAATTAGACAAGCAGGAGATGTTACTGGACTTAATATTATTGTTTTAGGCGCAGGTCCTATTGGAAATCTTGTAGCCCAGACTGCAAAAGGTATGGGAGCTCAAAGCGTAATGATTACTGACATCAGTGACTTACGTCTGCAGCTGGCGAAGGAATGTGGAGTTGATCACTGTATTAATACGAAGTCTGAGGATTTAAACGATGCAATTTTGAAAGCCTTTGGACCGGATAAAGCAGATATTATCTACGACTGTGCAGGAAATAATATAACGATGGGTCAGGCAATTAAATATGCTCGTAAAGGAAGTACGATAATATTGGTAGCTGTTTTTGCAGGAATGGCTACTGTGGATCTCGCAGTTGCGAATGATCACGAGCTGGATATCAAGAGTACGATGATGTATCGTAATGAGGATTACATAGATGCCATTCGTTTGGTAAGTGAGAATAAGGTACAGCTACGTCCTCTTATTTCGAAAACCTTTGCATTTGGTGATTATCTGAAAGCTTATGAGTACATTGAGGCTAACCGTGAGACTACTATGAAGGTCATTATTAACGTCCAGGAATAATTGAGGCATATTAGATGTGTCCAGAAATGAGGTAAATATGATAGATGTTGTTGCTCTAGGTGAGTTATTAATTGATTTTACTCCCAGTGGAAAAAGCGGTCAGGGAAATGATTTGTTTGAAGCTAATCCGGGCGGTGCTCCCTGTAATGTATTGTCCATGCTTTCAAAATGCGATAAATCTACGGCATTTATAGGTAAGGTTGGTAATGATATTTTTGGTCACCTGCTAAAAAGTACCTTAAAGGAAGTAGGAATCGATGACACGGGATTAAAGATGTCAGATGATGTTCGTACTACTCTGGCCTTTGTCAAAATTGATGAGACAGGTGATAGGAGCTTTGCTTTTTACCGTAATCCGGGTGCGGATATGCAGTTGACAGAGGATGAAGTGGACGAAGCAATCATAAAAAAAGCTAGAGTATTTCATTTTGGAACCCTATCCATGACTCACGAGGAAGTTCGTAAGGCAACAAAGAAAGCCATTGCTATAGCAAAGGAGAATCACAGTCTGATTTCCTTTGATCCAAATTACAGACCTCCATTGTGGGATAGTGCCTCCAATGCAATCGAACAAATGAAATTCGGCTGCTCTGTCTGTGATATTTTAAAGATAGAAGAGGATGAGCTTGCTCTTATGTCAGGAATTAAGGATATTGATCAGGGAGTGGAGTATTTGCAGGAGAACTATCATATACCATTTATCCTGGTAACCTCTGGCGCAAAAGGCAGCAGAGCCTACTGTAATCATCAGAGTGCTTTTAAGGCAGCGTTCATAACTGATAAAACTGTAGATACGACAGGGGCAGGAGACACCTTCCTCGGATTTTGCCTCTCATATATTTTAGAACATCCCATAGAAGTAATGACGCAGGAGAAGCTGGAGGAAATGCTCCTTTATGCAAATGGGGCAGCTTCCCTGGTAACCACAAGAAAAGGTGCAATTAAATCAATGCCGACCCTTGACGAAGTGGAGCATTGGATTTCTACATTCCGCTAAACAACAATAAATGCAGATCACTGGAGTTTGTTAGTAACTCCAAGGATCTGCATTTGTGTATGAAAGGGGTCAGGTGAACTGGCGAATAGGTATTCACCCCTGCTTAATGCCGTTTTGTTCCCGGTACTGTTCCGGGGTGACACCAGTTAATTTCTTAAAAACTCTGAAAAAATATTTTGAATTATCATATCCAACAGCTTTTGCGATATTGTACATCTTTTTATCTGTTTGAACTAACAGCTCCTTGGATTTATGAATTCGAATCTGATTTAAATAATCAACAAACTTTTCACCTGTTTTTAGCTTAAAAAGATGGCTGCAATAGCTTCGGTTCATATAGAAGAGAGAGGATACAAATTCTACAGAAAGATCTTTTGAATAGTTATGCTGAAGATAGATCTGTATTCGTTCAATCACATCATCAACTGCATAGATACTCTTTGCCTTTAATAATTCCGCAATATTCAAGAAAAACTGCCGATAATATTCTCTGAGTTTACTCAGCTCGTAGATGTGATTTACAATATTTTGCATACTTGAGGTTTCACTGCCGGTATTAGACTGTTCCAGGTAATAGTTCATCATAGTACGAACCTGCTCCGTCAACTGAAAGCAGTGATATTTTACGTCATTTAGGGTACAGTCCCGATTAGCTTCGTAATAATCAAATAATTGCTCCACCAGCGAATCAACCTCTCTGGTCATTCCCGCCTCCAATCGGAATAAGAATTCGTCGGTTTTATCCCATTCTAAAAATAAAGGGGTCATGATTTTCTCATAGAAGTAGTGGGTCGATCTATGCTCAGATATTTTTTTACAGTTTAAAGCATGAGAGGCTTCCTGATAAGCATCATGCAGCTCTAGCAAATCGGAATGCTGCAGGCTAATACCAAAGGTTGCAATGTTATTGGTAGTCTGCTCAATCATGGGGGTGATATCCTCCACTAGCTGTAGACAGAGGCGCTTACTAGTAATCGGAGATTTCTCAGGTATGAATAAGATAATGATGCCTAAATTCTCATTATGCAGATGAGGCATATAAAGGGTCATATCCTGGAAGGAGTTTCCCTCCAGACAATGGATAATACTCTTTTCATCTATGGGCTTGGTAGCGTGCAGCACAGTGAGTATTAGGTTATGGGTAGTATTAATGTAATTTAGTTTTTTTGATGTGATGGTAGGTGCGGTTTTGTGGTACCCAAGGATGAGATTTTTCAGCATTTGCAGGTCATATTCATACTGGGCGGCTTCCTTCTCCTCCTCACTGGATACAATTTGATTTTTAATTGCTTCTTTTGATTCCAGCTTCTTAATTGCGTTAAATACCGCATTCTGTATATCCTCCCCTGAAAAGGGCTTGAGAATATAGTCAACGGCATTTGCTGTTATGGCATGCTTGATATAATCAAAGTCTTTGAATCCGCTGATCACAATAATCTGTTTGTCCGGATAGTGTTCGCTCAGATAGGGCAATAGCTGGGTACCATTCATGACGGGCATCTGCATATCGGTTATAATAATATCTGGATTATACTCCTTTATGAGTGCCAGTGCGGTCTCACCATCCTCTGCCTCTGCGACACAGGATACGGTTTCCTTAATCGGCTCCAGTTTTTTTAGAGTACCCTGCCTCGTTATAGCTTCATCATCAACAAGAATATAAGTGTACATTAATTGCCTCCCTCCAATACTGGTAATTTTATCTCGATGGTGGTACCGATACCTTCCGTACTTCGTACGGATAAACCATAGCCCTTCCCATAATAAAGCTCAATCCTGGTGTGAATATTCTTCAGACCAATACTTTGCTTATCCCTATGCCCCAACTCAGTAAAGGTAGCTTCCTGTCTTAGTTTATTTTGAAGATCGATTAGCTGTTGCTGATTCATCCCTTGGCCATCGTCCGTTACCTCAATATATAGATAATGCTGATCAACTCTAGCGCTGATATCGATTCTAGAGCCTACATGACAGTACTTTAGCCCGTGAAATAAAGCATTCTCAACTAAGGGCTGCAGGATCAGCTTTAGAACATGCTGTTTTTTGACGGCCTCGGGAATCTGAATATTCAAATCAAAATTATCGCTGAATCTGATTTTTTGAATGGAAACATAGTCACAGACATGTCCAAGCTCGTCCTGGAGCGTAACCATTTCGCTCTTTGTTTTAATGGCATAGCGGAACATATTTCCCAGAGACATAGCCATTGTAGCAATTCGTTCATTCCCTTCAATGAAGGCGATACTGTTAATTGATTCCAGAGTGTTAAACAAAAAGTGAGAATTAATCCAGGCCTCCAGGGATTTCATTTGAGAATCCAAAGTGATTAACTTATTCTGGTAATCTCGCTTAATCGAGATATTTAGTTCATCAACCATGGTGTTGTATTCATTATACAGAACTCCAATTTCATCATTTCGATTCAAATAGCGCCCGGTCAAGGTCAAATGACTGCCGTGCTGTGATGCCATCTTGTTACTGAGATGAGTAATTGGTTTTGTCAGGTTGTTGGAGAAGATAATGGATAGAAGAATAGCACCAGCCATACAAATGACGGCAATCATCAGTAACAATACTTCTGTTAAATTATAGGCCTTGTATAACTCGTCATAATTAAATACTGCTGACAAGGACAGTTGGCTTAAATTCAAATCCGTTTTTAATATTTTTTTATTCTTTTCGGTAAAACTACTCTTAATCTGATCCAGATTCGTATAAAGAATCTGACTGTTTCTCTTGTTTTCAATAGAGAGTAGAGTGATATTTGGCAAGGTGTTTACCGTACTCAGATCAAACATAGCAGGGTTACAATCTATGATTAAGGTACCAAGAAATTCATGGGTATAGACATCATAAAGACTCTTGGCAAAAAAAAGGCTATCACGTTTGCCTGTGAACATGGTATGCTCGCCAAGATCGCTGATATATAATTTACCGTTCAGTGCGGTTGTTTCCTCAAACCATTTTGAATCACCGGGATCATAACCGAATACCAGATCACCATTCATTCCGGTATTATAACCGATATTGACGCCGGAGGGGGTAATAACATATAGGCCATAAATGAAATCGTAAGTATAGAGTATATTTTGACAGATAAACTTGATATTTTGGTTCGTATCATAGATTTCATAGCTGGAATGCTTAGAGTTTGGAGTTGAGTATTTCTTCAAATTTTCAATAATGGAGTATTCTCCATCAGAGTAGAAGGTGAATATTCCAGCAACCTGCTCTACTTTATAAACGGTGTCATTTGCCTCATCAGTCGCTTTCATAAAGATATTAGAGGATACATCATTCATCTGCTGAAAGGTAGTAGTTTTATAGCGTTCATACGCAAATACAGTAAGAATAATTAACGGAATAACAGATATAAAAAACAATGTAACAAAAAACTTATTTTTCAACTTCATATGAAATCTCCCTCAAAATGTACTCCCTCATAAAATCGTAGAAACTACTCTGCAATGCAATTATTTGTCGAATCCAACAAAAGTATACCATAACATCCAACAAAAGTATACTAACGTTATGTTATTATTAATTTACAAACTAAAGGAGGTTAATGTATTTATGAAAAAATTCTTATCTTTAATTCTTTCCTCAGTACTTGTTATGTCCTTATTAAGTGGATGCAGTAAAAGCTCAGGAAATGATACTTCCGGTGACGGAAGTACTTCAGGAAATAGCACAGGGGAAAAAACTGTAATAACATTTATGACTTCAGGAACTCAGGCTACTGAAGGAGAAGATTTTGAAACTCAAACACTTAAAAAATTAGTCGAAGCGAAATTCCCAAATGTAACTCTTGAGGTTACAAAGTTACCAGATGACCAGTACTATACTTCTTTAAAGACAAAATTAGCTACCGGTGAAGCACCTGATATGATTTGGGTTCAGCCTCGTAATGCAGGAGCTAATGCAGTTTATTCTCTTGCAAAAGCTGGATATTTGGCAGATTTATCTGACCTAAATGCAGCTAATAATGTACCTGGAACAGTTGATTTTACTTATGATGGAAAAGTTTATGCGATCCCTTGCGGCGTTCAGTTCCTTGGTACTTATTATAATAAGGACATGTTCGAAGCGAATGGTATTGAAGTACCTACAGACTGGGATTCCTTCCTTGCAGCTTGTGAAACGCTAAAGAATGCAGGTATTCAACCAATCGTTATGGGTGATAAGGACTCTTATGTAATGCAGTTTGGTCTATATCAGCTTGCAGCAAATGCAATCTATCCTAACAATCCTGAATTTGATAATCTTTTAGCAGATGGAACAACAAAGTTCACTGATAAGGATACCTGGGATAAGGTACTTAGCATGTACAGCGAATTATATGAAAAAGGTTATATCGAAGAAGGTTCTCTCGGAATCGGAGCTTCTCAGGCGATTCAGCAGTTTATTGATGGACAGGCTGCTATGACCTTTGATGGTACTTTTAACGCTTCTGCTGTTAAGGCATCCGGTGCTGTCGAATTCGAAAGAGGATATTTCCCTCTTCCTGGCAATGCCGCTGGTGAAACTACTTATGTAGCTGGTGCTCCTGGAGCAGGTCCTGCTGTTTATGCGGATTCCAAGAATGTGGAATTATGTAAAGAGATTTTAGAATACTGGTTTGATGCAGAATCTGATTTATGCAAGGCTTTCCAGAACAATCCAAGATTCATCACCTCTTATGATGGTGCTCCGGTAGATCCTTTATTTACTAGCTTTATTGATGCATATAACAAATTTAATTCCTTCTACTGGTGTAATCAGGCTTGGCCAGCTGGAACAGAAAATGAGATGCAAGCTTTATTTGGAGAGCATATCGGTGGTCAGGGTACTACGATTGAGCAAATAACTCAGGGTATGCAAAATAAGTTCGAAGAATTATATACCGAATAGGGTAAGAAAGCAAATAGGGGCAGTTACAGTCTTTTGTAGCTGCCTTTATGATCAGAAAGGAGTATGGAAAAATGAAAAAAAAGCGTGCTGAAAAATCTCTTGTAATGACGAACCGTATGTACCTCTTTCTTATCCCGGCTTTGACATTGTTTGTTATTTTTTGGGTAATACCTTTGCTTATGTTGTTTCGTTATAGTATTACAAATTTTAATGGAATCAATCAGAATTACGACTTTGTAGGTTTTAAGAATTTTGTTACTTTGTGGAAAGAGAATATAATCGGTGTTTCAATTAAGAATACCGTAACATATACATTGATCCTGGTGGTAGTAAGTAATGTCATTGGCCTTGCTCTTGCGATGGCCTTGAATGCTAAGATTAGGGCGAAGGGATTTTACCGAACTGCAGCGTATCTACCAACCCTATTTAGCGCTATTGTGATTGGCTTTATATGGACTTATGTATATATGCCAAGTAATGGTTTGATTGCTACCTTAATGAATCAGGTTGGCATGGATGGCTCCAAGTTTAACATTTTAGCTGGATTTAAATCAGCTCTCTATGGTATTACAATTGTTGATATCTGGAAGAACATCGGTACAGCTATGATTATTTATCTTGCGGGTCTTCAGACAATCGATGATAGTATGTTGGAGGCAGGTCAGATTGATGGATGTACGGGCTTCCAGTTGATGAGATTTGTTAAACTTCCGCTGATATCCGCTACGATTACCATTAATGTGATTTTAAGTGTTATTTCCGGTTTAAAGGCCTTTGACTATGTATTTATTATGACAAACGGTGGTCCGGGTAAATCGACCAATACGCTTATGTATACGATATATAAAATAGCATTTACGGATCAGATGCTTGGTAAATCAGCGGCGTTGAGTGTAATAGCATTTATCGTAATTATTGCAATAACGATCGTTATGTTGTTCTTTATGAATAAAAGGGAGGTTGAGTTATAATGCAGAAGAAAAACGTTTCAAAGTTAATTATTCATATACTGCTGTGTCTATATACGGTAATAACGCTGGCTCCGCTCGTAATTGTGCTTTCCAGTTCCTTTCGTAGTATCGACAACATGACCTCTCATATTAAGCTGTTCAGCGAGTTTAAATTAGATAGTTATATATCAGCATTTACCAGAATGAACTTTCCTGTGGTATTTATGAATAGTGTCTTAACTACCTTTGGCTCTGTAATTATCATTGTTTTAATCGCTTCTATGGCAGCATATCCAATTGCTAGGATTAAAAATAAAAAGAGTAGATTCTTATATTATTTCTTTATCGCAGGACTTGTAATTCCGTCTCAGATGGTTATCATTCCGATTGCGCAGATGTTTAATAATTTAGGGATAGCATATAACCGCTTTACACCAATGATTATGTTTATCACTTGTAGTTTACCGTTTTCTACCTTCCTATTTACCGGATTTATGGGAAGCGTACCGATCAGCATTGAAGAAGCGGCATATATTGACGGAAGCAGCTTATTCCGCAGATATTTTGGTATTGTATTTCCCTTATTAAAGCCAGCAACGGTTTCAGTAATTATCACACAGGGTATCTGGATTTGGAATGATTATTTCTTCCCAATGGTATTCGTATCAAGATCCTCCCAATTCAGTCTCCCGGTGGCAATGATTCAATTCCTTGGCGACCGTGAGAATCCGGCGCAGTGGAACGTACTGTTTGCTTCCTGTATTCTCTGTGCTCTGCCACTTGTGGTACTGTTTTTGGTGTTCCAGAAGCAATTCGTAAATGGTGTGGCAGCCGGTGCTGTCAAGGGCTAGAGGACACTTTAAATTAAACTGAAGGAAAAGAATTTTGCAAGATAGTGGATTTATTTGAAAGTCTAAAAGTTGATGCAAAGGAGAAATTCTATGGCGGGATATGTGAATACAATAAAAGATTTTAAAACCAAGGAAAATCCAGAGTTTTTGAATAGGGTAAAGGAATTACAGCCAGAGTTGTACCATAAAAACCTTCCTCCGGTAAATAATATTACGATTAGTAAAACCGAGGATAAGGAGTGGGTAATTACTGGTCGTAAGAGCTATGAGCCTGAGGAAAAAATAATGCTACAAAAGGGTACACCGATTTGTTTTGAGTTTTCAAATCATCAGGTAGGTTATATTCGCTTCTTCCTGGAGGTTGTGGGCAGTCCTCTGGATGCTCCTGTGCATCTGAGAATCAAGCTGGGAGAAATACTGGACGAGCTTGGAGAGGATACGAAGGACTATCAGGGATGGTTAAGCAGCTCCTGGCTTCAAGAGGAATATATCCATGTGGATGTTGCACCTGGCTGGGTGGAATTGCCGCGTAGATTCGCTTATCGTTATCTCAGTATAGAGATCTTAAATGAGTCTCTGAAATATCAAATTGGTGTGACAAGCGTTATCAGCAAAACAGTTACCTCAGCTATGGAAGAGGCAATTGAGGCTTTACCAAGTGATACAACACCACTAATAAAGGAAATGGATGAAGCAGCAATTAGAACTCTGAGAGATTGTATGCAACTTGTATTTGAGGATGGACCAAAGAGAGATCGCAGACTTTGGATCGGAGATTTAAGGCTGCAGGCATTGACCAATTATTATACCTTTAAAAACATGGAGCTTGTAAAACGTTGTATTTATATGTTTGCCGGGATTACCATAGGTGACGGCAGGGTTGGTGCCTGTTTTTATATTGAACCAAAGCTGCAAGTAGATGATACAGTGTTGTTCGATTATTCCTTATTCTTTATTTCATGCTTGTATGACTACTATGAGACCACGAAGGATAAGAGCTTCCTGGCAGAGTTGTGGCCTACCGCTCTTAGACAAGTTGAATTGTCAAAGGAACGTCTGGGTGAAGATGGATTATTAAAGGACAGTGAGGACTGGTGGTGCTTCCTGGATTGGGGCGATAATTTAAATAAACAGGCAGGCGCTCAGGGTGTATTTATCTATACGGTAAAACAGGCAATTTATCTTGCTGAAATTATGGAGGATCAACAGGCTTTAACAATGCTGCAGGAGTTATGTGAGACGTTAACTCTTGCTGCCTTAAGTAAACTGTGGGATGAACAACAGCAGGTGTTCCATAGTGGTGAGACACGTCAGATTTCTGTTGTGTCACAGGTATGGATGCTGCTCTCAGGCATATTGGAGAAGGAGGTTGCTAATAAGCTTATTGACCGGCTATTAGCAAATGAGGTTTCACTTCCTTTGTCCACTCCTTATATGTATCACTACTATGTCGAGGCATTGCTCCAATATAACCGAAAAGAGGCTGCAATCAAAATTATGAGAGAATATTGGGGTGGAATGCTTCAGCAGGGCGCCGATACCTTCTGGGAGTTATATAACCCGGCAGATGATAGTTTTTCACCTTATGGCACCAAGGTAATTAACAGCTACTGCCACGCATGGAGCTGTACTCCTTCCTATTTTATTCGTAAGTATGATTTAAAATAAATACATCATTATTTCCTGTTTTTATCACAAAAGGTCTTGTAACTGTACAAGACCTTTTTGTTATAGGTAGATTTATTTTTAATTTACAGTGATGGAATAGTATGGTAGATTAATATTAAAAAATAGGAATCTTAAAGGAGAAAAAATGAAAGCAGTTGTCGTATACTATTCATTAGACGGAAATACAGAATTAATTGCAGATATGATTTCAAAAGAAGTTGGCGCAGACAAGATAAAATTACAGCCTGAAAAGGAGATAGCCAAGGAAGGGTTTAAAAAGTTTTTCTGGGGCGGAAAAAGCGTAGTTTTCAAGGAGAAGCCCACACTATTAAATAAGAATCTAAATCTGGATGCTTACGATACCGTAATCATTGGTACTCCCATCTGGGCAGGTTCCTTTACGCCTGCAATCCTTTCCTTTGTATCTAGGGTTCCGTTAAATGGCAAAAAGCTTCATCTATTTGCCTGTTGTTCTGGAGGCGATACCGGTAAATGCTTTACAAAATTGAAGGAAATGTTACAGGGCAGTACGATAATCAGTACAGCACGTTTTGTAGATCCCATCAAGGATGAGAGACAAAAAGTAGAAGAGCAGGTTGGAAAGTTGTGTAACTCTATAAAAGAATAGGCATAATTCCGAGTTTATAGAAAATGCAATGGATAAAGATAAATAGGTTTTTATTGAATGACAAGTGATATTAAATTAATAATGATATTTTTATAAAACTGTGAATACAATCACAGTTTTATTTTATTGATTGAGGTATTCTAAAGTCAAGTTAAGGATAACATAATTTGAAGGAGGAATCATATATGAGTTTTGTAAAAATGTCAGAGAAAGTATTCTGGATTGGTAAGGTTGATGATAGAAAGGTTCCTTTCCATCGATTGATCTTGGAAAGAGGAACAACCTATAATAGCTATTTGTTATTAACAGAGAAACCTACCATAATTGATACGGTAGATTTAATGTACGGTAAGGAATATATGGACAATCTTATTAAGTTGATTGACCCGGAAGAAATTCAATATATCGTAATTAATCATGTAGAGCCGGATCATGCAGGAGCGCTGCCGGCACTTGCAGCAAAAGCCAAGAATGCTAAGATTGTCTCAACTGAGCTTGGTGCATCGATACTAAAGGATATGTTTAAGCTTCATCATCGGGAGTTTATCACAGTATCAGATGGAGATACTCTGGATATTGGAGGAGATGTGTTGAAATTCTTTGAAACACCATACCTTCATACGGAAGAAACGATGATTACTTATAGTACAGAAGACTGCGTATTATATCCCTGTGATTTATTCAGTACTCACATCGCGACTTATGATCTATTTAATGATCTGGCCGAAGAGTCTGACTATGTGGAGGATTTTAAGGTATATTACAATTTAATTATGTCACCGCACCGACCATATGTCAGAGATATGTTAAGTAAGACAAAGGATCTGGATATTAAGGTGATTGCCCCATCACATGGGTATATCCTAAGAAAGGATCCTGACAAATTTATTGATATTTATGAAGAATTGAGCCGTTTAAATCCGTCTACCAAGAGAGTTGTCATTGCCTATAGCACTATGACAGGTAATACTACAAAACTTGCTCAGAAGATATCAGAAGGCTTAGAATCAGCAGGTGTTGAAGCTGAGATTGTCAATCTCAAAAATGCGGATCTAGAGGAAGTAAAGGCTAAGATATTAGAGAGTGACGGTTTGTTGGTGGGAAGTTCCACAAAATACGGTGATATGGTTGGAGCGGTGGAGGAACTCTTAAAATCCTTAAAGGGTTCTGATGTAAAAGGAAAGCTGGCAGCAGCCTTTGGTTCCTATGGCTGGAGTGGAGAAGCTATCATGTATGTTGAGGATTATCTAAACGAAGCAGGCTTTAAGGTCATTAACCAAAAATATATGATCGCCGGTCAGGGGATGGACACCCCTCTGCTACCCCTTAGAATCAAATTTGCAAAGGATGAAGGGTTGGAAGCAGCAAATATCGCTGGGCGTGTATTTGGTGAGCAGATACTGGTTAACGCATAGGATAGGTTAATTCACAAAATTTAAGACATTAAAAACCCTATAAAAAGGTTAGTGAAAATAGCCTGTTTTATAGGGTTTCTTATTAGTGTTGTAAGCAAGTTACTTTTGTCAACTGTAGTTTTAAATTATATTGTAAGCTGTAGTTTTAAGTTATATTGTGAACTTATAATTGTCAGTGAGTTTTTTGTGATTTATTTTGCATTAAACCACTGGTACTTAATAAATAGACATCGCCGCTACGAAGGCCTGTCGAATAGCATCGTAAACCTTGGAGGCTTTAACACAATCTCCGATCTTAAAAACACGAACATCTTTACCGGCACCTTCAAGAGCCTGTGCTTCTGCGGAGTTAGCTGCCATGCCAAGAGCATAGATAACGGTGTCTGCTTCCAGTATAAGCTCTTTTCCATTTTTATCAATTGCTTTAACCTGATTAGGGTTAATCTCTGTACATTTGGTGTTTGTCAGCACAGAAACCAACTGCTCCATTTCATGTAGTAGACCAATTCGATGCATCGGATAGGAATCTGGTGAAACCTTATCGCCCATCTCAAGTATCGTTACCTCTCTGCCTTCTTTCGCTAAGTTGAGAGCTGTTTCACAGCCAACAAGGCCACCACCTACCATAATAACCTTCTTACCAACTTTGCTGATATCACGGTAAGCGTCCAGAGCCTTCATTGCTGTATCAATTCCTTTTACTTTCGGTGTAATTGGAGAGGAGCCCACCGCAATAATAATTGCATCAGCTTCACAAGCAGCAATATCCTCAGGAGAGAATACCTTATTATAAATAATTTTGATATCCCGTTCTATCACACGACGAATTAATAAGTCCTTAAAGTCACGAAGATCTGTCTTATAATAATCGTGATCGGTGAAGAAAAGTAAGCCACCTAACTTATCCTCTTTTTCGATTAAAGTCACCCTATGGCCTCGGTCATACGCAGTAATGGCTGCCTGCATACCTGCAACACCACCACCGACAACTAAGACATTTCGAACGCCTTCCGGTTGCTTCTTTAAGAAATCCAGATCGTAGAAGAATTCCGTGGGATTTACCGTACAACCGAAGATATTTGGCATCTCACTAATCTCTACACCCTCCAAAGGTCCAGGGAAGCATTTAAAGCATCTGAGACAGGGGTTGATATCGGATTCCCTACCTTCCTTGGCCTTCTTTGCAAAGTCAGGATCCGCGGTTACTTGTCTTCCCAGTGCAACAAAATCACATTTTCCCTCTCTAATTAATTCTTCAGCCAACTCAGGACTATTGATGCCGCCAACGACCACCACGGGAACTTTGATCGCTTTTTTTAGCTCCGCAGACAGTTCGGCATTTAAGCCATGTTTGTGGAACAGGGAGGAGAATTCACCGCTTAAGATGGGATTACGGTATACACCAATAGACATGTGTATGAGATCCACATAAGGCTCTGCCATTTTGCAAAATTCTACGGTTTCCAAAATACCCATGCCGTTTTCCATGCATTCCTCACCGCTGACCCGAATCTCAATAATAAAATCTTTTCCCATTGCCTCACGAACCGCTTTTATTAATGCCAGAGGAAAGCGGGCTCTATTTTCTAAGGAGCCACCATATTCATCAGCTCTGTGATTGGTACGGGAGGAGAGAAATTGGTGTAACAACCAGCCATGACCTGCGTGAATCATAACACCATCGGTACCGGCTTCCTGCATGAATTTTGAAGCGATAATAAAATGGTTTGTGACCTCTTGCATCTTATGTTCGTCCATAGCAATGATCTCCATTCCGTCAGGACGAAGATAACCCATTGGACCAAGTCCAAATTCAACTCCTGGAATCTTTTCAACAGATTCACCGCAGTGGGATAATTCAATCAGACATTTTGCTCCAGCAGCTTTAACCCGTGATACCAGACTTTTCATCTTAGCCATGGTTGGATCATGAAAGTTGCTATAATCAATGGGTGGGAAGGGTTCCCGGGAGGCTCCAACAAAATCCACCGGTGTTTCTCCGATAGTAACCTGTGCACATCCGCCCTCTGCTCTGGCACACATAGCATGATCCAGGATAAAATCCAGACCTGGAATATTGATAAAGGTTCCGCAATAAATAGGTGAGGCAATAATACGGTTCTTGTAGGTATGAGTGCCTACCTGGATGGGAGTAAAAAGATTAGGGAATTTACTCATAATGATTCCTCCTTATAATTTAGATGATTAGAGTATCAGAAGCCATGTTGCTCTGGAAAAACTATGTATAGATGACTTTGATACGAAATGTGTAATGCTTTGTTATAAAAATATCATAGCAAATCTATTGAAACGAAACAAACGATAAAGCTTCCTTAAGATGTTGGATATACAACAAATACACAATCCGGTGTTGATTTTCTCTTAATATTTGTTAAAATTAAATAAAAAAGATGAATTATTTTGTTATAATAGACGAGGGAAAGAGGATGTTATGAAGGATATTGATATCAGGGTTGTTAAGACACTGGAGGGAATTTATGAAAGCTTTCTATTGTGTCTGGAGGAAGTTGGCTTTCAGAATATGACGGTCAAGAATATAACAGAGAAAGCACGTATTAACCGGTCTACCTTTTATGCTCATTTTACGGATAAATATGATCTAAGGGATAAATATCTTGATAACATGTTAAAGGATTATGTGTTACATTTGGATACAAATTTTATCCAAAAGCAAGAAATATCCATGGAATCCTATTTCGGTGAACTAAAGCAATGTCTACAGGCATTTTTAAAGAGGAAGAGGGAATATCTGATCCTATGGAATGCAAATCTGCTAGAGCGAAACTTCTTCGAAGAAATGATCAGCAGCGGGATTGAAAAACTGGTAGATGGGTTTCACCAGGCAGCAGATATCCCTAAGGGAAAAGAACAGTTTTATAGTCTGTATGCAAATCTTTTTCTAGGAAATATGATGGTCAGTGTAAGATGGTGGTTTGAGAAGGGACAAAATATAGATATTGATACCTATACAAAGATGATGATTAAGCATATGTCTGAGGGGATCTTTCATACGCTTAAGCATATTTGCTAAATATCCAGTCAAAACATTGTCAACTAGCACCATTGCATAGTAAGATATAAAATGTTATCTTATTTTAGAGCAAGCGATTGCGTAAATTATAATTGCAGGATTGAGCAACATTGTAAAGGAAAGAGGACTGATGTATGTCAGATCAAAGTAGGAATCCTATGGTAAAGAAAAAGTTGACAATTTCAGATATAGCAGATGCTTTAGGAGTATCTAAAACTACTGTTTCCAGGTCTTTGTCCGGGAAAGGAAGGATTGGCTCCGAGACCAAAGAGCGGGTGTTGGAATATATTAAGGAGCATGATTATAAGCCTAACGTGATGGCCAAGGGGCTGGCACAGTCAAAGACTTATAATATTTGTGTCGTATATCCGACTGACTGCGCAACAAATGAACTTCCTTTTTTTCAAAAGTGTTTGATTGGAATTGTGCAAAGAGCTGCTAAGGAGCAATATGACATACTGATTGCGATGGTGAGCAATACAGATATTTCTCAATTAAAGCGTATTATAGAAAACCATAAGGTAGATGGGGCTATTATTTTGAGAACACTTACGGAGGATTATAGTGTGAGGTTCTTAAAGCAGAATGGGATACCTTTTGTTACCGTTGGAAGTACAACAGAAGAGGGCGTTGTTCAGGTTGATAACGACAATTATGCGGCCTGTAGGGCGTTGACTATGATTCTTCTTTCCGAGGGAATGAAGAAGATTGCGCTAATCGGTGGAAATATGCAGCATGTAGTAACTCAAAATCGATGTCAGGGATTTCAAGAAGCCTTTGAAAAATGGGGTAAAAAAGTTGATGAGCGCCTAATTTATCTGGGAAGAGAAGAGCTTGCCGATATAGAAAATAGTGTGGACGATGCGGTAAAAAATCAAGTAGAGTGCATTATTGCAATGGATGATGATATTTGTAAAAAAATACTAGATAAGCTAAAAAGAGATCAACTGGAAGTACCTCAGAATATAAAAGTTGCATCCTTCTATTACAGTAGTGAGCTTAATAATCACACCCCATCCATAACTTCCTTAAAATTTGACGTCCCTGAGCTGGGTACTGCAGCTTGTAACACACTGTTTGCAATATTGAATGGAAAGGAAGTACAGCAGAAGACAATTCTTGGCTATGAAGTGGTTCTTAAGGATTCCACATCAGCAAGAGGTATTTAGTAATATAAAGGCTGTATTATAATAGAGTTATCAATTAAATTATATAACAGAGCTGGCTATCATACAGCAGGAGCCTTGGACTTAACGTCTGAGCCCAGCAGTAGGATAGCCAGTTCTGTTTTTAGGCTTGAGTATTTGTTGCACAGGGAACCTTGTATTTTATGAGCATCTGATTGCTCAGTTGCTAAGATTTCAAGAAAGTCCAGAAAGAGGTATATAAAATGCATAATATCGGCTTATCTTGATATCAAAATGGATTTTTCGAGGAGTGGTCATGTCGAAATATAGGGTGGAGGCTTGTATTATAGGATGAACAATCGGTTGTACAATAAAACACGACAATTATTTTAAAATTGTTAAAAATGCACAAAAATATACTGTAAAAACTAAACAAATACAACATTGACTACATATATAATTGGATATATACTGGAAATACAGAGCAACCGATTGCGTAAGGTTGCAACGTATTAAAATTCAATCAGGAGGTTTGTTATGAAGAAAAAACTATTAAGTGCCATACTTACTGTTGCTATGGCGGCATCCCTGCTTGTGGGATGTGGGGGAAGTTCAAAGGAATCAGCAACAAGTGATGCAAATGTGACTAAGGCTCCGGCAGAGGATTCATCTGGTTCAGCAGATTCATCCAAGGCAGAAGAATCATCCAGCTCAGAAGATAACACTTTAACAGTTTGGTGCTGGGATCCTGCATTTAACATTAATGCAATGAAAAAGGCAGAGGCAATTTATCAGAAAGATCATCCGGATTTTAAGTTAAATGTAATTGAAACTCCTTGGGAAGATGTACAGACCAAATTGACAACAGCAGCAACAGCAAATCAATTAAATACCTTACCTGATATTTTACTAATGCAGGATAATGCCTTCCAGAAAAATGTAATGAGTTATCCGGATGCATTTACGGATATCACAGGCTCTGGTATTGATTTCACCCAGTTTGCACAAGGTAAAACAGGCTTTTCCGTAGTAGACGGTAAACACTATGGTGTTCCTTTTGATAACGGTGCTGTAATCGCTTGCTACAGAACTGATATATTAGCAGAGGCTGGTTATACCATTGATGATTTCACTGATATTACCTTCAATGATTTCCTGGAAAAAGGAAAACAGGTTCTTGCAAAAACAGGTAAGCCTTTACTTTCCGGTATTGCTGGTGAATCAGATGTTATCGTAATGATGCTTCAGTCCGCAGGGGGAAGCTTCTTTGGTGAAGATGGCAAAGCTAATATCGTAAATAACGAACTGTTAAATGAAGTTGTAAATCAATATGCTGAGTTAGTAAAAGCAGGTGTGTTGATCGAAGTAAATGACTGGGATCAGTATATAGCAACGATTAACAACGGAACCGTAGCTTGTGCTATGAATGGCTGTTGGATCATGGCATCCGTTCAGGCAGCAGCAGATCAGGCTGGTAAATGGGATGTTACGAATATGCCAAGACTTGATAAAGCAGCTACAGCTACCAATTATGCAAACCAGGGTGGTTCCAGCTGGGCTGTAACAACAAATTGTAAGAATGTAGAGCTTGCAACAGATTTCTTAGGTAAAACTTTTGGTGGAAGTACAGAATTATATGATCAGATTCTTGAGACCGGAGCTGTTGCTACATACCTTCCAGCAGGAAATAGCGATGCATATGGAAAAACAAATGATTTCTTCAGCGGCAAACCGGTATATTCCAAAATTGTAGAATTTGCAGGAAAGATTCCACCTTGCGGCACAGGAGTATATTTCTATGAAGCCCGTGACGCTGTTGCTACAGCAACTACGAATATCGTAGGCGGAGGCGATGTGAAATCTGAATTGCAGAATGCAGAAGATACCATTAATTTCTCAATTGCTCAATAACAGTGATTAGCTGACAATTTAAATGGGGAATTGCTTGGTAACCCAGGTTAATTCCCCATAATTCATGACAACAGAATTTATCGCGTAGCGTGAAATATCTTGTTTTAATTTTGCATAACTCAGGCAGGTGATTTTGCCGTTAAGGAGGTAGTCAAGTGGACGGACGCAAAAAAAGTTTTACTCTGGCTAAAAAACATAATTTAACCGGCTGGGCATTCCTTGTTCCTGCCGTATTGCTGATTATAGCCATGAATTTTATCCCAATGGTTCAAGCGCTTTTACTTTCACTAAAAACCGGTGTTGGCGCGAATCTGAGATGGGGAGGAATAACCAACTATATCAGAATGTTTCAGGATAAGGTATTTCTTCAATCCTTAGTCAACAATTTTATTTATCTGATTATACAGGTTCCAATCATGCTGGTTTTAGCATTGATATTGGCATCTATGTTAAATAATAAAGATTTAAGATTCAAAGGTCTGTTTCGAACAGCAATTTTTTTGCCCTGTGCAACTTCATTGGTATCTTATGCCATCATTTTCAGATCCCTATTTTCGGTAGACGGTTTTATCAATACAGTACTCATTAAATTTGGGTTATTAGACACAGGATATAATTTCTTGGGTCATGCAATCAGTGCGAGAATTGTAATTATTATCGCCCTCGTTTGGAGATGGACTGGATATAATATGGTGTTTTATCTGGCAGCACTTCAAAATATCGACTATTCTGTATATGAAGCTGCTAAGATTGATGGAGCAAGTCCAATGCAAACCTTCCGAAAAATAACGGCACCTCTGTTAAAGCCAACCATTCTATTAACAACAATTATATCCACGAATGGTACTTTGCAGTTATTTGATGAGTCGGTCAACCTCACCAACGGAGGGCCGGCGAATGCTACAATTACAATGTCACATTACATATACAATATATCCTTCAAATATGTACCAAATTTCGGATACTCTGCGGCAATGTCTTACCTGATCCTAATTTTAGTAGCTGTTTTGGCATTTATTCAGATGAGAGTAGGTGATAAACGTGACTGATATGAATCGTAAAAATGCAGCTCTAAGAGCTAAAAAAAGAATCATAAAAGCGATACAATACATATTTTTAATTATTGTCTCATTGCTATCTATTTTCCCTCTGTATTATATGGCATGTGCAGCTACGAATAAGAGTGTGGATGTTATTCGCGGAAAATTGATACCGGGAAATTATTTAATTGAAAATTTTAAGAGCCTGCTTGCTGCACAGAATGTTGGTGGAGCAATGATTAACTCGTTTAAATATGCAATTGTTTTAACTTTAATTTCACTTCTCATATGCTCAATAGCAGGATATGGATTTGAAATCTATCACAATAAGAGAAAAGACTTTGTGTTTTCTATTATTCTACTGGCGATGATGGTACCCTTTGCGGCTACCTTGATTCCCTTATTTCAGATGTTTTCCAGAGCTAATTTGCTAAACACCACCATGGGTTTTATTCTGCCCTCCATCTCCACACCCTTTTTAATCATGATGTTTAGGCAGAGTGCAAGATCCTTTCCCCATGATTTGATCGAGGCTGCAAGAATTGACGGTGTTGGTGAGATTGGAATCTTCTTTCGAATGTTCTTTCCAACCATGAGAACTACCTATGCCGCAGCGATGACAATTACGTTCATGAATGCGTGGAATAACTATCTTTGGCCTAAGGTAATTATGATGGATGAAAAAAGCATTACAATGCCAATGCTAATTGCCAATTTAACTGCAGGATACCTTACGGATTACGGCAGCCTTATGTTAGGCGTATTTCTATGTACCATACCGACTGTCATTATTTTCTTCTTATTACAGAACAGCTTTGCAAATGGTATTACCGGAGCTGTTAAGGGCTAAGTGCTATTTAAAACAAAAGGAGCTTTTTATTCATGGATAAATTCATAGTTAACATAATTCACCGTCCGGAAATGGTGCCTGAATATGCTGAAAAAGTAACCGGACATGGAAAAGAAGAGGATATCAGCAGAGAAGCCTTATTAACGGAGTCCCTGGACATTTTCAAGACACAGCAATCCATTGCCCACAAGAATGGTCTTAAGACGACGATTCAAATGACCTATGCAAGCCTCTTTAACGAGGAGGCGGTTGAGCTGGCAAAGGAGGATCACGAATTATATGGAGATGAGATTGCCCTTTCTCTGTTGGGGCTACCCTGTAAGGAATTTCGTGAAAAATATAAAACCAAGGATTTCTGTATTTGGATGTTCTCTATGGAAGATAAGAAGGCGATCGTAGAAGATGTCTTTGGTAAGTTCTATGAGTGCTTCGGATTCTATCCGGAGTCTACCGGCTCCTATTATATGGACGCGGAACTAATTAATTATATAAAGGAACGATACCCAATGGTGAAATGCGCGGTCGCAACCTGTTGGGAGGAAGGCCCAAAAGCCTATCACACCTGTAACAACTCCTGGTATACCTTTTTGGATGGTGGTCCCTGGGCACCCTGGATACCATCAAAGCAGAATGTTCATGCCCCTGCGGCAGGTGAGGCTGAGGATAGCGGAATTGTTGCTATTCCGCATATTTCAAGAGACTTAATTGCCTGCTATGACGGAAATGGTTCGAATTTCGGAACACATCCTCAGAATGTACTACGGGGTATGATATATGAGGAAGATGAATTTCCGTATCTTTTTAATTTAATCGACCAATATCGTTACCTTGCTAAATTCAATAACGGATACGCCTATAACATGATGTTTGTCGGCCCGGGTTGGATGAATAAAATGGGGAGGTGGGAAGCTCCCTATGAGCTTTTATTAAAGTCCTATGAAGAAGGAATGGCATATTACGGTGAGCTAAAAAAGAAGGGTCAGCTGGAGGATATGTCCATGGCGGAGTTCGCCGACTATTACCGTAGTAAGAAGAATTACACCGAACCGGAATGTGCTCTATGGAAGGATATACTTTATGGGTCGGAGAAACAGTTGTTTTGGTATTGCGATCCCTATCTAAGAGCATGCATCAATATGGATCAGGGTGGAGCCCTGGTGGATCTTCGCCCTTACGTGGCAAAACTGGAATGGCCTGTGGGGATCGGTACAAAGCACGTAACGGATGCCTCATACCCCTTCCTGATTCAAGAAAAATACCGTGCGGGGTATTTTACGCATTATGCCGGAGAGGGCACGATCAAGAGTGCGAAGCTAACCCGTAACGGTGAAGAGGTGGATTTATGTCTATGCCGGACAAAGGCTGAATTTTCAGAAGAGTTACTTCGTGATGGAAGGAAGATAAGAATATTAACCTTACAACCGGTAGATATCAAGTTTTCCGATGTAACGGTAAAATTACAAACAAAAATATACTTTGAAGAAGGAAGTTCTGATATAAAGTTTGAACGAACAATCTTAGAGATGAGTGATCCTACTGCTGAAGTTGGCATCAATGAATATATGGTTGCCTGCTATGGAACCACAGAATATGCTGAGGATATGACCAATATTACCTTGGCCTGTACGGATGGAATCCGCACCAGAGAAATAAAATACGCCTATAAGTGTCGAGAGGATGAGATGGCAGGTGCAACCGAGGTTTCCGGTGTAATACCGGAGATTGAGACAAAGGTCAGCATGACGACAAATAAAAAGGACTGTGTTGGTTACATAAAAGAAGGTTATGCATTTTCACCCATGTTCACGTTAGGCTACACGACCAGGATGAGAGATAAGGAGGTATTTACAACATGGCTCAAGCTGGAAAAGGCAAACTAAATTATCGCTGTCCTTCCTGTTTCATGAGAGATTTGGATATTGATATGTTTTATGATGAGGACAAAAAGGAATATTATTGCATCCGCTGTCAATACACCGGTACAGAGGAGGATGTAAAAGAGAAGAATCAGATGGCAAGATTTCGTTATCGGGATATTAGAAAACGAGTCACGAAATTTGATCACTAATAAAAAAACAGGTTTAAGGTTTGGTTAAGTAAGCCAGAAGATAGTTCTTATAAGGTGTATAAATCCTATGTTACACGGAAGTAGTTGACATGGGATTTATACGCCTTCCTTTATTTAAGATAGGGCAAAGCCAAAGATTCGCTTGAAACACAAAAAACGTCAAATATTCTTGGATTAAGGTGTTAAAAAACACCAAAAAATAGCGAAATATGTACTAATATAGTCCCAGTAAAGGGAAGCTTCTTGACACATTTCACTGGATAACGTATGATAATGATGAGTTTACTCGTTCTAACTTATAAAGGAGACAATACATGAGATTAGTTTCACTGTCAATGCTGAAACCAGATATGGTACTGGCGAAAGCAATTTATTATAAAGATTGTCTGGTACTCCGAGAAGGAATTAGTGACCTGCACCGATTTTCGAAGAGTCTTAAGAATTTGGGTATTGATTATGTATATATTAGTGATGCAAAAAGTGACGGAATTAATATTCCGGATGCCATATCGGAAGAGACCAGAGTAAATTGTAAGAAGATCCTTCGCCAGACAATTGATGATTTTGAAAATAAGGCAGTTGTTGACTTGTCTGAGATGAGCGGGACAATCAACAATATTATAGATGAAATCTTAGCTAATCCAGATGTTCAAGTTAGCTTAAACGATATCAGTGCCTCAGATGAGTATACCTTCTCGCATTCTGTCAGCACAACAGTGTATTCCTTATTGATTGCTAAGGATCTTGGTTATAATCGTCAGATGCTGGAGAAGCTTGCAACAGGCACCCTGCTGCATGATTTTGGAAAGGTTATGATTGATAAAAAGATCCTGAACAAACAGGGAGAATTATCACCGGAAGAGCTTGAGCATGTTAAGCAGCATACTACCTTTGGCTATGAGCTGTTGAAGAAATGTTCTAGTCTTACAGAATTGTCACGGATTATTGCATTGCAGCATCATGAGAGAATGGACGGATCTGGCTACCCAGGAGGTCATAAGGCTGGTGAACTTCATGAATTTGCTCGCATTGTTGCGATAGCAGATGTTTATGATGCATTAATATCAGATCGCTGCTATCGTAAGAAATGGAGCTGTAATAATGCAGTAAACTATTTGGTTGAACATGCAGAGACTAAGTTTGATCTGAAATTAGTTTCTATTTTAATCAAGCAGATTGCTATCTATCCGAATGGTTCCATGGTTCGATTGTCTACCAATGCCATGGGTATCGTTAAAGAACAAAACAAGAATTTCCCACTGCGTCCAGTCATTCGTGTAATAACAGATGAGAATGGCAATGATATTATACCCTATGAGGTTGATTTAATGCAGATGTTATCAATCACCATACTAGAATCTGAGCTGGAAATGGAGTCTTTCGATAAGATATAAATATGTTTATCATTTTCTTCACTACTTCTTATAAAGGTTAATGTATGCAAAAAGCGGTTTAGTTTTCACTAAACCGCTTTTTGCATACATTCGAGCTTTAATATTTTTTTGCAATCTATGAGCTTTAATATTTTTGCTATCTCTGAACTTTATATATTTTTTGCTACACCTAATTTGATTCTAGCGCTTGCAGGGAGACTGACAACTTTTTGTAAGGGTACCCACACTAGTGTCGCGATGATGAAATCGATACTGCTATGAATTAAGGTTCCTACACCTACTAAACCAATAACCATTGTAACAAAGCTGCTGGAGGATTGTCCCTTAAAGTAGAAGACACTGGATACAATTACTTCGCATACAGCATGGATAATTGAAATTAAGAGTACAAAGGGAATTGCTGTTTTATAAGAATTAAGGATATTGCCATTCTTTTTTAAGATAAAAGCACCTATTACGGCAAAAACGATATGAGTTAATGCACGAAATACGATAACCGGTGGGAAACCGGCAATTAAGAAGCCGATGCTTGTGATTAGTGATACAAAAGCAGCTACAACAGGAGAAATAAACATTGCAATAATAATTGGAACGTGACTGGCTAAGGTAAAGGAAGCGGGCTCAATTATTATTTTAATCGGTGAAATTAGTGGAATCAAAATTCCGACTGCGCTAAGCAGAGCAGCGGTTGTCATAACTTTTACTTTGTTGGTAGTATTATTCATAAATCAACATATCCTTCCGTTTTTTAAATTTAAATAGCTGTCTTGTCAGCTGTAATTATATCTGACTATACACACTATGTCAACAGATCGTTATGAATTAAACTAAAAATTTTAAAATTGAACTTGTTCAGAAAAGTTTCTGTAAAAAAAGAAACTGTTGCATATCAGAAGTTTTACTTCTTAAGATATTATGCAACAGTTTCAATCTAAGTATGATATCTATTTTATTCTAAAAATTAGATATTTTTTATTCAAATGGAAAGCGGAAGGGCAAATCAAATCGGTCACGAAGTGCTATAAATTCTTTCTGTACTGCTTCTCCAATTGGAACACCCTTATCACAACGCTCTAACCAAGCTTCATATTCTTTCTCGCCAGCAGTATAGATTCGTTCCTGATCCGGAGCTTTCTTTGAAGCACGTAACTCACGTAGAATATCTCCGGTAGTTTTTTTGAAGCTATCTAAACCCATAAAGGCTTCAGGGTCAATTGCAAGAAAGAAATGTCCAAGCTGATAGGGTACCTTATTACCTTCTTCATTGATTCCCGTTAATAATTTTAAGTAATTGCCTGCTTGCAGTGCAGCTGATAGAATCTCAACAACAGTAGCATAACCATAGCCCTTGTAACCACCAAGCTCTTCACCAATACCTCCCAGAGGTGCAAGAGCAGCGCGACCCTCCGTCAAATCAATTAAGATTTTCTCACTATCCGTCAATGCGCTTCCGTCTTCTCCAATTACCGTCCCCTGTGGAGTGGGGCTGCCGGTACGAGCGTAATATTCGATCTTTCCTCGCTGAGTTATACTGGTAGCACAGTCAAGGACAAAAGGAAATTCCTCGTCTGTTGGCATACCAAAGGTAAGGGGATTTGTACCCAGCATATTCTCAACTCCGAAGGTAGGGGCAATAGAGGGGCGAGCATTCGTGCCGGTTATTCCAATAAAGCCTTGTTTAGTAGCCATGGTTGCATAGTAACCTGCTATTCCGTAATGTGTGGAATTGCGGGCAGCTACCATTCCCATACCATATTTTCTGGCTTTATCGATAGCCATTTGCATGGATCTGTAACCTACAATCATTCCCATACCATCATGCCCGTCAACAACGGCTGTTGTTGCAGTTTCACGAACAATTTCAAAGTCAGTAACGGGTTTTTGAATGCCTTCTAGCAGGCGATCCACATAGATTGCTTTAAATCGATTACAGCCGTGGCTTTCAATGCCTCTGCGGTCGCTTTCTAATAGAACATCTGTACAGATTACTGCTTCTTCATGTGGAACTCCCAGTTTTTCGAAGGTTGCAATCATGAAATTACCAATCAGTTCCCAAGAAATATAAGGTCTCGTCTCCATAAAATAATACCTCCTATAAGAATCATCGGTCGCCAAGTACTTATCCGGTAGCTATATTGCATGCTTTCATTATAGCCTATTTTTATTCTTAAGCAATAGCGGAAGGGATTTAATTGTTAAATAATGCTATGTTAATGCAATAAATTCAGTTGTGAGCAAAAATTACAATTTATGCCATAAAGAATGTATATGCAAGGATTACTATTTTATGATAAGGAATTATCTCATATATATTATAGATCACGCTGGAGGCGGTAAACAGTCCATTCGTCCATAGGTTTTGCACCAAGCTGCTTATAAAATTGAATCGAAGGCTCGTTCCAGTCAAGACATGACCATTCCACTCGTCCGCAGTTACGTTCTATCGCAAGCTTTGAAAGGTATGCGAGCAGAGCTTTTCCAAAGCCTTTGCCTCTCATTTCCGGTTTTACAAACAAATCCTCCAGATATATCCCCGGTCGTCCAAGAAAAGTAGAAAAATTGTGGAAGAATAGGGCGAAGCAGACGGGTACTTGTTGATATTCTCCGATGATTACTTCTGCTTTTTTCTGCTGGAAGAGAAATTCGGTTAAAAGTTCCTCTGTTGCAACTACATCGTCCGACATCTTTTCATAATCAGCTAGTTCTTTAATAAAGGTTAAAATCAGACTAACGTCTGCTGGTTCTGCGCTACGAATGTGAAAGCCTTCGATGGTTACTTCTGGTATCATATACATTACTCCTATCCTGTTCAGTATTTTGCTAATAAAGGTATTAGTTTGTTGTATTATAGCACTTTCACTCCTTATGTACATAGAAAAAAATACCTTTATATCAAAAAGAATGCTGATTGCGTCGAGGATTGACATATATTATACTTGGTATAAGGGGGGCTAGATAAAATGAGAGTTAAGAAAAGAAATTTTAATATTCAACAAATAGCCGACTCAGGTCAATGCTTTCGCATGAATCAGAGGAAAGCTTTAACGAATAAGATCAGCTATGAGATGATTGCTTATGGAAAATATCTGGAGCTGGAGCAAGTTGAAGAGGATCAGGTTGAATTTAGCTGCTCTGAGGAAGAATATTATGAGCTATGGGAGGATTATTTTGATCTATCCTATGATTATGAGAGTCTGGTAAATCAATTAATCGAGGGTGAGGATACCTTTTTAAAAGAAGCCGCAGCTTATGGAAAGGGAATACGAATTTTAAAGCAGGAACCCTTTGAAGCAATGATAAGCTTTATCATATCACAAAACAAGAATATACCTGCCATTCGCAGCGGAATTGAAGCTTTGTGCGCTCAGTATGGGGAGAGAATAATAGTAGATGAGAAGGGTAAGAAAGAGTATTATGCTTTTCCGACCCCGGAAGCATTAGCGGATGCCGACAAAGAAGATTTGCGTAGACTTAAGATGGGATACCGGGATGACTACATAATTAGTGCGGCTAAAGCAGTAAAAAACGGCGAAATTAATCTTGAATACTTAAAAAAAGTGGGTTTTGATGAAGCAGTAAAGGCCTTAAAAGGGGTTCATGGTATTGGAGATAAGGTGGCAAATTGTATATCCTTATACGGGTTACATCATATTGAAGGCTTTCCGATTGATGTTTGGATTAAAAGAGTTCTAGATGAAATATATCATAATGAGTTTAAGAAAGAGCAATACTTTGGATATGCGGGAATTGTTCAGCAATATATGTTTTACTATATGCGCTATCTCAAAGGCAGAAGCTAATTCTATTTGGTATTTTAAAATTAAATTTTTAAGAATGGTAGGAATAGTATAGGTTGAATTTATAGAAGTATCTTAAAAATGGAAAGCTAATTAACTTAAATTACAATAATCAAAAGCATAAGCATGATGACATTCGGAGAAAATAGTTGAGAGATATATTTTGAATTCTCGATTAAATAGGAAAGGTGGAATCATGAGTATGAGTAAGGAAGGAAAAGCCTCAGAAACAGAAAATAGGGTAGAGAATCTAATTAATTTGGTTGAGAAAGAAACGCGAACACAAAGGCATTTGGAGGAACATTCTGATATATCCTCTTCTCCGGAAAATATTGAGCATGCAAAGGAAGTAAACCAAAATCGCAGGCAGAAGATAGAGAATATAAAGGATATCTTGGCGAATGGAGAAAAAGATAATACAATAAAAAATACGGAAAAACGGATGCGCTATGCCGGAGGTTATTTAAATAATAATGCTGATCATATGGATAGTGAGACATTAAAAAATGCACAGAAAAAGCAGGAGAATAGAAGAAACCAATTAGATCAGCTCAAATAAATCACGCAAAGATATCGTCATAAAAATAAAAATCAAAACTTAAGGGATATTTCATCTGACCAATAATCATCGGATGAAATATCCCTTACAATATAGAACAGAAGATCAGCTATATTGACGATTTTAACTAATAGCCTTCATTACGGCGGCTTAATCTTAGTTCATGTCTTTTTTCACCGCCCATCCATTCGGCTTTTTCTGACTCGGTTTCTACGATTAAGCTGGGCACCGATGTTGGCTTGCCATGTTGATCAATTGCTACCATAACAAGATAGGCACGATTAACGACCTTACGGATTCCGTCAAGATCTTCTACATAGGTATCAACTCGTACCTCCATTGAGGTTCGTCCAACATAAGTCATTCTCCCGATCAGTACCAAAGTATTATTAACAAAGGCACCCGCTTTAAATTGCAGATTATCGATGGCTACCGTGGTTACATTGTAGCCGGAGTGACGTCTGGCTACAACAGCAGCCACAACATCAACCCATTGGACTAACTGGCCGCCGAATAGGCGATCCGAACCATTTATATGAGAGGGCATTATGATCTGCACCTGTTCTGTTATTGAATCTGACACACGTTTTGCTTCCATAATAAAATCCTTTCGCTTATAATATATCAGTTTATTTTATATCTATTTGAGAAACTTGACAAGAGCTACGAAATCAGTATCCAAAAAAAATGACATCTTCCCGTAAAAATCTGTATTTACTTGTATTTTTTAACAACTATAATATATTTTGTATAGGTCTAAAGAAGGATATAGCTGTAATACTTTTTATTTTGTATTTTACAAAAAGGAGGGAATTCAGTGGTAGATTTGATACCCTGAAGGTGAGGATGATGAGGTCATTAAATATCAAAAAAAGCTTGACTCTTGCATCGATTTTAAGGAATAGAAAAGTATCGACCAAACTTTTCATCATTGTACTGACAGCAGTTATTATGACAGTGGTTAATGTAATACAACTGGGGGTTCAGACGAATAAAGTTAGCACTTTATCAGAAAACACCTATTACCAACAAGTATACCTAAATACCAGAAGCATTATGAGCGCAGAGAGAAGCTTATACCAAGCAGCGTTATCCTTACAGGCAATTGGATATGGTAAAGATAAGCTGACCAGAGAAGAGGAAGAGAAGCTTTTTAAGGAGTATGAATTCAAATCGGAGAAGGGTTTGGAGCTTGTCAATAAGACGATTGATATACTGAAAGCATACTCTGTATTTAATACCTTTCAATTCTCTGGACCCAAATATACAATCTATGAGTTAAACAATGCTTTTCAAAGCTCCTATCAGGATTGGATAAATAGCTATAATCCTCTGACCGGTGAAGGCGATATGATAGCCCAGCAGGAGAATTACCAATATATGATCGATAACCTGAATAATATGTCGGATCTCTTAGAAGAGTATAGTACTTATATAACAGTGGAAATAAGAAAGGATATGAAGGAGGATTTGATAAAGACGATTTTGCTTTCTACCGTGATTTCAATAGCAATCATAATCCTTTCGAGCTACATCGTCATTTATCTAAAGAATAGTATAAAGCACATTACAGCAGACATGGATCAGATAGCGAAGAAGAACCTTACCTTTATACCGTATATGATCCATTCGAAAGATGAACTGGGGGCTTTATCAGAATCAGTTAATTCGGTTAGCAATTCCTTAAAAAGTATTTTGCAACAAGTAATGGAATCAACGAAAATGTTATCCAAGTCATCGAAAAGTATGAAATCCCATTCCGGTGAAGTAAATGTCTCCATGATTGAGATAGCGGGGACGATTCAGGAGATTGCAGAGGGGGCAAATCATCAGGCAGAGGATTCAGGAAAACTAGTAAATGAGATTAACCTTTTAGGTGAGGTGATACAGAAGAATACCAATAGTGCTCAGGAGCTTACTCTGGCTAGCAAGGCAATTGAACTTGCCAGCGAAGAGGGCTTAAACAGCGTAAATGCCTTAGAGATGGTAGCAACAAAAAATGAGGTTGCATTTCAGTCTATTTTTGACGCGATACATACTACAAATGAAAATGCTGGACAAATAGGGAAAGCAATCGAAATGATCAGTTCCTTGGCGGGTTCCACGAAGTTGCTGTCCCTGAATGCAACGATTGAAGCTGCACGAGCCGGTGAAGCTGGCAGGGGGTTTGCTGTGGTTGCAGAGGAAATAAACAAATTATCAGAGCAGACAGAAGCAGCAACAAAGATGATTGATAATATTTTGAAGACCTTAAATAATAATATTATTAGTGCCAGCGATAAAAGCAGAGAGGTTCAAGAAACAGTAAATCTTCAGACCTTGGGTGTTGCAGATACAAAAAAGAAATACCTGGCCATCATGAAGACTCTGGATCATATTAACGAACAGATTAGCAGTCTGAATGAAGTTTCAAAGGACATGGAGCAAAGTAGAGCTCATGTAATGAATATCGGACTCAGTGTCTCTGCAATTTCTGAGGAAAATGCAGCCAGTACGCAGCAAACTGCATCATCAATTCAAGAGATACTGTCAGCAGTTGAACAGATCAATCTGATTGGTGAAGAGGTCGATCATATGATTGTTGCGATCACCTTACTGGTGGAACAATTCCATTTGAATAGTATTCCTGAATACGCTTGATCTAATGAGAAAAGGGTAGGTGCAAAATCATAAAGATTTGCAGCCTACCCTTTTGGGTTGATCTTTATTATCCAAATAAAGTGCACTGGGTTACTAAATCATCCTCCTTAATAACTTCCAGTAAATCTTCCGGATGAAGTGGTGGACTATAGACATAACCCTGAATAATATCACATCTCTTGGAACGAAGGAGGCAAAGCTGCTCCTCCTGTTCAACGCCCTCTGCAACAACCCGAATATCAAGGCTGTGTGCCAGCAAAATAATGGATTCAGCAATACAAGAATCTTTCTCATTGGTGCAGATGTTGTCTATGAAGGATTTATCAATCTTTAACGTATCAATGGGCATCTTGGTAAGATAATTCAAGGAGGAATATCCGGTACCAAAGTCATCTAATGAAATTTTTACTCCAAGGTTTTGCAAATTCTTAAGTAACTTCGTTGCATCCATAAGTGAGGAAACTAAAGTGCTCTCAGTTATTTCAAGTTCCAAATATTCCGGTGGAAGCTTAGTCTCTTCCAGTATCTCCGATAAGGTTGACACAAAGCCGGGGCGGTTAATTTGAACAGAGGAGATGTTTACTGAGACAGGTCGAGGTGTAGCCCCTGAATCAATTATGTTTTTCGTGAAGGTACAGGCTTCTCGAAGCAGCCAGGTACTTAATTGAATAATTAAGCCACTTTCCTCGGCTATGGGAATAAATTCGCTTGGAGTGATATAGCCTAACCTTTCATTATAAATTCTCATAAGAGCTTCATAGCCAATGATATTATTGGTTTCTAATTCCATCAGCGGCTGATACTGAAGATAGATTTCATTGTTTTCTATGGCATTTCGTAATACATCTATAATTAGAGTGTTGCGATTTAACTCTTCCTCCATCTTTCGATCAAACAGAGTAAACTTATTTTTACCTGTATCTTTTGATTTGTACATAGCAATATCAGCATTTTTAATCAACACATTGGAGGTGAGACCATTTTCCGGAAAGATGGAAATACCGATACTCATTGATACATAAACAATTTCTCCATCCAAATCCAGTGGATTCTTAAACACATCTATAATCTTGGAAGCAAACCAAACAGCATCTTCCGTGGAGGGAATATGTTCACGGAACAAAAGAAATTCATCACCTCCGGCTCTTGCCAGCATACCGTCAGAATGTAAAACAGAGGTCAAAAGAGCTGCTGTTTTCACCAATAAAGCATCACCATACTCATGACCTAAGGTGTCATTTACAGTTTTAAAATTATCCAAGTCTACAAAATATACTGCATGCAGAGCTTCCTGTGGAGAGGAGGACATCAGCACAGCATTTACATAGTCAAGAAATGCAAGCTTATTAGGAAGATTGGTCAAGGTATCATGATAGGCCAGAAATTCAATATGGTCATAGTTTGAACGCAGCTGTTCTTCATTTAGTAGTAGTTCTTCATGCATGGATTCCAAATCTTGATAATTAGTCCGGATAATATGCAGCATTTTATTGAAATTTTTGGACAGTTCACCAAGTTCGTTATTGCTTTTTATATTGGACTGAACCGTAAGATTGCCGTCTGAGGCAGTCCGCATAGCATCCCTTAAGGCAATAATGGGTGTGGAATATTGCTTTGCAACAAAATTTGTACATAAGGTTATTACAATAAGCAGTAGTACACATACTGTGGTAAGCAGGCTGAGCATAAAATTAGTAAGGGATTTTATACTTGCTGTGTCCTGCTTCATTAGTAAAACCCAATTAAGCTTTGGAAGCACACAATAACCATAGACTTGGTTCATATCTTCATAATAATATTGAAAGGATCCACTTTCTTCAATAAAGCCGTTATTATAAGAATTTACAATATCGGATAGCCGATTAGAACCGATTTTGGTTCCAACCAGAGCGGTATTTGGATGATATATGATATTACCATTCAAATCTAATAGAATCGCAAAACCAGTATCGTCAATGATAAGGGAATTTAGATAACTTCTAAAATAATCTGTACTGATAGTACTTACTATGTAGCCGAGGACCACCCCTGTTGAAGGGTCAAGTATGGGGGCACCGATATCAAGGGTATAAATAGAGCTGCCACCCTTGTCCGTTCGCTTTAGACCATCCATCCCCACCGCTGTATTTTTGGTAGTGAACATATAATTTAAAGACTTCTCAGACCGGGTCTTTGTACCAACTAATTCGCTATCAGAACTTGCGATAATTTCTTGTCTTTTGTTGTATAACAAAATATGTTCGCAGTTATTATAGAGGCTGCACCTGTTGCTCAGCAACTCATTCATAGTTTCAGGGAGAGTGTTACCGGTTCTATTACTCTGCCTTGCAAAATCAATCAGATCATCTTGAAGGGATAATAAGGTTACCTCTGTCTGTTGGTTCATGATTAAGGACTCTAATCCACTGATACTAGTGATAGAGGTACGAACTAAATTATCGGTATTTACATCAATCAATTTATTTGTTAAAAATCCATGAGCTAAAACCGATACCAGGATGACAGGAATCATGGATGCCGCAATCAGCAGAATTCGTATAGATTTTTTAATAGACATAGCGTGAGACCTCCGCAAATAGTACTTCTTTTGTAATATTTCAACAGTCACCACAACTATTTTACCAATAGACCTATAATTATGCAATTAATTTATATAAAAATGTTGATAATGGCAATAAAATGAAAGGCTATTTTAGACATAATGCCCTAAAAATACTCATAAAATGTCGAAAGTGACAAAAATAGAATTGTATTTCTATGCAAATGAAAAATGAGGAGGGATGCTTTTTCTAAAAGCTTTCTAAAATCAATAGATTTTTATTGAAAAGAGCCGCCTTTAAGGGTATACTTTAAATGTTATGAAGAGGTCTGGTTTAGGCTGAATTGCATGGAAATTAATGGTTTTTCGAGTTATGAGAGGTTTTACGGAAAGTTTTAATGAGTCATCCTCCAGATAGAAAGTAGGCAAGTATTATGTATAAATTAATTGCACAGGATGGTAGAGCGAAAAGCGGTGAGTTTACTACTGTACATGGAACAATACAGACACCCGTGTTTATGAATGTAGGTACGACAGCAGCCATTAAAGGCGGGGTTTCAACGATGGATTTACAGGAAATCGGCACACAGGTAGAATTATCAAATACGTACCATTTGCACGTTAGACCTGGAGATAAGGTTGTAAAGCAGATGGGCGGTCTCCACAAATTTATGGTATGGGATAAGCCCATTTTGACAGATTCCGGTGGATTCCAGGTGTTTTCTTTAGCTGGCTTACGTAAGATTAAAGAAGAGGGTGTATATTTTAATTCCCATATTGATGGAAAGAAAATCTTCATGGGACCGGAGGAAAGTATGCAGATCCAATCCAATCTAGCCTCCACCATTGCGATGGCATTTGATGAGTGTCCGCCCCATCCAGCCACCAGGGAATATATGCAAGCTTCCGTAGACCGTACTACTAGATGGTTGGAACGTTGTAAGCTAGAGATGGACAGACTTAACAGTCTGGAAGATACTATTAATAAGAATCAGATGTTATTTGGTATTAATCAGGGTGGAACCTTTGAGGATATTCGAATTGAGCATGCGAAACGGATTTCTGAAATGGATTTGGATGGCTATGCTCTTGGTGGTCTTGCTGTTGGAGAAAGCCATGATGAAATGTATCGCATTTTAGATGAGACCGTGCCGTACCTGCCGCTTAATAAGCCGGTTTATCTGATGGGAGTAGGCACACCGGCCAACATACTGGAAGCAGTTGATCGTGGTGTTGATTTCTTTGATTGTGTTTATCCGACCAGAAACGGAAGACATGGACATGCTTATACGAACAATGGTAAAATGAATATCATGAATGTAAAGTATGAACTCGACGAACGTCCAATCGAGGAGGGTTGTGGATGCCCTGCTTGTAAGCACTATAGCAGAGCTTATATCAGACATCTATTAAAGGCAAAGGAAATGCTTGGTATGCGTTTGATGGTGCTTCATAATCTGTATTTCTATAATCATATGATGGAGGAAATCAGAGAGGCAATTTGGGAAGGGCGTTACAAAGACTATAAAAAGCAGAAGTTAGAAGGATTTGTTAGGAGCTAGACTCAAGCGAATAACATTGAATTATAGAATCTTAATGGAGGTAACAATTAATGAATAATTTGGTTTTATTAACCGGAGCAGCTGCAGGTGGATCCTCAATGATCATTACCGTACTTTATGTGGTTGTTATTGGTGGAATGCTGTACTTTATGATGATCCGTCCTCAGAGAAAACAGCAGAAGCAGCACAGTGCTTTGCTGTCAACTTTAGCAGCAGGAGATAGTGTATTGACTTCAAGCGGTATGTATGGTGTAGTTATCGATGTTATGGAAGATATCGTTATTGTTGAGTTCGGAAGTAATAAGAATTGCCGTATTCCTATGAAGAAGTCAGCAGTTGTTGAGATTGAGAAGCCTAGTACTGAAAAAGCTAACTAGGATTAATTTGTAGGTAGTGAGGCCAAAGCCGGAAACCTGCCTGGCAGGGGTGATGCTTTTCTTTACCTCTACATCGGAGCATAAAAATGTCCGTACATCAATTGACATAAAGAATGTCATTGATGTACGGACATTTTTTTCTCAGCTGTAACGGTAAAGGAAAAGCATTTCACATCGAAGGATTAATTGAGTTTGTTTCTGGTACTAACTCTGTTATTGATGTTTTTGATTTGCCTTTTTATTGAAGTATATTGTATGATCCATATAACGATAAAAATAATTACAAAAAATACAACATAACTGATAAAGCCGGTAATAGTGTGTTTCATCCAGTAAGTGAAATATGCTATGGGTAGCATGGAGGATGAAAGCGCTATGAAATAAATGCCCGTTTGCTTTACGATGCTCCAGTGATCTATTTCCCAAATAACGGAAGCGGCAGCGGAAGCTGCACCAAGGATTCCGCATAGGAGGCTTTGGAAGATTACAGCATTTATTTCGTTTTTGAATTGGTTCAATAATTCTGGTACACAAGGGGTATAAGTTCCATCGCCCCAGCCAAAGGAAATCAGGATTGTAATGATATACCCAACGGAAATACCGAGAGGAAATCCTAATAAACCTCTTAAAAATGCTTTCTTTTTCATTGTTATCACCTCATATTCCTAATATTTGTTTGATCTTTGTGACGTAACGCCTGGATACATAGGAGGTAGATCCGTCACGGAACTTAACGCATATGGTGCCGGTAAAGCTTAGATCAAAGTTTGTAACCATTTTTAAATTAATGATTTCAGAATTTGAAATTCTGGTAAAGGTGGACGCGTCTAGCCGTTCCTCTAGCTCGTAAAGTCGGAGACGTACCGTATAGATACCTTTTGAAGTTGCTACATGAACCCTTTTGTTTTCGGAGTACGCTCGAATGATATTAGGTTGATCCAAAATCTCTAGCTTTTCGTTTATAAATCCTGCAATTATCTTTGGATTACTGTCACTGAGTTTTTTAACAAGGTCCTCAATTTCATCAGTCATTTTATCGGTCAAAATGATAATCTTTGGTACCTGCTGTTTGCTATCTATTTGAATTTCTATCTGCAAAACCCTATCCTCCCTTCCTTTGTGATATTATTGTATAAATTTAGAAAAATAGTTGCAATCATTTTTTGATATCTGGTATTTTCTGGGATATAACCGGTAAGGTAGCAGTTAAGGTATGATTGTTACTGAACAATGGAAAGAAAAACTTAAATAATAATAGTAATCATTATTGATATTATTGTTCTTCTATGATATAATAAAAACAAGCCAAGAGCTTAAGTAATTAAGATGAAATAGATGAAACAAGGAGGACTAAGATATGATACAAAATTTGAACCTTTATTTAGCTGACTTAAATGTGCTTTTTCACAAACTACAGAATTTTCATTGGTATATTAAAGGAAAGGACTTCTTTGTAGTACATTCAAAATTAGAAGAGTATTATGATTATGTAAAAGAGGCGATTGATGAAGTTGCGGAGCATATTTTGATGATTGGCGGTAAGCCGGAGGCAACTTTAGAAGCTTACTTGAAAATATCAAATATCAAAGAGGCACCTGCCGAGGAAATCACATCGGATATTATTTATCAACAAGTGATTGCTGATTTTGAATATTTATTGAAGAGTGTAGTTGCGATCAAAAAAGAAGCAGATGAGACATCGGATTATTTGACCTCTACCCTTATGGATGATTATATCAAAGAATACACAAAATCCTTATGGATGCTAAAACAGACTTTAAAGTAAATAATATAGAATTGCAATCATACGGATTCAGAAGAACCCACATGATTAAACAATTAGTCATGTGATAATAAAATTACAGAATATCCATTTTTGTTAAAAATAAGAAAGGGCGTGTTGCAACTAACATTTTTGTTAGGATGCAACACACCCTTTCCAGGAGGCGCTTATCAGAATAATGACAATATGCGTTTAGAAGGATACTTATAATAATAGTTCTATACTAACTCGATATGATATTTCTCCAGCCAGTAATTTATCTGCAATAAATATGCAATCAATTGTGGGCCAGCCATTAACTGACCATACCAAGGTTTTCCATAATCAGAGGGTGACTCTAAGAAGGTTTTTACCTTATTTATATCGACAAGAGGTCGAATTGGGGCGTTCGAATCGGATAGAATATCGAGTAGACGGTTACCCAACATTTTCTCATATTCTGGATGATAAGTCTTAGGGTACGGACTTTTCTTACGGAATAGAATTTCATCGGGGATCAGTCCTTTACCTGCATCTCGCAACAATCCTTTGACAACTCCATTTGGAGATTTCATTTCCCAGGGTACATTCCACACATATTCGACAATTCGATGGTCAGCAAAGGGGACTCGGGCTTCCAAACCGGAAAACATACTGGTACGATCCATACGATCCAGCAAAGTAACCATGAACCACTTTAGATTCAGGAAGGATATTTCACGACGACGAGCTTCCAAAGCACTTTCACCACTTAATTTAGGAACCTCCGACAAGGTCTTTTCGTAAGCAGCACGAACGTAACCATCTAAATCAAGTCTACCGAGAACATCCCCGGAAAGAAGAGCTTTTCGCGTATCCATATTAATGGACCAAGGGAAGGTGCCGGCATTCATCAGATCAGGACGGTGAAACCAGGGATACCCACCAAAGATTTCATCGGCGCATTCGCCTGTTAGAGTAACCTTTGTTTGCGCTGCAACCTTTCTGCAAAAATAGAGCAGGGAGGATTCAACATCAGCCATATTGGGCAAATCTCTGGCATCGACAGCCTGATAGAGATTATCAGCCAGGTCAAAATTATCAGCTTCTAAATAAGTATGTTTACTCTTTACATGATCTACCATAATATCCACATAGGGACGATCTCTGGAGGGTTGGAAAGAATTTGATTTAAAATGTTTATCATTGTCTACGAAATCAAAGGAGTAGGTTTCTAATTGCTTGCCCAAATAACCTAATTCCTTTGCACAAATGGCAGTTACCAGGCTGGAATCAACACCGCCGGAAAGGAAGGTACAGATGGGTATATCGGAAATCATCTGCCGTTTTACGGAATCATAGACAAGGAAGGAGGTCTTTTCCACTGTCTGTTCATAAGAATCCTCATGCGGATGGCTTTCTAACTTCCAGTAAGTATTTTCATGAAGTCCGCTTTCATTATAGATAAGCGCTGTCCCGGGAAGTACCTCATGAATATTCTTAAAAACTCCGTTACCATAGGATTTTGCAGGCCCAAGTCCAAAGATCTCACATAGACCGTTTGCATCAATCTGTGGTTTTATGTCCGGATATTCAAATAATGCTTTTATCTCTGATCCAAAGATTAGGGTATTATCTTTTACGGTATAGAAGAGGGGCTTAACACCCAGACGATCCCTTGTTAGGGTTAAGGTTTTTCCGTTATCATCCCAGATTGCAAAGGAGAAAATCCCATTTAATTCTCGGATAAAATCATAGCCGAATATCATATATCCAACGAGGATTACCTCTGTATCAGAATGTGTCTTAAACGTACAGCCAATTCGAATTAGGTTATCACGCAGCTCCTGAGTGTTATAAAGCTCTCCATTATAGACAATGGTGTAGGAGCAGCCAAAATGTTCTCTGGTCATTGGCTGCTGGCCTCTGCCCAAATCTATGATGGATAATCTGGTATGGGCGAACCCGGTCTGCGGGCATAAGTATTCTCCATTCTCATTAGGACCCCGGTGAGCGAGAGCTTTTTTCATTCCCTGTAAGACATGTGTCCATTTTGCATCTCTTGTAAAATCAGCTTTTGTATTACAAAATCCAGCTATTCCACACATGTTAACCTCCTTAACGCCACCTCGGCGGCATACATATCAGTACACCATCTTCTATAGGATAGAAAATGAATTTACAAGCATATATTCGATATAGAAAGGGAGCTTTCTATTGTTCCTGCCAGAAAGCTCCCTTGCTTTCAAAGTTATAATCGGAAGCTAGGAATCGCTATTTCGGACTTAATATGATAGGCTGTAATTGGCGATTTTCTAATGCAGCTTCGATGGTAGGGAGCATCAAATCAAAATGAGCTACCATGGAATATGGTTTTCCTTTATAATTATCCTGACCAAAGGGTACAAAGAAAACATTCTTGACATTAATTAATAGGCCAATGTTTTTCAGATTATTACTTAAAGCGTCGTTGGTAGAAATTGCAAATACAACAGGTTTTTCGTTTCGAAGAAGACCCTTTGCCGCCATTAGTACGCTGGAATCAGTAATGGCATTTGCCATCTTTGCTAAGCTGTTACCAGTACATGGGGCAACAATAATGATATCTAATAAATTATTCGGCCCAAGTTTTTCAGCCTCAACAATGGTTGTAATTGGATCATGGCCGGTAAGCTCTTTCGCTTTTTTTAGCCACATATCCGATTCACCGAATCTCGTATCTGTAGTCTGCGAGCGCTCAGAAAAAATGGTATACACATTGGCTCCCTCACTAATAAGGCGCTCTATCTCAGGAAAAACTTTATCAAAAGTGCAGTAAGAGCCGGTTAAGGCTACTCCCACATTTTTTCCACTAACAGTCATTTAATCACTTCTTTCTTTCATAAAAGCATCAATTTTAGTCACTAAAATGTCGGCTGAGGTTTTTGGTGAAACTTTACCGGGTAAGCCAAGACATAGTTTTGCATTGATATTATTTTTTAAGGCAAACTCATAATCAACTCCGCCGGGGGCAGAGGCAATATCAATAATTGATACCGACGGATTGGTTAGCTTCAGGCATTCTTTATCAAGTATCATTGCTGGTATGGTATTAAAGATAAAATCACAGCTTGGAAGTAGATTTTTCATGTTCTTTAAAGGAATTGTCTTGTGTCCTGCGGCTTCCGCAAATGCGAGTGCCTCATCAGAGCGCGCTGCAACGATGACATCTACATCAAGGCCTTTTAGTTTCAGAGCCAGAATCTTTGCACAACGGCCATAACCTAGTATGAGAGCCTTGCTTCCATGAAGGTTTTTCTCACTGCTTTTGATGGCTTCCAGTATGGTTCCTTCTGCCGTCGCGATAGCGTTTAAAATCGTAATTCTCTCGTCTGTCATTAGATCGAAGTAAGGGATACCCTTCTCATTACATGCCTTAATAATAGACGGGGGAAGGATTCCACCGATTAATATATGGTTTTTATTCAGCATTTGGGAAATATTAGTGGTATTTAAATCCATTGTTTGAGAAGCTGTAATTGAAACAAGATCCTTTGTTAAGGGGATTGGGCCAATGAGTACCTGGCATTTTTCGAATAATTCTTTTGGGTTATTCAAGGAGATACAATTTTCATCTTCTACCGTATCCTTTATTTTATAAGTGTACACGCGATAGCCTAGTTTAGAAAAGGCTTCCGCCATATATACCTGACGTTGATCACCGCCGAAAATACCTAGATTTAATTGAGAGAACATCTGATTTTTCACTCCTTTATGCCATATTATATGATGCAAAAGGAGAGATGGTGACATTACTAGAGACCGGAAAAAGGTTAGAGTTGAGATGGGGGGTTTTCCATGATATAATATCGACAGATGTGAAAAGCACTGGAGGAGACCTATGCACGAAAATATTAGATTAGCGACATTAGATGATGCGGCATCAATTCTATCCATATATGAACCGTATATATTAAATACTGCAATAACCTTTGAGACCGAAACTATCTCTATAGAGGACTTTAAAGCCCGTATGGCAAAAATTCAGACACAGTTTCCCTGGTTGGTTTATGAAGAGGAAGGAAAGGTGATTGGCTATGCCTATGCTTCAGCTTACCGCGAAAGAGCAGCTTTTGCATGGGATTGTGAGTGCTCTGTTTATATTGCTGAAGAAGCACATAGAAAAGGGATTGCAACAAAACTTTATATAGAGTTATTTGAACGGCTGAAAGCACAGGGCTATTATAATATGTATGCCTTTATTACCTATCCCCATGACAGTAGTGTAGAGTTACATAAGAAGTTTGAGTTCCGTGAAGTTGGTGTCTTTTATAAGACCGGATACAAGCATGGAAAGTGGTGGGATTTAATTGTTATGGAAAAGTCACTCCAGGTTTTTGATCAAGAGCCTACGAGACCCATACCACCGATAAAAGAATAAAGATAATTGTGTCGACTCTCGTATTTTGCTAGGGAAAATATGATAATGCTGTATGAAAACAGGAAAATCTGTAAATGTGATTTTCCTGTTTTTTACATTTACAAATTGAATTAATGAATTAGCTAAGCTATAATTTGTTTTATGGTAAATTATGGGCATATATACCATGAAACTACTGATTTAATTAAGATGGAGCAGATGATGGAAGTTTATAGTCACGATATTGAAGAAAATGATATGAAAGAGTCCTTACTTTTTCTACTACATAAGCTATGGCTAATTGGAATCATAGGAATTTTATTTGCAGTCTGTACAGGTTTAATTCAGATATATTTATTAACACCTGTCTATACCTCAACAGCTAGAATATATCTGAGTGACCAACCAAGAAACAGTGTAATGACTTTGATCGATCAGGGGACAGGCTCACAGCAACTGGAAGACTATATTGATCTGGTAACAGAAAGAGCGGTTATGGATCAGGTGATTCGGGAGTTAAAGCTAGATTTATCACCCGATGAGTTAGCTCAGAAAGTAACAGTAGATATGTCACATAAGTCTTGGATACTAGAAATTAACGTTGTTTATAGTAACCCTGCAATGGCGAAAAAAATAGTAGATTTGGTAGCAAAGATATCCTTAGAACAACTGGTTCATGAAGTTGATACAAAAAGGATTACAATAGTAGAAGAGGGAAATCTACCTACGGTACCGGTTATCCCAGACTTAAGAAAAAAAGTAGTCCTGGGTGCAGTTTCGGGAATTCTTTTTGCCATCGTATTTCTTGCACCAGGTCATCTATCAAGTAAATCAGTCCAAAATATTGAATATATTGAGCAATATCTTGGCTGTACTAATTCGGTGCTTCATTCCTTAAAAGGGAAACTGGCAGCAGGAAGAAGAGTGAGAAAAATAAGGTAGGCGGAATCATGTAATGTCAGTGCTTGTAACCGTGGGTTCCGCTTAAATTTCTGAAGAGAAGATAAAAAATAGTTGTTTACGGAAACCAGGGAAAGAGGAGGGAATGGTTCTATGAAGCAGATTGTAAAACATTTATTGTCATCTCTCGAAAGCGGATATCATTACTTCTATAGTTACAGGCATGAAAAAGCAGCACTGGAGGCAAAAAAACATCTTTGGAAGGAAATACGACTTACTGCCGAGCAGCAAAAAGAAATTCGTGGAGTATATGGGAGTAAGGCAAATAACAAATGGCATCGCCTATATCAAGCCTATACCGGTGGCTTTAACAAGGATTATTTTCCCGAGAATTTATTTTCCACAAAGTTAGAACCCATACTTTGTCCCCATAATATATGCTCTGTCCTTCAGGATAAAAGCCTTGTTGAGATTCTCTATGCATCTGTTCCCGGAATTAAGTTTCCGAAAACGATTGTCATTAACTGCTCTGGAATCTTCTACGACGGGAACCGTAATATTATTAATAGAGACTTGGCAATCAATTACGTGGAACATTGGAGCCGAAATGCAGATTTTATTATAAAACCAACGATGAATTCAGAGGAAGGAAAGAACATACTAAAAGGTAAAAAGGAGGATTCTTTTCGCGGAGCTCAGATCGGTCAGCTGTTTGATCGTTACCAGTCAAATTTCATTGTACAGGAATGTGTCGCTAACTGTGAGGAAATTCAGGCCTTATATGAGAAATCCCTAAATACCTTTCGTGTTATGACATATATCCTAGAAGATAAGCTTTATCATGGGCCTATGGTTTTAAGATTGGGCTGTCTAGGCAGTATAATTGATGATGGATTATATATTGGAATGAATGACGAGGGATTTTTGCGGGAAGTGGCATATAATTTTGCGGGAGAGAAGCACCGTGCTCATCCTGACACCGCAGTAACCTTCCATAACTACTTTATACCCAATGTACATAAGGTACTTGAGTGTGCTTATAACTGCCATAAGAAAACACCTCATACAAAGTTTATTACCTGGGATTTTGCACTAGATCGGAATCATAATCCGGTGCTAATAGAAGCAAACCTTCTTGGACATTCCGCCTGGTTCTCTCAGGTGGTATGCGGTGAAGGAACCTTCGGAGCTCATACGAAGCAGATGCTGGAGTTAATTGGGGTGAAATAGTGCTTGAAAAATTCGCTGCTCATTACTATAATAAGAACAAAAATATACTGGAGGTAATTACCTATGTTTCAAGTCATCCAGACATCGAAAGCACCCGCCGCAATCGGACCATACTCTCAGGCGTTAATACATGGCAATATGCTCTATGCTTCAGGACAGATTCCGATAAATCCTGAGAATGGACAGGTTGTAGAAGGGGATATCAAGGTTCAGACGTTACAGGTTATGAAGAACATATCTGCAATTCTTGAGGAAGCAGGTCTTAGCTTTACCAATGTAATTAAAACGACCTGTTTTATTAAAGACATGAATGATTTTGCAGCTTTTAATGAGATCTATGAAGAATATTTCATCGGCAAGCCGGCAAGATCCTGTGTAGAGGTGGCTAGACTTCCCAAGGATGTTCTATGTGAGGTGGAGATTATTGCCTTTGTAGGTGCTTAATAGCATATCGTTTTTCATAACAATTGAAACAGGTCGGTAATTTCTTATTTGAATATTTAATATGAACTTATAGCCAATGTAGAATACCATAGAAGGATACTCTACATTGGCTATTATCTTTCCTCTACTAAGTATTGATTATTATATCTGCCACGAACTTATTCACTTCTCAAGGCGTCAATCGGATTTAATCTTGCGGCCTTATTCGCTGGTGCATATCCAAAGCCAATGCCAATGGCTGCTGATACGCAGAATGCCAAGAGGATGGAACCGGAGGTAGGAGCGGCTTTGATACCGAATAGGCTACCTAGGGTTGTTGTGGCCAGGCTTCCGATTACGATTCCAATAAATCCGCCGAGCATACTGATGGAAGCCGCTTCGATTACAAACTGCCACATGATATCGCGTCGCTTTGCACCTAAAGACTTGCGGATACCGATTTCTTTGGTTCGCTCCACAACGGATACCAGCATGATGTTCATAATACCGATACCAGCAACTAATAAAGAGATCCCAGCGATACCTCCCAGAACTGCCGACATCATGGAGGTCATCTGATTGATAATATCAAGGAGTGCAGCCATATTCATAATGCTATACAAATCTTCATTCTTTAAAATACCATACAGATATTCATCCAGTTGTTTCTCTGCCGCATCCACATGATCCGAATCCTTTGCGATAAAGGTATAGGTTGAGATATCTGCATTCTTAGCTAACCGGCAGGCTACGGAATAAGGAATATAAATCCCATCATCGGAAGAGCCCTCTGTCGAATCCGCTTGTTCTTCTACAACACCGACAATTGTGAAGATCTGACCATCAATTCGTATGGTATCACCAGCATTGATGATCCCATCATACAACTCATTGACAAGATAGGTGCCAATGACACAGGTGTTACTCCTACTCTTAATATCTGCATAGGTTACAGAACGTCCCCAAGCCAGATCTTTACTATTTAAAGTAAGATAGTCTTCACCGACACCGGTCACGGTAGTAGAAGCAGAAGTAGTTCCGTTTTTAACCGTATACCTACCTGCTACCGAGGGAGTAACCCCTTCAAACAAAGTACTGTTTTCCTCTGTAAAGCGATAAACATCATCGACATCGACCTTTCTAGTGTCCGTGTTATTTAATGCCACTGTGAGACTATTTGTTCCCAAATCGGAAAACGTGTCGATCATATAATTTGTAACACCCTGCATCAGACCCAGCAAGGTAATTACTGAAGCAACACCGATAATCATACCAAGCATGGTGAGAAAGGAACGCATTTTGCTTCCTAAGATACATTGCCATGCTAATTTAAACGCTTGACTTAGTTTCATCCTGCTACCTGCTTCCTATATTCTTCAACATTCCCGTCAAAGGTTATTTTGCCGTCCTGAATACTTACAATTCTGTTTGCTCTTTCCGCCACGGAACGGTCGTGAGTGATCAGTACAATCGTATTTCCTTCTTCATTTAATTGCTTTAAAAAATTTAAGAGCTCTTCGCTGGTTCTGGAATCCAATGCACCGGTAGGTTCGTCTGCCAGTATTAATGATGGGTTTGTAATTAGTGCTCTAGCGACCGCACCTCTTTGTTGCTGTCCGCCAGACATTTGGTTCGGAAAATTTCTATACTTATCTGCGATACCGACTTTTTCAAGTGCAGCCATAGCTCTTTCGTGTCTTTCTGCCGAACCGACTCCAGAATAGAGCAGTGGTAAGGATACATTATTGATGAGCCGCTCCTTTGGAAGTAAATTATATTGCTGGAAGATGAAGCCTATCATTTGATTTCGAATAGTAGCAAGCTCATTATCGTTCATTTTGCTGACATCCTTGCCCTTTAGTATATATTGACCAGAGGAGGGAACATCAAGTGCTCCTATGATATTCATTATGGTGGATTTACCACTGCCGGATTTACCGATGATAGCTACGAATTCACCTTCATTGATGGAAAGATTAATCCCGTTATTAGCATAGATTTCGGAGGTTCCCATGTAATAAACCTTATGAATATCGATCAGCTGGATCAGAGGTCCGGGATAGGTTTCTTCCACTCGATTTTTGTTTTTCATAGTTTGCGCCTCCTAGTTTGATGGATTTCCACCGCCGCCACCATAAGAATCGCCGTCGGATTGCATACGCTCACCGCCTCCGTCTCCACCTTGCGGACCTTGCATATTAAATTGCATAATACCTCCCATACCGGTTCCTGCTCTAACTACATAGACCTCATCACCTTCCAAGATTCCGCTGGTTACTTCAATATAATCTCCATCCGTGATGCCAGTAGTTACCTGTACAGATTTATATCCAATAGGAACCTCACCAACAGCTTCCTTGACAGAATCATCCTTTACATATACCTTATCGCCTCGTTGTAATGCGTCGCATGGGATTGCTAACACACCTTCTGCTTTATCGATTACAATTTCACCAGTAACGTTCATACCTGGAAGTAAATTGCCTACCTCATTGATTTGAACCGTAACAGGATATTGGGTAACACCTTGATTCGATGTGCTGGATAAGCTGATATTGGTTACAAGGCCGTTTATTTTCACACCTTCCAGTGCATCAGCTGTGATATTGACTTCCTGATCTTCAATGACCTTCAATACATCTAATTCATCCACATTCATATCAAAGGTAACTGCAGACAGATCATAAATCGTGCATAGGGAAGAATTGCCGATGGAGCTGCCGTTGATGGTATCGCCTTTTAAGGCATTCTTCGTGATAACCTTGCCTGTAACTGGGGACTTAATGCTGTAGTCTGTTCTCTTATCAATGCTGTCCGCAAGAGCAGACTCTGCATCCTCAATGGCTTCCTGTCTGCTTTCCAAAGCATCCTTAGCGTTATCCACCGTACTTTGAGCAGTATCTATGGCATCTAGATAGGGCTTTAAATTCTTATCCACAGTATCCTGGCTGATGACAAGTACTACATTACCCTCATTTATTTTACTATTTTCCTCCAGGTTTAAGTAGGCAATCTCACCAGCAAGATCCGAGGTAATTGTAGTATTCGTTTTTACTGTAAATACCCCTGAATCCATGCTGTAGTTGTTACCTATGTTTGCACTTGCAGAAGTGGTTTCGGTAATCCCTCCAGGATTTGTAATCTCTATGGTAACATCTTTAACAATTCGGTTACCGGATAAGGATTTTTCTACACTGCTGACCTTTGTAACCTTGCCTTTGATTGTTTCAAAGGTATCATCGATGGTAATCGTTGCCGTCTTACCAATCATGGAAGAACTTACCTCGGCAGTGCCAAAGGGCACGGTTAATACCATCGTGCTATTATCATATACATCAGCGAGCTGGCTACCAACTTGTACGGTATCACCTACTTCCACATATACCTTGGTGACAATACCACTATCTTTAGAAAGCACGTTAATATCGCTGTATTCGGATACAGCCTCTTTATAATCGGACTGTGCTTCATCATATTTATTGAATGCGTCCTGATAGCTCTTTTCGGCTTTTTCATAATCCTTTTTTGCTCTGGAAAGATTCGTCTGCGCATCATCAATGTTGGAATCTAGGGTGTCAGTAGCTATTTGATATAGCACCTGACCTTCTGTTACAATATCGCCCTCCTCAAAATCAGCGGCAATAATTTCTCCTGATACCAAGGTAGTTACATCATAGCTTGCGATGGGTGCAATTGTACCGGAAGAAGATAACACGGTTTCAATATCTCTAATCTCTGCTTTTGCGGTTGTTGCTGTTGTCATACTCGAAAGAGTAGCCATAGCTTTTGGAATCAGGAACACGCGAAATCCAACCACAATGAGAATAATCACTACAGCAATAATCGCTAATATGGTTAGTGATTTCTTTAATTTGGACTTACTTTTCATCTCTACCTCCAATGATACCTGTTTGGTATCCTAATAAATTGGTCAAAAAAGAACGGAGTTACTATGATGTTAATGGGTTTTAGGTCTATCTCTTAGCGGATGCTATAATTACACGGACTCTTCCTCCATTGTTCATTGGTTTATCATAGTAAGCTCTAACATCATATTTAGACAGATTCTTAACTTTATCTAAGGTGGTAAGTACATATTCTTTATCAAGATACAGGTACACGCTGTAATTATCAGCTAAGGTATATTTGGTATTATTAGATTGAACAGTGGTAATACCGATGGAGGAAACAGTAACACCAGTTAAAGCATAGCTGGATTCTAAGCCATCACTGCCTAGTACAAAACCGCTTGGGCCTTCTGTGAGATTTAAGGAACTTAATGTATCTGTTGAAATGCTATTTGTTTTACCCTCAATGATGTATTTATAAGTAATATTTGTTGAATTCGTAAGGCCATAGCCAGTGTAGATACCATAGGAGTCCAAATCTCCTGTAGCACCGTTTAAGATTAACTCAGAGATCTGACCGATTTTATTTAAGGAGTAATATAATACGGAGGAAGAACCTAAGCTTGCATTAGCCAAACGTTCCGGTTTTACACTAATATATTTCCCCTTTTTCAAATCCAGAATTTTAACATCAGACGATAAAGCCGTATGACCCAGGGTATATCCGCTTTTGTCAAAGGTATAATTAGTAAATGCTGCAGGTGCTGATACATAGCTGCTGATCGTGGCTGAACCATCAACGAATTTCACTTGTATCAGATTTCCTTCTGCTAAGTATAAGGTATCAGAATTATAGTCCTGGGTATATTCATTGCCGGAGGCATCGACAAAGGTAACATAATCCGTACTTTTATAGTTGCCATCTTTATCCTCTACGATATGAGTACCGGTACTTAGTACATATCCAGACATAGTAACGTTATACTCATCAATATCCACTACACCAACTACGGTGTTATCCTTACCTAACAGAATAGTAACAAGGTCGCCTTTCTTTACGTCTCCCATTGCAGAGAATTTTAAGGAAACATCTGTATCTGCGAAGCTATAGTCTTTGCCGCTGATGGTTACGGAGGTTGGTGAGGTATAATTCGGATTGATTGAGGAAACAGTACCTGTCACCTTATCATCATATACGTAAATTGCCTTAAAGTTTTCTGAGTAATATAAAACATCATAGGAATTTATATCAGAAAAACTACAAGCCTTACCGTCCTTGTAAAATTTAGCTATACCAGTTCCAAACGGTATTTCGGAACCCCAATCCCCAGTTACGATAATAGGTCCTTCAAGTCCTTTATTCATGAGTGAGAGATAATCAATATTACCCTTAGAATCCAAGGTATAACCCAGTACAGAAGCATATGTAGTGCCTGACTTGTTGGTCGCATTTAAAGTATTGTAAAATAAATTCATGCAATCACTTACAGTCAGTTTTTCAGTTCTGTCTTTTGTAATATTTGTATCTAACTTTTTTGAGGTATAAAGCTTCATAAGGGCACTAATTTTACTTCCGCTAAAATCACTGTCACTGTAGCCTAAAAGTTTTAATACACTATAAACTGCTTCCGCAAGAGTGATGCCTTGGGTGGGTTTGAAAGTGCCATTCAAGTAGCCAGTCATCCATCCCTGATTTACTGCGGTCTGAATATATCCAGAGGCCCAATAGTTCTTTTTCACATCTTTAAACAGTGAGACATTACTTTCACTGGATACTCCTTCTTTGAGTGTAGATAAATTTACTAGCATTTGAGAAAATCGTGATCTTGTTACTACACTAGACAAAGAAGCGTCGCTGCCCTCGTCGGTTTCCATGATGCCAAGGGCATTAATTACTTCCGATGCGCGGCTTGCGGCAGTTACACGGGACTCTGTAAGTGGAGTTAACCCAACTGCAGCAAATAGTATGAAACACAGTATGATTGCTAACTTTTTTTGCATTTCTTTTCTCCTTATGAAAAAATTTAGATAATTGCAATACTTTAAAAGGTAAAATATGGCTTCTATAACTTTAATATTTTATAAAGAATTCGTCAACTTAAATTAGATTAGAAATTGATTATAAAGATTGATGTCAATGATATGAATTGATTATATTATAGAAGCGATTACATTCATCCATTGCTATGGTAGCATAGGAATATAAACTATAGATTAAGTTTTTTGATTAACCTGTTGACAAGATGCAACTTGTATCATATAGTAAACACAAACAAGCAGTGAGGCGAGTCCTTACTGCTTGTTTTGTTTTTTGCCTGAAAAGGATGTTGATATAGGCAATTTTCAAATTAGGATAAATCAGGGTGAAGGGAACAAAGGAGGGCTTTTTATGAACTTGATGAGAAAACGTGCAAAAGTTATAAAAATGAATGGTGAAATTGGGGAGATTGAGAGCACCATTCAACAATTAGTGAATGGAAATCTTGATATCACCATGCAAATGGAACAGTTTGACCTATTGGGCAATCTGGCCATTGATATTCAACAGATCAGTACAGCATTTAACGGATATATTAACGAAATATCCCATGTATTGTCTCATTTGTCTGCTGGCAATATGGCAGTGTCCTTTGACAAGGACGTTCACTATCAGGGCGACTTTGTTCCGATTAAAAATGCCCTACATAAAATAAAACATTCTTTAAATAAATCCTTTGAAGAAATAAATGATTTAACTCATGAAGTAGACAGACTCTGTGATCAGGTAGAAAATGGATCAAATCAAATCACACAGAATGCTATTGATCAAGCAGAGCTAATAAATAATCTCTCTGGAACTATTTATGAGATTACCAGGCAGACAACCATCAATACACAGAATGTTAGGAAAGCTGCTGAGGATATTAACACGATTCAAACAGAGGCCAAAGTTGGCAGAGAGTATATCGAGCAGATGGTTGATTCCATTAAGAAAGTACAAAGTTCCTCCCAGGATATTTCAAGTATTATATCCATTATTGATGAAATGGCAAATCAATCCAAGCTGTTAGCCTTGAATGCGTCCATTGAAGCAGCGAGAGCGGGTGAAGCAGGAAGGGGCTTTTCCATCGTAGCGAATGAAGTTGGGATACTGGCTCAAAAAAGTGCTGATGCAGTAAAGCAGACCACGGAACTAATCAATCACAGTATCCTTACAGCAAAAGAAAGCTCAAGAATTGCACAAAAAACCTCAGAAAGCTTTAAAAGCATCCAGGGGTCTATCGAGAGTGTGACCACCCTTTGTGAAGAGGTAGCGGAGGCTTCCGAAGAACAAACAAACCGCTTAAAGCATACCTCTGACATTATTTCAGATATCTCCGGAGTTGTTCAAAATAATGCAGCCTATGCTGAAGAAAATTGCGCCGGGGTAACGGAACTATCAGAGCTAACCTCAAAGCTGCGTGCCATCATGAGCAGATACCGGCTAGCAAAACAGGGTGATACAGTAAAAATAGTAAATAACAGTCAGCTAGATAAGGAAGTACAGGAAAGACTCTTTTCCTTATTAGAGAAGGCTACTACCACGAAGGAAGTAGATACCGTATTGGAGAATATCATAAAGGATCAAAAGGACTTTGAATGTCTCTATGTAATTGATTCGTTAGGCAAACAGCTAAGCCATACCATCATGAACCCGGAAATTATAGCAGAACAGGATGAAAACTTCAAACCTGCAATGCCCGGCGATTACCACGGCGAAAAGAAATATTACCGTCAGGCGATTAAAAATGCAAATGAATGGTACGTCTCCGTAGATTATATCTCCACAGCAACCGGAGGTCTATGCAAAACCCTATCCTACGCCTACGAGGCACAGGACAAAAAAACCTACGTAATCTGCGTCGACCTAATCTGCAAATACTAACTATATATACTCTGCCCCAATACGGGCATATAGTGCAAGAGTATTAATCAATAATCAGAGTAGTAATCTAACAAGGTGAGTAGTAATTGAAACAAGGTAAGGTCACAACCAATCGCAATGAAGCTGAGGGCATCTATGTTCAGATGGCGCAGACCGGCATCTAGTGTTTGCCTGCCTTTGGCAAACACTGGATGGTAAGGCAAGTCCAGATGAATATAGATGCCCTCAGCTTCATTTCAATACCTATACCTTGTACACACAAATCACTGATACTGTGCCCGAATCTCAATCAACCGCACCTCAAAAGGTTCCAATTCACAAGAGACTGTCAAACGGTTATTCTCTACCGACAGTCTTCTTTTTTTGACTAAAGGGACGGACACAGACTTTAGATAATTGATATCATCCTGTGTCTCCAGAGGTAGTGCACCAAGCTCGGCCCATTTGTCAAAAGCACTCCCGTGCTCCCGGTTAATGATAGTTTCTGTCAGGATATATTCACTGTTTTCCACATCCGCAAGAGGAATTACATATTTTCGCCGCTTCATATTTGGGAAGGGAGTGTAACGATTGGTAAAAGTCATATCAAATAGCTCACCGGAAGCATATAAGTCAGAGAAATGCTGATAGTTATATAAGATGATCTGAAAGCATTCGCTTTCCTTCGTAATAAAATAACCATCCCCCCGACCAATCAAACGGTTGCCCAGTTTGCTAAGCAGACGATAAGCGTAGTAGGGGGGCTTTTTGATACCGTTATAGGTATACATACCTAACCCACCATGGAATAGTTCACCGGACATTTTAACCTCCTCAATAAAATCAGATAAGGTCCAATAACCAAAGCTATCAATATGGTCATAGTTTTCCAGGATGTTTTTTACCACATAGGAGGCTTTAAATACGGTATCGTTGAGTAGTTCCCGGTGTGAAATGGAGGAGTTCCACTCCATCATGTAGATCGTATCGACGTCCCAATGATTTTCCTTTGCATTTCGCCTCAGCTTATAAATACATTCCCGCAGAGCATCCGGAGATTTTTGATAAACCATTCTGGAGAAGGTTTGTGCTTCTGAAGATAGATGATTGGCAGCAGCTGCTAAGGGGTAGAAGTGGAAATTTAAAAATGCCGGAACGCAGTCATTTTCTTTACATAAATGAAGAAAAGTACTAATCCATTCGCCATCCTGCATTGTAGTGGGGAGTACGGATGGTGCCCCGAAATTAATATTTGGATTACATTTTTTAACCGTCTGATAGGTCTCTTTATAAAAATTGAAATAATTTTCTACGGTTCCCAGGCCAAACATAAAATCAGGGCTATCCGGTTCATTCCATAAGCTGAAAGGCCAACGCTCCACCTCTTTTGAACTATAGCGGCTTTCCAAATGAAGTACCAATTCACGGATAAGATAATTCCACTTATCCAGATCCTTTGGCATACTGATAAAGGACTCCGTATAAAACATGGTTCTGGAGGTGTCTTTTGCTAAGGCCTTGGGCATAAAGGAAAACTGCATAAAAGGTCTTAGGTTAATGGATAAGAGAAAATCGATCACCATATCAATATAGGCATAATTAAGTTGTGGAGTACCATCCGCCAGCTCGGAATATACCATCATATCATCATCCAGTATTCCATGGAATTTAATATATTGAAAGCCGATTTCCTCCTGCAGCTCTCTCAGCATCCTCTGATTTTCTGCGAATAGGATATGCTTCGCCTTTCCAATGGAGGTGGTATATCGGAATTGATGCTTTAGATGAAAGCCTTTTTGTATTACGCAGACGGGTGCTACCTCAATGATTTGTGCCGGTGCATCGCTAAGCTGTAGGAGTGTATCAGGTGTATCCAAATACTGTGTTAAAATACCCAAGTAATTATGGTGGAAAGAATCAGAGTCGGAGGTCTGATAGATAAACTCCGTCGGACTGGAAGGCTGCGCTAATAGATTCTTACGGTATTTGCTTGGTAGTTCTCCATAGATTTCTTTAAATGCAGCCACAAAGGAACGGGTATTTGGAAAGCCATTTTTTTCTGCCAGCAAATCTATGGAGATAGCAGGATTGCTTAGTTCCTCCACTGCATGACTAATACGAACGCTGTTCATATACTCCGTAAAGGTAGTCCCAATGTAGTCTTTAAATATCTTAGACATATAGGGTACGGTAAGATAAAACTCAGAAGCCAAGTCACTTAAGGTAATGCCTTCGAAGTAGTGCTGGTTAATATAATGTAAAATCTCCTCCATACGAGAAATTTGGTTTTGCTGCATACTGGAATCAGAAGAGACCTCTGCTGGAAAGATTCTTATCAAATGATGAAGGATCGCATAGGCTAAGGATTTGTTCAGTAGTTCATTAACAGGATCCTCTGTGGAATTTGCACGAATCACTCGTGCCATCAAGGATTTTAATGGAATAAAGGGCTTTTGATCCTGGCGGGTAACACTATTACAGTCAAAACGAAGGGCAGCTTCCTTCACCAAAGCGGGATCATATTTTGAAAGATCAATCGTGAGAATTGCCAGAATACACTCGTTATTCTTAATGGAATGGATATCGTAGGAGTTAATCAATATCATCTGATCCTTTTCCAGGTAATAGGTTTGTTCCTTTACCTGAATCTCTAACCTGCCTTCCAGAACATAGATCAGCTCAATATTCTTATGCCAGTGACGTTCCGATTTATTGTTTGTCTTAATGTAAGCTTGTATCGGAGTTTTGGTTCGAAAAACAATTTCCTCATCCATAGTTGCCATAGAAGATTCCTTTCTTCGTTAAATGATAGTTTTACTCTTATATTTTATCATAAAGAAATGCAATTAGTAAATGAAATATGAAGTATATTAATATTATAAGCTTCATTATATGTAATATTTTAATGATAAGAAGCTGATTTGTGAAGCCGAAACAGAAAAAATATAAAAAACAACACCTTTTTACTTAACAAAGTCGATTATGGCTTGCTTCCCGTCCTGTTATAATTCTTATTATAGAAGAGGAGGTATGATACATGAGCGGTACACAGGACATGAATCGTGAAGTGCTTTTCGAAGCAAAAGATATCTGTAAAACCTTTGGACCAACGGTAGCACTCAGTCACGTTGACTTAACCGTATACCGTGGCGAAATCCGTGGACTGATTGGTGAAAATGGGTCTGGGAAATCTACGATTTCATCCATTGCAGCAGGTATGCAACCGCCAACCAGCGGTGAGATGTATTTTAAGGGCCAACCGCATAAACCGGCAACTATGATTGAAGGAGCGAAGGCAGGCTTTGGGATGATCGTTCAGGAGACGGGAACCATCTCTGGAATCACCGTTGCACAGAATATTTTTCTAGGTAATGAGAGCTTATTTAAACAGCGTTGGCTTGGAAAGGGCAATAGGATTCTTGATAATTTCGGATTAATCAGTACAAAGGCTATGAACAAAGCAGCAAAGGAAGCGCTGGAGAATATCGGATGCAGGAATATTGATCCGGCTGCCTATATAGATTCCTTGGATATGCAGGAAAGAAAATTGGTAGAGATAGCAAAGGTAATGTATAACGATCCTGAGGTCTTAGTGGTGGATGAGACGACTACTGCATTATCCCAGGCAGGTCGCGAGATTATATATAATCTCATGAAAAAGATGAAAGAGCAGGGAAAGGCAGTTCTGTTTATTTCTCATGACTTAGAGGAAACCATGGAGCAATGCGACACCTTAACCGTTCTTCGGGATGGTGTATTGATAGCAACTCTGGATAAGAAGGAGTTTGAAGCGCGTCTTGTGAAAAAACACATGGTAGGCCGAGAGATTGGGGAGCATTATTATCGGATAGATCAGGAGTGTAATTTTGATAAAGAAGTAGTAATTAAGGTGGAAAATCTGACCACAGGGCGTGGATTACTGCAAAATATCAGCTTAGAGTTACATAAAGGTGAAATTCTTGGTATTGGTGGACTTTCACACTGCGGAATGCATGAACTGGGGCGGGCAATGTTTGGGGAAGAGCCTGTGGTAACAGGAAGGGTTCTCCATGCTCCAAGCAAAGAAGTGATTGACTCGGCAAGAACGGCCATGAAACATGAGATGGGTTATGTGTCAAAAATGCGTGATACAGAGGCCTTGGTGTTGACAGCCAGTGTTAGAGATAATATTGTGGGAGCCGGCTTTGATCAGGTTGAAAAGCACGGAATCATTACCTCGAAAGCAGAGAAGAGGTATGTGCAAAAACAAGTAGATTCTCTGCTAATTAAGTGCTCTTCCATGGATCAGCAGGTGAAAACCCTATCGGGTGGTAATAAACAAAAAGTAGTATTTGGCAAATGGATTGGAAGAAATTCTAAGATTTTAATTCTGGATTGTCCTACCCGTGGTGTTGATATCGGAGTAAAGGCGGCCATGTATCATTTGATGGAAGATCTGAAAGCCCAGGGGCATTCTATATTAATGATTTCGGAGGAATTGACCGAGTTAATTGGAATGAGTGATCGACTTCTAATTATGAAGGATGGAAAGATTAACGGTGAGTTAAGGCGGGATGAGGTCTTTGATGAGAATAAGATCATTGAGTATATGATCTAATGATTCGAATCATCGAAAGCCAAGTAATAGTAAGAATGGAGGAGAAATGAGTGAAGAGTACGAAAAATAAAGCTTCCATTAATTTGAAAGATAAGCTGATCAATTACATACCAATCATGGGTTTAATCTTAGTTACAGTAGTCTTTGCAATACTGACAGAGGGTAAGACGGTAAGCAGTATTAATTTAAAAATATTGACCAATCAGGTGATTCTAACAGCACTTGTTTCCATTGGAGCAGTATTTTCTTTTTCCTGTGGTGCCTTCGACATGTCTCTTGGCGGATCCCTTTGCTTGTCAGCAATTACAGGAGCACTGGCAGGAATCAAATCAAATTCCATGGTTGTAATGATTCTTGTAACCTTTTTGGTATCAATGACGATTGCATTATTTAAAGGTTTTGTGGCATCCCGATTAAATTTGCCGATTTTTATTGTTACCATAATCTTTGGCAGCTTCCTGTCAGCCATTGGATTGGTATTGCTGGGAAAAGAAACGACACTGTCGGTAGGCAAGATTGTTTCTATTAAAAATATGACAGTAATTAATATTGTATTCTTAGCAGGCTTTTTTCTGGTATCGCTGATACTTTTTAATTACACCAGAATCGGTAAATCTATGAAGCTCCAAGGAGGTAATGCTCTGGCGGCAGTCCAGTCCGGAATCAATACCAGAAAGAATACCTTGCTAGCTTTTGCGATGGCAGGACTTGGTGTTACGCTGGCTGCTATCGTTACCCTGCTGCGTACAAAGACAGCGACAGCAACGACAGGAGGTTCTATTGCAAATGACATGATGGTGGCAATTGTACTTGGGGGTATGCCCCTATCCGGCGGTTCCAGAAGTAAAATCAGTGCAGCCCTTGTAGGAGCCGCAACAATCACTATATTAAATAATGGATTAAGTGTTTACGGAGTAAGCAACGATTTGATTCAGATTGTGAGAGGTGTAATTTTCCTAATCGTTGTATTTATAACATCCATGTCCTATCGTACCAAGCTATTGCCAAGATAAGATTTTAAAAGCCTGAGCTTTTTAAAATATGAACATTCTAAATATGAGGAGGATAATGAAAATGAAGAAATTTGCAGCATTATTATTAGCACTTATGATGGTATTCTCATTAACAGCTTGTAAATCAAATGAGACTACAACCGAGAAGGTAGAAGATACAACTGCAGCAGTGACAGAAGCTGTACAGGAAGCAACTGATGCAGTAGAAACAGTAGCAACTACCTATCCAGAAGAAAAGGTTTTAATCGGTGTTGAGATCTATGATCCAACAGATTCTGAGTTTTTAGCATTACAGGAGTATTTTGGCTATTTAGCTGAAAATATGAATGTAGAGTTTAAATACTCCGAAGCGATCGCAGATGCAGACGGGGAAATGAAGTTCATTGAAGATTGTGCAATTGCAGGCGCTAAGGGCTTTATCGCATATTACAATGTAACAGGAGTTGAGCAGCCTAGAGCCGTTATCGATTATGGCATGTATTTCTGGGGTGCTTCCGAGGATGAAACAATCTATAGCACCTTCAGCGCTGATCCCTTATATTTAGGCAGTGTTAACACAGGTAATGGAGATTATGCAGGTGGCCATGCAATGGGTGAATGGGTACTGGAGCAAGGTTTTGATACAGTTATTTATGCCAACGGTGGTGCAGACTTTGGAGTACCGTTGTTCACCGCAAGACAGCAGGGCTTTATGGATGCGATGGAAGGCTCAAATGTAAAGATTGTTACCGTAAGTGGTTTCCCTGGTGATCAGTTCTTTGCGGATCAGGCAGCAGCACTTGGAACAGAGGGACTTGATGCAGTATGCGCTTCCTTTAACGGTGTAGACTTCTGGGCACAGCCAATCGCTTCTGCTGGTTTAAAGGATACCGTCAAACTTGCAACGATTGGATCAATTAATCAGGCATATGTGGATGCATTTAATGATGGCAGTGTTTCCTTAGTAGCTTCAGCAAATATCCAAAGATTTGGAATAGCAATAGGAATGATCTGTAACGCAGTAGATGGTAATGCGGATGCGTTGAAAGTTGATGGCGCTGCAACCAGTGCACCGGATGATATCTGGATTGTAAAGAGTGCAGAGGATTGCCAGAAGTTATTTGATCTTCAAAAAGGCGAGAAAGTATTTACCGCAGATGAGATTAAAAGCCTCAGTGTTAAGGTGAATCCAGGTGCAAATGCGCAGACCATTACTGATTTAATTGCAAGTGCTAAGTTAGAAAATTTATTAAAGTAATTTAAATAGCTTATTCCTAAGGCAATTTTATATCAAAGTATATCTATTTTGGCAGTCGGTTAGGTGGAGGTTAAAAGACTCCACTTAACCCAAAGCCATCACATGTGAAGATAGAAAGCAAGGGATTTTAAGGATCCCAATGTTACATTGAGATGCCACAGAATGGCATCATGGAGGTAAGAATGATGAAGAGAACGACAAAAATCTTAAAGAATTTTATCATGATGATAATTATTCCTGTGGCTACCTATTTGTTTTTCTTCCTCTTATGTCAGGTAAGAGGAGTGAGTGGTTTTGGTGTCGGAACCGATTTTACAGTAATGCTAAGAAACACGGTTTATACAGGTTTCATATCCCTGGCAGTATCCTATAACTTGACCTCGGGACGATTTGATTTTAGTATTGGTTCTACTTTGGTATTATCAACCATCCTTGGCGGTATGCTCACTCTTCAGTACAATCTAGGACCTGCTGGACTTTTAATACTAAGTCTACTTTTTGGTGCGATCTTAGGTGCGGTTGGCGGAGTGGTATATATTATCTTGCGTTTGCCCCCAATGGTAGTTTCCTTGGGTATGGCAATGATTTATGAGGCTATTGGCTTTATCATCAGTAAGGGTGCTGGCGTAAAACTCATTGGTAAGAACTCCCTATTAATTTGGAGTGGTCAGCCCTATATCTATATCCTTTGTATTGTGATTGTAGCTGTATTATATATTTTATTAAATAAAACTCAATTTGGATTTGATACCAATTCACTTCGTTCAGGCCAGGAGATTGCAGTTAATATTGGTGTAAATGAGAAGAAGAACACCATAATCTGCTATATCATTGCAGGAGTATGCCTTGGGGCAGCGGGTGTAATTAACCTTTGCGTTCTTGGTACCGTAACTCCGGAGCTAAGCCTGGGAAGTGCTTCTTATATACAAAACGCTTTCATGCCAATGTTCATAGGAAATTTATTGGCAAAATATTTTGACAGAAATGCTGGAGTTATTATGGGTGCTCTGACCCAGTCCATTATCTTTGCTGGTATTGGTAAATTGGGAATCCCTTCAGCCTGGCAGTCCGTTATCACTGGAATTATTGTATTAGGATTCTTTGCATATTCCTTTAACTCATATAAAATTGTGGAGTTTCAGATGTTTAAGGAGAAGAAGCTAAGAGCGGAAGAAGAATTAAGAACAATGAACAAGTAAGCTTGTAAGGCTTATCATAACAAGTTGTTTGTTCCTGATTACAGGATTTATTTAGATTAACTATGACTAGCAATTTTATGGAGGACAAACATGATTAATTTTAAAGGAAATCCATTTTATTTATCGGAGGAAGATATTAAGTGGATTGAAGAGACCTATGGCTCGATGTCATTGGAAGAGAAGATAGGGCAGTTATTTTGCCCCATCGTGTTTACCAATAAAGAGGAAGAATTAAAAGAATTAGTGGAAACAAAGCATATTGGTGGTGTGCTGTATCGTGAGGGAATTGCAGAGGAGATACAAAATAGCCATCGTTTGCTTCAAAATTATAGTAAAATACCGCTACTGACAGCCTCCAACCTCGAAATGGGAGGCACCGGTTCTGCAGTGGAAGGAACTTACTATGGACGTGAAATGCTGGTAGCAGCTACTGATAGCGTAGAGCGTGCATATCAGCTGGGAAAGGTGTCCTGCAGAGAAGGAGCAGCAGTTGGTGTAAACTGGGCGTTTGCACCGGTAATTGATATCGACTATGAGTTTAGGAATCCAATCACAAACGTCAGAACCTTCGGTTCGGATCCTGATAGAGTAAAACGGATGGGTGCTGCCTATTTGCAGGCCGCCGGGGAGGAAGGTGTGGCCGTATCTATCAAGCACTTTCCAGGTGATGGTGTGGACGAAAGAGACCAGCATTTGGTCACCAGTATAAATTCTTTCAGTTGTGAGCAATGGGATGATACTTATGGTGAGGTTTATAAAAGTCTGATAGAAAAGGGAGCACTGACTGTTATGGTAGGGCATATCGCCATGCCAGCTTATGAAGAGGCTTTTGATGGAGCTCCTTGTAAGAAATTCTTACCTGCTACCCTATCTAAGAACTTATTACAGCACCTTTTGCGTGAAAAATTAGGCTTTCATGGGCTAATTACAACGGATGCAACACCAATGGTTGGTTTTTGTGCTGCGGGTGAACGCAAAAGAGCCGTTCCGATGGCAATTGAATGCGGCTGTGACGTCTTCTTGTTCAATAAGGATCTGGACGAGGACTTTAGATATATGATGGAAGGTTATCAAAAGGGAATCTTGTCGGAAGGACGATTGGAGGAAGCAGTTAAACGAATCCTTGGTACAAAGGCAGCATTAAAGCTTCATAACAAACAAAAGGCAGGTACTCTGGTTCCAGGAAAAGAGGCACTCAGCATACTGCGCTGTGAAGAGCATAATCAATGGGCAAAAGAATGTGCTGATGAAGGTGTGACCTTAGTAAAAGATACACAAGCATTGTTGCCAATCTCTACACAGAAACATAAGAGGATTTTACTAGAGATACTGGGTGACTTTAGATCGAATGACAAAGTGTATGCAGTATTTGAAGGGCAGCTAAAGGCAGCTGGCTTTGAAGTTACAAAATACATTCCTGAAGATTTTAGCAGTTCACTTGATACGGTGGAAGAGTTTAAAGGTAAATATGATTTGGTAATCTACATTGCTAATATAGAAACAGCCAGCAATAAGACGGTTTCTAGAATTAACTGGTATACCTTGTTTGGGTTGGGCAACAATATGCCTTGGTTTGTGGAGGAAGTACCTACTTTATTTATAAGTGTTGGTAATCCTTATCACTTGCTGGATGCACCTATGGTTAAAACCTTTATTAACGGTTACTGCAACTCGGATTATGTGATGGAAGCTATTATTGAAAAAATCCTTGGAAAGAGCGAGTTTAAGGGGATTAGTCCAATTGATCCCTTCTGTGGTCGAGTTGAAACAAAATATTAGTAGGAAAGCCAGAGCTTAAATCGATGAAGAATGGCAGAAGAGCGTTGTCCGGTATTACTGGAGAAGGCTCTTTTGTTGGGTTTTAACACTTTTTATACATAAGAAAAAACTCAAAATGATCATAAATGTAACAATCCTTTGATATACATTATTGTATTCGTTTATGGGGTGTATAAATTATGGGTAATATAGAAGATTATAAATTGCGAAAAGTGATCAATGATTATATGAAAGAGGTCTGCCATTATAGTCAAAAACAGGTGTTTGCAAACTCGTCGTATCAGAAGAACTATTTTCAATCACAGATTGATGATGCTATTGAGGGACTCATTAAATTCCTAGAGTTATATTATAACAGCGATCACAGGAGATGGCAGCCATACTCGGCTGAGGAAGATCAGATATTAGTAGAACAGAATTTTAATGACGGTACACTGTCACAGAATAACAATTCTAATAGCATGGGGTTACAGCCAGGGATGCCGCCAGGAACATCACCAGGGATACAACCTGGGCCTTTGCCTGAGAATACGAATGGAACAGGGGAACAGAGACAATTTACAACAGAGGAGCTTAGTCAATACAATGGAATGAACGGGAACCCAGCATATGTAGCAGTCAATGGGGTTGTTTATGATTTGAGTAATGTAGCCAGATGGGCAGGAGGAGCGCATTTTGGTTTGACAGCAGGGCAGGATCAAACCAGAAATTTTATGGGCTGCCATTTGGGATTGACGGAAAGACTTCAAGGGTTACCGGTGGTAGGAACCTTATTGCCATCATGATTCAAGTGCAATCCTCTATGAATTGTAAATTAGACATAAAAATGCCACAGGCGGATATCAAGAGCTACACATCAGTCTGTGGCAGTTTTTTAATCTATTATGTTATGATTAGTTAGGGGATTAAACTGCATTATGACAGAAAGCAGCGATTCTATCAATTGGAATATCGCAAACGGAGCCTACAACTCGGCCATTATTATTACCGTTGCCATTGCAGTTTCTTCCTCCTGCGCCGCCAACCTGACCAAAGCCGTTTCTTGATCCGTTTCCTTCCATATCTCCGCATATATTCTCAGCGAGTGGATTGGTTGGTGCCATACCCTGTTCAGTTACTAATCTTACGAAGCAAGAATTAACTGAAAGAACAACACCAGTAAACCCACAGCCGGAAGCACCGCCACTGGTAGTAAAGATTGTTACTGTTTCTCCGATAAACTCACAGATGTGTCTTACAAAGCTAGCGCCTTGAGTTCCTGTTCCATTGTTACCATTACTGCTACATGAGAAATTGTTGTGATTGCTGTGTGACATATTTTTTACCTCCAATTTATTAATTCATACTTAAATTGCGTTATGGCAGAATGCTGCTATTTTATCTACTGGAATATCGCATACCGAACCAACATTATAAACTGGTCTATCGTCTGTGCCTCTGCCGCCACCGCCACAGTTTCCTCCGCAAATTATTTCACTTAATGGATTGGTTGGTGGAGTACCTATGCGGTTAACTAATGTAACATAATCATTGCTTACACGGAGTAAAACTCCAGTAAAGCCGCAGCCGGAAGCGCCACCGCTTGTTGTAAAAATTGTTACCGTTTGGCCTATGAATCGACAAAGTTCATTCAATAACATTGTAATTCCTCCTTTATTGTCTTCCAGATTCCGACCTGTGTTTCGGAATTCTTACTATATCTTATGTTTTTTGACATGGAATGTGACCAGAAGTCGAAAGAAATTGGGAGATTTTTTATAAAATCTATTGATTCGTCAGCAAGGCGGTAAATAATTGCTGCGGTAAAGATATGGTAAATTGAGAGATTTTCTTACTATTTATAGTGTAAATATCCATGGACTTAAAGTATAATGATAATAAGTTACTACATGAGTGAAATTACTATTGCTATGGGATGGTGGAATATGAATCTAAAGGATGCAATTCGAACCTTACTATTTAAAAAGAAAGCCATTGGATTTAATCAGCTATATACACAATGGGGAGAACAACTAGATCCGGATAAAATACTAACGGAATATCCAAGACCACAATTAAAGCGGGATAACTATACAATTTTGAATGGATTTTGGAATTATTGTATTTCAACTGATCACGTGATGCCTATATCCTTTGAAGGAAAAATTCTGGTTCCCTTTTCACCGGAAAGTGTTCTGTCTGGTGTAAATCGACAACTACAACCAAATGAATTTTTTTGGTATGAACGTATTTTAACAATTGATAAAATACAAAAGGAAAAAAGGTGTATTCTGCATTTTGGTGCAGTGGATCAGGGCTGTGAGGTGTACGTAAACCATCAGAAGGTTGGGGAACATATCGGCGGATATCTTCCATTTTCCTTTGATATCACCAGATTTCTGGGGGCAGGAACGAACTTAATTACACTGAAGGTATGGGATGTGAGTGATACCTCCTATCATAGCAGAGGGAAACAGAAGCTAAAACGGGGAGGAATGTGGTATACGGCGCAAAGTGGAATCTGGCAGACCGTATGGTTAGAATGGGTTCCAGACCTGTATATCAAGTCCTTGCGTATTACCCCTTTGGTGGATGAAAAGTCGGTGCGCATTGAGATTAATATGAATGATAACTTTAACCGGGAAAAAGTTTCTGAGGTTACCTACCGGGTTGAAGTTACTAACAATAAGGTTCGTATGGGACTTGTGATAACTAAGGAACCATGGATAACAATACCACTGAAGGAACTTTTTTTATGGAGCCCGGAGAATCCAAATTTATATGATTTAAAGATTACGGTCAATGAAGATAAAGTAGATAGTTATTTTGCAATGAGAAAGATTGAAATTAAAAATGATGAAGAAAATATCCCAAGAATTTTCTTAAACGATCAGCCCTATTTCCAAAACGGACTATTGGATCAGGGTTATTGGCCTGATGGATTATATACAGCGCCTAGTGATGAAGCACTTATTTTTGATATTACAAAGGCGAAGGAGCTTGGATTTAATATGTTACGAAAGCATATTAAAATTGAACCCTTGCGTTGGTATTATCATTGTGACAGACTAGGTATGCTGGTGTGGCAGGATATGGTTAATGGCGGCGAAGAGTATAACATGTTTATCGTCTCTTATCTGCCCAATATCACGCCTAAACTGGCAACGCATATTAGGGATAATCGTCAATATAAATGGTTTGGCCGAAAGAATATTGAGGGTCGGCAGGAGTGGATCAATGAATGCAGGCAGACAGTGGAGCTTTTATATAATTGTCCGTCCATTGTTGCCTGGGTACCCTTTAATGAAGGCTGGGGGCAATTCGATTCTTTAAAGGCATATGATTTGGTGCATGCGCTTGATTCAACCAGATTAATCGATCATGCAAGCGGTTGGTATGATCAAAAAGGTGGAGATTTTACCAGTATTCATAATTATTTCAATCAGTTGTCAGTACAGATGGGGAACAGACCCTATGCATTGTCTGAGTTTGGAGGCTATGCCTGCTATATTTTAAAGCACTCCTACTCCTTATTGGTGTTTGGTTATCGAATTTACCTGACCAAGGAAGAGTTGGATGAAGCCTATCACATCAGTATGGAGCAAGGCGTAAAGGAGCTTATTAAAAAGGGTCTTTCTGCTGCTGTCTATACCCAGCTTTCCGATGTGGAGGACGAGGTAAATGGTCTTTTAACCTACGACCGTAAGATATGTAAAGTTACACCGATTTCATTAAACTAAGGTGCAAAGACATGTGAATCAGACATGAGTTGCTGACCTAATATACAAAGGGGCATTTGGAGCATGGAAAGGGATCACATAGAGATAAAATTGAATTATAAAGGTAAGAAAAGTATACCGAGCTATTTATTGTTACTATATTTTTTGCTCTTAACCATAATCTTTCTCAAACAGGAGCCGGTAACCTCAGAGAAAGTATTTCATACTACCGGATATTTGCTTCTAGGGATCGGAATCACCTTGTTCTCTATGTTAGAAATGAGTTTGGTAAGAAAGATCTTTCAAAGGTATGCCCTGGGTATCAATGGATTATTTTTAGTGATTACACCGGTGCTATCCTTCCTGATGTTAGAGATTATGGTGGGCAATTATAATTTGGAAATGTATAAAAGTTATAGTATCTATAATGTTATTTGGTATATTATCATTTATTATATGATATTTGCCTTGATAAGAAATGCTAGACAAACTATGATTCTTGGTGTTCTTTTGATTTATTTGATGGGTTTGATAAATTATTTTGTCTATTTGTTCCGTGGCAATCCACTACTGCCTAGTGATCTGCTTGCCTGGCAGACGGGTATGAGTGTGGCCTCTAACTATGAAGTAAGTATTACGGAGGGTCTTTTAGTTTCAACAATACTCATGAATCTTATAGTTGCGTTGGCCTTTAAGCTGGAGAAAGCCGGGAGAAGACCTGGTATGATTAATCGTATTATTGTAGCTGCATCCTTTTTCGTAATCTACTCGGTGGTATATGGTACTTTCTTTCATACGAATCTTATTGAGACTAAAATCAGGGTGCTTGACTTCTTTGCACCCAAATATACCTATAGTACCTATGGTACAGCCTTTGGTTTTGTCGCAAATGTAAAGGCAATGGAAACTAAAGCGCCGGAGGGGTATTCCGTTGATAAGGTAGAGTCCGCGCTGGAAGCTGCAGAATTGGGGTCAGAAAATGAGGAGGCTGTAGCAAATCAAAAGCCCAATATTATTGTTATCATGAATGAAGCCTATTCTGACTTAAGACAGGTAGGGAATTTTGAGACAAACATAGATTATCGGCCTTTTACCAGAACCTTGACGGAAAACACCACTCAAGGAACCATGTATGTATCTGTTTTTGGAGGAGCAACAAGTGATACGGAATATGAGTTTTTAACGGGTAATAGCATGGCAGTCTTACCGCAAAACTGTGTTCCCTATCAACAGTTTGTGACTGATCCGACAGACTCTCTGGCAGAGACCTTAAAGGCACAAGGCTATTACAATATAGCAATCCACCCATATGAGGCCAGTGGTTATAAGAGGGATTTGGTTTATCCTTTACTTGGCTTTGATGAGTTCTTATCCATGGAGGACTTTGAAAACCCCGAATATATTCGCCATTACATTAGCGATCGATCCAGTTATCAAAAGATTATAGAAGAATATGAGGCAAAGGGAAAGGATCAGCCCTTATTTATATTCAATGTCACGATGCAGGATCATGGCGGCTATTCTTCGGAACGGTTATTTTCGGAAGAGGAATCTGTTAAATTTACAGACATGCCTGGTTTTGAAGCTGTAGAACAGTATCTGAGCCTGCAGCGAAAGTCTGATCAAGCCTTTCAAATACTTACGGATTATTTTAGTAAGCAGAAGGAGCCTACGATTATCCTAATGTTTGGTGATCATCAGCCTGTAGCATTTTCCGTGTTTTACGATTCCGAGGTAAACCAACCGAAAGAATATAGGCAAAAATACACCGTTCCGTTTCTATTGTGGGCAAATTATGATATTTCAGAGGATGATGTGGATAACATAAGCGCTAATTATCTTTCTACCTATCTTCTTAAGGTGGCTGGTCTTAAGAAAACCAGTTACAATGATTATCTATGGCAGCTATATCAGGAAATACCGGTAATCAATGCCTTCTTCTATATTGATAACAATAATAATATTTATAGTCTGAGTGAGGACACCGAGTATTCCGGGTTAATCAGGGAGTATAAAGAGGTAGGGTATAACAATGCACTGGAAAAGAAGGAGAGGCTAGCGGATTATTTCTATTTAAACAACGAATGATTTTTAATTAATGAATAATTCACAGTCTTATAAGCTTTGCGTTTACCATAAAAGAATAAAAATAAGGATTAAGAGTTCCTGAATCGTATATGATCGGAAATCTTAATCCTTATTAATTATGCACAGAGACGTTCGATATCCTGTCCAGTCAGTGACTCCTGAGTCAGCAGTTCCTGGGTGATCTTCTCGAGAAGAGGAAGATGTTCTTTCATCAATTCTCTGGTTGTCTCGTATAACTCATTCATTTGTGTACGGCATTTTTGTATTAAATGATTATCATGGCCTTCATTTAGAATAGCCATACTAAATAAACCCATATCCTCATCCATACCGTATTTATTAATATAATCCACCAGCAGCTGAGATGCCTTCTGAATATCATTGCTTGCGCCGGTAGTTACTTCCTCAGCACCAAAGATCAATTCCTCGGCCACACGACCTGCTAAAAGGACTTGTATATTCGCCTTTAATTGACGTTGTGACTGGAACATCGTATCCTTAGGGATGCTCAGATTAAAACCTCCGGCTCCACGAACACTTGGAATAATCGTTACCTTAGATATGAAATGCTCCGGTAGAAGTAAGGTGGTAGCCAGTGCATGTCCTGCTTCGTGATAAGCAGTAATCTTACGTTCTTTATCTGTAATGTAACTGCGGTCTGTTTTAGGAGAACCTGCAATTACGGTATAGAAAGCTTTATCAATGTGCTCCTTGTTAATCGCGGATGCTTTATCATTTGCTGCGTTAATAGCAGCTTCGTTCAGAAGGTTTTCCAACATGGCACCGCTAAAGTATACAGTTGATCTCGCCAGCTCTTCCAGATTCACATCATCGGAGAGGGGTTTCTTCTTCGCATAGAGAGAAAGGATATTCTTTCTTGCGTTCACATCAGGTAATCCAATCTCAACATGTCGGTCAAAACGACCCGGTCTTAGTAGTGCTTCATCCAAAGTATCCAGTCGGTTGGTTGCACCAATGACAATAATACCTTGGTTCTCGTGGAAGCCAGACATCTCTGTTAAAAGAGCATTTAAGGTTTGATCCCTTTCATCATTACTTGCAGAGGTATTGCGGGCACGTTTTTTACCGATGGCATCGATCTCATCAATGAAGATAACGGCTTTTTCACTCTTCTTTGCTTTGTTAAATAAGTTTCTGATTCTGCTGGCACCAACACCAACATACATTTGCACAAAGTCAGAACCGCTCATGGCATAGAAGGGGACATTTGCCTCACCGGCAATTGCCTTTGCCATCAGGGTTTTACCGGTTCCGGGAGGCCCGTATAATAAAAGGCCTTTTGGCATACGTGCACCAACATCTGAATATTTATCAGGTTCTTTGATGAAGGAGATGATATCCTCCACCATGGACTTTGCTTCTGTATTTCCTGCAACCTGCGCCAATGTAATGCTTGGAGCAGATTGTTGTTTCTTCTTTATATTTGAGTCTTTAATTAATTCTTTTGCGTTTCCTCCATTTCGAAGGAATATAACCATACCGCCGGCAAAGCCCAACAGCAGAACAACCTTAAGAGCAGTCAAAGCAGAATTTTCTTCGCCATAACTAACTGTAATATCGTTCATTAGCAGATAGCTAGTGAAGTCATCGGTCTTTGGGTTAGTTACAATATATTTACCAGATTTATTCTTAAATACTGCTTCAAAGGTATTACCGTCTTGACTATATATGACTTCTTGAACCTGCTTTTGCTCGACTTCCTCTAAAAAGGAACGATAGGTCATGTCGACTGGTTTTGTTATAAAGTATTTATTACCGACAAAAATAGCACCAAGCATGAGCATACCGGCTAGGGCTATCAATAGGATTCGTTTCATGAAATGACCTCCATCACAGGGTAAAGGGTTATAATTGATACTATATTATTGTAACATGTTTTAAAAAGATTTCTAGGATTAAATACTGGTAACTTTGTCAGAGTTAGTATGTGATGTAAGGGGTTAGGTGTGCAGATATCCCATATTCCCCTGATAGGTAATTGCGAAACAATATAGTTCGTGGAATTTTTCATACAATTGTTTCAAATTCCTTCACTCCATGCTGTAAAGTGCCCGAATGGGCACGGCAAATTTCGTTCAGGAACCTGTACCAATTGTATGAAAAATAGCAGTAGTTTGTGAGTTTCGCAAACGCCTACATTCACCTACTTTTGAAAAGGAAAAGAATATAAATTTCGACAAAAGTTTATAGAATTTTAAGAAATACTTGAAAAACCGAGAAAACAGGACTATGATTAATCGAACGAAAATTATATGGAGGCTAGTAAAATGGAAAAGTTGAAGCCAAAGTTGTTTTCGGTCATGAAAACTTACACGAAACAGCAGTTGATTAAGGATGTAGTCGCCGGCATTATCGTAGCAATCATAGCATTGCCGCTTTCTATTGCACTCGCACTGGCATCCGGAGTTACACCGGAAAGAGGTCTCTATACAGCGATTGTAGCTGGATTTGTGATATCATTCCTGGGTGGAAGCCGTGTACAGATTTCAGGACCAACAGCGGCATTTGCAACGATTGTAGCCGGAATTGTGGCGAGGCAGGGCATGGAAGGCCTAGCGGTAGCAACAATAATGGCAGGTATCATTTTAATTCTTATGGGGTTATTGAAATTCGGTCGATTATTACGTTATATCCCGTATACAATAACCACAGGCTTTACCTTAGGTATCGCCGTAACGATATTTATTGGACAGATTAAGGACTTTCTTGGACTTACCTTCAAGACAAGCCCGGTTGAAACCCTTGAAAAATTGCTGGCTTGCACGATCAGCATTAAGAGCATGAATCCTTGGGCATTGATCATAGGTGCTTTATCACTGGCGATTCTAATTATTTGGCCTAAGCTAAATCATAAGATCCCGGCATCTTTGATTGCTGTAATAGCAGCATCAGCTCTTGTAAAGATATTTCATATGGAAGTTAATACGATAGGAAGTCTATATGATATCTCTTCAAAGCTCCCACAAGTCCAGGTACCTGTGATGAGTTTAACCATGGTGAAGAACCTGATTCCGGATGCAATCACCATCGCCATTCTCGCAGGAGTGGAATCCCTATTGTCATGCGTCGTAGCTGATGGTATGATAGGAAGTAAGCACAGATCAAATATGGAACTTGTGGCACAGGGAGCAGGTAATATCTTCTCCAGCTTATTCGGTGGAATTCCAGCGACGGGTGCCATAGCAAGAACCGCTGCAAATGTAAAAAATGGGGGACGAACACCCATAGCAGGAATGGTGCATTCCGTAGTACTTTTATTAGTTCTAATGATATTGATGCCTTATGCAGCTTTAATTCCGATGCCGACAATTGCGGCAATCCTATTTATGGTTGCCTATAATATGAGTGAGTGGAGAGAATTTGTAGGACTAGTTAAGAAATCACCAAAGAGTGATATTCTGGTGCTGGTTGCAACCTTTGCCTTAACGGTTATCTTTGATTTAGTGGTTGCAATTGAGATTGGAATTCTAATGGCTGCGATTCTTTTTGTAAAGAGAATGGCCGATGTAACCGATATTCAAAAATGGAAGGATATTGAAGAGGATGGTTGTGAGGATGATCTGAACGATCCGGAAAATATCCGCTTAAAGAAGGTGCCAAAGCACACCATAGTATATGAAATTAATGGTCCCATGTTCTTTGGAGCAGCAGATCAATTCATGAATATCTCACTGGAGGACTCCAGGGTAAAAATTGTTATTCTTCGAATGCGTAGTGTTCCGGCGATGGATGTGAATGCGCTTCATTCCCTACGTAGCGTATGGAAAGCCTGTAAGAAGAAGCATATTACCTTACTCTTTTCCCATGTGCAGGAACAGCCGCTTCATATGATGCAAAAGGCTGGTTTTGATAAAGAGGTCGGAGAAGAGAACTTCTGTGAGAATATAGATAAAGCGTTAGAACGAGCGGAAAACTTGGAAAAGCATCTTCGCCATTCTGGAAATAATGGTACTCAGATAAAAGCAGGATGATGAGAAAAAGTGTAGAATCCAGATTCTCACACGGTAAGTTTGTATAGTACCCTAATTAGGGAACGGTAGATTGGAGGTTAGCATGGAGTTTATTGATATACTAAAGAACAATCTTCAGACCTATTCATATGCAACCAATATAACCTTAACTATGCTAGATAAGGATGGGGGTCAGAATGGTATCTTTGGACAGTCCTGTCAGTACTGCGCCTTGTTTCAAGAGGCGACAGGAAAGTACTGTCCCTGTGCAAAAACACATCAGGATTCTTGCAAAATGTCATTGAACTTAGGAGAGTCCTATATCTATTTGTGCCCTGCCGGACTAATTCATTTTACTGTTCCTATTTTTAAAGAAAAATCCTATCAAGGAAGCGTCCTCGCCGGACCCATTGTATTAGATTATCCGGATATGACCTTGATTGATAGCATTATACAAAAGCATAATATCAGTCTGGATTATCGCCGAAAACTATATACAGCTCTAACAGCGGTTCCTCTCATCGAACCCTTTCAGGCGCGCCACTTAAGTAAGCTTTTATTTCTTTTAGTAACGAATCTTTTAACTGGAGAGTCAGAGCGTACCAAGGAGCTGAGTGAGAAAGCCTTCCAACAGGCAAAGATTGGGGAATATATACAAGCAACGAAGGAAGAGGAAGGATCAGCTTCCGTAACTCAGTATGCTATGGAAAAATGTTTGATCAGCGATGTATTATCTGGTAATATCAAAGGCGCTAAAGCAATGCTCAATGAGATGCTGGGACAGATTTATTTTACCTCCGGTAATAATATAGATATTATTAAGGTTCGAACGATTGAGTTAATTGCGCTGCTGTCACGTGCTACCTATGAAGCAGGCTCCAATGAAAAATCCATCTACCAGATGACGGAAGGTTTTATGAAGCAGTTGACGGATGTGAAAAATCTTACGGATTTATCCTATGTTTTGTTAGAAACGCTGGATCAGTTTACTAATCTTGCCTTTAGCTATACGACAAATAATAATCTGGGTGTTATTAAGAAGAGTATTGCTTATATAAATGATCATTACAACCAGGATCTTTCTCTGGATATGGTAGCAGAGCATGTGGGCTTAAATCCGGCTTATTTTTCTACCTTGTTTAAAAAGGAGACGGGTGTGAATTTTTCAAACTATTTAATTAATCTTAAAATAGATAATGCGAAGCTTTTACTGGCAAATTCTAATCTTCCCCTGATTAACATTGCAGTAGAGGTCGGCTTCGATAATCAAAGCTATTTTTCGAATGTATTCAAAAAGGCAACTGGTATGACGCCGAAGCAGTATCGACAGAGTTTGTAAACCTTTAATCAAAGATAATTTAATCAAATAAGTAATTTCTTAATATAAGTATATAAGTAATTCATTTAAGAAGTAATCCTTGTAAGAAAGGTGATTTATTTAGAAAAGTAATTTATTTAGAAAATAATTTATTTAGAAAAGTAATATATTTAGAAAAGTAATTCATTTAGAAAAGTAATTCTTAAGATAAATAATTTTTAAGATGGATAATATCTTAAGGTAGGTAATTTAGTAAAATAGGTAATTCAATAAGATAGATAATTTCTTAAGACAGGTAATTTATTAACATAAGTATTTCCTTGATATAATAAAGAGGAATCAGCTTGCTGATTCCTCTTTATTATATTTGTGGAATTTTTAATTAAATTATAAACTTATCAAGATCATTTAAATCGTTGTAAAAGTTGATCCAGTTCGTTCTTTTTAAGCTGCCTTCCAATAAGGCAAAGCTTTGATGTCTCTGAGCTTATCTCTCCACTGCTCACAGGTTTTATAATAATTTCCTTAGGAACATAGTCAACACTGTACATGCCATTTTGCTTATCATAGCATACACCTTTTGCCCGGTGGATTTCTCCGTAACTGCCTTTGGTTATTTCGTCAACGAAGGAAGTCACCTGCTCTGCACTAAGTGGTTGTTTCGTCACAAGCTCATAGCTGTCAAAATCGTTCTTATGATTCATACGCATTGCAAGTTTATGTTCAATTTTTGAGGAATCCTGCTTATAATCGACGAATTCCTTCAACCGATCTATTGGCATATGATCCCATACTTCATCCACCACCTGACAAGCTGGTTGGATTCGATTAATCTCAGACTTTACACGACCAAGTCCCTCATCATCTATGAGATCTGTTTTGCTTAAGAAGATTACTTCACTTGCTCTGATTTGATCCTCAAAAAAATCCTTTGAAACCAAGGCACGAACATGATAATTCTTTGCATCTACGATTGTGATAACTTTATCCAGTTCCAATGTTTTATTGGGACTTTCCAACATTTTACTGGAACTTTCCAATGCTTTACCGGAGTTATCAAAATTCTTACCGGAATTAGAAAAAGTAGCATCAGAGATTTCGTCCATCACCAATTTCTTAACATCGGACAGCTTAGCAATTCCGGTGGGTTCAATGATGATGCGATCCGGTTGGAATTCTGACATGATCTCACTAATCCCTTTTGCAAGGTACATAGAACTGGAACAGCAGATACAACCGGCATATATTGACTTCACCTGAATGCTCTCACGCTGAAAGGTTCCTTCATCGATATTAACCTTGCCAAACTCATTTTCGAGAATGACAACGTTAGTATCCATGTATAAATCCTTTACCAGTTTTTTTATGAAGGTGGTTTTGCCAGCCCCTAAAAATCCGGAGATAATATCTATTTTTGTTGCCATAGCTTAAATGCCGTACTCAGATAAATTACACTTGGAAGGATCTACTTCTTTCTTCATTTCTGCGATGAAAGCTTCCTCATCCTCAGGGATTTCGTCAATCTGTGATTCCAGAATATCAAGCCAGTTAAGCTCTCTGTCTTCAATTACAAGTTCTTTTTTGTCAACTGCCTTCTTAATGATATCAAGGGTAAGCTTTGCAGTATTTAAGGTTCTAAGGAATGGATCCTGAGTCTTAACAATTTCTTTTCCGATCTCAAATGCTACATCAGGTCTTAATACATAAGCCTGTGGATCGAGATAGCAATCGGATTCCACCAGAAGATCACGCATTAATAAGGAATGACCCTTCTTTGTTGCAGTATTCATTAAACGGCAATCATAGATCAATTGCTCCGTTGATACTACAGGTGCAAAACCGCTTAACAGTTTCACCTGCTGTACTGATTCATTACTCCAAAGATCAGCAACAGCAGCAGAGATGTTACCAATTGGGCTAAAGTGTGCACAAGCTGCGCTTTTACCTTCAGAAGAAATTGGTGTACCGGTAATTGCTTTCAGATAGATATTTTCATAAGCGCAATCCTTGCTTGGTCCAACAGCACCATTTTCTAAAGCTACTAAAGCTCTAACTGTAGTGATAGTTCTCATGATGGAAGCATATACCTTAGGAATAAAGCCCTGCTCTGCAAGAACCATGGCGGTATTAGCAAAACCGCAGGCAGAATCACCACCGGAGATTACGCCATGTGTCTTTGCAATATCAGAAATATTGCTCCATAACCATTTCATATCTCTAGGAGCGAGGCAGCCTAATGCAAAGATAGAGGTTCTAAGATCTGCATTTACAATTGCTTCATCATTTACTTCCTTACCGCCCGTAGATTCGATGGAAAAGATATCAGCTCCATCCTTTCCAGTGCCTTCAAAGGTTTTAACCATAGCATCCCAATACTGACCGCTTCTCATAATCGGAGGGCGGTGCATTTCACGGATATCGTTAGGAGTCATTCTGATGGCGCTCTTTAAACCATATTTTACTTCATACTCAAACATGGTGTCACGAAGTAACTTATGAATTTGAATTCCCCATTCGGGATGCTCTGTCATATCAGGAAGAGTCTCGAACTCAACCACAAGACCAGGAGCATGCAATTCAACGGCTTTCTTAAGAACACCATTGATCATTTCTTTATAGATATTTAATACCTCTGGCATAGTGTCTTTTGTAATATGCATCGGAGGTAAGGTAAAGTTAACCTCAGGATAAATCTCTCCGCCGCCGATTACTAAACCGCTTCTGGTAGTAACTGGATTTGGGCATGTGCCATATAGCATTTCTTCCACTGAGTTATATGCTAATTTTGTGAACTGCTTACTCATTAATTATGCCTCCTTGCTGTATTTTTTCTCCAAAAATGCTTTTGCGGCTTCAGCAGCATCTGCAGCATTCGATGTATAGTCGTCAGCACCAACAGATTCTGCGAATGCACGATTCACAGGAGCACCACCAACCATGATATGATATTTATTTCTTACGCCTGATTTTTCAAATTCTTTGATTACATCACCGATTGCAGGCATTGTTGTTGTTAATAGTGCGGAGATACACACGATATCTGCGCCAACCTCTTCTGCTTTCTCTACGAAAGCAAGGTCTGGAACGTCAATTCCTAAGTCGTAAACGGTAGCTCCCATACCCTTCATCATCATTGCTACCAGGTTCTTACCAATATCATGTAAGTCACCTTTTACAGTACCGATTACGATCTTACCGATAGGCTTAACACCTGTTGCAGTAAGAAGTGGTTCCAGAATGGAAAGACCAGCTGACATTGCTCTAGCTGCAACTAACATCTCAGGAACATATATTTTATTCTGCTTAAAATTCTCGCCAACGATTGCCATGGAACCGATTAGCCCATCGTTTAAGATCTTTTCAATGGAAATACCTTCTTCAATCCCCTGATTAACTAATTCCCTCACTTGTTTCGCTTTACCTTTTTGTACGGCTAATGATAACTCTTCAAAATCCATAGTAAGCCTCCTCCTTAATATAAATATTGTTTTTGTAGTAAACACCATGCCACTATCTGTACTATGAAAAGATCCCTCTTTGTGGCCTGGGGTCGTCTGGATTGCCAGACATGCTTAAGCATAAACAGCACTTTTATGATTTTATATTTCTGTGAAATGTAAGTCATGAAGTGAACGGCTGTTAATCTGCTTGATGAGATTAGTATATATTTTTTTGCTTAAGAAGTATTTCTTTTTGTATACATTATTTATAAAATCTTTGTAATTTTTGTTCGGAAAACATGCTTAAGGAAGGGGACTTTCGCGGTTTTTATGAGAACGACCTAAAAATATTAATAAAAATTATAAATATATTTATGTTTTGACAAGCTTTCAACTGTTTTAGCTGCATACTTCAGTATCGCAATATTTATATGTAAGGTATTTCCATTTAACAGAGGGCTTGCCAAAATCATAAAAGGTCATTATGATAGAATAAACCAAAAGTAAAACTGTATAAAATTATTGACATTTGAAATCATTATTTAGTAAATTTCTACGGAGAAGGGGAGATGGGGATGAATGACTTTATAAAACTCACGGAATTTGATATTAAGATTAATCCCAAAACGGTTTTTCAATTGATGGATTGCCATAGTGATAGTCCGATTTATGAGGAACTGTTGGAGGAGTTTGAGAAATTGGAGCCGGAGGTACTTGGTTGTATTCATCCTGTGGCATATTTAAAATTCGGTACCTATACAAGGAATAAGGAATCAAAAGCTATCTTTATACTGACCAGTATTGGTGATGAGGTTACTGAACTATCCGAGGATTATTTTGATCAGGGGGACTATTTACTTGGTATGCTGGTAAATGCCATGTCGGATGATTATATGTTCCAAATGGAAGCAAGAGTACATGAGAAAATAAAAGAGGAATGTACTTTGCGGGGACTTGGTATCGTAGAAAAGCTTGAGGCACCGGTACATATTCCAATGGAAGAACAGGAGCGGATACTGGAGGAGATTAAGGCGGTAGAATCCGTAACGATTGGATTGACCCAGGGTTATATGTTCACGACGGTAAAAACCTTGGGACATATCCTTATACTTTCTGAGGGCGGATCAGTAAACCATGATGGACATAACTGCGATGAATGTGACCGCACAGACTGTAAATTAAGAAAAGGCAAGATCATTACGGTAAGTGTTCTGGGAAGGGGTTCCACAATTTTGCTTGCTTATGACGGATCGGTGGATTTACTTACGGCCTTGCTTGCACAGGGGATCTATGTGAGTGCTGCCTGTGGCGGTAAGGGAACCTGTGGTAAATGCAAGATTCGGGTAGTGGCAGGGGAACTTAAGATCACTAGTTCGGATCTGGCAAAGTTTAGTGAAAAAGAATTGGAAGAGGGATATCGTCTTGCCTGTAAGGCCTATCCGAAATCCGCTTGTACCATTCGAATTGTCAGTGGTGATGAAACGGATTTTGAGGTTGTATCTGATATAGTGGAGGGTATTATTCCCCAGGGCAAAAAGGGGGAGATATCCGACCAGACAAAGGAGAGCTATGACCAAACAAAGAAGAGTTGTAGCGACCAGGCAGAAGAAGGATATGCTTTCGCAATTGATATTGGAACAACAACGGTAGCCATTAGCTTGATAAATCTGGCCACGAAGCAAATCATAAAAACCTATACTACAATCAATAAGCAAAGAGCATATGGAGCTGACGTGATTTCACGAATGAAAGCCTCTATGGAAGGGAAAAAGGAGGAGCTGCGCCAAAGCATCAGGAAGGATCTTTTGGAAGGAATAAAGAGTCTTGTAGAAGAGAATCAGGTGGATCGGAGTAAGATTTTAAGAATTGCAATCGCAGGGAATACGACTATGGGGCATCTGCTATTAGGATATTCCTGTGAGACTCTTGGAGTATATCCATTTACTCCTGTGAACATTGATCGAATAGAGTTGCCTTTTGCAGACGTATTTGGCAGCGATTATCTTACAGCGCAGGTGATTTTACTGCCGGGTATTTCAACCTTTGTCGGAGGAGATATTGTAGCCGGGCTCTTAACCTGTGGGTTTGATAAAGATGATAAGCCCTATCTGTTAATTGACTTAGGTACGAATGGTGAAATGGCAATTGGGAATAAAGATAAGATACTGGTTGCATCTACAGCAGCAGGGCCTGCCTTTGAAGGAGGGAATATCTCCTGCGGAGTTGGAAGTATTGCCGGAGCCATTTGCGGTGTACGTATTGGTGATACGACTACATTCGATACCATTGGGCAAAAGCCGCCAATCGGTATCTGTGGTACGGGTGTTATTGAACTTGCCAGTGAGCTGTTAAAAGCAGAACTAATCGATGAGACAGGATTACTTTGTGAGGAATATTTTGATACGGGTTATGTCCTGGCAAAGGATAATCAGGGTAATGAAATATCATTAACCCAGAGGGATATTCGTGAGCTTCAGATGGCAAAATCAGCTATCAGGGCAGGTGCTGAAACCTTAATGAGACGATACGAGGTAAGCTATGATGGCATAGATAAGGTATATTTAGCTGGAGGATTTGGTTATAAGATTAACCTGGAGAAAGCGATCAATATTGGCTTATTACCTGAGGAATTGAACGGAAAAATAATTGCCATCGGCAACAGCTCTCTTAGCGGTGCAGTGAATTACCTGATAGATGAAGAGGCACCAAAACGAATGGATCATATTAAAGCGTTATCAAGTGAGGTTCATTTGTCTAATGATGCAGATTTTAATGACTTATATATTGAGTTTATGGCATTTGGAGAAGAGGAATAGTAGATGATCAAGACAGCTATTTTAACAATCAGTGATAAGGGAGCACGAGGCGAACGAGTTGATGAGACCGGCCCTGCAATTAGAAATGAATTGCAAAAAGGAGATTATGCGATCAGCTATTACAAAATAATAGCAGATGAGAGAGAAGAAATAGAACAGGAGCTGATCTACCTTTGTGATACCCTTCAGGTGGAGTTACTATTAACGAATGGTGGAACCGGATTATCACAAAGGGATGTTACACCGGAGGCAACAAAAAATGTGATTGAAAAATATGTACCCGGTTTTGGTGAAGCGATGAGGATGAAGTCGTTGGAGATTACTGTGAATGCGATGCTATCCAGGGGAATTTCAGGGATCAGAGGTAAGACATTAATTATTAATCTTCCCGGTAGTCCCAAGGCGGCAGTTGAAAATCTACAGATCATTCTACCCGCTATCCCGCATGGGATACATGTTTTAACAGGAGATGCTATGGAGTGTGCTGTGGATCAAAGGCGCTAATATAGTGGATAGAATAAATAGTAGATCGCTATGGAAGAAATATTAATTATCTAAGCCTTCGTTTGATGCACCTAGTTGGAGGCTGAAATCAGGAGGCTATGAAGATGGAATTTACACATATCAATGAGGAAGGTCGGGCAAGAATGGTGGATGTATCAAAGAAAGAAGATACCGCTAGAGAGGCAGTTGCAATTGGTACGATTTCCATGAAATGTGAAACGTTGCAAAAGATAAAAGATGGATTGATTACAAAAGGGGATGTATTATCTGTAGCCCAAGTAGCTGGTATCATGGGAGCAAAAAATACATCTCAGATGATACCCATGTGTCATCCGATTCCTATTACCGGTTGTGATATCAGCTTTTCATTAGATGAGCAAAGTAGCAGGATAGAGATTAAAGCTATTGTGAAAACAGTTGGAAAGACCGGAGTGGAGATGGAGGCACTTTCTGCTGCAACTGTAGCTGCACTAACAATCTATGATATGTGTAAGGCGGTCGACAAAGATATGGTGATTGAGAATGTTATGTTAGTAAGAAAAAGCGGTGGTAAGTCTGGATTATACAAAAGGTAGCAAAGCAAGGGCCAAAGTAATAACAATAACCATCAGCCCCTGTCCAAACAGAACTATATAATCTGTTTGGACAGGGGGCTGATGGTTATTGTTATTTTTTATCCTTACGATATTCTTGTGGAGAGATATGATAATAGTTGCGGAACACTCTTGAAAAATGATCAGCTGAATTGTAGCCAGTTAGTTCAGCTATTTCGGAAATTTTCATATTGGTTTTAGTTAGGTAATCAACCGCATCAGACATACGTAGTTTTTTAACGAGATCACTAAAGGTGCACCCGGTATTATGTTTAATCATTGTGCTTAAATAGGGTTCACTATAGTGAAACAGGTCACCTAATGCAGACAGGGTTAGGTTTTTATAATTATGTTGAATATATTGCAAAATAAGTGAAAAGTCGGAGTCTATCTTATAATCATAAAACTGAATGGTTTCACTATAGTTACGAAGTAATAAAGAAAATAACAGGTTCACGTAGCTGATGCAGCAATTATTACTATACGTATCGTTGCGGTAGTTCTCCATTGCTAAGTTCTTAATGATACTTTTAATTGGTGCAGTATTTTTAATAAAGAATAAAAGATAGTTTGAATGGGAACTGTCATGTAATATTGTTCTAAAAAAATAGGATAATAAGTCTCTTTGAGAAAGTAGAGAAAAAAACGTCGTATTAAATGTGCTTTTTCGGATTAATATATTAAAAACAAAGGAGGTATCATCTTCAATGACAATATCATGTTTTGAGTGCGGAGCAATGATACAAAGCTCTCCTTCGCGTAGTTTGCGGGATGATTTCTCGAAATAAAAGGTGCATTCACCCCGAAACACATAATTGATCTCAAAATAATTATGGTTATGCATCTTATGGCTTGTATAACGCATATGTGTTAATATAAAAACATCATTGGAATTGGGAATGATGTCTTTTTCTGTCACTTCTTCTGTGGTATAAGTCTCTGGAATATCTAAAATAAGAGGAGACTGATAAACTAACGCCTCAAAATCCTCGTCAGATATATCCCCGTAGAGATCCTTATAATTAATCGAAGGTAAACTTTCTTTGAGCATTTTATTTCTATAAAGAAAATTAACCATTTCAATGAACTGTACCTTCGTATGACTCAATTCGTAATAGTTCTTCATATGATTCTGAAACTCACCAACGGTACTATAGTAGGCCATAGATTTTATCCCTCTTTAATAACAATATTGTGACTTCCTTTAGCATAGCAGATGTAAAATATAACTTCAATATAATCTTAAAATATGTCGGATTTATAGAAAGAAACTACATAGAAATATGTATATAAATCCTTTAAAATAATATATGTAAGATACCAAAGAGTAAGGCTTTGGAGATTAAAAATTAGGAGGAACGAATATGAAGAAAAAGTTATTTGCTTTATTTATGGCGTGTATTCTGGTTTTTGGCTTAACAGCATGTAAAAGCAGTACAAGCAGTACAAGCGGGGAGAATAGTACAGAAGCAACACCAACAACTAGTGGCGCATCAGCTACGGATGCTGCAGAAGGTGAAACCACAGATACTGCTACAACTGAGGTTTACCCTGAAGAAAAGGTATTAATTGGTGTGGAATTATATGATCCTACGGAGAGTGAAACCTTAGCTATTCAGTCTTACTTTGATTATCTATCTCAGAATTTCAATGTGGAATTTAAATATTCTGAAGCAATAGCAGATGCAGATGGAGAGATGAAGTTCATTGAAGACTGTGCTATGGCTGGTTGTAAAGCATTTTTTGGTTACTATAATGTAACTGGAACAGAACAAATCAGTAAGGTTCTTGAATATGGTATGTATTATTACGGTAGAGTTGATGATGCTTCCTTTGATACCTATAAAAAAGATCCATTATACTTAGGATATGTGGTTGCCGGTGGTGATGAATATGAAAAAGGTGAAGCTCTTGGTAAATGGGTGAAAGAGCAAGGATATACCAATGTAGTTTATGCCAATGGTGGTGCTGATTTCGGTGTACAACAATTTGTTCAGAGGCAAGCTGGTTTCATGGATGCTGTGGGAACAGAGGTTGATGTTACTGTTGTAAGTGGCTTTCCTAATGATCAATTTTTTGCAGATCAGGCAGCTGCTTTATCAAAAGAAGGTCTTCAGGCAGTAGTAGCATCCTTTAATGGCTTGGATTTCTGGGCTCAGCCTATCGCATCTGCAGGGCTTAATGATGTTAAACTTGCTACAATCGGGGCTGTTAATGATCCATATGTGGAGGGATTTGCAAGTGGTGCGGTAGATTATCTTGTATCTTCTAATCTGAATGGATATGGTTTGGGTGTAGCTATTATGCTTAATGCAGTTGATGGTAATGCTGATGCAATTGAAAATTCCGGAATTGCAATTGATTATCATGTGCCTACCTGGTTCATAGGTAATGCGGATGACTGCAAGAAATTAAATGATATTTTAAATGGTGAAAAAGTATACAGTGCAGATGATTTGAAATCCTTGATCGTTAAATTAAATCCAGATGCTAATTACCAAAAAGTAGTTGATTTAGCTGATGCCGGGGCTTTAGAAAAAGTTCTCAGTAAATAATAGTGGTAGGATGGGGATGCTGTAAAATGTGCAAATGTTTTACGGCACCCTGTCTTTTATGTTTCATGTAGTATATCAATAAAATATAGCTCCAGTAGGTAAGGAAAGTAATTGTAAAATTTAATAAAGGTACATTTCAACAAACAGTCCTCATAGAATAACGGAGTGGAGGAAGATATGATAAAAGACAGAGAGATTTTATTTGAAGCAAAGGACATATGCAAAACTTATGGGTCTACGACGGCTCTGAATCATGTGGATTTAACCGTATATCGTGGTGAAATCAGAGGATTAATCGGTGAAAATGGTTCCGGAAAATCAACCATTTCTTCAATAGCAGCAGGAATGCAGCCTGCAACCAGTGGTGAGATGTATTTGAAGGGTCAATTACATAAACCTGCAACAATGATTGAAGGAGCAGAAGCTGGAATTGGTATGATCGTTCAGGAAATGGGTACGATCTCTGGAATAACTGTGGCGCAGAATATCTTTTTGGGAAATGAACGAAGATTTAAACGATTCGTATGGAAAAAAGGGTTTCATAAATTGGGTTTGATTGATAAGAAAGCAATGTATGCCGAGGCTAAAAAAGCATTAGAAAATATAGGCTTTTATGATTGCGACCCGGCAGTCTATATAGATTCCTTGGATATGCAGGATAGAAAGTTGGTTGAAATCGCAAAGGTAATGTATCACAATCCTGAGTTATTGGTGGTGGATGAGACAACAACTGCATTGTCACAAAAGGGTAGGAACATTATCTATTCACTCATGCAGAAGATGAAGGCAGAAGGGAAATCGGTCTTATTCATTTCCCATGACTTAGAGGAAACAATGCAGCATTGTGATACACTCACGGTTCTACGTGACGGTAAATTAATTGCAACCTTGGATAGATCAGAATTTAATGCAAATGTTGTGAAGAAACATATGGTTGGCAGAGAGATCGGAGAGCATTACTATCGTGAGGATAAGGAATGCAGTTACCAGGAAGAAATTGTGATTCGTGTAGAGAACTTGACAACCGGAAGAGGTCTCACACAAAATGTTAATCTGGAATTACATAAAGGTGAAATCCTTGGAATTGGCGGGTTGTCCCATTGTGGAATGCACGAACTGGGCAGAGCTATCTTTGGAGAGGAAAAGGTAGTTACAGGAAAAGTTACCTATGTTCCTACCGGAGAGACGATCACCAATGCTCAGACTGCCATAAAGTATGATATGGGCTATGTTTCGAAAAATCGTGATATAGAAGCTTTGGTATTAACGGCAAGCATAAAAGATAACATTGTAGGCAGTGCCTTTGATAAAATATCAAAATTTGGCCTGATCACACCGAGAGCAGAAAAAAATTATGTTGGAAAACAAATTGATATCTTAAGCATTAAATGTGCAAGTATGAATCAACAAGTGAAGTTCTTATCCGGTGGCAACAAACAAAAGGTAGTATTCAGTAAATGGTTAGGACGTGGTTCTAAGATACTGATTCTGGATTGTCCGACAAGAGGAGTGGATATTGGAGTAAAGGCAGCGATGTATCATTTGATGGAAGAGATGAAAGCAGAAGGCAAATCCATAATTATGATTTCAGAAGAGTTACCAGAGCTCATTGGAATGTGTGATCGCCTTATTGTTTTAAAGAATGGAAAAGTAACTGGAGAACTAAAAAGAGGCGAATCGTTCGATGAGAGCTCTGTCATAGAATATATGATATAAGAGGTGAAGCAGATGAAGAATGAAGCAATCGGAAAGAAAAAATCCTTAAAACGAAAGGAGTTAATGATCGATCTTGCTCCTTTGATAGGATTAATTATAGTAGTAATAGTATTTGCTGTCTTAACAGAGGGTAAGAGCATTAGTAATGTGAATCTTAAGATATTAACCAATCAAGTTATTTTAACTGCATTAGTAGCAATCGGTTTGGTGTTTTCCTTTGCATGCGGAGCTCTGGACATGTCTTCCGGAGGAACCCTTTGTTTATCTGCAATTGCAGGGGCATTGGCAGGAATTAAAACAGAGAATTTTTGGATTATGATCCTCACGGTAATCGCTGTCTCTATGGGAATTGCGGTTTTTAAAGGATTGGTTGCTGCATATCTGACCTTACCGATCTTTATTGTAATGATTATCTTTGGTAGTTTTTTAACTGCAATCGGTTTGGTGTTACTTGGCGATGAAACAACATTGTCACTTGGTACTATTATTCCCAAAATGGATATGACACTGATTAACGTAATCTTTATCGGGTGTTTTTATCTGATCGCAATGATCGTCTTTAATTACACAAAGGTAGGAAAAGCCTGTAAGCTACAAGGTGGCAATTTCCTGGCAGCAGGACAATCCGGTATTAATACCAAGCAAAATGTGATTATAGCATTTGTTATGAGTGGAATTGGAATAACGCTTGCAGCGATTATTACAATCTTAAAGACGAAGACGGTTACAGCCTCTACTGGAGGTTCCATTGGAAACGATGTTCTTGTAGCAATAGTACTGGGCGGTATGCCTTTGTCCGGAGGACCAAGAAGTAAAATTAGTGCAGCCTTAATCGGTGCAGCTACGATTACCGTTTTAAACAATGGTCTTAGCATTTGTAATGTATCCAACGATATCATTCAGATCGTTCGTGGAGTAATCTTTATCATCGTGGTATTTATAACCTCCGCGTCCTATCGAACAAAATTATTGCCAAGGTAATCGATGATGCTGGTACATATTAATGTAATTTTTCAATCATTTAGAAGGAAAGGCGCGGGGATAATAATGAATAACATAAAAAAAATAGGATTTAATCTATTTATGATGATCCTGATTCCATTAGCCACTTATTTGATTTTCTATGTTTTATGTAAAATAAAAGGGGTTACTGGCTTTGGAGTGGGAACAGATCTAAAGGTAATGTTCCGTAACATGGTTTACACCGGGTTTATATCACTTGCGGTATCCTATAATCTAAATTCCGGACGATTTGATTTCAGTATAGGATCAACTTTAATATTATCAACCATTTTGGGCGGTATGTTAGCTTTACGATATGAGCTTGGACCAATCCCACTATTGATATTATGTCTGGTATTTGGAGCAATCATAGGAACACTTAGTGGTCTCGTCTATGTTTTGCTTGGTTTACCTCCCATGGTTACATCCCTTGGAGTTGCGATGATTTATGAGGCCATTGGCTTTAAAGTTAGTAAAGGAGCCGGTGTGAAAATGATTGGGCATAATGATCTTCTGATCTGGTGTCAACAGCCTTATATATATATATTGTGTGCGGTAATTGTAATTATTTTATTCATTCTTTTGAATTACACACAGTTTGGCTATAATACCAGAGCCTTAGGACCTGGTCAGGAAATAGCTGTTAATCTGGGTATTAATGAGAAGAAAAATGCAGTAATTTGTTATGCCATCGGTGGCGTCTGTATGGCGGCAGCCGGATTGGTTAATATGTCCGTACTTGGAACCGTAAGTCCTGAGATTGGATTAGGAAGTGCTTCCTATATCCAAAATGCCTTCCTCCCAATGTTTATCGGTAATATCTTAGCAAGGTACTTAGATCGAAATACGGGGGTTATCATGGGTGCCTTAACTCAGTCCATCATCTTTGCCGGTATTGGTAAATTGGGGGTACCGTCTGCTTGGCAGTCAGTGATAACAGGTGTTATTGTTCTGGGATTCTTCACTTATTCCTTCAATGCATATAAAATTGTGGAATTCCAGATGTTTAAGGAGAAGAAAGCGAAGGCGGAAGCTGAACTTTGATTAGAATATACATAAAAAGTAGGCGGTTATATACGTCTATAGATGGAGGAATCACATGTTAGAAAAGAAGTTTAACAATGATTGGAAATTTTGGCTGGAGAAAGATGCTTTTTCACTGATATGGAATATACCGGAGGATGCAAGAACAATCGAGCTTCCTCATGATGCAATGATTGAGATTGATGCGAATAAAGATAGTCTTAATAAAGGAAATACAGGATACCGAGATGGGGGTGTATACCATTATGTTAAGAAATTATTTGTTCCTTTCGAATATAAGAATAAAACAGTCATGCTTAAGTTTGAAGGTGTTTATATGAATGCCTTTGTCTATGTAAATGGAGAGCTTGCAGCAAAATGCCCCTTTGGCTATTCTACCTTTTATGCAGACCTTAACAGTTATTTGAACTATGGCGTTGAAAATGAGATACGGGTAATTGTCAGGAATGGTGCTATGCCAAATAGCCGATGGTATACGGGCGGTGGTATTTATCGTGATGTTTTTTTATTGGTTTCAGAACTAGTTTATATTACACCGGATGGATTATTTGTACATACGGAGCAGATAGATCAGGACTATGCCACCTTAGTGGTTACAACAGAGGTAAAGAATAGGTGTTTTACAAAGGAAGAATTGATCCTGGAACATGAGATTTGTTATGATGGGGTAGTTGTTTCATCAGATCGGATTCCGGTTGTACTCATGGAACAAGAGCAAAGAAAAATGTATCGCAGGATAACAGTAGAAAAGCCTGTGTTATGGACGGATCAGAATCCTAAGTTGTATACCTGTCGATCAAGGCTCTATCAAGGGGAAGTAGTTTGTGACGAAAGTGTAACTACCTTTGGAATCCGTACGATTGCTCTGGATGCAAAAAGAGGTCTTCGTGTGAATGGTGAGGTGGTAAAGCTGCGTGGAGCTTGTATACACCATGATAGCGGGTTGCTGGGAGCTGCAACCTACGAGGAGGTACATGCAAGACAAATACGAATTCTCAAAGAAGCAGGATTTAATGCCATTCGTATGTCGCATCAGCCAATGGCTCCGGCAATGCTTCGAGCTTGTGATACACTTGGTGTATATGTAATGGATGAAACCTTTGATATGTGGAACAGATGTAAATCGGATTATGATTATGGCCTATATTTTTCTGAATGGTGGGAAAAGGATGTTGAAGCAATGGTACGCAAGGATTACAATCATCCCTCTGTGATCATGTATTCCATTGGAAATGAAATTCCTGAAATCGGTATGGATCATGGTGCAAAGACCTGTCACAGGATTGCTTCTAAGTTAAAAGAACTGGATCCTTACCGGTATACACTCCCATCCATCAATGGTGTATTTGCAGCTGGAGATTGTATGGAGGAAATAGTTGCTGACGTAGTTGATGGTTTGAAAAAAACAAATAAATTAGTAGGCAATGTGAATAATATCATGTCGCTTATGGACAAACATATGGATGAGATTGTAGTGCATCCGACAATAACGAAGAGAATTGACAAAGCGTGCGCGACAACAGATCTGGCAGGCTATAACTATATGTCTGCACGCTATGAGATGGATGGAATAAACTATCCAAACCGTGTTATTGTCGGAAGTGAGACCTATCCGCCCCAGATACCAAGAAACTGGAAGCTGGTAAATCAGTGTAATCATGTAATTGGTGACTTTACCTGGACAGGTTGGGATTACATCGGCGAAGCTGGTGTAGGTGTGCCCGCATATCAATGGGGAGAGGGCGGTTTTGGAGCGACATTTCCATGCCAAATATCCTATTGTGGAGATATTGATATCACAGGATTTCGAAGACCGGTTTCCTATTTTCGAGAAATTGTCTTCGGATTACGTAAAAAGCCTTATATTGCCGTCCAAAATCCATATCATTATGGAGAGCATTTGATCGCAACACCCTGGGTACTTAGTGATAGCAGGGCAAGCTGGACCTTTGCGGGAATGGAAGGTAAACCAGTCGTGATAGAGGTATATGCGCCAGGAACAGAGGTTGAGCTTTTCTGCAATGGAGTATCACTTGGAAAGAAACCATCAGGAGAGGAAGTAGGTTTTCGAACCTTGTTCGAGGCAAATTATATCCCCGGGATATTAACAGCAATAGTATATGAAGATAACTGTGAAATAGGCCGTACAGAGCTTATAACAGCGTCCGACGAAAGAAAGATTGAGATTACCACAGAAACAGTAGGAGAGGAATTTGTATACTTGCCCATCCGTATAACGGATAATCAAGGTATCACAGTTACGGAGGGAGAGCAGGAGCTGGAGCTGAAGCTAGAGGGGAATGCTAAACTTGTTGCATTTGGAAGTGGTAATCCTAAGCCGGAATATAACTTTATGACAGAGAGGACAAAAACCTTTGAAGGCAGGGCACTGGCAATTATCAGAAGAGGGAAAGAAGCGGGAGTTATCACTGTAAAAGTTATTGGGCAGGATGTAGAGAATGCTGAAATCAAGGTAGAATAATTGGTTTACTTGAACTAGAGAACATAAAAATTTGATAGCAAAGGAGTAAAACATGAAGGAAAAGTCCTTGATCGAGATATTTGGAGATTATAAAGCTTGGAAGTTTCAGGAGAATAGCTGGTGTATTAGCTTTATGGAAGGAACAGAGTATATGTATCTGCTGGAAGGTAAGGATAAGGCTATGCTTATTGATACCGGATATGGGACAGGTACCTTGGCAGATTTTGTGGGAGGTCTGACGGATAAGGAATTGGTGGTAGTGAATACTCATTTTCATCCGGATCATGCAGCAGGCAATGGTGAATTTAAAGAGGTATACTTACACAAAGATTTTGAGCTAGATGCTCCGTCGATAGATTCCCCCAATGCAGTACCTTTTGACTTATCTGCTTTGAAGTTCCCCTTATATCAAAGAAATAGATTAAAGAATGGTGATGTTATCGATTTGGGAGAACGGGTTATTGAGGTGATTGAGGCAAAGCCGGCTCATTGTAATACAACCTTATTTTATTTGGATAGGACAAACCGACTCTTCTTCTGCGGGGATGATCTGGAATCAGCACAGGTTATGATGTTTGATAACTCTCGCAATTCTAATGCTCCCTATGAGATAAAGGAGCGTTTGTGTAATCTTAAATTAAATTGTCAGTGCATGAAGGAACGTGACGAGGAGTATGATTTATTGCTTCCAAATCATAATGGTACACCGATTGCAAAAAGCTATATTGATGAATATATCGAGCTTGTAGATCATATTTTTCTTGGCGATGCACGAATGGAAGATAAGCTGAATCATATTTATCTGGAAATGGATCCAAAAGCTTCAAAACTTTGCCGAATTAGATGGAAGCATGCTAGTATCTTTGTGGAGAAGGCGCTTGTAATGGAGGTATACGGTAGCGGCTTATATTAAGTTTGACAAAGAAAGGTTTGAATGAATTATAAGTAAAATAAAGGGTACTTAAGTAGATTTATATATTGTTCAGAAGTGGTATACTGCTCATTCTGTTTTAATGAGGAATATACCACTTCTTATATCTCGGTAATTAAATAATGATTTGTGATCGACTCTAACCATGAGTATAGCGGAGGATCTCATATCACATCTTTTTTAAAATCTATGGGCGATTTTCCATAGATTTTTTTAAATTTCTTATTTAAATGACTAGCATCAAAACAGCCGACCATTTGGCTGATTTCTGCAATGTTCATGCTTCGGTTCTCAATAAGTTCTTTTGCATATTTCATCTGTAGTTCAGTAATCAATAAACCAAAGGTCTTACCAGTATAGCTTTTTATCATCCGGCTGATATAGGACTCGGTATAATTAAAAAATGAAGCCAGTTCTTTCAGCGAAGTATGGGTAAAGTTAACGGAAATATAACCAAGAATAGCTACAATATTATCCTCCATGGAATTATCAATAGAATCAGCCACGATAGCGAACATTTCATAATGACGTATGATATGGATAAATAACTGCTTTGTATATAGCTCTAATGACTCTTTGTAGGCATATGACTTCTTATTATATTCATTAAGCATTTCTAATAAGGTTTTGTGAAGCCAAGGATCATCTTTCGTAGGATAGATAACATAAGGACTTACTCGTTTATGATAAAGAACATTTTCGAAAAATTCGATCAACAATTGTCCACCGCGAAAAAGCCGAAGGAAGGATGTGTTAAATACATTTTTGCTGATTAATATATTAAAAACTAAGGCATCATCGGATTCAATTGACAGCGCATGCATTGCATGAGGAGCTAAAATACAAAAATCCCCTGTATTCATAGGAAACGTTTGACTTTCCACAAAGTGCGTACATGATCCGTTATAGACATAAACCATTTCAATGTAAGAATGATTATGCATCAGGGGATAACTATATCTTTCATTGAGAAATACGATTATTTCATCACCTTCACTTATCTCTTCGACTTCAATCAGTGTAATACCTAAATTTCCTTTCGTTCGATTAGAAAATAGATAACCACTTTCAGATAGTTCAGCCTGAACACTAATTAATTCCTTATAATCTTCGAAACTCATAGGTGATTTATAGTAGTTTTTATTACCATTCCTGTATATCTTTTTCAACAGTAATTCATACTCACTTAATTCGAATAGCGTCTGGTTCATGATTCAAAATCCTTCCATTATGATAAAACGGAGTGCGATGCAATATATTTTAATTCATTTATATAGTAAATGCAATCATGTTTCAGCCTTTAAGCATAAGAGGTTGAAAATTTACAAATAAAACGAATTATATTTACAAGCATTCGAATGGATAAAGTAATAAAATAAATTATGGGAAAGAAATATCAATATTCTAAGGAGGCAATGAAATGAAAGGAAAAGTTTACGCACAGGTATATTCCATGATTCGAACTTTCCCAGAAGGTTTGATTGAGGCAGTAAAGCTTTTTTCTGCTATGGGATATGATGGAATCGAACTTGTGGGAGATAATACCGATGGACTTGAAGTAGAGGAGTTTTCTAAGCTCCTGAAGGAATTAAAATTAGATGTTATCTCTGTCCATAGTATCAGAGGTGAGGAAGATTTGTATTTTGCCCAGACCATGGGGGCTAAATATATGAATGTCAGTCTCAGCCCGAAACATGTCACCAGGGAAGCTTTGTTAAAAGCATGCGAAAAACTTAATGAACAAGGAAGAATCTATGCGTCCCATGGTCTCAAGGCTGTATTGCATAATCATGCAGATGAGTTTCGGTGGGTGGACAAAGAAGAAGGAAAGACCAGGATTTATGACATCCTTCTGGAGCATACCGATCCTGTACTGTTAGGCTTTGAGTTTGATGTTGGATGGGCAGCACTGGCTGGGATTGATGTGGTGGATTACATCAAACGATATCCAGGGAGATTTCCTTTGATTCATGTTAAGGAATGTACAAGAGTAGCTCAGACAGAAGATGAAAAAGAGCACTTTCCAAAGCGGATTTTTCATGAGGGATTGAAAAAAGATCCTCAGACGAATATTCCGATTCTCACAGAAGAGATGAAAAAGGATCTGTATGAATCAAGAAGCTGGAATGGTGCTTTGGGCAAAGGAATCATTGACTGGTCTGCACTGGTAAAAGCAGCTGATGCACAGGGTTGTGAGGCATATATCAGTGAAAGGGAGTATTATCACTACCCTGAATCGAATGGAACTAATCGAGATTGTGTCAGACTAGATTATGAATATTTACGCAGCTTATAAGTGAATACTAAATGGCCAAATGAAAAAAGAAATGGGGATAATAGAATGAATCATAGATTTTCAGAACCACAATTTAAGACTCTGTTACAGATAGGGATTGTTGTTAATGATGTTGAGGAAAGTGTTAAGATTTATGAAGAGCAATTTGGGATTGGTCCATGGGAAATAAATATGTTGAGCAATGAAATTCCTGTTTTTAAGGATTTGAAGATCAATGGAGAAATAGGTGATTTTAAAATTAAATGTGCTATGGGGACTTTTTACGGGTTGGAAATTGAATTAGTAGAACCAATATCGGATGGTCCTTATAAGAAATGGTTAGAGGAGCATGGCCCAGGTGTACATCACTTTGCATTCCTTACGAAGGATAGCTACGGTAAAATACTTGAGGATCATAAAAAGATGACAGGTAACGATCCGTGGTTACGTGGACAATGTGAAGCAATTGGAATGGATTTTTCATATCTGGATCTGACAAAGCAAATAGGCATGTTTATCGAGATTTATGGAGAAAACACACAAGGGAAAAAAGGACATGATTTCTAGTGGGGTGAAGTACATATAGGTGTTCATAGGAAATACAAAATATTAAGTATGTAAAATTTAAAAATCAGGCGAACAGGCGGTTATATGTTCGCCTGATTTTTTGCAAAGGTAACACGATGTATCTTCTGTGGCTTTTTGAACAACATGTTTTTACTAAAGAGATACGTCGTCTATTTCTATATTCTCAAACGAATGTCATACAGGGGAATAGACGGATATGGTGTTAGTTTGACAAACTTTACCTTTTGAATACGTACAGATGAATTAAGTCATATTGAAGAATAAGTAATAATTTGGTATACTATAGCAAATATGGTTACAAAAATATTATAGTACATATGGGGAGAGACAATGAAAGTATGTGAATATTGTAGAACGAAAGCCACAGATAATACTATAAAATGTGGAAGCTGTGGAGGAACAGAGTTTAGTAATATCTGTGTAAATTGTAGTACAACGTTCAGTGGTACAAAATGTCCTAATTGTGGGGTAGATGTAGGTGAAAAGCCGCGTACTTGCCCTTGTTGTGGAACGAAAACTTTTTCAGTGGTTTGTCCTAAGTGTGGAGCTGATTTATTACATAAGGAACCGCCAGTTCAAAATCAACACATAATTCATAATGTTACCACAATAAATATAAGCCAAAGGTCTCAATACGCTTCTCGAAAAACGAACGGAGGAAACAATGCAACCATTGGTTTAACTTTTTTTGCAATAATTATAATATCTATTTTCATAGCTTTAGCTTTAAAGGGAAATGAAAAGATTGATATACAGAATAATATTACCGACATAAGTTTATTAACTTTAGCAAACCATCCAAAGTTTTTCGGAGATTCTGATAAAGCAAATGAGTTTTATAAAGGATATAGAAAAGTTAATGTTGATACCCCTGCAAATGCTGTTAATGATACAAAATCTTTATTAACAATGGCACAATACTATAGCAATGAGATTACATATATATCTATTAATTTTTCGACGTCTGAAGAGTTCAAGCAAGGACTTACTATTGATGATGTATTGAAGGTTGTTTGTGAGTATGTTCCGTTTGATATTTTGGATCAAAATTATTCCTTTAAAGAAGCACTTTATCTTACGAGAGAGGATAAGGGTGAGCTATATTATTATGCTATGAGACTTAATGATGTAAAGGAAGAAAGAAGTGGTTATTTGAATGATAAGTTGTTTATTATAAAAATCGTACATTCGAGTGATAATAATTGGTTTGTTTACATGGAGGAAGATACCGATGATCATGAACTTGATAAGATTATTCGTAATTATTCTAGGTTTGAGGAATGGGAGATTAATTTAAAATCCTATCAATAACACTCGAACATAAGTCATATGGTTTATTTTTAGATTCTTAGTCATAGGCTCATTTCTATCCGTTGATCCAGAATGTAATAAACTAACCTACTTATAAAGGTTATCATATGCCCAGTGGAAAGATAGAGAACCCTTTAATTTGTTCACACTGGTGGTGCTGTTTTCTAAGTAGATATATAAAAATAAAAAAATTATAGCATCAATCAGAAATTAATAGTATATTAAAATAGATCAAAGGATTTATTAATTATGGCTATGTGATTAATATCATGAGTCAATTACGTTTTTGAAGATTACTATGAATGAACTTAAGGAGACTTTCAGGATGAATAAGCAAAAAGTTTTTGTTATTGGCCACAAGAATCCAGATACAGATTCCATATGCTCGGCTATCTCATATGCCTATTTAAAGAATAAGTCGGATGATTTTGAGTATATTCCAATGAGATCCGGTAAGTTGAGTGATGAGACAAGGTTCGTATTAAACCGATTTTCTGTGGAAGAACCGGAACTTATGAAAGAAGCGGGAACACAGGTAATCGATATGGAAATAAGGAAGGTGGAAGGTGTTGATCAGGGGATCTCATTAAAAAAAGCCTGGTCATTAATGAAGGATTTAAATGTGACAACGCTTCCTATTACCCATGAGAAAGAGCTGATCGGCTTAATTACTACGGAAGATATTGCCCAGTCATATATGGATATCTATGATAGCAGAATTCTTTCAACAGCGGATACACATTATAAGAATATTGTAGAAACACTTGATGGAGAAATAGTCGTGGGCAGTGACGACAATCATTTTAATCAAGGAAAAGTACTAATCGCAGCGGCAAACCCGGATCTTATGGAAAACTTAATTGAAAAGGGAGATTTGGTCATACTTGGAAATCGCTATGAATCACAGTTATGTGCAATTGAGATGGAGGCGGCATGTATTGTGGTATGTGAGGGTGCACCTGTTTCATTAACCATTAAAAAAATAGCAAATGAACATAAATGTACCGTCATCAGCTCACCCCATGATACTTATACGGTTGCAAGATTTATCAATCAAAGTATGCCGATCAAGCATTTTATGAGTACTAAAAATCTGATTTCTTTTCACACCGAGGATTATATCGAGGATATTAAAAACGTGATGGCTAAGTTTAGACACAGATACTTTCCGGTGTTGGATAATTACAATAATTATGTCGGAATGATTTCAAGGAGAAATTTATTAAATGTGTCAAAGAAAAAAATTATTCTTGTTGACCATAATGAAAAAAGTCAAGCACTGGATGGGATTATGGGTGCCGAAATCCTGGAGATTATTGACCATCATAGATTGGGAACAATCGAAACCATTAATCCGGTCTATTTCCGGAACCAGCCTTTAGGATGTACAGCCACTATCATATATCAGATGTTTTGTGAAAAGGGAATCGAGATTCCAAAGTATATTGCAGGCCTATTATGCTCAGCTATCATATCTGACACTTTGCTTTACTCTTCCGTAACTTGTACGGATGTTGATAGGATAGCTGCAGAGAATCTAGCTACAATTGCACAAATTGATAGTAGAGAATATGCAAAAGAGATGTTTAAGGCAGGAAGCGATTTAAAGGATAAAACAGCTGAAGAAATATTTCATCAGGATTTCAAAGTGTTTAATATTAATGATAAACATTTGTTTATTGGACAGATTAACACAATTAATAATGATGAAATGGAAAACATCAAGCGTAAAATAACAGAGTATATGAAAGCGAAATATACTGAAAAAGAAACGGAAATCGCTTATTTTATGCTTACCAGTATTTTGGAGGAGTCAACATTACTGATTTATTATGGAGATAAGGCAAGAGAAATTGCCAGGGATGCTTTTGAAGTGGAAGGCGATGAATGTTCCGTGTATTTAAAAGGAATCATGTCTAGAAAAAAACAAGTTGTTCCCGCTTTAGTAGAAGCAATTCAGGATATATATGAGTAATTAACTCATGTTACAAGGTTCCTCCTGCATATAATAAACTAACCTGAGAATGGAGTTTATCATATGCCCAGTGGGAAGATAGAGAATCAATTAAATCTGGCGCTAGAAGCCACGCCGGAGCAGAGGGAGAAAACAGGGACGCTGAATGTGGGTTATAATCCAAATACGGATATGTGGGAGCTAATTGTCCGCTTCACCGGAAGTTTAGACCGAGTTCGTCAGGAGCTTGAGATATCTGCGGTGGAGTTAACCAATGAATATGCCATATTAACGATACCTCAATATTTAGTGGACCGACTGGCGAATTACGAGGAAATTGAATTTATTGAGAAACCGAAGCGACTTTTCTTCGAGGTTAATGAAGGTAGGACAGCCTCCTGCATCAATCCTGTTCAAGCAGAACCCTTTAATCTGTTTGGAGAGGGGGTGCTGGTGGCTGTTATTGATTCCGGAATTGATTATGCGCATCCGGACTTTATCAATAATGACGGAACCACTAGAATTGATGCCCTATGGGATCAGACGATCGCTGGAAACCCACCAGAGGGTTATGATATTGGTACTCTCTATACCAGTGAACAGATTAACCAGGCCTTAAAAACTCCGATGCCGGAACGGATGAATATTGTACCAAGTACGGATCTTAGCGGTCACGGTACCCATGTGGCAGGAATTGCGGCCGGGAATGGAAGAGCTAGTAACGGGTTATACCGGGGAGTAGCTTCTCAAAGCCGTTTGGTTATAGTGAAACTTGGAGTTTCTGTTGGGGATTCCTTCCCGAGGACAACTCAGCTGATGCAGGGACTTGATTTTGCAATTAAATATGCAATCAGTCAGAATAAACCGGTTGCAATTAATGTCAGCTTTGGAAACAACTATGGTTCCCATACAGGAACAACTTTACTAGAGAGTTTTGTTAACGACATAGCGAATACCTGGAAATCCAATATCATCATCGGCACTGGAAATGAAGGTGCCTCAGGGAATCATGCTTCTGGCATTCTACAAATGGGTAATAATGCAGTAGTAGATGTTGCGGTCAGTGACTATGAATTTTCCCTCAGTCTTCAAATATGGAAAAACTATTTTGATCATTTTGATATCACAATCATTGCGCCTAACGGAACACGTGTTGGTCCAATTCCCAGAATCCTCGGTAAACAGCAATTTAATATAGCTCAGACACAAATACTTTTGTACTATGGAGATCCCACACCCTATAATCCTCAGCAGGAGATTTATATTGAGTTAATTCCTCTGGGGCGTTATATCAACAGCGGGGTGTGGAGATTTGAATTAGTACCGAATAAAATCGTAGTAGGAAATTACGATATGTGGCTACCTGCGGGAGCTGCCAAAAACCCTGAGACAAGATTCCTTTCTCCTTCGGAATATGTTACACTGACGATTCCATCCACTGCTGTGAGAGCGATTACTGTCGGTGCATATAATGCCTATACTGACAGCTATGCTCCATTTTCCGGAAGGGGATACACAAGGAATCTGGAGATTAAACCCGATATAGTGGCACCGGGAGTAAATATCAATTCTTGTGCACCGGGTGGAGGCTATGCAATACGATCCGGAACCTCTATGGCTACACCATTTGTTACCGGGAGTGCAGCCTTATTAATGGAGTGGGGGATTGTAGAGGGGAATGATTCGTATTTGTATGGGGATGATTGTGCGATAATAGGACTAAATCAAGGAAAGCCTTATTTTATGGGAGTTCCCACTGGTTTAGTCCAATTTTTTTATGCCATTTCGATGGCGAAACATTTGCTTATATTGTGTCAGCGCAGAGACTACTTATCAACTTTAGATCCATCTATCTATTTGGATTAGGTTAATTGGTACAAGCCTGATTACAGAGGAGGGATGAAACAAGGACTGAATCAGTTCTGGCATTATGCTAGGTTCTGCTTTAGTCCTTTTTTGTTAAGGAGGACTAGCAAATGAATGAAAAAGAACTGATTCAGTATGTGAAAAATCTGAATGTAGAAATTGAATTCAGAAACATAGGTAAACCACCACAAGAGAGAGAAGAATTTTATGATATTAAGAAAGTCCTACAAGGTTTTCATAAAATTCAACAAAAGGAAGAGAAAAAAGAATTTAGAGATAAACACGACTGTAAGTATTGTTTATACTTTGAGAATCCAAGAAGATGCGAAGCAATTGGAAGTTGTCCGTTAATAGACGGAGAGAAATTTGAAGAATTATCTAAGCCTTATAAATGTAGTTTAGATGTAGATGGTAGCTGTCCATATGGACGAACTTTAGAAGTTTGTATAGGTTTTTGCTTAAATAACATTGTTAAGAAGCACCAGGAAAAGTGGTCTGTTCGATATGAGAGTAAAGCAAGGAGAAATAACACGGGAGTGTGATTAATTAACTAAATGATAAGAAATCTACATACCTATGAAAGGAATGTCATCAGTAGACGGTAGTTTGAAAGGCAGGATAAAAATGAGATTAAAGAGGAGGCGTAAGATGGATAACAATATAGAAGTGATTGGCATCGATCATGGCTGGTCACAGATGAAAACTGTAACTCAGATATTTACAACTGGAGTAAAGGAAATAACAACAGAGCCAGCATTTTACGAGAATGTGTTAGAGTATGGAGGAAAATATTATAAAGTTGGTGGTAACAGATTAGAGGTAAAATCTACTAAGGTTGAAGACGATAATTTTTATCGGCTTACTCTTGCTGCTCTCGCAAAGGAATTGGAGCGTAGAGGGAAAAGGACAGCAAATGTATTGCTTGCTGTAGGACTACCTCTAACGAGGTTCGGAGCGGAAAAGCAGAATTTCATTGATTATTTGATGAAAAATGTAAATCTTACTTTTACTTTTGAACAGAAATTATTTCAAGTTAGGATTGTTAAAGTAATAGTATTTCCTCAATGTTATGCAGCTGTATCAGATAGGATAACTACATTTGGACGAAAGATACTGATCATAGATATAGGATCATGGACGATTGATATTATGCCCGTGATTGATAAGTCACCTGATGAATCAATGTGTGTAACAATACCAAAAGGTTTGATTACTTGTATGCGTTCAATTAACGAACAATGTGTTCGACAACTTAATGGTGAAGTTGATGAACTGGAAATACAGAATTATATCATAAATGGTAAAAGCGAACTTGCACCGGAATACGCTGAAATAATTAAAGGAGAGCTTAAAGATTTTGCAGGTAAGGTTTATAACTCTGTCGGCGAGTTTGGCTATAACTTAAAGACTACACCAATTATCTTTGTTGGTGGTGGAGCTGCAGTCATGAAAAACTTCGGGAATTTGAAACAAGGTAATATCAACTATAATCTGGATGTACGAGCAAATGCTAAGGGTTATGAATATCTTGGCAAAATTGTGGCCACATCAAAAAGTAAGGTTGGTTAGGAGGAATTCTGGTGGCGAAAGATAAAATTGTGGTTTACAGCTTCCGACTAAATATGGACAACCCTCAACATCGCAAAATACATGAAGTTATCAAAGACCTGAACCTAGATATATTTAAGTCAAAGAATCAATTCATAGCAGATGCAGTTGAGACCTATATCGACAGCTTTGAGAAAGATGATCTTACAGAAGAAGGAAGTAAAAAGAAAGCGGATCAGCTTGGGTATATTAGCAGAAGTGAATTGGCACGGATTAAGGAAGAAATCCGTTATGAGCTTCTGACTGAGGTACGTAATGAAGTAATCAAGCTCCTTGGTGGTGTGGTTGCAGGTATGCACATAAGCAGTAACATACAACCAATCAATGTAATCAAGTCAGAAAGGTCAGAACGAGAGCAGACAGAAGTGGATGAAACTCTTGAGAAATTAGCACTTGGCTGGTCGTAATAGAAGGAGGGAATCATTATGACTATAATTTTCAGTGGAATCAGCAATATAGCACTCGGCATATTTTCGTTTATTCTGTCGGCTATGTTGAAGATATTGAGTATCTGTTTTGAGCTAATAAAACTTTTTCTTCTTCTATTCAGTCTTGTAATGAGAGTTTTTCTGGCATTTGTAAGAGCATCCACACCGTGAGAGGAGGTGAGGCTTATGTTCGTAGGTTATAAGAATTATTATGACAACCGCAGGATTATGAAATACTTTTTCAAACTGCGAGAACAGATGATGAATTAAGGAGAAGAAACATGCATTTCATACGGGACAAACCATAAACTGTCTCCGTATAGCCGAATACTATATCAAGGAAACATACCAACTGCATAGTGGATAGGTTTATTACGGAACATAACCCAGCCTATCCCTTGCAGGAGAGGTAGATAGGCAACAAAGACAGCTTGTAAGATAGCTGTTTTTTTAAATTATTAATCAAACAATTTATAGAAAGATTGAGGATCAGTGAATGAAAGAGATATTTGAACAGTATGGATCAGTAATTATAGCAGCGGTAGCAATCAGTGCATTAGTAGCAATCATCGTATTGCTTTTAGCAACGGATGGAGTAGTGGCAAATTCCTTTCAGAGCTTAATTGAAAACTTCTTCAACCGAGCAGCCAGTACTATTACAGGCTAATCTACATTTAAGAAATGTACCAACTAAACATCAAGTAAAGAAAGAATGAGGATTGAAAATGAAAGAGATATTTGAACAGTATGGATCAGTAATTATTGCAGCCGTAGCGATCAGTGCATTGGTAGCTATTATTGCTTTACTTTTAGCAACTGATGGTGTTATAGCAGATTCCTTTAAGAATCTAATCGATGGTTTCTTTGACAAAGCTGCCAATACAATTACTGGCTAATGAAGAATGCATCATAGTTGTGGAGTCTCTAATTACAAGAGAGGGGACTCGTCCCCTCTTGGAAAGGAGAAGTATGGAACGAAGTAGTAAATGGGAGTTGGTGCCGGCACATTTTGGTCCATTAAGGTCATATGTGGAAGATGATGAAATCACAGATATTGACTTCAATGGGAGAGACCTTTGGCTTACCAATACCGCAAATGAAAGAGTTAAAGTGCAGGAACACGGTGTTACAAAGGAATTTATAGAAAAGTTCAGTCACTACATTGCAAATAACGTTAGTAAGGCTTTTAACAAAGTAGAAAATCTGCTTGAAGCTGACACTGGAACATTACGTATCAGTATTGTTCATGAATCGTCAGCAATTTCAGGAAGATCAGTTTGCATCAGAAAGACGCTTCCGAGTGTACGAATGACGATAGAAAGAATGATAAAAGATGAATATTGCAGTACAAAAATATTGGGGCTGCTTATAAACTGCGTGAATGCACGTATGAATTTTGTATTTTGTGGAGAACCAGGGGTTGGAAAGACGGAGGCTATAAAATTCTTTTCGCAGTATATTCTAGGAAATGAAAGAGTTATTACCATTGAAGATACACCGGAACTACATTACCGTGAGATTAATCCTGATAAGGACTGCGTGGAACTGATGGTATCTGATGGCTTTAGCTATACAAAAGCAATTAAAACGAGTCTTCGGCAAAATCCAAAGTGGCTGATGTTATCAGAAGCCCGATCCGTAGAAGTAAAATACCTACTGGAGAGCTTATCAACTGGAATCAGAGGATTTACAACGATACATACCGATGATGTAAGAAAGATTCCGGATCGGATCCTGAACATGATGGCAAGCAGAACAGACGCAGATCGAATGGAAAACGATATCTATATGTTTCTTGATGTAGGAGTTCTAATCCGTAAGAAATTGATGAAAGATGGTAAGGTACGAAGGTATATCGATCAGGTATGCTTCTTTTACAGAAATGATAGCAGGAATATCATCTTTCCAGTAGTGCTAAATGGGGAGTTGATAGAACACTGCTTTCCAAGACCAATCATGGAGAAATTTGAACGAATGGAAGTTAATCCCTTTGAGCAGGAAGGAGGGAATGAATTATGAAGAGAAAGAACGGGCTGAGATTTCTAAGGTACCGTAATTTGAGTTATGAGTTAGTGAAGTATGGATACGAGTATACACCGAAAAAAGCACTCCTGGTTTATGGTGTGATTGTACTGATAGCTGCCATATTTGGTTTGCTTTATAAGCTGAAGTTACCATATATTGCAGCGATTGGAGTTATCGGAGTGATTTTTTCTCCGGTAATTATTTTACAAACAATGAAAGGAAGATATCATACTGCCATGTTTTCTATGGCAAATAACTACATGGATCAGTTTTTATATTCCTTTAAACGAACCGGTACGATTCTGAATTCTTTAGTGGAGTCAGCTATCATTTTTGAGGAGGGAATATTTCACCAGGTATTAGAAAAAGCCATTGAACATATCCAATATGCAACTGATAGCGAAGATCCCGAGAGGGAGGCGTTAGATATCGTGGAAGAGTTTTTCCACTGTGAAAGGATTGATGTTATCCATTCCTTTGTGATTAGTGCACAAAGACGAGGTGGAGATACTAGTGGAAGTATTGACCTACTTTCTAAGAACAGATCTATGTGGGCGGAACGAATATCGAATCTGCAGAAAGAATTTCAGGTTGTAAAACGCAATATCATGATAGCTTTATTTGCAACTCTGCTGATCTGTATTCTACCTCTTTATTTACTGGGTGGAAATTTGGATATCAGTTCGATTCCATTATGCCAGATATCAGCAGTAATACTCATTGGTATCTGCATGCTGATTTATGTTAAAGCGGATAAAAAGCTTTGTAGGAACTGGATTGGAAAAGAAGCAGATAACACGGGGATAGGGAAGAAATATATTCAGGTCAAGAATTATGATGAAGTGAAAGAAGCAAAACACAGTCAGAAAATTGCGATTATCCCAGCACTTCTGTTTATTGGTGCTTTTTTCTACCTGAAGAATTTAGCAGTCTTAGTGGCAGGAGCTGTTGTGGTATTGTTTCTAATTTATCAGCATAAAATCGGATACCATCTTGCCAAAAAGAAGGTGGCAAGAGAGATTGAAAAGCAGTTTCCAAATTGGTTAATAGAAGTAGCCTTATTATTGCAGACAGACAATGTGCAGATGGCTATCCGTAAATCGATGGACAGTGCGCCGGAGGTTCTACTGTATCCACTAGAAGAACTTGTATCTGAATTGGAAGAGGATCCAAATGCTGCATCTCCTTATCATAGATTTCTAAAAGAATACCGAAATCCAGAGGTTCAATCTGCAATGAAAATATTGTATGCACTTTCGAGTGGAAATGCTGGAGATGCAAGTCAACAAATTGAGGAATTGCTTGAACGAAATAATGCAATGATGGATAAATCCGAAAAGTTGGAACAGGAAGATAAGATAGCTGGTATGAGGGTATATATCGTATTACCATCCTTATTAGCGTCCGTGAAGCTCATGGTTGATATGGCACTTCTATTAGTCGTGTTTCTTGAGAAACTGACATTTGGAGTATAGGAGGACATATGAGTACAACGATTAAGACTTATGTAGGTGTTTTCATTCTAATGCTCTCTGTATTTTCCATGGCAGGAGTGATGTCAGCTTGTATTGATGCCAACAATGCAAGAGATTTTCATGCCTCTGTGATCGCTGAGATAGAGAATTCAAACTTTGCATCAAGTGTCATTACTGTCTGTAAAGAGCAGGCTGCAAATGCAGGTTATGAACTATTAATTGATAATAATAGTGTAGTCAAGGATGAAGATGGAAAGCCAACGTTAATGGAAGTGATACTTAAGTATCAGTATAGGATTGATTTCTTTGGTGCTGTCAGTAATCAGCAAATCCGTGGTTTCGCAAGGTAAGGAGAGGTATAGAAGATGAAATTAATAATGGAGCAGTATGGAAGTAGTATCATATATGCAATTGCAGGGAGTGGAATGGCAGCATTATTCATAGCATTTTTACGTATGATCAGCAGTTAGGAGGACGGGATGCAGGAGATATTTGAGGAATATGGAGAATTTGTAATTGAAGCTGTGGGAGGAGTACTTTTGCTTGGTATAGCCACCTATTACTTCTTAGGACCGCCAATGTCCATCGTGATACAAAGATTTATCACAAGTGTGTTTGGAGGCGGATTATAGAATGAGAGAGATAGTTCAGGAGTTTGGATCAGCAATCATTGCAATCATAACAGCTATCCTTATCATTGGTATCCTATTTGGTATCACTGCTTTTGACAAACAGGGAATCCTGAAGATTACCGGAGTTGCAGTTAGTAAGGAGGAAGTTGATTATACATCGTATAGAGACTTTGATGCTTTGGTCACATGGCAGAACCGAACCAAGCCGGTAGCAAACTATATTTCTACCTTTGGGAGATTCTATGCCAATGAAACAGCTGGATTTATAGAATGGTATTATGCAAAGGACATGGAAAGCAGAATTTATCCAATGAATCAGGTTATCCTTACAAAGTTATTCAAAGACAACATGTTTGGTAAAGTTTTAGATATTAGAAAGGCTGACGGAACAAGCATTATGGGTACTTATTCAGAGATGAGTGGGAGTATCCGCTTTCCGACTGCAGGTGTGTATGAAGTTTATTTTCAGATCAGGGATAAAGAAAATAAGACCAGTGTCTGGAAGATACCGATTGCTGTGGACGAGAGGAGAGATTTCTAATGAAGAGTGTTTTTCTAGGATTTGGAATTACAATCTGCTCCCTTTTATCTATAGTAATCGTCATGACCCTTTGTGGAACTAACTTAAGACAGAATGAGTTAAATGATGCAGTGGCAAATGCCTTAATGGATACCATAGAGAATCAATTTGATGATATGACCTATTCTGTAAATAGTAATGATGAGCTGGTTGCTGATTTTTTGGAAGCATTGTTAGTACAAATCAATTCAGATAGTTTGGTTGTGGTAAATGTTTTAGATGTAGATTTTCAGAAGGGACTGTTATCTGTTGAAGTGATTGAAAAATACAAGCATCCCATAGGAACAGAGGGGCAGGTATCCGTAAAGCGAACGGTAATTATGGATCAATATACGGTGCCATTGAGTTAAAAGACAAAAAGTAAGTGAGGAGGATACCGATGAAAGACTATGTAAAGAGGTTGTGGAGAGAGTATAAGAAACCTGTGATTGCAGGAGTTGTTATATTATTTGCAGCTGTTGGTACGTTTTACTACGTTAATTCAAATCCAAATGCAACGCTGAAAGATGAGAAATCATATGCTACAAACACAGATATTGAGAAGTATGAAGAGAAAGCACAGATAAAAGATGAAGTAATAGAAATGGAAGCCATGGCGAGCGAAGCCACGGAACAGAATACTAGCATTGAAAAGGATGAGAATGATAGTAGAGAAGACATTGTTGACAATGTAGAGGATAAGATAAATGGGAATGCGAATTTCACAGATGTAGGGACTGATAATAAGGATAGAGAAGAGATTTCTTCGGGTGAACAAAAACCTATGGCGCAGGCAGAAGCTGCATCAACACCAAAGCCAACACCGAAGCCAACACCAACGCCAACAACGAAACCAATTGTGGATCCGGAAAAGAAAGAAATATATGTTCCGATTTCTGAAGGATGGAAAGCATCTGAGTCAGCAAGAGGCAATATCTCATCCGAACAAAAGATTGATCTGGACAGGATGATTGAGGATTGGAAGAAAGGCCAGGTAACAGATTTAGAGTTGCAACTACAAATTATGAAATACCTGGAGGAACAGGGCATTGAATATATGGAAGTCAGTGTTACCAGTAAAGGGTATGCATTGTATGATGAAATCCCAACGGTAGATTTAAGAAATGGTGGAAACTTGTATTCCTTTGTTGGGATATACTGTATCGGAAAGCAGAATCCCGATCTTACTAATAAAACGGTTTGCTATAATTGGTCTGCATTTATATTTTAGGAAAGGAATGAAATAGAATATGAGAAAATCATGGAAAGCAGGCTTATTCGGTCTGTTTTTCTTTTTGTCTATGGTAGGCATATTTGCAATGGCTCCATCGCAGCAAGTAATGGCTGGTACCTTTGATAATGCAGTACAGTTTTATAATCGATATGGATCTGATATTGTATTTAAGGATGGATATTTCTATTATGCGACTAGGGGGAAAGAAGCTGGATCAGATGCAAGCACTACCCATTGGGGAACCATTGGTTATCGAATGCAGGTCAATACAGATACCAAGTCAGTGTATATTTATTTTGATTTGTCCGGATATACAGTAGAGACAGTGGATGAAGTGTATTCCGGTGGTTATGTTTATGATTTGTGCAGAATTAATCTTAGCTATGTGAAATCTAAACTGGCTCAGAAAAACAAGACCGCATATAATGAGTTCATCATAAGTGGGGGCTATTTAGTAGTGGATAGTTGCATGGTAACCATCAAAATTGATAAGTACGGAAATGAAACAAACAGTGGTTCTATGGACGATTACGGAAACTTCTCCGGAAAAGTTTATACTGATTATGATGGGATAGCGAATGCTGCTCCATGGAGTAATCCAAGTTCCCTTAAGAGTTATTTTACTAAAACCATAAATTATGAAACGGTGCTAAAGTCAAGGCAGATTGTGTATGTAAGATATCAGGATAAAGAGGGAGATTATGGCGATTACAGTGCAGTAATTAACCGTGACTATGTGTATGGTGAGACGGTATCCTGGTCGAGGGACGAAGATACTTGTTACAATGAAGCAAGTATTTCTTATACTGCAAAACTGGATAAGACCTCCTATATTTCTGTGAGCAGAAAGAAATATATTCAGAGTGTTTATGTAAAGTACCAGGATGCAAGTGGTGATTATAGTGATGATTGGACATTAATAAACAGCCAAAATATATATTATGGAGCTAGCTTTGAGTGGTCATATGATGAAACAGCTACCTATAACGAGAATTCAGTTAGTAAGTATACCGTAAAGCTACAGAAAAATCATTATATCTATATTACCAGAAAAACATATTCTGTTAGTGTAAGTGCAGGTAACGGGGTTGGCAGTGTATCTGGTGGGGGTAGTTATTACTATGGTGCCAGTTGTACGGTTGATGCTACTGTAAAGACCGGGTATACCTGGGGTAATTGGAGCGGAACATACTCCTCGACTTTTAAGAAATACACCTTTACTGTTAAAGGGACTGTGAGTTTGAAAGCGAACGCAGAGGCAAATACTTATTATATTGAATTTCATTCAAATGGTGGCAATGGAACAATGGAAAAGCTAACCTGTAAGTATGATCAGACCTACACATTGCCGGTTATGAGCTTTGTTCCTCCATCTAATCCATGCAGTTACATTGGGTGGAATACAAATGCTGGAGCATATACACCTAGTTTTATTGAGAGACAGCAGATTCAAAATCTGACAAGTACAAATGGTTATACAATTCACTTTTATGCTATCTGGGATTATGCTCCTGGGCTTACTACTTCCAACCGGTTCTTTACCTTATACGAAGCAAAAACAGGAATAATAACGCAGGCAGAGCTACTTAGGACAGTAACATCGTCTGACCGAGAGGATGGAATAACGCAGGTTAAAGTGAAAAATTATTCTTCATCTATGTTCACCGGTTTAACAGGCTCTCGAGAGTTGATTATTACTTACACCACTACAGACAGTAAAAATAACGTGGCGGAGAAGCAGGTAAAAGTAACGATAGTTGATACGAGTGCGATGGTAGAGGGACCGCTGGATTTTGACGGGAGAAAACAATATGCCAGGTTCATTGATGCAAAGTATTATTTACAGCCTTATGAAAAAGGAGGTTTAGAACTGACTTCCAAGTGGAAAACGGATGTGACTTTTCGAGATACACTGTCATCTGCAATGAAGAATGTGAAAGGAAAAGATGGTAACTGGTCACATGTTGTACAGACCTGGGTGTTTACAAAGGAGGATATTGATCAGGTAAAAGTGTATATAACGTACAATGAGATGGGGAAGACAAAGAATGATATGGCTTTGTTACACTTTAGAGTACAATTTGGAAGGTTTAAAGATTAATTTTATTCTGAAATATAGGTGTAGGTCGGCATTGATGTATATTTAAAAGACTTACTTAAATTTTTTAAAAGTTTACTACAAGAATTTAACAATGGTATTAATGAATGTGAAAGACTATAATTATATTGCTTTCGTATTAATATGAATACTAGCAGTTAACGAGAATGGAGCATAGAGAAAAAATGGAGTTTTTTAGACTTTGTATCATTTTTATAGTTTTTTACACTGCTTTTGATTGGATAATCAAGAAGGTAGATATACATAGAAAGATCTTTGATAATCCTCGTAGAAGAAAATATGTTAAATTTCTTTTAGTTTTGATACTCATTATTTTTATTTTTTCTCTTCAATATGTTCAATATGAATTGCAAGAGAGATTTGGTAAGCATAGTTACATTAGTATTGGAGAAGCTGCATTTTTAGGTGCTACATATACCAATTTTGGGCAGTATATATGGAAAAGAAGTAAGAAATAAGATAATGCATAGCTATAAGAGATGAATGGAAACAATGCTGTATGACCTTGTAAACGTAGAAATAGCTGATCATTAAAATATGATTAATTATTGGAAAATAGGAGAATTGCGTGTGGATATTGAAGATGTTCTATCATTAAGAGATAGGGTAAGATGGGGATCTCAAGAAAGAATTACTATAACATTACTATTAAATGAAACCACTTTTGAGTATGTACGAATTTATGATTTGGAACAAATTAGAGAATACCCATATGTTAAAAGTATTATTATTGCAGGTCTAAAACAAGCAGATTTCGAACGCTTTATTACGGATTTTGCTAATCAGTTTGAGGTTATTCAATTTTGGAAATGTCCATATATTAGTGATTTGACATCCCTTGAAACCTTAAGAAATGTCAAGTTTATAACGTATTTCTGGAATCAGCGAGCAACGAGGTTGTGGGACATGTCCAGTAATAGGTCACTTATCGGCCTTGAGTTTGAATGTTTTACGCGTATGCATTTACTAGATGATATTATGACTGCAGAAAACCTTAGGTATTTAGTTTTAGACAGAGGTATTGCATTGGGAAATTATTCGATAAGCTCGTTATGGCCTTTGATTAAATGTAAATCATTAGAGTATCTTTCTTTTAACACATTTATTGAAGATCATAACCCTATGCCTTTATTACAAATATCGAATCTCAAAGAACTTATATTTCCAACTAATATGTTTACTACAGAAGAAATTGCTATGTTAACTGCAAAACTTCCTAATGTTGAGTGTAATGCATTTGTTCCTTATATTTGCTTTGATAGTATCACAGGAAAATCTGTTTTAATTGTTGGGAAGCGAAAACCATGGCTTGATCCAGATAAAGATGCAAAACGTATTGATAAGTATAAAAAGCAATTTGAGACGCTTGTAGAGAAATACAAACAGAGCTAGTATGACAAGCCAGTTACCAATAAGAGTTTTTCGCAGGAACATGTTTAGATATTGTTCTATATTAAAGACTTATAGATATAAAATCCAAGATTTGATAGGAAGCATATATTCGGTTATCGAGGTGTTTTCATTAGAAGCACCTTCTCAATGAAAAATCTTGATGGTGATCCAATTAAATGCCTTGGTAGGATGATAATTGTTGACGGTTATAATTTCCTCTATTACATAGATCTCACTGGAAGTAGGGAAGGGAAGTATCGCTGTGAAGATGAATTTCATGATGTTATTCAAATCTATTCATATTGAGTAGATGGTTTTATAATTTAATATTATTTTGATTATTTTATGACATATGATTGAGGATGGTGTTGATGCAATTTTTTAAAAAGAAAAAGAAAGTGATGCAAGACATTAAGAATACTAATTTTAAAGAAATATTTACCAAGATACAGCGCAATTCAATACAAATGAATTTTGTGAAATCTGATACTATATCTATCGGCAAAAGTAAATTTGGAGGTGTGCCCCACTTGCCCAAAACCTATCATTGGCCATATTATACAAGTGATATACAGGAAGGTTCGGGTATAAGTAATATAATGAGCAGACCTTTAGCATTTATGATGCAAATAAACTGTATGGACATAAAGAATTTTGATATTGAAATGGAGCTACCTCATAATGGTATATTATATTTTTTTTATGAGATGCAGTCGCAGAAATGGGGATTTGATCCGGAGGATAAAGGAAGTGCTGTTATTTACTACTATGACGGAGAATTTTCCGAATTAAGTGAAGACTCTTATCCAGATGATTTGCCGGATGAATTTCAATTTCCCGAACATAATATTGCTTTTAGTAATCAATACGAGGTGCCTTCCTATGAGGAATATAATTATGATCAGATTGACACGGATTACTGGGACGTTTATGATGAAAACAAACAATTATATGGATACACAATACAAGAGGAGTATTCTAATAAACTTTTGGGCTATGCTGATTTGATACAAGGCGATATGCTATCTGAGTGCCAATTGGCTAGTAACGGGGTATATTGCGGTAGCCCGGAAGGATATGATACTGAAATAGCAAAAGCATTAGTTACCAACCGGCAGGATTGGGTTTTGTTGGCTCAAATTTCTAGTATTATGAGCGAAGAATTTGAACTAATGTTTGGCGATTGTGGAAGCATATACTTTTATATTAAGAAAGACGATCTTAAGAATAAAAAATTTAATAATAATTGGCTTATTTTACAATGCGGCTAATTATCATTCCTATAATTGATCATAAGAAGACAGTATTAGGAATAAGTTATGAGAGGTCTAAATGAAATCATATTCTATTGCTTCAGAGTCACCAAATATACAGTTTGAAATTACTGATATCAATGTATCAAAAGAAGACTATTACAGTGGAAATCCTTATAATACAACATTTTATGTAAAGACAGTCTCAGGAGATTTTGCAGGAGTTTCATTATTTGAGTGTAATATAAAAGACTTTATTGATTTTGTAAAAGGAATTAATGATCTATATTATTTTAGAATAAAGGAGTTAGAATTTAATGACATTTGTTATGGTTCAACTATTAAGATAGCCATAGATAAATCAGGTCATGTTACTATCTCTGGTAACATATACGGACAATCCATGGAGCATAGTTTAACTTTTACCTTTATTACAGACCAGACTGCAATCGAGAACTTTAGTAAGTCCTTATATAAAAATTATGTAATAGAAAGCCCTATAAAATAATAATTATTCATGAGCCAGTAGTAACCCTACTGGTTTTTTTGTACCCATTTTTAGAAGGAAAGGAGACAACGTATGTTAAAGTATAAACGTCAGAAGATTCCACCATAGCAGTGCATCTTCAAAATTGAATAAAAAACCAATCCCGGGAGATATGAGCCATCTTGTATCTCCCTCATTTTATTTCCAGGAGGAAAAATTTTATGATGAATTACGAATTATTCAAAGAAGTGGTGGCAGAGAAGATTTTAGGTTACATGCCTTCGGAATATCAGATCAGCAAAGTTGAAATTCATGCAGTATCTAAAGTTAATCAAACCTTAGATGGACTTAATATTATCCCAGCCGATGAAAGAAGTACCAAGGTCACACCGACCATCTACGTTAACAAGATGTATGAGCATTATAAAGAGTGCAATGACTTAGAAGAGGTATTGCAAACCGCAGCTTCTTCCATAGAAAAGGCTTTTCACCAAGTACCGGATCATCTTCCTATGCTTAACTTTGAGCAAGCGAAAGACAATATAATTATGCAGTTAGTGAATACCGAGCAGAACAAGGGGATGCTTGAGACTCTTCCTCACCGTGCATTCCAGGACTTATCCATTATCTATCGCTGGTTAGTGAATAAAGACAACGAGGGTATCTCAAGTACTGTAGTCAACAATAGTTTGGCTGAAAAGCTTGACATGAGCGAAGAACAGTTGTTTCAAGCTGCTGTTGTCAATACAAAGAGACTTCTGCCACCAACCATTCGTTCCATGAATGATGTTATCCGGGATATGTTTCTAAATGATGGAATGCCAGGTGAAATAGCAGATATGATGATTGGAGAAATACCGGATGATAGAGCAATGTATGTGATTTCTAATGACAGAGGAGTAAACGGTGCAGCTTCTATGTTATATGAAGATGGGCTGCATATTCTAGCAGAAAAACTAGGCTCTGACCTTTACATTATGCCTTCATCCGTGCATGAGGTCATTGCAGTTTCTTCCAATTTAGGTGATCCAAACGAGTTAGCCCAGATGGTGGCTGAAATAAATATGGGTCAGGTATCCCTAGAAGAAAGACTTTCCAATCAGGTTTACCTTTATGACATGGAATTAAGAAAATTGTGCTTGGCAACAGATACTCCAAACAAAAGACTGGATGGTATTGTAGCAGAACCATGTTTAATCTATGATGCCAAAAATCAATCCAGGTAGAATTGAGCCATGATGACCAAAGGAAGAATTCTATAGAATATTGATATCAATATAATGGAGAAATCTTATGAAACGGAGAAAATACATGATACAGAAGAAGCAAATGGAACAGGTAGCCACCATGGAACAGATCGTTCAATTCGTTAAGGAAAGCAGCGACGAGTTCATCCTTCATGTTACGTTTGGGGAGGAGGCGGAGTTCGATGCCAAGAAAGAACCCATTTAAACTTAATGTAGTATCCATAAGATTGGTTAAGGATACGGCTTTATTTTCAGAACATCGAATTGTTAGCCCGCAGGATGCGGTGGATGTTATCGGAAAGCAGCTTTGTGAAATGGACAGGGAGGTCTTATGTGTGATCAATCTAAAATCAGACGGAACACCAATTAATTGTCACTTTGCAAGTATAGGTGCACTAAATCAATCACTGGCACACCCGAGGGAACTGTTTAAGTCCAGTATTTTATCCAATGCTGCTAATATCATTCTTTTGCATTGCCATCCCTCCGGTTCATTACAGCCCTCCAAAGAAGACACATCCATAACTGATCGAATGATTAAAGTTTGCAGCTTAATTGGAATTCCGCTCCTAGACCACATTATTGTAGGTGGCGATAATAGACAGTATTTTAGTTTCAAGGAGAAAGATATCTTATCAAATCCTTATAATGTGTTTCAGACTGATTATCATTCACTGGATTTTGAGTCTCCTATGGTAGCCGAGAAAGGGAAAAAACGGTGATGATATGGAGCGATTTACTGAGGAAGAACTTGTGATTGCAAAGAGTGTTGATTTAACAGTGGTAGCTTCTAGCCTCGGGTATACCGTAAAGAGAATTGGAAGATATCATACCCTGAAGGAAATGGATTCTATCCGAATTTACAACAGAAGCCATTGGTATCGCTGGTCCAGACGATATGAAAAGGGAGAGAATGGGGGTTCCCAGATAGATTTCCTTCGGGTCTTCTGTGGAATGGATGTGAAGACAGCGGTATTTTGGTTACTTGATTTTGCTGGTTATAGCAAAATTCATGAAGCCAAGGGAAAGGTAATGCTTAAGAATCAGATGATGGAAAAGAGAGAGGTAGAAAAGCAGTTCGTCCTGCCAGAAGAGGCCTTAGACAATGCATATCTTTATTCCTATCTTAGTCAGGAGCGGAGAATCAGCAGGAATGTCATTGATTATTTTGTTGAGAGAGGTTTGATTTATGAGACCAGGCATTATCATAACATAGTATTTAAGGGTAATGATGCAGGTGGTGTTACTAGATTTGCCAGCATGAGGGGAGTCTTTGACAGAGAGGGTAAGACGTTTAAATGTGATGTGGCAGGCAATGATAAGAGGTTTGGTTTTAATGTAGTGAATGAAATGAGTACAGAACTGGTTGTGTTTGAAGCGGCTATAGATCTCATGAGTTATATGGACATTCATGGAGATTGGGAGTCAAATAAGCTGGCACTTGGTATGCTGGATGATGCACCGCTTGAGACTTTCTTAAATGAGCATCCTACAATTACTTTCATCCGTTTTTGTCTGGATAGCGACGAACCAGGAAGAAAAACAGCAATGCAGCTCTTTGAGAAGTATCATGGTCTTGGATATGAAGTGAAAGACTGTCCTCCTCCTGCCGAATATAAGGACTATAATGAATGTCTTGTGGCAGCGAGTAGAAGTCTCACAGGAAGTGATGGTAAAACACACTGTCAAAATGGGCAAGTGATAGTAAAACGCATCATTAAAACTCTGAATTGGTAGTAAAATGCACCATCACATATTTGATAGAAAATCTATTCGAAATGATTGTATTAAAGATATGATGGTAAAATACACAGTCAAAGTGGATAAATGACGGTAAGATGTACTGTCATAAGCTTAAAATGGTGGTGTAATGCACCATCAAGACTATAGATCAGGGGTTTTAGGGGGATTCCCCTAACAAGTTGGCACTGTATTACAAAGTGCGTAACTTGCCATGTCCAGGTATCTACCTTGGGCATGGGAAGAAGGAGAATGACATACGAAACACAGGTAAAGGAGGTGTACCAAAAGCAGTGGAAAGAGAAGTTTTATTATTTACAAAACCAGAAGAACTGATTCAGTGGTTGGATGAAAATGATATTCTAATGGGGATTTCCATAGAAGATGCAGAATTACTTCTAGGCTATATGGAGGGTCATGATTATGCCATTGGAACCGATAAAAAAGGGAAACTCATCCGACAGGATCTGGCTGAAGAAGATGGTGATATTGAGGAGTACTCCATTGATGATATGATAGATACGGTATGTGAATGGAACTATGAAATGATTCTGGATGCGGAGGCAAAGAAAAATACTTCAGGTAGTGATCGTAATTTCGTAGAAAAGCAAGACTATTTAGATAGTCTTAGGCAAGATCAAATTCAACTGGATGTGCTGTTTGATAAGACGGTCTATGGTAAAGAAATCGAAGAACTAGCCAGAAAGCTTGCAAGGGAAACGATCGAAGAAATCCAAAATGGAAAAAGACACGATAGTGTTGGCTTTAAGGTATCGGAGGAAGTCCGTGGATACAGTATGGAAAGCAAGGGGAGATTGAGGTAATTGGGTGAGGATAAGAAAATAATTATAAAACCCTTCCGTATAAATCAGCAGGAGGCAGAACATCTAAAAATAGCTGCTTGTGAGAAAGGTATGACAGAATCTTCTTATCTTAGATTATTGCTTAGCCAGAAACCCAACGATTATCCTGATATTCGCAACCTCATAAAAGAATTGATTAATGAGGTTAATCATATCGGAACAAATGTTAACCAGATTGTTAAAAATAATAATTCTGGTCTCTACCTGAAAGACGACAAGGAAAGGTTGTTTGCTTATATGAGGAAACTAAATCTTGTAGTCAGAGAGGCGGTGGATTACCTTGGCAATCAATAAGATCCTTTATATGAAAGATTGCGGGAATGCCTATCATGGGAAACATTTAAAAGTGGCGATTGATTACATCACAGCGAAGGAAAAAACGCAAAATGGCAGGATGGTAGCAGCGGTTAATTGTCAACCGGATTTTGCATTTGAGCAGATGAAGGAAACAAAGCAAAAGTTTGGGAAGAACGATAAAAGGCAGGGATATCATTTAATCCTTTCTTTTGTGGAAGGAGAGGTGGATGCAGATACTGCATTTGAGATTACAAGGAAATTTGTAAAAGAGTATCTTGGCTCTGATTATGAGGCAATTTATGCGGTTCATGATAACACAAATCATATACATTCCCACATTGTATATAATAGTGTCAGCTTTCGCACCGGAAAAAAATATCGTTACGAAAAGGGTGACTGGGCTAAGGATATTCAACCAATTACCAATAGACTCTGTGAGGAATATGGACTTTCTACAATTGAGCTTAAGGAGAATAAAGAGAGACCAGAACCTTATTATAAGGAATGGAGAGATTACAGAGGTGGAGGTTTTGTTTGGTCCGATATGATTAAGAGAGATCTGGATGCCTGTATTTTGCTAGCACATACGTTTGAAGACTTTCTGGACTTGATTGGTAAGAAAGGATATGAAGTAAAGCTGGGAAAATATTTGGCGGTAAAACCACCGGGTATGACTAGGTTCAAACGCTTAAAGACTTTGGGAGAAGAGTACAGAGAGGAGTGCATTCGTACTAGGATCTTTGAGGAAAATATGTCTTCCTATAGGAAAGAGAGCATCGTTCCTCAACCCAAGATAATCTATTGTAAGATCAGACGTTTTAAGAAAGCTAAGTTTTCGGGGCTTCAAAAAAGATACTTTGCAAGGTTATATCGGATCAAAAAGCTTAAGAAACAACCATATAGCAAGGTATGGAAGTACAAGGACGAGATTAAGAAAATGTATAAATTGCAGGAGCAGTATCTGTTTCTGATACATCATGATATTCTTGGTATCCTGGAACTGGCGACTACGGTAATAAATCTGACGGATAAAAAGAAAGAGGCTTCTTTGGAAAAGAGTAGGGTATTCAAAGCAAAAGCAAAATATAAATCTTTGTTTACTCTATGTGATTCTATGAAAGAGCTGAAGGAATGTGAAAGTAGTTACCAGAACGGAGATCCATTTTTCGAAGAGGAGCATCAGCAGTGGAGGCACATTGATGAGCAACTATCAAAGGAAGGATATTCATTTGATGAAGTTGAGAGATTGAGAGAATATTATCGGAGTGAAATAGCAAGGGTAAGAGAAATTGAAAAAGCAACCTATAAGGAGCTATGCATTGTAAAGTCCATTTTGAATGAAATTACAGTAGAGGAGAAACCACTTCTGATTACAGTTGATAAAAATCTGGGAAGAGAGACTAGAGAAAGAGATCAGAACATAATGCATGGAGAAAGAAAGTCCAGAGAAAAAGAGATTAGAGAAAGAGGGATCGAAGAGCAGGAACAGGGAATCAAGGTTAATGTAAGGGAACTGAAACAAGAAGTAGAGGATAAAAATCTGGAAAGTGAAATAGAAGGGTTAATGCAAGAAAGGGAAAACACGAATAGCAATGATAAGAAGCAGCCGTCACGTTAGGCTGTTATTTTTTTGTGACTCTTTATGAGTATGTTTTGCATAGAGCAGCTTTAAAAGAGTCACAATCACAAATTTAGTGTGGAGGTAGACTATGGAACAGACAAGAAAACCAATCAGTCAGATGGAGATAAAAGGTATTATTGATAATCTGACCAGAAAGGGCAAGTACAATGAGGAAACCCTTCGTTTGATTAAGGAGGACTTACTGTATGGTCTTACGAAAGAAGAAACGGAGGTTTACGCGAATCGAAATTTAGATATCAGGCAGATGAGGGTCATTTCCAAATGTTTAAGAAACGGGTATGACAATAGCGTGATATCTATAATTGCAGGGGATGGTCTTAGTTGTTATCAGATGGAAGTGGCTTTTGAATTTTATGAAAAGGGGGTGCCACTTTCGTCCATACAGTCCATTATGGAAAGGAATGATACGCCGATTATCATGAGGAATGCTTTCCAAACTGTATTAGAAGAATTGGATAAGGCAGACAGGTTACCACCTGACTCTTCTACAGAACCGGATTATGTAAAATCCTTAATGGAAGAAATCCGGAGTGTAGTTTCAAAAATTGACTATCAGGAAAAGAGATATGATGCTTTGAATGAGAAGCTTAAAATCTTTGAGAGCACCAAAAAAGATGAAGAGATACGGGATAGTCTTGTAAATTCCATAGAGGAGAAAGATCAGATGTTATCTGAGCAGCAGGATAAGATTAATCAGGCGAATGCAACGATTGCAAGACTTCGCAGTGATATCGAAGCTAAGGAAAAGGAGATGAGAAAGATGCAGACCAAAGCAAATGAACTGGAAGAGAGGATAGAAACTAAAGACAGAAAAATTGAGAACTTGAATGGAAAATTATCAGATCAAACCAGTAACTTCGCATATAATCAAGTTGGTCCTATGGAAGATTTAGAATCAGTAAGGAAAATAGGAGCTGTAGAAAATCTAAGAACTTTGGGAAATAAAAATCATGTAGGAGAGCCAGGAGATGCAGGAGAAACTGGGAGTGCTGGAAAAAAAGGAAGTACAGCAAAAACAGCAAATACAGGAGATACAGGAAATATTGGATCAAGTACATTTTATGCGAACCGAACCGGCACATCGCCATGGCAGAGCCCATATATGTATGGAATTCCTGCCTCTTGTAATGCAACTATCGTGGATGCAAGAGGAAATGTCCTACAAACACAAGTGGTGGAGCGAGGAGAAAAGAAAACAAGTGGTGTAATTTCACTATTCTCAAGAATTCTGCTAAAGAAGAAATCCAGACAGGATATTGTTAAGCTGGTTGTGAATGGGGAACTGATCCCAGAACAGCTTGTTCAAATTCGTTTCGCTATCAAAAAAGGTCTGACAGAAAATCAGCTTATTGAACTGATTAACAGTAAAGTCCCAGCTGAACATATGAAAGAGATTATTGAAATTGCTGTTTTGGAAAACAGCATGGATTGTTAGGAGGTATCAATGAGTTTAATCGTAATCAATGAAACAGTAAATTTAGTGGAAGAGGTTGGTACACTGCTAACGCAAGAAGAAAAGCAGTTCATTTTACAGTTTGCATTTCAGACTGATGATAAAGAACTAACCAGTATGTTGATTCAGGAGCTGGTCGTACCGAACAAGGATACCATGGCTATTATGAGAAAATATGAGGCAATCTGTGATGAAAAACCGCAATGGGTAAGGCAGATCGAACATCTTCTAGTTGCACTTGAAATGTATCGTATAGAAGAAGAAAAAGCGATCAACCGATTATCGGATATCTTAGGCGCTTATGGAATTGTGGTAACAGAGGAAGAAATCCGTGCCATGGATACAGCGTCTATTAAGGAACGGGTAAAAAAAGAAGCTATTATCTAGAGGAGGTTACTGTTATGCCAGAAGAAATACAGGAAGCGGTACAGATTATACGTGTGGCTTATGATGGGGTTGAAATTGCCCTGAAGGTAGGAAGCGGTGGAATCGCAGCGATGCAAAAAGTGGTAGATTTATTAAGGGGAATGCTTGATTATGAGAAATCCATAGGAAAGACTTCCATGAGAAAACTACTTTTAAAAGGTGGGGACTTGCAGGTTTTGCAGTTTCAAACAGAAGATATGAAAAAAGCTAGTAAAATGGCTAAGAAGTATGGAATTCTCTATTCTGTGCTGCCTGATATCAACCGAAAGGATGGTATGTCGGAGGTAATTTTTCATACGGAAGCGGTTCCAAGGGCTAATATGATGATTCAGAAATTAAAATTTGGTCGTATTGCAACCTTTGACGATTATCTGAAAAATGGGAACCAGCAGGACTTAGGTAAATTGCTGGACTTCTTGAAGGGGCAGAAACCAGGGAAAGGGGGGGACAAGTTTTCGTTCCCCGGAAAAAACCATTCGGAAGCAGTAGTTGCGGCAAATATTCTTATGGATGGACTGATTGAAAAAGTTGCACTATTTGCTATGGAGAAGCAGAGTATCAGTGTGGAGGTAATAAAGGACAACTTTAATCTCGAAAAAGAACAGGCGGAGAATGTCATACGTCAGCTTGAGACCATTGGAGTGTTGGAAAAGAGGGATGCCGATGGTAATCATCAGGTCATAATGGATAAGGAGGCATTCGGGAACAGACTACGTGGTTACCGGGATTTGGCGGAAAGAATGAGGGCAGTATCTGCCTCGAAAGACTTAAATCTAGCAGAGGTGACATTAAGTAAGACATTAATTTCGAAAGAAAGTGAGACAGCAGTTAAGACGAGGATTCCAGGAACTTGGGGAAAGGATACAAGATTTCTCTGGGTGAATAAGAATAACATTCTCGATATCCATAATGGTAAAACCATGCTTACGTTCCTAGACCGGAATAAGGATTATAAGATCTATGATGAAGAAAACCGTGTTGTCAGTTCCATGAAAGGGGAAGAATTACATGCCAAGCATTACGATCAGGTAGAGGCATCCATCAGAGAACGATTTGAGAAATCCCAGAATCATAATTATTCTAGGAAAACGGTAAGAACTGCTACAGAAATTAAGAAGAGGTGATAAAGGATGCAGATAAGTAAGAAAAAACCATCGTTTCTTTTTCTTTTACTTGGAGCTATTCTAGCTGGTTATCTAGGGTATCTTGCCAATGGAGCATGGCAAAAAGGGATGGATGTTAATGCTTATTTAGAGGCATTTACAAAGGTTTATAAGCATCCTTTGGATAATTATCTGAATCACACCACAACCCAAGCGGTGGTCATAGCCATAAGCGGTTATGCCATCGCTCTTATCATGTACTATACCAGCCAACGAAACTATATGCCCGGGAAAGAATATGGAACTGCGAGATTTGCAAGTGTTAAACAGGTAAATAAGATACTGGCAGACAAAGAAGAAAGCTTTAATCGAATCCTTAGCCAGAATGTAAGAATGAGTCTTGATACAAGGCACACGAAGCTTAATAACAATGTTTTGATCATTGGTGGTTCCGGTGCAGGAAAAACATTTTATGAGGTAAAGCCGAATCTGATGCAAATGCCGCAGCAATGTTCTTTTATATGCACCGATCCCAAGGGGGAAATTCTTAGAAGTTGTGGTGAAATGTTAAGGAGAAATGGATATAACGTAAAGGTGATCAATCTGTTAGAGATGGATAAATCCGATTGCTATAATCCATTCTCCTATATCAGAGAAGAAACGGATGTTATTAAACTGATTACGAACTTAATATCCAATACTACTCCTAAAGGTTCTACACCAAGTGATCCCTTCTGGGAAAAAGCAGAAGGACTGTTTTTACAGGCAATCTTCTATTATGTCTGGATGGAAGTTAAGCCAGCAAAGAGAAATTTTGAGATGGTGCTAAAACTAATTGGAGAGGCAGAGGTAACGGAGCAGAACAAACCCTCCAAACTTGATGTAAGAATGAAGTTCTTGGAGGAAAGTTCGCCACTTGGAGCAAATCATCCAGCAGTTAAACAATATAACAAGTGTATGCGTGGGGCAGGGGATACTGTGCGCTCCATCATCATCAGCGCCAATTCAAGGCTTGCATTCTTAGAGAATAAGCAGATATTACGGATGCTATCGAAGGATGAGATGAATCTAGCAGAGCTTGGTATTGGTGTCAATGGAGATAGTGAAACCAAAACCGCTTTATTCTGCATTATTCCGGACAGCGATAAGTCCTATAACTTTATTGTGGGAATGTTGTATACCCAGATTTTTCAGGAACTTTATTATCAGGCTGACTTTAATTGTGGGGGACGGTTACCCATTCATGTAACCTTTATGTTGGATGAGTTTTCTAATGTTGCATTGCCGGATGATTTTTGTTCCCTGCTATCCACCATGCGAAGCAGAGAAATCAGTTCTGTGATCATCATTCAGAATCTGGCACAGATTAAAGCCTTGTTTAAGGATACTTGGGAGACAATACCTGGAAATTGCGATACCTTGGTATATTTGGGTGGAAATGAGCAGGGAACCCATAAGTACATTTCTGAACTACTTGGTAAAGGAACCATTGACAAGCGATCTACCGGAGAAACAAGAGGAAAGCAGGGGAGTGCAAGCAGAAACTATGATGTACTTGGCAGAGAGCTTTTAACACCGGATGAAGCAAGAAAGTTGGATAATAAGAAGTGTCTCATATTTATTCGAGGCTTTGATCCAATCTTAGACTATAAGTTTATACCGTTTGCACATCCGGCCTTTGATCAGACTGCGGATGGGAAAGGATCTGCTTATGTTCATGTTCCATCTAAGAACAACAACTTGATAGGACCACCATTTGAAATGTTAACACCAAAGGCAGTGGAATACTATCAGAAGCTGCAAGAGAAAGGTGAAAATGTCTACATTGACGATCTGACCTATGAAGAATTCAGAATGCTAGGTGATTTGGAACTTCGAAAGAGATTTACAAATCTGGAGGAGCTGGCCCAGAAAGAGAGGTTAAACTTGGAACAGGGTAATGAACTGGAGTATTCAGAAGAATCTACAAACAGCGAAGGTGGCATGAAAGGGAACCGACTGTTTGGTAGGAGAAGTTCATTGAAGGGAGAAGACTCTCTCACTAATCGAATGATTACTTGGGCATACTCGGAGGAACAGAAATCAGAATTAAAGCAGGCAATGGCAGTAAAGATACCCAAAGAGCATATTTTGGCTTATTTCTATCCAGAAACTTCAGCCGAGCAGATGAGAGAAATTCGAGAGACCTTTCTAGCGTATGGACAGCCTTCTAAAGCAATAGAACATGGGTTAGTATGGGAGAGATCTCATTCGCCAGTTACAACAAATAATAAGAAGACATGGGAGCCAGGTGAATGACATCTGGTATTTTTTTATGCCCAAAATGAAAAAGAAAAGGAGATTAAGATATATGAGAAAGAACGAAATTACATTTACAAAAGGGGAAACAAAGAGTGAAACAAAGGATAATACAGTGGATAAATCAATGAAAGAAATTCTTCTCTTCAGATGCAAAAGTAAAGTGATACCAGCAATTGCCGGTGGTGTTATGGCATTCAATCTTATGACAACACAGTGCTTTGCTGCCTCTGGAACAGCTTCCGTAACAGAACCATTGGATAATCTTAAAACACTGGTCATTGCAATCATCGGTGCGGTAGGTGTTATTATCTTAGCTAAAAATGTTATGGAATTTGCTCAGGCATATCAACAGCAGGATTCCTCAACCATGAACTCTGCTTTAAAAGGTATTGTAGCAGGGGTCATGATGGCAGGAATCTCAGCAGTGCTTACTTTCTTAGGCTTCTAAGAAAATGTATTGATAAACCTGGGAGTATTTCTGCCCTAAGTGATATAGATGGAGGTGAGATTTTGGATATATTCAAGCTTGGAGAAAAGATACTTGACCTGCTTGAAATTGTGTTTGGTTTCTGGAATAACCAGGTTTCATTGGTTTTCTCCTTACTTGGACAATCTCCCGTGAATTTTAAGGGAGGAGGTCCGTGGGGTGTGATTTCAGGGATTGAGCCAATCTTTGTAGCAGTGGGATCCTCTCTCGTGGTGTTGTTCTTTGTGATAGGATTTTGCTCAGAAAGTGTGGATATCAGAGAAGAAATGCGATTTGAAGTCATTCTTCGGATGATGATTCGTGTAGCTCTTGCAGAATGGTTTGTTATAAATAATGTAATGATTATGAAAGCATTTTTCACATCGGTAGGAAATCTGGTTCGATTGTTATCTGCCGGTAATATGGCAACATTAAGTATCGATGGCACTCAAGCGGAGACGATTAAGAACCTTGGGTTTGGCGAAAGTTTGATTATGTTGATTTTGGCAGCACTGCTGTCCATCATTATCATAATCTGTGGATTTTTCCTTATTTACACGGTTTACTTTCGTTTCCTGAAATTAATGATACTTGTGCCTATGGGAGCAATCGCCTTCTCAACTCTTGGAGGAAACCGAGGAGTCAGTCATACAGCTGCTTCTTACTTTAAATACTTTTTATCGGTAGTATTTGAAGCGGTCACGATGGCGCTGGCGATTATTGTGTGTAATGCCTTTATCAATGCAGGGCTGCCAGCATTTGCAAATAATTATGCAGCATGGGCACAGACTCTGATATATCTATGTGAGATGACATTTACCATTGCTCTAACCGTTGGAAGTGTAAAAGGAGCGCAAAGCCTCACAAGTAAGGCATTTGGATTGTAGAAGGCAGAGCATATGGGAAAGTCGTCATTTAGAAGGAAGGTCGGAAGGAGAAATGAGAATTGGTAATAGAAATCAATAAAGATATTGACAAGTATCAAGAGTCAATCGCCATGGGGCTATCGGCTAAGCAGTTGATTTTTTCGGCGGTTAGCCTTATAAGCGGAGCGGGCTTGATACTGTTATTATACCGTTATATTGGACTTACAGCATCTGCCTATGTGGCAATTCCTGTGGTTGCACCCATCGCATTAGGAGGGTTTTATTCTTACAATGGAATGAGCTTTTATGAAGTGATGCGAAGAAAGATTCGGTTTGCCTTTACAAATCCGGCACTTGTCTATGTATCATCAGAGGGAGAACCTATTATACGGGCTTATGAGCAGGAGAAAGCAAATGGTACTAAAGCATCGATTGGAGTATGGAAAGGAAAGAGAGCAGCTTCAGTGAATACAGAAAATAGCAATGAGAGAAAAGGAAATCAGGAACAATTTGAAGCAGTGAAGAAGAGAACCATGAGATTGTTAATTGGATGTATTGTGGTAATTGTTTTAGCAGTAGCAGGTGTATTCATATACAAGTTCATACGTTAGAAGATAAAAGATAAAGATGATTGTAAGACCTCTTCTGGTCGGATCAATCCAGGCATAAGCCGGTGATTGTTCCCGGCTTATGTGATGCATAAATCACAGAAAGAGAGGGTAATAGATGGGATTATTTACAGATGGGTTTAAGGAGCTGAAAAGGGCGAGTGAGCCGTTATATCGAACTCCAAAATCGATACAGGAAACGATAGAATGCATGGCAGTTGCTGAGAATGGTATCTTTCAAGTTGCTAAGAACCGGTTTTCTAAGTGCTACCGATTTCATGATATAAACTATACTACCACGAATGAAGAAGAACAGATTGATCTTTTTGAACGATATTGTAAGTTCCTTAATTCCTTGGATTGCAATTTTAAGATAACGATCAATAACAAGAATAAGAACATGCTGGATTTAAGAAGACTTGTCTTCTTACAATATCAAAATGACGGGTACGATCCTTATCGAAAAATCTACAATGACATTATGGAAGAGAAGATCGTAGAGGGAAGACAGGGAATTGAACAGGAAAGATATCTGACAATTACTATTGCTAGAAAAAACTTTGAAGAGGCAAAAGCGCAGTTTGCTACCTTGGAGGCAACGATTCATAAAGCTTTTAATGAATTGGGATCAGACATTGTACCACTAACCGGGAATGAAAGACTAAAGGTACTGTATGATTACTATCATTTGGGAAATGAGGGAGAGTTCCAATTTAATCTAAAGGAATCAAAGTCAATTGGCAGTGATTTTAAGAATGACCTGTGTAATGGAATGATAAAATACTACCCAGATTATTTTGAAGATGAGAAAAAATATGGAAAGGCTTTGTTTGTTAAAAAGTATCCAAGTAGCCTTTCAGACCGATTTATCAATGAAATCACATCTCTGCCGGTGCATTCTATTACCAGTATTGATGTAGTGCCAATACCAAAGGATTTGACCACTAAGACGTTACAAAAGAAATACCTTGGTATTGAATCAGATATTATTAAGCAGCAAAGAGTCCGTAATAAAAACAATGATTTTTCCTCTGAGATTTCCTATGCAAAGAGAACTGAAAAGAAAGAAGTTGAAGCAATAATGGATGATGTCAGAGAAAATGATCAGTGCTTATTTTATGTAGCTGTCACGCTTATTCTGATGGCAGATACAAAAGAGGAACTGAACAGTATCACAGAAACCGTAGAAACCATAGGAAAAAGAAACAGTTGTACCATAGACACCCATTATCTTAGACAAAGAGAGGCATTAAATACTGCATTACCGATTGGAGTAAGACAGGTAGAAACAATGCGAACCATGCTTACCCAGAGCCTTGCAGTTTTGATGCCTTTTAATGTGCAGGAGCTTAACGATACTGGAGGGAACTACTACGGAATCAACCAGGTATCAAAAAATATTAATATCGGAAATCGTAAGAAGCTAATCAATGGAAATGGGTTCGTATTTGGTGTTCCTGGCTCGGGGAAATCTTTCTTTTGTAAGATGGAGATGGGTTCTGTATTCTTATCTGGTAAAGACGAGATTATCGTAATCGATCCGATGAACGAGTACTTTGATATTGCTCATACTTATGGCGGTACGGTGGTAAATATGTCAACTTACACTGACAATTATGTGAATCCACTTGCTATGGATGTATGGAGCTTAGACCCGAACGATTCGAAAGGCAGGATCAGGGAAAAGGGAGAGTTTATGCTGGGACTTTGTGAACAGTGTATGGGAGCTTCCCTGAATTCCAGACAAAAATCCATTATTGACCGTTGTGTCAGAAAGCTTTATATGGACATTGCCCATAGTAAGGAAAAGTATATTCCGGTTATGTCAGATTTTTATGAGCTTCTTCTTGAACAGCTGGAGGATGAGGCAAAGGACATTGCACTATCCTTGGAACTCTTTGTTAACGGTTCTCTGAATATCTTTAATCATCAGACTAATGTGGATGTGGATAATAGATTTACCGTTTATGGTATTCGTGACCTTGGTGCTGAACTTTCGCCAATCACCATGCTTGTTATGATGGAGTCCATTCAACAGAGAATTGTGGAAAATGGAAAGAAAGGAAAAGCAACCTGGCTCTATATTGATGAGTTTCATGTTCTACTGAACTCCGAGTATAGTGCAAAGTATCTACAACAGTTATGGAAGAAGGTAAGAAAGCAAGGGGGACTATGCACGGGTATCACGCAGAATGTTGTAGATTTACTACAAAACTACACAGCGACTACCATGCTTGCTAACTCTGAGTTTGTGGCACTATTAAAACAAGCGATTACGGATAGTTCTAAAATGGCAGAAGTGATAGGAATCTCGGATGCACAGCTTAGGTTTGTTACCAATAGTTCATCCGGTATGGGGTTGATTAAGTGTGGCTCAGTGGTAGTTCCTTTTGATAATACCATTAATAAACAGACGGATCTGTATAAGCTTTATAATACTAATATTCATGAGATAATCGAGAATTCTCGATTATTTCATTTATCCAAACCTTAATATTATCCAAACTTATAGCTAAAGTGGCTGAAATAATTTGATAGACCATCAAAGGTTTAGATTTTATTTACCATGGTATGATTTAACCAAAGAGAAAAAGGAGGTTAT
>JAEWIZ010000030.1 GCA_023386815.1 Bacillota bacterium
GAGAACAAACGAATTGAGAAATACAAAGAAAAATGGTGTGCATAGAAAAACGGCCACACAATCGTGTGACCGTTCATCAGCACCTAATTTAGATATTTAACCTGTCTACTTGACAGGGGGCATATCAAATAGAAGATAGTGGGCTAAAGTATTAATATTTATTTAACCAAACGAGTTAACAGAGCAGCCCTCCAGCGTGCGGGAAGAAGTGCGATAAATGCGAGTGCTTTAGCCTCTCTACCAACTAAATACCTTGGTTTTGGACTTTTGCTCTCTAATATTTTGAGTATATACTGCGCAAATTCATCTGATGTCATAGCTGACTGAAAGGCTTCCTCCGAAGTGTGAAATGTTTTTTCCATCGCTGACTTATATCGATCAAGATCAGTCGGTGATAAACCCGCTAAAACAGTTGCCCATCTGTTTTTGCTGGTTTCTAAAATACCGGTTTTTATTGCGCCTGGTTCAATAACACTTATATCAATATTCGAATCATAAATTTCAGCACGCAGAGCATCGGTAAATGCTGCCAATGCTGCTTTGCTTGATCCGTAAGCCCCCCCAAAAGGAAGACATACCCGCCCTTGGCCGGCTCCAATGAAGATCATTCTGCCATTTGATTCTCGCAATTGGGGAAGCAAACCTTGAACCATTCGCAAAGGCGCAAATACATTGATTTGATATTGCTGCTTAATATGTTCCATGGGCATACACTCAATAGGACCGGGTACGGCAATACCGGCATTACTGACAATTGCGTCCAGCCTGTGGCTTTTTTTGACCGTCTCAATCAATTCTTCGATAGAGCTGTCATCGGACAGATCAACTTCAATGATTCGAAGGTTATTAATTTGATTCAACTCAGAGGTATCTTGGCCTGGCATGGCTGTTGCTAAAATATTATATCCTTCTTGGGATAATAATTTGGTTGCAGCAAGCCCGACACCTGTTGCGGCTCCTGTAATTAAAACTGTTTTTGTCACTATACTTGGCATTGTCTTCATCTCCTATCATCGCACATTATCGTTACGGTTAAGCTTTCAATCTATTTTAGTATTCGATTAATAAAATCTTAAAAATTTGTCCTTCTATCAACCTTCAATGAATATCAACTCCAAGAATTTGTCCCATCAGGTCGTAAATCATTCTTTTTTGCTTTTCAGGATAATCATTTCTACGTTTTGTTAGCAAATCGTGTACACCGCTCAATGCACCTAATAGTGCGGCAGCTGTAAATTCCGGATCGACGGTTTTGAAATTGCATTCCTCCATACCCGTTTTAATCAATTGTGTAAATGTTTGTATTAACTTCTGTGTGCTTTCCGCAACCACGCGGCTATGGATGGCGTCAAAGGTTGGGGAATGGATAGATTCAAAGATTTCATTATTTTCACTTTGAGACAATTCAAAATTATACTCTATATACTCGACAAACCTCTCAATAACAGGTTTTTCACCATTGTTCAAAATAACAAGATATTTATCTACAGTCTTATTTGTTATTAATAAAATGCAAGCCTCAAATACCTCCTGCTTAGATTTAAAATAATTGTAGAAGCTACCTTTTGCTACCTTCATGGTATTTGTGATGTCCTCTACTGATGTATTCTCATATCCCTTATTCAAAAACAAATTCATAGCAGTATCAAGAATTTCTATCCGTCTCTCATCTGGTTTTCTACTTGTCCTCATATTTTATCTCCTATCTGGATAAAGTATATCATTTGACTGACCGTCAGTCAAGTACTATCAACCAAATTATATCTTCTATTTAAAACCAGCCCCTGAGAGGTTTGCCATCTAAATACATATAACCTCCCGCATAATTTTTCGCCCAGCCTTGTGCGGTGGAAGGGTTGATGGTCTGCTTTAAGATATACTTTAAAAAGGAGCCTTGAAAGTTGTTTCAAGACTCCTCACTAACTTTTACATATTAAAATCCACGGTTATCTCTACATTATAGCTCGCAATATTTATCGTGTTAATATAACGCATGTCTCCACATGTTCCCCGGAAAAAGGTCTACACAAGTCATTTTTCTCCACTTTATACCCTTTCTCTTTCACTAGCATACGTTAGCATAGTACTTAAAATCTTATTAAAATCCTCATCCACGACCCTTAGTCTTTTCATAAGGTTGAACTAAATCAGATTATCTCTTATGGAAGGTAGATAAGCAGTGTACGCTTTATGTATTCCTGTAATGGAGCTCCTGATATCGCTGTTACCTGACTGTTAAGCTTAATATCATAATACCCATAAAAGGAGTTTGTTGCTGTAACCGTCAGTGTCTTTCCATCCTCAGTCAAAACACCCTTAAGTACGCCGGGTAGTACAGCAGGTACATCGGAAGCATTGGCAACCGGTACAATTGTAACGGAATTTTCTAAGACAGAGGTAAGGGAATTAAATAAGGTATCCGCTTTTATGGATGTACTAAATTTTATTGAAAGAGTCTTGCCATCCACTAAAGTCACCCCTTGAACATGTGCTGCTTCTATTGCTTCACCGGATACCACCTTAATTACAACTTTATCGCTTTTCACATCTTGTAATGTAATAGCTGAACCTGTGATCGTAATAGCTGAACCGCTGGCTACCGATATTCCTTCACTGACTGCGGAAGCTGTTAATACTGTGATTCCTTCCTTTACTGCAGTTACAATACCGTCTTCGTTGACTGTTGCTACAGTAGGATCACTGACAGACCAGGTTATTTTTCCTACTGTTCCCTCAGGCTTTATGACCGCATTGAAATCATAGGTGGAAGCTACTGTCATATATTGCACTTCATCCTTTATCATTTTATTGGTGATGGTCACTTCCGCTTTACTGCCTTTGACCTTAATTACACAGGATAAAACACTTTTCCCTTTCTTCTTGTCGTAAATGGCACATTTGATTACTGCCGTTCCATAATTAACACTTTTTACAAGACCATTATTATCAACTGCTGCGACCTTTTCATTGGTAGAATACCAGGTTCGTGTTGTGGTAGCAGGAAGATTCTTCACTTCGATCTGATAAGTGGTACCAATACCATTCAGTGTCTTTTTCGTTACTGCAAAATATGGCTTCTGTGTCTTTTTCTCCTGTTTTTTGCTGTAATCTTTCTTATCTACATGTTTCTTTTTGCTTTCCTCTTTCTTATTCTTTTTCTGTTTCTCCGTTTTCTCTTTCTTTGATTGAATCTGTCTCTCATTTTTGGCAGCCTTAGCCACTGCGGGAGTGGTATATTGGAATACCATAGGTGTCATCAACGCCAGGGCGAGTGCACATGCCAAACCTTTCACTATGTACTTTTTCACACTAATATCCTCCTTATGTATTTTTCTGGTTTCATGGGGTTTGATTGCTTCTATATTAATTTTTCTCCGGTAATTACTATCTAATAAGATAAACTAAAGTAAATATTATATATTCGGAGGAAAAATCAATATCTGCTTGTTTTCAGCTTTCTCTTGCTGAAGTCTAGAAACTGTAAGTATTTCTGGTTTCAGTTAAACTCTATTTCGTTAGGAGCAATATCTAGATTTATCAATCACCTATCACTATTTGGTAATGGAAATTTCACCTCTCCTATAAAGATAACGTGGCTGAAGTTGGTTTTATTGCATACCTTAAAAAAAAATCCAAACTGCTTTTTAACCAGTTGCTCTTAATGATCTCCTATGTCACTGTCATCATGATCTCGGTTGTCATTATAATCGTTATCAGGTTTGTTTTTTACCAGCTTTATTATCTTTTTGTTTTTCTCCCGGATGATCCATTTGCTTTTTCTTTTTTATTTTATCTTTTTTTGCTTTGTCATCCCTTGCTTTATTATCCTTTGCTTTATTATCCTTTGCTTTATTATCCTTTTCTCTGTTATCTTTTCCTTTGAAATCATTTATTTTATTGTCTTTATACTTGTGGTATTTTTGTTCATCAACTTCTTTATTCCAGTCTTCATCTACGTCCTTTTTGGAGCTGGCTTTGCCTGCTTTCAAGGAACTATTCTCATCCTGTTCTTCGATATCTCGTTCAGAGGAATTTGATTGATCTTCCATATCATTGTCCTCTGACATATCCTTCTCCTTTGCTACGGGAGTTACTGTCGAATCGGCCTCTAAAGACTCCTCTATTTGTATTGTATCCTCCAGATCAACTTCATTTTCCTTCGCTATGGAAAGTAGCTCCGACATTGATTTATGGGAAAGACTCTTGGCTGTTAGGTTTTCCGTGGTCATCTCTATCTTTTTCAGGATTTTAAGTTTACCTACCGACACCCCGAGTTCCTTCGCTTCCTCGGACTCAGCTTTATTCTTCTCCAAGGTTTGGCTCAGTACCGTAAGTTTCATCTCATGAGCGGAAGCATTTTTCATAATTACCAGGTTCAAGGAATCCACAAGTATTTTGGTCTTCTTCATACTATTATTCTCTACAGAGACCAGGATGACATTTCTGTCAGTGCTAAGATATCCCTGATCGATAACTGCGGTAACAATTGAGGCTACTGCTGTATCAAGCTCCTCTAGCTTAAAGTCCTGGTTTTGGAGTACTTTCTGAGCATCTTCATTCAATGCACTGACGGATATTACTTGATCATGCCGGTTTGTTCTGATCTCTATACTAGGATTAATATCTAGCGAAATCATACTGCTTGGTAGCCTGTATTGGTAAAACCAGCCGCCCGCAACAAAAAGCAGCAGGGTAAAGCATAGGGATAGTACTACTGTATATTGTCTGATATATCCGGTGGAGTGCTTTTCCTCCTGTCTTGTAATAAAATCATGTTCCTCCAACCTACGATAAGGAAAATTAATTAATGTCTCGAAGTCTGGTGCAGGTGTCTGATTTAAAGATCTTCTTATGGATTTTTCTATATTCTTCTTATTCATCTATGCACCCCGCTTTCCTTTAGATACTTTTTTAATTTTTTTAAACCGCGATGATATTTTGACAACACCGTCGAGAGAGGAATTCCGATATCTCGAGCTATCTCCAGATGCGTGAAGCCTGAAATCGCATGTAGTAGGATGATCTTTCTCTCTTCCTCACTTAAAATTTTCAAAGCGGATTGCAGGATTAATCTGTCATCGCTGTTTGTAACATAAGAAAAGGAAAGACTATTCTCCAGTTCTTCCTCTACAAACTCTTGCGTTTTTGTTCTTGACCTTATCTTACTCATAGCGAGGTTTCGTGTAATTGTAAATACCCAAGCCATCGGTTTACCCATAGGTTTATAAAGATGTGCAGCTCCACGGATTCTTAAATAGGTATCCTGCATTACATCTAAGGCATCCTCATTGTTTTGCAGGATTGAGAGCGCGAAAGCGTACACACTACGTTCGGTCAGATGGAAAAACTCCTCAAAGGCAGCCATATCGTTTTCTGCTATTCGGATAAAAATAGTTTCGTCTATGTTTAACTTCGTAGAACGAACAACAGAACGATTTTGTGAATCTGCCATATCACAGAAAATTAGCATCAGGTGTTCCTCCTCTATAAGATAACGCTCCAAAATAGTGTTTTATTGCATGTTGTTTCTAATTTATGATTATTTATTTTTACAATTTCATTTTAATATAGATATTTTGTCGAAACAATTGGAATTATGTCCCACCTGATCAATGACCTAATTTCAAAGCACAAAAAATCCCCTGTATATCAGAGATCTCTTTCTGATATCTAGGGGACATTATTGTTATACTTGCTAATTATTCTACCATCTAATTAATATGCCATCAATTAATAATTTCTCCTTTATTATTGGCCAATCTTTCACGCCAAGTACGAAGTTCTTCCGGTGTTTGTCGCACCCATACCGCTACTTCACCAACGATTTTTAAGGGTTCTCGTGAACGATACGAACGTGTCGGATTGCCCGGAAATTTCTTATCTGTTACATTGGGATCATCTTCAAATTCTCCCATTGGTACAACAACATAAACGCGTTCACTTCCATCTCCTCTTGCTAATGCAGCAGCAAGTCCCGCACTATTTACATTGGCTGTGAAATAAATGTGATTCATTTTAAGATCATTTTTATAATTCGAATTCCCACCAGCTATCAGCATATCGCCAACCTGTAAATCTGCTTTTGTCCCATGATAAAAGGGTCCATTGATAGTATTTTCCAGCTTACTCGAATTGGACAATTCATAATTCCTACTTGCTTGCTCAAAGTCACCTAAGGCTTCATAGCATGTGGCAATATTTGAATATAATGATGGCAACGCACTTATAACCGTATCATTATTTACTTTTAACGCAAGCTGCAAAGCCTCTTCTAACCATCTTAATCTATCTGAACTATTTTTTTGGTGCCGGCTTAAATAATAAGCTGGATAAAATCTTTCAAAATCGTCTGCTGCTTCGCTCCAGGCTTTATGAAACAATAAAGCTGCTTCATCTAGCTTTCCGTTTTCCTCCATAACCATACCCTGAAGACAGCGTTGAATAATATTATTGTTTGGGTCGAATTGAATATTCATCCTATATTACCTCTTTCTGATCGAATGATTCGCTAGTAATAACTATACGATTCGGTTTTACCTCTTTGAGAGGGATCATTATATAATCTTAATAATATCTTAATATCACACATATTATACTACCACGTGGGCATCTACTGAGCAAGATGTGCAATACCGGATGGATAAGTATTTTGCAAAAAGAGTAAAAACAGTGTATTCATCAAAATAATCTAACATGACGATAGAACTAATTCATATTTTTTTACTTGCTATAAATAATAAAGGTAATGTATAATAGTTGATAATATCAACATATTTGGAGGCGGATATGACTAAAGAAGAAATACTTAGAAAAGAGGTAAGATTAATTGTGAGAGAATTAGGTTTACTTAATCACAATTGCTTAAATTCTGGCATGACACTTGCTCAAGCTCACATATTAAACTACCTAAAACAAAATGGGAAAACTCCTTTTAATGAATTACTAATAAATTTAGGTATTGATAAGGCTTCACTAAGTAGAATAGTTAATAATTTAGAAACTAAAAATTATTTAGAACTGAAGAAGTCTGAAACTGATAAAAGAATGAAAGATATTTGCATTCTTCCATTAGGTATTGCAGCTATAAATGACGGAGATTATAAAGCAAACAAATTTATTAATGAAATTTTAAATTTAGGAGATAGCGAGGATACAGAACATATTATAAGAGCCTTTAGAGCATTTCGCATTCTTGCACTAAAAAACAATCTTAATAAGAATGATTCTAGAATATTAATAGAAAGAATTTCAGAAAATTATATGGCAGAGGCAATTAAATTAGCAACAGAGGTATTTACTAATGAGCAAAGTATTCCAGAAGAATTGGTTCCAGTTAATGATAACTTAAAACCAATTTGGTGGTGTGCTAGGGTAGGAGAAGATATTATTGGAGTAACCGCAGCGTGGAAAGAAAATGATAAATGGCATTGGGGAAGATTTGCTGTTGATAAAAGATTAAGAGGTATTGGTATTGGCCAGAAGATAGCAATATTTTCATTAAAAGAAATTTTTAATTCTTATACTGAAGAAATTTATATTGAAGCAAGAGATGCAACTGTAAATATGTTAATGAAATTTGGATGTAAAGTCATTGGAGAAGCAGAAAATTTTTATGATGGATCTGTAACTCCAATCACATTAAACAAGAGTAATTTTATGATGAGATGTAACTAGAGTAAGATATCAATTTTAGTTAACTATAATACTACTAAATATTTTAGAAGAATTGATTATAGGCGAGAGTGTGTGAAGATAAGTCTATAAATACTGATCTTCTATGATAATAAATGGTCTGAAGGCATAGTGAAGCTTTCAGACCTTATTTTATAACTGCACATGCCGATGTATGTCAATAGCAGGCGGGTATGCCTCCCGTAAAATATCTGCATGCATTCATGGCTTATTGCGGAAGCCGTACCTCCTACATGATACAGAGTTCACCGTAGACAGGTATAGTATAAACTGACTTCCCTAGCATCAGATTAAGTCATACACAATTTTTCCGTCTTTAATTACAAATTCAATCTGGCGTAAATTTGATATGTTTTCCAGCGGATTATCCTTCAATATGACAAAGTCAGCTTTTTTACCATGCTCAATACTTCCAAGCTCATCTTTTACTCCCAAAAGTTCGGCAGCGTTTATCGTAGCAGTTCGAATGGCTTCATATTCATCCATTCCATAATTGACAAATAGCTCAATTTCTTTATAAAGAAAACCGTGAGGTACATACCCCGCGCCTCCCAAACCTGCATCAACTCCTGCTACAATTTTTACACCATATTTTATAGCGTTTTCGAAATTAATAGGAAAATACTTCTCCTTGTAATTGGGCATCTCTGTATAGAAGCGTGTCCAATTAGGATCAGCTTCGGATTTTATAGCTTCCCTTGTTTTTTCCAGAGCCTTTTTGCCTATTGAATGATATGGTTCTGGGATAGCCTCCTTCATTTCTTCTCTGCTGAACAGTTCTGGGTTGTCTATCAAGTCCACCCAATGATAGAAACAGTATCCCGTAGGAACCCAGTAAATTCCCTTTTCTTTCATAATCTTGAAGGTTTCTTCATCTAATAATCCAAGCGGTGTATGCTCGATGCTGTCAACTCCAGCTTCGACCGCTTGTTTAATACCTGCAGGCAGACAGATTGAATGAGCAGATACTTTCAAGCCTTCATCGTGGGCGCATTTTACAATGGCCTTTAGAACCTCTATGTTCATACATGCATCAAGCAATCGGATATCAACTTTTCTTTTTATGTAGAAATCTCGACACTCGGGATTATTCTCCATTAAAGATAAATATGTGCCTGGGGTAGTTGTCTTAATAAAGTCCACGCCGTCCTTTTTTAACTTTTTAATAATTCCTGATACTTCCTGCGGACTTTCTACATCAATCGATAATCCATGCGCGCCAAAAATAACACTCAAAATTGGAAGCAAAGCAGGAGGAGCGGGAATAAACCGCTTCAAGCTGAAATAACCGTAAGGTGCCGCCAATGCCGGGCCACTTGCATATATATGGGGGCCATTATATATTCCTTTATTTACTTGATCCCTGAACTTCAATATACTATAACCGAATGATCCAGGCATGTTTCTTATTGTTGTTACCCCAGATTTTAAAGTTAGGTGTGAATGACGTAGATATTTCTTTTTCATGGACTCTGTGCTGATCCTTCCATAATCATCCACCCCTGGATGAGCTAGATGTACATGGGCATCTATAAGTCCTGGAATAATATACCTTCCTGTTAGCACTTTGACCGTTGCGTTTTCTGGGATCGACACATTGAGTGATGAAACTATTTCACTTATCTTTCCCTCACGGCAAATAATAGTACTGTTCTCATGAATTGCTCTTTTTTGAACATCAACTATATTTACACCACTTATTACCAATACATCGGATTCCCTATTGATTCCGGAAATTGTCTTCTCATGTATTTTCTTTATTCTTGCCATATTCACCCTCCTATTCTTATAGTACATTTTTTTCACTCAACTTGTTTTTAGTTTCTCTAGGTTGTAATTACCATTATATTCCACATTATTCAGACTTACTATATTTTCTTAATGAAAAAAATACACCCATCTTAATTAAAAGATGAGTGCATTCAATCATTACCTATCCAATTCTTACTTTACCTTATATAGCAGACACACTGTCTCAACATGCACCGTCTCCGGAAAAAGATCCACACAAGCCATTTTCTCCACTTTATACCCCTTCTGCTGCAACACCACCAAATCCCTCTGCAACGAAGTAGGCTTACAAGAGATATATACTATCTTCTCCACTCCAAAATTAATTATCTTCTCCAACGCCTTAGGATGAATCCCATCTCTTGGTGGATCAAGGACGATGATATCCGGCTTATCCAGCAAGGAATCAATCACCTTCAATACATCCCCAGCAATAAACTCACAATTACTTAGCCCGTTCAGTGCTGCATTCTCCTTCGCTGCCTCAACAGCCTCCTCTACAATCTCAACACCTGTCACCTTATTAGCTACAGGTGCAAGTAGCTGTGCTATTGTTCCTGTACCGCTATATAGATCAAAGATCGTCTTATCCTTTGTCTCGCCCACATACTCACGAACCTTGGAATACAACACCTCCGCTCCCAGAGAATTCGTCTGGAAGAAGGAGAACGTAGATATCTTAAATCGCAATCCTAACAATTCCTCATAAATATAATCCCTGCCATAAAGCACCTTCATCTGATCACTCTTCACCACATCCGCCTGACTGTCGTTATAGGTATGAAGAAATCCTACTAACTGCCCATCCAATGGCAGCTGTAACAGCTGTTTTGCTAAAGCTTCAAATACATCTCCAGCTCCACTAACCATCTCATCTTCTTGAGTTGTAGTTACGATATTCACAAGTATCTCACCAGTTTTCACTGCTTTTCTCACCAGTAAGTGTCTTAAATACCCCTTATGGCTAAGCTTATGGAAATAATCCATTCCTCTTTCGCTGGCATACTCTAACACAGTTCTTAAAATCCTATTAAAGTCTTCATCCACGATCCTACAGTCATCTACTGTTAAAATATCATGAAAGCTACCCTTCTTATGAAGTCCAAGTGATAATGGTCCCCCCTTAAACTCATCGCCAAAGGAAAACTCCATCTTATTTCGGTAGCCCCACTCAACCGGACTTCCTAATATTCCTTCAAACTCGTACTCCTTACAGACCTGATCTATCAGACGTTTTACCTGCTCCTTTTTCATCTCCAACTGGTTCTCATAGGTCATGGTCTGATAGCTACAACCGCCACATTGGCCAAAGTTCTTACAAGCCTTTTCACGGCATTCCAGTGGAGACCGTTCTAAGATTTCCTTTAGATTCCCTTCCGATTTCTCACTCCGGATCTTTGTCACTGCAAAACTAATCTTCTGACCAGGCATACAGTTTTTTACCACAACCTTATTGCCCTCACACTCTACAATTCCCTTGTTGGGAAAATCCACTCTTTGTACAATACCTTCATATATTTGACCTTTTTTCATCTATTTCCATAGGTTTTATCTCACTGCATTATCATTTATGATATAAATTCTCATAATAACGCTATCGATAAACCCTTCCTCCTTCCAATGAAACAAATATGTTGTCCAACGTAACATTATATAGATAAAACTCGCGTTTGTCCATATTAAGTAGTCTTTTGCGATGTTTATTACAGTGATACAGTTATTTCATAATACATGCATTATACTAAGATAAACGCTAAAGTTAAAATTATCCTAGCTACAATGAAAAAATTCTTACCCTACCTTGTAGCAGAGTAAGAATCCATCTTAAATCCTCTTAATTATGCTGTTATTTAACCCTAGTACTCTATTCCGTAATCTGTTTCTCTAAATTATCATACTTCTCACTTAAGACAATGATATCAATACGCCTATTTTTCGCTCTTCCCTCTTCCGTAGCATTATCAGCAACAGGCTTATACTCTCCATAACCTACTGCTACTACCTTTTCTGGGGAAACCCCACACTCATTAATAAAGAGACGAACTACACTGGCTGCTCTTGCTGTTGATAACTCCCAGTTAGAAGGATATACCGCTGTTTTAATCGGAACGTTATCCGTATGTCCTTCCACACGGATGTAATTATCCAGGGAAGTGAGAATATCACCCAACTTCAGTAAAGCTTCATCATTATCGGTTTTAATATCGGCTTTTCCAGAGTCAAATAGGATTGCATTGTTAAGGCTAATAACCAAGCCTCGCATATCGATGCCGACCGTCATATCTTTATCCAATTCTTCCTCTTTAAAGGTGATCTCAAGTTTGGTTTGTAATTCTTGAAGATATTCCAGCTCATATTTACCAAGGAATTTTTCCAACTCCTCTTGTGATACTCCTGTATTATCCTTATTATTATCCTTCTGTCCACCTAGACTATCTGGAAATAGCTCGATGGGTGAATCACCATCCTGCTGTTCCATCCCGCTTCCGCCATCCATCAAGCCTGATTTAAAAGCAGCTGCAAGACTACTTGCTTTTTCTTGATCTATCTTACTTACCGCAAATAGTACAATAAACACCGCTAACAACAATGTCATTAAGTCCGAGTAGGGAAGCAGCCATGCCTCTCCGCCCTCTTCTTCACCATGCTTCTTTTTCTTTTTATGTGCCATATGTACACTCCTTAGCCTTGCTTTAACTCTTGAAGTATTTTTTCCTGCTTTGTCTGAGAAAGAACGGAAATTAATTTTTCCTGTATCATAACGGGAGAATCACCCTTTTGTAAGGATAAGATACCTTCGATCACAATACCTTTTACCAAGACTTCTTCGTGGCTCTTTACCTTCAGCTTTTTAGCAAATGGATTCCATAGTACGTATCCGGTAAAGATACCTAGAATTGTCGCGATGAAGGCTGCCGCAATCGCTTCCGCCATTGCTTCTGTATTATCAATATGGGACATGGCCGCAATCAGACCAAATACAGCACCAAGTACACCAAGTGTCGGGGCATACATACCTGCCGATGAGAAGATACTGGCATTTAACTCATGCCTTTCTTCCATGGCTGATACTTCTGCTCCCAGAATATCAGAAATAACGTCTTCTCCCATACCGTCAACAACCATACGGAGTCCCTTTCTTATAAATGGATCTTCAATGTTATCCATCTGGCTCTCCAAGGCCAATAGTCCTTCTTTTCTGGTTAATGTTGACAACTCAATCATTAAACGAATAACTTCCAATTCAGAGATACCCTTCTGCTTTGTAAAAAGGATTTTAAAAAGTGCTCCTATGCTCTTTAAATTCTCTGCGGGGAAAGAGTTTAATATTGTGGCAACAGTACCAACAAAGATAACAAAGAATGCAGCCGGATTTAAGAAAACTGTAAAACTAATGTGCTTAAATATCATTGCTCCGATGACTGCAACAAAACCTACAATAAGACCTAAAAGTGTAGTAATATCCATGAGACTCTCCTTATTTATGACAATTTACTTCCTCTATATTATCATTTTCTACTCATTTAGACAATTATTATTTATTATAACTTTAGACACATCATGAGTCATTTTCATAGATAGAAAAACCTGTTAAGATCTCTACATTTTATCCCTACAACATAAACCTGAAAGTAGTAGAAAATGCAGAAAATGCGATATCTGATATACTCCCTTTATGATAAACAACAAATTAATAAACCGTTATCATAGGAGGAGCACATCATATTACAGCATTCCCTGCATTCTTAATATCCTTATGACTATTTCATAACTAATGTATCGTAATTAACTTTCTTATTATTTGCATAAGAAGGTCTGTGATAAAATGTCAGCGTATACTTCAAACCCTTTTGCATTCACTACCTTTATCACCTTCTCAATATGTGGCACTGCCTGTATTAGGTCTCCAATCACATTTTCTAGCTCCATAATTTTTTTATCCTGAAAAACAACATCCCGCTTTCCATCTGAAATTGCCACATAGAAAATGCTTGCTTCCACAAGGTCCTGGAAGAAATGACTTCCATAAGATAGTTCCGGTTCAAAGCCGTATTCTTTCGATGCGACTTCGCAGATTACCGACATATGACAGAGCTCTGTAAAATGTACGGGTACCCCCAAAGACGGGGTTGTGGTTCCCCAGCGTCCCGGACCAATCAGCATAGCTCTTTTGCCTTTGATTGCTGCATTAACTTTCCCTATCTGTCTCGCAACCGTATAGCGTTCCTGCTCACTAAGGCGAAGATATTCCCCAGCCTGTATATATATGACATAATCCAGTGGAAGATGCAAGTTACCTCCCATGAAATTACCCTTGGTATAGATCAGGCATTCCGATTCGTTGATTAGTGCAGGTAGAATTACCGCTTTTCCCAACCCTTTTGTCTGCAATGGTCTACATTGAAGTAAATTTATCTTAAAATCTAACTCCTTATTAAAATTACTGGTATATTCAATATCTACAGGATAATCATAAGCCTTCTCAAGAATTGCCAGCATATCCTTCATCAAGGAGGCGAAGGGCGTGTCCTTTAATAATTTTCGAAAATCCAGAATATAAGGAGTTTGATAATTCCTCACTCCGCGCTCTCTTAGCCAGTTAACCGTTGCAGAATCAACGCTGGCAAACAATTCCTTCCTAACCTTGATATCCTCCGCAATGATTTCTTCCAAAGACATACTGGTTATCGCATTCTCTTTGATGGATAGAACATCCACATAATGCTGTGAGAATTTCTTCATATCCTCATAATTAACCATAGGAATTCTCAAAGGATCATCTAATCCAATGATCTTCACATAATCCCCATCCGTCCGATCTACGGCTCTCGTTCCAAGTCCGAATACTAGCCGCAGCATTCCGGCGTCCATATCCATTCTTTTATCCCAAACGTAAAGATTATTCGAATTCCCAACACCTGCAATATGGGGAAAGAAATTCTCACCATAATAATCACCGGATACCCGCTGTACCAGAATCGCCATCTGCTCATCCTTTTGTGACAACCCACGATTCATACGGTAGCTGAGGGCATCCTCGTTCATCGTGCTTGCATATACAATTCTTACCGCTTGTTCGAAGGCATCATATCGTTCCTCTGGAGTGCCTTGATTTACACAAAATACACTTTCATACTTACCTGCAAATGCATTTCCAAAGTTATCCTCCAGTAAGGAGCTGGAACGAACAATGATCGGTGATTGTCCGAAGTACTCCAGCATCTGAAGAAATTTCTCCTGTATATTGATTGGAAATTTCCCTTTTAACAGCTTCTCCTTTAACTCCGGGGCATATTTAAAATATCCCTCTTCCGTCTTTTGTTGGGTACGTAGCTTCCACCATCCATTTTGTACAATATAAGTATAGAAAATATCAGAACCAAGAAAATAAGAATCATGGGGTTCTAAATAGGGCTCGAACCTTTCAGCCGCTTCTGTTAATATTATCTTTCTGGCTAACAACATGCCCACACTTTTACCACCGATAAAGCCTGTCCCAATCTCACGGGCAGCAATCTCCAGAATATCATATAGGTTGAAATACTTATCGCAAAGCTCCAACATCTTTGATTCATTACCAATCAATAGATTCATCAACAGCTTCTTAATCGTTTCCTGCTCCTTCTCAGAGCTTTGAAGAACCTCTCTCGCCTTCTGAAATACCACATCCCAATAATCTAAACGCTCCGCCCCACGATGGATTGTGGAGAACAATTCTGCTGCCTCCGTACTTGCTGTGATACTATATGCTTCCTGCCCTTGAATTAAATGTGGAAAAAACATGGTAGGTGAATATCGCTGCCATACCTTTAAGGGATGAATATATAGCTTTTGCTTTACTTCGTAAATATCCAGCAATAGCTGTGTCGTTTCCCGGATTCCTGCAATAGTACTATAGGTATGCACATTTCGAAACAGTGCAAAATACGCAACTGTATCAAGCTCATATAGGTAGGGACAAGTCACTTTAAAGAAGTTACCAATCATTAAATCCGAATACCAGAATTCCAGTAAATCCGTTAAACAATCGAAGACATAAAAGGCTTTTTTCCCCATTTCAGTTACCAGATTATGAACCTCTGTCGCAAAGCTCTCAAATCCTTTGGTTGCGTCGATTCGCCGTACAATGATCTCAGGCCCATCCTCCAGGATACAATCATGGGATCCAAAACGGACATATACCAATTTGCGTTTGTCAACAATAGCTTGCTCTACATAAGGTCTAACCATTTTCTGATAACTTTCAATGGAATTTACCTGCCACACAACATTATCACCTAATCTCAAATGATCAACTGCTCCGTCCAGTCCCTTTAGTCCAGTACTTACTTTTTCATGAATATCCATAGAACCTCCCTTCCGCTCTTATGATTCCATCAGCAACTAAAACTCCTTCTATTGTATCAAGCTTACTCATTGTTTTGCTCTTATTCTGTATCAAGCTTCCTTATTTGTTTGATCATCCTTAATTAAGTTATAACAGATTTATATCCGAATTCCTACCAAGAACTTTATTCTTTTTTACTCTCCCTAGCTATGTTGTTTCCCGGTGATACTTTCGCTTTACCATAAGATATTTATTTCTTCTGTTTTCTGGCATATTCACGATTTTTCGACAGGTGCATATGATAAACTAGGTAATTATTTAACCTTAATTTCCATAGAAAGGAGTTTCATCAAATGGGATATCGAAATTTTGGACCAGATCCATTTTACGACCCATGGCGTTACGAGAATCGCCGTGACAACTACCACCATCATCGCCGTCCATATGACGGCTATGGAAGGGATGAGATTTTTCCATGCAGAGATTGCTCTCCGCTACCACCAATAGGTCCAAGGCCTTATCCAAGAGGTCGCTCTCCATATCGTAATTATCCTCGGTATTTTTAACCGAAATTTTAATACTCCAACGTGAATGAATTATTAAAATTTACTTTACTTTAACAATTTGTAGTGTTAAAATTACACTGTATGAAATTTTAAATAACACAAAGATGAAAGGAGTCCTACCGATGAGTAAGAACATCAAAACTACTGCTGTTGATCATTTATTTGAAGCAATTCTAAGCTTGAAAAATTCGGAGGAATGTTATACTTTTTTTGAAGATATATGCACTGTTAATGAATTGCTTTCTTTATCACAGCGCTTTGAAGTGGCCAAGATGCTTCGTAATCATAATACTTATCTTGAGATTGCGGAAAAAACAGGGGCTTCTACTGCTACAATAAGTCGTGTGAACCGGTCACTCAACTACGGTAACGACGGCTATGATATGGTATTTTCCAGGATATCCGATGAAGCTTTAGATCAGACAAAGCCCCAATAAAAATTGAAAATTAATAACAATTGAAAATTTTATAAAGTTTAAAGCTTAATAAGATAAAAGCTCATTACAGCCTTCACTGTAATGAGCTTTCCTACATTAAGTAGATCGAACCACTAATTTGCTAATATTATGCGTAACGATCAATTTATTATCAATATATTTCTGAAACAATTCCTCTACTTCTTTCCTTCCACTTTGCCGGAGGGCCTCTTCATAGAATCCTTACTCATCTTAGAATCCTGCTTTACATCCGCCTTTTTCACCTGCTCCTTTGTAATAACATTCGCTTTCTTAGGCTTGTTGCCCATTAAGGAGTCGTCAATCATTTTCTCAATCATATGTTTTCTCATATAGACATCAAAGCAGAGCATACTGATAAAGGAAAAGGTGGTAAGGAAATCATGGTCATCTTCCTCTGTGACATCCGCAAAAGATTCCTTTGCTTTCGTCATTTTACGAATCATATCCTTGGTGATTGCATCCGTCTGCTCTTTCTCTAAACGGAAGATCTCTTCATAAATGTCCTCCAGCTTCACACTGGAATCCTTCCCATAGTATCTCTCCGTTAGCGGATTAAAGATACTCTGAATATCATTAATTGATAATATGTTTTTAAAATAATAGATAAAAATCAGAAGGAACATATGCTCCTTCGTATATTTCTTTTTCGCAGGTGGAGGTAACAATTCATTCTTTGTGTAGTTATTAATCATAGTCTTGGTTAGCAGCTTATCCTCACTGTAACGTTTTGAGGATTTTAAATGCTCATCCATGAAGGTCGTAACCTGATCCATATATAAATCTATGTTTGGTATATCATCCGGCATAATATATTTTACGTCCTTTAAGCTGTCAATCAAGCTCTTGATATACTCTTCTTTCGTCATATCCAATATAATCACCTCTATTACATTATATAGTAATAGAAACTAGATGTCAAAGCAAAAATAATGAGATGAAAACCAATTAATTACCAACAAAACTACATCCGGTGATTTGTATAATCCCATCTGTTTCTTGAAAAGTTTCATAATACTCTACAGCTTCTCCTAAAGTCTGACAGTTCAAAGGAAATGCAGGATTGAATCTCCTCTATCTACATGCTATAATAACATAAACATATGTTTGCATCTATTTGGAACAATCCTCCTATTTTCATTGGATACCTTAAGTTGTAAACTATAGAACAAAGATTATTTTGGACAGGCAGGTACATATTGATATGAGTATTTATGATAAATTAAACCCCGAACAAAAAAGAGCGGTTCTCCATGATAAGGGACCCTTACTTATTCTCGCTGGCGCAGGCTCAGGAAAAACGAGAGTTTTAACTCACCGAATTGCTTATCTTATTGAAGAACGCGGTGTTAATCCCTGGAACATACTCGCTATTACCTTTACGAACAAGGCAGCGAAAGAAATGCGAGAGCGTGTTGATCGAATCGTCGGTTTTGGCTCTGAGGATATCTGGGTAAGTACCTTTCATTCTACTTGTGTTCGAATCCTAAGACGCTTTGCAGATACCATCGGTTATACCCGTAGTTTTACGATCTATGACACTGATGATACTAAAACCTTAATGAGAGACATCTGTAAATATTTAAATATCGATACGAAGAAAATGAATGAACGCAGTATCTTATCCGTTATTTCAAAGGCTAAGGATGAAATGATCTCTCCGGAAGAATTCGAGCGAAGTTCCCAGGGTGATCTTACCAGGAGTAAATATGCAAAGGCTTATACGGAATACCAAAAGCGTCTAAAGGCCAGTAATGCTATGGATTTTGATGATCTGATCTGTAAGACAGTTGAACTCTTTCAACTGAACAAGGAAGCCCTTTCCTATTATCAGAACCGCTTTCGTTATATTATGGTGGACGAATATCAGGATACGAACACGGTTCAATTTCGCTTTATTCATCTTCTAGCTTCCGGTATTAATGAATATGGCAACAGGGATTATAACCTATGTGTTGTAGGTGACGACGATCAATCCATCTACAAATTCCGTGGTGCTAATATATATAACATCTTAAACTTTGAGCATGCTTTTCCGAATACTAACGTAATCAAGTTGGAGCAAAACTATCGTTCCACGAAAAATATCTTAGGTGCTGCCAATGAGGTAATCTGTAACAATCAGGGTCGTAAGGATAAATCCTTATGGACGGATAATGAAGAGGGTGAGCCGGTACATTTTACCCAGTTTGAGACAGATATTGAAGAAGCTGATGCTATCACTTCAGAGATAAGGCGAATGATTGATAACGGAGATGCAACCTATAAGGATTATGCTATTCTTTATCGTACCAATGCCCAATCCCGTCTGTTCGAAGAAAAGATGATCTTAAGAAATATCCCATATCGGTTAATTGGAGGCGTTAACTTCTACTCCCGTAGGGAAATTAAAGATATTCTTGCTTATCTTAAGACCATAAATAATGGCTTAGATAGCCTCTCTACGAAGCGTATCATTAATGTTCCAAAGCGAGGGATTGGTCTGACTACCGTTGACCGAGTGAATGATTATGCCTTAAATCATGACATGAGCTTTTACGATGCCCTGACCCGTGCGCATTACATCCCTGGACTTGAGCGTGCTGCTTCTAAGCTGTCACCCTTTGTCAGTATAATTGAAGGCTTAAAATCCAGGATTAGTCAGCCCGGATACGTACTTAGCGGTCTGATTGATGATATCCTGGATGCAACCGGATATCTAAAGGAGCTGGAAGCGGAAGGCGACGAAGAAGCTATGGAACGTATTAGTAATATTAACGAACTTGTGAATAAACTAGTTTCTTATGAGGAAAATGCTCTGGAGGAACCTTCTTTGAACGGTTTCTTAGAAGAGGTTGCCTTGGTTGCAGACATTGATAATCTGGATGAGGATAATGAAAAGGTAGTATTAATGACTCTGCATAGTGCCAAAGGCTTAGAATTCCCCTATGTTTATCTATGCGGTATGGAGGAAGGAATCTTTCCCGGCTACATGTCCATTCATGCAGATAATCCAAATGAAGAAATTGAAGAAGAACGCCGCTTATGCTATGTAGGAATTACAAGAGCTATGAAACAGCTCTCCTTATCTGCGGCAAAGCAGCGTATGCTACGAGGCGAATTCCAATATAATAGACCCTCCCGTTTTATCCACGAGATACCCCGTTATTTGCTTAAAATGAACCTGGCTGAGCCCCGCAGATTAGGACTGGGCAGGAAAAGTGATGAGTCCTCCTCAGGCAACGTGTTCCGTTTCTCAGATGAGTCAGCTTTGAATGATACCATTTTTGATAAGCAACAAAAAGGGGGCTACCAGCAGCCTCAAGCGACTTATAAGCCTTATACCACCCCTGCGGTAAAGCAATTTGAAGGAAAGCAAATGGGCACCTTAAACTATGAGGTAGGTGATACTGTGAAACATATTAAATTCGGTGTAGGTCTTGTAACAAACATCACCAAGGGCGGTAAGGATTATGAAGTTACTGTAGATTTCCCTAATTTTGGTATCAAAAAATTACTCTCTTCCTTTGCAAATTTAACAAAAATTGATTAAAAAATATACAATTAAGTGCTTAATCTTCGAATATTTTGTAACTTTATTTGAAATAATATAGTAAAGCAGTCCATTATATGGTATACTATAGTTACTATTAATTAAGGGCTACAACAGTTTTATTTACTTGTTATCATAAAAGAAGGGAAGTGTTTTCATGGGAAATAAAATTGATGATCTTATTTGCGCAATTAGATCAGGCGAATTGGTTCACAGAAAAGATCCTGGCGAAAAAGCAAGGAAAGTTGTTGTCTGTTTATTGGCAATTCTCGGTGCTGTAGCTGCTATGGCTGCTATTGCATATGCCGTTTATAGGTACATGAATCCAGATTATTTAGAAGATTTTGATGATGATTTCGATGACTATGAGGACGATGAGGATACAGAAGAGACAGCCGAGGAAGATACCTCTGCCGGCACTTCCGAACAATAATTAAAATGCAAAACAGCTGCCATTCTTGGCAGCTGTTTTTATGTTATAATTCTTAATACTTCACTTCTTAATTCCGCTTTTTAATTCATTACTTCTTCTTTCTTTTTATCCATCACTAATTCTTTATCTTCATTCTTTACTTTTGAATCTTTATTTTTAATCCATTACTTATTTTGACCTTAGTTCTTCTTGGCTAAAGTTATTTTTAAGGTTTTCTCTACATACTGGCCATTTTCCTTCACCTGGATAATCAGGCTAATCTCCTGGCCAGCCTTTTTATAACTCAGAGCACTAACCAAATCATCAATTGTCTCAATCGTTGAGCTATCAAGTCCTGTAATAATATCTCCTTGCTTTAAGCCTGCTGCTGCAGCCGGTGAATCACTAATGATATCATTGACATATACACCGATAGGCATATTAAAGCGTTGGGAATAAGCTTGTGTCACTTCCTGAGCGGTAGATGCATCGATTCCTAAAAAGCCCTGATCGCCGGTAGCTACCACTTCACGGTTCATTAAATCATTGATAATTGGAATTGCTTTGGAGATTGGGATTGCATATCCCATTCCTTCTACTTCCTCTGATGCATATTTTACAGAGTTGATACCAATGACCTGACCTGCTGCATTTAATAAAGCACCGCCGCTGTTACCAGGATTAATGGCTGCATCCGTCTGTAAAAGGGTCATCGACTGATTATCAATTGTTACTTCTCTGTCTACAGCACTAATATAACCTACGGTCACGGACTGTCCATAACCAAGAGCATTACCAATAGCAATCGCCATTGCACCAGCTTTAACATCCTCTGATTTACCAAGGGTGGCAATTTTAATTGCTGAAGCTGTATCCTTAGATATGTCATTCATATTAACTGTTACTACTGCCAAATCAGAATTTGCATCTGTTCCTTTTATTGTTCCTGTTGCAGTTTTATCATCAACAAATACAATCTGAACATCAGTAGCACCTTGAATTACGTGATTGTTGGTTGCAATGTATAAGGTGGAGTCGTCCTGTCCGATGATGATTCCAGAACCGCTACCCTGGGACTCTTGGCTATAAGCTCTTCCAAAAAAGTCATAGCTTGTATTTGTGACTGTGGAGTTAATCGCTACGATGGATGGCATAACATTTGCTACCACATCTGAAACATCTGCTACCACCCCATCTGTGGAGGTAGTTTCCACTATGGCACCCGGTTTATCCGTTGCCTCAGTCACTGTTGCCTGCAGATTTGTATTACTTGTATTATTATTGTTGTCATTATCTAAATTAGTTAACGCATAATAGCCTTGGAAGGTTCCTCCGGCAATCAGACCAAATGCCATCGCTGCTGCAACTAATTTTACAAATCCAGTTACTTTTCTCTTTTTTGGAGGCTTCTTTTCCTCTGCTACTCCGGTAGTTGCAGTTGAGGAATATAAATTATCAAAGGAACTATAGCCTTGATAGGAATTACTGTTTTCTGTGCTGCTTACATTACTGATATCTGTAGTGTTATCCTTATTTGGATCACTATTTCCATCTTGATATCCATCTGGTTGATTAAAGAATTCGTCGTTCATAAAAATGCTCCTTTCAAAATGTTATCTAATTTTGTTCGATCAGGTATGATCCTGTTGTCTCCTTTTGATAAGAACAGTTTAACAACAAATTATGTTTACTTTGTGTTCTATTTTTGAAAAAAATATGAAGAAAAAGAACATTTTATCGAACAGGAATGTAACATCCCAGTATTTTCATTTCGATTGCCTCTTCATTTATACAGTGTAAAGCATTTTTTACTGCAGGGGAATCAAGTCCTCCCTCAATATCCACAAAGAAACGGTAAGCAAAAGCTTTCCCCGTAATTGGTCTTGATTCGATCTTAGTCATATTGATATTATTATAAATAAAATGGCTAAGCATGTGATACAGGGAACCGCTTTTGTGGGGTAGTTCAAAACAGATGCTAGTGCGATCTGCACCCTTTACATATATTTTTTTATTGGAAATGATAATAAATCTAGTTGTGTTCGTATCCTCATTTTGAATCGACGCCTGTAGTAATTGGAGTCCAAACATCTCACCAGCTCTCCTGCTTGCAATTGCAGCTTTTGTCAGATCATTTTCTTCTAAGATAAATTTAGCTGATCCTGAAGTGCTACCGCCATCCAGTTTTTTAATGTTTGGATATTTATCTAAAAATTCAGAGCATTGCTGCAGCGGTTGAATATGTGAATAGATTCGAGCAATATTGCACAGCTTTGCTCCAGGCAGCCCCCAGAGATTATGATCAATTTTTACCATATGTTCGCCAATAATAACATTATCAAACTCTGCCAGCAGATCATAAATGTCAGATATAGTCCCTGTAGAGGAATTTTCAATTGGAAGTACTCCGTAGTCTGCTTTTCCTTCCTTAATCGCCTGCATTACCTCTTTAAAGGTGCTCATAGCAATACCATTAACTCCGGAATTAAAATATTCCATCATTGCCTGTTCCGTATAGGAACCACGTTCTCCAAAGAAGGCTACTTTCGTATTATGATAAATCGCTAAGTCATCCACCGCTACTAAACCAAGCCCCTCCATATTATCCAGTAATGTATATTGAAGTCTACGGCTTAAGGACATAATTTGCTTGAACAAATCAGAAATTGCCTTTTGATTAAACTCGCTATCCGTTAATGCGCTTAAGGCAGCTAACTTCTCTTCTTCTCTTGCAGCATCAAAGATTGGTTTCCCAACACTTCTTTTATAGGCAGCAATATCAACTGCTAACTTCATGCGCTCCTCAATTAATTCTACAATCTTACGATCAACTTCATCAATTTTTCCACGACTCTCAAGTAAATCAATCATCTATTTCCTCCATTCGTCCTCTAAAGCAGGAACTACAGTATTAGTAAAGCTGATGTTTGTAACTTACCCCTATTCAATTTCTCCTTACAAATATCAGCAGATCTTTCTACGAATCTTGCATTATTATACTATTTAAGTATCTTTTATTCAACTAGAAACATCAATAGGATGAAGTACTTTTACATTCACTTGGTTGTAGAAATATTAGTCTTCTTGTCCTTATTGCATAATCTTGTTGACCGAGATATAATGAAATAGATCGAATTAGGTAAAAATTAAAAACATAGAATATCATTCCTGGAGGTATGACACATGGCAAAGCTCATCACGAGGGTAATATTGACCCTTACTATTCTCACTGTCGTTGCGGCAGCAGGTATTTATTATTATAACCTGGATCGCACCTATTATAATTCGGACGATGAGATTGGCAATACTGCGGGAAACATCTATAATGGAGGTCTCTTCTGCCAACAGGACGATATGATTTATTTTAGTAATATCAATGCGGGCGGAAAGCTTTTTGTTACCACTGATACCCTAAGCAGCTTCCAACAAGTAAGTAGGGACAAAGCGGTTTATATTAATGCTGATGATGATTATATCTATTATATTCAGTCCAGCAGCACCAAGGAGAATACAAAGAACAATCTGATGAATTACTATAATACAGGTGCATATCGTATTAATCATAATGGTACTAATTTAATGGCCTTTACTGCCGATCCTAGCGCCTACCTTACCTTAAAGGGTAATTATGTGTACCTACAAAAATATAATGTTGATTATGGCTTATGTTTATATCGATATAAGATAGACAACACAGAAGAACGTTTGCTGTTTAAGGATGCTGTCATTCCTACAAAAGCGGAAGGTGATCACCTTTACTTCTCCGGCAATTCAAAAGCTTTGAATATTCATTCCATGGATTTGAGGAGCTATACCTCACATCCAATGCTTGAGGGCTCTTATTTATATCCAATCTTCTTTGAGAATTATATTTACTATATTGATACGAACGATAATAATCATCTCTATCGTATGAACCAGGATGGCTCAGAGCCGACAAAACTGGTGAGCCAACACTGTTCCACCTATAATATTACAAGCAGCGGAAAATACCTTTACTATCAGGTAGATAATAAGAAAACAAAGGGTATCCACCGACTGAATCTTGCTACCATGAAGGACGAACTTATGTTATCCGGGGAATATCAGCAAATTAATGTTACTAAGGAATATGTTTTCTTTCAGGATATAGAAGGAGCAAATACCTACTATGCTATTGCAGACGGTGATGCACTCGTTAATCACTTCCAGGCTCCTGCATCTGCAGCCACCCTTTCACCAACTCCTGCTCCGTCTAATTAAGGCGACCTCTTACCTCTGCCTTAACCTCAGATAAGTAGGACAGGGAACCAAAGGCAAGAATTACATCCTCTTTGTCAGCCCCGTCATACGCTATATTAATTGCATTAGGAACTGTTTGTGCATCAATTACAGAACAGGTACAATATTTCTTAGCCTCTATCGCTAACTGCGAGGAGGCTAATGCTCTTTCATTGCCCGGGGTAACCGTAATTATCTTATGTGCTAATGGTGCCATTTGTGCTAATATCTTACTATAATCCTTATCCGCTAAAACACCAACGATATAGATGATTCTTTGTTTATTGAAGTAACGCTGAAGGGTGTTTTTTAAGTACAGCGCCGCATCCTCATTATGTGCTCCGTCAATGATAAAATATGGTTTCTCAGCCAGGATTTCAAATCGGCCATTCCATTTTGCCTGAGCAAGACCTTCTTGTATCGCTGACTGACTAATCTGATAGCCTAAGCTTTGCAGCACTTCTATCGTTCCTAAGGCTAACAGTGCATTTTTCCCCTGATATTCGCCTAACATCTTAATCACATAGTCTTTATCTTGATAAGAAAAGCTAGTTCCTTCCAGATTATAATCTATCTGAACTAATTCCTCTTCGCTTCGTACTGTCAGCCTTGATTTTTTTTCTTCACAGGTATCCATTAGTACTCTAAGAATAGACGGTTCATTATTGCAGGTAATCACAGGTACTCCAGGTTTTATGATACCAGCCTTTTCCCTTGCAATCTTCTCTAGGGTATCCCCAAGAAACTGCATATGATCCATACTAATGGAGGTGATTACGCAACAAATAGGATGTAATATCACATTCGTTGCATCCAGTCTTCCCCCTAACCCGACCTCCATTATTGCAAAATCCACATTTATCTCATGCATATGAAGGATGGCCATAGCAGTCTCTATCTCAAAGGACGTAGGATGGTGAAAGCCTTCCGTTACCATTGCCTCACAAGCAGGCTTGATCTTAGCAATTGCATCACAAATTCCCTCTTCTGTAATATTTTCATTTATTACCTGACTAGATTCCTTTTTAGATAATTGAACTCTCTCCCGATAAGAAAAAACCGCTGGAGAGATATATCTTCCCACATGATAACCTTCCGCCGCAAGCACCGACGCAATCATGGCTGTTGTAGAACCTTTTCCGTTCGTTCCAGCCACATGTATGATCTTAAGCTTATCCTGAGGATTATCCAGTCTTCTCATTAGCTCCGTAATCGTCTCTAATCCCAGCTTACTCCCGTATTGATTCGAATCATTTATAAATGTTCTTGCTTCTTCGTAAGTCATATCTACTCCATTCAATAAACGCTCTGCATATCCTTTGTTCACTAGGAATCTGAAACAACCTAACAGGATATAGTAATATAGCTGCAGATTTATTCCTATTTGCTTCCAGATATATTCGTTATTTCTCACTCACAACCTGGAAGATAAAGAACTTCAGATAATAGGATTCATCCGCTGCCCACAAAATCGGATGATCCGGTGCCTGGGTTCGGTATTCCACCTGTCTGATCCTCTTCTTCACGTTCTTCGCTGCCTGTCCTATGGTTTCAGCAAATAAATCGGGGGTCATGAAATGAGAGCAGGAGCAGGTAGCCAGATATCCACCATCCTTCACTAGTTTCATGGCTCTTAAATTAATCTCGCGATATCCCTTGATGGCATTTTTTACTGAATTCTTAGATTTCGTAAAGGCAGGAGGATCTAAGATTACCACATCAAATAGCTCTCCATTTCTTTCGTATTCCGGTAAAAGATCAAAGACATCTGCGGTTATAAATTTTACAGTATCACTTAAACCATTGATCGCCGCATTTTCTGTTGCCTGAGCTACTCCAAGCTCTGAGGCGTCCACGCCAATTACTTCTCTTGCGCCTCCAATTCCAGCATTCAACGCAAAAGAGCCTGTATGGGTAAAGCAGTCAAGTACTCTAGCTCCCTTGCAAAGCTTACCAATGGCTGCACGATTATACTTCTGATCCAGGAAGAAGCCGGTTTTTTGTCCTTCCGCTACATCTACCAGATATTTCACACCATTTTCCACGATTTGAACTTTTGTATCAAAAGGGTCACCCAGGAAGCCCTTTATGCGTTCCATTCCTTCATTGATTCGTACTTTAGCATCACTGCGTTCATAAACTCCACGAATCGGATAACCATCCTGCGCTAAGAGATCTTTCAGGATGTCTATAATTTCTTGCTTCATCCGGTCAATGCCCAGCGCCAGTGACTGTACCACCAGAATATCTGAAAATTTATCAACTACTAGTCCAGGAAGAAAGTCCGCTTCTCCAAATATAATACGGCAGCTATCTACATCTACAGTCGTCTTACGATATTCCCACGCCGTCTTCACTCTCATTTTCAGGAAGTCCTCATCTATTTCCTGACCCTTCACTCGAGACATGACACGTACGGTTATCTTCGAATTCCTATTAATGAATCCACATCCCAGATAAAAGTCATCAAAATCATGTAGGTAAACTAAATCTCCGTTCTCGAATTCACCGGTAATTGTATCAATTTCATTATCAAAAATCCAGAGTCCACCGCTTTTTAAGCTTCTTCCCTCACCTTTTTTTATCTTTACAACAGCTTTCGCTTTACTCATTCTATGTTCCTCCATTTTTACAGGTAACTTAATAACTCTTCTTTATCTGATACTTATTATTTATCTGATATTTTATCTACTTTACCTATTTTATCTAATTTTCTATTTTCATTTATTTCTTTCTTTGAAATATCAACAACTTACTAAACACGTAATTAAGCACAATTACAATAACTGCTAGAAAGGCCTTTACTAGTAGACGATAAAATCCCAGCCATACTACAAAGATTAGCATACCTAACTGCTCAATACCTAAGGTGATCAAACGTAGCCCAAAAAACTTCGTGACCTTCATCGCCTCATCCTTAGCGCCCTCACTTTTGGATTGAAATACATTAATTTTATTTACTAAGTATGCAAAGGTAACAGCAATAACCCAGGCAATCGCATTCGCTGTAAGTGTTGGTATTCCAACTCTACATAAGAGCTCCAAGCTTACAAAATTAACAATGGTTGTTAATGTACCTGCAATCGCGTATGTTATTGTTTCCCGATTCACCAACGTTTGAAATAACCACTTTACTTTATCTCTTATAAAATCCATAACTAAAATGCCTCCTGGTAAAGTATTTCCCATCTTTGATCATTAAAAAACTTATCGTAATAGCTCTGTACTTGCTTCCTATTATATTACAGCGTGTCTTTCACATGTAGCAGACCAATTATATCATCTGGACATGCATTAATCCAGTGAAATATACTTTCTTTTCCTGATGTCTATCAAAAATCATACTGTCGTTTTGCTCATATATTTTACTATATTATTGCCTAAAACATTGTGCAAATTGCCACATTTCAAGTTCAGATTACATTTAAATTGAATTTTGGCCATGCATCATGTATGATATTGAGTCGAGTGATTAATCCAATCTGACATGAAATAATAAATAATTCGGTTTCATAAATCAACTTTTCTATAAGTTGAAAGCTGTTAATCTCCCTTCGTTTTATGGGATGTGAATACTTATGACCCGAACCATCATATAAGGAGTTTTTAAAAAATGAGCATATTAAATGTTACTAATCTAAGCCACGGCTTCGGTGACCGCGCAATTTTCCATAACGTTTCTTTCCGTTTATTAAAGGGTGAGCATATCGGATTAATTGGTGCAAATGGAGAAGGTAAATCAACCTTTATGAATATTGTGACGAATCGGTTAATGCCTGATGAGGGAAAGGTTGAGTGGGCTAAGCACGTTCATGCCGGATATCTTGATCAGCATGCGGTTCTGGAAAAGGGAATGACCCTGAAAACTGTGCTGCAATCCGCTTTTTCTTACTTATTTGAATTAGAGGAAAAGATGAATCAGATCTGTGATTCTATGGGTGATGCAGAGGGTGATGAGCTGCAGGAAATGATTGATGAGCTTGGTACCATTCAAGATCTGTTAACGATCCACGACTTTTATATCATTGATAATAAGGTTGATGAAATCGCACACGCTCTTGGACTGGATGAAATCGGCCTTGACGTAGATGTTACCGATTTGAGCGGTGGTCAGAGAACAAAATTATTGCTTGGTAAGCTATTATTGGAAAAGCCGGATATCCTATTACTCGACGAGCCGACGAACTATCTGGATGTTCAACATATTGAATGGTTAAAACGTTATTTAAATGATTATGAGAATGCCTTTATCCTAATCTCTCATGATATTCCATTTTTAAATAGCGTGGTTAATATCATCTACCATATGGAAAATCAAGAGTTAAACCGTTATGTGGGTAACTATGATAAATTCATGGAAGTTTATGAGATGAAGAAGACTCAGCTAGAAGCTGCATACAAGCGTCAGCAGAAAGAAATTGAGGAGCTGGAGGATTTTGTGGCACGTAACAAAGCCAGAGTATCCACTAGAAATATGGCTATGTCCCGTCAAAAGAAGCTGGATAAGATGGAAGTGATTGAACTTGCCAAGGATAAACCAAAGCCAGAATTTAACTTTAAAGAAGCAAGAGCTGCCGGAAGATACATTTTCCAAACAGAGGATTTTGTGATCGGATATGATGAGCCTCTTTCCGCTCCTTTGACCCTTTCCATGGAGCGTGGTGAAAAAATCGCCTTAGTCGGAGCAAATGGTATTGGTAAAACCACCCTATTAAAAAGTATTCTTGGACTCATCCCTTCGCTTAGCGGTAAGGTTACTTTAGGCGATTATTTGAATATCGGATATTTTGAACAAGAAATGGCGCCCGGAAATACCTCCACCTGTTTAGAGGAAATCTGGAAGGAGTTCCCCGGCTATACTCAGTACGAAGTACGTTCAGCCCTTGCAAAATGTGGCCTTACCACAAAGCATATCGAAAGTCAGGTTCGTGTTCTAAGTGGTGGTGAGCAGGCAAAGGTTCGTTTGTGCAAGCTGATCAACCGTGAAACTAATATTCTCCTCCTGGACGAGCCCACTAACCATCTGGATATAGATGCGAAGGATGAATTAAAACGCGCTTTGAAAGCGTATAAAGGCAGTATATTACTGATTTGTCATGAGCCGGAGTTCTATGACGGTCTGGTTACCCAGGTTTTGGATTGTACGAAATGGACTACAAAGAAATAAGTTATAAAATAAATGAAAAAAGCCTCCTCTTTTTAGAATGTAACTGATTGATTCAAACAAAGAGGAGGTCCTTTTTATATCAAAACATTGGAATCTATAAATTTTAGCTGCTCGATTCTGAAGTTAGTTGTATATGCGAGTAACTGAGATTAGTTTGTCAATCAAGATTCTCAGCTTTAAATACTTATGTTATTTTTGTTCTTACACAAAGGTTCCTTCCCTTATTTCTCGGAAAGCTTGCTCCAATTCCTCAGAGGTATTCATCACTATTGGACCTCCCCAAGCAATTGGTTCCTGAAGGGGTTTCCCCATAAAAAGTACAAGCCTCACCGGCTCAGCCTGAGCAGTTACCTCCAACTCCTCACCTTTGGTGAATAACACAGCTCGTCTTTCTTCCAGAGTCTCCTTCTCATTGCTGCCAAAGCTTCCGACGCCTTCCATTACATAGGCAAATACAGTTTCCTCCGGATCCGTTGCTATACTCCAACTTGTATTAGGCAAAATAGTAATATCCAGCACAGTAGCTTTCACATAATCCCCCTGCATAGCTCCCGCTTGTTCTTTATAGTAACCGGATAAAATTCGTACAATACTACCAGGCTCCTTCCTTACAGGAATCATTTCAGAACGGATATCCCTATACTTGGGCTCCACCATTTTGTCTTTCCTTGGAAGGTTCAGCCATAGTTGCAGACCCAGCATCCGCTCTGAAGGCTGTGGCATTTCCTGGTGCAGGATTGCTTTTCCTGCCGTCATCCATTGGCAGCACCCATCGTTAATGGTACCTTGATTCCCCATACTGTCCCCATGTTCAATCTCACCTTGTACTAAATAGGTTACGGTTTCAATTCCACGATGGGGATGCCAGGGGAAACCCTTGACATAGTCCTCCGGGTTATTGGAATCAAAGGCATCCAACATTAAAAAGGGATCAAAATCGTGCACATTATCGTAGCCGATGACCCGAACCAGCTTTACACCCGCTCCATCTACCTGACGGCTCCCAACTACCACCTTACTTATCTCTCGTTTACTCATCACACAACTCCTTTCAAAACTTTTCTCTACTATATGCAACAATCATTAAAATAACTCCGTTCTAATGACCTCTTATATCCTTTGTACTACATTTTCCGAAATATAGCAATGGTTAAGTGCTTCCTTAGTAATTATCTGTTCCTTTTACAAAAGGATGAAGCAGTCGCCTGCTTCACCCTTTTGTCTACCATTTTATTTTTATCTAATTTTATCCTATTTTCTTTGTTGATTGTCCAACTACTAATTCAGCCTCGAAGGTCTTACCCCCACGCTGAATTTTGCCGTTGATCATATCAAACAATATCTTTATGGTTTCCTTTGCCATATCCTGTACTGGCTGCCTTATGGTTGTAATGGATGGGTGATAATAAAAGGAAATATCCATACCATCATATCCAGAAACTGAATAATCCTTCGGAACTTGCTTTTTATTCTCAAAAATTGCCTTACAGGTACCAACAGCAATACTGTCGGATATTGCAAATATGGCCGTACAATCGACGCCAGAAGCCATCAGTTCCTTTGTTACCTCATATCCATATTTCATCGAGAAAATATCCATGGTCTCATCCTGCAAATAACGAATCAGACTGTCATCTCTGGGAATCTGATTATCCTCCAAAGCTTTGAGATATCCCTCCAACCTTAATTGGCCGATACTTTCATCACAGGGCGGAGCTGCAATGGCTGCAATCCGCTTATGGCCTAATTTACAAAGATAGTCTACCATTCGATAGCTTTCCTTAAAATCATCCACTGCAACAAAGGAATATTTATTCTTATCAATAATATCTGAAATACCTCCGGTACTCAGAATAAACGGTACTGTCAACTGTCTTAGCTTTTCCTCCGAATGGCAGAAATACCCCCCGAGGAATACGATGCCCTTTAATCGTTTCTCCTTTTCCAGCAGGAGAGCAACCTCAACTTCATCTTCATTTTCTTCCACACGATGCAATAGGAAGGTGTATTTCTTCTTCTGGATATCCTGTTCAAACACCTTCAACATATTATTAAAGAACGGGTTTGTGATACCTTTAATTAATACGGCAACCGTATTAGACTCCGACCGCTTCAGATTACGGGCACTGTTATTCGGAATATAATTGTGATCCTTGATTGCCTGCATAATCTGGGTCTTTGTCTCCGGGTTAATATCTGGATGATTATTAATTGCCCTGGATACCGTACTAACTGCAACACCACATATTCTTGCTATATCTTTAATTGTAGTTGTTTCCATCGTTAATCTTCCTTTGCATAGGTTTCGCTACAAATGCTCATTCACGACCTTCGCCGCTGGCACAATGTCTGCCGACATTATACCAATTACTATCAAAAAAAGCAATGATACAATGATTATCTTCCATAGAGCTTTGTAATATACTTGATTTGCTTTAATATCTCCTCTGTAATCTCGTCTCTTTGTAATCTCCACTTCCAGTTAGTACCCACTGTCGATGGTATATTAATTCTGGCCTCGGTATTTAATCCAAGATAATCCTGAACAGGGATGATGCAAAGCTTTGCTACACTCATTTGGGCAAGTCGTATCAAGCTCCAATGAAGTCGATCTGTCTCTGATGAATTAAGCCCCATATAGTTTAAAGCCATCCTCTTATCATCCTCGCTAATGGTTTGAAACCAGCCTTGGATTGTATCATTATCATGAGTGCCAGTATATACGACACAGTTTTTATCATAATTGTGAGGAAGATAGTCGCTATCTTCTCTGGAATCAAAGGCAAATTCTAATACCTTCATACCAGGGTAACCGGTTTCATGCAGAAGATGTCGGACACTTTCTGTGATATATCCAAGATCTTCGGCAATAATATCAACCTGCCCAAGTGTCTTAGTAATCGCCTGGAACAGTTCGATTCCCGGTCCTTTTTCCCAATGACCATTCTCTGCTGTCTTATCACCAAAAGGTATGGAATAGTATTCATCAAAACCTTTGAAATGATCAATTCGAACTACATCATAGAGTTGAAAGCAATAAGAAATCCGGCTTAACCACCATTCATAACCGCTTTGTCTATGTAGTTCCCAGCGGTATAATGGATTTCCCCAGAGCTGCCCCGTAGCCGAAAATGCGTCTGGCGGACAGCCGGCCACCGCAACGGGTTTTTGTTCCTCATCGAGTTCAAACAATTCCGGACGAGCCCAGGTGTCTGCACTGTCTAAGGCTACGTAGATTGGAAGATCTCCAATAATTTTAATTCCATTATCATTGGCATACTTCTTAAGCTTTGACCATTGCTGAGTAAATAGATACTGAATATATTTATAAAATCTTACATCTTCAGCCAACTTCTCCTCATACATCGCTACAGCTTCCGGTTTACGTAACCTGATCTCCTCGCTCCAATCACACCAGCTTAAACCGCCGAAGCTGTTCTTTACTGCCATATAGAGAGCGTAGTCCTCAAGCCAGTATGCATTCTCTTTTTGAAAAGCGATATATTCCTTATCCTGATTCAGATCACTGCGCCCATAAGCTCTTCGAAGCATTCGAAAACGAGAAAGGTATACTTTTTCATAATCAATGTATCTTGGATCATCCCCAAATTCATATTCTTCCAGTTCTGCTTTGGTCAATAATCCTTCCTTTACCAATTGATCCGGATCAATAAAATACGGATTCCCTGCAAAGGTGGAAAAGGATTGGTAGGGCGAATCCCCATAACTTGTAGGTCCGATAGGGAGTATCTGCCAGTATTTCTGTCCTGCTTTTTTTAATTGATCTATAAATTCGTAGGCTTCTTTTGAAAAAGCTCCAATTCCATAATTCGAGGGCAGGCTGGCAATTGGCAATAACATTCCGCTTGCTCGCATAATTAGTCACATCCTTTAATTTTGATAGTGCAACAGGTTGCACTCACCCTTTGACTGCTCCGGCAACCACACCTTCGATGATGTATTTTTGACAGGTCAGATAAAATACTACGATCGGTATAATTGCCAACACCAGCATGGCCATCATAGCTCCCATATCAATGGAGCCATAGCCGCCCTTCAGATATTGGATTGCAATCGGAATTGTCTTATATTCTGAACCAATTAGCAGATAAGGTAATAAATAATCGTTCCAGATCCACATGGTATTCAAGATACCAACGGTTACTGCAATCGGCTTTAACACCGGCATTACAACCCTGAAAAATGTGGTCAGAGTATTACAACCGTCAATCATAGCCGCTTCTTCCAGTTCAATGGGAATCGACTTAACAAAACCGCTAAACATGAATACAGACAATCCGGCGCCAAATCCCAGATAGATAAAGATGATTCCAATCGGATTATCCAGATGCAGCATGTTCGCTACCTTTGTTAAGGTGAACATTACCATTTGAAACGGTACAATCATGGAAAATGCAAATAAATAATATAGCGTAGTATTAAATTTATTCTTTACTCTAGTAATAAACCATGCAGTCATGGAAGTCAAAATAATGATAACTGCAACAGAACAGATTGTGATAAAAAATGACCAGCCTGCAGCATTAATAAATCCTGTTTTCCCAATTCCACCGGTGTAATTTTCTAATTCAACGAATGTCTCTGCATTCGGTAATTGAAAGGGTGTTTCACTAATAAAAAACTTACCTTTGAAGGAGTTAATTAATACAATAAGGATCGGTGAAATGAATAGTACCGATAATATAATTAATAAAACAAAGGTAATCATTCTGGAGGTTTTTCCTCTTTTACTATCCTTATTCACTAATTCTCCACCTCCTTGTCTCTTGTGATCCTAAGCTGAATAAAGGCTACTAGTGCCACAATGATAAAGAAAAGAACTGCCTTTGCCTGACCAATTCCTTCGCTTCCTACCGAACCATAGAAGGTATTATAAATATCCAGCGCCATCATTGCTGTTTTTTTGGAAGGTGCACCTGCGGTCAAGGCCAGGTTTTGGTCAAATAATTTAAACGAATTTGACATTGTTAAGAATAAACATATGGTAAAGGAGGGCATAACCAATGGAATTGTTACACTCTTAAGGATCTGGAAAGGTCTCGCGCCGTCAATCATAGCTGCCTCCATTACATCCTTCGGAATATTCTGTATACCTGCAATATAGATAACCATCATATAACCGATCATCTGCCAGTTCATCAGAATAATCAATCCCCAGAAACCATAGGTTGGTGAATACGTAAGGGTTACTTCGTATTTATATAGAACACCGTTAATAATTAATTGCCAGATATAGCCCAGTACAATACCACCAATTAAATTTGGCATGAAGAATATTGTACGGAATAAATTAGTACCTCTTATTTTTTTTGTAAGTAATAAAGCTAACAGGAAGGCAAATACATTAATCGTTGCTACAGATACTACTGCAAATCTTACTGTGAACCACAATGCATTTAAAAACTCCTTACTTTGAAATGCTGCTTTGTAGTTTTTTATCCCTACCCATTCAGCATCAATTACTGTAGTGAACTCTGTGAAGGACAAGACAATTCCTAACACAAACGGAATAATAAATGCTATAGTAAACGCGATCAATGTGGGTAATACAAAGATCGGGAAATACCTTTTAGTATGTCTTTTCATACGAATCACAACTCCATCTGCCAGCCGGCACCGCTTTTCAAGATAGAAGGAATGTTTCAAAACCCTTGATTGTCTTTCCGTTTTTGAAACATTCCTCTATGTTTGTTTAATGCTTCATTTATTACATTTCTTTCATGAATACTTTTATTTCATGCTATTCATTAAATACTTTGGGTTATTAAACGCTTCCTTTATTTTGCTCTTTCGGATTTCCAGGAATCCTTAACGACTGTTACAACCTCATCCCAGCTCTTATTTCCTTGAGCATATTCCAGTAAAGCATCGCCAAAGTAGTTCTTGAATTCCTCACTTGGGAATGCTGCGAAGGTCCAAGCAACGCTGGATACTCCGTCTTTTTCCATCCATGCCAGTACTTCTCTTGCTAAAGGATCAGAAGGCTTCTCATCTTCTTCAAAGGTAGTGAAAGGAGCAATAAATCCTAAGTCATTGGTTACATAAGATTTTCCTTTCTCGCTTGAGAATAACCATTCAAGGAAAGCCACAGAAGCTTTTTGTTTTGCATCAGAAGCCTGACTGTTGATAGCAAAGTAATTCTCTGTACCAACACATAAGCCCTGATTCTCTTCCCCGGATACACCAGTATAGATAGGCATGAACTTAATATCTTCTGCTGCAACAACATTGCCTTCTACGCCACTGATTTGTGACCATGCCCAGTTACCATTCTGAACCATAGCAACCTGACCAAGAGCAAATTCAGCCATGGAATCATTTACTGTCTTGCTGCCAAGAAGTCCCTTACCAGAAGCAGAATTATTAATGTATAAGTCAAAGATATTCTTGTAGTTTTCAGCATATTTGAACTCTATTTCATTTGCAGCAAGTCCAGCTAAAACTGTGTTATCAAAAGCTGTATTATCTTTAAATTCATAGAATAATGGAAGGTTAGCTAAGTGTGTCTGCCATCTCCATTGTTCACCAGCGCTTAAAGAAGTGGATGCAAATACACCCTTAATTCCAAGAGCATCCTTATGTGCTGTCATATCCTCTGTAACAGCCTTTAATGCTGCGAAGTTATTAATCTCATCCATGGATTTATAACTGGTAGCTTTGTCTGTTAATGCGAAGTATTTATCCATAATAGCGTTATTATAGATAATACCATATCCTTCTACTACGTATGGAATACCATATACGCCTTCGCCGGAGGTTACTGCCAGACTCTTATCAGATAGATAGCTATATAACTGTGTTCCACTTAAATCTGCACAATAATCCTTCCAGGATTCAAAACCAACTGGTCCGTTAATCTGAAAGATTGTTGGAGGATCTGATTTTGCAATTTCAGACTTTAAAGTCTGCTCATATGTTCCGCTGGCTGCCGTAACAACTTTAACCTTTACACCGGTCTCAGCTTCGTAATCAGCTGCGATTTTATCATATACTTCTGCGATCTCAGGCTTAAAATTCAAGAAATAAATCTCATCCACTTTTTCTTCCGTAGTAGCCTCTCCCTCGGTGCTGTCTTCCTGTGTTGCGGGAGTTACGCTTGCTGTATCCTTTGTGTCTTCTGCTGCTTCCTTCTTACCGCAGGCTGCTAATGATCCCATAACCATTGCAACTGTTAAGAGGATCGCAAATAACTTACTAATTCTTTTCATACCTACCTCTCCTTCTTTTTGTGGAATAGCACTAGTATGCTATTTACTCACGAGTTATATTCTATTTGTTAACGTTACCAGTAACGTTCTCGGTAACGTTTCCATAATTAATTTTAACATAGATTTAGAAAAAATCAACTACTTTTTATAGTTTTTATACAACATTTTTTTCAAAAAGGGAGAAAAGGCTTATTTTTAGCCTTTTCTCCCCTTCTATAACTCATATTCTTCTCTTTGGATGCATTATGAGCTGCTTATCATGTTATATGCCTGATACATTCTGTAAGATTCTTGTAATTATCTAATTTTTGATTCCTTGTTCTAGAATATTATTTATGTACCAGCAATGATTAATGGGTCCATGACCTTTCCCCAGCTTCAACCCTGCTGAAATAGCTCCTGTAATATAGGCTTTCGCATTTGCTATACTTTCCTTAACTGATAGACCATTTGCAAGATTACAGGCAATTGCAGAGGATAAGGTACAACCTGTTCCATGAGTATTAGAATTTGGTATTCTCCCTTGTTCATACCAGAAATACTCCTCCCCAGAGTATAGAAGATCATCACTGCAATCCCCTAAATGCCCGCCTTTGATTAAAATATTACCGCTGTAATAGTTTGATAGCTCCTTGGCACAGACCTTCATATCCTCTCTCGTGGATATTCTTGTACCTGTAATATATTCTGCCTCGCTCAAATTAGGTGTAATTATTGCAGCAAATGGCAACAACGTTGTAATCAACAGTTTCATTGCAGATTCCTGGAACAATGGCCTTCCGCTTGTCGAAATCATTACAGGGTCCAATACAATATTCTTTAGTTGATACTTCTCGATTTTATTCGCAATTACTTCTATAATCTCTTCCTGATAGACCATGCCTATTTTAACTGCATCAGGAAAAATATCTGTGCACACCATATCCAGCTGCTCTGCTACAAATTGAGGCTCTACTCCTAATATCTTACTGACTCCAGATGTATTTTGCGCAGTTAATGCGGTAATAACACTCATTCCATACATGTTATGAGCAGTTATAGTTTTGATATCAGCTTGAATACCAGCACCCCCGCTGCAATCAGAGCCTGCGATGCTTAAAACAGTTTTCATCTCTTGCCTCCTTCAATCTTATTACTAATACACCATCTTTAATAGATTTTATCTATTGCCAATCATATCACTTGATAGCTCCAGCAGTTCTTTTGTTGCTTCACCAATATCTTCACTGGCAAAAATGGCTGATATAACAGCAACTCCATTTACACCGGTTCCCTTTAATTTTAAAATATTGTCCCTGGTGATACCACCAATTGCTACCACAGGAATGGTTACAGATTCACAGATCAATCTTAAGACATCAACATTTAATGGCTCGGCATCTTTTTTTGTACTCGTTGGAAAGATTGCTCCAACTCCAATATAATCTGCTCCACTCTTTTGTGCTGCTATTGCTTCATCTACATTATGGACTGATATACCAATGATTTTTTCCTCACCTAATCGTACCCGTGCTGCTCCTATATCCCCGTCCTCCTGACCTAGATGTAGTCCGTCAGCACCGGAGACAATCGCTATTTCTACATTATCGTTAATAATAAAGGGTACCTGGTATTGCCTGGTCAAGATTCTAATCCGATGTGCCTCATCTAGAAATTCCTGAAATGTCACATTCTTTTCTCTTAGTTGAACCAAGGTGGCTCCAGCTTTCAGGCTCGCTTCAACCTGAGCTGATAACTGTCGCCCCCTTAGCCAGGTTCTGTCCGTTACTAAATAAAGCAGCATATCTTCTTTACAAATTTTCATAAAATCCTCATTTCTCCAAAAAAGTAGCCTGGAACACATTGAAGTCCATCATTTCGCCATTATCTCCTATGTTTAACCGCTCTCTTTCTCGTTTCATTTCATCTTTGCTAATGTATTTCTACTTTCATATATTCCTTTATCATCTCATCGTTCATTTTACTCATACCATCAATCAGATGATTTCGAAAAGAAGCAGTTCCTCCATCTGTCTCTTGTATTTTATGTAATGCCAATTCACCACATATTCCCATCATACTAACCCCAATGACTGTTGCTTCCAACAACTTCTCGGGATTTGCGGCACATAAGGCTGCGATAACGGCTGTAAGCATGCAACCCGTACCAGTAATTTTACTCATCATAGCATTTCCATTGCGAATGACATATGCTCTGGAGGCATCAGCCACAATATCAATAGCACCGGTGATTGCGATGATTGCTCCCGTACGCTTTGATAGTGTTTTAGCTAATGCTACTGTTAAGGCAATATTTTGTTCTGTAATGTAATCCGCCTGATCCGCATCTACTCCCTTGGTGGCAGCAATCCCGTTGCTGATACATTTGATTTCAGACGCATTTCCCCGAATCACATCAAACTTAACCTCTCTTAGTAAATGCTCCACTGTCTTAGTACGTAGCTTTGATGCACCTGCACCTACCGGGTCAAGGATGACTGGATGCTTTAATAAATTAGCCTTTTGACCTGCCTTTTGCATGGAGATAATGGTTCTTTCATTCAAAGTTCCTGTATTAATAACAAGTGCATTGCAAAGTGCTGTAATTTCCTCAACCTCACTTGCATCATCAGCCATAATTGGCGAGGCACCACAAGCTAGAAGTATATTTGCACAGTCATTCACTGTTACATAATTGGTAATACAATGTATATAGGGGGCTTTCTCCCGCACATTCATAACGATAGTTTCTGGTACATTTTGTCCTATAGCTTTTAACATCCTGGATACCTCATAATTTTATTTTAGCTTCGATTGTTAGCTTTCATTGTCAACATCAATTATCAGTTCAATGATCAACTTCATGTATCAGCTTCAATGATCAACATCAATTATCAGCTTCAATCATCAGCTTCAATCACCAGCTTCAATCATCAGCTTCAATCATCAGCTTCAATGATCAGCTTCAATGATCAGCTTCAATCATCAGCCTCAAGTAACAGATTCAAGATCAGAAGGATCATTTTCAAAAATGTAATGATAAATATATCCAACATACAAATCAATGAAAAACATCCTTCTGACCATGAAATCCAAATGGAAATAACACTTCTGACTATAATATCTCAACCGTTTCGCCGTTTAAAATTTTATTCGTAGTTCTCATAGCGCACATTTTCCCACACATGGAGCAGCTATGCTTGTCCGTCGGTGGTACACTTTCAAAATATCTTCTTGCCTTCTCCGGATCAAGGGCGTAGGAGAACATTTCCTCCCAGTTAATCCTTCGTCTGGCGTCACTCATCTTATGATCAATGTCTCTCGCCCCTTTGATTCCCTTTGCTATATCCGCAGCATGGGCAGCGATTTTAGAAGCAATTATCCCTTCCTTTACATCGGATAGATCTGGAAGTCGAAGATGCTCTGCCGGGGTCACATAGCACAGAAAATCCGCACCGCTTGAGGCTGCGATTGCACCTCCTATAGCAGAAGTAATATGGTCATAGCCCGGAGCGATATCTGTAACCAAGGGTCCCAGAACATAAAAGGGAGCTCCGTGACACAGTCTCTTCTGAAGTTGCATGTTGGCAGCGATTTCATTGATGGCCATATGTCCCGGTCCTTCCACGAGCACCTGGACATTCTTTTCCCATGCCCTTTTGGTGAGATGTCCAAGCTCCACGAGTTCAGCAATTTGGCCTGCATCCGTACTGTCGTTGATGCTACCTGGACGTAGTGCATCACCCAAGCTGATTGTGACATCGTATTCATAAAGAATATCCAGTACCTCATCATAGTACTCATAAAAAGGATTCTCATTACCGGTCATACTCATCCAGGCAAAGAGCAGGGAGCCTCCCCGGGATACAATGTTAGTAAGACGCTTGGACATTTTGAAGCTTTCCACAGCTCTTTTATTAATTCCAGCATGAATGGTCATAAAATCCACACCTTCCTTGGCATGTGCTTCTACAACCGTAAGAAAATCCTTTGCCTTAATATCCATTAGATCCTTCTCTAGATAGCCGATCGCATCATACATCGGTACGGTTCCAATCATCGCCCTTGAATAATTGATTAACTGTTTACGGAAGGTGTTGGTTTTCCCATAATTACTTAGATCCATAATAGCATCCGCCCCAAAATCAAGGGACAATTTCACCTTTTCAAATTCCTTGTCATAGTTTGCACAGTCCCCGGACACTCCAAGGTTAACATTGATCTTAGTTCGTAGCCCCTCTCCTATCCCCTCCGGCTTTAGTGAAGTATGTAATCTATTTGCAGGAATAGCTATGGTTCCTGCTGCAACTCTCTGTCTTAATAGCTCGGTATCCATTCCTTCCTTTTCGGCAACGCTCTGCATCTCCTTCGTTAGAACACCATTTTTAGCGGCTTCCATTTGGGTATGATATGTCATTGTTTATACCTCTTTTCATTTTTTATTCGATACCTACTTTTTTTGATAAATATCTCTTTCTGATACAGTATCTCTTTCGGGTTATTTTTTTTGATACTCCTTCAGACACTTTCTTCTCTGATCCAACTCTTGATAATACCTGTCCTTTTTAAGATAGCGAAACATGCTATCGCCATCAGGGATCCCACGACTGTACTTAATCCAAAAGGTAGGATAAAGCCGTAAAAAGCAACGGTACTGGAAAGGAAAAAGGCTGCGATAGGATAGGCAAGCAACGCCCCTAGGATACCTGTTCCAATCACCTCACCTAAAAACGCAAAACCCACTTTATGAGTAATTCGATAGAACAAGCTACAGAGAAGGGCTCCACACATACTTCCTGGAAAGGCCAGTAAACTTCCAGTACCCAGGATATTACGAAGCATGGAGGTGGCAAATGCCATACCTACTGCATACACGGGTCCAAGAAGTATGCCGGCAATTACATTAATAAAATGCTGTATGGGAAATACCTTAGATACACCGATTGGAATATAAATAGCAGAACAAATGACTCCGACGGCTACTAAGATTCCCGCTAAAGATAACTTTTTGACTGACATAACTACTCTCCTTAATATGTTTTGAATAGTACTATGGTTGGCCAACCATCAAAATTAATCCTGCTTTTTACACAAAAATGGGATGCACCAACAAAGGTACATCCCACAAATTATACTACATCCATGTTATTCCCTACGTTGGCATTACCCAAATCAGGTACGGTCGAAACTTCAGTTTCCTCTCAGCCTGTTCACAAGCTCCCGACACTATTAATTTTTACTAATTATATTATGGTGTGGTTATATCTGTCAACTATTAATTATGCGTAACAATTACTCGTGAACGGTCCCTTGTCAATTTATTCGGGATACATCATATTGTGTCATAACCTTCAATCATTATGATAACCGCTCATTTCTAATATATTGAGCTAAACTATAATACAATTGTCTCACTTCAGGTAAATCAAGATGCTCTAGGAGATTCATAGAACATACTACCAGTTTCCCTTGATAAACTTCTTTTTCAAAGATAATACCCAGCTTATGGTTTCTATCAAAATTATCAATCACTTGTACGATTGGCTGGCAGCTTTCCCCTTCCTGATCTAATATGACTGGTCTGGATAGATTCGTAATCCGTCTCCATTGCCAGCTTGAGAAGCTTTCTGTTGGGAAATGCTCTAACGCTTTATGTTCTTTTTGACAAACTAGCCCCAAGGTGCCCGGAGCTACTTCCACACCCTTATCGATACAAGCTTTTTCAAACATCGGATAACACCAAAAGTCTGTTGGGAAGAAACCTTCGATACTTTGTTCCCAATCACTGGTAAATAACCCAACGGTTCTGCCTTCTTTTAATGCTTCCTCTACTTTATCTGAATAGGTATCAAAGATTAGAGTATTTATATCATCAGAAACCTCAACATTAGGATAAATCCATACTGGATAGTGATTTTTAATCTTACCGCAGGCAAGCTCTATGTATGCAGCGGTTGCTTCTTCCTTCTCCTTTACGTTGATCTGAATATCCTTGATATATGTTAACTGACCCTTTGTTGCTACAATATTAGATAGGGTAACAGAACCTAGAATTTCATCTGTCTTTTGTCTTTCCATGGATGAACTGAAGGTCTGACCATCCTCATTAGTCACATGACGATATATGGTTATTTCCAGATCATCACCAGCCATATCATCCTGTCCAAAATTATAGATCCATACCTGACCCTTTACTGTTTCCCTTGATGTATAGATTCCTTTCTCCAGCTTTAATAAAATAACCTGTGGCCCACAAAACTCTCTCCACTGGGAAGGAGTAATGAAACCTTTTGAATCCATAAAGCTGTCCCAAATTCCAATTAAAGCAGTTCCCTGACCTGGGAAATCCTGTAGTCCAAGTAATTGAAAGCCAGCCATATTCTCTGTTCTTAGTAAGGCTTCCACTTCTTCTTTATAGCATTGCACCATTAAGGCTCCTGAATTAAGATAGAATTCTTTTGCTTGTTGTTCTAAGCCCTTCTCTTTTAACCGATCTTGGAATACTTTGAGAGCAGTTGATTCTGTAACACCTTGATATTTATTCCTTTCCTCAAAGTTTGGAAAAGCCTGATACTGTCCTACTTCATGAGCTATAACAGGTATCTTTGATACATTAACCGTCTCTTTATAATCATTCATTGTTTGATAAGGTTGATGTAACTGTAAGTGCCCAAGGGGCTTATCTCCGTGAGAAAATGAGGCTCTGACATTATCTGTCTTTGACGTTCTCATTGTTATCCAAACCTCATCTTCACTGCCACAGAAAGGGTCTTCCAGAAAATTATTAGCTCCCTGGGTATAAAACTTATCGGAGCGAACTCTCTTTAATTTACTTAACAATTCATCATAAGCACTAATATCTCCAAGCATTTCATTCCCAACTGCAAAGATCAAGAACGATGGATGATTTCCAAATTCTTTGATTAATTTTTCAGACTGATCCTTTAGATAATGATTGAGCTTATGATCACAAAGTGGACTATTATCTTCATAGAAAGAATTCGCAAAACAGGATAACTCCACCTGCAGATAGATACCTTCTCTATCTGCTGCTTCAAAGGCAGCTTTCGGCGGACACCAACTATGAAACCTAACGTGATTGATCCCATATTCCTTTGCTTGTCTGAACATTTTCATCCACTCTGAGACCTTCATAGGAGCGTATCCCGTTAAAGGATAAATGCAACAGTCTAAGTTACCTCTTAGTGAGATCGGCATCTTATTTAACAATATGGAATGCTCTCTTGTGGTGATATCTCGAAAACCAGTGATTGTTTCAAAACTAGATTGATATTGACAACCCTCAAGATCAATCTGAAACTGATACAAATTGCTGTGAAACTCATCCCACAGAGTCAATTCTTCATCCTTTACCAAGATGTCTATGTAATTGTAGCCATGTTTTAAATCCACTTTTTGAACTATATTTTTTGAACTGTTGTTTACTTGATCCTTCTGGTACCTAAGCGTAATTTGGGCATCCGTTGTATCTTGTAAGTTATTGATCTCTACTTCTACTTGAAAGGCCATTTCATCTTTCACTTTTTCGATTTTTACCGCTTCAATATAGATTGGCTCTACTGCTTCTAGATAGATCTCTCCAAGAATTCCATTCCAATTTGTTTGAGTATCTTCCGTATAATGATGCCCTCTATATAAACTTTCGGAAAAATCATCATATTTAGCAAGATCATTGTCTACTTCTATCATTAATTCATGGCTGCCTACTGTTAAATACTCAGAAAGGATATGCCTCTGAGGTATGATTGTCTCATGGGATTGTGAAGCGACTTCGCCATCCACAAGAATTTTTGTATATTTTGTTCGTTCCAAATGGAGGATAATCTGTTTGTTTTTCCAATCTTTTGGGATTTCAATTGTATGCTTATATCTGCATACTCCTGTAAAAGGCCTTTTTCTGCTAAGAAGTAAGGTTTCCTTTTGATTTACTTTTAGTTCCCCTTTTTCACTCACCTCGGTAGAGGATGGTAAAGGGATCGTATCGCAAAACATTTCATTCCCAAATGCAAATTCCCAAGTTCCAGATAAATCGATTCTCATACTATTTCTCATATAAAATACCTAATCCTTCTTCCTATCATTTCATTAAAGTACACTTACAATTAGTCCACTCAAAACCTGCTATCTATATTTTAAATGGAATATAAAGCCCCTTCCTTCTGATCAAGATAAGAGCCACAAGATAATCTATTCATACAAAACAAAGGCATACGAAGATTTCATTTAATATGTCTTCTTACGTATACCTTTCTTTTTGCTCAAAACTTAAAATGATGTCATATAATCAGCTTCCTTCTTATAAATCAATCATCATCGTATCGTATGCTTCAATTGTAATGGTAATAGCTCTTTCCGGGGTTTTTACTGTTGTTGTCTGCTTTTGTTCAGAGTTATTAATCACTACTAACTTATTGCTGTTTGGATAATATGCACACTCCGTGAAAGGGTTATTTGTTACATAGCATTGATCTAAGTTCTCACCATTACCATATAGGATCGTATTCAGTAACATTCTGGTATTTTGAAGATTCACCTCAAATGATGCCAGGTAAATTCCTTTCCCTTTTCCAAAATCATTCACTGTCATAACTGGTAATCCGCTCTCTTCCATAAGAACCTTCGCATTACCATCTGTTAGATATAGATGTTCTTTCCCCTTAATCCTACTGCCTTCTGGAATCAAATTAGGAATTATATCTACATCATATGACCATCTTCCATGGTTTACCTTCGCTCCAGTATCCTGATCGATACCTAAGACATGTGCCATTCGAAAGAAGGTATCATAACCTTCTACTGCAGATGGTTCATTTACACCGATATAAGCGCCGCCTTCATAAACCCATTTTGTTAGATTCTCTATGATGGTTTCATCCTTCCAGACATCTCCTCCACTCCATGCAGTCCCAGCTAAACCTGCGTTGATGATGACGGTAATGTCCTTGGGTACCCCATTTTTGATCTCTTCGAAATCTATAAATTCTACCTCGAAGGGCAATCCTGATAAGCTCTCATTTATATGGATTAAATCATGCATATAACTTTCGTGAAAATGCCCGGATAAGGTCCAGGGACGTAGTTTTCCCCAGTAGTGTAAGACTGCTACTTTAGGTCTTAAGTTATATGGATTTCCTGCCTTGTAAAACTCTTTAATCTCTCTAAATTCATCTGCAAGCTTTTCTATATAATCACAGAAATCCGGATAAGGTTCTACTAAATGCAGATACCCACCAAGGCCAATTCGATCAACAGGTTGTCGTAGTAATCCGCGTCTTATACTATTCCAGAACTCTTTTGCTCTTAAGGTTGGGTTTCCACCTTCAATAAACTGTGGTTCTCCACCCAGACCAACGGGAAATAAGTAGGGGTGTAACCGTAATTCGTGTGTTGCAACATCAACTCCAGCACCAAGTCTAGCCTCATATCCGGAAAATACAGCCTTAATGATTCCATCGAATCCAAACTCAGTAAATCTCTTATGATAGGGTTCAACTCCAACCCAGCTATCATCATAAAAGACATAGGCGAGCTTATTAAATTTATGGGTGATATCGACAAGTTTCTTACCAAAGCCTACCACAAATCGATTCACAAATTCCATCCAATCTCTTTTATTCTTACTCGCAGGCATATGTGTTACATGAAGGTGCCCCTTATTTATGAAGTCTTCTGCCGTCATTTGATATCCATATTCTTTGGAAAATTCATCCAATGCAAGTGGACTTACTGTAAAATCATAAGAACCCCAATCGGTAAATAGGTTACGTCTTCTTTCACTGCTCCCCCAGATCCATACAAAATTATAGAACATGGAGGTAAAGCGTACTACATTCGTATCGGGATTATTTTGACACCAATGTTCCATCCAGTGGAGCAAATATTCTTGTGTTTCTTTATGATAAGGATCAATTTGCATTAAATGTTCTTTATCCCAATGATTTGTCGTATGATTATACATGGATATCTCTTCCCAGATACGATAAGCCAAAAAGCTTACCGTATATTTATGCCAGGGTGTAATTCCTGTTATAATCACATCACCGGTTTCTTTCTGAAAGCTCCATTGGCATCTGGGAACTTCCTTGTTGGTGGTTCTATCATACACCTGCCAATATTTTAAGGAGTCCTCGCTCTCATTAACTGTGAATTGCTCCTGAAAGAAATCATCCATGATATGAAATGTAATGGTATCAGTGGCTGTAACTTTAGGTTGTGTCATAAGAAAACTTTGTTGCAATTTATCCGGGTTTTCCTTTGCCCAGGCGTTGTGATCGCGAATAATACATATGGTAGAATAAATATCGTAGCCAGCATTTAATATTTCATCAGAAAGGGCTGTTCCATCGCTATCTCTGATAACATCTGCTCCCCACTTTTTTGCCAGCTTTAATGTCAACTCTTCAAATCCGGATTCTCCCGGTAATGTAAATCCACCGGTTTTTTTTATTGTCATATCCATGCTTTAATCCTCTTTCCTCTTACTTTGTTTATCCCTTTACGGCTCCTGCGGTTAATCCTTCGATAAATGTCTTAGAACCAAATATAAACAGAATAATAATTGGGATAATAGCAAAACCTACCGCAGTCATTTGCGCTGCAAAATCAGTAGTAAACTCTGAACTAAGGGTGGAGATTAATAATGGTATTGTGTATTTTGCATTATCATTAACACTGACCAGTGGTAATAAATAATTGTTCCAAGACCATAAGAATACTAAGATTGCGATTGTTGTAATTCCCGGTTTAATTAAAGGAAGTATAATTCTTGCAAATATTCCAGGTTCTGAACAACCATCAATTCTTGCACTTTCTAATATTTCATCTGGCACTGAACTCTTAATGAATTGCGTCATAAAGAAAGCACAAAAGGGGGATGCTGCAAATGCAAATATTAGAGGCCATAATGTATTAATTAAATGAAAGCTTTTCATTTCTAATACATAACCGATTAATGCTACCTGCGTTGGAATCATCATGGTTGCTAATACAAAAGCATACAATACATTTTTTCCTTTAAAATTATACTTAGCAAGGGCAAAGCCGATTAAAGAAGATGTTGCACAGCAAATCAGAGTAGCAGAAACCGAGACAAAAATACTATTTCCATACACTTGAATAAAGTTTGTGTCTAATACCGTCTTTAGGTTTGATAAAAAATAATCACTTGGTAGTATTGGTAATCCTTTATATAAATCATTGGTATAGTAGGTTGACATAATTACCACCATATAAAAAGGAAACAGCGAAAGAATTGTTATAATTCCTAGATATAAACACAATATTGTACTGCCAATTTTTTTCTTCATATTATTGTTCCTCTTTTCTTGTCATGACCTTTAATTGGATTAAAGATACTACAAATATAATTAAGAATAATGAAAAGGATACCGCTGCTCCGTAACCAAGCATTGAATTAGACTTAAATGAATCATCGTAGAATTTCCATATTACAGATAATACGGAATATTTGGGGCCACCGACATTAACAACTCCTGCAGTCCATCCGGTAAACAACTGATAGGGTTCATCAAATAATTGCAAGCCGCCAATTACCGATGTTAATGCCAAGAATAAGGTAGTATTCTTTAATAAGGGAATTGTTACTTTAAAGAATGTTTGCACCTTGGTAGCACCATCTATTTTGGCCGCCTCATATACTTCTGCTGAAATAGCGGTCATACCGGATAGGTAGATTGTCATGTAATATCCTAAGTTTCTCCATATGATCATGAGAATAACGATTCCTCTTGCAGACCATACGTGCTCCAGCCAATAATATTTTTCTCCTAAGATACCAATTGATGTAAGTAACTGGTTTGCATAACCACCGCTGTAATCAAATATGTAAGAGAAAACAAATCCGATGGCTACCGGTGTTGTAATATATGGGAAGAAATTAATTGTTTGAAACAATCTTTTTCCTTTTTTCAAATTAAACAATAAAAATGCCAAAACCAAACCGCTAAAGATTGCTGTTGGTGTAGCGATTGCCATAATCAAGATGGTATTTCCTACTGATTTTCGAAATAAAACGTCCCTTGTGAAAATTTTTATATAATTATCAAATCCAACAAATACTTTTTCTCCAAACCCATTCCATTGATGCAAACTCATAACAAATGAATAGATAACCGGATATAAATTAAACAGCAAATATGCAATGACAAATGGGGCTGCAAATATAAATGGCCAAATCTTCTTTGAAATCTTCCTTTTTCCTACCATTACGCTCTTCCTTCCTTATACTAAAAAATATACTGCCTCATTTATTCTTATCGTTGAGGCAGACCTTATTTAAGCCTTTGGCTATAAACGATGAGACCAACAAATTACTCAGCATTGGATTTGTAAAGGCAGCTTCGCACCCCAATATCGGCAAGACCTTGACAAATCCAATGCATCGTAACAAGTAATAGTGAAACCAAAACTAAGTGGCTCTAGATTGCCTTAATGATACCCATCGGCAAGATTATTCAACTATTTTACATCTGCATCCATTGCTTTTAAACTAATCTCATCTTTATACAGTTTAATTGCATCTTCTGCTGTGAGACTCATATCGGTGGATAAGGTAGGATTTAATTTATTAAATACCTCATTTACAACTGTTTCATATGTAGTTTCTTTTTGGCTTGCTTTAATGTTAGGAATGATATCTTCCACGAAATATTTTGCTAAGTTTTGTCCGCCAAAGAATTCATCATATGCGCCTGCCTGGTTGTAGATTGCATTTTCACCTTCATAGCAAGCTTTTAAGGAAGAATATTGTCCAATTACATCTCTACTAACGATACTTCCTTCCACAGAGAAATAGGTCCATTTTAAGTAAGCAAATGCTGCTTCTTTATTCGGTGAATCTTTATAGATACTAACGGAAGTTCCACCTTTTGTATAACCGCTTTCTGGTGCTTTTGTAAGTCCCCAATTCCCTGCTCCCTCAGGATCATTTGCAGCTACATGCCATTCGCAGCTCCAGGGTGCTGACGGGAAGAAGATTGTTTCCGCTTCTGCAAACTCAGCATTCCAGCTAGGTGTATCTAATTCGTTATCTCCGAGGATATTCGCGTTTCTTACTTTGATTGCTGTTTCTAATGCCTTAGTCATTCTGCTTGTAATATCGATGGTATTTCCGCTTACATAATCCTGGCTGTTCTGTCCTTTGGTAGCATATAACACATCACCAAAGCCTGGAAGCATCTTAACTTTTCCACCGCTCTTTTCTGAAACCATCTTACCTGTTTCGATAAACTTATCCCAGGTACTAATCATTTCATAGATTTTGTCTGTATCATCGGTTCCAAGGTATTCGATTGCTAAATCTCTTTTATATGCAAAACCAGCTGGTGCGATTGATTGATCTACTCCCACTAATTTACCGGTAGAATCAGTCATACAATCGATTAAATAATCAAACATATCAGCTTTTGCGATATTATAAGGTGCAGCCTCTAGATCCTCAAGGATACCCATGTCGAATAATTTACCTCTCCAAGCACCCTCTCCAAGAATAATATCAGGAACACCGGTGCCAGTAGCCATTGCACTTTGTAATTTTTGCATATAATCACCATGTGCAACCGTCACATAGTTTACTTTGATGTTCGGATATGCTTTCTGGAAATAAGGATACATCTTTTCCTCATATGCTGTATTCCAATCCCAAATTGTAATCTCACCTTTCGTGTCAGCAGTGATATTAAATTCACCACTTGTTTCTTCCGTAACTGCTTCTCCCTTACCAGAATCGGCAACAACATCTGTTTCCTTGTTGGTACTGCTACAACCCATAAGGCTTGTCATAACCACTGTAACTGCTAGAATAGTACTTAATACTTTTTTTAGTTTCATACTTCTCCATTCCCTTCTATCAATTTGATACTGTAATTTTAATATAAGTTGTTCTTTTCATCATCACTTCAAAACGGCTATTTTATATAAAAAACGGTTATTTTAATAATAAAATAACCGTTTTTTATATGTTATTCCTTCCTTTTGTCCAATACTGGAATAGAGATGAAAACCTTGGTTCCTTCATTTTGCTTGCTAGTAATATCGATCATGTAGTTATGTCCATAGATGAATTCCAGACGTTCTTTAATATTAAAAAGCCCAATTCCTCTCGTCTGATTGGAACCTATTGTTTTTTGCTTTTTAACAAAGCTCCTATTTAGGGTTTCCTCATCCATGCCGATTCCATCATCCTGAATACAAAGTTCAATTCTGTCTTTCCCTTCCTCATCACTTATCTTTTTAATACTCACTGTAATGTGACAAAAACGTTCACTTAAGCATACCCCATGGAATAATGCATTTTCAACAAGAGGCTGTATCAGCATTTTAGGAATCATCTTCTCTAATAGACTATCGTCGCAATCAACAACGAATTCAAACATATCCGGATATCTGTATTTTTGTATTCTCATATAATTTTTTACGATTTCTATTTCTACCGAGATATAATCACAGATGGAATCCTTGCCTATCTTCACGGAATCTTGTAATACATTTATGAGTGAGTAAGTGACATCTTCAACTGCTTCTGTTTTATCTGCATGAGCCATATAGATTACTGTGTTTAAGGTATTATAAATAAAATGGGGATTAATCTGGTTCATCAGTAATTCTAATTGAAGATTCTTCTTGGTCTTTTCATATTGTATGGATTCTTCAATTGATTTTTCAATCTTAGTTGTCATATGATTAAAACCTGCAGCAAGCTCTTCAATTTCATCATTACTTTGAACGTGAACCTTTGTCTTATAATTACCTTTGGATACAAGCTTCATTCCTGCTGATAACTGTTTAATTGGCTTAATAATTCCACTTAATATTGGTATCAAAATTAAGGTGATAATCATAAATCCTAACACCAACGCTATCACAAAAGCAATCATGACCGGAGTAATCGTTTCAAATAATTTTGATTTTGATATGGATACAATGGTCTTCCAATTGCTATTCTTATTTATATTCAGTATATAAATATATTTATCTTCTTTTATCATTTTAGAGGTATCACTTTCCATTAATTGCTGATATACCTCATTTTCCAGTTTTATATCTCCGTAATATACTTCATTTTCTTTATTTAAAAGAATGACACTGTCAAATTCATTTTCTCCCTGTTTCATAATATCTACGATGGAATCATAGGGAACATCAAGAAATAAATAGTTCGTCTGACCAGAATATATGATATTTTTATACCTGGCTATGTAAGTGATTACTTTCATGCTTTTATCAATATTATTTGCATAGACCTCATGAACATTGGTAAAACGTCTGTTTTCCCATTTTTCCGATTCTCTTTGATTTAGCAATTCCTCAATGTAATCAGAGACATAGTTGCTATCAAGATTTGCACTATTCGTAAATGCGACTCCATCGTCCCGAAGAAGTGATATTCCCGTCAGATACTCATTAATTACAACAAACCTAGTTAAAACATCCTTCATATTATAAAAGTCGTCATTGATTTCTGCCAGGCTATCTTTACGATCCACATGCGTATATTCAGCTACCGCGGTATCCGTTATAATATAATCTGCTATATAGGATATTTGATATTCGATCGAATCAAGTTGATCTGATATTTCCTCCAGACGTTCTTGATTATCATGAATGGCACTGTCAACTAGGATTTTACTAAAATATTGGTATACCACAATGCCAAGAACCAGAATGATACTTGCAATTCCTATCATGCAACTAGCAATAATCTTGGTCTTAATGCTAATTCTCTTTTTTATATTCATTTCCTCACCTATAATCTTGCGGATTCATTCCAGTTATTTTCTTAAATACTGCACTAAAATAAGTACCGGAGCGATATCCTACCATAGAAGCAATTTCATAAAGTTTGTATTTCTGCCCCAAAAGGAGTGTTTTGGATTTTTCTATTCTAAATTCGGTCAAATATTCAACAAATCCCTTTCCTGCTTCCTCTTTAAATAGATGTCTTAAATAATCACCACTTACATTAACCCAGTTTGCAACATCCTCTATTTTAATGTCCTGCTGATAATTGTTATGAATATATCTGATCGCCTCTTTGATCTTAGGAGAATACTGCTCCATCTGCTTTTCCTTTACTTGTTCGATTGCTTCTTCAACCTGGTAGGCGCACCAAGCATGCATCTCAGTGGCAGAGTATATTGCATTTTTATCAGCTGTATTGGTTTTGTATATCATCTTCAATTGATGTTCTTCAAGAAAATAATTTAATATCGTTATGAACTTATTACAAAAATAATGAAATGCCTTTTCATCATAGCTTCTAATACAGATACCAAAAAACATATCGATTTCTTTTAATACTTTCTCTAACTCTTCTTGCATGAGAGCTTCTTGAATAATTTTTAAGATCTCATCAATCTTATTTTTTCCAATCTCTCCTTTTGTCATAATATCTCTACCATAAAGAATCTTGTTCTTATCATAGAAAACAAGATACTTTGATACCGTTTTTAAGTCATTATAAATATTAGGCAGCTCATCAATACTATTAAATACAATCGATGGAATGATGGATACCGTTCTATCATATTGCTTAAACACATATCTTTGTAATCCGTATGCTGCTATGTAAGTATCATCTAGTATCTGTCTTTGACTGATCATAGGTTCAAATACTTTTAGTGCTAGCCACCTTCCATTATTCAGATAGATTACCAGCATATTCTCATAATTTAATTCCATATAGTTGACAATGGATTCCTCTTTGATATTATCATACTGCTCGTTGATATTCACAATTTGGATCGGAATATCCAAGACAACCAGGTAGGATATGATATTCATTTTATCAGCATGAAGCAGTCTCCTGATATCTTCCTTTTCTTCTCCCGTAATGATATCCGGCATAGAAATATATTTACTAACTAACTGACCTAAGACTACTTTGTCTTTTTGTTTGTTCTCTTTCAGTTTCTCTTTCAAACTTTCTAGTTCTCTTGTTAAGTTGTCAGCTTTAATCTCATGCTTTAATAAATAATTGGACACTCCAATATTCAGTGCTTTTTTTGCATATTCAAAATCACCATAGGAAGTTAATATTAAAATCTCTAAATTTTTATGAATGGCTAATGCCTTTTCACTGAATTCTAAGCCGTCCATCCCAGGCATTTTAATGTCTACAAAGATAATATCTACTAATTCATTTTTTAGATAATCAAGGCCTTTCACAGCACTCGTTAATGCTGCAACTATTTCAAAACCAAGACTATTCCAATCCACTAAGGTTTTCATATAGTTAAGAGCCATAATTTCGTCGTCAATTAACATTACTTTAAGCAATTTTAGACTCCTCTCAATGTTATCCCATTTGCTAAGTTTACGAAATAACCCAGGACTTATAGCAACCCTTGCCATTCATCCTTTGAATATATTTCTTAAAAACTCTGTAATTCTTTCTTCCACATGTTTTAATTTTTATGTATACATCTTTCGAAATAATTTCGGCTATCTTATATTCTGCATTTTTATATTACCATTAATTTATTAAAATTTAAATCCTTTCTTGACCAACTTAAAAGGGAATCCAAAACCGGATTCCCTTTTATACTCTCCTGCATGGTATTCAATTTTCAAAGCATTCTCGCAATCTTCTAAAAGAAGTTGCCTTTCGTTATTATCAATTTTCAAAGCACTCTTACAATCTTCTAAAAGAAGTTGTATTTCGTTATTATCAATTTTCAAAGCATTCTCGCAACTTCTTTAGCGCCTTCTTCTCAATTCTGCTTACGTAGCTTCTGGAAATGCCAAGCTTATTTGCGATCTCTCGTTGGGTCACTTCTTTATGATTACTTAGTCCATAACGAAGGCAGATAATTTCTCTTTCACGGTCAGTTAAAACCTTGCTTATCATACTATATAGTTTTTTAATATCATCTTCCAAAACAATATTTTCAACAATATCCATTTCGGCTTCTTCTATGATATCTAACAAATTAATCTCATTACCTTCCCGGTCGGACCCGATCGGATCGTACAGATAGACTTCTTTTGATAAGCGCTTTCCACTTCTGAGCATCATAAGCAGCTCATTGTCAATGCAACGGGAGGCATAAGTAGCTAGGCGAATCCCTTTCTCTTCATCAAAGGTATCAATGGCTTTGATCAGTCCAATTGTACCAATGGATATTAAATCATCTGTCTCTTTGTCAATCATGTTGTATTTTTTTACGATATGCGCTACTAACCTTAGATTATGTTCAATCAATTTATCCCGTGCTTCCTTGTCGCCTTCTCTGCAAAGCCTAAGGTAATCTGATTCTTCTTTGGTGCTTAGCGGCTTGGGAAATGATTTCACGAAGATAAGCACCTCATGCCCAATGTGTCATTACTATCTTATGTGACTTATTGACATAAAGTGCCTATCCCTCTTAAAAAGGGACAGATGGACTTACTGAAAATTTATTGGCTTTTTTTGCTTAACTGATTGCTCTCTTCTTCCATTTCCCTCTCCGGTAAAATAAATATGTAACGAAAGCTCCAATTAACCAGGAACATAGTAAAGAAATAAATATACTCTCCTGCCTTCCATTCGGATACTCTGAGCTCCTTGTCAAATAAGTTAAAAGATAGGCTAATGGCACTCTGACCACAACAGTAGTAAATAATGAAATCCACATAGGAGTAACGGTATCTCCTGCTCCTCGCATAATTCCTGATAAGCTCTGAGTTATTGCCATTACGATATATCCAACTGCAAGTATGCGCATCAGCTTCATACTCAGGTTAACTAATTCCTGTGTATCCGTAAAGATTCCCATCAGCTGTTTGCCAAAAAGCAATATTAGAGCTGTAATCGTTGTTGATACACCAATTGCCAAAAGTGTTCCCTGTCTTGCACCTTTTTCTACCCGATCATGATAATTTGCCCCTACATTTTGTCCCGCGTAGGTTGTTAAAGCAGTCCCGAAAGAAAAATTGGGAAGCATCGCAAAACCATCCACTCGCATTACGATTACATTTGCTGCTATAAACATCTCCCCAAAGCTATTCGTTAAGGATTGTACAATTATCATTGACATGGAAACAATGGCGTGAGTAATTCCGGATGGAAGTCCTAAACGTATGATATCATAGGTAAAATGCTTCTTGATTTTAAAGTTGCTTCGTTTAAAAACAACAATCTCATTCATACGGAGCAATTTACTCATACATAATATCGATGAGATAAACTGAGAAATCACTGTTGCCAAAGCTACTCCAGCTACCCCCATATGTAATACTGCCACAAAAAAGAGATCCAAAACGATATTTAAGCCTGTACAGATTAAAAGATAATAAAGAGGCGATATTGAGTCCCCTAATCCTCTTAATACACCACTTAATATATTATAATAAGCTAAACCGGCTGAGCCCAGGAACATGATGATTAAATAAGATGCACACCAATCAATAATACTGCTTGGCGTATTTAACAGCTCAAGCATCGGTCTTGTTCCCAGTACAGCCAGCAGTGTAACAATAATTGATGCGATGGCTGTCAGTATGATACAATTACCAATTGTATCAGCCAAGCCTTCCTTATTTCTTGCACCAAAATACTGAGCCACGATAATGCTTGCTCCCATACTGATTCCTATAAATAATACAATCAGTAAATTTAGAATCGGAGCTGCACTTCCCACTGCTGCAAGAGCATTGTCTCCAACAAATTTTCCTACTACAATACTATCAACTGTGTTATATAACTGTTGTGCTATATTCCCTATCAGCATCGGTACTGCGAATATCGCTATCTTCTTCCATGGTGTCCCTTCCGTCATATCTACTGTCTGAAAGAATTGTTTGAACATACCCATACTTTTCCTCCCTAGTCTATTCATCAGGTTTACATAAACCCGATATCCTATCAATATAACTCAAATCATGGCTGTAAGCAACTTTTCTTTCGTCTACTTTTGCCTTCAATTCTTTGCTATACTTAAATAATGAATATGGATATGGACAATTTATATGGTTAGAATCTTGTCATTTTGGTTTCATCTAAAGGCATTTTTTACTGTACACGATATTACCAAGCCCACCGTCAGCTCTCATCCGATTCTCTCCGATTGCTTTTGCAATATACGCTTGCTTACCCATAAACTCAAATGGGATATCATCTGCTTTGCCTAAAATAATATCCTGACACACACTTAGGACAGAAGAAATCATATCCTTTGGAGCCACACTTATACCATGGGATAGCAATACCTGATCATACCTTCCATTGGTTGCTTGATCCAACTTTTGTAACACCTCGCAATAAGCATGAACGGGCAATGCTTTATCATCGAAGAGAAAGGTAAAGGTATTGCAGGCATCTCCTAGAAATAAGATACGCTCCTCTTTGATTAAAATAGTTATGCTACCTGGGGTATGACCTGGTGTTTCAAAGATCTCTAAATCTATTCCACCCAAGGAAAAGATCATACCATCTTTTAATTCTTTAAAATTCAGATCAGTTGGGAGTACAAAATCCTCCTCTTTCAGTTCTTCTGACACATCTCCTAATCCCATCCTGATATAGCCTTTACGTACTTCCATTCTCTTATGTTCTTGATAAATATCTTTGTCTTTCCTATTCATATAAACTTCATCAAACTCTGGCGCACCCATCGCATGATCCACATGTCCATGAGTTAGAACTACAGTAATTGGCTTTTCCGTTAGCTTCTCAACAAAATCTCTAAGATGTCCGTATCCTACACAAGTATCAATTAAAAGTGCTTTCTCTGTACCTTCTACCAGATACATGAATTCCCCTGTAAGGCTGGTTATTTGAGTAATTCGGTCTGATATTTTTTCTGAAGAGTAATAATTAATTTTTCCCATGTCTCTTCCCTCCTCCTAATATAGTTTGTTATTCTTAATTACTATGAACTATAATTTCCGAGCCATCCCTTTTCAGTGCAGTGCAATATTATGTTGTTTTTACTTTCACTTATTCTTTGACACCACCCATGGTAATCCCTTTTACAAAGTATTTCTGAAAAAATGGATATGCAGCTATGATGGGCAGTATACCTACTACTGCAATCGCCATTCGCATCGTGGTCGTTGGCATGTTTTTAGTTGCTGCAGCAGCTGCAACATCAGAATTATTCGCAAGGAAATTAATATTTTGATTAATACTATTTAAAACCAACTGAATTGTGTACAGATGGCTACCATCTCTCTCAGATAAAAAATACAATCCATTCGTCCAATCATTCCAGTAAGCAATCGCACCCATCATTCCAATTGTTGCTATAATCGGAACAGAAAGTGGAATTACTATTTTGAGAAATGTCGCAAATTCTCCTGCACCATCAATCCTGGCCGCTTCCAATATACTTGGACTAATACTATTACTAAAATAATTCTTTACCAATACTACAGTAAATGCATTCATCATAAGATTAGGTACGATTAGTGCAAATATTGTATTTTTGATATGAAATATATTGGAATAAACATAATAGGATGATACAATTCCACCATTAAATAGCATGGTAAATATACATAAGAACATAAATATTTTATGTCCTGGAAGATCTCTTTTACTTAAGGCATATGCGTATAAGCATGTAACGATGATACTGAGTGCTGTTCCTACTATGGTCACCAGAATGGTCATGAGATAGGACTGTCCTACCATCCGCCATTCCTTTACAATATAATTATATGCATCCAAACTCCACTTTTCAGGAAAGAAAGAATATCCGTTAACCAAGGCAATATTGTTATCTGTAAACGATGAAATGATTAATAAAATAAATGGAAGAAGTGCTGCTAATGAAAATAGAAAGAGCACCAAATGGGAAACGATTTGCCAAGCAACAGTCTCTGTCACCTTATTATTCATATTGCACCTCCTAAAATAATGCGTTTTCTTTACTATATTTTCTAACTACGGCATTTACTGTTATAATTAATAGTAAGCCAACGATTGATTGATATACACTGGCAGCACTTGACATACCAAAATCACTACTTTCCATCAGTGCATTATACACGTAGACGTCTATCGTTCTGGTAACACTATACAAGGTTCCACTATTTCTTGTAACCTGATAGAATAATCCAAAGTCTGAATAGAATATTCTTCCCACATTAAGTATTAGCATCGTAATCACTGTTGGTGAAAGCAGCGGCATCGTAATCTTCGTAAGCTGCTTCCACTTGGATGCCCCATCAATACTAGCTGCTTCATAATAATCCGGACTAATCCCTATGATACTGCTTAAATATATAATTACTGCATACCCTACACTTTTCCATATCTGGCAGATTACCAGAATATATGGCCAGTATTTCTTGGTATTATACCAAGAGATCCCTTCAAGGCCTAACGGTTCTAATATACTATTATTAATTAATCCAGTATCAGCTGCCAGTATTGCATATACCAAGTAACTCGCAATTACCCAGCTCATTAGATAAGGTAATAGTATAAGGCTTTGATAAAGTCTGGATGCAAATTTAGATCTTATTTCATTTAAGAATACTGCTAAGGCAATTGCTATTACAGTAGTAAGAATAATAAAGACAGCATTATATGCCAAGGTATTTCTCGTTATTATCCATGCATCCTTAGATGCAAATAGAAATTTAAAGTTATCTAAGCCACTCCAGTCGCTGCCTAAAATCCCCTTTCGAAAGTTGAGATTTTTAAAGGCAATAACGATACCAAACATAGGTAAATAATTATTACAGATCATATAAATAAGACCTGGCAATGCCATTAGATAATAAGGAAAATACTGTTTCCATTTTTTCGATGATTTCTTTTGTTTTGACATTCTTCTTTTTTCTATTATGCTCTCCATATTATTACTCCTTGATCATTGATGAACAGCAAATCCTATGAGAATCCATACTGTTGTTAACTTTTAGAAACACATGCCCTGAGGGTAATCCCTCAGGGCATCCCGATTGACTATGAGATTAATGATAATTATTTCTGCGCTAACCACTCATCAAATTGTTTCTGGTTCTCTGCGATTACTTTATCGATTCCCGCTGCCTTTAATGCATCTAAGAACTCAGGAAGAACTGTATTAGGGTCAACAACACCCATACCAAGACTTGCTTCATATTGTTTGATTACATCTGATACTGCTGCGTATTCTGTTTTCACAGGATCACTATTAAAGCAATACCCTAGAGCAGCGGAGGTATGAGCTGCATCAACAGATGCATTAAAATCGGAAAGAGCTTTATAATAAGATTCATCCAGCGGCGGCATTACATAATCCTTACTCTTATCACCCCATACATTAAGAATACTGATATAAGGAGTATTCGATGGATCAATTCCCTCCGGATATTCTATCACCTTATCACTGCCTTCTGAAAAGTTCCAATGAGTACCTTCAATACCACGGTAAATCAGATTTATTAAATATTCATCAGAATATAACAGATTTAGGAATTGCATCGTTTTTTCCGGATTATCACAGGTAATCGGAAGTGCCCATAAGGTCAATTGATAAAACTGTGTAAGTGCGGAAGGAGCACTTGTATAAAGTGGAACTAAATCTGTACCAATATATGCTTTCATTTGAGTACTTTGTGATGCTATCATATCAGGCTCAGCATTACTAAAGAAGCCGAAATAGTTACCACTTTGCATCAATGTCATACCAGAATCTGTTGTTGTATTACAATCTGGTGAAAAATATCCATTTTTATACCAATCGTGAGCAAAGCTAGCAGCTGTCTTAAAGTTATCAGTTGCATAATAATTAGTAACTTCGGTACTTCCTACACCATAATTCATTAAAGCTCCGGATGCGAGAGATGCGCCTAAGAAATCTACCGGATCCATAAAATAAAATGGTTTCTCCTCACTGCTATTCGCGGCGATACAATAGAAGTTATCAGCTTCACCTAATTTGATTGTTTTAAAGATATCGCTTAACTCTTCATATGTATAAACATGAGAAGCATCATAAGAAATATTATATTTATCAAGTAAATCCTTGCGGCAGGTAAAAGCTTTTACTCGTCCCATTTTTTCTTCTGTTGGAACTGCATATAATTTGCCGTTAAAATAACCACCGCTCATCGCATTACCTTCCGCTTTTATAATATCAGCGCCATATTTCGTAACCAGATCATCCAGTTCTAAGAGAATACCTTTGTTTACATAAGAGCCCACTCCACCTTCGAACATACTGATCATCAAATCCAATTTCTCACCTGCTGAAACCATTAAATTGGTTGTACTATTTAAATCAAATGCACTAACTGGGTAAAAAGTAACATGTACTCCAATCTCACTTTCAACTTTTGCATTTACTGCATCTTCCACCAATTGTAGGTCTGTCGGTGTTGTACCTAGAGTAGGATACTGCATCACTATTTCATAGATTTCATCACTAACCTCTGCTGCATCACTATCCGTCTGTACTTCATTGCTTTTCGTAGCAGTCGAATCCTTTTTTTCGTTATTACATGCTGTTAATGAAACCATCAGTGTAATAACAAGTAACATAGAAATAATTTTTTTCATCATCTTTCCCTCCATACTTTTGCAGAATATCTGTCTGCTTTGATGTACAAATCTTATCATCAAGGTAACAATTTAACCATCAAGATTTCCGACCGGCTTTTTCACTTTAGCGACTTTACACTCATAGGAAAGGGGTTTATGCAAAATGAAACATTGCCTCATTTTGCAAAAACCCCTATGACTTGCTTTTCAGCTTTTCCTCTTTATATTGTGAAGGTGTACAATTGTAATATTTTTTGAAGGAGGAAACAAAGTAAGAATAATTACTATAACCAACCCGGGAGGCGACTGTAACATTGCTGAGCGAAGAATTTTCTAATAACTTGCCGGCTAACTCCATCCTTTCACGTATAATATATCGATTAATCGTGATACCCTTTTCCCTTTTAAAAATACGGTTTAGATAATCCTCATTCAAATAATATTTTTTTGCTAAATAGGTAACAGAAAGTTCCTCTAAGGATAAATTTTTGATAATGAAATATGTTGTATCCTGTATAATCTCATGACTACTTCTCTTATCACCTTGTACATCTTCTGCTATTTTTTCCTGTTGCTGAAGCCATTGATGACCATAATTTTTTAATTTTTCATTTTTTCTTTCCTCTTCAATCTTAATTACAGTTTTCTGTATTGTTTGAGCTATCACTTCATAGGGTGCGGGGGTCAGAATGTAACCTTGGCAGCCTAATTTGATTGCCTCCTGAGCATATTCGAATTTTGCATGACAGGTTAAAAAGATGCTTACGATTCCGGGATATTTATCATGTACCTCGCGAATTAATTCAATTCCATTTTCTCCGGGCATCTCAATATCACATAGTATAATATCAATCTTCTCCTGTTGTAGTATCGTTTTTGCCTGACTTGCATCGGAGGCTGACCATACAGAACCGTTAATCCCATATTTTTTCCACTCTATTCCCTGTATCAAGCCTCGAATTGCAATATATTCATCGTCAACAATCAGTAGATTCATTCTGATCCTCCTTCTTGTATGGAAACTGTATTACAAACCTTGTTTTTCTTTCCGGTTCGGATGACACCCTAATACTGCTTTCATTACCGTAAAAATGACGGAGCCTCTGCAATGAGTTATAAAGTCCCACATGAACACGTCCCTTCTTTGATAGAGAAAATATCTCCTGATTGACATCCTTAATAATATCTTCACTAATTCCTGTCCCATCATCCTCTATCACAATTTCTACCAGCCCCATCTCATATTTTGCTTTCAGAACAATATGCACCATACCACTTTTACCCAATGCATGGTCAAAGATATTTTCAATAAAATTATGGATTAATAAGGGGGGTACTTCAATCTTCATTACAGATACCTGTACTTGGTATTCAATCGTGAAGCAATCCGGATAACGAATGGCAGCGACCTTCAGATAATCCTGTATCAATTGAAATTCCTTATAAAAAGGCTCTAACTCTTTCTCACTTCGGAAAATATATCTAAAATAGTCTGATAGATATAAAGCTAACTGTTGAATACTTTTAAACTCTTGAATTTGGGCTAGGCTATAGACCAGTTTAAACATATTTAGTAAAAAATGCGGTCTGATCTGTAACTGTAGATTCTGTAGCTTCATTTTCTGCCTGTCTACTTCTTTTTCATAATTCTCAATCTTTAAGTCCTCAATACGATCAGCCATATCATTGAAGGATTGATTAATGACACGAAATTCTTCTGCATATCTGTGTGCACTGATACGATAATCCTGATCCCCTGACTTTAGTCTCTGTAATGCGTTTTTAATCTTATTTAATGGACGAATCAATATATGATTTAATATGTTGATTAGTAAAGGAATCAGTAATAAATATGCAAAGGATAAGACAATCGTAATCCATTGAATCATCGGTAAACTTAATACCACATCTTTTTTCGGTACTGACATACTCAGATACAGATCAATCTTATCAGATTTTTTGATAGAGCTTAGGCGATTCTCTATACTTACCGGTTTCTTCATATCCAATGTGACCATCATATTCTTATAATCCACGGCGTCTCTTACCTGATTACATATCTCATCCAAGGATATGAGTGCTCCGTAATGAAAATTCTCGGTATTATATACACACATTAACCATTTATATTCATTTAACTCAATGATACTCCAAGAGCTAATCTCTTCCCATTCTATTGAAGTTAAATATGTCTGTAATTGGTCTCGTACCGTTCGAAATTCCACAGCACTCATGCCCAAAATTGTATTCGGCATAACTAGAAGAAAATCATTTTGAGTGGTACCATAATAAAAATAACCGTCGCCACCCGAAGTAGTCATAATTCTGGTTCTAAATTTCTCAGCAATTGCTGTTTGAGATAAATAGTAAGAATCAGACTTTTTCTGCTTTGATAAACGGATGAAATCTTCATCATTCTCAGAAATGTCATAAAAATAGTAATGAATCTGTTCGATATAGTTGTCAAGCCGTTGCATGTACTGGATCGTAACACTATCCATCGTTAGCGACGCTTGATCCTTCACTACATCAATCGCTTTTCTTGTTGATGTAATCGCCAATAAATTTAATGGCAATATGAGTAAAACCATGATAATAATAATCTTAGATCGAATTGATTCAGCTGACTTAAGTAATACCCTCTTCATATTATAAAACATATTCTCACCCAACATATTCTTATTTTCCGACTTGTTACACAAAATTAGCGACTTCTACATGATAACTTATATACTCACCTTATTTTTTGCGATAGTATCTAATATACTAACATAAGTTCTAAGAAAAATACAACATGTTAGTACGTTACTCTATAAAACACGCTATACTTACTACTCTTAATCATGAACCATGATTAACCTTACAGAATATTAAAATTTTTATTTACTGAAAGAAGGAGAAATACCTATGAACTTAAAAGAGCGAATTGAACAACTTCAGGCAGGTGAAACACCCAACTATATTTTTCCGTTCTTTTGGCAGCATCATGAAGAGGAATCCGTTTTACGTGAATATATGAACGTAATATATCATGCTAATATACGGGCAGTATGCGTAGAAAGCAGACCTCATCCTGATTTTGTCGGCCCTTTATGGTGGCAGGATATGGATATTATTTTAGAAGAAGCTACCCGACTCGGAATGCAGGTATGGATTCTGGATGACATGCACTTCCCAACCGGCTATGCCGCCGGTGCAATCGAGAAGGCTCCTGATCAAATGTGCCATCAGTATCTGGACTATAATGCGGTTGATGTTTGTGGCCCAAAACCTGCAGTACAGCTGCATGTAGAACCATTTGCACATCCGCAGCCTACTCCTCCATGGATGCCTCCACAACCTGCTCCTAAAAGGATTTTTCATGATGATCAATTATTTAAAGTTCTTGCGTATCGCATTGTAGAGAACGGGTTGCTTGCTGAGATGATCGACTTAACTTCCGAAGTGAACGATGGTTGGTTAGCCTGGGATGTTCCAAACGGTTATTGGAAAATCTTTATTGTTTACCTTACCAGGAATGGAAAAGGACGAAATGATTATATTAATTTTCTTGACATGGATTCCTGCCGTTTATTAATTGATACTGTTTATGAACCACATTATAGACATTACAAGCACCTATTTGGCTCCGTTATTGCTGGTTTCTTCAGTGATGAACCTCCGATTGGCAACACCCCAGGATATACGCATGGAGATTTAATCGGCAAGCCTGATATGTCACTACCATGGTCAACCGCTATGTTTGAGCAGATGGAAATAGAGTTTGGCTCTGATTGGGCGTTACATATACCTATGTTGTGGGTAAAGGGTAAGGAACACCAAAAAACCGCCCATATTCGCACCAGTTATATGAATGCCGTAACAAAACTGGTCTCTGCATGTTTCTCAAATCAAATCGGTAATTGGTGTCAGAACCATGGCGTAGAATATATCGGACATTTGGTAGAGGATTGTGATTCCAGTTCTAACTTGGGTCCGAGTATGGGGCATTTCTTCCGCGGGCTATCCGGTCAACACATGGCTGGTATTGACAATATCGGTGGTCAGGTGTTAATTGGCGGTCAGCATGTGTACAGACATGCAAATAATGCTGACTATGACGAAGCGGGCTTTTATCACTATAATCTTGGGCGTTTGGGAGCTTCCATGGCAGCTATAGATCCCAGAAAGCAAGGTCGCTGTATGTGCGAAAACTTTGGTGCTTATGGTTGGCAGATCGGTGTTCGCACAGAAAAATATTTGACGGATCATTTTTTAGTAAGAGGAGTCAATCGGTTTGTGCCACATGCTTTTTCCCCAAAATCCTTTCCTGATCCGGATTGTCCACCACATTTTTATGCCCATGGAGAGAACCCACAGTATCACGCTTTCGGTAAGTTAATGGAATATACAAATCGGGTATCTCATCTAATTGATGGTGGACAATGCGTTACACCTGTGGCACTACTTTATCATGGAGAAGGTATGTGGTCAGGTGCTGCAGAAAGTAATGTTCACGCCTGCAGAGAATTAACCAGACACCAAATAGGTTTTACCATTATACCTTCCGATGTATTTGACAAACCATTGGAGTACCACACTTCCTTTGATCCTGAGCATGGTACACTACAAGTAAACGGTATCACTTTTCATACACTCATTGTTTCCGGCTGTGATTTCATTACAACATCAGTAGCCCGCTTTATCGCTGAGAATTCCTCCGATAAGTTCCCTGTTATATTTACCGGACACCTACCGATTGGTATTAGTGATTGCCAAAATGATGATAGCAGCATCTTAATTAGAAGAATTCAAAACTGTCCTGTTACCCCTGTAAAAGAATTGGCTCATATGCTAGATTCCTTCATACAACGAGATGCTGTTCTGGATTATGAATTCCCTGATATCACAGTATATCACTATGTCAACAAGAACGACCTTTATATTCTACTAAATGAACATCCATCTGAAACTTATGAAGGCAATCTTTCATTACCCTCCATCGGAAATGCAGTGGAATATGATGCCTGGTGGAATAAACTGTCTTCCTTAAAATCACATAGCAATCATGAAACTATCATGCTTCCTATCAAGCTTTTACCTTTGGAGATGAAAATAATTGTTGTTGGCAATCAACTTCCTATTTCGGAAAGCAATGATACATTAATGCAGACTGAAAACAAAAAAGAGTTACTGGAATTTACTGTTTCACGATGCAACGCAAAAGAATATCCGAACTTTAGCTCAGCAGAACCGGCTGACTTAAAAAACGGTATGGGTTTCTTACATCCGAGTTTTTCAGGATATTATCGATATGAAACTAATTTTGAGTTAACAATATCTGCAGCAAATGCTGTGCTATGTATTAAAGATGTTTACGAAAGTGCAGAAGTATTTATTAATGGACATAATGCAGGTCTCTTAACTGCTCCTCCCTACCGCTATCCGATTGGGCATTTACTCCGGGAAGGCGAAAATTCAATCGCAATTGAGGTTGCAACTACACTTGAAAGAAAAGCCGCAGCAATGGGTGTAGATGTTGCCTGCATGAATGTTCCTTCTCCCTATTCTCCTGTAGGAATATTGGGTCCGGTAACCATCCTATTCTAAGTACATGATATCATCCTAATCATTTTTTAGAAGGAGAACACCATTCAAGTAACTAAGAATGGTGTTCTCTATCGGAAGCTGGAGCATCAAACATCAATCATCAATCACCTGGCATGAGAAACTGTATATACCACTGCCAATATTTTGAATAGCTTCTCCCGGCAATTCAACCTCTGCTGTCGTATTTGCAGGAATTGTAACTCTTACCGCTGCTGTACCATCTTTGATTTCCCAATCAACAACTGCTTCACCATATGGTGTATGTTCACTAACACGTACACTGGTCAAGCCAGAGTCAAGTGATGGTGCGATGCGCATCTTTTTATAACCAGGCGCAACTGCCTGCAGTCCTCCCAGTTCACGGTACATCCAATCACCTACACATCCAAAAGCATAATGATTGTAGCTGTAGGTACTCACAGTTCCATCTTCTCCAATTGCACCCCAGCTTTCCCACATCGTGGTTGCTCCGTGCTCAACCTCATACAACCAGCTGGGACACTTCGTTTGATAAAGCAGACGATAAGCAACATCCCTGCAGTCATTCTCACATAGTACATCCATTAAAAATAGAACACTTAAAAAACCGGTATCCAGACATCCACGGTTGTTCTTTATCATTTCCCTTAAGTGCTTAATCATCTTTGGTCGAACTTCATCAGGCACAAGGCTATTCTTTAGACAGATGACATAGATTCCCTGGAAATCAGCGTCAAGTGTACCATCATCATGAACATACTCTTCAATAAACGCTTTGCTAATTTTGGCGAGTAAATCACGGTAATATTTAGCATCTTCTTTTCTACCCAACGCCTCTGCAACTGTAATCATGCTTTTCGCGCTAAACGCATAATATGCAGGAGCCACAATTCCCATCGTTGCATATGCAGTATCATTCATTGCAACTGCATCTGGATTTCCCAAAACTATACTAGGTATTAACCAATCACCAAAATGGAAATCGGTATTCCAAAGATACTTGCTTCTCGCTTTATGTTCCTCGTCCCAGTCCGCATATCCTTCTGGATGACATTTTGTCGCACGGTCTTTTATATACTTCATCCAACCTATCATTGCGTCATAATTTTCCTCCAGAATTCGTTTATCACCATAAGCCTTGTAAACAGCCAAAGGAACCTGGATCACTGCATCTCCCCAACCACAGCTGGTATCAGTACCCAGTACCTTTCTTGCAAATATTTGATACCCTTCCAAATAAGGAACAATAATAGGAACGGCTCCATTATCCAGTTGGTCTGCTCTTACATTGTTCATCCAGCGTGTTAAAAATGCTCCTGCCTTCTGATTGAAGCACATTGTTGGAGAATATGCCATGATATCTCCAGTCCAACCCGCACGCTCCCTCTGAGGACAGTCTGTTGGTATTGACAATGTATTCGATACCTGACTCCACCAGATATTACTCTGTAGCTGATTGATCTTCGGATTGGAAGTTGTGAAGCTTCCGATAACCTCCATATTACTTGCAAGAACATATGCTGTAAATGCATCAGTTGAAATTTCCCCTGGCCATCCAGTGATACGAACGTATCGAAAGCCATGGTAAGTGAAGGTTGGACGATACTTCTGCTTTCCTTCCTTCGTAATATAAAAATCAGTTTGTTCCTTATTAACACCAACAATATTATTATAAAAGTTACCTTTTGTATCCAATACTTCAGAATGTTCCAGTTTAATCGTTACTCCGGCAGGTGAGTCTATGGTAAATTCAAGCTGCCCAGCCATTACCTGTCCCATATCCAATATCATCTCGCCCCCCGGGCTATGAATAACAGACTGTGGCTTTAAAACTTTAATTGGACGAACTGACTCACCGTATTGCCCAATCAGATTATCCATTGGATAAGTCACTTTGTTCACTGATTTCCAGGCGCTGTCATCAAAATCTGGATCACCCCAGCCATTGATCTCTTTTCTGGCATCATACTTTTCTCCAACAAAGATATCTGAGAATATAATAGGGCCTGTCGTTGAACGGCCACTTTCACCTGTTACAAGCTCTGTAGTTCCATCTTCGTAGGTCAAAACCGCTTCAAAAAGAAGACCAATCGTTTCACCAAATTGACCGCTATCTCCCATGAACCCTAAACGCCCTGTCCACCAGCCATCTCCGAGGATTATGCCAAAAACATTTCTTTCTTCCCAAAGTAAGGATGTAATGTCATAGGTCTGGTATTGTAGTATTTTCCTATAGGAAGTATTCTCCGGTGTAAATTCTCTATCATCCGGACGTACGCCATTGACCTCAAGTCGATACAATCCATGAGCCGTAACATAGGCTCTTGCTTTTTTTAGCCCTGTTTTTATATGAAACGGAATGCGGATAAATTGTGCTGGTCGAAATTCTGCATAATCCCGTTCTACATGTTCAAAATAATTTTCAGAAGTGGATTCCACTGACCATTCTTTATTATATAAAGTACAATGGGTTGGTTCCTGATCAGGTTCCACCCATCCTGTATTCCAGGGATGTCCTAAACGGCCAGTCTCAAAGTTCCCTACTAAGTCAGCTTCATTTCCATAATTATCCCATGCAGTAACCTTTACCTGATATACCGTCATGGGCTTTAGCTCCAAGATAGGAACTGTTAAATGGATACTTTCTTCGCTCGCAACTTTACCTGTTCCTGCCAAATATCCTGTTTCATCCGTAACTGTAAGCTCATAAGCAATCTGTTTCACATTTTTACTATCGCTAGAAAGTTCCCAGCAAAAACGTGGATGCCTACAATCTAATCCTATTGGTTCCTTTTGATATTCAATCAGCAAATTCTGTAGGGTTAATGCACTCATTGCTCTTCCTCCAATCATTATATATTTTTGAAAGTATATTTACTTTCTGTGAATATTATAGATAATCGATTTCTATTTGTATGACTGCGGAAAACAATTTTATTGACTATTGGAACATACATTTCTTAAGTATTTCCTGAATCTCTTCGGTTGTCAGCACACGATAGCCTCCCGGAAGTATAAAGCTGGACTCTGCTATATCAGAAAGCATATCTTCTGTAACTCCAAGCTCACTAATCTTCATTGTCAGCCCCAATTGATTCATATAATCTTCCATGGCTTTCAAACCTTCTTCTGCTACCTGCTCATCTGTCTTACCCTCTGTTGCCACATTCCATACATTTATCGCATACCTCTTAAACTTTGCCAGCCCCTCCTTCATAATGTAACGATAATAAGGCATGGAGACGGCTGATAATGTCATTCCATGTGTTGCATTGGTATAAGCCCCCACCTGCTGTCCGATCATATGAACCATCCAGTCAGTAGATTTGCCCTTGGCAACAAATGTATTTAATGCCCATGTGGCAATCCACATAATATTACTTCTAGCCTCATAATCCTCTGGATTTTCAACTGCAATGAGAGAACTATGAATCAAAGATTTTAATAATCCTTCCATGACATAATCCGAAGTATTATCATCGGACCCTGAGAAATATTGTTCCAGAATATGTGACATGATGTCAAAAATTCCAGCCACCATTTGATACTTTGGTAAGGTATAAGTCAACCTTGGATTTAGAATGGAGAACTTGGGGAATACCGTTTCATCAAATACACGTCCAATCTTTAATTTGTCCTTTGTATTCGTAATAACTGCACCACCATTCATCTCACTGCCTGTTCCAACCATAGTAAGAATTGCACCTACCGGAATAACCTCATTGCTCAATGGTTCCATGTTGAGATAATATTTCTCCCAGGGGTCACCCTCGCATCGAATGGAAGCTGATAATGCTTTGGAATAATCGACAACAGAGCCGCCACCAACTGCCAGAATAAATTCAATTTCATGTTCTCTTGCCAAGGCCATCCCTTCATACAATTTATCCAAGGTTGGATTAGCCATAACGCCGGACAGCTCCGTTATATCTTTCTTGCCCTCTTGTAATATCATAATTACCTGATCATATAGTCCATTTTTCTTAATGGAACCACCACCATAAATCAGAAGCACTTTCCGACCATAATTTTTTAACTCATCCGCGAGATACTTTATAGACTCCTCTCCAAAATATAATTTTGTTGGATTACAATACATAAAATTTCCTAACATCTTAGTTCCTCCTTTTCTTTCTTAGATTAGCTTCCTTTTTACTAAAAGATTGATTCTCTTGCCAAATCTTCATAGACAATTAATTTGCTTGAAAAAACTCTGCTAACATAGTATTATAAAATCATCATATATCCTAAACCTAACTTTAGGTCAATAGTTTTTGTCAACTAAAATGTCTTTTATTTTGGGGAGGTTAATTTATGGCTTACACAATTGGAGAAGTATCCGAACTGTTAAATATATCAATATCAACATTACGCTATTATGATAAAGAAGGATTATTACCCTTAGTGAACAGAACCTTGGGCAATATTCGTGTATTTGATGAAGCAGATATTGAATGCTTGAAGATGATTGAATGTTTGAAAACAACAGGCATGCAGCTCAAAGATATTAAGCTTTTCTTTGAGTGGTGCGAAGAAGGTGATTCTACAATAGAAAAACGTTATCATCTTTTCTTGGAACAAAAAGAAAAAACCGAGCAGCAAATTGAACTTTTACAAAATGCCCTCGATCGTATCAAGTACAAATGTGAGTACTATCGTATAGCAAAAGAGAAAGGATCCACAAATGATCCTGGCTTACGTGAAGAACTCGCTATGAAATTCTTATCAAAAGAGAATGACAGTTCTAAAAAAGCTACCATATAATACCGCTAAGGCTGGATGGCTTCTGATTACACCTCTAAACAGCCTCCAGCCTTTTAATTATTATAGAAAAATAGATTACAGAAATCATCTCATAATTCTTAGCAAAAACTTTCTTCTGTCAATTCTTCCTCAACAATTCAGATCTCAGTATCCCTCTTTCATTGACAGTCCATAGGTATTGTATTCATGTATCATCTGTTTGGCATACTTTATCATATCATCATAACTTCCCCTTCTTGCAGCTAACTCTAACCTAAATGCAATTTTTTTAAGTTCTTCAGCTTCTATTTGCTGGAAGATTTTCTTTAAACTACTGGTACAGTCTTCAATCTCATCAAAGTTGTTATTATTAAGAATACTCTCTAACTTCTTTATTTTTCTATCTATTTCACCTCTGATTAGAGGTGCAGGAATCGTTGGTATTCTTTCGTCACTATCGTTATAGATCAGTACTCCCCGGTCTGTTAATTTGACCTCAACTTCTGTTTTTCCCCTGCTATTCGATTGGAACATAACTTTTTCAATTGTATAAAATAATTCATCCATTTGTATAGGCTTTGATATGTAATCGTCAATTCCCATAGATAAATACTTTTCTCGATCGCCTTTCAACGCATAGGCAGTTATTACTATGATAGGTGTGCTCTTTGATTGATACCTTTCCCTCTCTCTTATTTGTCTAATTGCCTCAGCTCCGTCCATGACTGGCATTTGAATATCCATTAGTATCAGGTCATATTCCGAACAGCTGAATTTGTTGATTGCCTCTTCCCCATTGTTAGCAACATGTATGTTATATCCCTTTATATGTAGCATCTGAGATAGAACAAGCTGATTTACCTGATCATCCTCCACTAGTAAAATATTAAGATTTTTTGCCGATTGCATCATAGTATCTTGGACGATATGTTCAGTTTGCTTTTTCCCAAAGTTATAAGGTATCGCAAAATAGAAGGTACTACCAACTTCTTTTTCACTTTCTACCCATATTCTGCCCCCCATCAGCTCCACCAGCTGCTTGGATATGACAAGGCCAAGACCAGTTCCACCATATTTTCTTGTGTTAGAACCATCCACCTGACTAAAGCTCTTGAAAAGTACATTCATGCTATCCTTCGGTATACCAATTCCTGTATCTTTTACTGAAAACTGAAGTTCCATACCCTTATCTAAATTTTTGATCTTTCTCACATCGATGGACACTTCCCCGGCATCAGTAAATTTGATGGCATTATTTATTAGGTTGTTCAGTATTTGCTGTAGTCTGTCAGGGTCACCAACCAGATATGGTGAAATATTAGAGGAGCAGGTATAATATAGCTCTAAGTCCTTATTATTTGCTCGCACCAAATGAACCTTTGTGACTTCTTCTAAAAGCTCCTTGATATTAAAATCTATTTTTCGGATAGAGAGTTTACCAGCCTCCATCTTAGAAAAATCTAAAATATCATTGATGATATTTAGAAGCGATTTAGCACATGATTTTGCGGTTGTCAAATTATCTTTTTGCTCTTGATTCAGCTCTGTCAACAATGTAATATCTATCATACCAACCATTCCATTAATCGGCGTACGAATTTCATGACTCATATTCGCCAAAAACTCACTTTTAGCCTTATTTGCCAATTCAGCCTGGTCTTTCGCTCTTTTTAGCTCAATTTCTACCCTTTTCTTATCATCGATATCGGAAATAACAAGCGCTAAATATCCTTCTTCCGGGCTATACATTGCTAAAGAATACCACTTACCAAACAATTCAAAGTATTGCTCATCGACATAAACACTATTCCTTTTTTTTATAACCGCGTCATATTTATCTCGATTTCTGCTAAATAGATCTTCATCCTCTGGGAATACCTCACGATACAATCTTCCTTCTACATTTCCTTTCTCCGCTAAAAACATCTTTTTGTATGCTTCATTTACGATAAGGTATTCCAGGTCACATACCTGTCCATTTTCATCCAAGACTGCTTTATGATAAGCGAAACCACCGTGCATATTCATAAATAAGGAACGATATCTTTCTTCACTTTCATGCAACAGAACCTCAGCCTGCTTACGTTCTGAAATATCTCTCACAATACTTAAAAGTATGATATCATTACCAATCATTGTACTTTGTGAACTAACCTCTACTGGGAAAGATGTCCCATCTTTACGATAATGATACGCTTCAAAATAGATACCTCTTGTCTTTGCCTCTTCCATCTGCATCCTTGTATCATCCCGGGATTTTCTGATATCACATATATTTAGATGAATTAACTCGTCGTAGGTATATCCGTAAGCCTTTATGGCAGCCTCGTTAGCATCAAAGATAGCCCCTTCCTCATTGATAAAGAGTATAATGTCACGGGTATTTTGTGAAAGCAGTTTATACCTTTTTAATCCCTCTTCAGCGATCTTTTGTTCCTGAATTACAATGCTTAACTTCTCTTCATTTCTTATCTGCTGCGTTATATCTTGAACAGCTACCATGGCACAAGGTTCCTTATTAATCACAACAGGGACAAAATCAATTTTATTCCAAATCAGTTCATCGCTGTTTAATACTTTTAAGCTTTTAATGATACCAGTTACTGGCCTATTATAATCGAATACCTGTTGTGCGTTTATTTTAATCTCACAGTTATCGCATTCTTTTTTTAACTCACAATTACCTTGGGGACATCTTATAACCTCACCATATTTTCTTCCGATCACCTCTTCCGGCTCTTTATTTAGATATTTTAGATAGGTCTTATTAATGTTCTTAATCGTAAAATGTTGATCCATAATCAGATTACCAGTGGGTGAGGATTCAAAGATTGCATTCAAATTATTTCTCTCAATCCTCAGTTCATCCTCGATACGCTTGATTCTTGTTATTTCTCGAAATACGATTACAACACCAGAACTTTCGTCACCACTAATAATAGGGGCACAATTTGCTGATATATATTTAATATTTTCATCCTTTGTTATAATTGCGGAGTTTCTTTTCAGTCCAATTGGCTTACCTGCATCGATTGCTTGTTGAACTGGATTTTCTATAAGCTCATTCGTGTCGGTATTGATTAGTTGAAAAATCTTATCAAATAATTCCCCTTGTGCTTCGCCTATCCTCCATCCTGTAATATCCTCAGCCGATGGATTTATATAATTAATTCTTCCCTGCAAATTCGTAGTAATAATTCCATCTCCGATGCAAGTAAGCATGGCAGCCATTTGATCATAGGTAATATTCTCTTTGATCCTATCTAACACATTCTTCATATCACAACACCTCATAATAATATAAATGTCTGAGTTACTTCACTGTTATCGCATATAAAACAACTGACTATTACATACCTACTAATTCTAGCTTAGGGTCTCAATTTCAACTTCGAAGTCGACCTTATATCGCCTCTTTTACAGAGTCTACCACATTGTGTTTGACTTTGTGTTTGACACTTTATTGACTTTGTGTTTGACACTTTATTGACTTTGTGTTTGGCTTTCGACTCTTACCAATAATTGTATATTATACAATTAGTGATGTCAAATATTATATTATTTTGTAATATTGTGTAACACGTATTTTAGGAATTATACCAGGGCATTCTAAAGTTTTTGTAGTGTTTTTGTAGGCTGTCTACTATCTAGTTTCTTGACGCTCCCACCAAAGAATGATATACTAACGTATACCCCTATGGGTATGTAATGGAATTATTTGTTGTGTTGAAGGGAGCGGGACGAAATGCGTCAGTGTATGGATACGGACAATCTACATCGAAGAATAAATAAAATTATGGGACAAATCAGAGCAATTGATAAGATGGTGGATGAAGATATCCCCTGCGAGGATGTGTTGATACAAATAAACGCGGCAAAAAGTGCTCTGCAAAAAGTTGGACAGGTGGTATTAGAGGGACATTTAAATCATTGTGTCCGAGAAGGCATTGAGCATGGCGATGCTGACAAAACCATATCAGATTTCGCGAAAGCTGTTGAACATTTTTCAAGAATGACGTAATTCTTAAAATCAGGATATATATAACACTTAATATAACTGTCAAAAGACATTGTTTCGATCTCAGGAATAATGTCTTTTTTTATTGTTTCTTTTTATATTTTTTTAATTGTTCTTTTCTATACCATTCACTAATTTTTCTATTATATAGTTGACACATTATACCCCCGGGGGTATAATCATACCGATACCCCAGGGGGTATAAGAAAGGATGGTGTACTTGCTAAAACTATTTAAAAATGAAGAACAACGAACGATTCTGTTCCTGGCAATATCCCTTATTTCAATTTTATTTAGTCTTTTTTCTCTTGGAAATTTACCCTTTGATATTGCTTGGGTGGCGATCATTCTATGTGGAATACCGATTATTAAGGAAGCTATCATCGGTCTGTTAACCGAATTTGACATTAAAGCAGATGTACTCGTATCTATTGCATTAGTTGCCTCAGTGATTATCGGAGAAATATTTGCTGCAGGAGAGGTTGCCTTTATCATGGCACTGGGTGCATTCTTGGAAGAACGTACGGTAGCTAAGGCACGTGCCGGAATTGAGAAGCTGGTACACCTGACTCCTACAACTGCAAGACTTGTTAAACATGGAGAGGAAATACTTGTACCTGCGAATCAGGTTCAGATCAATTATACCCTGCGTGTGCTTGCAGGTGAGACCATTGCTGTAGATGGTATTATTTTAAATGGGCAGACCTCTGTTAATCAGGCAGTTATGACCGGAGAATCTCTGCCAGTTGACAAGAATCCTGGCGATGAGGTCTATAGCGGTACCGTGAATCAATACGGTACCTTTGATATGAGCGCTACAAAAGTTGGCGAAGACAGTTCTCTTCAAAGAATGATTCGCTTGGTACAATCAGCAGATGCAGGCAAAGCCAAGATTGTTAAAATTGCTGATCGATGGGCAACCTGGATTGTAGTCATTGCCTTACTCTGCGCCGGAGGAACCTGGTTCCTAACGGGTGAAATTATTCGTGCCGTAACTATCTTAGTTGTATTTTGTCCCTGTGCTTTAGTACTAGCTACACCAACTGCGATTATGGCGGGTATCGGTAATGCTACTAAATTTGGTATCCTGATTCGTGAAGGTGATGCTCTGGAACGACTTGCTGCAGTAAAACGTATAGCCTTTGATAAAACAGGAACGCTTACCTATGGTAAACCGGATGTCACAGCTATCCACAGCTTTGATGATTCCCGAACAGCTGATGACCTGCTAATACTAACAGCTTCCGCAGAACAACGCTCTGAGCACCCTTTGGGGAAAGCAATTGTTTTACATTACAAATCTGGATCAAATACTCCTTTACCAGAGCCTCAGAAATTTCAAATGCTTGCAGGAAGAGGCGTTTTCGCACAAGTTGATCATCTGGATATCCTGGCCGGTAACATTGAACTAATGCATGATAACTCAATTACTTTGTCACAGAAGATGCTTGATAAATCAGATGCGTATCGAAATGAAGGCTGTACTATTATTTATATCGCTATACAAGGAAGAGCTTCCGGCTTTATCGCCCTATCGGATACCTTACGTCCTGATACAAAGGAAATGATTCATAGGCTTGGACGGCTTAATCTGAACAGCGTATTGCTTACCGGTGATAACCAATATGCTGCTGCACATATAGCAAAGCTTGCCGGTATCCGTGATGTTTTTCCTAATTGCCTGCCGGAGAATAAACTATCTACCATCGAACAATATCAGGATAATAACGAACTAATATGCATGGTTGGTGATGGAATCAACGATGCACCTGCTTTAAAAAAAGCCCATGTGGGTATTGCCATGGGCGGGATTGGAAGCGATATCGCTGTGGATGCTGCTGATATCGCACTTGTGAGTGATGATATTATGAGCCTGACCCATTTACTTGCCCTATCGGGAAGAACTATGAATACCATTAAATTTAATATGACACTTTCTATGGCACTTAACTTTGTTGCTATACTTCTGGCAATGCTTGGTTTTCTCGGTCCTGTTGTGGGAGCGCTGGTACATAACGCAGGTTCCATTGTTGTAATTATTAATTCCTCCCTATTATTAAAATGGAAAGATGGTACCTAATGAGTCGATGTAGTATTAATCGCTGAAACATAATCTAGAATTATTACCACTGAAAACATACTCCGAATTGTTATTGCAGGTTTCTAAAAGAAGCATCCCTACTTATGTCCTGACGAATGTAAAAACCTGGTGAGGAACTATTATTTGATACGCTCTCCTTATAATAAATAGTCTTATTAGTTTAACTATCTACGATAAGGGAGCTCATCACTTTTTAGTTCCTCCCCAGGTTTTTATCATGATACTTCCTTGAGTTATTCCTGAAGTCAGTACATCAGAATTTATAAGGTATCATTCAACTTAGCTAAAATATTCAATATATCATCTCTGTTAACTGACCCGTTACCAAAGCTTAATATTGCACGAAGTGGCATATATTTAATCATTGCCATCATCATATCTTTTGAAATTGCTTCCTTTGCTGCATCACTTTCTTCTTCGCTTTCCATAGAAGAAAAGATGCTGCCTTGCGTCAATCCACTTAAGAACTGGGCTGCCTCAGGATTCTCCATTAAATCACCAAGAGTTGTATCCAGAGTATATTTCAAAGGGAGCTTCACCGTACCGGTTACCCAAATCGTTTTACTAACTACGATTTCTCTTGAGGACTTACCAATCAGAAGCTCAAATTCTCCTGTTTCTACATGCCAGTCGTGAATTTCTACATTCCAGTAAGCAAACGCTCTCTTTCCAAGTTCGAAGGTAACGGTCTTTGTCTCACCAGGCTGTAAGTCAACCTTTGCAAATTCCTTTAACTCCTTAACCGGGCGGATTACTGTGCTAACCTTATCAGCAATATAGAGCTGAACAATCTCTTTACCAGCCATATTTCCTGTATTCGTAACATCTACCGATACTTTTACTGTATCCTGGTCAGTAATGCTTTCACTGCTCACTACCATATTAGAATATTCAAAGGTGGTATAGCTTAAGCCATATCCGAAGGGGAATAGCACATCCATTTTCTTGGTGTCATAATAACGATAGCCTACGAATACCCCTTCTCGGTATTCTACCTTATCCTTCTCTCCTAAATAGTAAAGATAGGATGGATTATCTTCAAGCTTCCTTGGGAAGGTCTCTGGCAGCTTCGCGCTTGGGTTTACTTTACCAAATAGTATGTCTACAGAAGCTCCGCCAACAGCCTGACCTCCTAGGTATGCTTCCAGGATACCCTTCACATCGTTAATCCAAGGCATTTCTACCGGAGAACCATTATGTAGCACTACTACGGTATTGGGCTGAACTTCTGTGACTCTTTTAATCAATTCATTTTGGCACTCAGGCATTCTCATATGGCTACGGTCAAAGCCTTCTGATTCAAATGCATCCGGAAGTCCTGCAAAAATAACAGCAACCTTTGCTTTCTTTGCCGCCGCTACTGCTTCCGCCACTAATTCTTCATCCAGCTTATCTTCCCTATCATCAAAGCCCATAGCAAAGGTAACGTTACTTAAACCTGCCACTGCTTCCAGTGCGGAAGTCACTTTATGACTATTGATATGGGAGCTGCCACCGCCCTGATAACGTGGTGCCTTTGCATATTTACCGATGAAGGCAATCTCATCTGTTTCTTTCAAAGGAAGAATATTATCATTCTTTAACAGAACAATGGTCTCTTCTGCCACTTTTCTAGCTAATTCATGATCCTTATCCCGATCAAATACTGCGGTTTTATCTCGATTCTCTTCGTAGCGATAGACAATGTTTAAAATTCTTTCGCAGGCCAAGTCAACAACTTCTTCCTTTAAAGTCCCTGCCTGTACTGCTTCAACAATTAAGTTATCATTGATTCCATTCGAGGATGGCATCTCCAGGTCTAAGCCTGCTTCAAGATCTTCCACTCTGGCATTTACAGCACCCCAGTCACTCATAACATAACCATCAAAGCCCCATTCCTTACGAAGAACCTTGGTCAGATATTCTTCATTCTCCGCAGCATAAACTCCATTAATTTTGTTATAAGAACACATAACTGTCCATGGCTTTTGTTTTACCACAGCACCTTCAAAAGCAGCCAGGTATATCTCTCTGAGCGTTCTTTCGTCGATCTCAGAGGAGGAGGACATTCTACGATGCTCCTGATTGTTTGCCAGGAAATGCTTAATACTGGTACCCACATTTTTATTTTGCACACCCTTGATTAAGGATCCAGCCATCTCCGAAGCCACTAAGGGATCTTCGGAATAGTATTCAAAATTTCTTCCACATAAGGGGGAACGCTTAATATTGACTGCCGGTCCCAAAATCACACTAACGCCCTCTGCCTGGCACTCATTACCCAATGCTTCACCCATGGTAGTAATCAATTCTCTGTTAAAGGAAGCTGCAGTTCCACAGCCTGCAGGGAAGCAAACTGCCTTGATACTATCATTCATACCAAGATGATCACCTTCTACATCCTGCTTTCTCAGTCCATGAGGTCCATCAGACACCATAGATGCGGGCACTCCCAAACGCTCCACTGCTTTGGTATGCCAAAAGTCTGCACCGGAGCATAACCCTGCTTTTTCTTCCAGTGTCATGCCTGCAATAATTTCTCTAATCTTCTCTCTTTGCATTACCTCAAACTCCTTTGCTTTTATTCATAAACTTCTAAGAATCAAATTCACAAAGTAATTTTAGTATAGATGAAGAAGGAAGTACTATCATTATTTTTGTTTTTATATCATGATTTTTGTTTGATTTTATGGACGATTTTCCAAAATGAAAAAGTAAACGCAAGTTTGATCCCATAAAAATAGATTTTAGATTGCGTTTACTTTTGCAATAGCCTTTCGTTGAATGAAAAACTACATGTAAGGAACTAAATGAAAGGTTGAAATAGTTAGAATTCTGGTGGATGATTTTTTGCACGATATTCCTGAGGGGTAATGCCAACGTATTTTTTAAAGATACTGGTTAGGTAACTGTGGGAACTCAAATTCAGATATTCGGATATCTCGTAAATACTCCGGTCTGAATACTTGAGCATGTTCTTCGCTACCGTTATCTTTTCCCTCTGAATATATTCACTTACTGTCATACCCTCCATTTTTGAGAACAGCTTTGAAAGATATGATGCATTAACCTGAAGGGCTTTGGCAATGTCTGATAAGCTGATCTTCTTAAATAAATTCTGAGCAATGTACTTCTTACTATCCTCTACATAACTATTGGAGGATCTATTTTCCGTGTATTTTTTAACTAATTCTGCAAATACAATTCCTGCCTCGTCAACATTTCTCTTAATATCCGAACTGGTTCTGCATTTTGAGATTCGCTTTAGATATACATCACTGATTAAGAAGCTCTCCGCTGACGTCGCACCGCCTTCAACTGCTGCGCGAGCAGCCATGGTGATAAAGGAAATCGCCATATATTCCTCATTTTTAAATAAATTATCCTCAATAATTAGTGGACTTTTATATTGAGGGAGCTTCGCATATTGCTTGACCTTCTGTGTATCCCCAGCGCGAATCGCATCCATGGAGACCTGCTCCTCCGCATAAGTATGGTTGAGCAGCAGGTTGTCCTCCCGCTTCATCGTATACTCAATAATCTGCTCTGCAATATCAGGGAATTGTGTAATACTCTGATCTACATATCCCATGAAATAATCTACCGAATAGTCCTTCTGCTTCATAATTGTAACTAAGACAGCGATTACAGACATCAATCGTTTCATGGAACAAAAATATAGATCCTTCAGTTCCTCTGTTTTATTTTTTATTAGCTGGTTGTATTTCATCTTCTCCAGCTGATTCAGAAAACGAAAAGCTATGGGTCCCCATATAAAATAAGATTCTCCCACCTTACTGCCACATATACAGATAGGTAGCCCCTCAAAATATCGTATACTAAATTCCTGAGTTTTTAGATCTTCTCTTAATTCCTTCATATACTCAGCAATCTTAGGATAAGGCTCTCTGTGATCACTGACGCTGGAATAAATATTTATAATTGTCCCATCCTCACGATATTCTGTTAATGGAATTCCCGCTAAATCAGAGATTGTCGCTATGATAAAATTCATTTAAATTACTCCTTTATCTATCATATCCATATGACGTCATGTTATAAAGAAAAATTATTCACGATCAAGGACACACCGGATAAAATCAAGAGAATAATAATTGCCTTTCTGACAAACTGGTCGCTCATTTTTCTTGCCAAAAGAATTCCGACGGCAAGTCCCAAAGCCATAAATGGAAGCAAAAGAATTGCCTGTTTTAATATAGCAAGGTTAAGGATACCCATTATAGTATACAGGATAATTCGGAAGGTGTTCTCGATAAAGAATACAATGCACAGGTTGCCCCGAAACTGTTTCTGGTTCTGCGTAGTTCTACTAATATAAGCGACCAGAATTGCCCCGATCCCAAATAAACCGCAAAAGATACCGGATAAGATACCTATAACCGTTAAAAACACCGGCGAACTCTTTCTCTTATGCGTCTGTCTTTCTCGAAGGAGCATCTCGATTCCGACCAAAATAACCGCCATACCAAACAAGATTTTAATGAACCCGGTATCACCGCTTTTCAAAAAGAATGTCCCAGGTATAATACCAAGCATGACCAAGGCTGCGAGAGGGAGCCAGACCTTTGTCGATATATCTTTTCGCTCCCTCCAGGCAATGTAGAGATTTGAGGGATAACCCACAATCAGCTCTAAGGGTGTAATATTGATATTACTTGTAGTAAAGCTCATGATGGTGCTAAACACCAGTGTATTGGCAAAACCAGACATACCCTTGGCAATGAAGGCACAGATTACTGCTAGGATGGTGATTGTCATTGTATTTGTTCTCCTCTATACCGTACTTTATCTTTATCTAAAATTGTAACTAAACAGTTATTCTAAAATTATCATTCCGCCCTTTTCCTGATATCCCGTATTCCAAAGCTCCCGAAGAGGAAGCCAGTGGTAATTCCCGTAGGTAGCAGCCTTGACAAAAAGTTCATCCCCCTTCTGTTCATACCCTACTAACAGGAACCAATGCCATACAAAGAATTTCATACTCGAAGCTTTATGTTTTAAGAGTAAAAATGGAATTGGCAAGCCGCTATCGATCTGTTTACGAATCTGTACCGCTGCCTCCTCGACTGGTCGATCTCCCGAAAAATCACTTACCGTTAATGTATTCTCTCCTGCCTCTGATAGGTACTTCGTTATACCATCCATATATATTTTCAAGGTATTAATGCCGCTCCATCTCGGTTTGAGATATGGCTTCATCTTAGCAGAAAAACTAATATAATCCTCTTTATTTAAATTATTAATATCAAAGGGGTACAAATGCGTTTTATTCTGATATAAACTCATATATATACTTGTATCACAAACGGTAGCTGCTGCACATCCACCCAGTTTCATCATAGGATCACGAAACCAGTCCTGATTGCCACCATAGGAACGATCTACCGTGAAATATTGCAATTCCTTCTTCATTCTTTCTGTTCATCTCCTTATCAGTAAAACCATAACCATGTCCTGTTGCACTTAAATTATATCAACTAATTTCTGAAATAGATACCGTTATATTTTGAAAAAAATATCCCATACATTAATTTATGATACAGATGGAAAGGAGACACAAGTATATGGCTGATAAGGTAGAATTTAATCATATCTTTATCATATGGAGTAGTTTTAGGGTGGTCAGATTATTTCTCTAGCCTTCCTATTTTTGAAAGGTTCGTAATTATCAAATATATATACTGTCACTTAGGACGAATCCACTTATATCATGAGAAAAGTCGTACCTGGGGTACGACTTTGTTGCTTTCCTTTTACTCATCAAACTTCTTTTGCTTCCCTTCATAAATAGTGAAAAAAGTTTTCCACATAGCAAAAATAAAGAAAAGTTATTAAACATTTGCATCTGTAGCAAAGGCCTCTGAACCCATTGGTGAAATTGTAACGTAAAGGCGTAAGACATCTTCACCGGTGTTTATAACCTGCAAGCTTTCCTGACCATCAACTTGCATTAACTCGCCCACCTGCAGCGAGGTTTCATTACCATCTGTGACAACCTTGGCATTACCCTCCATGACCTGCAGGAAAAGGGTTGATTCTAGATGTGTGTGTCCCGGAAGTATTTCCCCTTTTGCAATGTTTAGGACAAATGCAATTACATTATCGCTTTTGAAAAGCATCCGCTTGGCGATCTTCCCCTGTGGCTCAATAAAATAATCCTTGAAATTAAACTTGTTCATAGATAATTCCTCCTTTAAGTTAGGCTTAAATTTTAATATACCCTAATTGGGGCATATTATTGATGACATTTATGTTGTAATGATCATCGAACCGGTTGAAAAGTGTTTAAACCGTACCACTGAATGACGTGATTTTTGTTCAATACCGGAATGATTCTTGACTGTTCGGCCGCGGAGAATTTGTGATAAAACTCACCGTTAAGATAGTGAGCACTCAGCCCTGCCTAACATATTAAAATTATAATTATATAAACATAATGAGTAGTCTGCTCGAACAGATTGTAATTTATCAACTTCGTGTTATGCTCATAATTGCGGGTTATAAATATTTGTGTAATAACTCTTTAGGGATATGACAATAGTCATTAGGGCACCGATCTAATCTATCTTGATGTTCATCTGCACTTTTTACGTAATTCATAAGCGGAAGGACTTCCACTACGATTTTGTCCCTATCTGCTCTTTTTGTTATATAATTCTTGGCATCTTCCAAATGTCGAGGTACTTTACTATATACGCCTGTACGGTATTTTTTTCCCACGTCATTACCTTGTTTATTCACACTGTAAGGATCTATAATCTCAAAAAAATAATCCATTAGTTGAGAAACAGTAACAATATCAGAGTCAAATTCTGTTTTTACGCATTCCGCATAACCATCATACTCGCCTTCGAGGGTATCTGAATAACCATTTGCTCGTCCTGCTTGAGTATTAATTACACCTTTCAATGTTTTGAAAAATGCTTGTACACCCCAGAGACAACCACCTGCAAAATATATTGTTTCAATCATAATATTCACCTATTTTCTTTCGTCAAATATGAATAATCATTACATCAGACCTTAGGCTGCTGTTTTACACAACTCAATACTCTTTCTTATGGCATCATTATTTCTACTATAAAAAAGAGGGGTTCTTCCGTACTACTCATCAAATTTCTTCAGTTTCCCTTCGACCTTCATCATACGTTCCTCATAGCCATCTATCTTTGTATCCAGGTAATCCAAAGTATTCTGTGGCTCTTCCACTTTAGCCATTTTTTAGCTCAGTGTTTTGTTTAAGATAACCCTGCATACAGGTAAATAGCAGCATTCTTCGATAGTTTATGAATGTATCTATTTGCTTCAGCCAAAAATCATCAATATGATTTTCTGTTTCATACCCATTGATAAATTCATTAAAATAACGTTGTATCGGTTCTTTGTTGTAGACATTATTAAAATTACCGCCTTCCAGATCAAACATGATACCTTGAACCGGAACAACGATAAATTTCTATTTGAGGTTTTCCCTTTCATTATCTGTTCTGTATGAATTATTACCAAACATTTAATCTATCTTTTTATGGATATTGCCATTCTGTGATAAGTATGTCTAACACCTCTAATTGCTGTTCCATATGCTAAAATGTTCTCTGGTAACGCCATTCCAAAGTATCCCGTATCCCCCAAGTGATGTATATCAGTTCCTGTCATTTTACACATTAATGCAATTTCTTTTATTGTTGCTGTATCTGCTCCTTCTTGAGAGGTACCAATTGTTGTTAATGTTAAGACTCCTAGGCTATGTGCATATAAAACAAGTTCTCTAATATACTCCATTGTAATTCCAGGAACAGTTCCCGGTGCTGGCATAAGTACAATATCTATTCCAGCATCTACAAAATTACGTATATCATCCTTAGTAATGATCTTTTCACCAGATTCCGCAAGAATACCCGAGCCATGCATCTTGCCGGAGATAATTACTATATTATCACCTAAATTCTCTCGTATCATTTTAATAGATTCCGTGATTGCCTTATTACTTACACCGCTTCCTGGATTTCCTGTTAAGATGATAAGATCTACACCCATTTCATAAGCTACCTTAACATTTTCATAAGTTGCTTTCCGGCCTTCTGTCATTTTCCATAATGGATTATCTTCCTCTTTATTAGATAAAGATTGCTCCACTGGTTCCAGATTAATACCAATGGGACGTCCAGTAAGGCGCTTAATCTCTTTAATCGTATCTTTGGATTCCACTTTAGGCATGCCAAGAATAACAGGTTCATTTACATCAAATAGATTTAATATAATGATATCTGCTCCCATTGCAGCTACAAATTCTGCATTAGTTACATCACCAAGCATTGGCATAGTGACTCCTATAGTTTCACATGCTAGAATTCTACCCTCACTTTTCCTAATCGCTTCTAATAATTCTTTACCTGTCATCTTTTCAAAATCCGAGCTATTGCAATCTAAAAATCTTTTCATAATTGCCTCCTTTATAATATTTTTATTTTATCATAGAAAGCCTTAGGTAAATACTTAATTTACAGACGTTGTTTCACCGTGTCTATCTAACAGAGCGATATATTAATATTTATTTCATATTCAGCCCTTGCCATTTTAGGGATAATTGCACGAATGTTTAAATGCCAATCATCACAACCAAGTAATTATACTAGAATTTCTTGATATATCTTCATCTTCCATTAGTTCGACAATACGTGCTTCAAGCTGTTTGGGTTCATTCTATAGACATAATGGGAAGTTCGGTTTACATCGCAAATTGTAAAATATATTAACACAATCTCCATGATAGAAGATGTGCTAACCTTACTTATTCTTAAGCTTATCAAGAATTAGTATAGTGCAAAATATTACTGTAAACATTAATCCGACTAATAAAGCGTGAGTTGGTAGATGATATGAGGCTTCTACTTCGGAATAACCAAACGCTACAACCAGAAGTCTACCAATCAAAAAATATGAAATTGTTACAGACAAGAAAGTCAACCCGAAAGCTTTTAGTATAAGTTTAAATGTATTATCTTCCATATTTCCACCTCTTTAAATAAATTTACATTTTATATCAATTACGAATATCTTCTAATACATGAGTCTTCCTAATAAACATAATGGGAAGTTGTATTACCAACAACATTAAATTTTACAATAATTACGATAAAATAGTGAGGTCGGAGTTTCATATCGATTGTGTCCTTGCATACTCTTTTTATATTTCCAGCATCGAATTGCCTCTTCTAGCGACTTCCTTGTATTATTTGCAAGAAAATCTCGAATGTAAGCATTGTATTCAGACTGCTTATCAATAGTTGTTTTACCTTTTTTCTTTTTCTCTAAAATATCATAATAGGCAGCTATTGCTTCACTATAATTCTTATCAGCATTCTCTTTTAACCACTTCTGAAAAGCGACATTAAACGAAAAGCTCTTGCCGATTCTTTCTTTGAAAAAATTTCGATGCTTTTCCGTGCAAACAAAGTCAGGTTCTATCTCCTCCGTATCCAGAATTGATGCGACATTTGACGGCGCTTTAGTTTTAGTAGAAACAGATAGCACTTCCCCTGCATCAAGAAAACAAGCAATTCTTTCTGCAATTTCTATTTTCCCGCCAGAGGTTGGAAGCTTGTTTTCTCTACAAAAAACCACAAGCTCTTCTTTTAAGTAATAAAAAACTGCGAAATGTTTTCTCAATTAATTGCTTATCTAAATTTGGCCTTTCATTCATTTGTAATCTCCTGTTTATCTTAATTGGCGCCCGTGTCAATTCGGTACGCAGTGCGTTCCGAATTGATAACGTTATAATATAATGAGAAGTCTTTTATTCGATTTTCCATAATACTTTTAATCGTTCCACAGTAAAATCCCATTTAGCATCTGTAGGGCGACATACAGTATTTTGATTTCCAAAAAATCCAAGTTCCTTTATTGCGCTTTTTTCAGTAACAGTTTTCAACCACTTAACTTTTACAACGTATTCAGCCTTTTCTTCATCATCCATTGAATAAAGATAATTTCCATCGACTCCCAACTCTTGAAAATCCTTTTCCTCATTCTCCACTATGAATCTGACATTTTTAGCAATTTGAGATTCCGATTCAACAATCCCAACTCCTACATACCCTTTATGTGGTATGTTTACCCAAATGCGATCACCTGGTGTAAGCATTTTTAAGGTATTTGAATACCAGTTTCCACCACCGGCAGAAACAAATCCGAGTTTTATCGCATCATTCCATTTCCGCTCACCAGAGCCAAAAGAGACATAGTATTCATGGTTCCATTTCCGTAAAGATTTCTCACTCGGTATTTGTACCTCAACATCTTCTTGAAACCAAACATGGCTAATTAAGCGTTCGCCGTTATTTTGAAACACAGAAAAGAATAATATATTTATGTCAACTTGGTATTTGTCTCTTAAATATGTAATAATTCGCTCTGTACTATCATCCATTTTTGTGGCAACAATGACCATTTTTACATTCTGATTAATCGAATCTTCATCTAGCTTATATCCAAATTTTATTTCGAATGCGTCATTCAGGGTCTGTTTATTTTGGGAAAATTGCAAATAGTACTCAGCAATTTCTTCAAGTCTTAACGCACCCATACAAGATGCATAATCAATAACCTGAGCGGTTACCTCACGAGGGGTTAACTCCTTTTTTAGTTCTACAACAACTAAATCACCGTCACGATCCATACATAAAATATCAATATATTTACCAGCATTGGTTTTTATTTGGTGTCCTATTACAAGCCAGTCCTTATTTAATATCTCTATATTCGTACAAAGCAAATCTTCAAGTTCCTTTTCGTTTAACAATTTATCTCTCTGAAGTGGCTGCTTTGCATCTAGAGACCAAATTATTTGTGAAATTGCCATTTTTATCACCTCGTATATTTTTGTCATAAAATTAATAGTAATATCCAGTTATAAGATCTTTCAATTATAAATAGATTGAAAGTTTCCGTTAGTTACTTATTTTTAAGTAATCCGTTACATTTTTATATAATTCATCATACTTTGAATAATCCAATTGACTTCTATTCTTTATTACATTTGCACTTCCATTAAAGTCATCTAAAAATTCATAATACTTATATAAAGCCATAATACTTATTGCGCAATTTATATCTAAATCAATTATTCTATTTTGAATTAACCTCCAGTTAGAAAAGTGATAATTGTTTTGCTTACCATCGTAATGATAATTAGTTCTTTCTTCTTTTATAGCTTTCAATAGATCTAAATCTGGATCGTTATGATATTTTTTTATATTATAATTATTACTTTTAATTTCATTCCAGAGCATTTCCTGACATAAAACTTTGGCAAGTATTTTATTACTCTCTACATGTTTTAATGATGCTTCTTCCTGCTTCACTTCTTTTTCATATTCAGACTTTCGTTGTGTATAAATTGCTCCTGTTATAGCAAGCCAACTTCCTGCTAATGCTCCAAGAACTTCGATATATGAACTTTTATATCCTTGTTGCTTTAAACTTAATAATATCCAAGAAACTATATCATCCACAAATGGTAGTTTAATAATTAATGGTGCAAACAAAAAAATACCTGTGATAAATATCATTGCGATGTAAATATTCCTTATATTCTTATTCATATTATCATCCTTCGCTTAATTATTTTTTAACTTCCCATTGGTACTATATAAGTATAAGAATCTAATTCATGTACAAGGGTTAGAAACTTATGCTTATTTATTTATAATAAGAGGAGTAATGGTCTGGCGAACATCCCATTGGATTTAGCATCCGATCAATAATCTGCCAGCCATCCTCTTGTTATAAGCATTCGGTTCAGCAGGTTGAAACCTTAACGGCTTTCGTGTAACAAACCAATATGAATGTTAATAAGCAAGGATGGATGCCATTATCAATACACAAAGGAGAAAAAGTATGGTTAGTATTGGTATTGATATTTCTAAAGGTAAAAGCACAGTTTGCTTTTTAAAACCTTATGGTGAAGTGCTGCATAAACCTTTTGAAATACTGCACACTGAAAGCGGGCTTAATCACTTATCTGAGCTCATTATCTCTCTTAACGAAGATGTTAAAGTTGTTATGGAAGCAACAGGTTCATACCATATTCCTGTTCTTATGTACCTAAAAGAACGAGGAATCTTTGTTGCGGTAGTTAATCCATTAGTAATGAGCAAATATGCTAATCAGTCAATAAGAAAAGGAAAAACTGATAAACTTGATAGCATTAAGATCGCAAATTATGGTCTTGATTATTGGTTTCGCTTAGTAGATTATGCTCCTACTACTTCCATATATGAAGAATTAAAAGTTCTTAACAGACAATATCTCAGTTATCTTTCCATGCGAGTTCATGAAAGCAAGCACTTACAAATATATTAGATCGTACTATGCCCGGTATTAAAACTCAACTTATGAATCGATCGGATGTCCCTGATAGAGACAAATTATGCGATTTTGTAAAAGAATACTGGCACTTTGACAATGTTACCTACATGACAGAAGAACAATTTATTGTCAGCTATAATAATTGGGCAAAAACCAACAGATATCAAGTATCCTCTGCGAAAGCCAGGAGAATATATATAATGGCACAAGACAGTGTTCCTACCTTATCCTCCTGCATTTCATCAACAAAACTCTTAGTGTTAGAGTCTGTTCACGTTTTACATGTGATAGATACAACCCTTGCTTTGATACTTTCTCAAATGAGAACTTTAGTAAAATCCTTAAAAGAATATGAAACTGTCATGGCAATGCCTGGTGTAGGAGAAATTTTAGGTCCGAGAATTATCGCCGAAATCGGCGATGTACGTCGTTTTCATAGTGCAAGTGCACTTGTTGCTTATGCTGGCTTAGATGCTCCTCCGTTTCAGTCCGGTACCTATATGGCTGGTAAACGTAGTATTTCTAAGCGTGGATCTTCACCCCTAAGAAAAACAGGTTTCGAGATAATGATGTATTTAAAAAGTGTAAAGCCTTGTGAAGATAATGCTGTTTATCTATTTATGTTAAAAAAGGAAAGCGAAGGTAAACCTTTACGAGTAGCTAAAATTGCTGCGCTAAATAAATTTCTTCACATTTATTACGCAAGAGTCAAAGAAATTTATAATTAAATAATTGCGCTGCCGTTTCCTTGGTCCAGCTTATGTATTTTAAGGTGGCTTTATTGTTATGTCAAAATTCATCAACATCTAAATAATATCGCTTTGTTAGATATATTTATTGGAATAATGACAAATGAAAAGGAGGGAGTATCTCCTTTAATTCACAATTTAGAAAGAAAGCGAGGCATCCTAACCGCACATTATGCTTATACTCCGAGATGATTCATTGCTTTTTTCTTTGAAAGGTTACTATTATGCTGAACAGTAGCGGTTGCAACAATACTTCAAAAATGCTTGACACAATATTAACAGGCACATCAACGGGAGCAAGATAGATAAGTCCTTCGATAGAGCCGGGAGCAGGCCCATATGTGCTAACGATGCCGAGTATAACAAGAATAGCCCAAAGTCTAAGCCAAGCCA
>JAEWIZ010000003.1 GCA_023386815.1 Bacillota bacterium
CTTGTCACCCCCCCTTGTCACCCCTCGTCAACTCTAACATACGTTTCTTTCCAGAATCTTTCTGGTAGAAAAGAAATTATAACAAAACTGTAAGATTTGTCCGAAAGGTTTAAGCCTCTCTGGGAAGAAAAATAGAAAAGGTGGCACCGTCTCCTAAAACGGAGGCCACTTTCATATAACCACCCTGTCCCGTTATTATTTGACGGGTCAGATATAGCCCAATTCCAACTCCTTCTTGTTCACTTACAGATCGGGAGCGGTAGAAGCGTGTGAATATTTTGGCTTGATCTTCTTCTGAAATTCCAATCCCGGTATCTGTTATATCAATACGGCAAAACAGATCATACTCTTTCACTGAAATTTGTATCCTGCCGCCGTAGGGGGTGTACTTAATAGCATTATCAACAAGATTGCATAATGCTTCCTCTGTCCATTTATAATCATATATAGCAAAAGCGTTTGTAGAATCAAGTGTAAATTGAATTCCCTTTTGCTCTGCTTTTGATATGAACTGGTCGGCTACTGCCTCAAGCATCGGTGCAATAGCATTCAAGGTCGTATTTAATGTAAAAACCCCAGTCTCCAGACGGGATAATTTCACTAGTGCTGTAATTAAAAAGTTTAGCTTTTCGGTTTGCCCACGCAGTGCAGCTACACATTCCCCGCTTTCTCCCGGAAGATTCTGTTCCTCCAGCAGCTGTGCGTAAAGCATAATATTTGAAAGAGGAGTTTTCGTCTGATGGGAGATATCCGCTAGCAGTGCTTTTATTTTCTCTTTCTCGGCTGTTAAATTACGTGCTGATACAACCGAGGAGGACAAATAGTGATTTAATCTACTTTCAAGTGATGAAAGTAAACTTTCATCGAAGGTGTCTTCTTTAAAACTACCATCTATAGCACTGTCAAGCATTCGCCTTATTGTAAGCAGGGTTTTCTTTAGCTTACGATGTTGGAGTATCACAATCACACAGCATAGTACAATCGTTGTTAAAGAAAGGATAAGTAGAATATGATTCCATTCAATCATCTCGATTCACCACCCATACATAGCCCAAACCATAGACTGTTTTTATATATTGCCCTGCTCCCAACTTGTCTCTCAGGCGCTTGACGGTTACAGAAAGAGCATTCTCATCTACATAATCAGAACCATCCGTCCAGATACGATCCAACAAAACGGAGCGGCTTAAAGTAATTCCTCGGTTTTCTACCAGTAACCGAAGGAGCTTTTGTTCTGTTTTGCTCAACTCGATAGCAGTATCTAATTTAAAGAAGGTCATATGTTCAAAGTCAAACCGGTAGTTATCAATTACAAGGGTCTTTGGTGCAGAAGCAGTTGTACTGTGGCGTAGCTGGGTCTTTACTCTTGCTCGAAGGATAGCAAGGCTGAAAGGCTTTGTAATATAATCATCTGCACCGTATTCCAGGCCTGTGACGATATCCATCTCAGTATCATTGGCGGTTAGTAAAATGACTGGTAGATCATTGATCGCCTTGATATCGCGAAGCAGCTCCAGACCACTGCCATCAGGTAAATTAATGTCCAACACAACCACATCTGTTTGACCCAGAGCAAGTTGATCACGTGCTGATTTTAAGTCAAAGCAAGAAACAATCTGAAGCTGCGGATCCTTCAAAGCAAGGCACAAGCCTCGACTAAGATCACGGTCATCTTCAACGATTAATAATTGTTTCATGATTATCCTCCTTTGTTTGGATTTTCCTGTATACACCAAAATTTGTTTTGTACGATGATAATAACACAAAGATGGAGCAGATACAATTTTCAAGTTTATACTATATAATTACATAGAGTAGATAATGTATTTATTGAAGTTCAATTAATATACTACTCTTTTTTCTTTTCTATGAACAGATGCGTATATAGGATCAATAAATAAGTATGATATGTATACAGTTGTTATAGTAACTATATTGAGGAATAATATGGTAATATTAATTCATTTGTATTATAATGTAAGAAAATATCGATGATGTAAAAAAATATAAAAATATTACAAAAAGGAGCACATATGATTAAAAAGAAGTCTGAAAAGGTCTACGAATTTTTTGTTAAGCATTGGTTAATTTCAACAATTGCCTCAACTATTGCAGGGTTATGGTTTGGGGCTGCCCAAATTTTAGGAAGGCAATGGGATTGGGTAGATTCTAATGGTTTAGTAAAGCCATTCGTTATAACAATTTTCTGGATATGTACAATAATCTCATTTGTGTATACTTTGTTTAAAACGAATTTTGAATTTAAATCATCAAAGAAAAATCTTAATGAAAAAGAAGTATTGGATGAAGTTATATCATGTAATAACTCTATAAATACAAAGATTTTCCACAGATTATTAACATATGTAAATGAAGATCAAAATTGTGAAACTGAGCCATTTAGTATGATGTTTGATGGTGAAAAAGAGGCTGATGATCTTTTGGAGCAGTTAAATATATGCCTTTCAAAAACGTTAGGTATTAAGAGGGAAAGAGTAGGTTTAAGTTTAGCGGTCAAACTTAGTGATGCAAATGAATGGAAGCTTTTGTCAAAGTTGCATACATCTAATAATTCATCAATAAATACTTTATTTCAGAACCCAACTTCGACTGCTTATGAGCTAATTAATCAGCATAAGGAGTTCTTATTTAAACTTGATAAAACAAAAGCATATGGAGAGCATACTTATATTAAAAGTAACAAGGACGGGGAAAAAGTCCAAGGTTCAATAATCTGCTGTGATATGAGTGTAAGTAGCAATGGAAAGAAGTATTTAAATGCAATCTTAAGTATAACTACTTACGAAATCAAAATATGTGAAGATAAAGATAAAGAAGAAATAGAGCATAAGATAAAAGATATTATAATTCCTGGATTTGAGAAATATATTGATCAGCTACTATTAAAATATTATATAACTTTTAAACATAAATTAGTATAACTGACATTATAGTGGAGGATATCAATTAAAATGAACAAATATACGATATGTTTTATTAAGCAGGATAGTAAAGTGCTTTTGTTAAACAGAGAAAATCCGAGATGGATGGGAAGATGGAACGGAATAGGGGGAAAAATTGAACAAGGGGAAACGCCAGACACATGTGTTTTAAGGGAGGTATATGAAGAAACAGGGATAAAACTTACCAATGTAATATATAAGGGTACTATTAATACAATAATAGATAATGAAAAAGCAGATGAAATTTATGCTTTTATTTCAGAGATTTCAAAAGAAATAAAATTTAAAACACCAATAAAATCTAGTGAAGGAATTCTTGATTGGAAGGAACTATCATGGATTCTTCATCCACAGAATACGGGTGTTGCAGAAGATATAGCATATTTCTTCCCAACTATGTTACTGAAAGATGAAGTGTATGAACATCAATGTATATTTAATAAAAATTCATTAATTGGTTTCAGTCAACGAATAATAAGCAATAATTAAGCTAATATTTTATGATTATCTTATTAATTTACGTAAATCATGCTGATAAGAAATATCGGACAATCCCTCAGTAAGGTAATATTATCTCAATTTTAAATTAATTCATAAAAAAAATAAATTGTAAAGTGAACATAATATAAATAAACTTGATAAAATCCTTCTTGATATCTTCTGACTTGTGTGTTATAGTTGATATAGAACAAACAATAGAATAAAATATTAAAATACAAGGCACTCATGAAGGAGGAGTGAAGCATGAACATTAATAAATTTACACAAAATTCGATGCAGGCAGTTCAAAACTGTGAGAGCTTAGCCTATGAATACGGTCATCAGGAAATCGATGTAGAGCATCTGCTCCATAGTCTGCTTACACTGGAAGACAGCTTAATAAAGAAGCTTCTGGAGAAGATGGAGATCGTTTCGGAGGTATTCCTCGCCCAGGTAAAGGGTCTATTAAATAAGCGCCCCAAGGTATCAGGAGGAAAGGTTTATATCAGCAATGACCTGAATAAAATCTTGATCTATGCAGAAGACGAAGCGAAACGAATGGGAGACTCCTATGTTTCTGTGGAGCATCTTTTCTTAAGTATGTTAAAACAGCCAAATAAACCGGTAAAGCAATTATTTCAGGAGTTTGGCATTAATAGAGAGGACTTTTTAAAAGCACTTCAATCAGTCAGAGGAAACCAGCAGGTAGTAAATGATAATCCGGAGGCTACTTATGATACTCTTGAGAAATACGGTTATGACTTGGTGGCTCGAGCAAAGGATCAGAAGCTTGATCCGGTCATTGGCCGTGACAGTGAGATTCGTAATGTAATCCGTATCCTATCCAGAAAGACCAAGAACAATCCAGTTTTAATCGGCGAACCCGGTGTTGGTAAGACCGCTGTTGTGGAAGGGCTGGCACAGAGAATCGTCCGTGGTGATGTACCTCAGTCTCTAAAGGATAAAATGCTGTTTGCCCTTGATATGGGAGCGCTGGTGGCCGGTGCAAAATACCGAGGAGAGTTTGAGGAACGTCTGAAAGCAGTACTGGAGGAGGTTAAGAAAAGCGAAGGCCAGATTATTCTCTTCATTGATGAGCTTCATACCATCGTAGGTGCCGGAAAGGCAGAAGGCTCCATGGATGCAGGGAATATGTTAAAGCCATTGTTAGCAAGAGGTGAACTCCATTGTATCGGTGCAACAACTTTGAATGAATATCGTCAGTATGTGGAGAAGGATGCTGCCCTTGAACGACGTTTCCAACCCGTATTGGTTGAGGAGCCAACAGTAGAGGATACGATTTCCATCCTAAGAGGCTTAAAGGAGAGATATGAAGTATTCCATGGTGTTAAGATTACAGATGGTGCCTTAGTCAATGCTGCCACCCTATCCAACCGATATATCTCTGACCGTTTTCTGCCGGATAAGGCAATCGATCTTGTGGACGAGGCCTGTGCCTTAATTAAGACGGAGCTGGATTCCATGCCCACGGAGCTGGATGATATGCAGCGCAGAATCATGCAGATGGAGATTGAAGAGGCAGCACTTAAGAAGGAAAATGATCGGTTAAGTCAGGAGCGTCTAAGTGACCTGCAGTTAGAGCTGGCAGAGTTAAGAGATTCCTTTGCCCTTGGAAAGGCAAGATGGGACAGTGAAAAATCCTCGATTGATAAGGTTCATAAGCTAAGAGGATCCTTAGAGGAACTGAATAGTGAGATAGAAGTTGCTGAACGTAATTATGACTTGAACAAGGCAGCAGAATTAAAGTATGGAAGACTTCCAGAACTTCAAAAGCTTTTGGCAGAAGAGGAAGAGCGTCTGAAAGCACAGGAAAACATGCTGGTGCATGAGAACGTCAGTGAAGAGGAGATAGCAAAAATCGTATCCCGATGGACTGGTATCCCTATCACGAAGCTGACAGAAGGAGAACGCAGCAAGACCCTGCATCTGGGTGATGAGCTTCATAAGAGAGTAGTTGGTCAGGATGAGGGTGTTGATAAGGTATCGGATGCCATTCTCAGATCCAAGGCAGGTATTAAGGATCCAAGTAAGCCCATCGGCTCCTTCCTGTTTCTCGGACCAACCGGTGTCGGTAAGACAGAGCTAGCGAAGGCATTAGCAGAAAGTTTATTTGATAATGAGCATAATATGGTTCGTATTGATATGAGTGAGTATATGGAGAAGCATTCGGTAGCTAGGCTTATCGGAGCGCCCCCCGGATATGTTGGATACGAGGAAGGTGGTCAGCTGACAGAAGCAGTTCGCCGTAAACCCTATGCAGTCATTCTCTTTGATGAAGTAGAGAAAGCACATCCGGATGTATTCAATGTTCTGCTACAGGTGTTAGATGATGGTCGAATTACGGATTCTCAGGGAAGAACGGTAGACTTTAAGAATACAATCCTGATCCTGACCTCAAATATAGGTTCCAGATATCTGCTGGAGGGAATCGAAGACAATGGTAATATCAGCGAACATTGTGAAGCACAGGTAATGAACGAATTGAGAGGCTCCTTCCGTCCTGAATTCTTGAACCGCTTGGATGAGATTATTCTCTTTAAGCCGCTGACAAAGGATAATATCAGTAATATTATGGATCTTATGGTAGATGACCTGAATAAACGATTAGCGGATCGTGAGATTAAGGTCGCGCTTACAGAAGCAGCTAAGAATCATATTGTTGACAGAGCCTATGATCCAATCTATGGTGCAAGACCATTAAAGAGATATCTGCAAAAGAACGTGGAAACCTTAAGTGCAAGATTGATCCTAAGTGACCAGGTGGGAGCAGAGAATACCATTGTGATTGATGAGCAGAACGGAGACTTGGTAGCAAGAGTGCAGTAGTTCCTATGCATCAACTCAATCCTATGTAGAATGAAGGTCAACCACCCGATACACGATTGCAAGCGGTTTTCACCGCTAAACAAACTACACCATACCTAGATTCCGAACAAAGTTTGGAATCCGGGTATGGTATGTTTTTTGTACAAAAGTATTAAATAATCCTGTGAATTTCGACACTATCACTAGGTTGAATTTATATGATGACTTAAATTAAGTTCCTTACGTTAATAGAGTAAATTCAGTTTTTATTAAATTCTCATCTTTTGAACTGGTACCTACAAACACTTCAAATTTACCAGGATCAACTACCTTCTGACTCTCCTGATTATAATAGCTAAGTTCCTCCTTGGTAATTACAAAGGACACGTCTACACTTGCCTCAGGAGCTAAGGTGACTTTCTTAAAACCCTTCAATTCTTTCACCGGGCGGGCAATCTGTGCAGCCACATCATGAATGTAAAGCTGCAGAGTTTCAGTTCCTTCCACTGAACCAACATTCTTAACATTTACACTTACCTTAATCTCCTCTTCCAGCTTCATTTGGTCTGAAGACAGCTTCAAATCCTTTACTTCAAAGCTTGTATAACTTAAACCGTAACCAAAGGAATACAGCGGGTCATTGGATCCATCGAGGTACTTTGACAGGAACTTATCTGGATTGCCTTGCGTGTAAGGGCGTCCGGTTTTTAAATGATTATAATAGACCGGAATTTGACCGTGGGTTCTTGGGAAACTAATAGAAAGCTTTCCGGAGGGGTTATAGCTACCTAATAATACATCCGTAATTGCTCTTCCTGCCTGTGACCCAAGGAACCAGGTTTCAACAATAGCATCTGCATTTTCCTCAAACCAGTCTAATAATAAGGGCCGCCCATTTGTTAATACCAAAATTATAGGCTTCCCAAGCTTTTTCAGCTCTATAGCTAAATCAAGCTGTGCCTGTGGGATAACAATATTCTGGCGGGATGCCGCTTCACCTGACATATCCATGGTTTCACCAAGTGCTAGCACGATGATATCACTTTCATTTGCCGCAGCAACTGCACGTGTTATACCGCCTTCGATTGCAGTGGCAATATTGCAGCCTGGCTCATAGATAACCTGAACTCCGGCTGCCTCTAAGCCCTGCTTTAAGGTGATTGTCTCATCCTTGTATCTGCTAAACTGCCAAGGGCCAAGAAGATCTGTGCTATCGGCTTTTGGACCGATTAATGCCAACTTCTTTCCTGTCGTAAGCGGCAGGATACCGTTATTCTTAAGAAGAACAATGGACTCTCTTGCAAGCTCATAGCTTACCTCAAGATGCTCTTCACAAAATAAGATATCATTCTTATCCGGTTGGAAGTAGCGGTAAGGATCATCCATTAGACCGGATTTGTATTTGTAGGTAAGGATACGGCGAGCCGCTTCGTTAATTAATTCCTCCTCTATCTGGCCTTCCCTTATTGCCTCTGCGAGATTGGCAATATAGTTAGTAGAGGCCATCTCCATATCCAAGGAAGCAAGTACTCCTTTGATGGCTGCGTCTTTATCATCCTCAGCTGCACCGTGGACAATAACCTCTGTGAGGGCATTATAATCTGAGATCAGTATTCCTTTAAAGCCCATTTCCCCACGTAGGATATCCCTGCATACCTGCTTATTTATTACAACAGGAATACTATCCATAACATTGAAGGAATTCATAATAGAAGCAGCACCTGCATCAATTCCGGCCTGGAAGGGTGGTAAATAGGTATTGTGAAGGCTTGTATTGGTAATCTCAGCGGTATTATAATCACGGCCGGCTTCTGCTGCGGAGTAGCCTACATAATGCTTTAGACAAGCAAGCAGGGAATCACAAGCACTTAGATCATCACCCTGAAAGCCCCTAACATGTGCCTCACACATTTTTGAGCATAGGTGGGGATCTTCCCCATTTCCTTCGGAAACTCGTCCCCAGCGTGGATCTCTAGCAATATCTAACATAGGAGAAAAGCCCAGTTTAATTCCCTGAGTGGTAGCTTCCTTTGCTGCAACCTGCATTGCCTTTTGTAAAAGCTCCGGGTTGAAGGAACAGCTCCAGCCAAGGGGAATGGGGAAAATAGTCTGGTAGCCGTGAATGACATCCTGGCAGAACAGGAGAGGGATACCAAGACGGGATTGTTCTACTGCAAGCCTTTGCTTTTCAAATGCAATCTCCTGTGGAGCCATTAAAATCATTGAACCAAGGTATCCGGCCATAATACGTTCATCGTCTGTCATGACAGTTTTTACAGCACCACCAATTGCGGTAGTGTTGGAACCGCCGGATTGGCTCATCTGACCAATCTTCTCCTCAAGGGTCATCTTTGCAAGGAGCGCATCCACTTCAGCTGCAATTTCTTTATCAGTACGATTTACCACCTTCCCGGTGCGAACCTTGGGAAGCTCCTCTAACATTTGCTCGAACCTGGTTTTCCCCGTAAATGCATGTGCCTTACCGGTAATCTTGCCAAGGAAAGGAAGCTCTCCATCTACTTCATAGTAAGTATCCTTCCAGGTTAAAGTCATAGTGCTTTCTATGTCAGGCATCATAGGGCTTGATAATTCCAATTGAATTATAGTGCCTTCAACAACTAATTTGAGGGGTTTCATTTTCATTCCAAGATTTACACTTTCAACGATGATGTCCCATACATCAGCTCTCATATTAATGTCATACATTAGTTCTCCGATGGAGGTTGATAATACATATTTACCCAACATATACGGAACTCCTTATCTTCTATGGATTAGATAGTTCATAGTACATTCCTATCTTAGTTTATGCTATCATATCGGAGGAAATATTATCAATAACCATATTTAATAGATATTATAGGTTGAATTTAATATTATGTATCTGATACAATGGTTATAAAGCTAATCATCGATTCGATATCAAGGATAGCCTAAGATGAGAAGGAAACCAATGTTGTGTGAATGAAATGTAAGTTGGATAGGAGCAACGATATTCATGGATAACAATACAGTGTACGAACATTTGCTGCAAGCAAATGAATGGGAAAGAAAAGCGCTAGATTACATTGAGAAGCATGGGAAAAAGCCCTCCGGGATAGATCTGTTTCGGATTTATGGATCAATGAAAAGCCCTGGATTGACTGAGAAGGAAGAATATTTAAAGTACAGTGATATGCTAGACTCCTCAGGGCGTATTGTATACCAGGAAGAGGAATGCTTTCTGCCGGGGTCTGATATTGAACTATGTAAGGTCGAACGATATGTGGATAATATTCTTCACACCCATGAATTCTTTGAGGTGGAGTATGTTCTTAAGGGGAAATGCATTCATATTGTAGAAAAACAAGAGATACCCATTCGGGAAGGTGATATTGTTATTGTACCTCCTGGCGTAGAGCATAAGGCATTACCCGAGAATGATGGTGTAACAATAAATATTAAAATAAGAAAAAGAGTGTTTCATAATGCTTTTATTAATCTACTCTCAACGAATACAGAACTTTCCACTTACTTATCGAGAACGCTCTATTCGTCGGCATATCGTTCCTCCTTTACCTTTCACTGCAAGGATGATTCCTTGATCAGATCCATGGTTCTATCCATGTATGGTCAGCAGTTGGAACAAAAACCCTTTTTTAACTATGTGCTGGAGGGAATGACGTTAACTCTTTTCTCCTGCTTGATGCAAAATCATTCTCAAAATGTTGAGATTTCCAATTTTGTAATTACAAGTGATGACCGCATGTCAAAAATAATCGCCTTCATTAATGAGAATTACAAAACTGTTACACTCAGCTTGGCTGCAAGGAAATTCTATATTAGCGAGCAATATTTAAGCAGCATTATAAAGAAGGAGACGGGCTCCACCTTTTCCTCCTTACTTCGAGAAATAAAAATACAGAAGGCAATAGTACTTTTATTAACCACCAACTTGAATATTGATGATATCTGTGAGAGATCCGGTTATCAGGATACAACACAATTCATTAAAACCTTCAAAAAATACCATGGCTTATCTCCCAAGAAATATCGCCAGAGTATGCAGCAGGTAAATAAGTAATTTTAAATCGACAGCTAGTCATGAATTTGCCAGCATCCTCATAAATTTAAATAACGGATAAACCTATGGAGGTCAGGATGAGGCGCACGCGTATTTTACTTATGCTTCTTATGATAGTAACAATAGCTACAGCACTTGTCGGATGTAAATCAGAAAATACGGAAGTTAAAAAACTAAAGGACTTAGAATTTACCGTAGTAGAGGATGCTGATTTACCGGGAGAACTGAAGGAAATTATTGATGAGAAGAAAGAAGAGCCGTTCCGTTTGACTTATGCAAATAAAGATAATCTCTACATTGTAGTAGGTTATGGAAAGCAAAATAGCGGTGGCTATAGTATTGCGGTGGAAGAGCTGTACTTAACCAACAATGCCATATACATAGATACGAATCTTATTGGCCCTTCAAAAGAGGATAACGTATCACAGGGTATCACCTATCCCTATGTAGTTGTGAAGCTGGAATATATGGATGAGCGGGTTGTTTTTGAATAAAATATTCAAATAATAACCATATTTAGATTTACAGATAAAGGAATTCCAATATCTTGTGGTATGAAGAAAATTTGGAAAAATGTTTATCAATTTGACAAAATTATTAAGAAAATTGTGCAATAATGCTATACTATGATAGGTAGTTCGTACTACCTCTGTGAAATTATTCCATAAAAAGATACAAAAGATTTTAAGTTTCATGTGCATATTTTTCAGCCTAAAACCTATAATGAGTGTGAATTGTCTGAAAATTTATTGACTTGATGTACTGTTTATGCTATAATGTACAAGGTGCATAAGATTTGTAACAGATTTATTGAATGATGTTTACAAAAACCATAATGATAGCTCCGATTTGATTATGGTACGAGGAAGCATTGGCAAGGAGATAATATGATGCAAAATAGTGTAAACAATGTACGAAATGCAGTAGCAAATCAAATGGGGAAGAGAGTAAAAGTTCGGATCAACCGGGGCAGACATAAAGTAGATGTATCAGAAGGAATCATATCAGAAACATATCCCAATATCTTCATGATAAAGATTCAAGAATCGGATGACACACCGGTTAGAATGGTATCCTACAGTTATACCGATATTTTAACAAAAGACGTAGAATTAATTTTATGTAACTAAGCATATAAGCAGCGTGAAAGAGCTAAAGCCGATTGAGTTTTGGCTCTTTTTTTGTATATTTTTTTCTTCTTGAATTCATAATTTCGCGAGACCAAGAATAAGATATGACAGAGGCATCTATCGTATGTCCAAATACAAGGAGGGATCATAAGTGGAATTGGTGAAAAAGAATATTCATATGAATAAATTAAAATGTAAGAGCAACCTGCAGCTTACATTGGATGATGACTTTAATGTCCCTGATGTCAAACCAGATATTGGGCGGATGATAACAGAGCAGGGCGAAGTTAAGATTAGTGACATTAGGGCAATGAATGGAAAGCTTTTAGTGAAAGGAGCTTTAGTCTTTAATGTTCTTTATCTATGTGACGGCGATCAAGTACCGATTCACAATATCAGTGGAGAAATTCCGTTTGATGAAGCAATCAATATGGATATAACATGTTCTGATGACGAGCCAAACGTAAAGTGGGAGCTGGAGGATCTTAATACCAGTATGATTCACTCCAGAAAAATAAGTGTCAGGGCTATTGTTGGTTTATATGTTGCCGTAGAGGAACTCTATGATGAAGAAACAGCTGTTGGTGTTGACAGCTCTGAGGATGTGCAGTACATAAATAAAAAGATCGAAGTGACGGATGTAGCGATCAATAAAAAGGATACCTACCGGATTAAGGATGAAATTATGTTACCTGCAAATAAGGGTAATATAGCTAATATCCTGTATCAGGACATAGGGCTTAGCAATGTTGAAATTCGTCTTCTCGAGGATCGATTTACGATTAAGGGCGAGATCCCAGTCTTTATCTTTTACATCAGTGATGGCGAAGAAAACTCAATGGAATATTATGAAACAGAAGTTCCGTTTAGCGGTACCATAGAGTGCAATGGCTGCAGTGAAGATATGGTAGAGGATATTATGGTAAGCATTGCAAACAAACATATGGAGATCAAGCCGGACTCTGATGGAGAGGAAAGAATTCTCGACCTTGAGGTAATGCTTGAGCTTGGAATTAGAGTGTATGAAACTCAGGAACCTGAAATTCTATGTGATGTTTACTGTCCTTCTAAAGAAATAACACCGATTATGAGAAATGCCAACTATGAGAATTTAGTTGTGAAAAATAACAGCAAATACAGAGTGGCAGATCGTATCTTTGTGTCAGACAATCAGCCAAGAATTCTCCAGATATGTCATGCAACAGGTGTGATCCGTATTGATGACATTACCTCGGAAGGATCAGAACTGATGGTAGAAGGCGTCATTGAGGTTTCTATTCTCTATATCTCCGAGGATGATGCAAGACCTATGAACTCTATTAAGGGTATGATTCCATTTTCGCAGATTATTGAGTTAAAAGGAATGAAGCCGGGCTGTAACTACGAAATTAAGCCAACCATTGATCAGTTGAGTGTTATGATGTTGGATGGTGAGGAAATTGAGGTTAAAGCAACGATTAATCTTAATACCATCGTATTTGAATTGATCTCTGAACCAATTATCACAGATATTGAAGTATCTGATCTTGATATGGAGAAGCTTCAGGCTATGCCAGGTGTCATTGGATATGTTGTGAAAAAAGGAGATACTTTGTGGAAAGTTGCAAAGAAATATTACACCACTGTGGATAACATCATGACAATTAATCATTTGGAGGATGAGCATGTTAAGGAAGGCGAAAAACTCATTATTCTGAAGAAAGTAGATGCCGTTTTATAAAGCTAACATTAGGAACTAATTCGATATAAAGCCGAACACATAAATGAATATGGTGGATTACCAGAAGGACAGGAAGATTGCTCCGTAAGTTGATGTGAATGATTACGTATTCACAAATTACGAAGGACTCTGAGCTGTCCTTCAAACTTTTGTGATGAATCTATCCTTAGATAATAACTATCTTTGTAGGGTTGATAAACGAAGGTATTAACTTATTTTAAGAAACTGCCGAAATATACCTTATAAAGAATGTTTTACTAAGAGCAAAGAATGTCTGACAGCCATGGAAGACTTGAATGAATAGTGATAAACAAAGGAGGCAAATGCCTCAAGAAAGGAGACTAAGGATATGGGCTTAGAAGCAATTAGTAACGTAGCACAGTCTTATGGTACAACGAAGACCACGAAAGCACGAGTAGACGAAACAGAGACAGGGAATGTGCGGACGGAGGAAGTAGATGAGGCTTCAGCAGTTTATGAGAAAAGCGATGAGGCAACCTCAAAAAATAAGATTTACCAAAGAGATAATAATACGGTAGATCGACTTCTTGCAGAAGCAGAGAAACGTTCACAGAGCTTAAGGGATTTGGTTCAGAAAATGTTATTAAAGCAAGGGGAGACATTCAACCAGTCAACGGATATCTATGCACTCTTGCGAGAAGGGAAAGTTGAAGTTGATCCTGAGACAAAGGCTCAGGCGCAAAAGGATATTGCAGAAGATGGATATTGGGGTGTGGAACAGACCTCAGATCGATTAGTGTCCTTCGCGAAAGCACTTACCGGCGGAGATAGTTCAAAAGCAGATATAATGATAGAAGCAGTGAAGAAAGGTTTTGAGGAAGCTACCAAAGCATGGGGTGGTGATTTGCCCGAGATCTCTCAGAAAACCCTGGATGCTGCAATCAAAAAATTAGAGTCATGGCGGGATGGTACAGAATAGACTTTTATATATTAATACTGCGAGTAGCTTTAAGAGCCCAGGCGGTTATATCTTAATTACATGGTTTATCTTAATTAAAGTGTTATGTAAAGTTAATTTAAAAGTAATTCTAGAGATTACATAGGAACAGAAGTGAAATCAGTCGCTGTCTTATGTAATCTCTTTTTGTAATCTACTTTTGTAAGCTTTTTGCAGTTGCATTATTTTCAATTATTTAACGGATGACTTTCTTCATACCAAAAACTATTGGTTTGTTATTGCGTTACCTTGCCTTTACGAAAGGTAAGCAAGCTGATTGGAATTAAAATAGGAAAAATAACTGCCACAAGTAAACCGGTGCGTAAACCAGCCTGTTCTAGGGTTAGTCCATTGGTGAGCCAAACAGATAGGGTTCGGCCGGAGGTTTGTACCTGATCTGAAATAACGCCAGCCAGCCAGGGTCCGAAAGCACAACCAATATCACCACTAACTGCCATGATGCCAAACATTAAGGTGCCGCCCCTGGGTAATGCAGCGGACGTAAGACTGAAGGTACCAGGCCACATGAGAGCTACAGAAAGCCCGCATAAGCTGCAAGTCAGTAAAGACAGGAAGGCATTTGGACTGAACACTGTTACCAGATAGGTTAGGATACAAAGGAGGCCGCTACCGAATAAGCAGGCTTTTAACGGGAGACGTTCTCCAAAATGTCCGTAGACAGTACGCCCAACGCCCATAAATACAGCAAATAAGCCAGGGCCTAATAAATCACCAACCACCTTAGGTACCTGCAAGCCTTTTTCCGCAAAGAGAGAAGACCACTGTGACATGGTCAATTCGCTTGCACCTGCACAGATCATTAGTAGGATGGCTAGATAAAAGGTAGGATGGGAGAATAGCTCTTTCAGATTCATTCCCTTTCCATCATGCACCAGTGGAAGCATTGGAACCTTTCTAAATTGAAATAGATTATAAAGCGGGAATAAGGACCAAAGTATGGGGAGAATGAACCATAACTCACGTCCAATTAACCACAACAGTAAGGTACTTAATAATACAACACTCATTTGACCCCAGCAGTAGAAGGAATGGAGGAGACTCATGGAACCTTCTTTATTATCACTGGGTAGTGCTTCAATGATTGGACTGACGACAACTTCTAATAATCCTCCTCCAACCGAATATATCATAATAGCAATTGTAAGGCCTATGTAGGGAGATGGCAGCAGTTGAGGCAGGATACCCAAAGAAATTAATCCAATGGTAGCGAAGGCGTGAGCTGCAACCATGCATTTTCGGTAACCAAAATGATCTGCATACTTGGACGCCCAGAGATCTGTTATGATCTGGGTAACAAAGTTAACCAGTATTAATTGACCTAGCTTTTCATAAGAAATGGCAAAGTTAGTTTGGAAAATAATAAATAAGATAGGTGCCAGATTATTGACAATTGCTTGAGTAATATATCCTCGGTAGCAGGCAAAGGTGGTATGACGGTAAGTATATTTAGTTGCTGACATAGTAATTATCCTTCCATAATATCTTTTGTTATAGTTTCATTGATGGCAAGTGATCATGTTTGCCGATACTATCTGAACTACTTCTTGTCTATAAAATTTATCTTCTTCATTTCGATAGCTTTTCCGGGGAATAGGGCTTTGTTAAAAAGATCTGCTTTCCGAAATTTTTATGACGTTTAAAATAGTTAAAAGCTTTTTTGGCTAATTCAATATTCTTATAAATACCAAATACAGTAGGACCACTTCCGCTCATCAGAGAGGTCATAGCTCCCAGTTCCAGCATCTTACGTTTTATATCTGTAATGATGGGATAGTCCTTAATGGTTACAGTCTGGAGCAGGTTATCCATGCTTTTGGTAAGGGTGAATAAATCATTTTTCTCAAGTGCACTTTGTATACCTGCAATATCAGGATGCACAGTATGATCTGTCAGACGTAAGTTCTCATATACATATTTCGTAGAAACACTGATATCGGGCTTAACAAGTAAGATCATGCATTCAGGAATAGCAGGCAGTGGAGTAAGTACTTCTCCTATTCCTTCGGATAGTGCAGTCCCAAGCTGGAGACAGTAAGGTACGTCTGCACCTATTTTAACACCAAGCTTTTTTAATTCATCCATTGATAAACCGGTTTGATATAACTCATTTAGTCCTTTTAAGGTGGCAGCAGCGTCGGAGCTTCCGCCTGCAAGACCGGCAGCCACAGGGATGTTCTTTTCCAGAGTAATATCAAGTCCATCCTTAATTTTGGTGGCCTCGAAAAACAATGCAGCGGCTTTATAGACCAAATTCCCCTGATCATTCGGGAGGTAGGAGAGATTGGTCTTTATCTTAATGCTACCTGTTGGATTCGTTTGAATGGCTATCGTATCGTGAAGGTCTAGTGACTGCATGATCATGCAGACATCGTGATAACCATCAGGACGTTTTCTAATAACATCAAGTCCGAGATTTATTTTCGCGTAAGCTTTCACTGTAGTTGTATTCATGGTTGCCTCCATATCATTTATGCAAGAAGTTTAGTGGAAGGGTATACCCATTCCATGACAATCTATCCGTATTTTAACACAAACGAGCAGTGAATACAACTTGAGGAGAGCACGGAGGGGAGGATATGAGATGATAGAATATAAAATCATGGTTATTATGAAAATAAGTCTTTTATTTTCTCCAAGAGCTTAAATTTCACTTTGACCGGTGTTTTTTTGTTTAATAAGGATTCATACTCCTCATCGGTTAATAACCGTTGTAGCTTTTTCTCGGACTCCTTATCCACGATGCTATAGGTGGAATCTATGAAGCAAAGCTGAGGAAACATAACGCACCACCAATTCTGTCCCTTAGCCTCGCCGATTTGAACACGGAGTGCTTCGTAGGTTCCTGGAGGAAAGTAAAATTCACCATAAATTTTTAAAGGAAAATAGGTTTGTTCAAAGGTGACTGTTACCGGATAGGAGTAGCCGTTTTCCTGGATCGTTTCTAAAGCAGTAGCTTTAATCAGATCCAGATTGCTGTTTAAAAGGCTGCGAGCCTGTGTAACAGTAGTGGCATCTCGTAGAATGGGGGCCAGTGCCTCCACTACTTTCGACTTTACCTTCAGTTTAAGCTGTTGATCCTCATCGCTGTCGCTGTTGGCGAGGACGTGGAACCGGATAATTTCATGAGCAATTCCTTGCTGCAGGGCTTGATTATGCTGCGCATGTGCTCGAATAGCTAAGGAGGAAAGACTGCAAAGGCCTAAGATAAGCAAAAGCAGCCAGAGCCTAAATTTTGGTTTATCAATAGCTGGATCGTTATGGGTGCATGCTAAATGAAAGCGTGATTTATGATGGTCTGATACTTTGTTGGCTACCAGGCTACTTCTTGATCCATTACTGTAGAACGAGCTATCTTTTGTTATATGATTGGTTGACTCTATAATCACGGGTGTGGCATTAAGATGATTTGAGGTTAAATTCTTTTTATGTAAGGATTTCAATTGGGAAATGATATTACTCATATAAATCCTGCCTTTCTGATCGATAATCTTTAAAATGTTGGTATCTAAAGTCTAGCCAGGAATCAGATTACTATTCCAATTAGCACTGGAATTCGAAGCTTTATTTTACCTCTTGTACTCTATGCGGGATAATAGTACAATATCGATAGCTTCTCTCTCTGTTGATAGGTAGAGGAATATTCAAGATGTTTTCATGGGGCATAATCAGAAAAGCTCTTATTGGAGCAGGCTAAGAAAGGTTAAGGTGTTACGATGACGAAAGAAGTTCTAATAAGGATTGAAGGAAGACAGATTGGCTCCGAGGATGAACCGATTATAACAACTGTACCAGGAGTGTATCATAATACTAGGGGAAAACATTATGTTCAATACGAGGAAGTGGTAGAGGGCGTTGCAGCCGTTTCTAAAAATATGATTAAGATTGAACCGTCCAAGGTGGTGCTTACAAAAAAGCTAGTGAAAACCTCGGAAATGGTATTTGACCGGGAAGGAACCACTCGGTTGGATTATCCAACACCATATGGAGATTTAATCTTTGATTTAAAAACATACTCCATCCTAGTAACAGATGAGACGGATCGGCTTGAGGTATATATGGAATATTCTCTGTCCTCTGATTCTGCCCATGTATCGGATAATAGCATATTAATAACAATAGCTTCTGCAGAAATTTAATTTCTACAGAAGCTATTGTTATATTTTATATGATATATTAATCGATTACTTTGCTGAGCTGAGGAAGCCCTCCTCATCGATTTGCACATCATAGGATAAGCCTTTGATCAACTTATAATAATTACTCTTTTCTGCTTTATCGGTCAAAAGATAGGTCTTCGCATCCTTATTCATGGCAGGTAAAAGCTGAACATCTACCGAGCCATCCGTTTTTAGATATAATTTTAGCATTCCGGACTCTTTCTCGGAAGCATTAAACCAGTAATTACCTAAGCTATAGGCGATGGGTTTTCCTTGATAAAACTCAATTCCCTGCATTACGTGGGGATGGCAGCCAATTACTGCATCCGCTCCCGCATCGATATAGATTTTTGAGAGATTACGTTGATATTGTTCCGGCTTAGTCGCACGTTCCACACCCCAATGGACAAATACTACCACGTAATCGCTATGTTCCTTTGCCTCCTTAATGGACTCCACCAACATGGTCGGATCATAGGTTCCAATCATGCCCGGGTTGGTATCACTGGCGTACCAATCCATAGCGAAGATAACATGGGAAGCAGCAACATATGCAATGGTTTTATTACCAACTTTGTAGTAAACCGGAGCCTTTGCACGATCCACATCTTCACCGGCACCTACATAACTAATGCCTGCTTCATCCAAGGTGTCAAAGGAATCCATTAAAGCATCCTGTCCATAATCTAGTGCATGATTATTTGCCAAGGAGACAAGATCCACGCCCATCTTATTTAATATAAGAACCCGTTCCGGTTTCGCACGGAAAGTAAAAGATTTATCAGATTCCTTTGTCCCCCTGTTACTATAGGAAAACTCATTATTTAGCATCATAACATCCGCTGCTTGCATCTCTTCTAATAGATCAGCAGAAAAGCATTGATTGATATCCTGTCCGACTGCATCGTATTTTTTAACTGGATAATAGGATTCATCCAGATTGACATCTCCTGCGAATCCTAGAACGATTGGCTGTGAATCCTCGTGTGGTATTTCGTAAGTTAATTCAGAGACTGGGGTCGTAGTTGGTGAAGTCGTTGGAAGCGGAGTTGGAGCTGTTGTGGCAGTAGGCCTAGGAGTTGGTGTTGGAGATAAGGTTCCACCATCATTCACCTCCGACGAATCAGGAGCTTCTTCGCTTTGCTGCTGACTACCGGATTGCTCTGCATCATCCTTTTGTTCCTGGCGAAGAAAGGCGTAGACCACTAAACTAGCCAATAAGGAAACGGATAGAATACAAGTAATACACAATAAAATTATATTTTTCTTTTTCATAATAACACCTAAGCCTTTCTACTTATGGAAGACCTTCTGTATCAAACAAAAACCTCTTACCTTAATAACAATTATGTCAAAAGGTAAGAGGAGTATGAGATCAATTTATTTGCTGGATTTTTTATTATCTGCTTTAGTTTCGGTCTTGCTGTCTTTCTTAAAGGAACCGACAACTTTCTGGAAGACATTTTTCTTCACTGGCTTTTGTTCTAAGTTTCCTCTTAAGCCTTTAACGTCCATAATATAGATACCGCTGATAACAGCCTTTACTTCCTTCTTCACCGGAATAATATCGTATACCTTTGCATCACAGATTAAGGACATAACCTTTGGGCCGATTTTTGCTTTTACAACAGGAACCTTTGTACCACGCATATACTTTGGTGTTTGATCCAATACAATTTTAGGAAGGTTTGCTTCCTTCATTTTCATCTTCTTTTTATCAATAACCAGAATGGAGACAGTTTGAGCAGCAGCTTGCATCTGCTCCTGATTTGCTTCCTGCTTCTTTTGCATTCTTCTACCAAAGAAATATAATACTGCGAGTGCTGCAATCGCTACAACGGCGATGATAATCAATATAATAGCCCATGTGTCCATGAGTTATGTACCTCCTCTAATTTTCTGTTCGTAGCTGCCAAGTAAGGCAACGTTAATTGTATCATTTTTTTTAAGAAAAATAAATAGCAATTTTATAAATCTGAAAATTTATATTTTGCTATAAATTCCCGTCTTTTATCCTAAATGAAAAGATACAATTCAGTGTAACTATAATTATGTTTTCAGTATTATCCTGTTGTTTAAAATTTAAACCAAGGAAGAGTTTTTTGTTAACATTTCTCGGATGATTCCCTGAACATAGGAACCAAGATGTTTTAGCTGCTCCTTTTCCAGATCCTTTGGATAAATGGGTTTTCCATATTCAATCACTACATGGGCAGAGTGAATCCAGGGTTTTTGGCGCTCAAAGGCAGCATCCGTATTAGAAATTGCAACAGGAATAATGGCACAGCCTGTTTTTTCTGCTATTTTAAAGCTTCCTTCCTTGAAGGGAAGCATTTCCGTTCCCTGACTTCTGGTGCCTTCCGGAGAGATAAATACGGAATAGCCGGCTTTTACCTGTTCGATTGCTTTTAGTACAGTTTTTAATCCTTGTTTAATGTCATCACGATCTAAGAATAAACACTGTAAGAAACTCATCCAGGTACTGAGAAAAGGAATTTTCTTAATTTCCTTTTTTGCCATAAAACCTGTTAGGGTTGGAATTGAGGCATAGGCTACCGGGACATCAAAATAGCTTCTGTGGTTTGCGATATATAGAACAGCCTCATTCTTAGGTACATTTTCACGACCGATAACAGTACGCTTTACACCACTAATAAAAAGTATGATCCGAAATGCAATTACAACAATAAACTGAGAGCTTGCAACCATAGCCCTGCGATTGAATTTCCCAAGGATGTATTCAATAAGAAATACAGGGATGCTTAATAAGAAGAAAACAATTAAAAACATAACGGTCAGAATTAATCGCATAGAATCCTCCATCGTTGATATTTTATTGTACGGGTGCCCCAGTTAAGCTAGGATCAGGAGTTGGAGTAGCATGGCCTGTGTCTCCTTTACCATTAGAGCTGCCATCGTCTGTGCCTGTATCGCTGCCGTCATCCGTATTACCGGAATCAGGAGTTGGGGTTACTGGTACTTCCGGATCTGTAGGTTCATCATCAGGATTTTCCACTACCGGAGTAGGTTTCGGACTTGGTGTAGGTGTCTTTCCCCCATGATTACCCTTTGTATCATCAGGGATAGTTCCATCAGGAGTTGTTCCATCCTCTTCACCGTCAGTGCTCTCTCCGTTTTCATCCAGAAGATCCTCTCCGGTTATCGGTGGAGTAGTTGGAGTTACCGGAGGCTTATAATTGATTAGGCTGGCATAGACTGCCTCAAAATCAAAATCCGGGCTGGGGGTATAGTTGTAGTATTCTTCCAGTGTTAAATCATTTTCATATAAATACTTAGCAAGACCCTTACCAACATAACGGATATGCCAGGGTTCATAGGAATAGCCTGTAATATCAGCCTTTCCATCAGGATATCTGACAATAAAGCCGAAACGATAAGCATTCTTTGCTACCCACTTACCTTCTGGAGTATCTATAAAATTATCATTTAGATCATAGCCTAAGCTGGCGGAGGAAATATCCATGACAAGACCGGTCTGATGCTCACTGGTACCAGGAACGGCAGAATATTTTAGGGTATGTGTTTTTCCCTTAGTAATAATATTATTGACAAATATTTTTTTCTGACGTTGATAAGAACGATATCCGGATACACCGCTTAAGGAACAGCCATCCTTTTTTGCAGCTGCGAAGAGATCTTCAATAGCATTAGCGGCTTCCTTCCTCATTAAGGTTCTATCATCATAGTAAGAAAGATGGAAATAAATATCAGGTGTCACCATATTCTCAGGTTGATAATCTGCTGGAAGAGCGTATTCCTTATTGACAAAAACGGTAATACTGGTTGGATCTAAGTCCATCTCAGTTGCTGGAACAAACGGTACCTCCGTAACAGAAGGAGCAGTGCTGACATCCTCCTCAGTCGTTGTGGGAGGTATATATGTATAATCGTCGTCATTATTATTATGTATGGCATCAGAGGTGGCTGCAAAGGAGGAAGTGCTTCCTTCCTGCAAGGTGGCGAAGATAACTCCACTGGCTAATAAAACTATGATTGCTGAGATGAGAATGATAACTACTTTTTTGTTCAACGAAATTTCTCCTTTAACTATAGCAAAAAAACAAGGTGTACTTTTAATGGCATTTATATAGAGTAGAAAGCCGGGGCTTCCTACTCTGTAAGGTTGTTCACTTTTATCTTCATTCAGTATAACATAAAGTGATTGAAAAAAACTATTGAATTCTTAAAAAAGTTTGGGTAAAAACTGGTAAATCTGTCATATAAAATCGAGTAGCAGGCTATTGTGTGCTTTCTGCCAGATTATCCAATAAATCAGTCTTCATTCGGTATAACTTTACCGATAAATCCACATATACAATATGAGGATTAATTAAACGCTTTGCTTCATCCCATAGGGTATCCTGTTCCTTTAGACAATAATCCCTGATATCCATAACAGAAGGAGAGGTATATACACATTCACCTGCAAGGAAAACGGGTACTAATAGCTCCCGAAGGGTATAAGTGCCTGGAGCAAGATATGTCTTCTTCCAGGTAGCAATTGGATCAAATAACAGTAAAGGATCTTCAGAATGAAAGGTCTCATCTGCTAAAGTGATGAGATCGGCTTTTACCTTGCCGCTTTCCTTTTCGTATACGCGATAAATCTTCTTATTTCCGGGGTTGGTAATCTTCCATTGATTTTCGGAAAGCTTGATCTTAGGAACAAATGCTCCATTTTTCTCAATCGCCGCCAATTTATAGACACCGCCAAAGGCAGGGCAGTCTTTCGAAGTGATGAGCTTAGTTCCAACACCCCAGGAATCTATCTTTGCACCCTGGGTCTTTAAGGAGTCAATCAGGTATTCATCAAGATCACTGGAAGCGGTAATTTTAGCATCGGGGAAACCTGCAGCATCTAACATCTTTCTAGCCTTCTTTGAAAGGTAGGCTAAGTCACCGCTGTCAAGCCGGATACCATATTTCTCAGGCATACTACCCTTCTCCCGTAACTCTTCAAAAACCTTAATGGCATTCACAACACCAGAGCGTAAGGTGTCATAAGTATCAACCAGAAGGGTTGTATTTTGAGGATAAAGCTCCGCATATTTTCGGAATGCGGATAATTCATCATCAAAGCTCATAATCCAGCTATGGGCATGAGTTCCCAATGCGGGAAGATCATAAAGCTTGGCAGATAGGACATTACTGGTTCCAACACAGCCACCGATGACAGCCGCCCGGGCACCCAAGGTACCTGCATCCGGACCCTGTGCACGACGAAGACCAAACTCCATAACAGGTTGCCCACCTGCTGCATATACAACACGAGAAGCCTTTGTCGCTATCAGGCTCTGATGGTTAATAATATTTAATAAAGCTGTTTCTACTAGCTGTGCTTCTATAATAGGAGCGATTACCTTCACTAAGGGCTCCATCGGAAATACAACTGTACCTTCCGGAATCGCATAAATATCTCCGGTAAAGCGGAAGCTCTTTAGATAAGAAAGAAAGTCCTCATTAAAAATTTCAAGGGTGCGAAGATAAGCAATATCCTCGTCCGTAAAAGTTAGTGCTTTTATATATTCAATTACCTGCTCTAGGCCGGCACAAATTGCATAACCGCTTCCACTGGGATTTTCTCGATAAAACACGTCAAAGATAACAGTTTCATTCGTATTATTAATATAATAACCCTGCATCATGGTTAATTCATAAAAATCAGTCAATAAAGTTAAGTTCTGTTTACCCATGGTAACCTCCAGTTACGCGATTTTACGCGTAAAGTATACAAGTTCTTATCATTACAAACCATATACCAGAATGAGGAATAAGTCAAGCACTCTATCATAAAATATGGATGAATTAACCTTACAAAAACCTTACGAAAGAGCTTAATTTGTTACAGGCATCAAAGTTCTTTAATTTAATTAAGGCAGAGCAATAGGATCGGATTAGCATAGATATAGAATGTATTTCTCTAAATATGCTGTGATTGACGCAATGTATCCGTTATGCTAAAATAAACGTGCGAAAATAATCTGTCATTACTGTTTATTTGGCACTATATAAAGTCACAGGTTCAAATAATCCACGCAACCCAGTAAGCAGTTTATAAGAGGCTGTGGTTCCAATAATTGCCCTACGTTGTAGGGCTTTTCTTTTACTAAGTAGCAGACAGGAATGTGTTATGCTATAATAAAGCCAAACAATTCCATAAATGAAAGTGAGGTACAAGGATGCTTTGCATAGCAATTTGCGATGACTTGCCAGAGCAGCTTGCTGTAATCAGTGAATATACAAAGGAATTTCTGAACCGGAATGCGCTTGATGCTGAGATTTTTCCTTTTATCAGTCCCGACGCCCTCTTGCGGGCGTGTGAAACGGAGCGGTTTCATATATACATACTGGACATCGTGATGCCAATGATCAATGGAATTGAAGTAGGGAGAGCCATCCGTCGCCTTGACAGAGAGGCTCAGATTATCTACAGCACAACAGAGCAATCCTTTGCGCTAGAGTCGTTTGTGGCAAATCCAATCAACTATCTGATTAAACCTATAGATATGATGCAGCTTTTTGAAACCATGGAGCTTGCTGTTTCCAAAATAAATACCGCTAAAGAACCTGTTATTTCACTAAAAACGAAGGAAGGTCTTCGAATAATAAAGCTGTCTTCGATCATTTTCTGCGAGTATTTTAACCATGCTGTAAGCTATACGCTGATGGGCGGGGAAATACTGACTACACGCTCGATGCAGGAGAGCTTTTCGGAGCATATCAAACCACTATTATCCGATTTACGATTCCTGCGTCCGCATTCCTCGTTTGTGGTGAATATGAGCCGAGTGGAAGCTTTTTCAAAGGAAGGTTTTGTGATGCACGGTGGCGCATTCATACCAATTCCTGCGAAGCAGTATACTTCGGTAAGGGATATGTATATGGATTACCTGTTCGCAAGGGCGGGGAAGCGATGAGTGCCTTACTTCCTGATTTTCTGCGCGCTGTGGGTAACTAGGTGCGTTTGCTGGTATAAATTTTGTTTTTAAGTATAAAAACGAGTCTTTTAAGAAAAAAGGCTCGTTTTTTGTTACCTTATGATACAATCAGACAAGAATAGTTGTCAAATTCAGGTAAGATTAGAAGACTGAATGCCGGTATGTGCTGCCGGCGAAAAAAATTTAGACTAGTAGGAGAAAACGTTGTGAAACTTGTGAAAAAATCAGTAAAAAAATTAATTTGTGCAATACTTACAGTGGCTTTATGTCTTAGTTTACTTCCGGCAACATCAAAAGCGGATGAGACAGATGGTTTTTATGGTGATTTTTATGTCACAGACGCGCAGGGCAGTGCGGTGACATCAAACGTTACTTATTCAGAAGGAGTGCTGACGATTCAGGAAACGGGTTATAAGGTTCAAATGAAAACAGGTGTCACTTCCACTACAGATCGAATCGTGTTTAACAAGGCTGGTTCATCCGGTGGTCACTCATGGATCACACTGGATAAAGTGAGTATTAGTACAACATCAGGACCAGCAATTCAGATAACTAGGGGATTCTCTGATGTAACAATCACTGGAACAAGCACTTTAAGAGGAACCCAGGGCATCCATTTTCAACAGCAAGGGGGAAACTTTAGTATAGGAGATGGAACTGGTACTGAGAACGTGACATTAGAAGGAGTTTCAGGAAGTGCGCTTGTAGCAGACTCTTCACTTGGATTCGCAAGTTCCGCTATTTCTACTCTTTTTATTGGAGCAGAAGGTTACCCAGCAATTAATGTTTATAATCCGGCTTATTTGTATACGACGTATAATAATATGAAAGCAGGCTCTTCTCTGGACTCTCTTTCGACAGTAACTTCGTTTGGTACGGTAAATAAATCGCCCCAATATCGCTATCTTCAAATGAAAGCAGCTTCTACGGTAACATATAATGCCAATGGCGGAACTGGAACGATGGGATCCGCAAGCATTGATAAAGGAAGTGATCTTACCTTACCTTCCAGCACCTTTACTCCACCAAGTGGCAAAGTATTTGATCAGTGGACACTTGGAAGTACAAGTGGTACTGCTTATGAGGCAGGCAGTACTTATACTGTAACGGGTGATGTGACATTTTATGCGAAATGGAAAAATATTTCCTATGATGTTTCAATTACAAATCCAATGGGCAGCCATATGACAAAGACTTCAGGAGAAGCAAGTCAGACTGGCCTTACGGGAGCCATGGTAAGTGTTGTGTATACAGCTGACAGCGGCTACTATTTTCCTGAGAGTTACAACAGCAATTCCTCTTTAAACAG
>JAEWIZ010000015.1 GCA_023386815.1 Bacillota bacterium
CCTGCTCAACAATTGGCTGAGCATGGTTGTAGCCTGCTGCAGTTACTAATACATTGATCTCACCAAATTTAGCAACGGTATCCTTTACGATCTTAATAACATCTGCTTCTACGGAAGGTTCTCCCGCGGAGTAGCCGCATTCAATGCCTGCTGCGGCAAGTTCATCACAAAGAGCCTTGCACTTATCATCGCTGCGCCCGGTAACCATAACCTTCATTCCTGCATAACCATATCCAAAGGCGATTGCTTTTCCTAAAGCACCAGTAGCACCGGTCAACAGGGCAACCTTACCTGATACATCAAACAAATTATTTACGAATTGTTTTTCAACTGCCATCCTATAATCCTCCTTCGGAAGCTATAGCCTCCTAATATTATTAAACTTCACATTTGTGATGCTATAAATTCTCTTTTCCTTCAACCCTCAATTACGCCTGTGGATAATTGATTATAACCAACATTCTTGCAGGCAGATTTGATTCATTAATTAAGTAACGTCCTTCATTCGGAGCAAAGGAGATTGTTTCATCCTTATGGATTACATATTTGTTGCCTTCTTTATCGGTAACAGTCATTTCACCCTCTAATACATAATATACCTTCTCCAACGGGTTATCCTCGTAAGCATATTCTGCTCCGCCACCAGGTAAGAATGTGGATACTCCCATCCAGAACTTTTCTGCTCCGGTTTCCTCTTTGCCATGAATACGCATTGCTGTCATTCCAAAATGACCAGGTGCATTGTAAGCCTGTAATTCCTCTAATGTTCTTTTTACCATTGTAAATACCCCTTTCTATTTCATAGTTTTATTATTTTATAATCTTATTTATTTATAATCTTCAAACCCATTCCAGGTAGCTACACCGGTATATGTTTTTGGCATTTCTAATTGATCTAAAACACGAATTGCTCCGCTGGCCATTGCCTCCATCTCAAACTCTCCTGGATAAGCAACTACCGGTGCGATATAGGAGCAGGCTTCTGTGATTTGAGCTACTAAATCCTTGTTATATACCATTCCTCCGCCTAACAACACCCCGTCAACCTTTCCATGAAGAACTGCTGCCATGGAACCGATGGATTTGATGATCTGATAAATCATGGCATCCCAAATTAATTTTGCATAACGCTCACCCTGTGCTGCGCGATTACTAATCTCAAGCGTATCCGCTGTACCAATCAGATCTACCATACCGCCATTTCTTGTACACTTAGCAAGCATTTCCTTCTCGCTATATTTTCCTGAATAGCATAAACGAATCAGAGGCCCTGCCGGTACAGCACCGGCTCTTGTTGGAGCCATAGGCCCTTCCCCTTCTACTATGTCTGTTCCATCTACCATTTTTCCAAGCTTATGTGCTGCGATTGAGATACCACCGCCAATATGGCAAACTACAAAATTACATTCCTCGTATTTCTTACCGATGGACTGTGCATGTCTGATTGCTGTTTCCTTCTGATTTAAGGAGTGAATATGGCTGGCACGTGTAATTTCCTTAATACCTGTGACTCTCGCAATGTCCTGATACTCATCTACATCCGGAGGGTTTACGACAAATTCTCTTCCGCCGTATTCCTGACAAAACTCATGTGCTAACTGACTTCCCAGCTGTGCCGGATGAGTTACACCATTGGCTCCAATCCTTGCATGTTCAAGTAAGATTTCATTGATTTCATATGTCCCTCCCGGAAGCGCCAACAATCCGCCGCCTCTTCCAACAAAAGCATCACAGCCTTCCAAAGAAACATTATTCTCTTTTAATAAGTTCAAAATCGTCTCTTTCCGATATAAGCGCTGATCGGACAAGTCTTTAAACTGTGCTAATTTTTCTGCTTCGTGATTTACATTAGCAGAGTAAACCACTTTATCGCCTTCAAAAAGAGCAATTTTGGTTGAGGTTGAGCCAGGATTTATAGCAAAGATTTTATATGTACTCATGATTTTCTTCCTCCCGCACGAACTACTGAAATCGCTATATTTCCAACAAGTTCGGATACCGGTGCACTTCTGGAACAGTCACATACCACCTTTTTAAAGCCCTGTAGTACCGGTCCATAAGCATCTGCATGAGCAAATTGTTGCAACAGCTTCACTCCGATATTTCCAACATTTAAATCAGGCCAAATGATGATATTTGCTTTACCTGCAACTTCACTCGGACGAGTTACCTTTTTCGCTGCAACCGCTGGAGAAATTGCTGCATCCAATTGGAATTCACCGTCTATCTTGTAGTCCGGTCTAATCTCATTCGCTATCTTTACTGCATTAATTACCTTATCAATTAATTCATGCTCTGCACTTCCTGTTGTTGAGAAGGAAACCAAAGCACACCTCGGATCCCAGCCCAGTAAGCTCTTAGCGGTATCACAGGCAGAGATTGCAATGCTAGCCAAATCCTCAGAAGAAGGATTTGCACAGACTGCGCTGTCACCAATGACAAGAAGCTCTCCTTCTGAACCATTGTAGCCTGGGATATTGGCAATCCCAACGCTGGATACTGTGGTTACTCCTTCCTGTAAACCAACAACCATCTGACCTGCTAAAATAACATCACCGGTGGTATGGGACATACCGGCAAAGGTTGCATCCACTTCACCGATTTCTTCCAGCATCAATGCCACATATAGAGAATCCTTTGATTTTCTCTTCATGGTTTTGGCGCTGTTCATTGTATTCACTGCGGTATACTTCTCAATTAATTGATCAAGCTGTGCTTCCTCTTCACAATCAAAGATCTGCATACCCTCTATATCGATCTTAGCTGTGCTGGCATATTCTAGTATTTCAGATTTTTTACCTACCAGCACTGGCTTACAGATTCCTTTATCCAGGGATTCCTTCGCTGCCAGTAATATCTTCTCTTCTTCTACTTCCGGAAAAGCCACCTTACATGGATTAGCTTTTGCTTTCTGGAAGATACTATCCATTACACTCATTATCGTTCTCCTTATTATCCTCTGACTACTCATCAAACTGTAGAAAAGGGCTGTTAGAAACAGCCCTTTTATGTTTATCTGTAAATATAATCTCCAGCCTGGTATTTTGGAGGGATCACAGGAATCTGAAGGAAGGACTCATATTTTCCACCAGTGTGGATAATATGGTTACCTTTGTTATCAGTCTCCCATGCAAGCGGCTCAAACCAGCCTTCTCGAATATATCTTCCTGCGATTTGAACTCTGAGTTTCTGTCCCTTGTGCCAGATTTTACTGGAAGGAACGATCGCGATATCTACAGGAACTATTTCACCCGGGCTTAATTTTTCTTCTTTTAAATGTGACTGAACTGGTTCATAGTCTGTGGAAAGCTTCTCGTCCAGTGCTCTGTGAGAAACTCTCATTTTACCCCAAGTACCTGGATGTGGCTCCCCTAAGATATAGGTTGGTAGCCAGTTTCCATTTTCATCGGTTTTTTGAATATTCACAAACATATCCATTTCATCATGGCCATCTGCCTCTACCCAAAGACGAAGCTTCATGTAACCGGTAATCTCTGTTTGTTTGTCAAACTGGAAGTCAAAGTTTGCTACACCTTCATTTGCATCATAGCTGACCTTAGTTTCATTCTCTACTGGCTCTGCTGATAATGACATATTACTGGAATCCAAATATAGCTTCTGATACTCGGTTCTCGCTAACGGGAACTCTTTCTCCGGACGATTTGTCTGATAATCACAGTCAAAGGCATCCATTACTTCGACACGATAGCGAGGTGTCATTTCCCAGCCGTTATTAATATTTCTCAGGTAACGATCAAAGAAACGTTTTAAATCCTCAATATTCTCAGGAGTATATAAATCCGGCCATTCCTGCTCTCTATGTGCTCTTAACCATTTTCTTGTGGAACGGATCTTTCTAAATGCATTAAAGGATCCTCTTAAGTGGAAATGACTCCAAGATGCACATGCATAGGTAGGAATCTTAATTTTCTTAAAATCCGGAATCTTATCTTCCCAATAAGCATTCATCAAAGGATATTGCCTTGCCATAGCTACCTGGTCATCAATTTTATTAGGACCGGTTAAGGATGCTACGATAAACTCGTTAAATGCTAATGCTGGAACTCCACCTTCAAAGATGGATTCTCTATAGATATCAGTAGTTGCTTCCCAAGGAGCAATACATGCCAGGTGTGGAGGCTGCTGAGCCGCAACTCTAAACTGTGTCATAGCAACGCAAGAATTTCCGCCCATACCAACACGTCCATTACACCAATGCTGTCCGGCTACCCACTCGATGAAATCATAGCCATCTTTTGCATCCTGTGTACCGAATAAGTTAATATCTCCTTCGGAATGACCTGTACCTCTTGGATCTACGTTGGCAATTGCATAACCATGACGGCACCAAAAGCCTGGATCAGGAGATTCAAATTTGGACATGGTAGAGATGGTTCCTGGGGGAACTCCCATTACCTGCCATTCGGACATACCGTCTCCTGGTCTTTTTCCATAATAGCTCCATGAAACAATACATGGAATGTTGGTCTCGCCAACGGGGCGATAGATATCAGTATAAATTGTTGTTCCATCTCTAAGCACTACCGGAACATCCTGTTCGCAAAGGATTCCATCTTCATTCACATAGGTTCTTTGATTGAATTTAGCACAAAAACCATGCGCTGTTGATGCAATACCTTCCAGCTTGGATAAATCCAAACCTTCCTCAGGATCCACCGGAACTCTTGCCTGACGATATAAAGTTTCAACTTCAACGCCGTTAAAGACTTCTTTTTTTGAAAATAATTCTGGCTGTTCCATCTGTTTCCTCCTTGTTTATGTATTTACCAAATTAATAAATGACTATTTTCGATTAATCTTCCAGCAGCTCAACAACATAATCTGCTGCAGCACCAATCGTTGTTTTTCTCTTGAAATCCATATAAGGAACTTCTACGTCAAAAGCATCCTCTAAGGTTGTTGTTAACTGAGAGTAATTCACCGATTTCATTCCGATGGACTCGAATTTTGTATCTTCGTTATATTCACCTTTTCCAAGGACTGCTGTTAATCTTTCTCTAATTTTTTCAATTACTTCATCTCTTAAGCTCAATTTTCTATCTCCTTTTCTAAACAATTCATTGCTTTATATACCATGAGTATATATAATAAAAGATAGACATTCTATGGGACTAGGCACAAACTTCTAGTTAATAGAACCCCACTATTTGTGTAATTGCACAAGTGTTTTTAAACGATCAGGAGGAATGGCATGGAACTATATGCAATCAAAGAACATCTGCCCGATTATCAATTCAATTATTATGGAAATTCCAATTTAGATCATGATATTAACCTTATAAAATTCTTCACTAAGGATCAGAATAAATTCCAGAATCATATCATTTATATGTCTTCTACACAGCACTTACCCAGCCCTGATACTCAAGGTGAATTTGCACTTCTTTGCTACGGAGAGCCTCTTGATTGGTCCGTTTATGCAAACTCTTCCTTTCACATTATTTATTTGACCAGCAAAGCAGATCCAATGGTGCTTTTTAATCATATTCAGGATTTACTTCAGAACATTCAGCAAATTAACGCGGGTTTACACATGTTAATTAACGCATTTTTTAAGGAGCAGGGCCTTCAGTATTTAGCTGATGTAGCTTATCAGGTCTTTGGAAATCCCCTATTTGTTGTAGACAATAGCAATAAATATTTAGCTGTTTCCTCCGGAATTGTATATGATAATCCCTTTTTTACAGAGGAAAATGCAGTAGGTTACATTAGCACACAAGGTTTATCCTTTATAAAACAAGCAAAAATCGATGAAAAGATTCGGGCTATGAATTCTCCCATTTATATCAATAATCCCCTTCATGGCAAGGGTATGCTGGTAGACGCCATCACCATTAATAATATAGAAGTGGGTCATGTCATGCTCTGTGAGATAGACCAGCCCTTTCAAGAGTTTGATTCTGTTATGCTACATCGTACCAGTCGGATCATCTCTATGGAATTGCAAAAGAATAGCTTTATAAACTCCAATAAAGGCTTTATGTACTCATATTTCCTGGCAGATCTGTTAGATAATCCTGACATCACCTATTCCTCGGTTAAGGATCGTCTGTCCATTCTTGGGTATGACTTAAAGGAGGAGCAATATTTACTTGTAATCCCGGCAAGAAGCTATCGAAATACCAGTACAAAACTGGATATTATTGTGGATCAGCTTCATCAGATCTTACCCAGTAGTATTTATGCAATTTATGAGAATACCATAGCTATACTAATCAGTCGAAGTCGTAAGGACGGGATTAAGGAACAGGAATATCAGAGGCTTATCTCATTTTTAGAAGCAAATCATCTAACAGCAGGGATTAGTAATTTCTTTTATGAGTTAAAGCATGCAAGGAGATTCTATCAACAGGCAATTAAGGCTGTGGAATTGGGACAAAAGCTGGGAATCTCTCTGCCAATCCACCATTATTCTGATTACTATCTGTACCACATCTTTGAAATGTGTGAGAGTCAGGAAAATATTCACTTTTTCATTCATCCCAGTATGCTAAAGCTTCTGGAATATGATCAAAACCATGGCACTGACTTTCTACACACCTTGCATGAATATTTAGAGTCCCCGGGACAGCCAACTCAGATTGCAAAGAGGCTGCATGTACATAAGAATACCTTGCTATATCGAATGGATAAGATAAGGAACATTATGGATTGCAGGATCGAAGAAGGTGACGAATATTTAGCCTTTGGATTGTCTTATAAGATTATGAGGTATCTGAAGATGGTTTAGGCTGTGAGGTGGATCTGGTTTTAAAAAGCGATAGCACCGTGGAAGTATTCTAGAACTACTTCCACGGTGCTATCTTGGCACACTATTCTCAAAAATAAGATATTAACAATTTTAATATAGGATATCATCAACCGCAGGGAATCGGTTTCTTTGGAGTTTTTGGTTTAACCGCTCCAGCTTTGACAATAGCTCCTTCTTCACATGCCGCCATACAGGCACCGCACTGAATACATTCCTCCTGATCAATGACATGAACAAACTTCTTTTTACCAAGAATTGCGTCATCCTCACAAGCATCAGCGCAGTCTGTGCATCCGATGCAAAGATCGGCAAGAATATGATAGGTTACATACTTAGCACACACCACAGAACGGCAATTCTTTTTCGTGATATGCTCTTCAATTTCTTCTCTAAAATTATTCAAAGCGGTAAGTACCGTTCTTGCAGCACTGACTCCAATATCACAAAGAGCTTGTGTTTCCATAATACTGCAGAGATCCAGTAGTAATTCAATATCCTCACTTTTTCCCTTCTTCTGCACCAGGTCGGATAAAATCATATTGATTTGAGTTACTCCCTCAAAACCATAAACACACCTTCCACAGGATTCCTTACTATAGCGCTCTGCTATCTTATGAAGCTGATCCAGAATACAGTCTGACTCATCAATCATATGGATATAATCCGTTGTTAAATCTAACTCCTCATCCAACTGACTAGCTCCAATCATGATACCCATTGGATAACCAAAGTACATGCCTTTCCATCCATTAACGCAGGAACATTGCTCCAGAATCGCTCTGGGTGTTATCTTCTTTGAAAATGTAAAGATTCCTTTCTTCTCCGCATTTCCACCGATGATAACAGTTTTTATATCGATATCACTGAATTCCTCCGCTGAGAAAACAGGAAGCTTATCATTAACTCCTGTCGGAAGCGGCTTTTCACCGTCAATTACTTTAATTACAGCAGTCTTGTTTCCGTAGACAAAAGCACCGGTGGTTTCCAGTGGCAAAAAATTGATATCGGTATCACCCTCCAGCTGCTCGAGATATTGCTTCATCTCCTTGCTTTGTTTGGGATAAAGAATATATTTTTTATCTGCTTGCTCCGCCTTTAAGCGATTTAAGAAACATGAGGGATCTTTCAGAAACAGATTAAGTGAAATCGGTGCTTCTGAAAAGGTCGGTATTAAATTAAAGATCATAGATTCACTCATTATAGTTCCTCCCCTCCATATTCATTCCAAAGCTTTGGTCTGGTGAGCCTCATTCTCTGGTCACATTGCAGGCATCTGCCGGCTTCACATTTAGCCTGCTCTTCGGTAAAGGGCTGTTCTACTAATACAAAGCTTTTCTTTCTGATATCCGGATCTAACAACTCCGGCTTCTTTCTCTTTAGATCTGCAAATCCTTTGCATTGTCCGAAATAAGGACTTGGGGTTTCAGCCTCAATTAACTGTTCGGAGATATCACCGTCACCACCTAAATAACGATCAATCTCTTCTGCAGAACGTCTTGCCTCAGAAATGGCCGCAATCACTGATTTTGTTCCTGTGACCACGTCCCCGGCGGCAAAAACACCTTCCTGACTTGTCTGCTTCTTCTCATCCACCCGAATGTATGCATTATTGATTAAATCCAGTCCCATCTCCTGCGTACCAGCAGGTTTTTGACCTACCGCAAAAATTACGGTATCCACCGGAATGATTTCCTTGGTTCCTTCTACTAATTCAATCACCGCTTTACGATTCTCATCAAAATAGAATTTATCAACCTTTTGAAGTTCAACCCCCTCTACCTTGGTATCACCGGTAATTCGAAGGAAAGAGTGGGCAGCATGAAGAAGGATTCCTTCTTCCTCTCCCTCCTGAATTTCATCCTCGGAGGCAGTCATTTGCTTGGTATTTTCCAGGCAGGCAATATGTACTTCTTTGGCTCCAAGACGAACCGCGGTTCTTGCACAGTCATAGGCTACGTTACCACCACCAAGTACCATTACGCGTTCACCAATATTTTCTACTGTGCCAAGTCTTGCCTTCTTTAAAAAATCCGCATTAACGAGCACTCCTGGCAGTTGATTTCCCTCTAGTGGCAGAATGGTTCCTTTATGAGTACCAACGGATACTAACACAGCATCATATCCCTGCTCCAACAATTTTTTCGGAGCATCAATTTTCTTTCCTGTCTGCAGGTTAACTCCTATTTCAAGAATATCTGCAATTTCCTGATCTAAAACCTCATCCGGTAAACGATAAGCCGGAATACCATAACGACATTGTCCGCCAGCCTTTTCATTCTCTTCAAAGACAGTAACCAGGTGACCCTTCTTTGCCAAATAATAGGCAGCTGAAAGTCCTGCTGGTCCACCGCCTACAACAGCAACTTTTTTACCGGTAGTCTCTGACTTTTTCAACTTACTCTTCCATGCTCCGTCATCCCTCACGGCTGCTGCTCTCTTTAGCTTACATACAGAGATAGGCTTTCCAAGTTCATTTCTCTTACAATTATCTTCACATACATGATTACAGATACAACCAAGTGTATCCGGGAAGGGTACTCTCTCTCGAATTACAGCTGTTGCTTTAGCAAACTCTCCTTCCTTGATATAACGAACATATCTTGGAATATCTGTGTGAGCAGGACAGGCAGCTTTACAGGGTACCATATTATCACTATAGGATCTATCATCTTTTATCATACCGAATGCATCCATAATAGATCCGGTTGGACATACCTCAATACAGGCGCCACAGAATTTACAGCCCGCTTCTTTTAGAGATACTCCTCCATCAATACCCACTCGCACTCCGTCACTTGTTTTCTGATAATCCAAGACCTTGATTCCTCTCAGTTCTCTGCAGGCGCGAATGCAGCGACCGCAACGGATACATCTGGTAAATAAGTGCTGGATCAATGGATTGCTATCATCATTTTTTACAGCTCTGGATTTCTTTCTCCAACGTTCCGGACCTACCCCCATATACTGGTATAAGGACTGTAATTCACATTTTCCATACTTCGGACATCCAGTGCATTCTGCAGGGTGGGTAGCCAAAATGAGCTCCATGGCCATCTTTCTAACCTTATCCGCTTTAGGAGCATGGATATGAATAACCATACCTTCTTCCACTTTCGTTTTACAAGACGGTACAGCGCCCTCTATTCCATCAATTTCTACCATACAGAGGCGGCAACCTCCAATTGCTTCTAAATCCGGATGCTTGCATATATGAGGGATGTATACCCCTTCCTTTAATGCGGTATTTAAAATTGATGCACCTTCCTGTGCTTCAATTACTTTTCCTTCAATTGTTATTTTCATTTCTTAAACCTCCAAGGTCAACTAGCAGCTGATGCTACTTACGTCTATTTTAATATAAGTAACTTACTAAGATTGCAGTAGCATCCATTACCACTAGAACTTACATAGCAGGAAAGAAGGAGTATGCTCCCCAGATGCAATTACCAAAACATGAATGGAATGTTTTCGGTCTGCATATGGAGAAGTTCATGCTCCCTCTGCCCGTTCTATACGAATAATTCAAAAGCTACTTTTAAGATTACATTTCTTCCACTAAGAGAGCTGCATTTTCTCCTGCAATACGGCCACTATTTAGGCAGAAGCCCATGGTATTACCGGATAGGATAAATGGATAACTGTCTCCAAAGATATTGCAGGCATCGGTACCCGCACAATACAGGCCAGGTATTACCTTAGCTTCCTGATTCATAACCTCTGTTTTATAATTAATCAAAACTCCACCTAAGGAACCATATGCACCAACATGCTGTCTGCAGCAATAGAAGGGTCCTTTTTCAATTGGCTGCATATAACTTCTATCCTTCTCAAAGAGTTCATCATAGCCGTTTTCACACATTTCATTGTATTCTTCTACCTGTTTTACCAAGCCTTCTACATCAATGCCAGCTTTTTGGGCAAGTTCCTCAATGGTATCTGCCTGTGCGATGCACTCGTAACCTTCTTCCAGATCCTTTTCCCATTGCTCATCAAAATGATCAAATAAATCATGTGGATGTACGTGAGAAATGATGTCCGGTCCTTTTTTCTTGTACTTCTTAAGCAGCTTGCTGTCAAAAATAGAATAAGCCACATTGCCAGGCTGTACGGTGATTGCATTTCCAGTAAAGGTAGTGTTAGCAATCTGATCCTCCGGCATAAAGCGCTCACCATTACGATTTACCCACAAGCAAGGCTGACGGAACGCCCCATCCAGAATAAAGTGATTCATATTATCCGGCAATTGGTACATCAGCTCCATGGTACACTGAGTACGTCCAGCACCTGCTTCCCAAGCCATTTTTATTCCTTCACCCTTCATACCTGGAATTGCAAAATTGAAAATGGTTTTACCAAATTCATAACCGGTCTCTTCTTTGATCATATGAGGATTGTCTCCGAAGCCGCCTGTCGCAATAATTACTGCTTTTGCTCTTGCTTCTATCTCTTCACCGTTTTTATCCTTTGCAAGAACACCAACTGCTTTACCATCTTCCATGATAATCTTTGTAACCGGTGTCTCTAATAATAATTTAACACCCAGCTCCTGCGCTTTCTCTGTCATTTTCTTTGTCATAGTGGTAGCACAACGAGGTCCCGGCATACCGCCGCCTTCTGGTTTAACCACATGCCAGGTAAACTCACCATCAGAATATGCTCTGGTTACTTCCGGTGCACTAAAGGCTCTTTGCACGCCAACAAATTCAACACCCATATCCATCAGCCATTCAATGGTATCACCAGATTTATAATAGTAATCACGTACCATGCGGGCATCAACACGGTAATGAGTAAAATACATATGCTTGCGGAAGGCTTCTCCCGGTGTTAAGGTGATCATCTGATTTTTCTGAATTGGAGAACCAACACCTAAAGGTCCCATACCCATATTGGCTGCTCCGCCGGTAGTATTTGATTTTTCAAACGTGATTACTTTGGCCCCATTTTCAGCTGCTGCAATACTGGCTGCAAGCCCAGAAAGACCTGCTGCAACTACAATTACATCTGTCTCTAATGTTTTCATCTTAACCTCCATCTGCCACCCTCGGCTTAATAAAAATCACCTGGATGAGGGGTATCCCCTCTGTTCCATTTCTGATAATATTTTAACAAGTTATAACGATTTCGTCCAATAGCGTATCGTTCTTTCAGTTATAACAAAAAGTTATAACCGAAAACTATAACTTTTAAAGTAAATTGATTCTTGAGTATACTTATTAATAATAAAAATAGAAAACCTCGAAAAAGTAAACAGCAGCATCATATAGCTGTTCTTTTCCGAGGTTTTACTTATCTACCTTTTTTGTTTCCGTGAATTTAAATTCGGAAGCGACGAATTAATTCATCTAGCTCTGCAGCAATTATTTCCAATCTCTTCGCATCCTGGGCTACCTGCTCGATGCCGGCCATCTGTTCCTCCATCGATGCAGATATCTCTTCTGTGAATGAATTCTCCTTCTGCGCAATAACCGTTATTTTTTCTATTGCTGTAATCACCTGATTTTTATCCTGATCTGCCTTTACAATGCTACCTAACAGTATCTGTATCTCATCGATCATATTGGCTACTGCTTGATCTATTTCCTTAAATGCTTTCTTCGTATCAGTAGATACCTCACTTGTGGTCTGAATTGCTCCAGTCCCCTCCTCCATGTATTCTGTCGTTTTAGAGATTGCGAGGGTAACACCTGCCACGATATGATCAATATTTGAGATGGAGTTGGCAGTCTGGTTGGCCAGTTTGCTTATCTCATCAGCTACCACTGCAAAGCCTTTTCCATACTCTCCCGCACGGGCACTCTCAATCATCGCATTGAGTGCCAATAAATTTGTCTGCTCAGCGATCTGTTTTATAACTGAGGTAATCTGCGCAATGGACTCCGATTGCTGACTCAGCAGCATCACCTGCTCCTTAACCTTACCATTTACGCTGGTGTTATAGCTGATAGCGTTCTGCAACTGCTGAATGCTTTCCGTTCCTGTCTGGTTAGCACTTTTCGCCGTTTCTACCTTCTCTTTCATGACATCAGCATGTTGGTAGATTCCATGGATTGCATCAGCCAGCATGTTGATCTGTTCAAATCCTCGCTGAGTATTTTGAGAAAGTTCCAAAGACCCTTCTGAAAGTTCACTGGATGCCGCTGATATGCTTTCTGCTGATCCTACGGCTCCTTCAATTATACTGGTTAGACTCTGGGAGCTCTGCGTCACCTGGTTCGCATTCGTCTGGATATCTCCAATCATATTCTGCAGGTTTCTTCTCATGTGTTCCAGCTGCAGATTCATTTGCCCGATTTCGTCCTTGCTTTTATACTCAAAACCAACCGTAAAGTCACCCTCTGCAAATATCTTAAGCTTATCTGACATCATCCGGATCGGCTGAACTAATTTTCTTGCAAACAAACTTCCAAGTAAAATAAACAGTAGCATAACACACAGTGTTATACCGGCTATTTCAATCATTGTTTTGCTTATCTGTTCATACATGTTTTCCAGCGAAATGCCTATATTAAGTACTCCCGATATCGATTCGGTCTTCTGAAAGCTTGTGGAAATATTATATACCTGCTCTCCTGCTGGAGTTACAAGCATCTGTCCTACCGTCTCATGATCCGCTATTGACTGGAGAAGTTTACCATCATCCGTGGTTGTCGCTGAGGTTACCGCATCCACCTCTGCTCCTGCATCTTCCTCACGTATTTCACTGGTATCCGATACAATAATGTTAGAGTTCTCATCTGATAAAGATACATACACCAAATTCCCCTGACTTTCTTCCTTAACTAGTAGAAAATACTGCTGTAGATCCTTTTGGCTGGTAAGATCATTATTCATCATGGAACCCTTAATATTTAAAATCAAAGTAGTGCCATCCATTTTCATCTGATTAACTACAGCTTGCTGCATCATGAAGTAAGCCATTACTGAAAAGGAAACAGAACATATTGTTACTAAAACAATCACCATCGATAGTATTTTACCTGTAAAAGTTAATTTCATCCCTTAACCTCCTATTTCTTCTATAATAACCAATTTTATGACATTTTGCAACATTAATCACCTATTACAATAACATTCCTGTCACCTTTGTTATCAATAGAAAGAACAAAAAAAGTCTGGAAATTCCTAATAGGACTTCCAGACTCTTAGCTACTATACAAGCTCATTGATATTATTGACCCATACTCCTGAACTAGCATTTTATATGAACTTTCTGATTTATATTCAGCTTAATTATTTCTTATCTTATAACTCTTGTCAATTCCTGCTTATTCAAGACCTGCAAACTGAAGATTCTTATATTTGCCAATCTTCGCATTAACAATCTCTCGATTCTGAGGATTCTTGAAAAATCCACCCTGAGTATGTGCAATTTCAATTAAATGCTGCTCACGGCCTTCCACGGTTGTTCTATCCCTGATTAGACCATCCTCTTGAATCACAAACTTCCACTTATTATCCTCTGTTTTTTCTAGTGTACCGCCAGCTCCGCATACTTGGCACTCAATTGGATAATGTAATCCATCCCATTGAACTTCACCAAGAACCAAGGCATTGGAATGGCAGTTTGGACACCAGCCCATATCCTCATCACCCAGCCATTTGCGCTCTGCTACTGGTGTATTGATTGCTGTCATGATATTTTCACCAGTTTTTCTAGCTCGTGCCAACATCTCGTCATCTAGTAAGCACTGTGCTGGTGCTGGTACTCTAGTTGCTAAATACATATCAATCACCTTAAAATCTGTGGTAAACATAGCAGCTTGCATACTTTCCAGTGCCATGGACTGCCAGGATCTTGTAGAACCTCCTACGGCGATTAACGCGCTAACTCTATCTCTATGCTCAATTGCATGAATATGCTCTAAGAATGCAGTCTCATAGCTAAGGCTTCTCTGTGCAAATTTAGCAAACATAGCGCAAGCCATCAGATCATATGTAGGTGCTGAGAAGATAACCCCATCCTGCTCCAGCAATACCTCCATGATTTTCTTCTTATCATCCTTATCATCCAGAACACATCCAACATTTTTCCCTTGTGACATACCAATGGTGCATGCCGTACAGCCAGTACAGTCAAGAATATTATAATCTCTTAGATTAATCATCTTAACCTCAGCTCCGGCTTCTTGACAGGCTAGGAGAGCCTCCTTTAATAAAATCTCACTGTTACTATCCTTTCGACCTGCTGTAACTCCCATTACTTTTGCTTTCATTTTGATTAGCACCCTTACCTTTCCTTTTTTGTAGTTTAGTATATTTGTCTAAATCACCTTAAGTGGATTTAGCCATTTTGATATTGCATATTTAACAAAAATGTTATACCATTGTTAAAATAATATCATTTTTATACTAATTTTACATCCACCATCTGTAGAAGAAACCTCCGTTTTATTTCATTAATTTCCTACAAATGTCTGAATACAAAAAGGAGCTTACTATGGCTTATTTAAAGAAAATTATAGAGCAAATAGAAAAGGATTTTAAAGTGCATGTCCACGGTTCAATTAATCCGGAGCAGCAAATAGAAAGTGTACAATTTCTGATTCCAGGAAATGAAGATAATGATGAGCTTTCCCCCTCTATTCTTTACATCGCCAGCTACCAGGATTTCTATCATCATACCTTGGACGGATCTGTTTTATATATCAATTGTCATAACGCACATTTTAATGAAACTGGCCTTTATATCTATCAACAGCTTAATCCATTAGAACTTAGTAACTGTATTCAGAAAGAGATTCTAAGGTTCCATCAAACAAAATTAAAACGGGAGGAGATGTTCCATGTTCTTCATGCAGGATATGGGATCCAATCGATTATAAATACTGCCAGAACCTATTTAAATAACCCAATCACCATCTGTAGTACCAGCTTTTCCGTAATTGCCTGCAGCCCAATTGATGACTATAACAGTAACTTTGAGATTCATAATAATAAACGCTATCTTAAAAAAAGCTCCATAGAAAATATGAATCACAAAATGGTAATGGATCATCTGTTCAAAAAACATACCCCTCTTATTATGCGCTTTGAAGAGGATCCAAATACAGAATACTTATTCTGTAGTATTCATATTCGAAGAGCTGTGGTAGGATATATTTGTATTCGTGGTGATATACGCCCCTTTACAGAGGAAGATTTGAACTTTGTTATGGATACCTCCTATATGCTTGCAATTGAAATGCAGAAGGATGAATTCTTCACCTTAAAATCAGGACTTAAATACGAATATTTTTTAACCGATTTATTAGAACGCAATCTAGATAATGCGGAATTTACAGCACAGCGACTCATTCAGCTTGGGCAGGAATTTTATAAATATTTTTGGATTCTCACCTTCTCTTTTAGTGATGAAGGAGCCAATCATATGAAGCCAAATTATTATATTGATCAGTTATTAAATATTTTTCATAACAGCATGGCCTTTTTCTATAAAGGAACGCTGGTACTTCTCTTAACCAGTAAAGATACCGTAGCCTTTGCTGAGATTGATTATCGCAAGTTTACTAACTTTCTACAACTGAATCAAATGTATGCGGCAATAAGCTTTCGCTATGAAAATCTTATGGATACCTATATTTATTACGAGCAGGCTATGTTTCTATTGAAGGAGAAAAAAAACTCCCAACAGGATCGTATTTCTTCCTACTCAGACCATTATATGTTCCATTTGTTTCACCAGAGTCGCTTACCAATCAAATCCTTTCTACACCCGGATATTAACTTCCTGATTCAGTATGACTCCATGAATCATACGGATTATTTAAATACCCTAAAATGTTATCTGGAGCATAACCGCAATGCCCTTTCCGCTGCAAACCATCTGCATATTCATAAAAGTACTTTCTTTTATCGGATTGGCAAAATTTCGGAATTGATTCATATGCAGATTGAGGATTGTAAGATTCTAACCGCTTATGAACTATCCTTTGCTATCATAGATTATATGAAGGATCATTCCTTATAATATGTAATTGCCAACTAATTTTATAAGTGATATTTTATAATTGCCTACCATGCGATAACGAAAGGAGAAGCCATGCACCGAATTACCTTCCTACAAATACACTATTTCCTGACCATTGCGAGGGTGTTGAATTTTACAGCAGCCTCAAAGCTCCTCTATATATCCCAGCCCGCATTAAGCAAACAAATCCATGTACTTGAAGAGGAACTTGGTTTTCCCTTGTTAGTCAGAAATAAGCGTTCTGTGGCTCTAACCCCGGAAGGGGAACAGATCTATAAGGAATGGTCTGTCATTGAAGAGATGATGATGAATTCCATTTATAACGCAAAGTTATTACATCATACAGCCATAGGACATTTAAATATTGGTTGTACTGATACCTTCCAAATCGACGAATCAATTACCGAATTAGCTGCCTCCTTTCAGGCAAAATATAATAATATTGATCTTAATTTAGAAAGCTATGGCTTTAAAGCACTAAGGGATAAGCTAAATTCAAAGGAATTGGATCTGATATTCGTGCCAAACTTTGAACTACCCAACTATAAAGAGGTAGAATATATTAATTTTCAGAAGGTTGATCTGGGAATTGCAGTACCAACCAGTAATCCTCTCAGTCTCAGAGAGAAACTATCCGTAAAGGATTTAGAACAGGAACCCTTTGTGGTTATTACTCCCAATGAATCCGCTGTTGGAATCGCAAAAATTAAGGTTCTTTGCAATACCCATGGTTTTGAACCAAAGATTGTAAAATACGTATCTAATCTTAACTCGTTAACACTGGCCCTGAAAAACGGAGTAGGTGTCACCATCTGCCACAATAAAATTGCAGATAAGAAGATTAAAATCTTTGATTTAGAACAACAACCTCAGGATTCTGATATTATAGCCATTTGGAAACAACGAAACAAAAGTATGGAATTGGAGCTGTTTAAGAAAGAATTATTCAAATATAAAGAACAGATGAGGCCTGAAGCATGATACACGGAATAGGAACAGATATTTTAAAAATAGAACATATTGCTACGATACTAAATAAGAATCCAGAGGATCCTTTCTTTGTGAAGACTTTTACAACGAATGAACTCACACTAATTAATAACCGTCCAACTCCGCTTTACAGCTATGCAACAAGATTTGCTGGGAAGGAAGCCGTATTTAAGGCCTTGGGAATCGGCGGTAATGATATCAGATTGAATGAAATAGAAATCATGGAAACAGAGCAAGGACAGCCCTGTGTAACACTGCTTGGCAGGGCAAAAGAGATTGCTTCTAGCAAAGGAATCACGCAAGTGCTTATTTCTTTATCCTATGATACAGATTACGCTATTGCTTATGCAACCAGTTTACAATAAGGCTGTCATAGAGTACTACGACAGCCTATCTCATCCTCAGTTAAATTTTGTTTTTCCTTACAAATGGGATTTACTAATTACTATGGATGCAAAACCAGGCTTCCTCATATCCATTGGCCCATAACCCTCCCTTGGACATATCCTTGGTTCTAACTCCTTATGATAGGGTACCTCAAAAGGAAATCCCTTTTCATACTCCACATGCTCGGCACAATCTATAAAATCATCCAGAATGGTAGCTGGCGCAAGAAATGGATTATGAGAAAATCCAACCTTATCAAGCTCCAAGTTCTTTGCCTTTGCCAAACTCTTCTTATAGGTAGCCAGATCTGTTGCTTCTGGCGCAAATAGCCACAGAAAAGCATTCATTGCATCCCCGGTAAACAGTACCCGTTCCTGCTGATAGTAAAGTCCCATGCTTCCCTGTGTATGCCCCGGAAATTCATAGCTAATCAAGGTCATGTTCCCCAGTCCAAAGATATGCCCATCTTCCATTGGAACCAGATTTCCAGAACCTTGATTGACATAGCTCTCTTCATCAAAGTCCTCCGGCAATATATTACTGATCAGATTTGTCTGATAATCCAAAGTATGCTTTGCACCTTCAATCGCATCCCTTCTCATTTCCTTAGAGTTATGCTCTTTGCAAAGCTCTATATCCTTTGCGCTGATATAAATCTGCTCCTGGAATTGAAAATTACCACAAACGTGATCTAAATGTCCATGACTATTCACAATGTATAAGGGCAAGTCGGTAATCTCTCGAACCCTTCCAGCTAGATCTCCAAATCCAAAACCTGTGTCAAATAGTAAAGCTCTCTGCTCTCCCACGAATAGAAATTCAAATACATTTTCACCGCTCCCAATTCTGTAAACCTTCGGTAAAACTTCCTCTGCTTGATAAAATTCTTTCATAAGTTCCCCCCATTTGTAGATTAATTTAGTTTGAAAGACATGTACCCATTTACATATTTGTATTTTACTCTTATTCTTAAGAATAGACAATTACTTTTCTTAAAGATAAGTCTTCATATTTTCATGGTTTCATTGTTGTTTAGAAGCAAGTTAATATCAACACAATAATTTTTAGCTGTAATTATATAAATATTTCACATAGGAATGAACCTATCAGTATGAAAATCGCGATCAGCTAAAAATAGCAGAAAATAAAGGGTGGATACTATTATCCACCCTTTGAAACTCATATCTTTGCTTTCTCTTTTCAATTAATTATTTCAAATATTCAATTGCAGCGCGCTCAATTGCAAGACCCTTTGTATAGCGTTCTAAGAATAGATTGAAGCCTTCTGCATCCTTCGGATCTGGAGCCACACAGCTTCCCTGCTGTCCGCTGAAGATTCTCTGGGATAAGAATTCCTCCAGTGACTCATTTTCATTGCGATTCGCCATATAAGAAGCTAATACTGCAATACCCCAGGCACCACCCTCACCTGCTGTTTCCATAATGGAAATCGGTGTATTACATGCTGCTGCCATAATTCTCTGTCCATATTCCTTCGTCTTGAATAGTCCACCATGTCCTAAGATCGTATCTACTTTAACATTTTCCTTATCGAACAGAATATTCAGACCAGTTCTTAAGGCTCCCAGTGCTGTAAACAGGTTGACTCTCATAAAGTTTGCCAGGTTAAAATTACTGCTGGCAGAACGTACAAAGAGAGGACGACCTTCTTCGAAATGCGTCATATGTTCCCCTGACAGATATCCATAAGAAAGTAAGCCGCCGCAGTCAGGATCGCCTTGCAAAGCCAAACCAAACAACGTAGTATAGAGCTTTGTTTTATCTACTTCTACACCAAATACCTTTAATGTTTCATCAAGCAATCCAATCCATGCATCATAATCCGAGCTGCAGTTATTGGAGTGCGCCATAGCAACAAGCTTGCCATCTGGAGTTGTTACTAAGTCTATTTCAGAATATGCCTTTGATAACTCCTTTTCCAGAACAATCATTGCAAATACAGAGGTTCCTGCAGATACATTACCAGTACGGGCTGCAATACTATTGGTTGCAACCATACCTGTTCCCGCATCACCTTCCGGAGGGCAAAGAGGAATTCCTGCCTCTAATTCTCCGGAGACATCCAAAAGACCTGCTCCCTCAGCAGTAAGTATGCCGGCTTGTTCTCCTGCAACCAATACTTTAGGCAGAATTTCCTCCAGTGTCCAGGGCAAATTCTTAGAGGCTATCAATTCGTTAAACTGGCTGATCATATTTTTATTATAATCTTTCTTACTGATTTCAATTGGGAATACACCGGAAGCTTCTCCAATTCCAAGTACCTTTTCACCTGTGAGCTTCCAATGGATATAGCCTGCCAATGTAGTCACAAATGTTATCTGTGCTACATGTTCTTCCTGGTTTAAAATTGCCTGATATAAATGTGCAGTAGTCCATCTCTGAGGAATCGGATAATCAAATAGTTTCGTCAGTTCCTCAGATGCCTGTCCGGTAATATTATTACGCCAGGTGCGGAATGGTACCAGTAAATGATTCTCCTTGTCAAAAGCCATATAACCATGCATCATTCCACTAAAACCTAAGGCAGCTACTTTTTTAATACCTACTCCATATTTCTCTTTAACATCCTTTAGCATATCTGAAAAACTACTTTGAACTCCCTTCCAGATATCCTCCAGGCTATAGGTCCAGATATTATTGACATGGCTGTTTTCCCAGTCATGACTACCTGCGGCGATTGGCATATTATCTTCACCAATCAGAATTGTTTTAATACGAGTAGACCCCAGCTCAATACCAATACTTGCCTTACCATTTACAATTACATTTTTTACATCGTTTGTTGATACGCTCATAAATAGTTACCTCCCGTGTTAAGCTATTCTATGTTAAATAGCTACTTTCCTAGTTTATATTTCTTACCTATGTGTTACATCAGGGTACAAATCTCAACTTCCTTAAAAGTTCTTGCCATTCCAGCCCCAATGAGATACTTCCTCATACTTCACATATACACAGTCAGGCTCGATTTCAAGTTCTTCCTTCAAGATATCACATACTGCCTTTGTAAATTTACGATAGGCATCCTCTGGCGCCTTTCCAAAGGATTTTACCTCCACATATGCCACAGGCATATCATTGCTTCCTCGAAAATACATACTGGATTCATCTTCAAAGGATAGCATTAACCATTGTTCCGACTTACCCGGAATTATTTCAATCGCCTTCCCCAGTTTGGCTTTGATACTTTCTCGCTTATTAGGGCTTATTGTTTCTGTTGTTTTTGTTGAAATATATGGCATGTGATTTCATCCTCTCCTTCCTAGTTATCCCAATTCCATACTGCAGCATTATAGCAAATAATCAGGCATATCTCTGGATAGGGTCGTTACTACTTTAAACTTCAGCTCATGAATATTCTCTTGCTGTCCATCATTCGTCAGATTACTTTGCTTTTGATGTTGATTATCCTGTTTCATCAGCTCCAGCATCTTCTCTTTCTCTATCAAAGCTTCTTCTTGTTTATGTAAATCCTGATAAATACTCTTTGCTTGGGTATCGCTAATTCCATCAAGTACTCTTGAGGTAATTGTCTCTACTCCCAACTCAATCATTGCTTGAAGTCTATTATGCCCGGATAAAAGTTGGAACTGGTTGTCCCCTAATCTTCTTAAAATAACCGGCTCAAGTAGACCAAATTTTTGAATGGATTTCATTAAATCCCCAAGCTTAGACATACTGACTGCCTTTTTCCTCCAGGAAGCCGGAACCTCCGTAATCTGAGCTACTGGTATATCGGTCAATATACTGGGCATTTCCTGTACTTGCTTTTCATTTATGGCTTTATCCTTCATTTTAGTATTTTCATTACTTGCATTGGTTGCTCGTGCAATACTTCCCTTACCTACTGGCAATTTTGTCTACCTCCTCCGAAAGATTCATATATTCCTTAGCACTTCGACTGCTCTTTTTATAAGCAATTACCGGTCTGCTGTTATCCTGAGCCCACTCAACAGAGCTATCAATTCTAATATAAGAATCAAAAACATATACATTGTCAATTGCTTTTAAGGTATCAATAGTTTGTTTAAAATAATTCTTTCTCTCGTCTACCTTTGTAATTGCAACGCCTAACAAGGAAAGCCCTGGTGCGATTTGCTTTACATCATTTAAAAACTCTAACATATTGGCAAGCCCGAATAGTCCCCAGGGACTTGCTTCTACCGGTATGATTAAATAATCGGAGGCGCTTAGAATATTCATTACCCATCCGCCCAGGGTTGGGGGTGAATCAATTAGGATATAATCATAATTTCCTTCTGCTTTAACCCTCTCTAAGCATTTCTTAAGAATATATTCTCTTTGCCATTTGGTAAAAAGTTCATACTCGATTGAACTCATTAAGGTTGTAGAGGGAACCAGATCCAGGTTTGGATACTGCGTTGGTATGATATAGTCCATCAAATCTTTCTGTTGCTTAATAGCATAATAAAGATTCTCTTCTCCTTTTGCATACTCCAAACCCTTCTCTTCTGAGAAAAATGACAATGATAAATTCAACTGCATGTCCCCATCAATTAATAGTACCTTCTTATCCATCAGAGATAAACCATAGCCAACATTAGAGCAGGTTGTTGATTTACCACTGCCGCCCTTATTATTAGCAAAGCAAATTACTTTTGTCTCCTTCATAGTAACACCCGTGCCTTTCATTCATTAATACCTATTATAGCTGATTTCCTCCGATAAATAAAGTTCACATTTTCCACAATTATATCAACATCAGATAGTCAGCAGAAAATATTATAAAATTCATGTAATATAATCAATTGAAGTATACTTCTTCCATTGATAAGATTATTATATTACAAAAGGGAAATGCCGTTTTACGGTATCAGGAGGTAGCAATGAGGTTTACTAAGAAATCTAGTATTGTCCAGAAGCTGGTTATTATGGTAGCACCAGCAATTCTAACACTGTTCTTAACTCCCGTATTTATCGGAATCACTGCACATAATATTCGACAAGAAGCGAAAGCATCCTATTACAATACCATTTACGAAAATACCAGTTTAATTCTTAACACCGACCGCAATCTATATCGGATGCTAGGTATTCAAAAAAGCCTGGCCTGGGACGAGCAGTTATCACCCGAGGCGCGAAGGGAATTACTAAAGCAGTATAACACGGATTTGAACCAAGTAATGCAAAGCATCAATACTATCATTAGCAATCTAAAGGATAACCATGAGTTGCTGAACGAATTTAAGCACCCAGAGACAGGGGAAACCTTATCTGAATTATTTGATTCCTACAATGAACAACTACAAACTTGGATGTGGTCTTATCGCCCAGAGTCTGGTAGTGGGGATATTAATAAGAGCATTGAGGCCTTTGAAAATGTCCGTTCAGGAATCGGTACAATGACTGATATATTAAAGGAGTATGCTAATTATACTGATAACCAAATCAAAGAATATACCAATAAAGAAATTATGAGGTTATCCATTCTTGTAGCTGCTATCTTTGTAATCACAATCTTTATTTCGTTATCAACTATTTTATACCTGCGTAAATATTTGCTCCGTTTAACTTCGAACATGGTGGCACTGGCAGAAAATGACCTTACCATAACACCAACCAATTTAAAATCCAAGGATGAGCTAGGACAGTTATCCGGTTCCATAACCACAATGTTTCTGTCTTTAAAAGAAATCATAGACAATTTAAAGGACCTGGGCGGTAAGCTTGCCCTCTCCTCTCATACCATGAGAGAAAACTCCGGTGAGATTACCAGAGCGATAAAAGAAATTACCGTGGCAGTTTCTGATATCGCTGAAGGAGCCAGCAGGCAATCCCTGGATTCAGAAGACCTAATTGAAGAAATCGAATCACTCAGTGAAGCAGTGAATGAAAATTCCTTGAGTACCGATATGCTTTCCAAGGCAAGCCAAAAAATTAACCTCGCCAGTCAGGACGGTCTGCAAGCAGTTAATAAGCTAACTGATATTACGCGTCAAAACGAGAAATCCTTCCTATCAATCTTTAATATTATTGAAAGAACAAATGAAAATGCAAGTAAAATCAGTGAAGCAAGTGCTATGATTACGTCCATCGCTGACCAGACCAATCTTCTAGCCCTCAATGCTGCCATTGAAGCAGCCCGTGCTGGAGAAGCGGGAAAAGGCTTTGCTGTAGTTGCTAATGAGATCCGCAGCTTATCTGAGCAATCCGCAAAATCAACTACTATCATTGATTCCATACTCGCGGAGCTGCGTTCCAGTATCGCCAGCGCCAGCGAACAGAGTGATCAGGTAAAGCAGGCTGTCTTATTACAAACAACAAGTGTAAATGAGACCAAAGAAAAATATTTGGTTATCGCCAAGGCGTTGGAGCGAATTAATGAGGCAATCCTTACCTTAGGCCAGATTAGCCTTAAAATGGAACATAGCCGTTCCAGTGTTTCTGACATTGGAGCAAACCTCTCCTCCGTATCTGAGGAATATGCTGCCAGCACTGAGGAAACCTCAGCTACAGCACAGGAAGTCCTCGCGGCTATGACAACCATCAATAGTGTGATCGAAGAGGTCGATCATATGGTGATTTCTATGAAGTCCATTATTGATAAATTTAAAGTTGAATAAGACCTGAATATAAAAAGGCTGTTTCAAGAGAGTAAAGCAAGAAGAATTTTTACCATGATGCATTGCATTGTTAGAGGTAAATCGCATTCTTTAAAGCTTTCTTTTGAAACAGCCTTTGCTTAATTAATATTTGAAGAATTTATAGTTGATAATATCAGAATGAATATCAACTGGGGGGAAGAAGGTTCATTCTGATATTACACTGACATTAGTTATTAATAAGCAATCGAATTCCAACGAAGCTCATTTTTCAAGTTTCTGATGGTAGTGTCTTTGTCGATAAACACTGCTTCGATTCCCATTGCTGCAGCCCAATCACCCATCTGCTCAGAAGTTAAGTCATAAGAGAAGGCTGTATGATGCGCACCGCCTGCTAAAATCCAAGCTTCTGCGCCAGTTGCCAGATTTGGTTGTGGACGCCAGAAAGCAGTTGCTACAGGAAGTTTTGGCATCGGGATATCCTGTGGTAAGCATTCCACATCATTAATTAATAAACGGAATCGGTTACCTAGGTCAATTAAAGATGTAGCAACACCTTTGCCCGGTTTTGAGGTAAATACCAGACGTGCAGGATCTTCCCTCTTACCCATGGATAAAGGAGTAACCTTAATCCCAACAGAACCCTGAGCGATCGTAGGGCAAACCTCCAGCATGTGGGCTTGAAGGATACCTTCCTTTCCTTTTACCAGGTTGTAGGTATAATCCTCCATGAAGGAAGTTCCCTTTGCATCCTTAATTCCCTGAGTCATGAGCTTCATTAATCGAACCATAGCTGCTGTCTTCCAGTCACCTTCTCCGCCAAAGCCATAGCCTTTTTCCATCAGTCTTTGGATTGCAAGACCAGGAAGCTGCGCTAAACCTGAAAGCACTTCAAAATTTGTTACAATTGCATGATAGTTCTTTTCTTCCAGGAATCTTTCAAAGCCAATTTCAATTCCTGCTTGTACTGCTACATGGCGTTTAAACTCGGCTGCATCTCTGCCTTCCAGCAAGATATCGTATTTGCTGTAGTATTCCTCCACCAGATTATCAATATCACTCTTTGCTACTGCTTGAACATATTCAGCGATGTCAGTGATGTTATAGGCATCAATTTCCCAGCCAAATTTGATCTGAGCCTCCACCTTATCACCTTCTGTTACGGCAACATTTCTCATATTGTCACCTACACGCAGAATTCTGATATGACTGCTTTCAATAATACCGATGGCAGTTCTCATCCAAGCTGCGATTCGATTCTGAACCTCTACATCATTCCAGTAGCCCACAACCACTTTACGTTCAATTCCCATGCGGCTAACCATATGACCAAATTCACGATCACCATGTGCGGACTGATTTGTATTCATGAAGTCCATATCAATCGAATCATATGGAATCTCTTCATTAAATTGTGTATGTAGATGAAGTAGCGGTTTTCTATATTCCTGTAGGCCTAAGATCCAGGACTTGGCCGGGGAAAAGGTGTGCATCCAGGTGATAACACCGGCACAGCTATCATCTCCATTAGCCTCATTGAATAACTTACGAATGGATACATTATCAATTAAAGTTGGTTTTAGGATAACCTCAAATGGTAAATTTCCAGACTTATTTAATGCCTCAACCATAATTCTGGAGTGCTCTGCCACTTCTCTTAAGCATTCATCACCATATAATGCTTGTGAACCAGTTGCGAACCAAAATTTGTATTCTTTACTCTTTAACATTGCTACTACCTCCTTTTTATTCATTGTACAATATGCTCCCAGCCCTTACAATTGCGCTATCCTACTGATCTTTTAAAAAAGTTACCTATTCCTACTTACATTTTAAAACGCCCAATTAGACCTCTTTAAATAAAAATGATGAATATAACTCCCTTTAAACAGATGGCGAAGATGCATCTATTTGAAAAACAGTTATATTCATCAAATCTATGGTTCCTTAATCTTTGACATACCTCTTATCATATTTGCTTTCGGTACTTTGAGGGAGTTGCCCCAAACCGCTGCGTAAATATCTTATAAAAATACCCTTTATTATGATAACCCACCTGATTAGCAACCTCTTCTATAGTCAGGTTCGAATTACGAAGCAGCTTATCCGCTTGGGTTAACCGAATATTCTGTACATATTCGGAATAGGTCATACCCGCCTTGTCTTTTAGTAATCGGTTATAATAATCCTCATTAAAGTGGAACTTTTTAACTAACTCCTTTATCGTTATGTCTGCATAATGCTCCTGGATATAGTTTGTTATCTCCATAAAGGCTATCCAGTTCATTTTCTTTCTTTGCTCATTGGATAATGAAAATTCATACTTAGAGCTGATGTAGTGAAGAATTCGCATCAGTAATCCCTTGCAGATATATTTTGAAGCTTCATCCTGCTGCTCCAGCTCCAATAGTAGGGACAGCAATAACTCTTCAATCTGATGATCCTCAATATTCTTTGGCTTAAAATGCAAAAACTGTTGAACATCCTTCTGCTTTAACAGCGCCATACGAAGAAAATGAAGAATACTCTCCTCTTCAATCTTCCCGACCATAACCTCATCAAAAATTTCATTGGCTAAGCCAATAAATATGATTGTGCTGTTATTATCAAAAAGATAATCCTGATGAAGACAGTTCTTATCAATCAAGCAGATTTCACCCTTCTTAAACTGAATATCCTGTCCCGTGATTTTCTGCATAAATTCACCTTCCACCACATAGGCCAATTCAATATAGTCATGTGTATGAAATTGCGTCCGCTCACCTGGCCTATAACTGCTCTGATAGGAAAAGGCTGATTCATAAGGCTTAATCGTAGCAGATAGACGCCCTCCCTTACCCAGTTTCCAGCAAAGAAGAAACATACCTTCCTGATAGGATCTTGGGAACGTCTTTACCTCCACTTGGTCAAGAGAGTATTCGGGACGCATAATCCTGCGCCCTATTTTATCATTATTTATCTGGTTCTGCTGTGCTCCAGTTATCTTATTGCAATAATCTAAGAGTTTCATACTATCACCTCAATTTTACACTGAACTCTTCCATCATCTACTTTATATTCAAATTTGTTTTCTATTTTATTTTCTTTTTTCTCTATTTTAATTTCTAATCTGCTTTTCTTGTATTCAATGAAACGGAACCGTTTCCTTATTTGCCCCTATCTGTTAAATTGTCATTAGCCTTATACAGTTGCTTTTTTTTATAAACTTCTATATAATTAAGACAAGTTTTACAATTAATCAAAATAGCACATTTGATAATTTGTATAAGTTTGAATTGATATGTAACAGATGCCAGCTGTTGTTTAGCGCTGTTTATTTAAGAAAGGATTCTATATGAATAAAGTGAAACGTATCTCTGCCATTGTCGGTATTGCACTAATTGCTGCCATGTATATTCTCTTTTTTGTATCTTCATTTTTTGCAACAGAGTATTCTAATGGACTGTTTTTAGCTTGCTTATTTAGTACGATTGTAATACCTATCTTCATTTGGTTTTTCCAGGTCTTTTATAAGCTGGCACATAAGAATGATGATGCAAACAGCTCTACTAACAAAGAATCATAAAGGTCTTTCATTAGTTAGAAAGGGGACTAGCCAAGCTATTCCCCTTTTATTTTTTTAAAATATTCCTGTATCTGTTTTTCGTAACCATTATCTGTAGGAATGTAAAATTTACGATCCTTAATTTCATCAGGTAGATATTGCTGCTCCACATAATGATTTTCATAATTATGGGCATATTTATAACCAAGCCCATGCCCAAGCTTTGCAGCTCCTTTATAATGGGAATCCATAAGATAAACCGGTATTGTCGCTGTTTTTTCATTTTGCACCACAGACATAGCTTCATCAATGGCACAAATGGCAGAATTACTCTTTGGTGCGCAAGCCACATAGGCAGCTGCTTGTGCCAGTACGATCCGTGCCTCCGGCATACCAAGACGCTCCACGGCTAAGGCTGCTGAGGTAGCCACTGCCAATGCATTTGGATCAGCATTTGATACATCCTCTGCGGCGCAGATCATAATTCTTCTCGCGATAAATGCTACCTCTTCTCCCGCATACAGCATTCTGGCAAGATAATAGATAGCTGCGTCCGGGTCAGACCCTCGCATGCTTTTAATAAAGGCTGAGATGGTATCATAATGATTGTCTCCGTTCTTATCATATTTTAGCACACGCTTTTGGATACACTCAGAGGCTACTGGCAAGGTGATGTGGATCTTGTCATCCTCTGATCGATCTGTGGTAAGAACACCAATCTCAATAGCATTCAAAGCTGATCTTGCATCTCCGTTCGCAATGTCGGCTAGAAAATCCAGTGCATCTTCATCAATCACCGCATTATATACTCCAAGTCCTTTATCCCGATCACTAACTGCCTTAATTAATAAGGTTTTGATATCTTCCTTATCTAATGGCTTCAATTCAAAGATAATGGAGCGGGATATCAAAGCTGAGTTCACCTCAAAATAAGGATTTTCCGTCGTCGCACCAATTAAAATAATGGTTCCATCTTCCACAAAGGGTAATAGATAGTCCTGCTGCCCTTTATTAAACCGATGGATCTCATCAACAAATAATATGGTTCGCTTTCCATAACGTCCTATATTATTCTTCGCTTCCTCCACTACCGCTTCCATATCCTTTTTCCCAGCTGCAGTTGCATTGATTTGTGTAAAGATGGAGCTGGTAGTATTCGCTATCACTTTGGCAATCGTTGTTTTTCCTGTGCCTGGTGGTCCATAAAAGATGATAGAGCTTAACTTATCTGCTTTGATAGCACGATAAAGTAATTTATCCTTACCTATGATATGCCTTTGCCCTACCACCTCTTCCAGGGTTTCCGGACGAAGCCTGGAAGCCAGCGGAGACTCTTTTTTCATCGTATTATCCCGCATATAATCAAATAAATCCAACGCTGTTACCTCCTATTAATACTTAAGTAGCTCTGATGTCTTTTATACCCACTGCTTTCTCCAGCATATAGATATTTTCTAAGCGTACTCTATTGAAAATTTCTTAATAATGTGCATAATAAAATAAGTATTAAAACGATTATTTAAGCCCACCCAAAATTGGCAGATTGGAGTCATCATGAGTATTCCCAAAGACCCTTATATCCTATTAAGCTATATAAACACAAAACTACGCGACGAATATCAAAGCCTGGAGGCTTTATGTGAGAATCTGGAGATCGATCAAAGTCGTATCAAAACCCTTCTCTCCTCCATTGATTATACCTATACCAAAGAGTTAAATCAGTTCACCGCTGTTTAATTCAATCTACGTTTTCTATTCCTGAGAGAATTATAGATACTCAAAAGAATAAAGAAGAATAACATCCCTGCTGCAGCTCCTGAGGTATCAATCATAACATCCCGAAACTGTCCGCTGCGTCCTGGGATAAAAGTTTGATGAAATTCATCCGTCGCTGCGTAGGTTGCTGATACCGCTATTGACAGTAAAAGTAACCTCATTCCGGTGAAACCATGGATATAAAAATGAAAAGCTAGTGTGACTGCCAGTAAAGCATATTCGCAAAAATGTGAGCCCTTACGGACAAAGTTATTTATTGTTTCTAATACCTGATATCTTTGTTCTGTATCAAACTGTACCTGTGTCGTATTTTCATAAGCAGATAGTATATGGTCAGCAACGGTCATACTGCTTTCATTCGAACTGTCTGCAGGCTTGGATGAAAAGGCAAAGATGATGACCATTACGATAATTACCGGTATCCAAGAAACTTTTTTTAATTTCATTGGTGCCTCCATAGAAAAACTTTATGCTATTATATTAATTTGGTTATTACTATGATACCAAAGAACCCTTGGAATAGCAACATTTCTATTCTTAGTGCATCTTTTCTTATTAGGTAATTGCGAAACACTATAGATTGTGAAATTTTTCATACAACTGATGCAAATTCCTTCGCTCCATGCTGTATACGGCTAAATTTCGCTCAGGAACATGCATCAATTGTATGAAAAATAGCAGCAGTTTTTGAGTTTCGCAATCGTCTATAATATTTATCATAAAAAGGAGGATTAGGACGATGAAGGAAGCCTTTTTTACCATCTTTGAGGGTGGTACTGCAGAAATTGTTATGAAGAAATCCAGATTCATTGCTACTGTGCACCCTATTTCGACAGAGTCAGAAGCCTTAGAATTTATAGAGGGATTAAAGAAAAAGTATTGGGATGCAAGTCATAATTGCTCTGCTTATGTCATAGGTACAGAAAATCCCATTATGCGTTGCTCCGATGACGGAGAACCAAGCAAAACGGCTGGCAGACCGATGCTGGACGTTTTACTTGCGCGCGAATTAACTAACCTGGTGGTTGTTGTTACCCGGTATTTTGGTGGAACCTTGCTCGGAACAGGTGGATTGGTAAAGGCTTATCAGTCTGCTGTGATAGAAGGATTAAATCAAAGTATCGTGATAACCAAACAATTAGGAATAAAGCTTCAGATAACAACTGATTACAATACCCTAGGGAAGCTTCAATATCTGGCTGCACAGGAGCAAATCACCATTTTATCCTCTGATTATAGTGACCTTGTTGTCCTCGAACTATTAGTTCCCCCAAGCAAATTAGATTACTTGTCCAAAAAGATAGCTGAGCTATCGAATGGCTCAGCTATCTTAGACACCTTAGGGCAAGTGTATTTTACCATACTAGACGGAAAAGTACATCTTCTTTAACCTAAACTCCCTGTGTTACCAAATCATCCACAATTTCAACCATGGAGATTGGTGTTACCTCATGTTGGCATAGCTTTTTAATAATTGATACAACAACATCCTTTGACGTTGATATTCCGGTGATTTCATCTGTTTCTACACTATCATCCAAACGCTTCGTAATTCTCACCCCATAAAATGGGGAATCCTGATCTGCTTCGGAAACTCTCTCGGTTAGGCTGTAGTCTAGCTTCATCACACGTGCATCCTCAAGCAATACCTCGTTGCTAAATAGTAACTGTAACTGCTTCATGAACTTTACCCCCAAAATATTATATAACAGAAAACAACTGACGATTTTTATTATACACTGATAATTTGATTTGAAAAGCACAATTTAACGCACCATTTTATCGGCATCGTTATATTTCGACATTACTCCACGTTTCGTGAATAAGTATCTATTAATACCGAATTCTTTATTCGATTTCATGTATAAAATTGGTAACTTTTCCTCATAAATGGAATTAAGATTTCAAATTTTTTCAACCAAATAGGGGAAAAATATACTAAGATACATCAAATATTTGTATGATTCCTAGGAACAAATATAATTTTTCTTTATTTCATGCACAGAATGAGGTATAATGAGCATCAGGCGAGTACATGTACTATTGCATTGGAGGTTATTATGGATTTCAGTAAAAAAGGAATTGAAAATAAACAACATCATATAAAATCAACGTCGCGCCGGCTTATTTCCAAAACAAGGATTACTCTCTTCCGCCTGTGTATTATGGTTCTTGTTGCTTTTATTATTATTGGAACCTTTGCAGGACTGGGTTTTGTGAAAGGCTTAATTGACATCGCTCCTGATATAGCTCAAATTGATGTAGTTCCTCAGGGCTATACCACCACCGTATATGACAAAGATAGCAATGAAATTGAGTATCTGGTAGGAGCACATGCAAACCGCGAATATGTTTATCTTAAAAATCTTCCTGAGTATATTAAATACTGCTTTATCAGCATCGAGGATGAGCGTTTTTATGAGCATGACGGAATCGATGTTCGAGGTATTTTTCGCGCTGCTGTCATTGGTCTGACCACTGGAAATTTTTCTGAGGGAGCAAGTACCATCACACAACAGCTTCTCAAAAATCAGGTCTTTGAGGGCGGACGAGAAACCACGTTTTCAGAGCGCTTAGAGAGAAAAATACAGGAACAGTATTTAGCCGTTCAATTAGAGAACAAACTAGATAAAGATACCATTTTGGAATATTATATGAATACCATTAATTTGGGTTCCGGAACTTATGGTGTACAAACTGCTTCAAAGAAATATTTTAATAAGGATGCAAAGGATTTAACCCTGTCAGAAGCTGCTGTTATTGCTGCTGTCGCTCAGTTACCGGTGTATAATAATCCGATTACCTATCCGGATCGGAACGAGACCAGAAAGGATGAAATTCTGAAGGAAATGCTGGAACAGGGTCATTGCACTCAAGAAGAGTATGATGAGGCTATTGCAGATGATGTCTATACCCGAATCCAGTCAGTAAATTCTAAGGAGAATACAACTTCTTTTTATAGCTATTTTGTAGATGAATTAATTGAGCAGGTGATGTCAGATTTACAAACAAAGCTTGGATATACCGAAACACAAGCCTCTAATTTGATCTATAGTGGTGGATTGGATATCTATACTACCCAGGACTCCACGATTCAAGGTATCTGTGATGACGCTTACGCTGACGAAGCCAATTTCCCTGAAATGGGAGTTTCCTATTGGGAATTAACTTATGCTTTATCGGTTCAAAAGGCGGATGGAACCACCATCCATTACCATACAAAAGATGTACTCGACTATTATAAAGATTTTGATGATCCTGATCGACTTTACGTTGACGATAATGGAAGTAAGTTTTCTGCCCTCTTCTTAGATAAAGAAGATATGCAGGCAAAAGTAGATGCTTTTCGGGATGCTATGCTTGAAGAGGATGATACCATTTTAGGTGAGAAGACGACCATGACCCTCCAGCCCCAATCCTCCTTTGTGGTAATGGATCAATCCACAGGAGAGGTAGTTGCATTAATCGGAGGTAGAGGTGAAAAGGAAGGTAACCGTACTCTGAATAGAGCTACCAATACTTATCGTCAGCCAGGCTCTACCTTTAAGATTCTATCCACCTATCTACCGGCCTTTGATAGTGCAGGCTTTACGTTAGCCAGCGTGCAGGATGATTCCGGTCCATACTATTATCCTGAGACAAATACGGAGGTAAACAACTGGACTTCAAGTAATGAATATGAAGGTTTGGTTACATTACGCCAGGGTATTTATAATTCCATGAATATTGTAACTGTAAAAACCTTCGTTAAAGTAACTCCTCAAGTAGGTTATGGTTATCTTACCAAACTTGGAATTAACTCACTGGTTGAGTCCAGAAAAGAATCCGACGGAAGAACCGTATCTGATATTAATTATCCAATGGCTCTCGGCGGTTTAACAGATGGTGTTAGTAATATTGAGTTAACTGGCGCTTACGCAGCAATTGCCAATGGCGGAGTATATACTAAGCCTGTTTTCTATACTAAGATAGTAGATCACAACGGCAAAGTATTATTAGAGAATAAACCCCAAAGAGAACAGGTTATGAAAGAATCAACCGCTTACTTATTAACAAGTGCGATGGAAGACGTTGTTAATAAAGGTACCGGTAAAGCTATTAAATTCACGAAAATTGATATGCCTGTTGCTGGTAAGACCGGCTCCACATCAAATTACTATGACTTATGGTTTTCCGGTTACACGCCTTATTATACCGCTTCTATTTGGTCAGGTTTTGATAATAATCGTACTCAATCCAATACCCTCTATCCAAAGAAGCTTTGGAAAATGATTATGGAACAAATTCATATTGAAAAGAATTTGGAGACAAAGGATTTTACTATTCCCGACTCCATCATCACTGCTAAAATATGTACCAAATCCGGAAAGCTGGCAGTTGATGGATTATGCAATGAATATCTTGGCGGTAACAGCGTGAAAGTCGAATACTTTGCTAAAGGTACAGAACCTACTGAAAAATGTGATGTGCATGTACAGGCAAGTGTATGTACTGTCTCTGGTGATTTGGCTACCGATAGCTGCCCAATTAACAAAGTGAAGATTGGAGTATTTCTCAATAAGGATGAAACCGGCAAAACCGATGATACACCCTATGTATTATCAAAATCATATTGCACCATCCATAAAGGAAATGCCCCAAGTCACAATGCTACCATCACACCGAGTAATGGATCAAATTCAAACACCAATACAAATCCTAACTCTAATTCAAATACTAACTCTAATACGAGTCCTAATACAAATGGTAATTCTGACCCGAATACGAATCCTAATTCAAACGAGAATTCTGATCCGAATACGAATCCTAACGTAGACACGGAGGAAGAAGATAACTTTAACTTTAATATAACTGATTACCTCCTTCCATAGTGTTAAGACACCTCGTATAATTCAAAAAGCTGATATAAATTCGGTTAATTCACGATTGTGATTTACCTGAATATATATCAGCTTTTTTAAGCTTCCTATCGATTAGGAAATATACCATACTAAACATATTATGTTACGACTTCATCTTAGAGTTGAAGAACCAGGATGCAATATAGGCAAAAATCAAAGCAGCGGATATACCCACAGCAGATGCTGTAAATCCACCTTTAAAAAGTCCTATAAAGCCCTCCTTATCAATAGCATCCTTCATCCCCTTAAACAAGGCATTACCAAAGCCGGTTAATGGAACACTTGCTCCAGCACCTGCCCATTTTGCAAAAGGTTCATAAAGACCAAGGGCGCCCAGCACAGCACCGGTGCAAACCAGAATAACCATCACTCGTCCAGGCATCAGCTTTGTAGTGTCAAGTAATATCTGAACCACTGCACAAATAGCTCCTCCCACTAAAAATGCTTTTATATACTCCATAGAATTAAACTCCTTTCCATCTTATCTATCATAGACAATAAAAACTGCTTGTTCCTATCAGCCTTCCGATTCTATTACAACTGCGTGAGCTATGCCTGGAACTGTTTTTCCTTCATTAAAACTTACCTGTGACAGTAGTGCACCTGTTGGGATAAACAGAACTCTCTTCCACTCTCTGGTTTTTAGTTTTGTATAAATCAAGCTAGCAAAGGTGATTGCCGAGCAGCCACAGCCGCTTCCGCCTGCATGTGTATCCTGATTTTCTTGATCGAATATTTCTATTCCACAGTCCATATGATTTTTACTGATATCATAGCCAGCACTCGAAAGCAGATCAATTAATATTTTAGCTCCAACATAGCCCAGATCTCCGGTAATGATTCTATCATAATAGGAGGGTTCCACACCAAAGTCCTCAAGATTTTGTTTTATTGTCTCAAATGCTGCAGGAGCCATGCATGCGCCCATATTCATAGAGTCCTTTATACCATAGTCAACTATTTTCCCGGTTGTTATACCCTTTATTACTACATCTGCTTCGCCTGACTTTGAAATCTTTTTATCAGCGTTAGTAATAATGACCGCACCACTTCCTGTTACGGTCCAAGAAGCAGAATAAGGTCTTTGATTCCCGTAATCTAGGGGGAATCGAAACTGTTTTTCTGCACCCGCAAAATGACTGGATGTAAGTGATAGAACCCGATCCGCATAACCCCCGTCCACCAAGATTGCTCCAATCGACATTGCTTCTCCCATGGTAGAACATGCGCCGTAAATCCCAAACATGGGTATTTTCAATTCAGCAATTCCAAAGGAGGTCGCAATTAATTGTCCCAGTAAGTCTCCGCCCACCAGATATCTTATATCCGTATTAGCTAATCCCACCTTCATCAGTACTTTATCAGCGGCCTCTTTCATTATTTCACTTTCTGCTTCTTCCCAAGTGTTTTTTCCAAACATCGGATCATCATTTACAATATCAAACAGAGACCCTAAGGGTCCTTCGGATTCCTTTTTTCCTGCAACTGATGAGGTTGCTACAATGTAGGGGGGATTTTGGAAACTAATACTCTGTTTTCCAATGATTTTTGATTGATTATCAGCTTTTTCCGTCACGCTTACAACTCCTTTTAAAGCCTTATCAAGGCTCTTCTCTATAATTTTCTAGTCATCTGACTTTTGTTGCATATTAAACTGCACCTAACAATTTTAAGATATAGTAAATTACACCAAGAACCCAGGAACAGAAGATCCCGTAAAGAATTACTGGCCCTGCAATCGTAAATATTTTGCAGCCAATACCAAAGACTTGTCCTTCTTTTTTGTATTCAACCGCTGGTGCCGCCATAGAGTTTGCAAATCCGGTAATCGGTACCAAAGTTCCTGCACCGCCGAATTTTGCTAATTTTTGATAAAGACCTACACCTGTTAATACAATCGCCAAAAATACTAGCGTAATTGTTGTATACAGCTTTCCGGTTTCCTCCTCGGCTCCCATATAGATATAATAATTTGTGAGAGCTTGCCCGATGACACAGATAATACCACCAATCAAAAATGCCTTGGCTGTATTCTTTGGAATACTATTCTTTGGTGTAACCTCCTTTACATACTGGTTAAAATATTCATTTCTTAGTTGGGTATCTGTTTCATTTATGATATGTTTGGCAGATACTTGCTTTTTTTCACTCATCTTAACAACCACGCCTTTCAATTTTTGATGACCTATTTATATACTTATCTCCTTAGTATCTCCAGCAAATGTTGTCTCAAGGTATCGCTAAACCTCTCCATAGCAATTATTATCATAAACGTACCAGGGACGCTGATTATTTACTAACGTGCCATCGAATTGCTCCGGTTGATTCTTCACATATAAGGTAACACAAAGTACAATCAGTAATGCTGTAACGACTAAAAAAACAGCTAGCCATACTACTTTTCTTCTCATTTGCATTAAACCACCACATCCTTTTCATGCAAAAAAGCATCAGTTCCATCTCTGATGCTTTTTTGGATTATCCATATTCTGATAATATTATATGAATTACCACTTTTCCTATACTGGAAATATATGGCCATTATTCTCTTATCTATTTTCGCTCTTGTATTTTAAAATCTATGCACCAAGTCTTTCCCGCATAATTTTTAGTATTCGTTTTTCCATTCTAGAAACCTGTACCTGTGAAATACCTAATTCCTTTGCAATATCCGTCTGAGTTCTGTCTTTAAAATATCTAAGCCGGATAATCTCCTGCTCCTTGTCATCTAGGGATGCGATAATCTCCCGCAGAGCAAGCTTGTCCACCAGATCTTCACTTTCATCTTTCGTCTCTGCCAGCTTATCAATTAAATATATGGGGCTACCATCACCCTGATAAATAGTCTTATAAAGAGATTCTACTTCTGTCCCTGTTTCCATGGCCATAATAATATCTTCTTTATCCAGATCCAACTCTGTTTCCAATTCCTCAAAGGTTGGGTCACGACCAAACTCATTTTGATATCGCTCTCGGACACTTCGTATTTTTATCGCTGACTCCTTTAATGATCTACTGACCTTAATCATTCCATCGTCCCTTAAAAAGCGTTTAATTTCCCCCGTTATCATAGGGACAGCATAAGTGGAGAATTTTACTTCATAAGTCGAATCAAATTTATCAATTGCTTTCATTAAGCCAATACTTCCAATCTGAAACAAGTCCTCCATCTCGTGACCACGGTTCATAAACCTGCGAACGATGCTCCATACTAAGCCTACATTCTCTGCTACTACCCGGTCTCTGGCTTCTCGATCCCCATCCTTTGAAAGTTTAATCAATTCAAGTGTATCCACATTTCATCTCGCTCCTTTCTTTTTAGACTTTTCTTTCTTTTCTAAGCCTCAATCTCAAAGGCTTGCGGAGCAAATCTTTTTTTCATTTCAATCTTCCCAATCTTCTTCCTCATAATCACCCTGGTACCCGCTCCAGATGAAGATACCACCTGTAAATCGTCCATAAAGGCTTCCATAAACGAAAATCCCATACCCGAGCGCTCCAACTCAGGTTTTGTAGTATATAAGGGCTCCATCGCTTTGTTCACATCCTCAATTCCAACCCCCTGATCAATAATTTCAACGGTTAATTGATTCTCACAAATCGTACAATGCATCGATATCACACCTATTTCATCCACATAACCATGAATGATTGCATTGGTTACTGCCTCTGATACTGCTGTTTTGATATCTGCCAGTTCTTCAATTGTTGGGTCGAGTTGCGCTACAAAAGCCGCTACAACAGTTCTTGCAAAGCTTTCATTCTGTGACCGACTTTCAAACTCCAGCCTCATTTCATTTTTATCATTCATCCTTAAATCTTCCCCTTTCTATTTTCACTTAACCAAAATATGAAGCGCTGCTTCTACGGTGTCATATTTTTCTATGATTTTATAAAGTCCTGACAAACGAAATATTCTGTCAACAGCTGAGCCCACGTTTGAAACCGCTATCTTTCCCCCAATAAATATAACCTTGCGATATCTTCCCATGATTACACCGATCCCGGCGCTATCCATAAAACTGGCTTCTGAAAAGTCAAAAATGATATGTTTAATATTCTTTCGATCAATAATTCTATCTGCTTCTTCCCGGATCTGTACTGCATTATGGTGATCGAGTTCATCCCGTAACCGGATGATTAAACATCGACCATCAATCTCATACTCCGTGACCCCCTCTCCTGTTCCCCGTATTATCTTGGTTTTCTTTTTCTCATCTTGCATCTACTATAGCCTCCTATTGTTTACTAATATTTCCATTTGATTTTGGTCAAGAAAAAAGACCTTTTATGGAAGGGCATGAAAGCCCTTCAACATGAAACGTCTTAATCGTAATTATCCTTTGTATATTTCATTTATTCCTGTACTTCTTTTAAGTAATCATTTGCATCTGCTACTCGTGATGAATCTGGAAAATCACTTATGACCAGATTATAATAAACGGCTGCATTAATCTTATCATCCAGCCTATGATAAGCTCTTGCTGCAAAATAAACAGCGTCAACATCCTTCGGGTCAAACTTTATTGCCAGCTTTAGCTGAACCAATGCTTCCTCATATTTTCCCTTACTATACAGGCTATGGCCTTCTTCATAATGAATTTTGGCAGCCTCAGGGTAAGTTATTTCCGTTAGGTTACTAAACAATTGCTTAGCAGCATCTGCTTCAAACTTTGTATCGTCAATATCAACCAGTGAATCTGCCACTGCCGGTAAATTTTGCTGATTTTTTGGTTTCTCTAGTTCAGCCAGATAGACTCTAGCTGCTTCCATTAATCCCGTATAGATATCATTATTATCTGCACTGTTGAGTGTATCAATTTGCGCCTGTAAATCCTTTTTGTCCGTTTCCAGCTGTTCTTTCTCTGTCTGAAGCTGGGTAATTAAATCATCCTTTTGCTGAATCTGTTCAGCGGTATATGAGGTATCCGCATAACCGGTATCCTGATCAGAAGCCGCATTCTTTTTGATGGTTGGTACAATTAAAAAGGCTGCCACGGCCAAACCAATTACAATACCTACAACCAGGTTAACATAGGCCATAATATTGGGCTTGTCCTCCCGGTAAGAGGAGATGGGCATAATCGAGGCTGTAGACGGCTGTTCTGCCTCTGGATTACTATTTAGATCCTTGACCGCTGCTGCTACCTCAATCTCTTTTAAGTACTTTAATGTAGTTGTATTAGTCACATCTATCTTGACTATCTTCTGAAGATACTTTCTTGCTTTATCCTTCTCACCTGTCTTAATTAGTAACAGAACCAACAATTGATAGGCTCGAATAAAATTCGTATTCAAACTTACCACTTTTTTTAGTTGAATGATAGCAAGGTCATCACTCCCCTGCTTCGCTAGACCTAATGCAGTATTATAACGTTTAATCGCTTGATTTAAGGAATCCAATTTTGTAAGGTTTGTTTGAACCTTATTAATATACTCATCTGCATCATTATCGTCCGGTTTAAAATGTTTACTGATGACCCACTCACTAATCGCAGCAACCATCTCTCCCATTTCATAATAAACTAGTCCTAACAAATTTCTGGCATTACTATTTAATTTATTTAATTCAAGGCTCTTTCGCAGGGATATGATCGCACCAGATAAATCCCTAACTTTTGCTCTTGCAAGTCCATCATTATAGAAAAGATTGGAAGCTGACAATACTTTTTTATAGATTGTCAAATCATTACCGCATCTTTCGCAGCGTTTTCTCTTGTCCGACATATTACTTCCACAATTCGGGCAAACCATATCATCCCCACCTGTCTGTTCTTTAATCTATTCGTTATTTGTTTTCTTTGTTCCCTTTAGTATTTCTTTTAATATATCCGTTACATCTGTCAAATCATTATTATTAATAACGTCCTCTGCCTGTTCTATCTCAGGGCTTGGCTGAAACTTTTGTATTTCCTCATCAAAGTTAATCATTACGACAATCCTCCGTACTAAAAAATCCATCTTTATAGATTATGAACAATGAGCTTTCTTACTCCCAATAAGTCAGTTCACAAAGAACTCTCATGATATATCCTTAAGTTCTTACGTAATATTTTCTCATACTATTCATCATACTATAAAAGCCAGAAAAATCAATAGTTTATGGGAATTATTATAGATAATATTTGTAAAACAATGTATTACTACACCTGTTTTTCCCCTTTTTTACATAATAAAAAGCATTTCGACAAACCAATCTTTTGAGGTATTCTTTAAGGTTCTTTAGTTATTATCATTTCTTGCTCTATCCTAGTATTCTTTTACCAGGACTTGCTTTTATGCAATATTAGCGTATAATAATAATACCGCAATGATATCTTCGGAGGAATAAACGTGAAACTATATAAAACCCTTGCAGCTACTCTTACGCTGCTTACAATAGTCTTGTCAGTCAACTTGGTTGGCTGCAGCGGAATAAAAAAAGAGCCGATTGTTACAATCGATGGTAAACGCATTTATTTGGATGATTTTCTGTATGACATTTATTTGGTTGAAAGGGAAGGTAATCAATTAGAAACATATTATCAGACTCATTTTGGCTGCAGTTATTGGGATTATAGCTATAATAATATGACACTTCGGGAATCAGCGAAAAATTCTATCCTGGCAGAAGTAGTAATGTATGAATTGCTAAACGATCAGGCAGAAAAAAAAGGACTGGAACTTACGGCTGAAGAGTTGAATAAGGTAGCTGCTACTGTTAACAGCATAAGCAATGACTCCTCAAAGGAAGATTTGAATCAGATTGGACTCAACAGAGAACTGTTAGAAAAATCCTGTAAAATACATGCACTTGGTGATAAATATCGTTCTTATCTCTCAAAGGATATTTTTATCGATGAAAAAGCAGTAAGAAACAGTATCAACCGGGAGGATTATCTTGAATATATAACTGAATATCTGTATCTTCCCACTGTTTTATATGAAGATGGTACGATTTCTCCCCTAAGTGAGGGTGAAAAAGCATATGCTTATCAGTTGAGTCAAAAAATACATAAGAAACTTTTGGCTGGATTGGGTTTTGATGACTTGTTAAACCAGTACTCCAGCCTGCAATATGATACTCGTAATTTTGTCTATGGTGACACTAACGTTGAATCAGCGTATCAGGAGGCTGCGATTGTTCTGGGAAAAGATAATTATAGTTCTGTTGTAACTACGGATTACGGTTATTATATCATCCACATGATCGACAACAATTCTTCTAGCCGTTATGAACAAGCAGTGGAGGATGCTATCGATGCGGAGGAGGAGAAGCAGTTTACTGCTCTGTATAATAAATTAAAAGACAACTATGACATTACTATAAACTTTGATTACTGGGATACCATTACGATTGGTTCCATAACGGTTCCAAACAAGATGAATGAGTAAACTGATTCACTTGTCATGAATCTAAACTCAGTGAAATCCATACTTTAACTCTTTAATGACGATACTTCAATCATACTAAGGACTTGCTCGCATATTACACCGTTTGATTTTATCTGTATATGCGACCGAATTTATCATATAATAGATATATGACTATTGCCTTATAGAAATGGAGAACTCTCATGATAAAAGCTACCTTCCGCTTAATTGGGTTATTATCAAGGAAAATAACAGGTGATCATGTTGAAGCCTTTTCAGCACAGGCTGCGTTTTTTATTATCATCTCTTTTTTTCCTTTTATCATGTTACTATTAAGCCTGGTCTATTTATTTCCCTTAGAAGAAAGTAATGTCTTAAGATTCATTACAGAGGTATTCCCCACCACTGTTAGTGCCATGCTTTTTTCAGTAATAACGGAGATCTATGATAATGCGGCTTCTTCTACAGTAATCTCTATTACCGCCATTACTGCATTATGGTCAGCAGCGAAAGGATTTTTGGCTATTATGAAAGGTCTAAATGCAGTTTATGAGATTAATGAAACCAGGAATTATTTTTTCCTTCGTGCAATTGCAGCCTTTTATACTTTAATATTTGCCATCATGCTGCTTGCAACCATGGTACTTTTCGTATTTGGTAACCGTTTATACTTCTGGATTCAACAAAAAATACCAATTATAAAGGATACTGCTCTGGTAATCATCAGCTTAAGGACAATCCTGGGTCTGGTAATCTTAATTGTATTCTTTTTAATCATTTATATTGTGATTCCAAATCGTAAAACAAGAATCATGAATGAGCTCCCAGGAGCAATGATTTGCGCGGCAGGCTGGATGGGTTTTTCCTATGCCTTCAGTTACTATATTGATAACTTCTCCAATTATTCCTCCATGTATGGGAGCTTGACGGCTATTGTTTTATTTATGCTTTGGATGTATTTTTGTATGTATCTTTTGTTTTTAGGGGCAGAATTTAACATACTAATAACAAATAAGTCCTTCATGCAAAAGCTTAGAAGAATCTATATGACCTCCACGAAGGATTATACTACTCATAAATAAACCCGATATCGATGTCCTTATAGAAATAAGAAACGATATCCTCATAATTTACTCCCTGTTTAGCCAATGCTTTTACTCCATTTTGGCTTAAGCCAACACCATGTCCGTAGCCTCCTCCGGTTAAAGTGATACCGGATATTTTATCATCTTTCTTGTTTACATTAAGTGCAAAAAATGCACTTGGCAGCAAACTCATATCCTCCACTTCCGTCTCATCCAAACGAACAATTTTATCATAGAACGGTGCCAGTAAGGTTCTTATATTGTATTCTGAACGCACCTTTATGGTATTTTCACTACCCACAATAAGAATTTCTGAAACAATTCCACTACTCTCCCTTTTTACGACCTGGATATCCACAATAGAACCAACTGTATCCACCGGTTGACTAATAAAGCTCTCCTTATCCGTCTCCTTCTCCTTCGTCAGAATCAGCGTCGGACTTGCTTCATAGCGTTGCTTTAATTTTGCATCAATTACCTTCTTTAAATTCTTAGCGCTGATGGTGACTTTCCATCGATACCAGCTAAACTCACTGTCAGTTGTCAGAAAATTCTTTGACTCTATAAAGCTTCGGAAATTCTTATCAGAGGATAAATCCGTGTACTCTCCCTTAGTTTGTGAATAACCTTCATCGCCTTGTCCATCATTGTTTACCAGAAGCTTTCCCTCAATATAGGGCAATTCCTTGCTATTTGCCCAAACCTCTGAAACGCTGGCCGTATGTCCACTGGAGGTAGAGAAATAGTAGGCACTGATTACCTCACCCTGATATTCAATTACTTTACCGTAGGTTTCCTTCACAGCAAGGATAGAATTTTCATTTTCAGCAATATTATTATACACCTGATAAGAGGTACTATCATCCACATGAGCACCATATTTACTGAGTCCATTGGAAAGCAGCTGCTTATATGCGTAGCTTCTGGCACAGAGTGCTTGAACCTTCAGTGCTTCAATTCCGTAACTTGTAGGCATTTCACTTGGAAGCACCGCATAAAGATACTCCTCCAGAGGTAATTCGTTAAGTAGGATTAATCCATCCTCCTCATTGGATATCTCAATACTCCCTCGATACATTGGACTTCCACATGACCTTTTAATAGATAGGATTTTTATCTTTCCTTCCTCTGCTACAGGTTCAATGGTAATCCTTCCTTCTTTTAGAAGTTTATCTCCTTCCTTTATTGTTACGACTTCACCCTTCTTATAAGTTTTTATGGTATCTCCCGCTGTAACTGTAAATTTACCAGTTCCAGTAAACTTAATCGAAGGGTGGTAGATTCCTTTATAATTCGTTGTTGTTAGTAATACCCGGATATTCTCAGCCTTGATATTCTCGGTAATTAATGCGGCACTTACTTTTCCTTCCGATACGATAAAGCTGGTATTTTCATAACCTACCAAAATACTGGTAGAGGGCTCTTCTGTTAAGGTATTATAAATTTTATATATTTTCATGTGTTGATCCAAAGGCAGCCTACCATATCCTTCGATCTCAATATAATCGTCTCCTATTCGTAATACCTTTCCTTTTATCATATCCGGCTTTACACTAAGCTGAATAATCATTTTATCTTTAACCGTGACATCACCGATCACCTTTTCGAGATTATCTGAAAGCTTATATTGGGTGGTGAAGGTTTTATCCAGTCCACCCACAAATACCTCAAGAACGGACGCCTCTCCTTTCTTGATCCATACATTATGAAGCGTAATTTCTTCCGTTGCTACAGAAGTAATATAAACGATTTCCTGACCACAGGTGAGCACCTTAATTCCTTGATCCATGTACCTCTCTATTAAATCAGAGGATTCCTCACTTGAATCGGAGATCATATCATTGTTTGTTGCAGCTCCAGCAGTTGTATCGGTAGTTGCGTCATTGGCTGTTGTATCATCAGCTGTTACATTATCAGCTTTTGTAGCTTTGCCTGTTATGTCATCGGCAGCTGTATCTTTACCCGTAATTGTATCTGCTGCTTCACCTGTTTTCCCTCCAAAGGAATCTCCTGCCGATGCAACTATAACTAGGTTCTCTGATTCTTTGGATACTTCACCTGCTCCAGCGGTTGGTTCTTCTTTCTTTCCCAGGGTAGATGAGTCACCGGATAAGTATTTGATATAATCTGCTGTATCAACATAGTAGTACTTACCCTGATCCGTTATCATCCTCTTCAAATTATCGTCTGAAGCATCTTTACCAAGTACAAATAAGGTTTCCTCCTTCAGGGCGGTATTTTCTTTTTTCCATTCTTCATCAGACAGAATTGCCTGATAGATTTCAAGAAAATCAGCTATCTTCATATCCTTGTCCTGATTTGTAAACTCAAAGGTTAAATTTTTATAGATGGTTTGAAAACCTGGCTCTTTTAAAATAAGGTTGTCCATTAAAACCTTGCAGCCACCGTAGGTCAAGCCTTCCCCAGGATTCTTATCTATATTCTTATCAATTAGCCCCATATGATAAACAGCATTCACATAGGTATCATACCAACCAGACATCTCTTCCTCTGAATATGTAATATCAAATGCCAATCCCTCTCTTGCCGTTTTATCATAGTAAAGGTAACTAAGCAACCGATATGCTTCTGCTTTCGTGATAACATCATCCTTGACCGTAATTACCTTGTGCCCTTGTGTTTTTTGCTCATTTATTTTTTGTTTGATATTAATCGTTCCAACAACGAATACTATGATAACGCATATCCCGATGATAACTAACTTTATTTTCATATTCATAATGACTCCTCTTTAGGGTTCCCTCCCCATCTTGTCAAAATTGTTTGCTTGTCTCTTATGTTAATATATTATAGCAAGTCTGTGAATATTCGTACAAGTTTCTTTCGGCATGCAATATTAGCCAAGTGCATTTGCAATTACTATTATATATACCAAAAAATAGAAGCTTTACCAAACGCAGTGCTAAATGGCATTGTATGAATGCATAGCGGAACACGTCAAATAAAGCTTCTTTTCATTTGTTATTTATTCTTTCATTTATAAGTAAAGATCTCTGTTACTCCTTGGTGTTGCCTGTGAAGCTGTTTAAGGACTTGGCAATATCTTCAATTGCTCGCTTATCAACAAAAAAGCGAGTTTCATTATTCTTCTTTACAACATAAAAATTATCATCATAAGGCAGGAAGGATGCAGAAACAGTTCGTTCATTATCCCCGAAGATATGAAATGTAAGCGTCATATATGGTGTATCACCACTTACTACTATATCACTTGGAATCTGAGAATCATAAGTTATACCAATTAATTGCTGGTATAATTTCTTAAAAGCGTCTTCATTGGATTCTTTCCCCTGAAAGGAATAGGTAGAAGTCGTCTCTTCCTTTCCATCCACACCCTTAGTTGTCTTATGATCAATACCCATCTGATAGGTTTTGCTCCCTACCTGAACTGATATTTGATCTACATGATCCAAACTTGGTAACAGGACATAAGGATTTAATAACTGAAAGGAATCTACCTGAAGCATAGAATCAACGGAATCGGAACTCAAGGTATAGACAGAATTAGAGCCATCAATTCTTACATAATAATTTCCTTCCTCATCCTGATTTCCAATATATAATTTGTATTCATAGGGATCCTTGTAGGTTTTCTCAGTAACTTTTTCTCCTGTTTTAGGATCAGTCTCTGGAGTAGGCAAGGCTTCCGTGCGGCTTACAAAATAGCCAATTAGCAAGCTGGCTACAGAGTCATCCAAACCATATTTACTTAAATCCTCACCTTTATAATCTACACAATTAAGGTAGCTAAAGGTAGTATAATTAGCCTGTAAATCGGAAACCTTTGTAGCGTCCGCGGTATAGCCTTCACCATAAGGTTTTACAAACTGCCAGGCATACATATTACTTCCTGTATTATCAAGCTTCTCCTCGTCACTGTAGAGCAATTCATAATCTTCTCCAGTGCGGTTGTCGATGGCAATATGGGTAATATTTGCTGGGGTAATTGAGGGTGCTTCAGGTATTGCTGTCATCTGCATATCATTGTACTGGAGGGCAGAGCCTACTTCTGTGGGTAGTAAATATACTGTACTATCCTCATTTACCAACCCGTAATAACCGCTGGAATCTGTTGTTTTATTTCCGATTTTGACTTTAACTATAGACTGATCCTTCATTGTTGCAGTTAATACCGCCTGAGGCTGTTCCAACCCATAGTCCGATAAGTTTTTTGGTGCCTCCATGATAAGTCTATCAGCCTTCAGCTCCTTTATTGCATTTAGAATTGAGGTGATGTGCTCTTGGTTAATGGGTCGCGCCTCATCCTTTTGTTCTACCCAGACATCATCCTTTAATACAAAGGTCATTTCCGTATCTCCTTTTATATAATGGAGGGATTCTATCTGTGTTATATCGACCGTAGCCAGAGTGGTGGTTTGTTCCTCTTCCGCTTCGGAATTTTCCTTACTCTTTTGATAATTATCATACCAGAAATAGATACCGATCAAAACCACTAAGGCTAAACTTAAGAAGCTCAAGGTAATGGCGTTTTTCTTCTTTCTTTTTGCCATTATTTCTTCCTCCTTCTAAAACAAATAACAGAACCGGTGACAAAGATCACAGCAGGAATTACGATGACAGTTACAAGCCCCCAAGCAATTGATTGAAGCTGGGATGGATAGATCTGTGCTGCCTGTAAGCTCTTGGTTGGAATTGAAACGATACTGCTGTCATCAATTAAGTAGCCGACCGTTCCTGATAAAAGATTCGTATTTCCATAGCTCGCCGTATCCTCCGAAAAGGTATACTCAGAGGAATATACAATTAAGTCAGAGGTAATGTCGTTATAGGTATCTGTCGCTACGAGTCCTAGATAGAAGGGACCTTCAATATCTCCCTTTTCCTTTTCCAGTGTTGTACTCTCTATATCGGTTTTCGAGTAAGCAGCAGAGGATGTTGTAAGTAATGGCGTCACAGTTAGGGAACTTCTCGTAGAATCTGATATAGTGAGTCCTGAAGAAATCGGCATATAGACCGGAATTCCTGCACTGGAAACCTTACTCGTGATATCATGAGTCTCAATGTTAGGTATAAATAATTAGGATATTTCGCCTCATACATATTAGAATCCCCTTCGAGTACAATACCACTTGTCATTTTAACACCATAGTAATCCAAAATTGATGCAAGATTAGATAACTCAGTCCCATTATAATCCAAGGTTACAACAGCTTTGCCACCTGCTGCCATGTATTCCTTTATCATCGTGGTCTCTGCATCTGTCAAATCTTTTTCTGGAGAATTGATGAATAGAATATTACAATCCACCGGTATGCTTTCCATCGTTGCGGTTTTCAGTGTCTTAATCTCTACGTTCATTTTGTCCAAAGAGGAATGAAAGGATTCACCCAATTCAGCCTCTCCATGTCCCTCAGTCACATATACCACCGGCAGCTGATCCGTTGTTACATTAAGGATTGCAGAGGTTAACTTTCCCTCTACATCAATGCCAGTCGTTTCACTCTGGTAGGTTTGATAGTTAATCTCTTGTACCAGCAAATCATTACCATTCACATATTTCGCCTTACCCGTAGTATTATTAACAACAATAAAGCTATTATCAGTAATCTCCTCCGTCACATAATCCTTTGCAAAATTAGGATATAATACTGGATCCTTATGCTCTAGGGTGATTTTGTCGGAGAGATCATCATACTTCTTTGCAATCTTATTAAAAATCTCCGTCTCATTCCCTGCTTGAACCATATAATAAATTGTAATGTCGTCCTTTAGGCCTGCCAAATACTGCTTTGTCTCATCCGATATGGAGTACATGCTATTTTGGCTGAAATCAAACTGGATATTCATTTTCGTTACAATAAGATTTACGATTAATACAATTACAATCACTACAACAGAAAGAACTGTTGCATATGCCCCGCTGCGAAACTTTCTACCGGAAAAAGATGCTTTCAAGCTTCCGACGAAGTTTATCTTTTTCTTTTCACCATTTAAACTTTTCAATGCCTTGTTCTCCTTTCCAAGGGTGCGGCCAGTCACACCCTAACTCCATCTTTTCTTTTTAATAACCTGAACCGTTAAGAATGCAAATAGACATGCAATACTGATATAATAAACCAGTCCTGCTATATCAAAAATTCCATAATAGAAGTTATCGAATCGTTTTACCATTGATAACCATCCAAGTACATTTGCAACTGAACCGTCAAACAAGGTTGGTTTTATTAGATAAGCACTTATTAATGCAGCTGCTCCTATTACGCCAGTTCCTGCTGCAATTGTTAAGTTATGCATCATACGGTATAGTACGATACAGATTACTAATAAAATAGCAATAAAAATCATAACCGCCGACTTATTATCCGTTGGTAAAAGTCCCGCGATGCCATCCATTAAAATAGTGAGCAAAAATACTACAAAAGAAATAACTGCTGCTACAATCTGGCTGTCTGTTAAGGAGGAGATAAACAGGCCTATGGCAAGATAAGCACCACCCATCAAAGTAAATGCCAATATACTGGAGTAAGCACTGGCAAAGGGAACTGTTCCATATAGAGATAGTATCAAGGGATAGAAACAAGTAACTAACATAATTAACGCATAAAGCGAAAATACTGCAAGTAGCTTTCCTACTACGATGGAGGTAGCCGTTACCGGTGAGGTAAGCAAGAGCTGATCCGTTTTTTGCTTATTCTCTTCCGCCATCAGCCTCATGGTTAATAGAGGTGCGAATATTACAAATATAAATGTTATGGAAGCCAAGGTATACTCAAAATTAGCTGATGCATAGAAAAAATTCTGAAAAAAGAAATACAATCCTATGATCAGAAGGAATAGTGACATGAATACGTATCCGATCATGGAATAAAAATATGAGCGCAGCTCCTTTTTATAAATTGCCAGCATTTGATTCTACCTCCTGTCTATCAGTATCAACAATATCGTCATTTACTGTCTCAGTCTTACTATCCGTTGCGTTATTACCTATTGTCTTATTCTCAGGTGTTTCTTCAGAATAAACCTCTGAAAAGCCGGATTCTGAATTACCCGTTACCTTAAGGAAGATATCCTCCAAGCTCATACGGACGGACTGCATCTCGAGTATTGGTGTCCTTGCCTCGCTCATTGCATAAAATACTTCTTCCCGAATATCATCCTTTTCTGAGCAATGAAGTGTCAATTCGACGATTTCTTCCTCAAGTGCTTCCTGTAGCTCAATACGGTTGACTCTGCTTATCTTGCTTAATGCTGAGTGTATCGTTTCTCTATTTCCTTTCACAGAGAGCTTTAGCCCCCCGGTAGAACCTAACTGGGCGCTGAGATTTTCCGGCTTATCACGAAGAATAAGCTCTCCTTTATCTATAATCATTACCATATCACATACAGCACTTACCTCCTGCATGATATGTGAGCTCAAGATAACTGTATGGCTCTTACTTAGTTCCTTGATTAAATCTCTGATTTCTATAATTTGCTTTGGATCAAGACCTACTGTTGGTTCATCCAGAATAATTAGCTCAGGATATCCAAGGATCGCCTGTGCCAAACCAACTCTTTGTTTATAGCCCTTAGATAAATGCTTTATCAATCGGTCTGCCATTGGTGTTATCATGGTTGAATCCATGACCTGCGTAACCATTTCCTTTTTCTCGCTTTTTGGTACTTTCTTTAAATCAGCAGCAAAACTTAAATATTCTCTTATCGTCATCTCCGGATAAAGCGGGGGGAACTCCGGGAGATAGCCAATCATCTTCTTAACCGCCTCCGGCTCCTCAAAGACATCTACTCCATTAATCGTAACCGTTCCCTCTGTTGCGGAAATATACCCGGTAATAATATTCATCGTCGTTGTTTTTCCTGCACCATTTGGTCCTAGGAATCCTAACACTTGCCCCTTTTCTACTGTAAAGGACAGGTTATTGACCGCTAATTGATTTCCGTAACGCTTTGTCAGATTTTTTACCTCAATCAAAATCTTTACCTCCTTATCTATTCGCTTGCATGGGTTTCTCCTCTATTCTAACTACCCTCATCCAAGCATAATTCATAATTTTTCCCTACTCCAATGGTTCCGGGAAGGCTTTTCCAGCACATACTTCGTATCATACAACAAGATTACGAAGATTTTGTGAACAAATCCAAATTATTCAAACAAGTAAAAAAACATATTTCGACAAATCAAGGTATAAAAAAGAGCTTGAATGCCTAATAAAATTCATTAGGTATTCAAGCCCTTTAATTAATTTATTTTAATCCATCAAATCACTCATCTGATACATGCCAGCCGGCTTACCAGGCAGATATTTTGCTGCTTGTACAGAGCCCTTCGCAAAGATAGCTTTTGAATAAGCAGTATGCTTAATCTCAATTACTTCATCGGTACCTGCAAATATCACTTCATGTTCGCCCACAATAGTTCCGCCGCGAACTGCGGATATTCCTATCTCCTTCTTCTCTCTGGGAACTCGCTCACTGGAACGGTCATATTTATAACCGTACTCATTATTCAAAGCCTCATTAATCGAATCCGCCAAGGCCAGTGCGGTACCAGAAGGAGCATCTACCTTTTTATTGTGATGCTTTTCTACAATCTCAATATCAAAACCTGCATCTGCTAAAATTGCAGCAGCATCTTTAATAAGCTTTGAGATTAAATTAATACCCATGGACATGTTAGCTGATTTTAAGATCGGTATGCTCTTCGCTGCCTGTTCAATTGCCTCTAACTGCTCTTTTGAGAATCCAGTGGTGCAAAGAACAATGCCTACTTGATTTTCTATTGCAAAATCCAGCATTTCCTCCAGATTAACAGGTGCAGAAAAATCTATAATTACATCTGCCATTACCTTGCATTTGGTAAAGCTTTGGTACACTGGATACTTGTTAATACGATTCTGTATTACATCGATACCTGCCACGATAACTGCATTTTCATCCGCATCTACGATATCGGTAATTACTTGACCCATTTTTCCGTTACAACCACGTAAAATGATGTTTGTCATACGCTGCCTCCTATCGGGTGATAGTTTTTATTAATAGTTTTTCTAAAATAATACACAGATTATACTGTTTTAATACCTATTGCCTTCATTTCCTTTAATAGTCGCTCTGCATTTGCCGGCTCCATCTCTGTTAATGGCATCCGTAAATTTCCTACCTCAAAGCCCATCAAATTAACTGCTTTCTTCACAGGGATAGGATTAACCTCACAGAACAAAGCATTAATGAGCGGGAAGTATTTTAACTGTAACTCACGGCTTGCTACTACATCACCCTCTAAATATTTCATAACAATATCATGAGTATCCTTGGGTGCGATATTAGATAATACAGAGATAACCCCCTGACCGCCTAGTGACATTACAGGAACAATCATATCATCATTACCTGAGTATAAATCAATCTTTCCTCCAGTCAGCTGCATAATCTCTGCCACCTGGGCAATGTTTCCGCTTGCTTCTTTAATACCTACGATATTCTTTACATTCTTTACTAAAGCAGCTACTGTTGCGGGGGTAAGATTACATCCTGTTCTACCAGGTACATTATATAAGATAATTGGTATATTAACAGACTCAGCTACCGCTGTAAAATGTGCAACCAAACCTTTCTGGGTCGCCTTATTATAGTATGGTGTTACTAATAATAATGCATCTGCACCATATTTTTCAGCTTCCTGGGACAAATAGATTGCAGTATCTGTCGCATTGGAGCCGGTTCCTGCTACTACCGGTACTCTCTTAGCCACCTTTTCCACAGTATATCTAATACATTCCAAATGCTCCTCATGAGTTAATGTGGATGCTTCACCAGTGGTTCCACAAATGATAATACTGTCGGTACCCTCTGCGATCTGATATTCAATTAATTCTCCAAGCTTTTCGTAATCTACCTCATTATCCTGTGTAAATGGTGTAATGATAGCTACTCCTGCTCCTTTAAATACTGCCATAATGCAATCCTCCTATTTCTCCGCATCTGATATAAGTTATCGGAAGTAGTATTTTACTTCTGATAAAAGGCGCTGTACTTGCGCCGTGCATCTCGATTATAGGAACATGATTTTATTCCTATAATCTTATTCACTCTATATTTATCCTTCGAATTCATTTGTTAAGATACATTTATGGTTACCTGCAAACAAAAAAAAGCCGACCATAGAGTCGACATTAAAGAATCCCTGCATGGTACCAGGATAGTTCTATCCATATGTTCCTACAGCATAAAATATTCTTTAAGCAGCCCTCCATCATATAGTCTCCCAAGATTCTTGTGAGTCTTCCAATGATGACAGTTGTATGGTTATTCACCATACCCCCAGCAATAAAGATTCAGGTCTTTACCACTTCGGCACTATTTCCTTTCACTGCGTTCTTCTATGCCTGACATATCCAGCAGTATACTCTTAAACAATGCAACCTCTACCATAAGCAATATGTATTTTTCACAATATTCGTACCCTAATAATAACATTGAGGTTTTTTTCTGTCAATACTAAAATACTTTTCGGGTTATTATCTTATCTGACCTACTTTCCAGAATGTCACTTTTCAACCATTAATAAAGTTTTATACGTATTTAAGATTAATTTGAATACTAACGGGGAAAATAAATGAAATATATGAAATCATTAATTTTTATATTGCTACTAATTAAACGATATAATTCTTAATTACAATCCCTAAGCATCAATGTATTGTAATTATTTAATTATTAGGCATTTACGAAACGATATAGTTTGTTGTATTTTTTGAGTTTCGCAATTACCTAATTTAATTATGATAGGAAGGAGATATTAAGGTTATGCCAGTACTAGAACATGTAGAGAAGGAGAAAGGCTTAGACCATACTTTTGCACTTTTAAGAGAGGGGTATTTGTTTATAGGCAACAGAGCTGCCAAGTATCAAACCGATCTATTTGAAACTCATGTCATGGGTGAAAAAACGATTTGTATGACCGGTGAAGAAGGGGCTAAACTATTTTACAATTCTGAATTGTTTCAAAGAAACGGTGCAGCACCCATTCGAGTACAAAAAACATTGTTTGGTGTGAATGCAATACAAACAATGGATGGCGAAGCTCATCTTCATAAAAAACAGCTTTTTTTATCCTTCATGAACCAGTCTGAATATCAGAAGCTGTCATCACTTGTAAAGGAACAATGGGAAAACTACTCTAATTTATGGACAAGGAAAGATCAAATTGTTTTATTTGATGAGGTAAATGAGATTTTATGCCGAGCTGCCTGCAACTTTGCCGGTATTACGTTAGATGAATCCGAGGTTAAGTCTCGTGCAAAGGATTTTAGTGATATGATAGATTCCTTTGGTAAGGTGGGGTCAGATCATCGAAAAGGAAGAAAAGCCAGAACTCGAACAGAGGAATGGATCACAAATATGATAGAGGAGGTTCGTCTAGGCCAAAGAGTCGTGCCAATGGACACTCCTTTGCATGCAATGGCTACTTTCCAGAGCTTAGAGGGTAGCCAAATGGATCAGCAAATGGCAGCCATTGAACTTATTAACTTCATCCGGCCTATTGTAGCAATCTCAACTTATATCACTTTTGCAGCCTTATCTCTTCACAATTATCCTCGGTGTAAGGAACAGCTTATGAAAGGTGAGCCAGCTTATGCAGATTGGTTCGTACAAGAGGTTCGAAGATTTTATCCCTTCGGTCCCTTTGTAGGCGCCCGTGTAAAAAAAGATTTTTCGTGGGGTGGCAATAACTTTAAAACAGGTACCCTGGTATTACTTGATCTTTATGGAACTAACCATGATACTAGACTATGGAGGAATCCGGATGAATTTGAGCCAATGCGTTTTAAGGATTGGAAAGAAAACTTATTTAGCTTTATTCCGCAGGGCGGCGGAGATCCAACCAAAACACACCGCTGTCCGGGAGAAGGAATTGTAACTGAAGTTATGAAAACAAGCATCGAATTTCTTGTAAAACAAATAGAATACGAGGTACCGAAGCAGAATTTAAACTATCCCATGAATCAGATCCCTACTCTGCCGGAAAGCAGATTTATCATTTCAAACGTAAAGCGTAAATTGCCCAAATAACCTGATAAGTTGTTTGACTGTTTATTTAAACATTTAGATACAGCAAGTCGATTCATTTTGATTCACTTTTATAAATAACAGGTTCGCTAGAAACTATTTCAAATGTTTCTTATCGAACCTGTTCTCTTCAATATGATGATTCTAACTTTATGAATTCTTTTAATATTCCTCTAAATATTCAAGCTTGCTCACAGAAACCTCATAAGCTATGCGCTTCTCAAATTCCGTGTCCGTAAGCTTTTTCTGATATTCACGGCTCTGAATACGTCCCCAGACCTGTACATGACCTCCGACTGCAAAGGATTCAGCAAATCTTGCATTTCGTCCCCAGCAGATACAGGGAATATAGTCAGATTTTCCATAGGGGCGATTGACTGCTAACAGTACGTCTGCGATCTCTCTTCCCAAAGGTGTCTTTCGATAAATTGGCGGCTTGCAGACAAAGCCATCTAAGAAAATATGATTCGGCTTTGCATTTTCAGTTAATTCATCCATCATCTTAACCTCTCTCGCAAATACCGAAAGCACTAATTTATTTTTACTCTCCTCATGACGGTTATAGGAACGGAATTGTCCTAACACCTCAACAAATTTGCCTTTGTAATCCTGTTTTACGTCAATGAGACGCTCTGATACCATTACCGGGATCATGTCATAGGAATTACTTAGACGACTCACCACTACTTCTAATACATAGAAGCCCTCTCCAAATACATCATGACTGAATGTGAAGTCACTGATTACCTCTCCTGCAATACTTACTTGATTGTTATCAAATACTTTATCGGTCATATCGTACCTCTCCCTTCTTTTCCGGCGTTTATTCTTACGCCAATCTGCTCTAAAATGTGGTGGTATTTCTTAGGTGTGATGTTCGTCTAGCTTGAGTTTGACGTAAGTATATCGCAGCATTGCTTCAGTATTGCATAAGTAGCTCTCAAGTATTGTTTAACTCTTGCTTAAGTATTGCGCAAGTATTACACTTTACTTCAATATTCGATTGCTACACATTGACTATACTTTGGCTATACTAAGGCAATACTTTAGCCATACTTTGGTTATACTTTTACTATGGTTCAACATAGGAATCCCTCGAAATAACCTACGTTTAAAATATATGCATTTTTCCATATTTTAGAAGTACTTTTTTATATAATAGTATAGTTTTTCCAAAATTTGTAACCTTATACAATGGGAACTTATTTTGTACAAAAATATTTATTAACTTTTCCATATTGACTTTTTTTGCCCTTTAGCCCCGCAACCTTTCAAATAGACATTGCAATTTAAATACACGTTGTGCTACAATATACGAGTTGTTTTTATATAATATGTATAAGCGTGAACATCACGCAGATCGGAGTTACTTAATGAAACGAGAGGATATACGAAATATCGCCATCATCGCCCATGTTGATCATGGTAAGACTACATTGGTTGATGAATTACTAAAACAAAGCGGTGTATTTCGTTCCAACCAAGCAGTCGTAGAGAGAGTCATGGATTCCAATGCAATTGAACGGGAACGCGGTATTACTATTTTGTCAAAGAATACTGCAGTAATGTATCAGGGAACCAAGATTAATATCATAGATACACCAGGCCATGCCGACTTTGGTGGTGAGGTGGAACGTGTTTTAAAGATGGTAAACGGAGTAGTCTTGGTCGTAGATGCCTTTGAAGGCCCTATGCCACAGACAAAGTTCGTTTTAAAGAAGGCTTTGGATTTATCATTGCCTGTGATTGTATGTGTGAACAAGATGGATCGACCGGAAGCAAGACCCGTGGAAGTTGTTGATGAAGTATTAGAGTTATTATTAGAATTAGATGCTAGTGATGAGCAGCTTGATTGTCCATTTATCTATGCATCTGCAAAAGCTGGTGTTGCCTCACTTTCTATGGAAGAAACCAGCCCAGATATGGTTCCTTTATTTGAAACTATCATAAACTATATTCCTGCACCGGAAGGAGACCCTGAGAAAGGAACTCAGGTGCTTATTAGTACCATTGACTATAATGAATATGTGGGTCGTATCGGAATCGGTAAAGTAGATAACGGTGTCATCCGTGTAAATCAGGACGCAGTACTTGTAAATGCACATGAGAAGGATACAAATGTCAGAGTTAAGATCAGTAAGCTCTATGAATTCGATGGCTTAAAGCGTGTGGAAGTAAATGAAGCAACCATTGGCTCCATCGTAGCAATCTCTGGTATTGCTGATATCCATATCGGAGATACCATTTGTTCCCCCGAGAATCCGGAGGCAATTCCCTTCCAGAAGATTTCTGAACCTACGATTGCAATGTTCTTTAATGTAAATGACAGCCCTCTGGCTGGTATAGAAGGAAAGTTTATGACCTCAAGACACTTACGTGACCGGTTATTTCGTGAGCTAAATACTGACGTGAGCCTACGTGTAGAGGAAACTGATACAACGGAAAGCTTTAAGGTTTCTGGACGTGGTGAGCTTCATCTTTCCGTATTAATTGAAAATATGAGACGTGAAGGCTATGAATTCTCCGTAAGTAAAGCTGAGGTTCTGTATAAAACCGATGAAGACGGTAATAAGCTGGAACCAATGGAGCATGCTATGGTAGATGTGCCTGATGAATATGCTGGTGTGGTTATTGAAAAGCTGGGTCAACGTAAAGGTGAGATGATTAATATGCATACGTCCGGCAATGGACATACCCGTGTTGAATTCTCCATCCCTGCAAGGGGCTTAATTGGCTATCGTGGAGAGTTTCTTACAGACACTAAGGGTAATGGTATCATTAATACTCTATTCGACGGCTATGGTCCTTTCAAGGGAGATATTCAATATCGTAAAAATGGTAGTTTAATAGCCTATGAGTCAGGTGAAAGTATTACCTATGGTTTATTCAATGCCCAGGAACGCGGTTCGTTATTTATCGGAGCTGGTGTAAAGGTATATGCTGGTATGGTTGTTGGTCAGAATCCAAAGGCTGAGGATATCGAGGTAAATGTTTGCAAACGTAAGCAGTTAACCAATACCCGTTCCTCCAGTGCTGATGAGGCATTAAAGCTTACACCTCCTAGAATCTTAAGTCTGGAACAGGCGTTAGAATTCATTGAAACAGACGAGCTTTTAGAGGTAACACCTCAGAGCCTGCGCATTCGTAAGAAAATTTTAGACAGTACCTTACGTATGAGAGATCGCCGTAATAGGCAAAACAATTAATTTAGATAGACTATAAAATCAGATAAATCAGACTGATTCATCTGGTATGAAAAAGAGGCTGCTTTTTGAATTGCCCCCATAGGGAGCATCCCAAAGTTTGTGTAAACCTTCAAACTGATGTAAAATAAAATTACTCAGTTTGGAGGTTTTATTTTATGGCAAAGAGAAGAAGGGACGAATCTCCCGAAAGACAAGCACTACGAGAAATGGTTAATGGGTATCTGAAAGAAAATCCGGTTAAGAATGGAACAGACGTCAATGCTCTCATGAGAGAAATGATGTCAGTTATCCTAGAAGGCAGCCTGGATGGTGAGATGGATGAGGAACTGGGTTACTCTAAGTATGATTTCCGGAACAAAGAAACAGATAACAGCAGAAATGGCTATAACTCAAAAACATTACATACCAGTTATGGTGACATGGAACTGGACGTTCCCCGTGACCGAAATGGGGAGTTTGAGCCTAAAATCGTTAAGAAATATCAAAACACTCTGACCCAGGACATGGAGGAAAAAATCATTTCCATGTATGCCAAAGGAATGACAACTGGAGATATTGAGAGCCATATGCAGGAACTTTATGGTGTAGATATTTCAGACAGTACTATCAGCCGAATCACAGATAAAATACTCCCTATCGTGAAGGAATGGCAGGAACGACCACTGGAAGAAATATATGCAGTGGTATTCATGGATGCTATACATTTTCATGTAAGAAATGAAGGACGAATTGTAAAAAAAGCAGTCTATATCTCCATTGGTATTGATATGAGCGGACGCAAAGATGTACTTGGTATGTATGTCGGAGAAAATGAAAGTGCGAAATTCTGGCTTTCTATTATGAATGGTTTAAAGAATCGTGGAGTGAGGGATATACTGATCGCATGCGTAGACGGTCTGACCGGATTTCCTCAGGCCATTGATGCGGTTTTTCCGAAAACAGAAATTCAACAGTGTATTATTCATCAAATCCGGAATACGACAAAGTTTGTATCCTACAAGGATATCAAGACACTCATGGTTGATTTAAAACGTGTGTATGCAGCACCTACTGAAGATATTGCATTAAACGAACTGGATTCGTTTGATACAAAATGGGGAGGAAAATACCCTAAAATAGCAAAGTCTTGGAGGGACAGCTGGGTTAACCTTTCAACATATTTCAAATATCCCGAAGCCGTTCGCAGGCTTATTTATACCACAAATGCCATAGAGGGTTTTAACCGGCAGCTTCGGAAAGTTACCAAAAGCAAAACCGTATTTCCTACAGATGACAGCCTTCTGAAAATGCTATATCTAGCCACAATGGACATCACGAAAAAATGGACTGGACACCGTCAGGACTGGGGACAGATTCACTCCCAGTTGGAGATATTCTTTGAAGAAAGGTTATCCTAAAGCATATAAACCAAGGTGCTAAAACTGCCGAAGGGGAGTTTTACTTGACAACCCCAAAAACAGATTTATAATAAAATCATGGGCAAGATCCACTGAAAAATGGCCTTGCCCATAAATAATCACTTAAATTTTATATCAGTTTTTTGAGTTTACACGGACTTTGAAACGGCCTCCCCCCATAAGTTAGATTATTTAGATCTAACTTTTATAGGGGCTTCTCATACTTCAAAAAGCGCCTCTTTTTTGTAGCTCTATGCAAAAATAGAGTCCACTTATATTTTATGATAAAGCATTTTATTAATAATTTGATTTATTTACAACTTTATTCTATAGATCCCTCTTCTATAGTTTTTCTTACATTGCTTTTTTAGAGATGTTGAATTTTCTTTGGTTACATCATCTCTTATTATTACCTTTTTAGTATCTTTTTTAGTATCGTTCTTTTTATTATCTTTATTTTACTATCTTTATTTTACTATCTTTTATTATCTTTCTTTCGTTATATCTTCCCATTAAATATAACTACTTCAAAGCTTCTGATCAATGTAGATTAACATTCTTATAACCTATTTTATCTTTCTAATCCTATTTTACTTTACTTTTTTTATCTTAGGATTTTCTTTTCTTAGAGCTTTCTTTTCTTAGAACTTTCTTTCTTGGAACTTTCTATCTTAGAATTTTCTATCTTAGAACTTTCTATCTTAGAACTTTCTTTTCCTAGAACTTTCTTTTCGCAGAACTCTCTTTTCCCAGAACTCTCTTAGTATTGAATTTTAAATACTTTCTTTGTATTGAATTTTTTGAATTTTCTTTCTTTAAATTATTATGTACCTGTTATCTCAATTTCTCGCTGCCCTTATATTCCTTGTGCATTATAAATTCCTTTGATTTCCATGATTTTTCCATTAGGATACTTCCAAATATCCTTTACATTGCTAATTTGATACTGATTAAGCACTTCCTTAAAATATGCTTTAATTACATCCTTAGCAATAATCCTATTATTAAATCTATCCCTGGATATCTTCATAATACATCTTTCTGAATCTAACATAGCATATAATGCTTTTGGTCCAAACCATAGGAAGGACTCCATAATAGAATCAATTAATTCAATTTCTTCATCACTTAAATATTCCTCGCAGCCTTCCAGGGTGTGTATGCCACACTTCTTCATACTCTCGAACATTTTCAAGTAAGGCATATGTTCATTGTTTATTCCGCACTCCTCCTGAAATAGCTCCTGTTCATACAGTGCCAGCGAAAATGCTTGTGCATAATATAATAAGTGTTGAATATAGCTCGGGCATATTTCAGCACAGCTTTTATTGACCATGTAATATGCTATCGCATAAATTTTAGATGACATTATTTTTGACAAAACTGCATTTTTACTTTTCTTAAATGCTACTCCCGTCAGACACTCCTGTCTTCGACAAAGTAAATCATAATAAAACTCCGGATCATCTAAAATAGTTCTGAGTTTATTGGAATACTCATTCGTAGGGACATCACCTTCCATATATCGGATGATAGTCGTTTCACCCCATCCTAGAAGTTTTGCTAAGGGCTTTTTTCCAATTCGATAGCGATCAAGTATTAGTTTAATCTCTTCAGAGGAAATTATGGCTCCCATGTCCATCTCAATTCGATTATTGTTCATACATATACTCCTCAGTTCTTAGTAGTGGTTTCTTTTGTAAAAAAAAGACTTATCCATTCTCATGATACCACTTCTAAACTCTCACGTATATACAACTTTTGGATTATTTTAGACATTGTATATTAATGCATATCAAAATCATTACTAGAACTTTCGAAACTCGTTAATATCCTTCGCAATGATTTGAAACCCACGAATCAATCGGTCGAACATACCCACTCGATGCATATTAACAAGAACCATTCCAATTGGAATACCAATAATCATTCCAAAAACTCCATACAGTCGATATCCAATGAACATAAATAATAAGGTAGCTAGTGGATTCAATCCAATGCTGTCACCCACCATTTTAGGTTGTAAAAGTTGTTTTACTACCTGACAAATCAAATAAATTACAACCAAACCAATTGCTCTAACGTATTGGCCGGATAGCACGTCATAAATAGCCCAGGGCCATAAAATAGCCCCAGTACCGAATACCGGTAGTACATCAAGTAATGCAATACCGAGTGCGGCTAAAAATGAATAATTAATTCTTAGAATTTCAAAACCAATAAACATAATAACGGTCAAAACTAACATAATTTTAAACTGAGCTTTAAAATAACCGCCAAAAGCTGACGCAAAATTACTATAAATCAATCTCCAATAGTTAACGGCCGATTCCGGTAGTCTCTTTCTTAAACCTGCAGCCAAATTATTCCGTTCCGCAGTAAAAAAATATGCAGACAGGATCGTAATTATAATCATCAAAAAGCCTTCAGCAATATTACCCACTATATTTTTAGCACTATCAATTGAGGTTGCTTGACGGTTGTCCATATAAGAGGTAACTGATTCCCCTAAATCAGATACTACATTATTCATAACATTCTGTACACTCTCTGGTAGGGCTGAGGTAAACTTCTGAATATATTTGTTAATTTCATTTAACTGGAGTTTCATGCTTTCGATGATAGCCGGAAGTTCATTTGAAAGCTCCGTTGCTTCCTTTACGAGGGCAGTAATTAGAAGAGCACTTGTACCTATGATAAATATAATTGCCGTAACAATAATGATTGCCGAACTATGTTTCCGTCTAAGCTTAATCTTCTTTTCTAAAAAGTGCACTAGGGGATTTGCTATCAAGGACACAATCCAACCGATGAGGAAAGGTAAAAAGAAGCTTAATAGTTTTGGCAATACTAACAATAGAAATAAGCCCAATAAAATTATAAAGATAAAGTTAATTACTATTTTTAAATATAGAATAAATTTATCATATTTCATGAGTTTGCTCCTTCGGCTCTAAGTAAATAAATAAAAATTTATGGGTTACAACATAAATATAATAACCAACTCAGCCAACATATTCTCTGTATTAAACTAGTATAATACAATCTTACGAAAGCATCAATCAAAAATTTCCAGTTCAATATTCAATTTCCCATTACAATATAAATTTCTTTCACCAACTCTTGCTCTTATTAAAGATTTTATATTAGACTAAGTTTATATACTCTATTCTTCCATTATTCCAATTCGGATTTTCTTTAATCAACTTTTACCAACTTTGTCTTTATATAGCATGTTGCAATTCCATAAGAAAACTGGTTCAATAATAATTGACAAAGATCAAAAAACAGATATCTTCCTACAAGTCGTCATATGTCTCATGATTGTTCGACTCCAGAAAAATATCTGTTGTGTATTATGAGTTTAACTTTTTATATTACAACTTGTTTTACTAAGCTGATATCAACGGCAAGTTTTATTCGCTTGTGAAATACTTCTCCATAGCCCCTAAAAGTCTTTAAATCATGGAAGAATCTAGTGATCCACATTACTGATGTAATCCAACTGCCTATTCTTTAATAAAGAATGTAAGAAAGAAAAGTATGGATGAAATAATTACAATGGTCGGCCCTGTTGCTGTTCCTAAGTAAAAAGAAAAAATCAAGCCAGTAATTCCTGAGAATACAGAGATCATGATAGAAAACAAATGATATTCTCTAACATTAGATGACATGTTACGGCTCGCTGCAGCAGGAAGAATCAGCAGTGCATTTATGATTAGTATTCCCACCCACTTAACTGAGGACATTACAATAATTGCAATTATAATACTAAATAAGTCTTCCATTACCCTCGCATTGATATTCTTACTCTTGGCTAGAGATTCATTGACACTAATTGCATACAAACGATTAAACCCGAATAGCCAAAAAACAAGGGTTAAAATTAGAATAATAAATAACATTAATATTTCCTGCACATGAATGCTTAAGATGTCTCCAACTAAAAGTGCAGAGTATTTTGCAAAGTCTCCACCTCGCGAAAGAATCACTAAACCTATAGCCATACTAAGGGATGCAAATACAGAAATTACTGTATCCGTTGAGACAGTTTTTCTACGCTTTATTTTATTTAAGAATACCGCGAAAACAATTGCAAATAGAAGCATGGATATATTAGTATTCGTTATTCCAAAGATTGTTCCGATCGCCACTCCAGTAATAGCTGAATGTCCTAGTGCATCAGAAAAGAAAGCCATACGATTGTTTACAATCATAGTTCCCAATATTCCAAATAAGGGTGTAATAATGAGAACTGCAAGTATAGCATTTTTCATAAAGTCATATTCGATCCATGAAAATGGTAACAGCATTTCCATTATATGATATATCTTATCCATTTCGGTATCCTCCGTATATTCTCTTCTTAGCCAAAGACCTCATGAAACTCCTGACTGCCAAGCACTTCCTCAGGAGTTCCCTCCCGGACTATGGTCTTGTCCAGAAGTATAACATGATCTGCATATTTTCGAACAAAATCAAAATCATGAGAGACGATAATCATTGCTAAATCATAGCTCTCCTTTAGCATAGCAATATTATTATAAAAGAGCTGCATTCCGTTATGATCAATTCCTGAAACTGGTTCGTCTAACAATAATAAATTAGGTATCGGCGTAATTGCGATGGATAATAATACACGCTGAAGTTCCCCACCAGATAGGGTTCCTGCTCTTTTATCAACTAAATCTCTTGCCTCAAATATACTTAACTGTTGACATACCTGTTGATAGATTTTTTTATTCTTTCTCAAAAACACTGGAGCATTACTGATATAGCTGGCAAAAAGATCATATACACTCATTGGTGTATTCTTTTCTAAATTAATATACTGGGGAACATAACCGATCTTTAAGTTCTCCATGGATTCATTCTTAAGATCTGTAAATTCAATACTGCCTTCATGCTCCACTTCTCCCAGAATAGCCTTCATCAAAGTAGACTTACCTGCGCCGTTTTTGCCAATAATCACAGTAATCTTTCCACAGTGAATATGCAAATTTATATCCTCTATAAGGGTCTGGTCACCAACACGAACACTGATATTCTCCATCTGTATGCAGTGAAACCCACAAGCCGTTTCCTGTATCCTGACTGATTGTAAATTCTGATCCATCCTTTTAAATTTTTTCTTCATTATTCACATGAAAGATGTATTCTATTAATAAATACATCTCTACGCTCCTTTCTCAAAACTCTATACAGCATATTATACTGTTCGTTAAATATCACAGATGCTGAAAAGGCACTTGGATTCTAATTGTTATTAAATCATTTTTGATTTTAAATCTTCTTCAATTTAAACCCTTATGTTTTAAATTTTCTTCGGTTTTAAGCTTCTTCAATTTTAAGATTTTCTTCAATTAAATCTTTTTTGGTTTTAAAGCTTCTTCAATTTTAAGTTTCAGTTTAAATAAACTTTAGTTTAAATCTTCTCCAATTTTAAGCTTCTACGTTTAAATCTTTTTTTGGTTTTAAATCTTTTTGGTTTTAAATCTTTTTGGTTCTAAATGTTCATTCTTATATTCAGCAACATATGCATTTTTTTACTTTTCATTATTTGCTGCTTTAAGCACCTCTATATTAGATCTCATAGCCGTAAGATAAGAATCCCTATTTGCATTTCCTGTAACAACCGAGTCAATAATATAAACCTTCGCATTTGTCTCTTCCGCAATCTGCTTTGCGATTGAATCACTATACTGCTGCTCTGTAAAAAGATATTTTATATTGTCCCGATTTACTTGATCAATAATCTCAGCAATATCACCTGCACTGAGTACTGTATCTGAATCCAATGGAATCGTATATGCGATATCAATACCAACTTTATTCGCTAAGTATGCGAAGGAATCGTGAAAAACCACTGCTCTTGGAAGTCTGACCTTGGTGTCTCCTGAAGTGAATGATGTGTGAAAAAGCTCCATTTCTCTATTTACACTTTCAACAGAGCTGATGTAGCTATCTGCATTTTCCTTTAGCTGGTTAATTAATGATGTAGGATCAATGCTCTGCTCTATTTCATGATTATTAATATAATCTATTAAACCATCTCTAACTGTCTCTATTTGCATCCTATATAACTCGGGATCAAGCCATACATGAGCATTATATTCACCATGATCATGCTCGTGGTCATGATCGTGACTATGATCTAGATCATTGTCATGGTCATGGTCTGCATCGCTATGCTCAGCCTCATTATTCCCAACTTCAGCAAGCTCGCCTTCATCATGCTCAATTTCAGCAAGATCCCCTTCTTTATGCTCGACTTCATTGTTCAAAAGCGTGATACCCTGTGAAGCATCAATAATTGTTAAGTCTGGATAATTGGTTCTAACATCTTCGAGAAAACTTTCCATTCCCCCTCCATTAATGATGAGCATATCAGCATTACTAATTAACTTCATGTCCTCTGTCGTTAGCTGATAATCATGGAGGCATCCCGTATTAAGCTGGGTCAGACTTTTCACATCCAATGCATCAATTTGATCCGCTACATTTAATCCTATAAGATAGATTGGATAAAAGGTAGTCACTATATTAAGTCTTTTCTCTGCATTATACGATCTAGAACCCGAGCTATATTTCATTATATTTATGAGAATACTCCCCGTAAAGGCAATCAGCACCATCGCAGAAATAAGAAGAACCATTTTCTTTTTCATAAGTGTATCCTTTCGTTTTCATTATTGCAACTCATTTGCATTTATCATTATATTATAACTTGTTCCATTATGTCAACGATTAAAAAATATTATCGACCTCATATACAAAAATCGTCTCACAGATCAAATACTACTTATCATATATTTTTTATTGGGAATTGTTAAACATGACTTGTATTGCACTTTAATTTATGCTATGATTTCTCAAAACATAATGAAGAAAGATCACTCTTTAGGGGGCATATCAATGAGAAAAAATGATAAGATACTGAAATTAGTTACCGCTGCTGTGCTAGCAGCAATGACTTGTGTTGTAACCATGATTCTACCGATAAAAATTCCTTATGGAAACGGGGGATATATTCATCCAGGTGATGGTTTTGTACTATTATCCGGTATCATACTGGGACCATTCTATGGAGGCTTTGCTGCTGCTATTGGGTCAATGTTAGCAGATTTATTAGCAGGATATGCTCAATATGCTCCTGCTACATTTATAATTAAGTTCCTGGCTGCAGTACTAGCTGCTATCTCTTATCGAAGAATTAAGCATGGATCAGTTATTCTTGCTGGTATCTTTGGTGGAATAGTTGTGACAACCGGATATTTCCTTTATGATAGCTTTTTGTCTGGATCAACAGCTGCTGCACTAGCTGGGGTCCCTTTTAATCTATTGCAAAATGTTATGGGGATTGTGATTGCTTCGGTTATTATACCTCTGTTGTTGAAAGTGCCACAGATAAGGTCGATGATGAAGATATGAACTCATAACATAGAAGCCCACATTCATTGTAACATTATTCCGTCAACTATTTTACTTGATACTAAAGCTGCTTGGAACAGATTCGCCTAGTATATAATTTTTATAGTAATACAATATAAGTCATATTAATCTTATTTACCATAAGACTAATATGACTTTTTAGTAAAAGTTCTATTAATGATTTCCAAACTCCAAAACACCACTCATTATCAAAAGCTTTTTGATAATATATCACTTCGTTTTTTATTTAAGAGCCTTTTCCTTCTTTCGTAAATTTGTAACTTTATAATTAATTGCGATACCAACTCCAATTAATGTCCAAAAGACAGGTGCAACAGTAATTGTTGAATCATTTGTTATACCTGTTACCATATAAGCTACCGTTCCTATAAATATAGCAACACCTACTTTTGAATAGTAACTTTCAAATTGACCTTTAAAATAAAGACGTAAGGAAGCTACAAAGTACATCCCATAGAATGTTAAAAACGCAATTAAAGATAATAGACCTGTCTGGACTGCAATTTGTAGATATAAACTATGCGGTTTTGTCATTATCTGTCCACTATATCCATTATAATTAGCACCTACATAATCATTTTGAGGAAAGACCATAGTAAAAGTATCGGGACCAGAACCAAGAATGATATACTTCTTTATCAACGGAATCGTTCTTGACCAAATATAGCCGCGTCCTGACGCAAATGACTCATAGCCTTGAAACAAAGAAGAAGGTGCTGTTTTTAGCTTATCCAATCTATTAAACTGATTTAAATAATAATATGAGCCATCTTCTGTAAAATTAGTAAAACGATATTGATATCCTTCCGCCTGTATAATAAATACACCAGCCTGCGTCATATCAATACCTAATGTAATATCTGATAATTCATTATCTGCTAATCTATAAATATTTGCTGATGGATCAAAATTTGTTGCAATACTATTGTTATCTTTATCTACAACTTGAAATGAAAGAATATTACTTTCATTCATGACATACATTACTTTGATTTTTTTACCGTTATAAGTAAGAGAAACACCATCATCCAATGTCTCCATATCGGACAAGGCATGTTCGGTTTTTGTATATTGAAAACTGGTTTTAACTTTATTTAGAAGGAAATTATCTGTAACTATATTCATTAATATAAATCCAATGATAAGAAAAGAGATAATAGATACAGGTATTATTGGTTTTCTAAAAATGTAATGACGTAATAATATAAAAATCAAAATAACAGCCGCACCAAATCCAATAAATCCAGCTATTGATTGTGATCCAATTTCGCTAATCAATAATCCAATGACTGATAATATCGATAATACTATCCATATTATTTTCTTTTGAAAGAAGAGCATAACCAGAATAACTGGTGTAACTAATGCTACATAAACACCTACATAATTGGGATTAAATAAAGTCATATATACTCTTTCACTGCCGAAGTTAGCTACGATACCTGCATCAGTCCGATATTCTACTGGTGTGATTAACTTATATCCTAATTCTGATGTAAAAAAATCATGTCCAACAAATTGAGAAACTCCAATAATACTTATTAAAAGAGCACCTAAAATCAATACTTGTATTATTACTTGAACCTCTCTCTCGGTTTTTAGATGCAAATATACATAATAGACTATAATGCAATACCCTAAAAGAGCGAAGACTGACTCAAATTGGTCTAAACTTCCACGATAAGAAAAATAGGAGTATTTTGATAATACCGTAGATAAAATACATAATAATGCATATGCTCCCAATGGTATGAAAATAGGTAACACGGAAATAGTTTTACGTTCTTTATATGTTTTATAGATAGCTATAAACAACATCATAGCTGATATTATTATTAGTAAGTTTTGTTTATAATAAAGAAAAAAATCTTGATATATAGTCTGATTCGAAAACCAAGTAAATTGTGCCATATTTGGATCATACACTTTTAATAATACGATTAAAGGTAATATACTAATTATGATATAAATAGGTAAATGAAGATAATTTAGTTTTTTATCTTCACTATAAATTTCATTTGGTGTATTTTTAATACTATCTGATTTTCTATTAATAGAATTTCCATTTTTAACGTTATTCTGTCCTTTATTGTTAATTCCATTCTTAGCCATTTACTATAATCTCCCTATCCTTAGTTTATTCTATTATACTAGATTCAGTTCATGTCGGCAATACAAGAAGTTAATTCTGTATGGTGTATATTATAATTAAACGGTAAATCCTTTACTCTCGGATCTTTTTAGTATTGCATCTGTTACTGCTGATACATATGCTTGTATACAAAAGGGCAATGCAGAACTTACTATAACCTATTTTGCAAATGCAACTATAATCCAGTGTTCGAGTCTTTTTATATAAATCTCGAAACTGGTCGTAAGATATATTTTGAATATCTTTAAGCACAATTATACGAATGGTCAACTGAGGGATTCAATAACAAGTTAAAAGTTTTAATGGGCATCTTCACATTTCAGAAACATAGGGAAGTTTCATGATGGAATTATACATAGTTCTTTCTATATAGATAAAGACTGTAGAGGTTCATTTTCTCATGCCAAAATAATGTATAATGACCATTCAATTATACTAGCCCTTAACTCAATAAAGGAGCGAGATTCATACAAATCCCACCCCTCCTATTGACAAAAGCATAAAACTAAAGCGGGATTCAAAGAATCCCGCTTTAATTATTGATTCAAAACCCTATCTAACTAAAATTACTTAATAGCGATAGACTGTTTTACATCAAATGTGAAGATCTTAGCAGTATCAGGACCAGCACCATCGACATCAATAACTGCTGTTACTTTATCGATATACAGATTAGTTCCTGCTAATACAGATCCGCCTGTAATATCAGTAATGATATTAGTATTATTAATACCATTAACTGTGAATGAACCAGATAAGAAGTTAACTGATTTAGTATCTTCTCCAAGAGTTACATTCAAATCTAATGCCTGATCAAGAACTTGAGCAACTGTAGTATATACAGAACCATTTACAGAATAGTTCTTAACAGCAACAGACTTAGTATATGAATTAGATACATTCAGAGTTGTTGATGCTAATACAGAACCAGCAGCTCTATATCCAGCAGTATTAAGAGTACCTAATGCTGTAACACCAACTTTAACTGTTGCAGCATAAACACCAGTATTTGCAAGCTGAAGTGCACCGTTTGTTGTAGTTGTTACAGGTAAGCTAACTGTTGTTGCACTACCTGTTACTACTGCTGCACCAGCATAGCTGATAGTTGTATCATAGCTAGCTGCAGGTACTTGATATACTCTGTATCCGTTAGAGTTTACTGCATAAACTACAACATTATATGCTGTGTTAGCTGTAAGATCACTGAAATCTACAGTTGTTTTTGCAATAGGATCACCTGCTGCTTCGAATACTGCTACATAGTTAACTGGAGTAGCGTTAGTAGTAGAATCAACTACATACATACTAACTACAACGTCTCTAGTTGTTCTTACACCAGAAACTGATGTATCAGCAACTGTGATCTTGTACTGATATAAACCTACTGCTGCAGTAGCTGCGTTGAATGTTGCTTCAACTGTTCCAGTTCCTGTTACAGCAACGGAAGCATAGCTCTCAGCTGTTGTAGAAGTTACACCTGTAGGTGCACTAACATATGCTCTTGTTGCAGTAAGACGTCCAGTAGCAAGCTTTGAGCCTAAGTTATCAAGAGCTGTGATTTTGATTACCTTTGTTTCAGCAGCTGATGGATTATTACCAACATTTACTGTAGGCACATCAGGTGTAGCTGTTGCAAGAACTCTTTCAGCGTTAATTTTAACTTCAAAACTTCCTAACACTTTTGTTCCATCAGAATTCTTAACAATAACAGTAACATTACCAACTGCGATTGGATATAAATTGTTTCCATTTACAGATAATTTACTAGGATCAGAAGAAACATAAGTAAATGTGGTGGAGCTAGATGTTGTATAGATATAGCTGTTAGGATTAGTGGTTTGCTTATATCTAACGTATACTGTAGCAACATTATCACCTACTGCCATAGCAATTGGAGAAGTCCAAGCGCTAGAGATAGAGGATGGAGCTGAACCGTTTGAATTAACAGCATACTGCATTGTGCTATTATCAATATCAGCTGTTACGCCTGTAGCTACTGCTGAATCAGTTCTAGTAATAGTCTCATATAACTTTGTTGTTTCATTGTATACATAAGCTGTAAAGGTAGCCTTTACTGTCATGGTATTGCCTGCTGCATAAACATAAGCAAGTTTATTACCTGAGTCAACAGAACCCTTTGACAGATCAGCTGTTTCAAATGTTAAGTATGAAGACAGATCAGAACCATTCAAAATACGAACGCCATCTGCATTCAATGCATAAATATAAGTTAAGAAGTTTGTTCCAGTTCCTGAATTAATGTTTACATTAAAATCGTCAAATACGATTTCAGCAACATCCTTCAGATCCTTAGAAGCAGCTACGAATGTGCCTTCTAATGTACCATATACAAACTTATAAGTTGATTTAGCAACAAAGTCTGCATATAACACAACAGTTGCAACCTTACCTGTGCTGTCTAAAGTAACAGACTTAATCTTCTCTGCACCAGTTGTAACGTCTTTGCCGTTAACAACCTGAGCTACACTTGCAGATGTTGCCGTAAGATCTGAATCAACTTTACCAGCAAATTCTACTGTGAATGTGTTAGTGTTAACCTGCTTAACTTCTTTAACAGCGTTAAGAACAGTTACTTTAATTGTAGCATCAGCTACTTTAACATTCTTATATCTGTTTGCAGTTACAGTTACTGTGTACTCACCAGGAACAGTTGCATTGAATACGCCAGTCTTAGAAACTGTTGCGCCTTCTTTATCAACGGACCAAGCAAAAGTATTAGTGGTCTTCTTGGAGCCACCCTTTGTTGTATAGCTGGTTACAAATTTGTAATCAGTACCAACAGTTAACTTAGTTACGTCTGCACCAGCAGGAGCAGCTACACTAAGTGTCTTAACGTTGTCACCAACAGTTACCTTAGCGGTAAGCTTCTTAGTAACAGTTTTCTTAGCGTTTGTAATAGTTGCAGTGATAGTAGTAGTACCAGTAGCTTTAGCTGTTACTACACCGTTCTTTGCGTTTACAGTTGCAACGCTAGGTTTGGATGATGTCCATTTCTGAGTAGCACCTTTTGACATACCCAGTGGGTTGAAGTTAAATGACTTCGTTGATTCTCCAAGGAACAATGTCTTGGATGTAGCGTTTAATCTTAATCCTGTAGCAGCGAATGCGCCAGCAGCAGGAGCGATAACAGAAATGATCATCGCTAACGCCATAACGAAGGACAACTTCTTAAAGAAATTCTTCTTCATATTCTTACTTCCTCCTTAAAATATATGGTTTGGTGTTATATTATCCGTCCTTTACTATATTCACAAAGTTTGTAAACCCCGTAAGACATAGAAAAAGTGACGTACTAATATAATCTGTCCAATAACAAGATGATTATAACAATAATGGAAAAAAAGGTCAAGTCTTTTATCCGTTTATCCTTGGATAATTTACCATCTGTACATTTTTTCTATAACTGCTGTTCACCATGTCTGGTCGATTATACCTTAGTCAATTTGCGTTCCGAGGAGCGCGTTGACCATGAATATAATATGCACTTTGTATGTGTCAAATTTATGTCAGGCATTTGTCATAATTAGATTATTTTTAATATATCCTCTACCAATTCCTGCATCTGACTTATCTCACATACCCGCTTGTGCAAGACCGGAGCCGTACGAATTTCCTCTACTGCCTTAGGAATCTCTGTCTTTGATAGCTTCCTGAGAAGTATAGCCTGTTCGTAGTCGTCCTCAGGAATCTCCGTGGCCTGGAGAGCCCCTAGAACACTTTTTGCGAATTTATATGGACTTGCTGTTGACACAATTACTGTCTTTGTTGTGTCACCAGTCTCTTTTGTATATTTGTCATAAACACTTGCTGCAACCGCAGTGTGAGTATCAATTACATATTCATTTTCTAAATAAGCCTTATGGATTGCTTCTTTCGTTTCTTCCTCAGAAGCCCAGCCCCCTACAAAGCTGTTCAGATTTGTTTTCATACCTTCTGTAATCTTATAGACACCTTCATTGGATAACGCCTTCATAAATTCACCTGTTTGAACTGAATCACAGTCTGCGATCTGGTAAATTAAACGTTCCAAATTACTGGACACCAGAATATCCATAGAAGGAGATTCCGTTAGGATAAACTCGCGATTACGATTATAGCTTCCTGTCTGAAAGAAATCGAATAAAACCTTATTCTCATTGGAAGCACATATTAGCTTATTTACCGGGATACCAAGACACTTTGCATAATATCCGGCAAGGATGTTACCAAAGTTACCTGTAGGTACTACAAAGTTAATCTTCTCCCCCTCTTCGATTTGTTTCTTCTTATATAAGTTAACATAAGAATGCACGTAATATACGATTTGCGGAACGAGTCTACCGATATTGATCGAGTTGGCAGAGGAGAATAAGAAGCCAGCGTCACCTAGTTTCTTAGCCAGTTCAGTGTTGTTAAACATCTGCTTAACACCGGTCTGAGCATCATCAAAATTACCCAGAATACCTATTACGTCCGTATTCGCACCCTGCTGCGTAACCATTTGTTTTTCTTGGACACTGCTGACTCCGTCCTTCGGGTAGAATACTATGATTTTAGTGCCTTCCACATCAGCAAAGCCGGATAAAGCGGCTTTTCCGGTATCCCCAGAGGTTGCTGTCAGGATCACAATTTCTTCTTTGACGTTATTTTTCTTAGCTGCCTTTGTCAGCAGGTGAGGCAATATTGATAATGCCATATCCTTAAAGGCAATTGTTGCACCATGAAACAGTTCTAGATAATATGCCTGCCCTACCTGCTTTAAGGGTGCAATCTCAGGAGTATCAAATTTATCATCATATGCCTTGTTGATACAATCCTTAAGTTCCTCTTCTGTGTAATCTGTTAAAAAGAGCTTCATTACTTCGTAAGACAGCTCCCGATAATTCATTTTTGCCAATTCCTCTATCGACTTTGAAAGAACCGGTAAAGTCTCAGGAACAAAAAGTCCTCCGTCTGAAGATAAGCCTTGAAGTACAGCCTGGGAAGCTGTTACTCTGTTTGCTGAGTCTCTGGTACTCCTATACATTAGGTTCATACATTCCAATCCTCTTTTCTAATAATTCACTGCCCAAACGTATGAACTGGTATTACAATATACATTACTATGAATTCGATTGTATCTAACCGTAACTGCATGTTTTTCATACAAAAAATACCGATTCTACACCTATTCGGGCAAGTTTGTTGTATTATAACATGCCTTTTCTTCCGATACAATACTTTAGTGTGATAAATTTATCTCCCTATTTCAGGTTAAAATCATATCTTTTAACGGTAGAACTCGTGGCCGCCATGTTTAAATAGCCGCTCCAGATTGTTGTCAAACCATTTTACATTTGATGAAGTTGTTCTTTTCCTTGCAACAAAATACAAAGCGCCTTCTGAGAAGTCCTCACCTGATAATGCTCTCTCAACTGCTTTTTCTGTATCCTTTGAAACGTTAACTGACCAGTAACGACCATTTTTAACTGGTGAGAATTGATAATCACCATCATTCTTTTGAAAAATAACTGCTTCTACGGAATCAGGAAAATGTTTATCAACGATACGATTGAATATTACGTTTGCGATCAATATCTTTCCAACCTGGTCTTCTCCTCCTGCTTCCGCCTCGACAATTCGCTCTAACATAGTCACTTCTGCTTTGGAGATTGTTACTGTCTTAGAAGCTACCTTCACTGACAGACTTTCAATCTTCTCTTTTTTCTCTGCAGCTGCTTTTTTCGCTGCCGCCTTCTTTGCTGCTGCCAGCTCTGTTTCTTTTCGCTCCGCGACATAGCTTTGCATCTGTTCCATAAGGGGCTGATAATCATTATCCGTTAAGGTTACACCAAATAAGTACACGGTATCCTCGTATCCCATCATCTCTTCTGAAGTTGAGTTCATAAGCCCTGCCTCACCTTCCAAATGATAAGGATTAATTAGTGTTGCTTGTAATATAGACGCTGACGTGTCCGCATCCTTGTGTGCGGATAAATCCTCCATCCCTATTACTGTTGTTTCTTCTTCAGTATCCATGCTTATCCCGGCTGCAGCTGAATTGATGTTATAAAACGCATCTGAACCCAATACTAACATCGCAGCAGATAATACATATGCAATAACAACCGTTATAATTCCATGCTGATTCTCTTGCATTTTTCTCTTTTGAAGAAACGAATATATTAATGTCATACTCTTTCCTCTTTCTAGAAATGCGAAAACATTTCTGGTTTTATATTCCATTTTTTGTAATACTTGGTAACGCTATCAAGCATTATAGGCAAAGGTCATTTTTGTGTCAATAACGTAAGAGCATTTTCGTTATTTGGTATGATAAGTATTATCCATGATTTTCCATCAATAGCGAATTGTTACAATTATGAAATGCAATTATTTCTGTTCCTCTGTATAAATTGCACAAGCTAATTTTAACAAATTATTAACTATATATTAAATATTTTACTCCACATTATGGTAAATTATACATATTCTACTGCTTTAGTACGCATTTTAGGCAAAAAACTAGCGATTCTACATAAACGGAACGTAATATTTCGTTAACATTTATTGTCGATTTTCAATCGTCTTGCACGTATTATTTTTTTCTGTTATATTGGAGTAAGAGTGACCGAAATGATTTTAATAGATCTACGGAGGTTGTATGTTACCAGGAGTATATTTTGCTAAGAAGAAAAATGGCACTGCCTATTATAGAGCATCCCTTACCTATAGAGGAAAGCATATCAGTTTGGGTAGTTATTTAGAAGAAGCAGATGCCGGAAAAGCTTATCAGCTTGGTATTGATATTTTATCTGAAGCTTCATCCTATTCTCTCTCAGACTACCCACAGGATTGTGTTTTACCATATGATAAATGGATCATACTAATTAACTTCAGAGATAATAAAATATATTTCAAGAATCCAATCTATATTAAAAAGCGTTATTTTCTATATTATATGGATCAATATACGGTCTATAAATTTGATGTGGACGATCTATTTTTTTATGCCAATCATAAAATAATTAAGCGCGGCGGACATCTCTTTGTATCCTATTATGGTATGCAAGTTAATATTCTGTCTCGCTACGGCATCAAGAATTATGGTGTTGCCGGACGGGATTATATCTTCGTTAACGGAGACCACCATGATTTTAGTTATCAAAACATTGAGGTTATTAATCATTATCATGGGGTTACAAAGATTCTGAGCCAGGGAGAGCCAATCTATCTGGCAAAGATACATATTAATGGTGATTACTTAATAGGAAAATATGCTTCTGAGGACGAGGCTGCTATTGCTTATAATAAGGCAGCCCTAATTTTAAAAAATCATGGTAATAATAAGAATTATCCTCAGAATTTTATTGAGGGTATGGATGAAATTGCTTATGCCTCCACCTTTCAGAAGCTTAGAATATCTAAGAAATTAGTTGCTTATGCAGAACGGTTAAACAATTAACCACAAGAATTTAAAGGATTTCTGAAGCCTTCACCACATAGATAAATTAACTGGTAAAATCTTCAAGAACTTTTTTTCAAAAAAACACTGTCAATTACTAAAAATTATGGTATAATATAGTTATATTTTTTCTTCTTCCGTTTTCATAGTTCGCGAATTGAAGCCACTGACATATCCTGTAAGCGTTTTAATACATTCGAAATGTATGTGCATATCAGGAAACTCAGTGGCTCGATTTGTTTTTTAACTCACCTCTTCAATTTTATATCCAACGCCCCACACGGTTTTAATAATCCCAGTTTTTCGTGGATCACTTTCAAGCTTCTCACGAATTCTACGGATATGCACCATAACCGTGTTATTTACTTCAAACACCTTCTCATTCCATACCTTCTCAAAGATATCCTCTGTAGAAAATACCTTCCCCGGGTTGCTTGCCAGTAAATATAAAATGTCAAACTCTATTGGTGTCAGTTTAATATCACGCCCATTAATTTTTACTCTATGAGTCCCTTTATCTATGATGAGATGCCCAAGAGCGATCACTTGACTAGCTCTTTCCACTTTTGGTGATTGATTTAACTTTATGTATCTTCTTAGCTGAGCCTTTACTCTTGCTATTAATTCCAGCGTATCAAAGGGCTTTGTAATATAATCATCCGCTCCCGCACCCAATCCTGCAATTTTGTCCATAACTTTGGAGTTTGCACTTAACAGGATTATGGGTATCGCGCTTTCTTCCCGAATGATTTCACACATTGACGGAGCGTCCATCCCCGGCATAACAAGATCCATTATAATCAACTTGAAATCATAGGTTTCCAACAAGTGCAAACCATCCCATACACTATATGCTTTTTGAACTCGGAACCCCTCACTAACCAGATGGATTTCTAATAGATCCAGTATATCTCCATCATCATCTATAATTAATATTTGATGCTGGCAGGCTGTCTCGTTTTTAACAGCTAATAAGTCAGCATTCTTATTATGATAATATATCTTTTCATTATAAACCTTTTTATGAAATTCTGTTTCATTATATGTTTCTTCATTATAATACATCTCTTTATGTTCCATATAAATCGCCATGCCTTTCTCGAAAACTGCAAACTTTGGGCCACAGGCACAAAGATGCGTGAAAATCTATTTTTACACTATACTCCACTAATATTCTTTCAATTAACTTCACATTTCACGTCATTCATAAACATTAGCAAATCAATCGAACTTTTAGTCAAAAATAAAACTGTTATAAGTATCATTATGATTGACAATGCCCATCTCAGAAAAATTTGGTTCTGACATATATTATTATAGACGAATTTTTTCCCATAAAAGTTCCACTATTCTCACACAAAATAATTATGATATCACTAAATTACAAAAATAACTTCCAGTTACATTCACTCAAAAGCACAACCAGATTTTCACTAATTCTTATGCCTTTACTTTTTTATAATCGCATGTTACAATACAACCTGTGAGTAGCACAGATGGTCGCACCTATTTTAGGTGAGGAAAGTCCGGGCTTCATAGGGCAGGGTGCCGGATAACGTCCGGTGGAGGCGACTCCAAGGCTAGTGCAACAGAAATATACCGCCTGTATTAATGTTTGATTTTCAAGCATTCATAGGTAAGGATGGAAAGGTGGCTTAAGAGACCACCGCTCTTCTGGTAACAGAAGGGGCTATGTAAACCCCACCCGAAGCAAGACCGAACATAAAGCGATACGGTTGCCCGCCGTGCTTTAGGGTAGGTCGCGTAGTATCCGCAGAAGCGGAACTGGAGCCACATGGTAACATGTGGTCAAGATAGATGACCATTCACGACAGAACCCGGCTTACCGTGCTGCTCATATACAAGACAAAATTGCAACAATTATAATCACCTTCTCCTATCACATAGCGGTTGGAACCTCTATCTTTTAATAGGAAGGGTGATTTTTTATGGCATGAATGAAAAGCTGGCATGAAACAAAGGATTATTGTTTCATGCCAGCTTTTCATTCATTATTATATAAAATAACCTCTAAAATCATTCTATCATTTCAGTTCCAGGTTAATACTTTTAACTTCACTCATGTACGGGATTGAAGCTGTTGCACCTGCTCTTGATACAGCGATTGCTGATGCTTTTGAGGCTAGTTCTAAAGCTTCCATTATCGGAAGTCCGTGAATTTTCCCATAAATAAAGTATCCGGTAAAGGTATCTCCGGCTGCAGTTGTATCAACCGCAGTCACTCTATAGATTCCATGCGTGAGCTGCTCTTTTTGATATCTGTAAATTACTCCCTCTGAGCCTAATGTCATTATAATTTCAGCTTTTGGGTATCTCTCTTCAATTGTGGTCAATATCTCTTGTTTATCCGCTTTACCGGTAATCTGCTCTCCCTCAATCTCATTCAACAAAAATAATGACACTTTTGATAAATCACAGTTATTAATCGATTGGTTAAACGGAGATGGATTTAAGGCAATATGTAACCCTTTTTCATATGCTTGGTCAATGATGTAGTTTAAATGATTTACCTCATTCTGTAATAATATCCAGTCGCCCTTGTCAAAAGAGTCCAATACGCCGTCAATATAGTCCTTTGTAAACGCTTGATTACTTCCTCCATAAAGCAGAATACAGTTTTGGCCTTCATCATCTACCTGTATAATGGTATGTCCGCTTTTACCTTCCATCTGTTTAATACAGCTTATGTCAATTTGATTTTCCTCACAAGTTTTTAACAGTAGCTCTCCATCCTCACCGATCAAACCTGCATGATATACTCGTTCCCCTGCCCTTGCTAAAGCCACCGACTGATTAAGTCCTTTTCCACCACAAAATGTCTCCATTCCGTTTGATAAAATGGTCTCTCCCGGCTTGACAATATGACTTACCGAATATACATAATCATAATTTAAGGACCCCATATTCAGAATCTTCATCGCTTATCAATCCTTTCCTCTTCCTATTAATATACCTGCCAGACACAACGCACCGGCTAATCACACTGGAAAGGCAACCCCGGCTCTTAAGATAATATTCGGATAAGGTGTAAACTCTCCGGTTCTAACAGCGAATTTCACCTTGCTTGTCATTTTCTTAAAGTCAATATGGGGTATCATTTCATGTTCCGTCTCTGGCAAAGCCTCTCTTATATAGTATAATAAATTATTATTTTTTTCCACAATTTCTTCTGCCAGATAATAAAATTCCACTTCTGCTTCCTCTAACACTGCCCTTAATACCTGTTGGAAGCTAGGTACTCCTTTGCAAAGCGCCAATCAACGAGCGGAACTCCCTCCGGTATTTGTAAACCAATTAAAAATAGCAATTGCTTGCTATCACTGATAGTTTTGCAATTGCCATCTTTTTTATCTATTAGATTATTCAAATACGGTAGATTCTTTCTTTTCTTATCTCACACTTTAAAGCAGCTACCACCGATAAACTCCTTCAAAATAGAATTCTGAGGAACTACTTCACTTGGTGTTGCTATGAAATAATCCAGGAACTTCAGTAGTCGTTTTGCTTCAACGTATTCCTCACAGTTTCGATCAATACCAAACAGTATTGGTTCTGCATATTGCTTCAACACTGCCAGCTCGTAAATTAAAGCTGAATTAAACATTACATCTGCATCTTCCTGGAACGGGAAGATATTCTCTTCCTCTCCCCTACGTACCGAAGGCCACATGGAAATTGTTTTTTGAGCTGAGGCTCCTCTGGTTCTGGCATCGCGCACCATTCTTCGAATTAATCGTCCATCCGTGGTTGGAATTCGATTGTGTTCGTCAATATTCAACTGAGTTAAAGCACTGATATATATTTTAAACTTACTCTCTCTTGGTAGCGTATAAGACAAGGCATCATTCAATCCATGAATTCCTTCTATTACCAAAATATCATTGGAACCTAGAGTAAGATAATTGCCTTTATATTCTCTAAAACCAGAAACAAAGTTAAAGCTCGGAATATCCACAGCCTTACCATTTAGAAGATCCGTCATATCCCTATTAAACTGTTCGAGGTCAATAGCCTCCAGAACTTCAAAATTATAATTGCCAGACTCATCCCTTGGAGTTTTTTCGCGATCAACAAAGTAATTATCAACAGCGATTGGGTGTGGCTTTAGACCATGTGCCATAAGCTGTACGCTTAATCGATGAGAAAAGGTTGTTTTTCCGGAGGAGGAAGGTCCTGCGATCATAATAAATTTCTTATCCCCGGCCTTCTTTATGGTCTCTGCTATTTCACTGATTTTCTTTTCCTGAAGAGCTTCCGAAACCAAGATAAGTTCATTGATCTTCCCACTCGCGATGATATCATTTAAAGCACCAACATTTGGAACATCCATCATATCCGCCCATTCATTCGCCTCTTTTAACGTAAGATAGAGCTTCTTCTGAGGAAGAAAGGGCGCTATTTGAGTGGGATTTTTCTTATCGGGCAACAATAATAAGAAACCACTTTCATATAGCATCAGGTCGAAATATTTTAAAATACCTGTATTGGAAGGCATATAACCATAATAATAATCTTCAAAGCCATCTAGGTTATAGATGTTTGCCTTTGATACACGACGGTATTTAAACAACTTTTCTTTATCATACATTTTATAATGACGAAATAACTCTATCGCATCATCGGTTCCAATGCTTCGTTTCATAAACGGAATATCTCTTTGAATAATATCCTTCATTCTTGCTTTAATTGATTCTAACCGAGCTGAGGTCATCGGATATTTTCCTTTATATTCGCAAAAGAGACCATTACTTATGCTATATTCAACCGTAACCTTCTCTACATTTTCCACTCCAAACTCTGCGTGCAACGCCTTTAACATTACCAAAACGATACCACGGTTGTAGGTTTTCCCACCTGCATCCTCAGCCGTAGTAACGAATCGAATTTTACTGTTATTCGTTGCATGCTTGAATAATTCCCTGAGTTTATTATTTACAAATGCTAATATGATATCGTTTTCATAGTCTTTCTGAAACTTTTTGCTAATTTCTAAAAGTGTTGTATTATTTGGATATTCGTATACCTGCCCATTCACCTCAACCTTTATTGTTCCGCTCATTTAAACACTCCTCTTTTTTTAATTCGGCATTTAGGAATTTATATGTTGCTCTGTTGTGTCTTTCTGTTTTAATAATAAGCAAGACCACGCTGAAGCAAATCCATTCTTTCCTTAATTTCCTGTTTTCTTGCTAATGAATGTTCTGTATTCTCTGAATTTAAGGATTGCATAATCCCTTCACATATCCTATAGTCCCAAAGCATAAATTCCTTTAGGATACTGTTCTTTTGTTCTAATAACAATTTGCCATAATAAAAATGTTCTTTCTCTATTAATACATATTTCTTACGATCCAGATTTAGGCTATTTTTTATCGCTTTCATGATAAAATAATATTTTTCGTCTTCCTTAACCATATTTTCCTCTAAAATCAGAAAACCTTCCTCCTGCAGCATATAGCGAACTTTATGTATTTCTGATTGCGGCTGCAGTACCAGCTCCTTGGCGGTCTGCATAACTTCTTTTTTATTGGTTAGGATCTGTATCATTAACGGCCCACCCATCCCTGCAATTAATATGGTATCCGCCTCATTTGCATCCAACTTTTCTAATCCATTTGATTTTCTCGTTTCAATTCGATCCAAATACCCATACTTCTTAATGTTTTCTTGTGCCCGATCAATCGGCCCCTGATTTACATCCATTGCAATGATATTGGGTGCTATCCCCTGCTCCGCCAAATAAATGGCTGTATATGCATGGTCACATCCAATATCAGCAACTCGATTACCTGGCGTGACAAAATCCGCTACCGCCTTTAGACGTCTGGATAAGCGTATTGTATATCCCTCTTTGTTTTCTTGCATCTGATATGCTCCATTTTATTTTTTATTAAAGTAAATCCTGTTGATCTATGAACCATAAACTCCCCAGGTCACAAAGCTCTTAAACGTAGATCCATTCTGTATACCAAAACTTAAAATCGAAAAGCATTATGGTATAACATAATGAAACCTATCGTTAACGCTTAGCTTGAGGGGAGTCTAGTTGTCACTTATTCTAAATAATCTTTTAGTTTTCTACTACGGCTGGGATGTCTAAGTTTCCGAAGAGCTTTCGCTTCAATCTGGCGTATGCGCTCTCTGGTTACATTAAACTCTTTTCCTACCTCTTCCAAAGTACGCGCCCGTCCATCGTCCAATCCAAATCTTAAACGAAGTACCTTCTGTTCACGTTCTGTTAAAGTTCCCAGCACTTCCACTAACTGCTCCTTCAACAAGGTGAACGCTGCTGCCTCCGCTGGTACCGGCACGTTATCATCCTGAATAAAATCACCAAGATGGCTGTCTTCTTCTTCACCAATGGGGGTCTCGAGGGATACTGGCTCTTGGGAAATCTTCTGGATTTCACGAACCCTTTCAACAGGCAAATTCATAACCTCAGATATCTCTTCCGGGGAAGGCTCTCTTCCGAGTTCCTGCAGCAATTGACGTTGTACCCTAGTCAGCTTATTGATTGTTTCCACCATATGGACAGGAATACGAATTGTTCTGGCCTGGTCAGCAATTGCTCTAGTGATTGCCTGCCGTATCCACCAGGTAGCGTAAGTACTGAATTTATACCCTTTACGATAATCAAATTTTTCAACAGCTTTTATTAAACCCAGATTTCCTTCTTGAATTAAATCCAAGAACAACATACCGCGTCCTACATAACGCTTTGCAATGCTGACCACCAGACGAAGATTTGCTTCTGCAAGACGCTTTTTCGCATAATCATCGCCCTCTTCCATCTTTCGCGCCAACATAGTCTCTTCGTCCGCATTCAGAAGCTGTACCTTTCCAATTTCCTTTAAATACATACGAACCGGGTCATCTATATTGATTCCCTCTGGAACAGATAAATCTATGGTCTCTAAATCTTCTTCATCATCTAGTATAATATCCTCTTCATCATCTTCGGAAATTCTGAGGACGTCGACATTATGCTTGTCCAGGAAATCATAGATTTTTTCAACCTTGCTGGGATCTAATTCCATATCCGCAAAGAAATCATTTACTTCCTGATATTCAAGTACATTCTTCTTCTTTTCGGCAAAAACCAAAAGTTCCTTCAGTCTTTCCGTAAACTTTATTATATTTTCGTCCATAGTTAATCCTTCCTTCTTTAACTCTTTTTATATTTTAACCACCATTTGATGAAATATGCAATTTACGCTATTTGCGGCTGCAATCATCAGCTTAGCTGCCAAATGTAAAGTGTTTTTTCTTAAGTTCCGTCTTTTCTTTGATTATTTTCATTAGCAACTCTGTATCATTTACCTCAATCGCCTTCTGACTTTGCTTGTCCAAACTATTCTCCTTTAATTTCATAACCGTATCCGATAATGCTTTTTGTCTTGCTGCCACGTCCATCTCCCCACGGATCCTGGCAGAAAAAAGAGCTGCAACTTCAGATTGTTCTTCTTTATTTTGAAAGTTATTTATGATTTTTGCAGGAATCACTTCCTTTTCCTTCTCATATTGATCAAATACCAGAGTTGCTACTTCATAATAAATACCCTCTGTAAAATCTCCTGGCCCAATCATTCCTTTAATTTTATCAAAGAGAGAATGATCCTCAATCAACCAAGTAAGCATAAGCTTTTGAGATTTCGCGATCCCGTCTTCCGGTGGCTTCTTTCCCTTCGTAGCTTCGTTTCTTGATTCCCTTTGCTCACTAATTCCGAGTACAAGCTGGTTGCCTAGCTTATTAACAAGTCTTCGCAGCTGCTCCACATCAATCTGATAGGTTTTAGCTACTGCATCGATATAGAAATTTCTTTCCAACTCCTCTCCAAAGGTGGTTAGCTTCCTAGCTGTTTCCTGGAAGAACTTTGTCTTTTGCTCCGGATCTGACATATCATATTCGGTCTGTAACACATCGATTTCAAAAAAGAAACTATTCTTCGCTTCATTAATTCTCCGCTGATATTCCTCTGCTCCTAAGGCTTTGATAAATTCATCCGGATCCTTATAGGGCTTCATATTAATTACCTTAACGGTGAGTCCGGCCTCTTTTAGAATTGGTATTGCTCGTAGCGCTGCCTGCGTTCCAGCACCATCACTATCAAAGGTTAGTAAAGTCTCATTGGTATAACGCTTGATTAAATTTGCATGGAAGGTTGTAAAGGCCGTTCCTAATGCAGCAACCGCATTGGTAAAGCCTGCTTGATGCAATGCAATTACATCTATATAGCCTTCACAGATTAATAAATATTGTTTTCTGGAGGCTCTTGCAAAATTAAGCCCATATAGGTTTCTACTCTTATCAAACAATAGAGTCTCAGGAGAATTAAGATATTTCGGTAAGGCATCTCCCATGACACGACCACCAAAGCCGATAACCCGATGATTTACATCCATAATTGGAAACATCACTCGGTTCCAAAACTTATCCGTACCCCCTCGCTGTTCATCAATGGTTACAAGGCCGGATTGCTTTAGAATTTGATCCTCATATCCCAATCCCTTTAAATACTTATATAAATCATCACTGAAGGGGTTAGAATATCCTAAGCCGAATTGCTTTACCGTATCTTCCGAAAGCCCTCTTCGAAGAAGATATTCATAAGCCGTCTTACCTCTCGAGGATACTAACTGATAGTAAAAATATTTTGCCGCTTGTTTATTTATTTCTAATAATTTACCTCTTAAATCCGACTGCCGTTTGGCTTCCTCTGAAAGCTCTTGCTCCGGAATCTGTACTCCTGCCCGTTCCGCCAAAAACTTAAGTGCTTCAAGAAAGGTGTAATTCTCATATTCCATAATAAAGGTAAACACATTACCACCCACGCCACATCCGAAGCAATGATACATCTGCTTGGAGGCACTGACGGAGAAGGACGGTGTTTTTTCATTATGAAATGGACACAACCCCATGTGATTACTGCCTTTTTTTTGTAATCGTAGGTAGGAGCCAATCACACTCACGATATCATTTCTGCTTCTTATTTCTTCAACTAGTTCATCTGAGTAAAACATTCTGCACTCCCTCCATCGATTTTATAGCTAATCTTCTATTTACTAATAAACACTCCAGGACGAAGGAATCATAATCTGCTTAAATTTTGCAATGGCATAGCGATCTGTCATACCTGCAATATAATCACATATGATTCTTTCCGGTGGTTCACCAATTTGATCCACCCTCAAACGAAATTCCTCCGGAAGATACCCGGCATGGTTCTTATAATAAAGAAACAACTCCTCTAAAAGTCGTTCTGCCTGTTCTTCCTGTCCCTTTGCCTTCTTATTCATATATACACTTTGAAACATATACTCACGTAACCGAAGCATTGCTGCTTCAATTTCCGGAGACATGATAATATCATTTTTATCTCTACTGTTGGTAACGATATCATGAACGAGAATATCCAATCGTCTTCCCAAACTACGCCCAAGAATGTCAGTAAACTCTTTGGGTATATCCTCTTCATGAATAATCTGTCCGCGAATTGCATCATCAATATCATGATTGATATAGGCGATCTTGTCACTGAGTCGAACTATTTTCCCTTCCAAGGTGGAGGGTACCCCTTCTGTCTGATGGCCTTTAATTCCATCCCGTACTTCTTTTGACAGATTTAAGCCTTTTCCATGATTTTCGAGATATTCTACCACACGAATACTCTGTAAATGATGCTGAAAGCCTAAGGAGCAGATCCGATTAAGAGCACGCTCCCCTGCATGGCCAAAGGGTGTATGTCCAAGATCATGTCCTAAGGCGATGGCTTCTGTTAAATCCTCATTTAATAGAAGTGCTTTTGCTATAGTTCTGGCAATCTGTGCAACCTCCAGTGTATGGGTAAGCCGTGTTCTATAATGATCTCCCTCAGGAGCCAAGAAAACCTGTGTCTTATGCTTTAACCTGCGAAATGCCTTTGAATGCAAAATCCGATCTCGATCCCTTTGATAGATTGGCCGGATATCACAAGGTGCTTCCTCCCTGTCTCTACCCTGGGATTCATCGGAAAAGGCTGCATAAGGGCTAAGAATCTCGTGTTCTCTTTTTTCCAGCATCTGTCGTATGTTCATAATTTGTTGTTCCATACCGCACTCCATTCCGCTGCCATAAGCAGCATAAAACGAAAATGAATGTGAACCTCTTACTACTAATATTCTACAAGGTTTGCTGATTTCCTTTTTTTATTCATAAAAATATTAAAAAATTCAATTATACTTCAATTATTTAAATTAAATTAAGTGGCGCTAAACTTGTTGATTATAATAAAGGAGCTCCTGTAGAACTGCATTTGTCTTACTCTTTGAAATCAACACAGCAATTCTCATATTGCAAATGACTTTTTCAGCGATAAATAAGATCAAATTCGATTCTACAGGAACTCCTGATATTAGTTATGACTTAGCTCTCATAACCTATGAGAGGGGTAATAAATTTGGTTAATAATAATTCTTAAGCCTAATATAAATTACTTTAATCCTTTGTATTACATTTTCCTTTGGAAGGGCAGGAGGAGCATCCTCCACAACAACTTTTTCCTTCTTTTAAATCCTTGGTTTTCTTATAAATAACAAATCCCGTATAGGCTAGTATAATTATTCCTAAAATGATACCGGGCATAATCACCGCTCCTTTCATATATTCAACGACGATTGGTCTTGTCTCTAAACAAAACGGCTGCCTATCTGAAAAACCAGAGTAGAAATCAAATAAGCAATTCCCAATTGAAAGAGAATCGTAAATATCGTCCACTTTATAGATCTCATTTCTCTTTGTATAACTCCAATCGTTGCAGCACATGGAATATACAACAAGCTAAATACCATTAAGGAATAGGCATTCAAAGCCCCAAACCCAGATCCCATTAATGCATTTGTCAAGCTTGTCATACCCTCCGGGGATGTTACATTCCCAATTTGAAATAGTACGCTAAAGCTGGATACTACTACTTCCTTCGCAGCAATTCCCGAGATTAAGGCCACTACCACCTGCCACATACCTAAACCTGCGGGTGCCAGTACCGGAGCCAATATTTTTCCAACCACAGCACCATAGCTTTGTGACATATCACTTACCATACCCGTGGGTCCAAAATTAAGAATAAACCAGATAATGACTGAAGCCGCAAAAATTGTTGTACCTGCTTTTGTCAGATACTCTTTCACCTTTTCCCATACATAAATAATGATAGTTCTTTCATTTGGTGTCTTATATTCAGGAAGCTCAATCAGAAGTGTATTTCCTACCTCTTGTTCCGATTTATCATTCATAAAAAAAGCAACTGTAATTGCTACAATAATGCCTATTAAATACATGGAATAGGCCGCCAGCATTGCCTTGTTACCAAAAAACATCTGTGAAAACAGGACATAAATCGGTAATCTTGCACTGCAAGACATAAAGGGTGTTACTAGAATTGTTTTACGACGATCCTTCATATTTTCCAAAGATCTTGATGCCATAATCGCTGGTACGGTGCAGCCAAATCCAAGAAGCATGGGGATAAATGCCCGTCCTGATAAACCAAGCTTACCCATAATCCCATCCATGACATAAGCAACACGTGCCATATAACCGCTATCCTCCAAAAATGCCAAGGCGAGAAACAGGATAAATATATTGGGTAGAAAGGTTAAAATACCACCAACGCCTGCAACAATACCATCAACGATAAGCGATGTCATAAAATCTCCGGCATGAATCATTGTCAGCAATTGAAGAACAATCGTTGAAAAGCCATCCAGAACAACTTCAAATCCACCTTTAATAAAATCACCAATTTGAAAGGTTAAAAAGAATACGATAGCCATAATTCCAAGAAAAATAGGGAGTCCGAAAAACCTGTGCGTCAGTACTCTGTCAATGTTATCAGTGGAAGCAGCTTTACTATTCTTATTAACTACTACCTCTTCTACCACTTCTTCTATGAAATCATATTTTTGATTAATGATTTCCTCCTCATAGCTATGCTGAATCAGCTTTTGACTTATTAGCGGATATTTTGCAGCTATTGTCTCATCCATTTCCATCAGTTTGATAGCATGCCATCTTGGATTACTTAGATTGCCGTATTGCTGAAGTAGCTTTTCGCTTACCTCATCGATTTTATCCTCAATATCATCACTATATACGACGGTTAGATCCTCATGATGTTCATGTTTGTGTCCATATCCACCCTTATGTAAGTTTTTATCACGCTTTTCAATCTTATCCTTCTGTCTTTTATGGTGATGCTCCAGGTTTCGATCCAGCTGCTTATCTACATGATGTGCCACGGTATGCATCAAAATATCAAGTCCTGTCTTTTTACGCGCCGACACCGGTATTACGGGAATCCCTAACATCTCCGGCAGTCGATGTAAATCTATTTCCATACCTCTCTCTTCTACGATATCCATCATGTTAAGTGCAAGAACAACTGGTTTTCCAAGTTCAATCAGCTGTAGCGTGAGGTATAAGTTTCTTTCCAAGCTGGAGGCATCTACAATATTGATAATAACATCCACATTAGACTCCAGTATAAACTCTCTGGTTAATTTCTCTTCCATGGTATAAGAGGTCAGGCTATAGATTCCCGGCAAGTCCACTAGCTTAAATCGATAGTCATGATACTTAAAGGCACCTTCTTTTTTCTCTACCGTTACCCCTGGCCAGTTGGCAACCTTAAGATTTGCACCTGTATAAGCATTAAATAAAGTTGTCTTACCACAGTTGGGGTTACCTACAAAGCCAACATAGATTTCCTTTTTCATCGCCCAGCCTCCTTTATCTGTATTGTTTCTGTAATTTTTCTACCAAGTGCCAGTCGACTTCCCCTAACCATTAATATAACGGAACCTTGACGGTTACGATTTAATATTTTAATATCCGTACCGCGCGTTAAACCTAGTGCCTCTAGCCTGCGCATAATTGCCTGGTCAAGGTTTAGAGAGCTTACCGTATATATTTCACCAATCTTACCATCGGCTAATGTCATTATAACCTCCTTGTGTATACAGCTCATTCAAGCAGCATCTGTAAATCAAATTAATATTTTTATTATCTGGAGTATACCTTCTATGCCAGATTTATCCATGATCAATGCTGTAACTTCCCACAGAAGCAATTTAAAGTTGTATGACTTCATTAACAACACCGATTATAAAACTGAATAAGAATCAATATGCTTATTGATAATAATTCTCATAAACTATTACAATATCACATTATAAAATATTTTGTCAACCTAAACTCATCCTACTTATCAATAAAAGCTTGAAGCTTATTGGGATTCAACATTAAACTGATATTTTTTTAAGATATCCTTACAAAAAAGCCCGAAGGATCTCTATTTTATAGTTATCCTTCGGGCTTTTAAATTTCCTTGGTCCATATGAAACTAATCTTTTAACTTAACCTGTGAATTCACTTTATGATACTTCGTCCGGAGTTTGTTTGTCTCTGCGTGAAAACACACATCCACAGTAATCCTGACGGTATAAATTATACTCTTTTGATAACTCTACGGAACGCTTATAACCATTTTTCTTCTTGAAATCAGAGGGCAGATAGGAAATGGTATATTCCTTGCCCAGTCGTTCCCCAATTTCGTTCAATTTCTCCGCATTTTTATGAGGACTAATCGATAATGTGGTTGTATAGTAATCAAAGTCCATATTAGCTGCATGTTTTGCAGCCTCCCTTAATCTCATCTCATAACAGACAAAGCAACGGTTGCCACCCTCCGGCTCACGTTCCAAACCTTTTATCTGTTCATAGTACTCTGTTGGCTGGTATTCACCTTGTAGAAAATGAACCTCGGACTTTAAAGGCATGGCCTTAATCAGTGTCTTTTGCTCTTCCACCCTTCTAATATATTCTTCTTCCGGATGAATATTCGGATTATAAAAGAAAATGGTTACATCAAAATACTCTGATAGATATTCTAACACATAGCTGCTGCAAGGTGCACAGCAGCTATGAATCAATAGCTTCGGATGTCTTTGTTCCTTCTCCAATTTAATGATTAAATCGTCTAGTTCTTTTTGATAATTCATTCCTGCTCCAATCACTTTACACTGCTTTTATTCTCATCGATCAGACCTAATTTTCTTAGCTCGTGCTCAAATTTTTCCTGATCAATAGGCTTTCCTGCATAAGCAGTGCATCCAAGTTCGAATGCCTTTGTTACATTTTTCCCTTCACTTAGGGCTGTTGTCATAATTATCTTAACCGCATTCTCCTCAGCTATCTTTTTCTCCTTTTCTATCTCACGAATCGCCTTCAAAGCCTGGTAGCCATCTACGATCGGCATCATAATATCTAGACATATCAGATCGTAGCCTTCTCCCGATTCTAGTGCCATAGAAAATGCTTCGATCGCTTCTTCTCCATCTACCGTTACATCACATTCACCATACTTTGACAAGAATCTCAACATAAATTTTCTACTGATAAAATCATCCTCAGCTATTAAAATTTTCATTTATCCATGTCCTCCGCACCAGATTTTATTATATATACATGATAAACTAATTTGAGATTAATGGATAGGGGTGATTTCGTAAATTAACTATTTAGAGTGTTTCTTGATATGCTGCTGTAAAAATACGAATAATCGATCCATCTCTTCCTCGGTTCCAATGGTTATGCGTAGGTAGTTATTGATACGTGGCAAATTAAAATATCTAACATAGATATTATTGTTTCGTAGTTCCTCAAATATTTCTTTCGCTGGAATCTTGCTATGAGTAGCAAAGATGAAATTAGCACCGGATTTAGGAAAGGTAAAGCCCAGCTCTCTTAAGGTATCCATCGCTTTTTCTCTGGTCTTTATTATCTTATTCCTGCATTCGTCAAAATAGAGTACATCCTTCACCGCTTCCACTCCTGCAAGTATTGAAGTTTGATTCATCGTATAGGAATTAAAGGAATACTTTACATCATTCATTGCCTTGATCAGTACCGAATTCCCCATTGCATAACCAATTCTCATACCCGCCATGGAACGAGATTTCGAAAAGGTCTGTACCACCAATAAATTGTCGTACTTTGATATTAATTCGAGTGCCGAAGCCTCAGCAAAATCGATATAAGCCTCATCCACAATTACGATGGAGTCTTGATTATGCAGGATAATGTCTTCCAGTACTGATAATTTCTCATAGATCGATGTTGGAGCATTTGGATTGGCAATGACTATACCACCATTCTCCTTATAATAATCTTCTTTTATCATGCAGAAATTCTCATCCAGTGGCTGAGTTTTATACGGAATGCGAAACAAATCACACCAAACCGGATAAAAGGAATAGGTGATATCAGGGAATAAGATCGGCTTTTCCGAGTTAAAGAAAGTTAAAAAAGCGATTGCAAGGACATCATCCGAACCAACACCTACAAATACCTGATCCTTGTTCAAATCATAGAAATCAGCTAATTCATTTACTAATAATTTTACAGTAGGATCCGGGTATAGACGCAGCAGGTCTGCTTCAAACCCTTGAAGCACCTGTTCAACGCCAGGTGCGGGCGGATATGGGTTTTCATTTGTATTTAACTTTACCATATCCTTTTTATTCGGCTGTTCCCCGGGTACATAAGGAATTACTTTTCTAATATTTTTTTCCCACTGCTTCATATTATTTATACTCCTTAGCCAGCTCTTTAAACTTCGGAAGGGATCGTTCAATCATGGCATAGTCTACGCAATACGCGATTCGACAGTAGCCCGGACATCCAAAAGAAGAGCCCGGCACAATTAATAGGTTGTATTTTTTAGCCTTAGCTGCGAAGACTTTATCATCCTCTTCCAATGCTTTTACAAAGAGATAAAATGCTCCCTGTGGCTTGACACACTCGTAGCCATAAGCTCGCAGATTGTTATATAACAACTCCCTATTACGGTTATAAATCTCCAGTTCTACTTTAGAATCCAAACATCTAACTACTGCCCTTTGAATCAAAGAAGGAGCATTCACATAGCCAAGGATTCGATTAGCAACATTGGCTGCCTGAACCACATCTGAGAAATCCTCCAGTTCCTTGGGTATTACAAGATATCCTATTCTCTCCCCCGGTAAGGACAGTGATTTGCTATATGAATATCCCACAATGGTGTTTCTATAATATTTTGTGAGGTATGGAACCTCTACTCCATCGTAAGCCAGCTCACGGTACGGTTCATCAGAAATCATATAAATGGTAGTACCTAGTTCCTGTTGCTTCTTATTTAAAATAGCTGCCAGATCTTTCACGGTTTGCTCGCAGTAGATAACTCCCGTAGGATTATTTGGTGTATTTACAATCACAGCTTTTGTTTTCGCTGTTATTTTCTGTTCAAACTCCTTAAGATTTGGCTGAAAATCAGTTGTATTGGGAGTTATAACCACCAGCTCCCCATCAAAGTTACTTACATAATTACGATACTCACCAAAGAACGGTGCAAAAACGATTACCTCCTCACCCGGATTTAGTAAGGTTTTTAAGATAACATTTAAACCGCCGGCTGCGCCCACCGTCATGATAATATTATTCCCTTGAAAGTCGGTACCGAAGTTTTTATTAATATGCTCTGCAATCTGCTGTCTTACATCCTCATAGCCTGAATTATTCATATATCCGTGAACAAGGTTTGAATTTTCCTCATTGATTACATCAATAAGAGCTTTTTTAACCGCTTCCGGTGGTTCCACACTTGGATTTCCTAAGCTAAAGTCAAATACATTCTCTGCACCGTAAATCTCTGTTAAGCGTTTTCCTTCTTCGAACATGGCTCTTATTATGGAGCTGTTCTGCACTAATGCTACCATTTTTTCTGAAATCATAGGGTACCTCTTTCTATGAAAAGCCTTTTAGAATTTTTCTGAAAGTATAACATACTATTTTGGTTGTCGCAATACCTTTAGTGGGATAAAGTGCGGTGGGATTGGTTTAGGTTGTGAAATGCTTGATAAAATTAGCTTTGTAGTAAGTGAGGGTAACCAGCAGCTGTACTATGTTCATCTGGCTTCGTTGCTTGATTGGAATTCACTAACAGAATATACATAAGGTAAAGCAGAGTCGAAAAACGCAAACTCCTCGCTACGCTCGTCAGACATGCTTTTTTTCGACTCTATACCTTATGTATATTCTGTAAGTGAATGACCCAACCTAGCAAAGGCGCCAGATCGAACATAGTACAGCTGCTGGTTACCCAATATAGGTGTTTTAGCTAATTTTATCAAGCATTCTATACACATCGATGCAAGCAGGGGCGCACTTGTATCTGATGACGTTTTTGACGGTTATTTTACTTTATATTATAACATAAGAATTTAAATGAATTTGATGCGCATAGTTAGTTTTTATAATGTTATTATTAAAGATGGCTTAGCCATAAATATAGTAAGAAGCGGGATTTAGAAAATCCCACCCCGCACTTAACAAAGAGCCAATATTTTAAAGGAAAACCCATATTAAAAGGCATCATTTTAAGGAAGATGAAATTTTCATTCCTTATTAATGATGCCTCGTTCTTTTAAAATCTTTTTCTTACTCTTGGGTTTCTATAGCTATTTTGATAAGTGATTTGTTTTTGTTATTCTTAAAAAAGATTATAATTATATCGATAAAGCTTTTATCTAAATCGAATATCTAAATAAGATTTTACGATTTCTACGCATTTTTCGAAGCCCAGATTGCTACTGTTTAAGCAAAGGTCATAGTTCTTTGCATCCTCCCAATTACGGCCTGTGTAGTACTTATAGTATTCTGCACGGTGCTTGTCGATGGAGGTGATTTGCTTTTCTAGCTCTTTTTCTGATTTTCCGGTCATTTCTTTTAAGGTATTGATGCAGTCTTCCTGGGGGGCGTGTACAAATACTCGTACTACGTTTGGATTATCCTTTAGTACATAGTCTGCACAACGGCCTATAATGATACAGGATTCTGTGTTCGCAAGCTCCTTGATGATCTTGGCCTGATAGTTGAATAAATTATCGTTTGATACGAAATCATCGCTATCTGGGGGTATCAATTCACCTTTGTATACATTCTTTGCAATTCTATATAATAAGCTCTTTTTGATTTTCTCATCTGCTTTTGCAAATAACTCCTGGTTGATACCGCTGTCATCGGATGCTAGACGTAATAAATCTCTATCATAATAAGGAATTCCTAATTTTTCAGAGAGCATTTGTCCGATGGTTCGTCCACCGCTGCCATATCCTCTTGCAATTGTTATAACATACTTTTCCATTTGAATTACCTCCTCATTGATCTTATATATCAATATTCAAAATGAAAATAGAAAATTTCTCTCAACATCTTTTCTATTTTCTAAGGATTGAAGCTGAAACAGCTTATTCTCCCAAGTATGCTTTCTTTACTTGTTCATTGTCCATCAGCTTCTTTGCATCATCAGTTAACACAATTTTTCCGGTCTCTAAAACATATGCGCGATCTGCTATGGATAATGCCTTCTTTGCATTCTGTTCTACAAGAAGTACTGTTGTACCGCTTTTACTAATGCTCTTTATGATATCGAATATTTCACCAACCAAGATTGGGGAGAGACCCATGGAAGGCTCATCCATCAGAATAATTCTTGGTTTGGACATCAGTGCTCTTCCCATGGCAAGCATCTGCTGCTCACCACCGCTTAGGGTACCTGCAAACTGATTCTTACGTTCTCTCAGTCTTGGGAATCTCTGATATACACCTTCCAAAGATTCTTCAATTTCTGCCTTATCCTTACGGGTGAAAGCTCCCATCAATAAGTTTTCATATACACTAAGCTGTGCAAATACATGCCTTCCTTCCGGAATATGTGCGATACCGAGTGGCACAATTTTATGAGCTGGGATCTTCTGAAGGTCAGTACCTTCAAAGATTACTTCTCCGCTCTTTGCCGGGATAAGCCCTGTAACTGTGTGAAGGATGGTAGTTTTTCCGGCACCATTGGCACCGATTAAGGCTATAACCTCACCTTGATTTACCTCGAAAGATACATCCTTAATTGCCTGAATCACACCGTAATATACTTGTAAATTTTTAACTTCCAACATTGCCATCGCTTATCGAATTCTCCTTCTTTATAGGAGGATCTTTCCTCCATTATTCACCAAGATATGCCTTAACTACCTCAGGATTATTTAAAACATCTCCTGGTAAACCATTTGCCAACTCCGTACCGAAATTTAACACGAATATCTTTTCACAGATTCCTGCTACCAGCTTCATATCATGTTCAATCAGCAAAATGGTAACATCGTATTTCTTTCTGATTAAGGTAATGGTCTTCATCAACTCCTCTGTCTCAGATGGATTCATACCTGCCGCAGGTTCGTCGAGGAGTAACAGCTTGGGACTCGTTGCAAGAGCTCTTGCAATCTCAAGTTTTCTCTGCTTTCCATAAGGAAGGTTAGCAGAAAGTAAGTGTGCTTCTTTATCCAGATCAAACACCTTCAAGATATCCATCGCTTTTTCATTCATCTGCTTTTCCTTTTTTCTATAGGAAGGTAAGCGCAAAACACCTGCAAGGGTTGAATACTTGTATTCATTGTGTAGACCTATCTTAACATTATCTAATACAGATAACGCACGGAACAATCGAATATTTTGGAAGGTTCTCGCAATTCCCGCTTTATTAATTTCAATTGTGCTTAAACCTGTGATATTTTTACCGTCCAATGTAATAATACCGGTATCCGGTTTATATACACCGGTTAAAAGGTTAAATGCTGTAGTTTTACCAGCTCCATTCGGGCCAATCAAACCGTATAATTCCCCTTTTTCAATGGTAATATTGAAGGAATCAACCGCACGTAAACCGCCAAAGGAGATGCCTAAGTTTTTTACTGTTAACATTGCCATGGCCTAAGCTTCCTCCTTTCCGGAGGCTGTAGCCTCCCCCTTTTTCTTCGTTATAAAACTCTTAATCGGATGATTTTTTCTCCATGCGATGCAGGTAGGATTCCAGTTAAATATCATCATCACGATTAATACGATTGCGTAAATTAACATACGATAGTCATCAAGGAAACGTAAGTATTCTGGTAGAAGTGTTAATATTACAGCAGCTATAATAGAGCCACGGATATTTCCTACACCGCCAAGTACCACGAATACCAAGATCATGATGGACATATTATATCCAAAGTTCTTTGGCGTTGCTACAAGGCTTGATATATTATGGGAGTATAGTACACCGGCAACACCAGCCATCGCAGCAGATATCGTAAATGCCAAAAGCTTGAATTTTGTAATATCAATACCTACGGATTCCGCTGCAATACGATTATCACGAATCGCCATGATCGCACGTCCGGAACGGGAATGAATCAAATTTACAATAATAACATAAACCAGAATCAGTAATAGGATTGCAACTGTAAAGTTGGTATCTCTGGAGGTACCGGTGATCCCCTTTGCACCATTTACAATAATATCTCCACCATCTGCCAGTTTCATATTAGATGCATCCTGCAGGGAAAAATGTAAGCCCTTATCATCGATACCAATATATAATGCATTAATGATATTCTTTACAATTTCGCCGAAGGCAAGTGTTACAATCGCTAAATAGTCTCCACGAAGACGTAATACTACCACACCGATTAAAGCTCCAAAGAGAGCTGCAAAGATCGCACCTATTAAAATTGCTATTGTATAACGAATGAATACATTTGAAATACTATTCTCTATACTTCTTGTAAAAAATGCACTTGTAAATGCTCCAATACACATAAAACCTGCGTGACCTAAGCTTAGTTCACCCAGAATACCTACCGTCAGGTTTAAGGACACTGCAAGGATAGAATAATAGCAGAGTGGAACTAATAGACCCTGCATTAAGTTAGACATAGCACCTACAGCAATCATAATCTGGCAAATAACATAGAACACCAATATGATGCCCAGAGTGATTATATTATTACGTGTTGATTTATTTAAAGCTTTTATTTTAGTCATCTTACGCACCTACACTTTCTCATGCATGATCTTACCTAGAATTCCAGTAGGTTTTACCAGAAGCACCAGAATAAGAATGAAGAATACAATTGCATCAGCGAGCTGTGAGGATATATAGGCACGGCTCAAGATCTCGATTACACCTAGAAGAATACCACCAATCATGGCTCCTGGAATCGATCCGATTCCACCGAATACGGCAGCAACAAAGGCTTTGATACCAGGCATCGCACCAGAGGTAGATGTCAAGCTTGGATAGGACGAAAACAGCAGCGCACTTGCAACCGCTGCCAATGCAGAACCAATGGCAAAGGTAATTGCAATCGTTTTATTCACATTAATACCCATGAGTACGGATGCGTCCTTATCTTCTGAAACTGCTATCATACTACGGCCTGTCTTTGATTTCTTTATAAATACATTTAAAGCAATCATAATAATAAGACACAACGGTATTGTAACCAGAGTCTCCCCTGATATTGTCAGTTCTCCTCCTGCCAGTTTTAGAGCCGGTACTTTAATAACTGAAGTAAATGATTTTGTATCTGCTCCAAAGATTAATAAAGCCACGTTCTGCAGCAAATAGCTAACACCAATTGCTGTAATTAATACAGCCAGAGAGGATGCTTTACGGAGTGGTTTATAAGCCACTCTCTCAATTGTAATACCCAGAACCATACATAAAATAATTGCAAGCAGCACACCAACGATCGGATTAAGTCCGGATAAACTCATCGCAATAAAGATGACATATCCACCGACCATAATTACATCACCATGAGCAAAGTTAAGCATCTTTGCAATGCCATATACCATGGTATAGCCAAGTGCAATCATAGAATACACACTACCAAGGCTAATTCCTTTAATTAAGTAAGAAATAAAACTCATATGAACCCCCGTATATTTTCTTAAGAGATTTGTTGTACACAAGTGAAGCTGCAATAGATTCACTTGCCAGAATCACTATATTTTATTACAGAAACACGATGAATGTCTCTGTAATTATACCAACGCAAAATCAGCGCCTTTTATGAAAAGTATATAAGCCACTTCTCATAAGTTGTATTGTAGCATAGGTTAAAATTCGTTACAACTATAAATAATTTCAAATAACACGAAATCGGCATACTATTTATCCTAGGAAATTTAACATTTGTAAATCCTTTGGTGTAACTATTTTCAAACAAATGGAAAATAACTCAACCGATATAACCGACCGATATTGCGTACTTGGCAGATACTGCTATCGTGCAGGCGCTTCCCCTTACGAACGCTGAATGAAAGGAACGGTATCTGCCAAGTACACAATCGCAAAACTATTTCATTTCTCAATTGCATAGATACAAACAAAATATACAGAGGAACAAATAACGAATCCCTCTGTATATCAAAGTTTCATTTATCATATTTCTAAGAATCAGACTCTAAATGCCTTATTCTGCAGAAACATATTTTCCACCCTCGATTTTGAATACTCTAGGTTGCTTATTAACTTCGCCTGTAGCTGCCCAGGTCATCTGTGTACCGGTAAGGCCGTCATATGAAATCTGCTGAATTGCAGCCTTCATAGCAGGTCCGATATCAGCTACCTTCATATCAGTTTTGATCGCAGCCTTTTCAGCTGCTGCCTTAATGATATAAATTGCATCATATGCATCTGCTGCGAACTGGTTAGGTGTCTCGTTACTATAAGCAGCCTGATATGCCTTAACAAAGTTTACAGTCATCTCATCTGTGCTTTCCGCAGCAAATGGAGTCATAAGAACAACGCCTTCTGCTAATGACTTATCAAAATTCTCAACCGTAAGGATACCATCTAAACCATCACAACCTAAGAAGATTGGTTTGTAGTCAATCGCTGCTGCCTGAGATAAGATCAATGTTGCCTGTGAATAATAGATTGGTAAGAATACAAGGTCAGCGCCTGCATCCTTTGCCTTCTGAAGCTGTACGGAGAAATCTGAATTACTGTCCGCTGTAAACGCTTCTTCTGCAACGATTTCAAGACCTTGGTTTCCTGCCTCCTGTTTAAATGCTGTTTCAATACCGGAAGAATAGATATCAGAGCTGTCATAAATGATAGCGATCTTTGTTGCAATGCCTTTGCTCGCTATGTACTGAGCAGAAGCAATACCCTGATTAGGATCGGTAAAGCATACCTGATATACATTTCCATTCTTAAGAACGTCTGTAGAAGATGCGGATGGTGTTAACTGGAACATACCATCTACATTAGTCTCTTCCATAACGGATGCACAAGCGCCAGAGGTAACAGTACCCATAAGCATTTGCATTCCTTCATCCTTCAAAGTGTTATATGCGTTAACGGCTTTTTCTCCGTCTGCCATATCATCTTCAAATTTAAATGTAATCTGAGCTCCATTGATTCCGCCAGCTTCATTAATCTCCTTAACAGCAAGTTCTGCACCATTCTTAACACTCTGTCCGTAAACAGCTGCATCTCCGGTAACAGGTCCGATACCACCAATGGTAAATGTATCGCTAGCTTTCTTTGTACCGCAAGCAGCAAAGCTTGCAACTACCATACTTGAAACAACAAGCAGGCTTAATACTTTTTTCATTTTTCTCATAAACTACCTCCTGTTTGGTTTGGGTTCAAAGAAGACGTTCCCTCTACGATAACAAATAATTACTGTCATTGTTAAGAACGCCTTTATTCTTGCTATTATATTACCCTCGAACTTTGATTTTGTCAATATAATCTTTTAATGCGTTAAAGACTAATACGTTAGCTTATTAAAGCAGTGCATTCCCACTACAGGAGTTCCCCTCCACACTTATCACAGAACTCTAACCCCTCCAGTGTAATCCCACCGCAATCAGGACATATAATTTTAGCCGGATGTATCTCACGCTCTACAACTTCGTATTCGATATCATCTTCATCCGATGGTTCCGAGGTTTTCGAGGTTTCATCAAAACTTCCCTGGGGTTGCAGTTTATTGGAAGGGGACTGATTTACCTCCAGTCCCTCTGATCCATTATCCTCTAATTCTGTCTGACTGTCATTCACTTTACTATCCAATTTCTTCTTATTAAATAAATTACTGAATAATGACACAAACATTCCTCCCAGACTTTTGGTTTTAATTACCTGCTACAATAGCTTTGTGTTTGCCGCTTCCTCTCATCTCAATGACGGGAACTCCCTTACCCTCAATATAATCCTTGGTAATAATAACTCTTCCGATGTTATCATCCTTTGGAATCTCAAACATGATATCCAACATAACTTCCTCCAATATGGATCTTAGGGCTCTGGCACCGGTCTTCTTCTCAATTGCTTTCTCAGCAATAGCCTCCAAGGCCTCAGAATCAAATTGAAGATCTACTTCATCAAGTGCTAATAGCTTCTGGTATTGTTTTAAAATTGCATTTTTGGGTTCTTTCAACACCTGTACTAACATTGCTTTCGTGAGACCTTCCAACGAGTATACAATTGGAAGTCTTCCTAAAAACTCCGGTATCATGCCAAATTCTCTCAAGTCATCTACGGTAACTTTTTGGAGAAGATTCTGTTCTTCATCATATTTATCCTTAAGATCTGCTTTAAATCCGATGGAGGATTGCTTATTCAGTCTTGTCTTTATGATTTTATCCAAATCAGGGAAGGCTCCGCCACAAATAAATAGTATATTCTGCGTATTCACAGTGGTCATAGGTACCATTGCATTCTTGGAAGAAGCACCCACCGGCACTTCTACATCACTGCCCTCCAATAGTTTTAATAAGCCTTGCTGTACGGATTCACCGCTGACATCACGGCTATTGGTATTACGTTTCTTTGCTATCTTATCAATTTCATCGATGAATACGATACCTCTCTCTGCCTTCTTTACATCATTCCCTGCTGCTGCCAGTAATTTTGAGATAACACTTTCAACATCATCACCGATATAACCTGCTTCTGTTAATGAGGTAGCATCGGTAATTGCCAGTGGAACATTGAGCAGCTTAGCCAGGGTTTTCACCAGATAGGTCTTTCCACTGCCGGTCGGCCCAATCATTAACATGTTGGATTTCTCAATTTCGATTTCCGGATCGGTCTGTGTACCAATTCTCTTGTAATGGTTATAAACACCAACTGATATCACTTTCTTTGCATGCTCCTGACCAATAATAAAATCGTCCAAGCTTGCTTTGATCACATGCGGGGAGGGTATACTACGACGGTCGAAGGGCTCCTCCTTCTCCGCTTCCTCCTCAGGGCTTTTCTTTTTCAGCTTCTGAGTCTTTGGGATATCATTTTGTAAATTTGAAAGATTCAGCATGTTTGGTGAAATTCCCATCATATTCATATATGGGTTATCACCCTTGTTTATGGTATCAAAGGTTTTTTGCATACAATCCGAACAAATACTGATCTGATTTGGAATATGAATCATCTTTCCCGCTTTACTCTCCGGTCTGCGGCAGAGATAGCATACCTCTTCATAGTCATGGTCATTATTTTTATTGTTCTTATCTATATTGATATCATCAAAATTATTATTACTCATAAATGCCTCCATTCTACCGCTGATTGCGGCAATAACACTGCGTTATTTTGTATAGTATATCGTATAATTATAATCCATACAATAGGTGAATCCTTAATGTTTTATTAAAAAACTATATAATTCTTTTTACATAAAAAACGGATCTATAAGCTTATATTCATCAAATCTGAGGAATCAGGTCAGTTCTATTATTATAAAAAGAAACGCCGATTTCGCCCCGGCGTTTCTTTTATTCATGACAAGTGAATCAGTCTACTGATTCATCTTGTTTTCTATTTTAATTCTCGGATTGCTGTGACGAACTCAAGCTTGGATTCTTTCCTAATGTCACGGTAACCTTTGCTTCCTCATAAGAGCCATTAGCGTTTCGCATGTAGGTTATTGTAACCTTGGTACCGACGCGACGGCTATTAACATATTCCTTTAATTGAGATATTGAAGATATTTTAATATCATCTGCTTTCGTTATGATGTCATCTGCTTTCAAACCAGCTTTTGCTGCCGCACCGCCTTCGACTGCTTCATTAATATATACACCAACCGGCATATTATAGTAAGCAGCCACGTCCTCAGTAACATCATTACCGGATATACCAAGATAGCCTTGTTCTGCCTCACTTAGCACTTCTCTGCTCATCAATTCTGTAATAATCGGAGTTGCCTTGGTAATAGGAATTGCATATCCCATACCCTCTACTTCACTGGAAGCATATTTTACGGTATTAATACCGATAACCTGACCCTCCATATTAATTAGCGCTCCACCGCTGTTACCGGGGTTAATCGCTGCGTCTGTCTGAAGGAGTACCATTGTTTTTGAATTATAGCCGTCAGATACTTCTACTTCACGATCCTTTGCACTAACATATCCAACGGTTACGGATTGACCATAGCCCAGTGCATTTCCGATAGCAATAACCATTTCTCCTACCTTGACATCATCAGAATTGCCAAGCTTTGCAACTGTAATTGCGTTTAAGGTGGAATCTTTTAATTTCGTAATATCAACCGTAACAACTGCAAGATCTGCTACTGAGTCAGTGCCTTTAATGACTGCTTCTGCCTGTGAACCATCCGCAAAAGTCACCGTGATTGACTTTGTACCTTCTACCACATGGTTATTGGTTGTAATAAGCAGCTCCTTAGCATCCTTACCGACAATAATTCCGGAACCGCTTCCTTCTACCTCCTGATCAATGGACTGTCCGAACCAATCCGTTGTTTGAGTTGAGGTGCTGTTAATGGAAACAATCGCTGGTAGCATATCCTTTGCTATATTACTTACTGCTGTCTCATTCACTGTCTTTATTGCACCACTTTGCGTGTATCCTACTTCATAACCATAATTATCTGACAATTCTCCGATCAATGTTTTGGAAGCTGCATTTGGATTAATCGCCAAATATAATCTCTCCACTCCCATAAAGCTAAGACCTGCAACCAGTCCAAAGCAAACTGCCTTTGCTAAAAACTTAACTACACGACCTCCGGCAGAGCTGGATTTTCGTTCCTTCTTTGGTGGCTTTTGACTGTTTTGATTTGTATCATTGTAATTCGGGTTCGTATAATAGTAATTTTGATTTGCATTTTGGTTATTATAATCCCACGAACTATTATTCGTGCTGTTGTTATGATACCCTCGGTTTTGTGTCTGCTCAGCCCAAAAGCTATAGTTTGGTGTTTTATTATTCATATTCCCAGTTTGATTTTGGTTATAAGGGTTTTGGTACTGGTTTTGATAAGGATTTTGATAGGAATTCTGGTTGGTATAATAACTTTGCCCCGAATACTGATTTGAATTATTGTTGGATTGATTTAAATTACTTCCCGAGTTATTCGGGTTTTGATCTGAATGAAAACTGGATTCATTCGTATGATAGCTGGATTCCTTTGAGTTATTATTTGATTGATTTGAGTTGTTATTATCAAATTCTGACATAAATACTCTCCTTTCAATTTTACCTTTGAATTTCATTTAAAGTGTCGATTTCATATCGATTTAGGATAACTACTTTCTTTTCTATGTCAAGCCTATTTGGCATGTTCACGTCTCATTTACTCTTCTCTACGTAACACAGTCTATCAAGACTTTGTGTAGAGATTGTGAATTTATTGTGAGAAATGCAAGAATTTTTATAATCCTTAAGGTTTCTCTGAACTTTCTTAAGAAAATTTTTATTGTTGAAATCTATATAATCATGTATTATATTAGAGGAACAAATGCAACTTGTGATAACTTTTATCAAAAGTTAATCATGTTCCTATTTTAGGATACACCATGATTCAAAAGATTAACGCATATTTTACAACCTAACAATAAAATATGATAGCTTGCTGCGGAAAGGAAATTGTGAAATAAATGATTAAAGATAATCAAAAGATGTTTAATCGGCTTCATGTTTTAATGGATGCCTTCATCATTATTATCGCCTACCTACTTACGTATTTTTTTCGATTTAAAAGTTTTTTAAATCAATATTCGGTTTTTCGGCTGGATCCCAGTGAAAAATGGTTGTCCTTTGAGGTGTATGCCAGTCGATTACTTGTATTAGTTCCATTATACATTTTTGTTTACTATTACGCAAATTTATATACACCAAAACGTGTTCAACGTAGATGGACTGAGTTTTTTAATATTATTGTTGCTAACTTCTTTGGTATGGCATTTTTTACTGCCTACTTGTTCTTTATTCAACAAAAACATTATTCACGTGGATTTGTTATACTGTTCTTTCTATTAAATATTTCAATCAGTGCTATTGCTCGTATTGCTTTGGCACAGGTACTGAGAAGTGTGAGACGCAAAGGACATAATTTAAAGCATGTTATATTGGTAGGTTATGGACATGCATGTGAAGCTTATATTGACCGTATATTTGCTAACCCACAATGGGGATACTATATTCATGGTATCTTGGATGACAAGATGGAAGTTGGCACCATGTATAAAAAAGTACCTGTAATCGGAAGTATTACTCATCTGGAGGCTTTTCTTACTAAGATGACCTTGGATGAAATTGCGATTACCTTAAGTGTCGATGAATATAAAAAATTAGAAAGAATTGTGGCTGTATGTGAAAAATCCGGTGTTCATACGAAATTCGTTCCGGATTACTATAGCTTTATTACCACCGAGCCCTATACAGAGGATTTATTCGGTTTACCTGTAATTAATATTCGCAATGTTCCTTTAAGTAATACCTACAATCGAGTTGTAAAACGTGCCGTAGATATCTTTGGAGCACTTGTGGCGCTGATTTTATTTGGTATTCCCATGCTTTTAGTGGCACTGATTATTAAAATAACCTCTCCTGGCCCTATCATATTTTCACAGGTACGAATTGGAAGGCATAACAAGGAATTTAAGATGTACAAATTCCGCTCCATGGAAGTACAATCTGATAAAGAAGAAAAGAAGGCTTGGACAACAAAGCATGATCCTCGTGTAACCGGAATTGGCAAATTCATTCGAAAGACAAGCATTGATGAATTACCTCAACTGTTCAATGTCATGAAGGGTGAAATGAGCTTAGTTGGCCCAAGGCCAGAGCGTCCCTTCTTTGTTGATCGATTCAAAGAAGAAATCCCTCGCTACATGATTAAACACCAGGTTGCACCGGGCTTGACCGGCTGGGCGCAAATCAATGGTTATCGCGGAGACACATCCATCCGCAAGAGAATTGATCACGATTTATATTATATCGAACATTGGACTTTAGCTCTGGATTTTAAAATAATATTCTTAACCTTCTTCAAGGGCTTCATTAATAAGAATGCCTATTAGTTGGGGGAATATCATTTTAGAAAGGATAGGTTAGTTAGTAGAATGGCACAACAAAAAAAGAAACCTAAGAACAAAAAGAAATTAATTGTTATTTTTATCGTTGAACTTTTCATACTTGCTCTGCTCTTCGTTGGTTATAAAGTATTGACCACCATGAATAAAATCGAGCAAAACAATGAACAAGATGACGAAATAGAAGTTGTACAAGAAATTGAGGGCTTTCGAAACGTTGTACTCTTTGGTGTTGACTCCAGGGAAAATTCTGTATCAAAGGGTACTCATGCTGATACTATTATCATAGCAAGCATTAATAACAAAACGAAAGATGTAAAATTAGTCTCCGTTTACCGGGATACTTACGTAAATATCCCTGATATTGGATATAAGAAAATAAATGCGGCGTATTTCAATGGAGGTTATTCCCTGGCACTCACTACGATCAATCAGAATTTTGATTTAGACGCAACAGAATATGCAACGGTAAATTTCCAAGCAGTTGTAGACGTAGTCGATATGTTGGGTGGCATCACCTTGGATATTGAAGATAATGAATTAAAATATCTAAATGGTTATGTAAACTCCCTAAATAAGATTAACGGAACAAATGTAGCACATTTGAAATCCTCTGGCACACAACTTGTAAACGGAACCCAGGCTACTGCTTATGCAAGAATCCGTTATACCTCCGGCGGTGATTTTAAACGCACAGAACGCCAGCGTATCGTTGTTCAGAAGGTATTTGATAAGGTAAAAACCTCTGACCTGGCTACAATTAACAAAATAGTCGATAAAGTATTTCCTCAGATAGCAACAAACCTAAGTACTTCTGAAATTCTATCTCTGGCAAAGGATGTTTTCTCCTATGATATCGTGGATCAAACCGGCTTCCCCTTTGAAAAGGATGCTCATACCTATAATGGCGTATCCTTGGTGTTTCCAATCGATCTGGCTGCCAACGTAAAAACACTTCACGAATATCTATTTGATGAGACAGCTTATGTACCCAGCGCCATGGTGCAGGAAAACTCGAATTATATTGAAAGTATTCGTGTAAAATAAATCTCCTATGGTAGGGCTCTACCAGATTTCATAAAAAAAGTACCCTCGTGGATTGATTGATATCATTAAGCTGAAGCAACCATTCATTCACATGACTGAATAAAAAGAAAGCAGGCTGTTTGCTAATCGCAACAGCCTGCTTTCTTTTTATTCTCTCTAATTTCTTTTTACTTTCTTTATTCTCTTATTGATTGCATAGGGCATTCTATTATTACTTTACCTTACTATATTCATCCAATAAGTCTTCAATTGGTCTTTGATCCAGTTCATTGAAGAATGCTGTTCTTTGTCTCTTATCCTTTGTCGGCTTCTGATGATTCTTTATAAATACTTCCTTCATCGTACTTTCTTTCAGCTTCATCTTGTCCTTAAGCACTTCAAATACAGCCTCAGCCTTTGGATTATTCACCAGCATCATGTTAATTCCCTTATTATCATCCATTTTAGGAGCCGCCTTCTTCACTCCCCATAGATCTCCTATGGTAAAATCACCAACACGATTATGGTAGGTATAATTACAATTGCAACAGCAAGCTCTTGACATGGTACAGTTTACAAAAGTCCGGTAGTAAGGATTCTCTGCTGTTCTTTCCACTTTTTTCGTGCCATTTGCAAAGGTAACAACCGTATTGCTATCACTTTGCCTCCAGCCCTTTTCCTTATCACGGAACTTAATATCCACTACCTTTGACCCATTTGCTTTGCCCAGATAATTAACATATTTCTCAAAAGCTTTTGGTGAAGGAGCTGAATGACATAACAGCTCACAAATCAACAAATTGTCATAGTCTTTTCGCAAATATCCACGAAGCCCTGCACATTCACAGGGAAGCCCTGTATAAAGCACATATTTGTCGTTCTTGAGCATCTCTTTAATCTTAGGAAAAACCCCTCTGAAATCACTCTTGACATACTTGGAGCCACTGAAGGCTTTAACCTCCTCTAGGGTCTGGGCAATATCAGAAACTGCTTTCATCTCTTCATTAAAGCGGACTCCGACAACAGCACCCTGTTTCTCTTCAATAACATACTTTGCGAGGATAGGGAAGATAGCACCGGAACTACTGTCTCTTCTAACGTTATCCTCTTTGTTAAAGGCACAATATGCCTTTGGATAGGAGGACTCATATTCCACCAGCTTTGGATTTCTTCGAATGCAGGTCTTATAGCATAATCCACAGCTTGTACATTTGGCTTTATCAACTAAGGGATATAAGTATCCCTCCTGATCTGCTTCCATGGTTATCGCACCAAAGGGACAGATATCAGCACAGGCATTACAGCCATAGCATTGATCCTTTGTAATATCCGTTGGACAGTCCACCATGTCATAACGATCCGACAATCCCAGACTCTTAATCAGGAACTTAGAGGAGGACTTCTTTAATGCTTCAATTCTTGCTCGCAGTGCCTTAGGGTTGGAGATTTGAAACATGGAATACTCTTCAAAATCGCTTACATCATAAAGAATGTGGGACTGTAATCCCAGTGAAGTAAGTAAATCCACTGTTCTGCTGCCGGTATCGGAATGAAGCAAGGATACAAAAGGCTTTTCATATAAAATCGAAAATACAGTTCCATGGAAGGAGTTCGTGATCACACATTGAGCACCTTCAATTAGTCCGATAAAATCTCCTGCGGTTGCTGTATAGAAGGGTGGTAATCCATTGACAAAGCCCTTGGTTGGTCTGCGGTAAATCATCGGTATACCCAGCGCAATTGAAATTTTATTGGCAAAGGATATCACCTGGGGATTTCTCTCAATCATATAAACTAAAATATAGGGATCCTTAATCGGACTTTCTACCTTGATTTCCTCATAATCCTCTTTCACCAAAAGCATGGTAGGATCTAGTACTACTTCCACAGGAACCTCCGTCAGTTCCTGTACCTCTTTTTGTATACTGCTCTCACGAACTGAGATTCCTGAGTAGGTTGACAAGGAATTTTTCATTTCTTCCTTATATTTTGAGGGAATATAATCACTACCTACGCTGGCAGCATAGGATACTTTCTTTGCTCTCGGCTCAGCGAAATCGAGATAATAAGCCGGATCAAATCCCCCGATATGAGCCGCATTCCAAACCTGATCACTACCAGTAATATAAGCATCCAGGTTTAACTTGGAGTTTCTCAGCTCCTCATAGGTTCTAAAGTCTCCAATCAAATTAAAATGCTCGTTTAAAAATTCTTGAAATTTATTGTAACGCTCAAGGCTTAAGGGTGCTTTTAACGAGAGCATAAATTTCTTCATCAGCCTTTTAAGCCCCTGTGTGTCACCCATTGGATCGTAGAGCTTATCTATGATATCAGGATGATAATGAATGACTCCAGCATCAACTCCATAATCCTTTAATACTTTCTGCAGAGCCCATGTCTGTAGGGTTGCACCATAGTTATTGGCACTATGAAATGTTACTACTCCGACCTTCATGCTGGGTCACCTCCGTTAAAATCTTTGCCAAAGGAAAAACATTTTCCTCGTTGTATATTATATTATCCGCTTGTTTCTTCAGTAAATCAAACTCTTTCGTTGCTACAACCTTTGTAAATCTTGGGAACTGTTTTACAAAGTACTTTACTTGAGCACGGTATGCAGAGCTCTCCTTATATTTTTGCATATTAAAGTGCTTAAAGTTATAAACGGAAGTCTTACCAAGCAGTAAACACATATTGCATACCATTCGATCAAGACCTGATTGATAAATTGTCACATCAAAGTCTACCGGTCCAAAATACTTGGAGGCTTCACGTCTCATAACCTTATCAATTCGATTATTAGCAGAGCTAGCTTCCAGTCCAAGCTTTAGACGAAGCTTGCATAAGAAATAGTCCATTCTGGTATAATTAATATCGTAGGAAATAGGAAAATAATTGATTTCCTTTCTCAACTTTGCAATCATATCAGATGCTTTTTTCACCTTATTTGCTTTCATGGTTACGTAAACATCAAATTTATCTGTATCAATTTCGTTGATAGCGTTAATCAAATTCTCAGAATAGTGGTCATGTTTTAATCCCTTAATGAATATAAAGGCTTTTTTCTTGCCATTCGATACGATCTTTTCAACTTTAAAGTTCTCTTTTATCTTCGTATCCCCAAGTAAGAGGGTCTCGATTACCTGTCTCGGTGTATCGATAGAATCAACGGAGCAGAATCTTTCATAGAACTGCGGATAGCCTTGATTCTCAGTATTCAGCTCTTTGATCAGCGCCTCTACGGTATCTGCTTTGGGAAGCTCAATGGTATCCAAGTCAATATATAATCCTCGACCGTTCTTATATTCTTCACGATCATAGGTGAATAGAACAATCTTCTTCTTTGTACAGGCATAATCAAACATAATACTGGAATAATCAGTTACAAGTGCATCACTTGCATTTAAGAAATCATAGGTTTCAAACTGCTCCGGTATTGCTTTAATATGCTTATAGCTGCTGTAGTCCATCTCATTCTTTACAAAAGGATGCAGCTTCACATAAAATATCTGATTATCTGTTAGGCTACGATCGATTTCTTCGAAGTATCTGCCCAGGGTCTCCAGCTGTTTACCAGTCTCCTTCTTATGGAGCAAGCCCCTCCAGGTTGGCATATATACGATAACCTGCTTATCTTCAAGCTTTGCTTCTTTTCGGATCTTATGATAGCGCTCCGTATGGTAGAAGATAGAGTTTCTCGGATAGCCGGATACTAGTATCGTGCCTGGATAAATATTTTTCAACATATAATCCTCGGTAAATACATCCCTTGAGAAATCATTCTGATACAAAAGATAATCTGCAATCATAAAGTTTCTCTGGATATTTCCGAGCGCATATTCACGCATTGGAACAATTCGTCCCATTGCCTTAAGCGGTGTTCCATGCCAGGTGTTTAAGTATACCTGATCTGCTTTTTTAATGTAATAAGGAGGGAAGCTGGTATCTGTTATCAGGTATTTTGCAGAGGCCAAAGCTTTTGCATAATCTTTGGAACGGATATCGATCATCTTAACATTATTGATACCGTATTTCTGCAGCAAGGTCTGATATTGCTCCATATAATCCTTACTCATAACCAAGAATACCCGATATTCCTGATAATTCTCTTTGGTAAGTTCCTTCATTAAGGCAAAAATATTACCTGCAATATCTTCTCCATGCTTTGACTCAAACAGAATATCTTTTGGGTTCACACTAAGCTTTTCATACATCTTTGTGTAATATACGGAACCATTCTGCATCAGGATACGAAGGAAAGGTAGTTTCTTCTTAATAAGAGAAAGTCGATCCTTGCTTTTCTTAAATTTATTGTATTTCTTCTTCAGCTTTTTGCTGAAATCTCTCAGCTTTAGGAAGGTTTTTGCCACAATCTCAGGTGTGTATTCACGGATACGGGTAAGACGTATCATCTTGTTTTTATTCGTATAGAGCTTTAGTTTTTCTTTTAAGGCACCAGAAGAATAGCGTAAGTAATGATTGTTATGCCAATTTGGCATTTCTTCATCCAAAAACTCCTGTGTCTTACGAATAATCTTTAGCTTTATCTCTAATTTTCCCTTGTTGGTTCCTTTAAACAATGCAGGGTAACGATACAGGAAATGTCTAGCACAGATATATTCCAGCTCATCATGATAAACTTCCATATAGCCATGCTTTTTCATAAATGTAAATACCCGGTCGAAAGCCTTTACGATATCCAAAGTTTGCTCGGAAAAGGTATTTAAGAAACCACCCTGTGTTGTTCTTCTATAGTTGTAAAGTGGCTCTTCTATTACTCCAATACTTTCCGCCTTACAACAGGCTTCAAATACCAGCACCAGATCTTCAAAACGCATTTTCTCAGGAAACTCAAGTCCTTCCAGAATACTCCTTTTAAAGAGCTTGTCCCAAGGGAATGGAGAAATATGAGCTAATTCATACTTGTTTTCTGCCAAACGGAAATTCCGGTTAATCAACATGGTAGGATAAGCCTCTTTGGTCATTTCTCCGATATGCTCTCTCTCATAGACATTATATCTACCGCAGATTACTATATCATTACCATCTCTTGTCGCTTTATTGTATAGCTTTTCACACATATCTAACTCTATAAAGTCATCACTGTCCACAAAAAGAATGTACTCACCGGTTGCTCTTTTCAGTCCATAGTTTCTAGCATGGCTTACTCCACGATTTTCTGTAGAAAATACCTTCATTCTATCCGGATATTTACCTTCATACTCCTCAAGAATCTGCAAGCTGTTATCCTTGGTTCCGTCATTTACTGCGATAATCTCGATATCCGGTAAGGTTTGGTTCACAATGCTATCCAAACATGCTGGCAAATATCGCTCCACATTATATACGGGCATGATAATGCTTATTTTATAGTTCGAGTTTTCCACTTAATGTTCCCTCCAATTACGATTTTTAAAACGAATCCCTTAATTACATTGTCACCTTAAAATATGATTAATATCTACCCGTTTGTCTAGTTCTTAAAGATATGTAGATATAGGCGCTCTGTTGATTTACCATCTAAATATTGATAATTATTTTCTATAAATGAATTGATCGCTTCCAAATTAAAATCGTCTTTCTTTAGAAGTTCAATTATTTCCTCCGTTGTCTCGGTGATGGGGCCTGGTACAAACTCTTGATAGGAACGATAAAAGCCTCTGCCATGATCAGAGAATTCCTCCAAGTCATAAGCATAGAATAACATGGGTTTTTTCAAGAGACAATATTCAAATATTACCGAGGAATAGTCGGTAATCAAGTAATCTGCTACCAATAACAGGGTATTAATATCCGGATAACCGGACATGGAAATGACATTCTCCCGGATTGCCTGTTTATATTGCTCATTTCTTTGATACATCTCCATCACAAAGGGGTGTAATCTCAGCATTACCACATAATCTTTGGGAAGCTCCTTAACTAGCTTCTCCGTATCTAGCGCCAGTCTTGGCTGCTTTAATTCCTGATCTCTTAGCGTAGGTGCGTATAGCACCAGTTTTTTACCCTCTAACTCCGGATGCTGCTGAAAGAATACTCTTCTGCGCTCCTCCTTCATCCTTTCATCAAAAAAAAGATCCGTTCTCGGAAGTCCATACACAAATACCTTATCTTCCTTCACTCCAAAGGAATCTGCATACTCCTTCTTCGATTGCTCGGAGTTGACAATCAGATGAGTAATTCTGCTGTTAGCAAGGTATTCTAATTTCTTTAGCCGCCCCGTATTTACATCCTGTCCAAATCTCTTAATTGTTCCTGTACCATGCCATAACTGAATAACACGGACTCTTTTGGAGAAACGAATATAGGCCATTGGTAAGAAAGTATTGTCCATAAGAACATAGGCTGAAGTAGCCAAGTGATAGGGCTTAACGATAAAGAATGATAACTTCCCTTTCCAAATGCCTGGCTTTTTTACTAGCTTACGATCCTCTTTTTTCATAAATTGAAAGCTGTATTCCTTATCTTGCTTCTTGAGATAATCTACAACAACAGCTACATTTCCATCCTTACTGCCATCATGTGTCATAATACAAAACACCTGCTTCGGTTTCCTGGAACAAAAGAAGCGGAATATATAATAAAAACCTGCAAAAATCAGATAACCTATAATCTTCAAACTAAGCCTCCGTTTTTTTGGAGGCTTTAGCCTCCATAAATCTCATAAACATTTCTAACTTTACAAAGCAGTTAAATTAATAGTATTTTTATAATGTAAATCATTGTACTCTATCAATTGACGAGTTAAACTCACGAATGGTTGCCACACCTCTGTAGAATTAAATCAACCACTTGCTTTGCTGCATCTCCGTGATCTGCATGATTATATTTTCTCTGAAATGCATCATATTTCTCCTGATATTTCAAAAAATCATAATCTTCAATTTCCTGCACTAACTGCTGATTTGTAATTACAATGGGTCCCGGAGCCTCACCTAGAAAGTCAAAATAAAAGCCCCTGAGACTATCCTTATATTCCTCCAAATCATAGGTATAAAATAGCATAGGCCGGCGAAGCAAACTATAGTCAAACATCACAGAGGAATAATCTGTTATTAATAAATCAGAAACCAGATAAAGCTCAGCAATATCTGAAGCCGCGCTAAACTGATAAAGGAAACCTTCATATTTTCGTAAATCTAATTGCTCCCCTACCAAATAATGAGCCTTAACGATAATTACATAATTGTAAGCCAGCTTTTCCTGCAGATAATCATAATCTATCCTGGAGCTGAATTTATAGCTCAAGTGCCCATAATGCTCGTTATCTCTCCAGGTAGGGGCATAGAGCAGGATTTTTTTATCTGTCGGAAGACCTAGCTTTCTTTTCATATCCTTAATGGAGTCTGGATTATTTTTTTGAAATAAAATATCATTTCTAGGATATCCTATTTCCAAAACTTCTTTATCAAAGGCAAAGGCTCTGCGAAAAATATTTGTGGAATATGCATTCTGGGACAATAAATAGTCCCAGGTCTTTGAATTCAACGCAAACTTCCTTTTATAATCCTCTAGCCCCTTCTCCCCCGCCATGGATATCTGCTCCAGATCTAATCCGAGCTTTTTTAGGGGTGTTCCATGCCAGGTTTGAATATAAGTAGTTGCTTTTCTTTTCTTTAAATAAGTAGGCATTCTGGTGTCACTTACCCAGGTTCCTGCTTTTGAGAACAAGTAAAAATAAAGCATACTGATACGCTTCACTTTTGTCACATTCCCCGGCAAGGAAATAGAAGTGTCCTCTAATATAAAATAGCAGCGATAAACAAGGTCTAGACCTCTTGCTACCATCTCCTCATAGATAAATCTAGGATTACCGGAATAATTCCTACCCAGATTACTTTCGAATATAACAATGTTAGGATTCACCTTATTCGTAAGAATGAAAAAATGGTAGAGCAAAAGTACCGGTATTTTAATTACCTTTTTTATTATCGTCTTCATATATATACCCGTGCCTTTTACTTTTGATGACCTATTCCAGAAGCGAATATATTCGCTTTGTGAATAGGCCTTAATAAATAGTTTGAAAGTGACTTTCCTATTATTTTTTAGCAGTTAAATCTGTCTTAATCTTTGTAGTAGAAATACCTTCGGTACGAGGCAAATAAACTACCTCACAATAATCCTTTAAGAAATCGAACTGACCCTTCCAGTCATCTCCCATTACAAAAACATCGATTTGATTATTGACCACATCATCAACCTTTTGTTCCCAGGTATATTCCGGAAGTACCTCATCCACATATTTAATTGCTTCTAAGATAATCTTCCGATCCTCATAGGGATGATATGCCTGCTTGTGTTTAATTGCATTAAACTCGTCGGAAGAAAGAACAACCACCAGATAATCTCCCAATTCTCTGGCTCTTCGGAGTAAATTGATGTGACCTACATGAAGTAAATCAAAGGTTCCGTAAGTAATTACTTTTTTCATAAATCCTCCTCATGAAATAAGCTTGTCTTCGTAATTCGAATTAGCTCATTATGAAATGATTACTGTCTTGCCATGCCTATTTTCATTTAGCAAAGCAGTGTTTTGTTATTGGTACCAGCCTACGATTGTATTTATTTTAACCTACTTTCATAAATCTCACATATTTCTTTAACATCACCCTCAGCAATCAGCTTTCCTTTTTCAAGTAGTATTGCCTTATTACAAATATTTTTTACCTGTTCTATGTTATGGGATACAAATAATACCGTAACACCATCCTTGAACATTGACTTGATCTTCTTTTCACTTTTTTTACGGAATTTTGCATCACCAACGGCGAATACCTCATCCAAAATCAAGATATCCGGTTCCACTATGGTTGCAATAGAAAACCCTAACCTGGACTTCATACCAGAGGAGTAATTCTTCACCGGAACATTAATGAAATCGCCCAACTCAGAAAACTCTACGATTTCGTTAAATTTCTCCTTAATAAAATCCTTGGAATATCCAAGTACTGCACCATAAAGGTAGATGTTCTCAGCACCAGTGTACTGTAAATCGAAGCCTGCTCCAAGCTCCAGCAAAGGCGCAATTCTTCCCTTCGTTGTTATACTGCCCTCCGTTGCTTTCAAAACACCTGCAATCACCTTAAGCAAGGTACTTTTACCCGCGCCATTAAAGCCCAGAATTCCGATTCGGTCCCCCTGATGTATAGAGAAATCCACATTCTTTAACGCCCAAAACTCTTTATACTTTATTTGACCTTTTATTTTTTTTATAATGAAATCCTTAAAATTATCGACCTTCTCGGCGCCCATCTGAAATCTGACACCAACATGATCTACCTTAATTACAACCTTACTCATAAATACCTCATTCCACCGAAAACCACGGTATAATTATAAGTTCTCAGAAGTGCTTTTTACTTCTGAGAAAAGGCGCTGTCTTTTGCGCCGTGCATCATAACAATCTCTTGTTAAAAAGATTATATGTTCATAATAAATTCATCCTGCTTTTTATAGAAGATAAAGATACCTATCACCAAGGCAACAATACTAAAAGCACTGGAATAAATTAATGCATTCATATCAAGAGGAAGTCCATATATTACAGTATTCCTAAAATTCAAAATGACAGAATACAGTGGATTGATATCCAGGATCCATCTAACATCGGCGCTAATCTTTGCTGGGTCATAGAAAATTGCAGAGCAATACATAATTAACATAATAATTACGCCCCATAAGTATTCCATATCTCGGAAGAATACTGCTAAGGTAGCAAGAATTAAGCCTACTCCAAGAACCATGACAAATAATATGAATAACGGCACGATCGCTTGTAGTAAATAAATGGTCGGCTTGATCTGTAAATATGCGGCTACACCAATTAATACAATCAAGGATATCAAAAACATCACGTATTGGGACATAATGGAGGATAAGGGATAAATGTATTTTGGCACATACACCTTTTTGATCATCTGTCCATGAGTACGGATTGATTTCATTGCTGATTTTGTAGCATTTGAAAAATAGGAGTAAAGCAGACGCCCTGATAGTACATAGATCGGGAAGGTCTTATCTGCCCTACCATAAAAATTGGAAAACACCATTGTTAATACCAGCATGGTGAGTAATGGTTCGATTAAAGTCCAAAGAATTCCCAGATAGGATCTTCGATACTTTAGCTTAATATCCTTGATAACTAGCTCGGATAATAGAAAACGATATTTATTGAAATTCTTAATCAACTGTTTCATTAAAATCTCCTTATATAAAATAAGTCCATCAAGATAAATCCTATGCAGCTTCATAATTTATATATGAAAGACTGCCTGAACAACCTTCTGGGAAGCATGTCCGTCCTCCCAGGAACAATATTTATCATAAAATTTATTATATTTTTCCAGGTATTGCTGCTCGAGTTGATCTATATTTTTAATTGCTGTAATAACTTCTTCATTTGTATATAGAAGTGGTCCCGGCAGTTCTTCCTCAATATCGATATAAAACCCACGTAATACATCACGATATTTTTCAAGGTCGTAGGTGTAGAATAGCATCGGTCGCCTTAAATTGGCAAAGTCAAAAAATACGGATGAATAGTCTGTCATAAGGATATCAGAAATTAAATAAAGCTCTGAAATATCATTATATTCACTTAGATTATAGGCAAAGCCTTCAAATCCAGTAAGATCCAAGGAATCCGCTATATAGTAGTGGGTACGTAATAGTACAACATACTCCTCACCTAATTGCTCTTTTAATCGTTGCAGATCCAGCTTTAGGGAGAACTTATAACTTGTTTTTGTATAGTATTCATCATCTCTCCAAGTTGGCGCATAAAGAATCGTTTTCTTATTTTTAGGGATACCAATTGATTCTTTTACTCTTGCTGCAATTTCCATCCTATTCTCAGCATGCAAAATGTCATTCCGGGGATACCCGGTCTCGAGCATGTTCTGTTGAAACTGAAAGCATCTGCGAAAGGTATCACTGGAAAACTGATTTGCTGCGATCAGATAATCCCACATCTTTGCTTGCTGGAACGTCTGTTTCTTGAATTTTTGCGTAGCAGCACTAGTATTCTCCAGATCATAAACCAGCTTTTTCAAGGGAGTTCCATGCCAGGTTTCTAAAAAAACACTGCCATCTCTTTTCTGAAACCATTCCGGCTGTCTGACATTAAAAATCAAGTATTTACTCCGTGCCATATAGTAAAAATACCGGAAGCTAAAGCGCTTAACCTTCGTATGGGGATATGGAATAGTTATATCCTTATTATCTATCACCCAGATATACTTATACTTTTTGGGGTGATTTTTTACTAAATACTCATAAATATACTTTGGGCTGTCGGAATAGCTTTTCCCAAAAAAGCTCTCACAAATAACCCAGGTTTCCTTTAAGGCCATCTTCAAAAAATAGGTCTCATACAAATACCGCGAAAAGGTACGGCTATTTTTAGTAATACGCTTGAACTCCATCCGCTTGTTATGTTCTATAACAATTTTCTCTGCACGTTTGATCGTTCCATTGCAGAAAGCTTTCAATAATTTCTTATCGTAGTCCTTATAGCCCTCCAGCAAATTCTTATCCAAGCTACTGATTATCTCCTGCATGGTAGTAAATTTCTTCAAACGCTCCGGATCCTCGTGATTCATTGGAAGCTTTGGAGCATAAAAGCCGATACAATAACGTATCATTTTATTCTCCAACAACAGCTTCAGCTCTTTGTTGTTTTGCAATAAACCGATTGCATACTTATAGGTATCCGTATACTCACGAAAGCTTCTGCTTCCCTTGGTTTGACTTAAGGAAGGCAGATTTACTAAGTCCCCATGGTTTCGTTTCATATATGCAGCCTGTGCTACATATTCGAAGTTATTGGCTTTTGCTAAAAACTGCAGTTCAAAGGGATAATCAGAAATGAACTTTATGGATTCCTTAAAACGCAATTTATTTTCTTCAATCAACTGGCGTTTCATTAGTTGATGGAGAACAGATATATTTCGAAATCCCTTTTCCTTTGATACTAAGTGATAATAAGCCAAGTTCCGACCGGATAGTTCCTGTTCTGAAACCTTCTCGATAGAAGCTTCTATTTCATCCTTCTTCTGCTTATTACCTTCAGCCAAGTCATCAGCATCAAGTTCTGAACCTTCTGAGGTACTACTGTCTTCCTCGTCCTCACCTGAATCTGAAGATTCACCCTCTATCTTAAAGTTTGCCATAAAAACACTTCGTTTAAACCATGTCCAAATTTTCTTTCCAAAGATCAGGTCAGCATCCGTTTCTTCTGCCTTATTCACTAATAATTCTAGTGTATCAGGACTGATATAATCATCACTGTCTAAAAAATATACATATTCTCCGGAAGCAATTGATAAACCAAAGTTTCTTGCAGCAGCGACACCTTTTTTATCCGTTAGCGTGTAGGTCTGTAGTTCCAAACGATCTCGAAACTCCTTCAATAAGGATTCCACATCCTCATTGATCCGGTCACATACAAGTATGACTTCCATATTCCGAAAGGTCTGATCTGCAAGACTGTTCAAACAATCCTCTAAATACGAGATTCCTCTAAAAAAAGGAATAATGACACTTACCTTCATTAAACTCCTCCAAAGTCCTCTTAGTTACGCATAGCTATGCTTTACAGCATTCCATAGTCATCTTCGCCATAATAAGCATATACTTCTGCATATGCTTGTAAGTGAACAAATACCACCCAGCAGGCAACCGCCTATGAAATGGTACTCATAAAATCGCGAAACTTGTTTTTTCCGATTAAGTATAATTCTAGCAATAATTATAATATCATAGGGATTATAGCATTCTAGGTCGGACAAGTCAACCTGCAACACAGTTGAGCTCTATTTTATCTGTCAATTTATACCATTTTCTACTCTTCTGCTCAGATACCTTTTAAAATATTTATAAAAAAATCCATGTATTTTACCTATTATCAGCGTACCTATCAGTTACTAACTTTACATGTTACCGGTGCAGGTAAACAAGTATCAACGAAGCAATAATTCAATAAATCAATATTTAATAATCCAATAATTTAAGAATTCAATAATTTAAGAATTCAATAATTTAAGAATTCATAATTTAAGAATTCATAATTTAAGAATTCAATAAAACAATAAAGTTCATGAACGTATATTCCATACGATTCATGAACCTTATTGATTTGATATCTATTTTGAAATTTTTTTATTTATTTTAATATTTATTTTTTGTTCACTATTATTGATAAGTTCCTTTTCAAAAGCAGGTAATACGGAAACTTCAATTTGTCTATCGCTTCCTTTATTATGAGTTCAAGCGATTCAGTGAACTAAAGATTGCACGTATGGACGCCCTTGTGATATTTGAGCTGACACCAACACCAAAGGTTGTTTTGCCAGTAGCCAAATCCACTGTCTGAATATAAGCTGCCGCCTGTGCATTTGCTCCACCTGCCAATGCATGCTCTGTGTAGTCAAGAATCTTAAACTGGATTCCTAACTCCTCTTGTAAGCCACGCTGTACAGCATCAATCGGACCATTACCGGTAGCTTCAAAGGTTCTTACTTCACCATGGTACGTATATTCTACCGTAGCAAAGGTTGATGAATCCTCACGCTCCGTTAATTCTTCAATTCTACACTTCTTAAAGTGCAATGGCTCCTTTTTATCCAGATAATTAACTTTAAAGGCTTCCATAATTTGCTCCGGTGCAATCTCTCCCATCTTTTCAGATAATAGCTGAATTACATCTGCAAATTCTTTATGCATACCCTTTGGAAGTTTGAAGCCAAAGTAATTTTCCATGATAAAGGCAACTCCGCCCTTACCAGACTGGCTATTAATTCGAACAATCGGTTCATACTGTCTTCCGATATCTGACGGATCAATCGGTAAATAGGGAACAGCCCAGTACTCACTTCCCCGATCCTTCATTGCCTTAACACCCTTATTAATAGCATCCTGATGGGAACCAGAAAATGCGGTAAATACCAGTTTCCCTGCATAAGGGTGACGCTCATGCACCTTCATCTTGCACAGACGCTCATAGGCTTCCATTATTTCATTGATATTATCTATTTCTAATTCAGGATTAATACCTTGGGAAAACATATTATAGGCTATCGTTAAAATATCAACATTACCAGTTCTTTCACCATTTCCAAACAAAGTACCTTCCACTCTGTCTGCTCCAGCTAACAATGCAAGCTCTGCAATAGCAACGCCTGTACCTCTATCATTATGCGGATGAATACTTAATATGATAGTCTCTCTATCCTTGAAATTGCGGTTCATCCATTCAATCTGATCCGCATATACATTCGGAGTATTCATTTCCACGGTTGCTGGAAGATTAAAGATAACTTTATTCTCCTTCGTTGGTTCCCAGATGTCCTGTACTGCATTACATACCTCCAGTGCGAAATCAACCTCTGTTCCGGTGAAGCTTTCCGGTGAATATTCCAAAATAATTTCACCCGGGAATGTTTTTGCATATTCTTTCACCAGCTTTGTGCCTTCTACAGCGATTTGCTTAATTTCTTCTCTAGACATGTGAAACACAACATCTCTTTGCAGGGTAGAAGTTGAATTATAAATATGCACAATTGCTTTCTTCACACCCTCTAAGGCTTCAAAGGTTCTTTTTAACAGATGCTCTCTGCACTGAACCAAAACTTGAATCGTAACATCCTCGGGGATTAATTTACGATCTACTAATTGACGCAAGAAATCAAACTCAATTTGTGAAGCGGATGGAAAACCAACTTCAATTTCCTTAAAGCCCAGCTTTACCAACAACTGAAAGAATTCAACTTTCTCCTCTACAACCATTGGTTCAATTAGAGCCTGATTACCATCTCTTAAATCAACACTACACCAGATGGGTGCTTTTACGATTTGCTTATTCGGCCACTGTCTATCTGTCATCTCAACGATTGGATTTCTTTGATATCTTTTAAAATTTAACATGTGTAATCCCTCCTATATTAATATGATTTTTAAATGCTCCGTATTTTAGCTTTCATATATACTATGGAGTCGATAAATTACACTATAAATTTTAATGATGAATAATTTGGTATTGTCTATACGAGTCCCAACTGCATCATTTCCTTTCTGATTATTATAAAAAAGATCACTATTAGAATATAGTATAATTATACATATTCATTAATAGTGATCCTCATTATATCATTCTGTTTTTTTTTTCGCAACTATTTTTTTAATATCTTATCTCCTAGGCCTTCGTTAATCATCAAAGACAGTGTCTCGAGAGCTTCTTCCTCATCGGATCCGTCGCATATTAATTCAATTTCATCGCCATATTTTACACCAGCCGACAATATTCCTAAAACACTTTTTGCATTCACAGACTTTTCATTTTTCTTAATCATGATAGATGAATTAAAATCTATTGAGCGGTTACATAAGATACTTACTGGTCTTAAATGTAATCCGGCAGGGATGTCAACTACTATTTTTTTGCTAACCATTAGGCATCCTCCTATCCTCGGATTTATGAGTTTCAACTTAGTTGTACAAGTAGTGATGGACTATTCTGTATGATGCTATACAAGGATGTACCTACTTGTATTTTCACGTCATATGTACCGCTTGAATAATCACTCAAGTCAATGAATGGCTTTAGATTATTGGCGGTTAAATCACTAATATCTTTCTCCGGCCCCATAACTCTAATTACAAGGGGCGTTGTGTTTAATATCGTTACTTCTAAGCTCTTTGGTATATTGCGTACATCAATATCGTTCAATTGAATAACAATATCTTTGGTTTTTGCTCTTTCTATCTTCAAGTTAACCACTGCCGTCTGGCTCTTTTCAACCAAAATCAAATCTTTACCCAGCGCTTCCTGAAGATTTATTTCCTTTTCAACGTTTTTAAAAATTCCCTCAATATCTTCCGTGACTTCTAATCTTTGAATTTCACTTAGAGCAGTTTCATCTCCAGCTATTTCAATTGTCTTAGGCTCATAATCCACAGCGGTGAGTACATAACCATCCTTTGGTTTTCCCGATGTGGTAACCAATAGGTCAATGGTTTTTGTTCTATACATCAGGATATTCACTGATATACTTTTATCGCTAAAGTTCAGATTAGAGGAGTCGATCTCATTACCATCTGCATCGATAGCCTTCGGTTGTTCGGTTGTTCGAAAAGATCCGGCAACATCGGTAACATCCACATCTACGATAATCTGAGCAATACTTTCAATCTTTGATTTTGGTCCGGATACCTGAACAATGGTACTTGCCGTCTTCTCTGCAACATAATAACCTTCGGAAGGTTCACCCTTCTGTACAACATCCACCCGGAAATGTTTTTCAGCTTGCTCTTCTAGACTCACCTTCATTACCTGATATAAGCCATCAGAAACCGTTACCTCATCACCATATCGCAAGCAGGAAATATCAATGGTAACCGCGTTAACATCGGATAATTTCGAAAAATCAGCAGTAACGCTAAAATCAGACACTGCCAGATTCTCAATAATTGATCTTCGCGCAGCAACTGTAAAATCAATTGTTTCCCCTTCCTTAATATCATATACCTGGTTTAGAGAAGCAATTGCATCTTCATTTAGTATTTCCACAGGAACATTATAAAAGTTCTTCGTTTTAATAGGATCATCAACATTCGTAATTACCAGCCACAAAATAGCGGCAAGAATAACAGATAGAATTTTCAAGCCGATATTCCTAGTCAACTTCTCTTTCATTCCTTATTCTTCCCTTCCAAAGTTTTAATTTCTTTACCTCATTTGTCTTCCTTTGTGCATCCGCAAGTTTCGTTCTTAAGTAATCACCATCTACATTACGAATCAGCTTACCGCCTTTCGCAATCGATACCTTTCCGGTTTCTTCAGACACGATAATAGTTAAACTGTCTGAGACCTCGCTGATACCAATTCCTGCACGGTGCCTTGTGCCTAGTTCCTTGCTTAGCTGCATATTGTCAGACAAAGGCAGATAGCAGGTTGCCGCCGCAATTCGATTTCCACGAAGGAGTACTGCTCCGTCATGAAGGGGTGTATTATGTTCAAATATATTAATTAGTAATTCACTGCTGACTAAGCTATCAATAAAGATTCCCGTACTCTCAAAATCATTCAACGGAGTATCCTCTTCTAAGACGATCAGTGCACCAGTCTTCGTTCTAGCTAACTCAAAGGTTGCACGAACAATTTCATTCAAGGTATGATCCGAAAACTTCTCTGATCGATCCTTCGAGTCATCAAAGGTTATAATTGATTTCATGATGTTTTTTTGACCCAATTGTTCCAGAGCTTTTCGAAGCTCTGGTTGAAATATAATTACAATTGCAATGATACCCACATTAATTGTGTTTCGGATAATCCATGTAATAACATTCAAGTCAAATATTACAGCAATTAACCAGAAAACCATGATTACTACTAACCCTTTTACAAGAGTCCAGGCTCTAGTCGTCTTAATCCACTTTACAACATGATAGATCAGAAAGGCCAGAATACATATCTCTATAATATCGGTAGTATTTATCTTGGGAAATGATAACCAAATTAAATATTTGGTGATATAATTCCTGATAATCTCCATGCGCCTTCTCCCCTACTATTATTCATAACAAGCAAGATCAGACTACCTAATCTCTCTTGTTTAATCAAACATTCTTATTTACCTTTTTTGTCCCAGCTGTCATCATTACTACCCTGATCAAAATATGCATCATCCTCATCGATTCCTTCTTCGGAATCCTCATACCGGTGAAGTCCCGCTCTTGATATTCCTTGAGCTACATTCTTCACATTAAAATGCTTTACCTTCATCTGTGGAGTCGTAACCGACATCTTCGGTACAGCTTTCACATAATAATAATATACGTCATCTTCAAACTGGACATTCTCTACAGCTGTGTAATCCAGCGTTAAGCGGAAGAAATTAATGAAAATAACAATGACCGCAGATGCTACGTTCCCTAGTATCATGATAAATATCTGTTCGGACTGAGCCAATATAATATCACTGATCAGGAAGCCCAGAATACTGGCTAATGCACCAACACCAATGGAAATTTCCTGAACATAATCGAATTTCATCATCTTTCTAATGTAATAAACTACCATTAAGATTAATGCGAATATTACAATTGTCATAATCATCAGCTTATTTCCTACCAAGCTATCAATAATATAAGTATAAATCCCTAAAATATCATCAATAGAATTGTTCGTCTGCATCGTTATTGCTGTTTTAATAATTAAGATCAAGTAATATAGAATAACTCCGCAGGCTGTCGGTATGATGGCTAATGGTGATGCAATGGCTCCCAACAGTAATGGAATTACATAGGGAATCTTAAAGAAGAATAAGATCGGGATGGCCAAAAGTACATATCCTAATTTTGGTGTAAAGCGAGCAAAAAGGAAATATATTATCATTATGATCATAATAATGATAATTGAAATAATCGGTGCCACAGAATAAATGTGTAGCGTAGTTACCAGTGCTGCTAATAACACCATTACTGCTGATGGTGTAAATGCACTCAATAAAGATAATCCCAAAACCACCGGCAGTGACTCAAGTCTGGAATCATATCCAATCTGCGCATTTATCGCAAGAAACGCAATAAGTGCAAATACAAACTTAGCGAAGGCTGTTACATATATATCATATTTCTGATAAAAACTTTTAACCCTCTCTCGAAATACTAATATTGACATCATGATATATTCCTCCCAAAATTATGACTCTGGTGTCTCCTCATTGTATATTTTTTCAAGCCGTTTTAACATCTTATAATATCGACCTAATTTTTTCCTTGACCTATCGTATTTCAACGAATAGCCAACAATGGATGCAAAACCATAGATTGTAATCGTAATAATATAAAAGCCCGCGATAAAGATACCGATTGTCTTATAATCAAGAGTGACTGCATTCTTTATGATATATTCTGATTGATACATAAATATAAGCGCCAGTATCAAAGCATATGCAATGGTTGCACAGATGACAGACTTGATTGCCTGATATCTAACATAATCGGTTTTATAATACTTACTCAGACGGATGTCTTCCTTGCCTTCTTTTTCCTCATAAACAGCAAGTTTTGTCATCATTCTGATTCTATTATTATTTAGCATGATAACCTCCGTATGCCCACGAACAGGCAGTTAGTTGTAGCAAAAACACCTTGTATGTGTTTTCTATGTTGTATCTTTCTTCACCTTTAGCATTGCATTTCAATGATAAATAGATACATGTAGTTATTTTAAGTATACCATAATCAATATAGAATATCGAGGTTTTTTTTCTAAGCCCCAAAAATTTAGGAATTATGTTGAATGTTTTGCTTTATTTTTATTCAAAGAGAATGAAGATTATTTCGGTATTTTCTTTCCAAAATAGAAAAAGAACCTTAAATGGTGATTGTTCACCTATTCAAGGTCCTTCCGGTAATCATCTTATTGTTAATTATCTTTTGATAACCGCAATCATTATAATAATGAGGTATCTATTTCTCTGATTTTTTTTCGGAGAGCCAATACCATCTTGGGTGATACACTAAGCTCATCAATTCCCATTCTTATAAAGGTCTCTGTCAACGTTATATCTGATGCAAGCTCACCACAAATACCTACCCATTTTCCTGCTTTATGTGCATTGTCTGCTATAATCTGTATCATCTTTAAAATAGCCGGATGATGTGGTTCATAAAACTCCTCCAGTTTTTGATTCTGGCGATCAATAGCTAAGGTATACTGGGTCAAATCATTCGTTCCAATGCTGAAAAATTCCACTTCCTTCACCAATTCATCACTGATTAACGCAGCTGCAGGCGTTTCAATCATAATACCGACTTCTACATTGTCTTTAAAGGGAATTCCTTCCTCGGTCAGTTCTTCCTTCACTTCAGACATTATTTTTTTTATTTTTATAATCTCATTTAACGAAATGATCATTGGAAACATAATTGATATGGTTCCAAATAGCGCAGCTCGATAAATTGCTCTCAGTTGTGTCTTGAAAATATCTGTTTTTGTAAGACAGATACGAATGGCTCGATAACCCAATGCAGGATTTTCTTCATTCTCTAACTGAAAGTAATCTGCCTGTTTATCAGCTCCGATATCCATGGTTCGTATAATAACTTTTTTTCCTCCCATATTCTCAACTACACTTTTATAAGCACTAAATTGCTGTTCTTCGGTTGGGTAGTTATCATTTTCTAAATATAGGAACTCACTTCGAAACAGACCTATCCCTTCTGCGTCGTTTAATAGCACCTCATTTACATCGGAAACACTGCCGATATTTGCGTATAAGTGAATTGTCTTTCCATCTAATGTGATACTTTCCTTGCCCTTTAGGCTTGCAAGGAGTTGTTTGCCCTCAGCTATTTCTTTCTGTCTTTGCGCCATACTTAGTTTCGTTAAATCATCCGGCTCCAGATATATCTTGCCAGAAAAACCATCAATAATGGCAGTAGCTCCATTATATTTCTGATCAAAATCCTTCCCTAAGCTTACCAATGCCGGGATACCCATACTGCGTGCAAGAATCGCTGTATGTGAATTAACCGAACCATTTTGTATGGCAAAACCTAATACCCTTCTTTTGTCTAACTTGATTGTTTCGCTGGGGAGTAGATCATCGGCTGCAATGATAGCAGGCTCCTGCAGTGTTTCCAGTTCATTCCCACCTCCACTTAATATATTTAAGAGATGATTAGACACATCCACAATATCTGCTGCACGTCCTTGCATATAGGTATCATCTAACGATGCAAACATCTGAGAAAAGTTATCCGAGGTACTACTAATAGCAAATTCTGCATTGACTTTTTGATTATTGATAATCTGAATAATTGATTCACAATAATCATCATCATCCATCAACATTTGATGTATTTCAAAAATCGCAGCATTTTCATCGCCCGCTTCCCTTATTGCCTTTTGATACAGCCCTTGCAACTGTAGGATCCCTTCTTGCTTTGCATTTTCAAATCGCTTGATTTCTTTCTGTGTATTCTCAATATGATATTGTTGTATAATATTTTTTTCTTTCATCAAAAAATGTATCTTACCTATACAAATGTCCTGATATACACTTTTACCTGATAATGTAATCATATGCTACGACCTTTCGATTTTACAAATTAGCCTTAAAGAAACCTTCTAATCTGGTTATCACGGTCTCCTCATCTTCTCCTTCAACAGAAACAGTAACCTCAGTTCCTTTCTTTGCTCCTAAGCTCATTACTGCGATCAGTTTAGAAGCTTCTGAGCTTTTGCCATTGCACGATAGGGTTATTTTTGAAGATATCTCTTTTGCTTCCTTTACAAGCAAGCCTGCGGGTCTTGCGTGTATTCCATTTTCATCTGTAATGATATATTTAAAAGATTTCATTTTCTCCTCATTTCTTTCTTACTTAATCGATATTCATAAGCCATCCTTGAAGGATTAATATTCCAATTTGCTTGGTTAGTAGTACATAATTCTTAAATTGCTATCTATTCTATCGACATAATGCAGGTCTCTCCTACCTTTGCGTGGATTTCTGTATGCATGGTAATCTTAGTAACTGCAGCTTGTTCTGTAATAACTAAGATGGTAATTGGGGAATGTCCTGCAGCTTTTATTTTTTCTGGATCAAATTTAATTAATGGATCACCGACTCTTACTTTACTTCCTTCTTTTATAAACAATTCAAAACCATCACCGTTCATATCCACAGTATCCAAGCCAACATGTATTAATAATTCCATACCATTGGTTAAACGTAATCCGCATGCATGCTTCGAATCCGTCATGACAAGTGAAATTTCAGCACTTACCGGTGATTTTACAATATTATCTGTAGGAACAATCGCAAGTCCCTCCCCTAATATTTTCTTTGAAAATACTTCTTCTGGCACCTTTTCTATTGGGACAACTTCTCCTGAAAGAAATGCCTTTAGTTCATTTTCACTGTTCAATTCATTAATTTTTTTAAAAAACGAAAACATTCTACGTCCTTTCTTCCTCTAATCTTTTTTCATTACTCATATGACCATTTACTGAAGTACCATCTTCCAAGACCCTGGTAGGGATAAACTGAATTTTAGTACCATTTCCAATGTTCCGTAATAGTAAATGATATTTATTAGAAAGTATACCTATTACATTGACGCGCTCATCCTTAGCTAAAGGTTCCTTGATAATCTGTATTTCACCTGAATACCTCTGATAGCAAATATTATCCACAGTGACAGAACCTATTTCTCTTGAAATACAATTATAAGGTTCAATCTCCCTACCAAAGCGTGAGTATTCTCTGGATTCCTGCAATCTCAGTAGCCATCTCGGAGAATCTGTTCTAACTGTATAAATCTGCTGATATAAGCTATAATACTCCTCTGGAAAAGAAACTGGCAAACGAATGATATTATTTTGGCTATAAAAACGAATGAGCTCTGCTTCATATTGGCTTAACACGCCGTCTCCCACAAAAACTGTGTCAATATTATAGTGATTGAGCAAATCTATATATGCAGCATAGGGAGCTACCTTCCTATGCTCTTCTAAGGTAGGTAGACCCTCAAATATTGGACTTCTTTTTTCTAAATCTCCGGCTATAAATGCTAATATCTTGATACCATATTCTCGTAGCATTTGATTCCGTAAGGTGAATTGCTCTTGATCAAGCCCTGTCTCCGGACGAGGATAAAAATTATGCATTGCATAAAGTTCAATGGCATCTTTTGAAATTCTAGCAGTAGCTTCAGCTGTTACTGTTGAAGCATTGATACAGATAGGTATTTGCCTTGCCAAATCGATGATTTCCTCATCATTAAACCCATAGTCAATTCTTAAAATATCTATTTTCATATTGTGTGCAAATTCAATAAGGCTATTTGTCTCAAAAAAATTCAAGGTTTTTTTGGATACATCAGCTATGATCCTATATCCTAAACCAGAGAGAAAGCTACACATTTGTTTTGCACGTTCTATATAACTACTATCAACTTCCTCACTAACATGAAATGAGGTAAAAACAGTACTCCCCTCTTTATACAAAGAGGGAAGTTTTTCTTTTATAGTATCAAAATTAGATATGTAAACCGAGAATCCAATATAATTAGACATTTATAACATCAGCGTCCTTTATCACTATTTTTGTTATAATAAAACCAGCTATATAGGAGATAACCAAACCAAAGAAGAAATTCAACATGCTGTCAGGCTTCATGATTGCTATTGCTACAAGTCCAGATGGTCCCCAGGAGTTTGCCATTACATTTGTTAACATAACAAATGCACCGCCAAAGCCTGCTCCAAGACCTGCCGTAATAAACGGTTTAAACATTGGCAATGTAACACCATATATCAATGGCTCACCCACTCCAAGGAAGCCTGCCGGTAAAGCACCTGTAATTACTTTCTCTAATCGCTTGTTACCAACGCGCTTTGCAACAAAGTAAATAGCGATTGCCGCACCAACTTGACCTGCTCCTGCCATAGCAAGAACCGGGAATAAGGAAACACCTCCCATAGCTTCCAGCTGTATTGCATAGATAGGAATTAATCCATGGTGTAATCCAAGAAGAACCATCGGTAGGAATACGGCAGACAAGACATATCCACTAATGACGCTTACTACCGGATTAGGTGAATTAATGATTAAACTTAGCAACCATACTAATCCGTCCGATACAAAACCTGTTAAAGGCATAATCACAAAAACAAACACTAATGCTGTAGCCAATAAGGATACAAACGGCGTCACTATTAAATCAAGAACATCCGGCACATGTTTACGAACAAATTTCTCAATTTTAGAAAGTATCCATACACCAACAATTACACCAATAATTCCACCTTTACCAGTGGTTAGGATTGAATTCAACGGCACTTCTGCATCATACAGTCCAAAAATAGTAGAAAGTTGAACAATATTTGCACCAATAGAAATCGCTCCTATCATACCACCTAAAGCTTCCGTTGCTCCAAACTGCTTTGCTGAATTGATGCCCGTGTATATTGCAAAGTAGCTTAAGAAACCGCCGCCAATGAGTGAAAATAGTAACTGAGTTACCTGCCAAAATCCTTCGGCACCTAGTACCCCTTGACCTTGTAACGTCGTAATTAAACTTGCAAATCCATTAAACAAGCCAGCTGCTATGATTGCAGGAATCAAAGGAATAAATATATCCGCAATGACTCGAATTGCCTTTTTAAACCTATTCTCTTTTTGAATCGATTTGATCGCATCTTTATTATCTTTCCAATCAGCGGTATCCGTCTTAACTTTTGGCAAACCAAGTTCATCTGTACAAATGTCCGTGACTTTCTTTGCTTTTCCAGGTCCCAGTACGATTTGCAGTGAATTACCCTCGGCAACAAATCCTAAGACACCCTCTGTACTTTTAATTTCATTGTCCTTCACAAGATTTCTTTCTTTCACTTCAACACGAAATCTAGTCATACAGTTAGTGGCCTTTGATACATTTTCTTTTCCACCAATTAACTCAACAAGCTTTTTTGCAAGTTCTGCATTTGTCATGTTAAAACCTCCTCATCCTTTTTATTTATTCTCTTTGAGGGCAATACGTATATGCCCGTCTGAGCGCTTTAATTTTTCTAATGCTTCTTCTTGGGTACATTCACATAAGATCATGGTGACAGCTAATTTTACACTTCCATCAGCTTTATTAAGTATCTCTTCTGCGGTCTTTCTGTCGCAGCCAGTCGCTTCCATCACGATATTCTCCGCACGTGTAACTAGCTTTTTATTTGTCTGCACAACATCAACCATTAAGTTTTGATATACTTTACCAATGCCCACCATACTTCCTGTTGATATCATGTTTAAAATCATCTTCTGAACCGTACCTGATTTTAATCGAGTTGATCCACTTAGGATTTCCGGTCCCGGAATAGGCTCAATTGCCAGATCCGATACATGAGCCATCTCTGAATCTTTGTTACATACGATTACTGCTGTTTTACACCCTATTGCTTTGGCATATTTTAACCCATAGATTACATATGGAGTACGGCCGCTTGCAGCGATCCCAATAACCATATCTTTACTCGTAAGATTGATTGCATTTAAATCCTCTTCCCCGGAAACAGTGCTATCTTCAGCTCCTTCAACCGCTTTAATAAAGGCATTGTCTCCTCCGGCAATAAGTCCAACTACTATCTCAGATGAAACTCCAAAGGTCGGCGGGCATTCCACAGCATCAAGAAGCCCTAACCGTCCGCTTGTACCTGCACCCATATATATGATTCGTCCACCATTTTTTAAAGAATTTGTACACCATTCAATTGCTGTTGCTATTTGAGGTAATACTTGTCTTACAGCATTAATTGTATTTTCATCTTCCTTATTCATAATGGTTGCTATTTCTAGTGGTGTCATACTATCTAATTCCAAAGTGTTTTTATTACGTGTTTCAGTTGTCAATTTTGATATATCCTTCAACGTCATTCCTCCTATTACTAATTAGCATTATTTCACCTTTTAATTATTATACGGTTTGTCAATGTGGGTATTCTGAAACTGGGTGATACTCGACTCATATTGTCTATTGATATATGCAGTATAAAGAATATCTATAATATTTAATTGTGCAATTCTAGAAGACATAGCACCACTTCTAAAAATAAATTCAGTAGCAGCTACACTCAAATTGTAATCTGCCATTCTAGATAATGGTGTATCATCAAATCTAGTAATCGCAATGATTGGTGCGCCATTTTGCTTTGCTGTAGTAACACATTTTAGAACCTCTTCTGTCAACCCAGAATAGCTTATTACAATTGCCAAATCTTCTTTGCTTATATTTCTAGCTTGTAAAAGCTGCGCATGCCAGTCCTCACTTATAATGCAAGGTTTATTAATTCTTAAAAATTTTAAGTAAGCATCCTTTGCAACAAGAAGCGAGGAACCCATACCAAACAAACAGATTGTTCTGGATTTAGTAATCAGGTCTACACAGGACTCTAAAATCTGTATATCTAAGAGCTTTCGTGTGTTTTCTAGGGAACCTATATTTTTATAAGTCACTTTATCTACGATCAGTTCCAAAGAGTCTTCATAACTTATCTCTTTCTTTTTTTCTGCATTTGTTGATTTACGAAGTGCCATTTCATAGATCAATGACTTATGGAAATCCTTAAATCCTTGAAAGCCTATCTTTCGGCATAACCGAATAATAGTTGATGGGGAAGAAAACGTTTTTTCTGCCAGCTCGTAAATATTACATTTTACTGCATACTCTGGATTTTTTAATACATAATTAATTGCTTGCTTTTCAGCTCCACTAGCTTGATTTGAATATTCCTGCAGACGTATCAGAACACTTTTCATTTGATGCTCCAATCTGTGCTTTGTAAGCACGTAATTAAATTATATGATTTCGAACTCTAATGTCAATATTTCCGAATTGTTACGAAACATTGTACCACTCTCTGACTATTTTGACTAATAAATTTCACTTATTATGATTAAATCTACTAATATTATACGAATTTATTGCTGCTCCAATAATATTTTGCAGGTTCAATGGACGATATAAAATAATCGATATTACATATGCAAAGGAGGATGTAAGAATAGTAATTTTAGATTTTCCTTTTTCAATTACGTCTAATAAAGCATTAAGTTTAATTTCATGTGTATATTTCTTCAAATGAAAATGCACCTCCATACATTAGATTTTGTCTAACATTTGGGGTGCATTTCACACTTGACAAAGAGCCTTATAAAAATGCTCATTTATAAGCATAGTCATAACAAGGGTCATATTTATTAATTTTCTCTAATCTTCATCATCTTCATTACCTTATTTCTTACATGTTTTTACTTCCTTTTGTGTATTGAAATAAGTATGAAACATAAAGATTATCCTTCTACCGCAAAGCAGACTATCTGCATTTTTTCTTAATTTCATCAACTAGCCCATCCATGTAATCTTATTTTCCTCTTTACGAAGAATTCTTTCAATATTTTTTCTGTGTCGCACAATAATCACTGCTGTAAACAGGAGAGATGCCCAAAATAAATTAGGAGCTTTTATAAAAATTCCTATGAAAAGAGTGTTTATTACAGCTGATGATATACTTGCCAAGGCAATAATCCTCCACAAATATAGCACTGCTAAAAAGCTAATGAGTGGAAGTAAGAAAACCCACAAACTGTACTCCCAAAACAACACCATACCAAAGAGAAAGCCATACATAACTGCAACAGCCTTTCCACCTTTGAATTTAGCAAATATAGGAAAGCAATGTCCCATTGCCGCAGCCAAACCGCCAATTATGGAAACCATCTCTATATTAAAGAAAAAGGAAGTCAGAAATATAACCAATGTTACCTTCAAAATATCCAAAGTCATCACCACAAGACCAGCTTTTTTTCCTAGAACTCTTCCTGCATTTCCACCACCCAGATTCTTACTTCCATAATTTCTAATATCTTTGTGATAAAATACCTTGCCAACGACCAAGGCAAAAGGGACGGAGCCAAGAAAATATCCAAGTATTATGACTGTTAATATTTCTATATTAATATTCATGTTATTGTCCTTTCTATCTGCAGATTGCCTGAATGGTAATACATCCAGGACCCCCATGAGTAATCAAGGTGGGGGATAACTGGAAGATTTCAATCGTAGTATCTGAGAAATGATTTCGAATCTGCTTCGCAGCATCTTCTGCCACTTGACGAACACCAGCATGTGCAATGCTAATGATATAGTCCTGATTCACTCTTATCTCTTTAAAATACTCAATCACTGCATCCACAGCCTTTTTATGGGATCGCTTTACAGCAAAAGGTTTAATTCTCTTCATATCCTCAGTCTGTGTCAGTACAGGAATAATCTTAATCACACCACAAATAGCTGCTGCAACCGGTGTCAATCTTCCACTTAGCCTCAAATAATTAAAATCAGAAGGTATTACAAAAGAAGCTGAAGTTACAACAGAATTTTTAACCTGTCTCACAATCTCCTCTATTCCCAAGCCTTCTTTCATAAGCATCATTGCCTTTTGCACAAGAAAACGCTGAGCGCCTGCCAAGGTCTGCGTATCAATAATATGTATATGTTCATTCTGTTCCATACCATTTCTGGCACCCATAGCACTCTGGTATGTACCAGACAAACCATCTCCAATTGTTAAATACAAAATATCTTCCTGCGTGCCTTCAAAAATATCAATCACATCCCCAATTGCCGGCTGAGAAGATGTGGCAACCTTCCCCTGTTCAATTAGTTTCAGAAACTCTTCACTGCTAATATCCTCATAATCTCTGTAAACTTTACCATCTACAAGAGCACATGCAGGAATAACTTCTATCCCCAATTCTTTTCCTTCCTGTATAGAGTACAAAGCTGATGTATCCGTTATAATCTTCATATCTTCCTTGCCTCCTTTTTATCAATAATATTTATTCAATGTTTATATACTTCCACTTCTCAGCTCATGGATTTTAACCATACACTTATTCGTGCATCTCATTAACATTAAGCCAGCGTTTCCTTCGCCTTTAAGTTCATCTTCCATATCGGAAGTTCAATGAAGCGATCTTCTTAAAGTAATTACCTAGATGTATTCTCCTTAAATTTCTTATCATACTGTTTACTCATGATAATTCCTCCATTTCCTATTGCTTCCATTATAACTGTTCTTTTGAATTTTTTCACTTTTAATTTGTACCATTTATGTTTTATTTATTCTACCATCATTCTCTCACACTTACCTCTCTACAAACATGAACGAGCCCTTTCCTGTTTTTCTTTTATATACACCTCCTTGATTTCAAGTAATGTATTTCGACGTGCGAGCTATGCCATTCGCGGACACTTACGAGTCTTGCACATGTCGCACTATACAGCAATTTCCGCAATCTGGCCGGTTATGAGCAAGCTCTCACCTGTCAGCTTCCGTCCCGTCTGTTCATCACTCGTAGAACATGCAAAAAAACACTCACATCTAGTTTTTCAACTAAAAGTAAGTGCCTTAAGGGCCTTGTTTGATGCGGCTGCTTCTCATAAACCCACTCCCTCTTTCGTTTGTACCAGCTTCTGTATCTCTTCTATGGATTGAAAAATACCACTGCTATATAAGGAGTATAATGCTGCACCACAAGAAGCTTCCTCTCCAAAGATTGGAATATGCAATTTTTTTCCAAACATATCCTCTACAATCTTTTGCAGAACCGGATTCTTCCGAATTCCATTACCACTTCCAATCAGTACCTTTGCTCCCTGATTTGACTTTGGAATACTTTGATAGATTTCGTAAATCTCATTGCACATACCTTGAAGCACTCCCAAGGTCAGGACTTCTGGTGTGAAATTATCAGCATTCAACTGTTCTATACTTCCTCGTTTCTTAGGATTTGATCTTGTTCCGTTAAATCGTGTATCGACCACAATGGGATTTTCAGTGTTATAAACACTATATGCTGCCTGATTCATAATCTCATATATATTCTTAGGTATCTCACACTGGAAAAGCTCTAATACTTTCGCATAAAAATTCTTTAACAATTCATAAGATGCACCGCCACATAAAGAGGAGCCAACCATCAAATACGTATCATTGATATACGGCCTATATTCTATTATTACATCTTTGTGATAAGTCTCTGAGAAAATTGAAATCTGACTTCCAGTTCCTATATTCACTAGAATATTACTATCTATGCTCACCGATCCCAGAAAACTTGCCTGGTTATCTCCCAAAGCCATAGAAACAGTAATCCTCCGGGAATTCGGTTCATATGCAGCTTCAACCTCAGCAACCTTGGGTAAGTATTGCGTTCCCATCTTTAATTTTTCTAGTGCCACCTTATCAAAACAGCCCTTCTCCATTGAAAAAAGGCCAAGGCTTGCCGCCATGCTTTTATGTATGACGGGACTCTCCTTTTCTGCCAACTTCATCGCAATGAAATCAGGAACCGTGCAAAAACAAGCTGCCTCCTTAGGGATTTTATCATTTACCAACTGATAGAAATGGGTGGTAAGTCCATAGCCAGTTGCCATCTGATAGCCAGTCATCTGAGTCATATACCCGCTATAAGTAAGCTGTTCCTTATAATTCAAATCCCCTCTTTTATCCTGCCAGGAATAAAGATTACTTACAGGATTTCCATCGGAATCAAGATATAGAATACCATGCATTTGCCCCGTCACACCAATATTGGTGATGTCATCATATTTGCTAAGAAATTCATCCACTATCTGATTACAGATTTTTAAGATTCGATTGACGTCTTGGAGTCTCTCAAAACTCTCCCGCCCTTTAATCGCAGAATCGTTGGCAAGTGTTTGGGAACAGATAACATTTTTCTTGGTCGTATCTATTACAATTCCACAAACAGTGGTTGTTCCTATGTCTAATCCAATACTTTTCATCAAAATCTCCTTCGTTATAAGTTTATTGCTTAGCAAATTGTCGATTGTAGATCCAATCTCTTAATGATGTCCTCTTGTATTTCAGGAGAAAGATCAAGAAAATTTACAAAGGTACCATGAATACGCATAATATAGACTCCGCTGGGCGCATATTTCTTGGGATTTTCTAAAACCTTTCTCAATGTATCCGGAGTGGTGATATTCACATAAAGATAAAAAGGTGCTATTTTTCCTTCTTTATTTCCGAAGAACAGTGGGTTAAGAACTTTTGTTTTAAATTCCATCCCCTTACTTTCTTTTGTATCTGTCTTAAAGTAATTCGGATCCAATCCCAGGTGAGAGGCATATCCACCGTTAAACTGCTCATAAGGAAGCCTTTGCATCGATAGCACACGATACCCCAACCCGTTCTGAGCATCACCATACAAAGGATCAACACCATAATTTAACATATCCTTTGCTTTTCGCCCACTTGGCATAGCCCCTACTAAATTGCCATAAATCAAATGTGTACTTGGCGTTGCAAAATCAGGCCTGAACGGATTTCCCAAATAGTTTTTTCTGGAACGTATAAGATCTGATATTTTATTTGCAAGATCGACCGCCTCCAGATCAACTGCTGCTTTGTTGTTTCCAAATTTATCACATTTTAATAGGTATTGTCTTAATTCTTCATCCTCATTAAAATTATTCTTTAAAGCGGTAAGCAAACGTTCACAATCCCAAGGCCGCTCTTTTAACAAGGTGTCTACGGCAATTAAGGAATCTGCGATCACACTTAACCCATGAATCAAACAACCGCTGCCATTGTATTTTGTTCCTTGTTCTATGTCATCTCTTGTATCGATTCCACTTTCAACTCCCCCCATAAAGCAGGACAGATACGGAACAGGAAGATTAGACAGTGCGACAGAGGCATCATTGGCATACTTTGTCATTCGATCCACAAAGTATTCTACCTGTTGATAAAATAATTCCCTGATATTTTCCAAAATCTCCTTTGGATCATTACTTTTTCCCAATTCCTCATAGGATTTTCCAATCTTATTTCCTGTTAGCAGGGACTTTCCGTCATTTAGTGTCAACTCTAAAATTTTTGCCAAATTCAGCCAGCTATTTGTCGTATTCGCGTTATCTCTTCCCATAATCAGAGGCTCCTGGCATCCAGCTATGGAATAATCCGGCAAATCTTCCTCTTCTACCTTCTGCTGTTTCAGAACCTCAAAAACGGAATCATCATTAAATAAAGAAGGTGTGAGGCAGCCCGGCGTAAAGAAGAAGCGACCCAGTTCTTCATAAAATTTATTTGGTGTGTTTTTATGTACTTTTACCGAAAGGATAGGCTGTGGTAAATTCATGGCATAATAAGCATCCAATAACGCATATGTAGTTAAGCTTGTTAAATCTTTATTGTCTATGTCTTTACCACCCACAATAATATTTTGAGAGATAGCCCAACTACGATCACCTACATTGAAAAACACAAGAAAATGTTTTAACAGCCCCGCTGTATATTCTCTGCTTAATCCCTCTATTTCTCTATATGGCTCAAAGATTCTGTCAGCATTTCCCACTGAAAAGGCAAAGGGGTTTGGTGCTTGTTCCAGGCACATAACCTGCCATAAAAGAATAAAAGACTGTATTGCCTCATACAACGAATCAGCCCCCTGTGCGGGTACTTTCTCCAAAGTATAAACCATAAGCTCCAATTGTTTTCTTCGTTTCTCATCTGCTAATTCCATATCACATTTTGCAATATTGGCATACCGTTTTGCCAGAATTTGTACTGTTTCCAATGTATGCTCCATGGCCTGGTACTGCATTTTTTTCTTTTCACTGACACCATCTTTCAATTTTTCTCTGATGATTTCCTGAAGATACTTTACCCCATGTTTGAGCACCTGTCTGAAATCAGGAATTAAATGTCCCGTTACTTGTTCAATAAAGTAGGCAACTTCTGCTGTATCTTCCTGGGCGTCCTCGTAAACTTTCTTCAATGCTGTTACATAGTCACTATTTTGAGTGGCTTTTCGTACCTTTTCTATTCTCTCAGAATTAAACTCTTCATTTGGCTCAATATCCTGAAATACTTGTGTGGGATCACAATAACCATTGAAAGTACTGACACTGAAATTAGGATTAATTAGTGCATAACTTTTCGCAAATGCATCTCTTTGCGTACCTGCGAACACATTATTCTCATCAATAAAGAGAGGCAATTCTTCTACAACAGCCCTTAAAGCAAAGGCGGTTTTTATAATATGTGGCTTGCCTTTATGTTGCTCCATCAATCTTTCATATATCTCTTTCGCTAAGAACCACCCATCCAAACGAGTAATATTCCTCTCATTTTTATATAGTCTTTTTGCTAAATCCTCTAAATCCTGTGGTGTAAAATACTGTCTTACCATAACCTGCTCCTCCTGAATTTATGTTCTGATCGTGATTAGTCCATTAGCTCTATATGCTTCTTCAAACTCTTTCTCAAGGCCTTCCCTTATATAGCCATCCTCCATCTGATAGGTGAGACCGCATTGTCCCCATTTCTTTTTTCCATACTCATGAAATTTCAAAATTTCAAAACGGGTATTATCATGATTAAATTGCTTATAAAACGAAAGGAACTCATCTATATACTTTTTATCTGCATTAAAACCGTTAACTAAGAGCGTTCTTATCAAAACATTCGGATGGCTGGTCATCGCTTTTTCTACGTTAATCATGATCTGCTCATTAGATATTCCTGTATATCCTTTATGCAGTTCATTGTCGATATGCTTGAAATCCATTATCAGAATGTCAATATAAGGAAATAACTCTTCTAATTTCTTATGGGTTCCATTGGTCTCTATTGCAGTATGAATCCTGTTTTCCTTCAATCTGTGTAAGATATGTTTTAAAGCCTGAAACTGAAATGTAGGTTCACCCCCTGTAAAAGTTACACCTCCATTATCAAAAAAAAGTGTACTGCAATCTTTTACTTCGTCCAAGACTTCATCTTCACTCATTTCCATGCAGCTAAGATAGATTCCTTCATTTTTATTCTCATGTAAGCACGGCCGTTTATGGCAATTACTGCAGCTTTCTCTATTCAGCTCACTGCCACGAATGGCACCGTATGGGCAGATCGCCTCCAATAGTTTTTCCTTTTCAATCATCAACACCCCATCGTTTGAAAGACTCTCAGGATTTGCACACCATCTGCATCTCATATTGCAACCCTGAAGATGAAACACTAGTCGATTTCCTGGCCCATCCTGAGAATAATTAAATCCTTTTTTAATTATTCTAAGTTTCATATAGAATTGCTCCTCCCCAAAACATTTTAATACTTTTTAATATCGTTATATCATATACATAATAATTTGTCAATTCGTTTGACATATTGCTTGTTTGTTTTTGCGCACATTTGCTCTTGGTTGACTTTATAAAATATCCGATATATATTAAATATGCATTACTGAAAAAAATGAGGTAGATATAATGACTAAAAATGTATTAAATGCTTCTGAGATGAAGATTAGAAATCAAAGAAAAATACTGCAGCTTTTAGTTACGCCGTGCTCAAGAGCTGACTTAGCCAGGAAGACCGGCCTAACCCGGGCGGCTATCAGTATTATTGTTGACGAATTAATCAAACAACGATATATCATGGAAGGGGAACCTATACTCGGAAAGGTCGGGCGCAAATCTTTTGTCTTAAAACTAAATCCGGATCTTTTTTATATGATTGGATTAAATCTTGCTCGAGATGGCTGTAGTGTGGGTATTGTAAATTTTTGCGGAAAAGTCCTATCTGTTTCTAGATTACAGATGAATGAAACTATCCAGAAAACACTTCACAACATAGAGTTTACAATTAGAAAACTAATAGAAGAAACTCATTTACCTGGAGAACTACTGGGCATCGGTATCACCTCTCCCGGACCATTGGATTCATCGAATGGAAAGATACTAAATCCCCCAAACTTTGAGCAATGGTCTATGATTAATGTTACCGATTATTTTCGCAGTAAATTCAACTGCACCGTCTTATTGGAAAATAACTCAAATGCGTTGGCGCTTTTAGAGAAATTTTACGGCATGAATAATCAATTCAAAAATTTTGTGGTGTTAAATGTTGATTCCGGTATTGGTAGCGGGGTTATCTTAAATAGTCAACTTTATAAGGGAGCTTCCGGATTTGGTAATGATTTTGGCCATATGTCAATTAATTTTCTTGGTGATTCTTGTCAATGCGGAAATATAGGATGCGCCGAGCTCTATGCATCCATCCCTAATATTATTCGTTATGCAAGACAAATAAATCCAATTTTTACAGACTGGAACATTATTGTTGATCAAGCTCTCTCTGACAATACTCAGGCACTTCAGGTCATAAAAAAAGAATCTTTCTATTTATCTATAATCATAACCAATATTATGAACATTTTAGATGTGGAGGCAATCATTTTTACAGGAGTCCTCACATATCATAGTTCTCTATTAATTGACCTGGTAAAAACACAAGTGAATCGACAAATCATTGCCCGCCCGGCAAAACAAGTCAATCTTATTTCTTCTTCCATAACCTATGAAGCACCCGTACTTTCTTCTGCAAATCTAATTTTGGAACATTTTTTAAAAGGACAGGAGCATTAGATAAACAATTTAATTCCCCTGTCCCTCATTACTGAAGGAATAGGAATGATCTTGCCTCAAAATAAACTAATAACTATCCAATTACAATACAAATAGTGATATATTAGTTTCTAACCTCTCAACCACATTCTTTAACACACTCGCTGAATTTGATTTATAACGCAAAAAAAGGACACCTTTCTAAATTTCTTTAGAAAAGTGCCCAAAATAGTAAATTTAAGCCTAATAAACACTGGCTTTATTTCTCCAAGCTCTTCATTGTCGGGAACAAAAGCACATCCCTAATAGCCGCAGAATCCGTCAACAACATTACAAGACGGTCAATACCGATTCCAATACCGCCTGTAGGAGGCATACCATATTCCAATGCACATAAGAAGTCCTCATCCAACTGGTTCGCTTCTTCGTCACCGGCTGCACGTAACGCTTCCTGAGCCTCAAAACGGCCTCTTTGATCTAACGGATCATTTAGCTCGGAGAAGGCATTTGCCATCTCACGTCTTGTAATAAAGAGCTCAAAACGCTCCGTATAATCTGGATTGCTAGGCTTTCTGCTTGCAAGCGGTGATATCTCAACCGGATGATCCATGATAAAGGTTGGCTGTACTAAATTCTCTTCTACATATTCTTCGAAGAAGAGATTAATAATATCGCCTCTCTTATGTCTGTCTTCAAATTTGATATGATGTTCCTTCGCAAGTGCCTTTGCTGCTGCCTCATCCGAAATCTGATCAAAATCAACATTAGCATATTTCTTAATTGCTTCGATCATGGTCAGTCTTTCAAAAGGCTTTGACAAGTCTATTTCTACACCGTCGTAGGAGATCGTTGTTGTACCAAGTACATTCTGTGCAACATTACGGAATAACTCTTCCACCAAATCCATCATTCCATAATAATCGGTATATGCCTGATATAACTCCAACAAGGTAAATTCCGGATTATGTCTTACTGATAACCCTTCATTACGGAATACTCGACCAATTTCATAAACACGCTCCAAGCCACCAACAATCAGTCGTTTCAAGTACAATTCAAGAGATATTCTCAAATGTAAATCTTCGTCCAATGCATTATGATGGGTATTGAATGGTCTAGCCGATGCACCACCGGCATTTGGTACGAGTACCGGAGTCTCAACTTCGATAAATTCCTTGCTATCTAAGTAATTACGAATTTCTTTAATAATCCGTGAACGTTTAACAAAAGTATCTCTAACGTCCGGGTTAACGATTAAATCGATGTATCGTTGTCTGTATCTTACATCTGTGTCCTTCAGGCCATGGAATTTCTCAGGCAATATCTGAAGGCTCTTGGTTAAGAGAACAACCTTCTGAGCTTTCACAGAAACTTCACCGGTGTGTGTCTTGAACACTTCACCCTCAATACCTACAATATCACCAATATCATATTTTTTGAACTCAGCATAGGGTTCTTCACCAATCTCATCTCGTTTCACATAGACCTGAATATTACCACCCAGATCTCTGATATTACAGAAGGATGCTTTTCCCATAACGCGCTTTGACATCATACGTCCAGCCAGGGATATCATCTTACCTTCAAATTCTTCAAAATTGTTATTGATATCGATGGAATGATTGGTAACATCATACTTCATTATTTGAAATGGATCTTTTCCATTTGTCTGAAGCTCTGCAAGTTTTGCTCTTTTCACCTTCAGTAATTCATTGATATCCTGCTCTGCTTGAATTCTTTCATCAGCCATGAATTTCACCTCTTATAGCAGTTAAAAATCTATCTGCTTGTATTCTTTTCGTTCCTACCTTAAATCAAATTTATTAATTTGATTTTTGAATGCCTAAAATCTTATACTGTACGACACCAACATGTGTCTCAACACTTACAACATCGCCTACTGTTTTGCCGATTAATTTGCTTCCCAGCGGAGATTCATTTGATATTTTACCTTTTAAGCTGTTTGCTTCGGTAGAACCAACAAGTTTATATTCTAATTCTTCCTCATATTCCATGTCATAGATTTTAACCTTGCAACCAATATTTATTGTATTAACGTCTACTTCATCCTCTACAACTACTTCGGCATTCTTTAATATCTTGTCTATTTCTTCAATACGAGCCTCAATATCTCTTTGTTCATCCTTTGCAGCATCATACTCTGCATTCTCAGAAAGATCACCCTGCTCTCTTGCTTCCTTAATCTTCTGCGCCACTTCTTTTCTCTGGTTCACCTTAAGATCATGAAGCTCATCCTCTAGCTGTCGTAATCCCTCATAAGTCAATATGTTCTTTTTTTCTACCATAAAACACCCTTCCTCCATATTGCTTTTTATACAACATACAATACATTCAAAGTATTATAACGTATCAGCTGTATCTTGTCAACCTCATTCAAACTGCTTTCTGCCTCCTAATTATAACAAGGATTTCACAGCTAATTTGGTTTTATTTTTCCAAAATTTTGTTCGTATAATGCTTTCCTTATATCTTATCTTCATGACCATTAAAATATTCTTTTGAATTATGAATATCTTACATTAACTTGAACTAAAATTTAAAATCTTTACTAAAATCAAAGGTTGCAAAATAGTCCGTAGGAGTCTCGGCTCTTCTGATCAATTGAACATTTCCATCCTCTTTTAATAAAAGCTCTGCTGATCTAAGCTTGCCATTATAGTTATAACCCATGGCATATCCATGCGCTCCTGTATCATGAAGTACAATATAATCACCAATATCAATCTTTGGCAGCATGCGGTCTATTGCAAACTTATCGTTGTTTTCGCATAAGGAACCTGTTACATCATACTTATGGTCAGCTGGCTCATTTTCTTTTCCCAGTACGGTAATGTGATGATATGCTCCGTACATTGCCGGTCTCATTAAATCTACCGCACAAGCATCTAAACCAATGTATTCTTTATATATATGCTTCTCATGTACTGCAGTTGCTACCAAATGTCCAAAAGGTGCCAACATATAACGACCCAGTTCTGTAAAAATTGCGATATCTCCCATCCCAGCCGGAACCAGAATTTCTTCAAATACTTTCTTAACGCCCGTACCTATGGCCATAATATCATTTACATGGGAATGTGGTTTATAGGGAATACCAATCCCACCGGATAAATTAATGAACTTGATATCTACTCCGGTCTTATCGCGAACCTCTACTGCCAGTTCAAATAATACACCGGCAAGCGTTGGATAGTAATCGTTAGAAGCTGTATTACTTGCAAGGAAGGAGTGAATACCAAAGTTCTTAACACCCTTCTCCTTTAGCTTTTTAAAGCCTTCAATCAACTGCTCCTTTGTAAAACCATACTTTGCATCCTGAGGGTTATCCATAATACCATTTGTAGTTTTAAAAATCCCTCCTGGATTGTAACGACAGCAGATGGTCTCCGGTATTCCTGCTACCTTTTCCAGAAAATCAATATGAGTATAATCATCCAGATTAATGATTGCGTTCAACTCTCTAGCCTTTACAAAATCCTCCGCAGGTGTTGCATTCGAAGAAAACATAATATCATCACCGGTGTAACCCACTGTCTCCGACATCATTAATTCTGTCATGGAAGAGCAGTCAACACCGCAGCCTTCCTCTTTTAAAATATTAAGTATATAAGGATTTGGTGTCGCCTTTACAGCAAAATATTCCTTAAATCCTTTATTCCAGGAAAACGCTTCATAAAGCTTTCTCGCATTTTCACGAATTCCTTTTTCATCATAAATATGAAAGGGGGTCGGATACTGTTTCGTAATTTCAACGATCTGCTCTTTGTTAATAAATGTTTTTTTCATATGGAACCTCCTATTTCATCATGTATATCGTAAAGAAAATTCTTTAACGTCGCTTGTTAGTTCTATCGTTAACTTTAATTCATTCAACTGTAACTTAATCATCTTGGTCTGATCAGTTCACCGCTTCCCGCTCTTATCCCTTCGATAAACTCCTGTATGTTCTGTATTTCGTAGGGAAAAGCTACTCCACTATGCAAACGCTCCTTACCGTGAGCGTCGGTGCCCGCAGTAACCGGGAGCTTATTTTTTCTGGCATAAACCAGTGCCTGGCGGTCAAACGTATCATTATGATTTCCTAAGTTAATTGCCTCAACAGCATCAACAAACTTCGGAAATAGTCTGATCTCTTTAATATATGGTCTAATCCTATAAGGATGTGCATGGACGATAAATCCACCAGCCTCATGAATTTTATTGTATTGCTCCTCCACTGACCAGGATACTATGTCGGGATGATTTTGCAGCCAGGCTTTATCAAGTCCATAAATAAGAAATTCTGTGGCGTTAAAATTGGTTTCCCATCCAAAAAAGACTTTTAACCCGACCTTATCTCCTTCTGCCTTTGCATTTTCATAGCCTTTGCAGAACTGATTGACCCACTCATTCCAGGGAAGCTCCCTTGGAATGCAGGTGTTACCATGAAAGAAATGGTCTGTTACGATGATACCATCATAACCAGCATCTTTATAATACCTTACATGCTCCTTTGCAGTAAATGTAGCGCAGGCGCTTGCTTCGCTTGTATGGAGATGTGTCTCATAACAAAATAGACTCATATTCACCATAGCCTTTCATATATAATAGCTTATTTTGCATAATTATTCTATTGGCAAAATTGCACACTAGGAATCCAAAAACCCTGAATCATCCCATAAGTCTAGAAATTCCCCCTTTCGCTACTACTTGAGGGGGGATTATGGTTGCTATAAAATATTGTCCCTATTATACATCATTATTCCTTTTTTTCAAATGTTTTTTTTCAAATGTTTACGATTCATTTAGAATTTATATTTTTATCATTTTGGGGCTATCTATTCCATCACATGAAACCTTTTAATTCAGTAAATCCGTCAGAATGTGACAAAACCGCAAAATATAGTGTCAAGCTCTCCTTTAATACTAGTAGAAATGTTAAATTTGTTATGTTATAATTCATTAGAACTTAGGGAAACATACTTTCGATTTTCTATCGTTCATTAAGAATTCTAAGCAAAAGGGGTTTTCAATATGGAACAATATAGCGGGAGCCAGATCGTAGTATTAGAGGGGCTTGAGGCCGTAAGAAAGCGTCCTGGTATGTACATTGGAAGTACCGGACCTAGAGGTTTACATCATCTGATCTGGGAAATTATTGATAATGGAATTGATGAGCATTTAGCAGGCTACTGTACAAAAATTACTATAACTTTACTAAAAGATGGCGGAATAGAAATCAGTGATAACGGCCGTGGTGTGCCGGTAGATATCCATCCCACCAAAAAAATCCCCACCGTTCGTGTGGTTTATACTATACTGCATGCCGGTGGTAAATTCGGAAACTCTGCCTATAAAGTGTCCGGTGGACTTCATGGAGTTGGTGCCTCAGTTGTAAATGCACTCTCCAAGCGAATGATTGTAGAAGTAAGACGGGATGGTAAAATCTATCGAGATGAATACGTGAATGGTGGACATGCTGTTACCATGTTAGAAGATGGTTTACTTCCGGTAGTGGGTAAATGCAACAAATCCGATACTGGTACGAAGGTAACCTTTTATCCGGATGATACCATTTTTGAGACTGTTGAATTTAAAGCAGATATTATTCAGAAAAAATTAAAAGAAATTGCATTTTTAAATAAGAATATTCTCATTCAATTTAGTGACCAAAATACCGGCATTATGAAAAGCTATCAGGAAGAATACGGAATTAAAAGCTTCGTATCCTATCTGACCCGGGAGATGACAACACTTCATGAGGAACCGATCTACCTGGAAGGAAAGAGCGGTGATATTGAAGTAGAGATTGCTCTTCAGTATACCGATAGCTATACGGAGCAAATTAATGCTTACTGTAACCGAATTAATGTGGTTGATGGAGGAACATTGGTGACTGGCTTTAAAACCGGCCTCACCCGTGTGATCAACCAATATGCCAGAGAACTGAATTACTTAAAGGATAAGGACGAGAATTTTGACGGCAAGGATATCCGTAACGGCCTAGTAGCGATTGTATCCATTAAGCATCCGGATCCTCAATTTGAGGGACAAACGAAAACAAAGCTCGGTAATACAGATGCTAAGAGTGCTGTTGAGGATGTCTTCTCTTCCGAATCACAGCTATGGTTTGATAAGCATGTGGAGGTGCTGAAAAGCATTCTGGATAACTCCTTAAAATCCTTTAACGCAAGACGTGCCAGCGATAAGGCAAGGGTAGCGGTGATGAAACAGTTAAGTGATGTGGATACTCGCAGTAAGTTAGCTTCCTGCTCCTCTAAAAAGCCGGAAGAATGCGAGTTATATATCGTAGAGGGAGATTCCGCCGGTGGAACCGTAAAGACCGCCAGAAACCGACGAACTCAAGCAGTTCTGCCTTTAAGAGGTAAGATTCTGAATGTGGAAAAGGCAACGCTGGAAAAAATCCTTGTAAATAATGAAATTAAATCTATGATTGCCTCCTTTGGCTGTGGAATCGGAGATGAGTTTGATCTATCAAAGCTTCGCTATGATAAAATAATAATTTTAACAGATGCGGACGTCGATGGCGCTCATATCAGCACTCTTTTATTAACCTTCTTCTACCGCTTTATGCCGGAATTAATTCTTGAGGGTAAAATTTATCGCGGCATGCCGCCATTATATCGAGTTGAATATGAAACAACCATAAAGAATAAGAAGGCCAAAAAATCACAATATCTCTTTAATGATTTCGAACTAGAGAAATTTCGTAAAATTGAGGGCAATAAAATTCTTAATCTGCAGCGATACAAAGGTCTTGGAGAAATGGACGCTCATCAGCTTTGGGAAACCACTCTTGATCCGGAAACTCGTATCATGGCGCAAATTGAAATCAGTGATACTGTAGAAGCAGATGAGATTACCACTGTTCTAATGAGCAATAACGTCCCTCCCAGACGAAGCTTTATTATGGAAGAAGCAAAATATGCAAAGGTCGATATTTGATATAAATTACAGAAGTTATTATTAGCTCCTGATAAAGGCGCTGTATTTGCGCTGTACATCTGAGTGATTGAAACCGTATTTCGTTTCGATCCTTGATTGTAATTTGATAAAGCGGAGGTTAATGCCACAATGAATAGAACAAACGATCAGATAATCCAATTGGATTATTCTGAAGAAATGAAAAATAGTTACCGTGATTATGCAATGAGCGTTATTATAGCCCGAGCATTACCGGATGTTAGAGATGGCTTAAAGCCGGTGCAGCGAAGAATTCTGTATTCCATGATTGAACTTGGTCTGGAGCCTAACAAACCCCATAGAAAGAGTGCTCGTATCGTCGGTGATACCATGGGTAAATATCATCCCCATGGTGATAGTTCCATCTATGACGCCCTGGTTCGAATGACCGAGGATTATTCCCTGATGCTTCCCCTGGTGGATGGTCATGGAAATTTTGGTTCCATTGATGGAGACGGGGCCGCGGCAATGCGTTATACGGAAGCCAGGCTATCCCCTGGCGCCATGACTTTGCTCGATCACCTGGAAAAGGGTCTGATTGAATTCCAGCCAAACTTTGATGATAGCGAGAAGGAGCCAACGGTTCTCCCTGCTATGATCCCAAATCTGTTAATTAACGGAACTACCGGTATTGCCGTAGGTATGGCAACTAATATTCCACCCCATAATCCGGATGAAGTAATTAACGGCGCTATCGCCGTTATGGATAATCCTAATATCACAGTAGAGAAATTAATGGAATACATACCAGCTCCTGATTTCCCTACCGGCGGTACTATTATTAATCAGGACGATCTCCTCTCTCTCTATGAAACCGGAGAAGGAAAGATACGAATTCGTTCCAAGGTCGAGATTGAGAATGGAGATAATGGGCGTAAGAATATTGTCATCACCGAAATCCCCTATACCATAGCCGGAAATAAGACCAAGTTAGTAGAGGGTCTGGCTACCTTGATGAAGGATAAAGTCTTTGATGAAATCTATGATATTCGTGATGAGTCCTCCAAGGAAGGCATTCGTGTCGTCATCGAAGTAAAGAAAGACAGGGATATTAACAATCTCTTAAATGGCTTATACAAAAAGTCCGGTATGGAGGATACCTATTCCGCCAACCTTCTTGCTGTTAAGGATCAGCAGCCTATTGTATTTAATTTAAAATCCATTCTAAGTGAATTTATTGATTTCCAGGTAGAGCTTTATACGAAGGAATACCAATATCTTCTTGATAAGGCTCTAAAACGCCTTGAAATTGTAGGTGGTTTGATTAAGGCTACTGATGTCATTGATTTAATTATTGAGATACTACGAGGCAGCTCCTCTGTTAAGCAAGCAAAAAATTGTCTGATGGAAGGAAATACGGAAGGTATTAAGTTCAAATCCCTGCAATCAGAAAATGATGCCAAAAAACTGGATTTTACAGAGCGTCAGGCTGATGCCATTCTAGCAATGCAATTAAGTAAATTAATTGGCTTGGAGATCTTAAAATTACACGATGAAAATTCTGAGCTCTTGAATTCGATTGAAGAATATAAGAAAATTCTTGGTGATCAGAAAGAATTATACAAGGTAATCAAATCAAAATTGAAGGAATATAGAAAAATCTTCCATACAGACCGAAAAACCATGCTGGCAAACGAAAGCTTAAAGGAATATGTGGAAGAAGTAAAGATCGAGGATCTGTATATTCTGATGGATCGCTTCGGATATACGAAGTCCGTGGACGTTGCAAGCTACTCCAGAGCTTCTGAAGATAATCTGAAGGAATATGTAACAGTTATACAGATGAAGAATACAGATCGTCTCTGTATATTTACCGCTGAGGGTAACATGTATCAGGTAAAAGCGGAAAACATTCCAAGATGCAAAATGAAGGATAAGGGCGTTCTGATTCATAATCTATGTAAGCTGAATAAAGAAAACATAATCCTGATAACCTCCTTTGAACAGCTTTTTGAATCTCAACTTTTATTTACGACAAAGCTAGGCTTCATTAAACAGGTTTCCGGTGCTGAATTCGAAACGAACAGAGCTACGATTGCTTCCACGAAGCTCGAGGACAAGGATGAAATCGTTAGCATTAATCTGCTGAGTGCTGGTGAGGTATTAGCGGGTAACCTGAAAGTTATCCTATTAACAGAAAAGGGCTTGTCACTTGGTTTTATGCTTTCTGAGGTAAGTGAGCTAAAGAAGACCAGTCGAGGTGTAAAAGCAATAACCCTGGAAAAGAACGATGTCGTATGTTATGCAACTGCTCTTGATCCCAATCTGGAAACCTTTACCTACAAGGACAAGGCCTTAAGTGTTAAAAAGGTACGTAATCGTAAACGTGGGGATAAGGGACAAAAGGCGCAGTTATAATTAATGTTTGAATATTTTCTAAGGTTTCATTATATAATTTTATAATATCACTTGATAAAGATCCACAAAACGGGGTGTTGCAATCAGCAACACCCCGTTTTGTATTATCTTAATGGTCTTCAGAGCCTTGACCATAATATGCATTTGCACCGTGCTTTCTAAAGTAATGCTTATCCAGTAAATACTGAGATACTCTCGGAACTCTAGGATTAAGTGTCATTGTTTTATAGGCCATCTCTGCTACTTTATCCAGAACTACTGCATTATACACTGATCCGGCTGCAGTCTTGCCCCAAGCAAATGGACCATGATTTTTAACTACGATGCCCGGAATAGACATAACATCACTTTCACCAATGGTTTCAACAATAACTAATCCGGTGTTATGCTCGTAGGCATCATTAATCTCCTGCTCCGTTAACTCTCGTGTACAGGGAATATCTCCATAGAAATAATCCGCATGGGTTGTTCCAAAGGCCGGTATTGCCATGCCTGCCTGAGCAAAGGTTACTCCCCAGGTGGAATGTGTATGAACTACACCGCCAATCTCAGGATAGGTCTTATATAGAACCAAGTGCGTTGGTGTATCGGAGGATGGTTTATAGTTACCTTCAATCAGATTTCCTTCGAGATCAACAACCACCATATCCTCAGCCTTCATCGTTGCATAGTCTACACCGCTAGGTTTAATAACTACTAATTTGCTCTCTCGATCAATGCCGCTTACATTACCCCAGGTATAGATCACCATACCCCTTTCAACCAGTTCCATGTTTGCATCAAAAACTTCTTGTTTTAATTTCTCCAGCATTTTAACTCGCCTCCATAATATTATAATTATTCACGTGAGTACAAAATACCTGATTTTAACAGTCAAAAGAAAATGCATCAGCCTTTCCCCTCGACTCCCCCAGTTTTTAAGATCCGGTATACCAGAACTCAAAGGAAAGTGTTCAACTTTCCGTAATACACTTTCAATATAAATGAATTAGACCTCTATTGCAATACCTTTATAATAAAAAAGTTCTATCCCTCATTGAAGAATAGAACCTAGTACGCATATTAAATAGTTTTTCGTTTCAACAGAGTTTGGGAAAGTTCAATGCTTTCTTTGGTTTTGGTGAAATCATATTTTAAAAATGCTTTATTATCATCTTCCTTTTTAAATACATTGATTACGTGTGTTAGTTTTAGCATTACCTCTAAGTTCTCTGCAAAATCCATTAAATGAATAAAAAATGCTTCCAGTTGTACCTTTACAATTAGATTATCTTCATTTACAAGACCTGTCTCTAATTGATACGCTTCTTCTGCCAGAGATAGGGCTCCAATATTACTAAACATCCTACGAAGTGTTTGCGTAATCGTTCGCAAACCTTCGTATTCCTCCGTATAATACATATTCTGAAGAATGGTTAACTTGGCCTTAATGCTTTTTAAAGTGGATAGTAACGCCTTCGTATAGTTATCCATATTCCCAAAAAAATAGCGACTTCCAGCATTAAAATCAATCTCTGGAACATAGGAAAACATCTCTCTTGTTACTTCGCACTTCATTATGACCTCCATTCTGCTTACTGAATATCTAAACACGATGAAAATACACACATTAGGTAGATTTTAACATAATTAATAAAATTTGTAAACTTTTATTTTTCATTTTTTACCATTTATATGCGAATAATGACTATTCTTTGCCATCATTTTTATCAAATCCTTGCCATTATTAACAAAAAGGATTTAACACGGCGTAACTTGCCTTTTTTTTATCATTTTCACTAGCATAATTATAGAATTTGTTGTATTATGTATCTACATTTCGAATAAGTCGATAAAAATCGTCTTAATGAACGTGAACCGCGACGAATAGGTGTTATAGGAGGTTATCAAGTGGAAAAAGAATTAGTAATCGTACTTGACTTCGGCGGGCAGTATAATCAATTAATTGCCAGAAGAGTCAGAGAATGTAATGTATATTGTGAGGTACTACCCTTCACAACCAGCCTTGATCATATCAAGGAATTGAATCCAAAGGGAATCATATTTACCGGCGGTCCAGCAAGTGTATACGAGCCTGATGCTCCAAGCTGTGATCCTGGAATCTTCTCTTTAGGAATTCCCGTACTTGGTATTTGCTACGGATGTCAGCTTATGACCCATCTGTTAGCAGGTAAAGTATCGAAAGCTCCGGTTAGAGAATACGGTCGTACTGAAATCAATGTAACAACATCATCTAAGTTATTCCATGACATTTCTGAGAATACCATCTGCTGGATGAGCCATACCGATTACATTGAGACACCTGCAGCTGGCTTTGATATTATTGGAAAATCTGATTCTTGTCCAATCGCTGCGATAGAAGATACCGAGAGAAATCTTTATGGTGTACAGTTCCATCCTGAGGTAGTTCATACTCCGGAAGGAACAAAGATGCTTCATAACTTCTTATATCAAGTATGTAATTGCTCCGGAGACTGGGTAATGTCCTCCTTTGCAGAGGAAATGGTTGCTTCCCTGAAAGAAAAAATCGGTGATAAGAAGGTTTTATGTGCCCTGTCCGGCGGCGTAGATTCTTCTGTAGCTGCTGTAATGATCAGTAAGGCAGTCGGCAAGCAGCTCACCTGTATTTTCGTTGACCATGGTCTTCTTCGTAAGAATGAGGGCGATGAAGTTGAAGAGATCTTCACTACTCAGTTCGATTTAAACTTTGTACGTGTAAACGCTCAACAGCGTTTTTATGATAAATTAGCTGATGTATCTGATCCTGAAACTAAGAGAAAAATCATCGGTGAAGAATTCATTCGCGTATTCGAAGAAGAAGCGAAAAAAATTGGAACCGTTGATTTCCTTGTACAGGGAACCATCTATCCTGACGTAATTGAAAGTGGGCTCGGTAAATCCGCAGTAATTAAGAGCCACCACAACGTAGGCGGACTCCCTGACTATGTAGATTTCAAAGAGATTATTGAGCCTCTGCGTAACCTCTTCAAGGATGAGGTAAGAAAAGCCGGACTTGAGCTTGGTATTCCTGAGAAGTTAGTGTTCAGACAGCCTTTCCCAGGACCTGGTCTTGCAATTCGTATCATTGGTGATATTACTCCTGATAAGGTTACTATCCTTCAAGATGCAGATTATATCTATCGTGAGGAAATTGCGAAGGCTGGATTGGATAGAAGCATTGGACAATACTTTGCTGTATTGACCAATTTAAGAAGCGTTGGTGTTATGGGTGATGAAAGAACCTACGACTATACGGTAGCTCTTAGAGCAGTGACAACGACTGACTTCATGACCGCAGAATTTGCTGAACTTCCTTGGGACTTGCTTGGAAAGATATCCAATCGAATTGTGAATGAAGTAAAACATGTGAATCGTATTTGCTATGATATTACGGGTAAACCACCGGCTACGATTGAATGGGAATAATTTACATCTTTTAGCAATCCCGTAAGCCTTGATTTTACTAAATTTTTAAGAATTTGATATGTAGTTTCCTATAAAAAAGTGGGTAGAATATGATTGTCTTCGCTTGGAAAGTGGTAATCATAACTACTCACTTTTTGACTATAAATGAATCTTCCTATTGATGAAAAGCAGCTCAAAACCGATTTTCACTTACCAAAGCATCAAAATTTGCAATGAAAAAGGATAGACATCACCTGCCTATCCCCACTTCCTAAAACGCCAATTATTATACTTTTTACCCTGTTTTGAGCTATTCTCCTTTAGATGTTCCGTCAGTAAACAGAATTTTATCTACTTTGTACTTAAAAATCAAATCATCATAATCTGATGTATAAAGCTTCACATGGTCATCCATAAATTGATTAATTTCCATACCTAGACTATCATCTATAATAGTTTCACCAGCTTTTACCGTATTCGTCAAATCGCATTGTATCATCATAATGCTAGAACCAAACATATCTTGAATGTCTACAACTCCTTGGATACCTTTGATATCTTTATCTGTATTATTAGTTTCAGTAATTTCAAATTCAACAGTTTCACTATATTTCCAATTATCTAAATCTGCAGGTGAACTTTTCATATTTGTAAACTTAACAGTTACGTCATCACTTTCAACCTTTTTATCTTCTTTCTTGTTAATTTTTGCTTGCAGTGTGTCTCTTTCTGTTTGAACAGTCGATAGCTGGGTTTTTAAATCATCTACTTGTGATTGTAAATCACTGATTTGGTTTTTTAATTCTTCAACATTTTCTTGTAATCCTTCGGTTACTTTTGGTGTTTCTGTTACAGCCGAATTATTACTAACATCTTTACTAATACCGCACCCCATCATAAAAGACATTAATATAGCAACAGTGATACATGAAAATTTCTTCATATGGTTCTCCTTAGTATGTTTTTGTTAATATTATACATTGATTTTCATATAATTACCATCATAAATATTCAATATATTGCCCAAATAATATAAAAGTAAAAACGAGACAAATACAAATTGTACTTTTACCCACCAAACCTTATTATGTGACTCCCGAATAGCAAAAATAGAAAACCCACCCTAATACCTGACCGGTAAAGGGTGGGTTCCTATTTTCTTTTCTGTTCAATAATCCATTGGTGGTTGCTCTTAAACAAAACACCTTATCCTGTTCTATCTCACTTCAATGTTATCGACGTTACCGTAAACTCCCTAGCAGCTGATGCCAAAATAGTTTGCTTTGTCGCAGTGTTCGTAGTACTCTTTAATCTTACATATATCTTATCATCAATGGATACATTTTTGACTATTACTGTATTCTTTGCTGTCATCTGAGTCCATTTTGCTTTCATAAGGTCTAAGGTTGAGCCTTTTCTTACAACAGTGTATTCGTAGTAGATTTTTAAATTAGTATCTGAAATCTTTATGGACGTTCCTGTAACAGATACTGTCTGCGGAGCAGCAGCTTGAGCAGCTACATTAATCACCTTTGCACTAGAGTTCACCTTTTTATCAGAGCCTTCATTATACAACTCTATTGTTCCACCCAAAATGGTACCATCTGCGGCAACTCCTAGTATACTTTTTAAATCTAAAAAGTTTTCTTTTGCAGCAGTTGTGAATTTCTTCCATTCGATAGTGTCAGTTCGATACACTGTTTCATTCGACTTTAAACCTGTTAAAATCAACTTACTTCCATCCACCTTTGCAGATGGCGCTGACGGTTTTTTACTAACCTTTATACTTATGCTTTTACCCGCTCTTCTATCGGTTGTAGCAACTGTTCTAAAATAAAAAGTTGCACCCTTTAGCTCATAGATTGAAGTATATATGATTGGACTAGTTGCTGTTCTCCAGGCGCCGTTGACACCTTTTTTATATTCTACCGGATAGTTTAAAGCTGATTTAAATTCAATCCTACCAGCTCCACCAGTAACCTTGTAGCTTACCGTTAAGTCTTTTCCCTCTTCTGCTTGAAGAGGATAAGGAACCTCGTTTGTATCCTTATTGCCTTTAAAGTATATCGTTACCGCTTTCGTAGACAGAATTGATGATAAATCAACCATTCTCGAAGCATCGATCATTTCCCAATTTTTCTTCCCATCAATACTTATGTAAAATCTCGTACTTCCGCCAGGACCCGCAGTAACTGTTGCTATCTCTTGTGTATAGTCAACCGCTACACCTACAGAGGTTCCTGTGGCAGTCGCCTTTACAACCTTCATACTACTTTGATCACTAAGTACAATACTGATCATCACACAGATAATCATGAGATTCCGAAGAATATTCCTTTTGTACGAAGTCACTGACTTCTTCGTTTTGATATTTAGTTCTTGAGGACTTGTAAATTTGTTAGTTTTCATATCCATCTTCCCATTCCCTTCTTCGCTATTAGTCATTTGAATATTTCTATTGATTTGTAAATGCTATACATTACTCTTTCTGATAACTCTTATTACATTAGAGAGTCTACAATAAAAACCTCTATTTACAAGAATATTATGGTATCTATTTGACGATGAATACTTCCAACTGTATCCATATTTTTCGCTAATTTTATTCATATTATAGTCCTTTTTCCTATCTAAAGCAATCACATCAGGTACATTTATCAGTTTCTGGATATAATATACTAGAAAACCCTTGCTTATACTATTCTTTTAGTTTTAACTTAGTTATTTCTATCGGAGATGTAAGATCTAATATACCATGATTTATCTATCTTTCTTCCTATCATTTGTTATAAACCGACAAGAGCCAAAAATAATGAGATAAGAAGAAATTAAGATATCATAATAAATTGGCACTAAAAAGCTACACCTGTTAAGTCAACAACCTAATAAGTGTAGCGATGTGTTTCTTTTATTAAATCCCTTTATTTCTTATATATTTTTATGAAGATATCATTTCATAATAATATCGTATATAAGATGCATTGGCTTTTATCTTCTCTTTCATATTTCCATGAACACTTCAGTTATTTCAAAACTCTCTCAACATCATTACGGTCTGACGATGGAAACTTTAACATAATCCAATCAACCATTTTATCCTTTGCTTGCAATGCACTCAAATGATATGCCGACCTTACATGCTCCGCTCCAAACAAATTCTCACTCAAGGTATAGCTTGCCACTGCCCAACCGTATTCTTCCTGCTTTTTATTACGTCTTCGTTGGAAGCTCTTAACAGTGATATAGGTCTGCATCTGCAATGAGGTCAGGGTTCCTTCATATCCATTTTCGCCACCCTTACCAAAGCCGGCTGCAGTCTTAAGCTCGTTCGATAGCATATTATCACATTGCTCCAGAACTTCTATAATTCTCTTTGATCGATGGCTTGCTAAGCCATCTTCGTATCTACTGTCAAAGTCATATCCATCTCGCCGATAAGACGCTAAATAGGGATACCACTCCTTCGATACAAATCCTGCACGATTACCGAATAATTTACCGTATGCGATCTTGCCTTCCGAAGCGATTACTTCACGCCAGGACCATGGATCTGTGATTGAACTATCTGACCACCAGGAATTAATTCCGGTAATTTCTTCTACCGAAAAACCTGGTACGCAATTCTTAAATAAGGGAAGGAAACCTACCTTGTTAATATAAGCTGAGAGTTCTTCGCTGGATTTTATTCTTTGTGGGTCGTTATCAGCTAGTCCTTCCATAATCCATTTACCATCGATTGTAACCATAACTATTCTCCCATACACATTATGTTTGATACAGATCAAGCAATTTTGCTTATTGTACAATAAATCCTTACATATCTCTTTAACCTATATTAATCCTGTCCATTCAGTTCATCCAGGGTCTTATCATAGGCTGGCAGGAATTCCTTCATGAAGATATCTACTTCTGACAGCTCCATCTGCTTCAAGATTGCCCCAAGTGAATTTTCAGCACTATGAAATTCTGTATTTCCTGCTTTTCTCTCTTCAATACACTTAATCAGTGCAGATAATTTATCTGCTGCCTTCACTAATTTCCATAAGTACTCCTCTCCTTCTTCCGGAAAGAAGATGGATTCGTAGCTTACTCTCATGTCTTCCGGCAGCATCTGAAGCAGACGTCTTGCTGCATCTGCTTCGATGGCTTTAAATGCACCTTGAATATTTGCATTAAAATATTTGATTGGAGTTGGCATATCTCCCGTGATAATCTCCGTTGCATCATGGTATAATCCGATTAGGGCTGCCTTTTCTGCATTCAGATGGCTTCCCAGCCGCTCGTTACTAATAATCGCTAATGCATGTGCCAGAATACTTACCTCCAGGGAATGTTCACTGATATTCTCTGAGTTGGAATTACGCATTAATGCCCATCGCTCGATCAACTTCATTCTAGACATCATTGCAAAAAAACCATTCTCCATGCCTTTTATCCTCCGTCATCAACAAATGTTATAACTATTTAATACTTCTGTTATGCTGAATACTTATGTTGCGCTGAATGCATCTGTTATTCTAAATACTTCTGTTACACTGATGCTTCTGTCACTCTGAAAACTTTTATTTCGCTGAGTGCTTTCACTACACCGAACGTTCTTTATTCCTCCAAATACTTCTTAATATACGCACCTGTATAGGATACCGGATTGTCTGCAACTTCCTCCGGTGTTCCTTTGGCAATTACAGTACCACCTTTGTCTCCGCCTTCAGGGCCGATATCTATAATATAATCTGCTGTTTTAATAACATCTAAATTATGCTCGATTACAACCACTGTATTTCCGGTATCTGAAAAGCGCTTCATAATCTCAATTAATTTATGAACGTCCGCAAAATGCAGACCTGTTGTTGGCTCATCCAGGATGTAAATGGTTTTTCCAGTGCTTCGCTTACTTAATTCCGTCGCCAGTTTTATTCTTTGCGCTTCTCCACCGGATAAAGAGGTGGAAGGATGTCCTAATCTGAGATAGGATAAGCCTACATCATTTAAGGTTTCAATTTTTCTCTTGATCGAAGGTACATTCTCAAAGAATTTTACTGCTTCTTCTATGGTCATATCAAGCACGTCGTAGATGTTCTTTCCCTTATAACGAACCTCGAGTGTGTCTCGATTGTAACGCTTACCATCACATACTTCACAAGGGACATAAATATCCGGCAGGAAGTTCATTTCTATTTTTAGAATACCATCACCGCTGCAGGCTTCACATCTGCCGCCCTTTACATTGAAGCTGAATCGACCTTTCCCATAGCCTCTCATCTTGGCATCCTGGGTGGATGCAAATAAATCTCTGATCTGATCGAATACACCTGTATAAGTTGCAGGGTTTGATCTTGGCGTTCTACCAATTGGTGATTGGTCAATATTAATGACTTTATCCAATTGGTCAATTCCAATCATATCAGCATGCTTGCCTGGAATTACACGTGCGCGGTTCAAATCCCTGGCCAGCCTCTTATATAATATCTCAGTTACCAGGGAACTCTTACCGGAACCGGATACACCTGTGACGCAAGTCATAACTCCTAATGGAATATCCACATCTACATTCTTCAAATTGTTCTCGTTAGCACCATGAATGGATAAATACCCGGTTGGCTGACGCCTCTCACTGGGAACAGGAATCTTTATTCTTCCACTCAGATATGCTCCTGTGATGGATTCCTTAACTTTCATTATTTGTTTTGCAGTACCCTGAGCTACCACTTTTCCGCCGTGCTCACCAGCTCCTGGTCCAATATCAACGATATAATCCGCGGCAAACATGGTATCCTCATCATGCTCCACTACAATCAAAGTATTACCCAAATCCTTCAGATTCTTTAAGGTCTTTAACAGCTTATCATTATCTCTTTGATGAAGACCGATACTTGGCTCATCCAGAATGTAAGCTACTCCAACCAAACCGGAACCAATCTGAGTTGCTAATCTGATTCGCTGAGACTCACCACCGGATAAGCTGCCGGTAGCTCTTGCCAGGGTCAGATAATCCAAACCTACATCCATCAAAAAGTTAATTCTTGCCTTGATCTCCTTAAGTACAAGCTCACCAATCTTTAGCTGCATCGAGGTGAGTGTAAGCTCATTCATGAATTTACTTAAATCACGTATAGAATAATCCGTTACTTCAGAGATATTTTTATCACCAACAGTAACAGCTAATGCCTCTTTCTTTAAACGTCGGCCACCGCACTCCTTACAAGGAGTTGTTCGCATAAAGCCCTCATATTCCTGCTTAATTGATTCCGATGCGGTCTCACGGTAACGTCTTTCAACATTTCTTATTAATCCTTCAAAGGCAACATCATAGACACCGACGCCTCTCTGTCCCCGATAATGAACCTTAACTGTTTTACCATCCGTTCCGTATATGAATATATGCTTCGCCTGATCAGATAATTGCTTATAGGGTGTGCTCAGGTCAAATTTATATTCTTTAGCTAACGCCTCCATAATACATCTGCTATAGCTTCCCTTATCTACAACAGACTGCCAGCCTGGAGCTGCAATAGCGCCATCAATAATGCTCTTATCCTTATCAGGTACCAGAAGTTCTTCATCAAACTCCATCTTAATTCCTATTCCATGGCAGTCCGGACAAGCACCGAAGGGATTGTTAAAGGAGAATATTCTAGGTTCAATCTCATCAATACTGATACCACAATCCGGACATGCAAAATTCTGACTAAAGGTTAACTGCTCGCCTTCAATGATATCAACATAAAGCAATCCTTCTGCCAGTTTAAGTACACTTTCAATGGAATCAGAAAGTCTCTTTTCAATACCTTCTTTAATAACAAGACGATCGACGATAATTTCTATATTATGTTTATTATTCTTCTCCAGCTTGATGTCCTCACTAAGTTCATAGAGATTACCATCAACTCTGACTCTAACGTAACCACTACGTTTTGCCTGCTCGAATAATTTTACGTGCTCACCCTTGCGACCTCTGACTACCGGTGCTAGCAGCTGAACCTTTGTTCCCTGAGGAAGCGACATGATATCGTCTACCATCTGATCAACGGTTTGCTTACGTATCTCCTTACCGCATTCGGGACAATGGGGAATTCCTATTCTTGCGTACAACAAACGGTAGTAATCATAGATCTCAGTTACTGTCCCCACCGTAGATCGGGGATTACGATTGGTCGATTTCTGATCAATGGAAATAGCAGGAGGCAGTCCCTCAATACTCTCCACATTCGGTTTCTCCATCTGACCAAGGAACTGTCTGGCATAGGAGGATAGCGACTCCATATATCTTCTCTGTCCCTCTGCATAGATCGTATCAAAGGCTAAGGAGGATTTACCAGATCCACTAAGACCTGTCAGCACGACAAACTGGTCTCTTGGTATATCCAGCTGAATATCCTTTAAATTATTTTCCTTTGCACCTCGTATTTTTATATAATTCTTTTTTTCTGCCATATTTTCACCTATTCTAAGTGATGATTCATCACAATATATTGATCTATCTGTAGCTCATCTATTATGTCTATATGAGAGGCCGTTTAAGAACGGCGATTATTACCCTTTACTTATTTCTAATAGTTGTTTTTTCAATTCCACCATCTTATCTCTTAAGACAGCTGCTTGTTCAAAGTTAAGCTCAGCTGCAGCGGTATGCATCTGCTGAGTAACTGTTTTAAGCAACGCTTCCAATTCTGTACGTGACATGGATTCCAGATCTTTTCCCATATCCTGAACGCTTTGTTCTGCTCTTTTGGAAATGCTGATTAAATCTCTCACCTTCTTCTTAATGGTAGTAGGTGTTATTCCATGAACTTCGTTGTATTCCTGTTGGATTTTTCTTCTTCGATTCGTCTCCGAAATAGCTCTCTTCATGGAATCCGTCTCATGATCAGCATACATAATCACATGACCTTCCGCATTACGTGCTGCACGACCGATGGTCTGAATCAGTGAAGTCTCCGAACGCAGGAAGCCTTCCTTATCCGCATCCAAGATCGCCACCAGACCAACCTCCGGAATATCAAGGCCCTCTCGAAGTAAGTTAATTCCTACAAGAACATCAAATAAATCCATTCTCATATCACGAATAATCTCTGAACGCTCCAGTGTATCAATATCCGAATGAAGATACTTCACTCTCACACCGACCTCTCTCAGATAGTTCGTAAGATCCTCTGCCATACGTTTCGTAAGTGTCGTAACAAGTACCTTATTCTTCTTAGCTACTTCCCTATTAATTTCTCCCAGCAGATCATCCACCTGACCGGCTACCGGTCGTACAGAAATCTCAGGATCTAATAATCCGGTAGGGCGAATCACCTGTTCTGCACGGAGTAATTCATGATCTTTTTCATAAGTGGAAGGTGTTGCTGAAACGAATAAGATCTGGCTGATCTTACTCTCAAACTCCTGAAAATTAAGTGGACGATTATCAAGAGCCGACGGCAATCGGAACCCAAAATCCACCAGTGTGGTCTTACGGGATCTATCACCGGCATACATTCCTCTTACCTGTGGCAAAGTAATATGTGACTCGTCCACAATAATCATAAAATCTTCGGAAAAATAATCCATCAAGGTATGAGGTGGACTACCTGCTTCTAAGCCTGTCAAATGCCTGGAATAATTCTCAATTCCAGAACAAAATCCGGTCTCTCTTAACATCTCTATATCAAAATTCGTTCGCTCAGATATTCTCTGTGCCTCCAATAGTTTATCCTCACTTTTGAAGTAACGAACGCGTTCTTCTAACTCTTCTTCTATATTCTTAATGGCTGCTTCTAATTTATCCTGGGACACAACGTAGTGGGATGCCGGGAAGATTACAATATGCTCCAGACTGCTTTTAATCTCACCTGTTAAAGTATCAATCTCCAGAATTCGTTCAACCTCATCACCAAAGAACTCAATTCGCACAGCTAATTCTGCAGAAGCTGCTGGAAATACCTCTACCACATCTCCACGAACCCGAAAGGTTCCACGTTTAAAATCCATATCATTTCGATCATATTGAATCTCAATTAATTTCTTTAATACATCGTCCCTATCTTTTAACATTCCAGGTCTAAGTGACAAGGTCATATTCTGATAATCAATGGGACTACCCAATCCATAAATACAGGATACACTGGCTACAATAATAACATCCTTACGTTCCGCAAGGGATGCGGTAGCCGAATGCCTCAATTTATCAATCTCATCATTGATCGAAGAATCCTTCTCAATGTAGGTATCCGTTGATGGAACATACGCCTCCGGCTGATAATAATCGTAGTAACTTACAAAATATTCGACCGCATTCTCTGGAAAGAACTCTTTAAATTCACCATAAAGCTGAGCCGCCAGGGTCTTATTATGTGCAATAATCAGAGTTGGCTTTTGTATTTGTTGGATTACATTAGCCATGGTAAAGGTCTTACCTGAACCGGTAACACCCAGCAAAGTTTCACATACATTACCTTGGCGAAATCCCTCAACTAAAGCTTTTATTGCCTCTGGCTGATCGCCTGTAGGTTGAAATTCAGACCTTAATTTAAACTCCATTCACAAATACCCTCCTCGCTGCTCTCTACTTTATTGGAACGCTTGTTATTATAACATAGGCAAATTGGAAAAGCAATACAATATTCGAATGTTTGTTCTGATTCTTGTTTAACCTAAGACGCTCATATCGCTCCTCTTTTTTCGAGATCAACATGATATATCTCTGTGTAAACCAGCCTCCCATTGATTCGTTCCGACTTCATAAGAGTAAGCTCTGATACTACCATCTGTAAGGGTTGAATACTTCTTTCAAAATCTAATGCCTGATTAGCATCCTTTAACAAAACCCTGCGCCCCAGCGTTATGTGGGGTGTATATTCCATATCATCAATATCGAAAAATCCTGCCTCTTTTAACTCTTTTACCAGTTGCCTTTGCATTCTCCAAAGAGCCTCATTTCTCTCCACTCCAACCCAATAAATATCACCTTCCCGACGTTTAAACCTACCACTCCCTTTTAATTCTAATGTAAAGCTATGCACCCCAGACTTTTCTACTGCTTCGTCCATTGCCAGTTTCACTTCTTCTAATCGTTTCGTCTCTCCAATAAAATTGACAGTAAGATGAAAATTCTCCCTTGCGGTAAAAGTTCCGCTCTTGGAATAACTCTTTAGCTTTAAAGCTGACTCATTTAAAGAATGTTCTAGTTCTTCATTGAATAAAACTGCCGTAAACAATCGCATACATAAGACTCCTTTCCTTCTACACCATACCACTTTTAAATGCATTATAGCTCAAGCTACGCAACACAACAAGATTGAGCAAATTCAAAAGTTTACTTCTACTTTGCTTAATTAGTTCGAAAAAAGCATTGCACAACCTCCCATTAAATGGTAATATTGATGCACTTTACTCTTATTTGCTTGATATTCTATCCAATTATCTCATTGTAATATCATGCGCAACCCGTTATAATATTATTAAGGGAGAGATTTTATGAGCAAAAGTAAAAATTACAAATCATTGCGAACTCTAGCTTTGACACTCATAATTGTACTTGTACTCATAATAAATCAATATGGTACGACAAAGGAAAAGAAGACCTCAACTACGCCCCTTCCATCAGGGATAATTGAGGTTCATTTTATCGATGTCGGTCAAGGTGACTCCGTATTAATCGAGACAAAAGATTCTGCCATGCTTATTGATGCCGGCGATAACCAAAAGGGTATCGAGATTGTAAATTATCTACAATCACAGAATATTAAAAAGCTTGATTATCTCATTGGAACTCACTTACGTAGTGACCATATTGGAGGATTAGACGACGTACTAAATTCATTTCCAGTGAATCGTGTTCTACTGCCGGAAATCGCAAACCATACGGCTTCCTTTGAGGAGCTGCAAAATACGTTGGATAAAAAGAACATAACAATTACCCCGCCTGAGGCAGGTAAGCAATATAACCTTGGAGATGCATCGTTCACAATCCTGGCTCCAGTTAATTCATATGAGGATTTAACGGACAATAACCTAGTGATTAAACTAGACTTTGGAAATAATTCTTTCCTCTTCGCGGGTGACACGGAGCAGCCCTCTGAAATGAGTAGGATGGCACAGGGGGTTGACCTGACTGCTGATGTACTTAACATTGGCCACCATAGTATGGAAGTCAGTACCAATCAGGAATTCTTAGAGGCAGTTGCCCCTGCTTATGCCGTTATTTGCGTAGGATCAGATAAGGGTTCCGATCATCCGAACGAGGATATATTACAAGGTATAAAAGAACGTAGTATTAAGCTGTACCGCACAGATATACAAGGAACCATTGTATTCACATCAAATGGTAAAAACATATCCGTGGACACAAAAGACTATGAGTTAACAGACGCAGATTTAATTGACTGAAATTGGAGGCTTTTCATGAAAAAACTGATTATTGAACGATTTGAAGGAAGTTACGCTATATGTGAGCTTGAGGATAAAACCACTCTCAAAATCCCAAAATATAAGCTGCCCTTAGAATCAAAGGAAGGAGACTGCCTGATACAGGACACCAATGGAATGTATCGCAAGGACGTGGTTACTACTAAAAACTTAGAAAATCGGATTCGTGAAAAAATGAACCGTCTGTTTGCAGGATAAGGAGAATAGCGATGTACGAAACATTATCGATCTACCCGGAGGACAAAGGAGAATTTTATAAACTATTAAACAATCAACTTAGGGCTCTATTAGAGGGTGAAACCTTTATGATTCCCAATTTAAGCAATGCAGCTGCTTTGCTTGCCGGAGCCTTAAAAGACATAAATTGGGCGGGATTTTATTTAATTCATGATAACGAATTATTACTTGGTCCCTTTCAGGGAAAGCCTGCCTGTATACACATTCCAATTGGCAAAGGTGTATGCGGGACTGCCGTTTCAGAAAGCAAAACACAATTAGTACCGGATGTTCATGAATTCCCAGGCCATATTGCCTGTGATAGTGCCTCTCGTTCTGAGATAGTTGTGCCAATGTACATCAAGGGCGAGATTGTTGGTGTCCTTGACATTGATAGTCCTTTCCGGGAACGCTTTGACCAAGTTGATCAGGAAGGTCTGGAGGAATTCGTACACATCCTTACATGTGGAACCGATTGGAGCTAATGAAGGAAGTAACGAAACGATTATTTCAGATTAAAATAGGAGCAATACCTTTTTTGAACTCATAAAGAAGACAGTGAATTTATCTCAATTAAAACCTTGAGGTAAATCCACTGTCTTCTTTTATACCAAAATCTAATTTATATCAAAATTTAATTTATACTAAAAGCTAATTTATACCAAAAGCTAATTCAATCTAACTTCTGTCTCGTTTTGCAACTTCCGTTGCTATCTTCTCCATTACCTCTTCCATACCAAGTCCCTCTGCATTCACGGTAATATGAGCATACTTTTCATAAAGCGGACAACGTTCCACATAAAGATCCTTCAGGGTTTGATCTTCACGAAACACGACTCCTCTTTGTTTGATATTATCAAGACGGTTATTAATTGTTTTATAACTGAGTTGTATATAGACCACTGTACCAATTTCTCTCAGATGCTCCATTGCTTTTGCACCATAAATTACGCTTCCACCGGTAGCAATAACGGATTCCTGGGCAACAATCTCCGAATTTACCTGCTCTTCAATTTTCAGTAATCCCTCTAGACCATCACGCTCTATAATATCTTTTAGCAGGCATTTTTCCTGTTCTTGAATCAGAAGATCTGAATCAATAAAACGATAGCCTAAAACCTTTGCCAAGATTACTCCAACTGTGCTTTTTCCCGCACCGGGCATTCCTATCAATACAACGTTTTTCATATGTACCTCCATGATGCTTTATCAGTATCTTCACTCTTACTTTAATATAGGTAACGCTTCCAATAGCTTACCAAAATTATAATAGTTATATTCATTTGCCTGCAGTATTCTTGCTTTTTTGTATTACCCAAGCAGTCTTCTAGCTGTAATATCAAATTATCATTTGTGATAAATTAATTTAACCATGACATAAATCATCTGTCAAATACCTTTCTTAGATAATTTCAGCGCATACTCAAGTGCAAAAAGACTCCCTATGAGTAATTTTCTACTTCATAGGGAGCTAATATTACATCCTATAAACTCTGAGTAAAACGGTAAAATGCTTCCTGTCCTTTTGCTGTCCTTTTATAAACACCTGCATGGTTCAGAACCTGTAAAAACACCTTGCCAATTTCCTCTTGCAATATCTCATTGATATTATCCTTAGAAATCTCAGCATAATTTCCCAGGAAGCCTTCCAGCCAGTCAGCATGTTTTTCTAACATCTCATTGCTTCTTGGATCTTTGCCTTCCAGTATATAGCTGCTAAGCAATTCCATCTCATCCTTTAATCTTGCAGGTAGAACTGCAAGCCCCATTACCTCAATCAAACCAATATTCTCTTTCTTGATATGATGTAGCTCAGCATGGGGGTGAAATACACCCAGGGGATGTTCTTTGGTAGTCAAATTATTACGCAACACTAAATCTAATTCATAGACACCTTGTCGCATTCTTGCAATTGGTGTAATCGTATTATGTGGTTCATGATTGGTTTCTGCATAGATACCTGCTGCCTCATCAGAATAACTACGCCATTTCTTCAAGATATGGTCAGCTAACTCCACCAACTTTTTATCCTCACGGGAACGAATTCGAAGCACGGACATAGGCCAAGCTACAATCCCGACTTCCACATCTTCATACCCGGGAACTCTAAACTCATATTCCACCTTAGCCTTAGCCATGGCAAATTCATAATTACCGCCCTGAAAATGGTCGTGACTTAGAATAGAGCCTCCGACAATAGGCAGATCCGCGTTAGAACCAACAAAGTAATGAGGAAATAGGGAAACAAAATCTAGTAGCTTTCGAAAGGTAGCCTTCTCAATCTTCATAGGGATATGCTCATTATTAAATACGATGCAATGCTCATTGTAATATACATAGGGAGAGTATTGAAAACCCCAATCCTGACCATGAATTGTAATCGGGATCACTCTATGATTTTGTCTGGCAGGATGATCCACTCTACCTGCATAACCTACATTCTCTTTACATAGGAGGCATTTTGGATATCCACTCTGCTTCGCATGTTTTGCTGCAGCGATAGCCTTAGGATCCTTCTCTGGTTTAGAAAGATTAATGGTTATATCAATATCGCCGTATTCTGTTTTTGTAATCCACTTAACATCCTTTTTAATTCGATAGCTTCGGATATAATCTGTGGTCTGAGAGAACCTATAATAAAAGTCTGTGGCTTCTTTTGGTGATTTGGCATATTCCTTTTTGAAATTAGCAATAACCTCACTAGGACGCGGAGTTAGAAGTCCCATAATTTTGGTGTCAAAAAGGTCTCTATATACGATACTATCTTCTACTAGTCCATTTTCCTGCGCGTAATCAAGTAGAGCGCTCAAAATAGATTCCAGCACCAGCTCTTCCTCTGATATTAGCTCCGCTTGAACTAGAAGATCCTCTTCCTCTAAGTTCTGGTAATCCTCCAACTGAAATAGCTCTAGTAATCTATTGATTGTATAGTCAATATCATCTGCTTCAATTAAACCGGTCTTTCGTGCATATACAACCAGTCTATTAATATCTCTGTATATCATACTTCCTCCGTTATGTGACTGACCGTCAAATGAAATTTTACTCTTACCTGTAACCCTTTGGATGTTTTTTATGCCAGTTCCAGGCGGAGGTAATTATTTCTTCCAGGTCTGCATGCTCCGGCTTCCATCCAAGAATCGTTTTAGCTTTCTCACTGGAGGCAATTAACACGGCTGGATCACCTGCTCGTCTTGGTACAATCTCAGTTTTAATGGGATCACCGGTAACCTTGCGGGCTGTTTCAATCACTTCCTTTACGGTGAAGCCAACTCCATTTCCAAGATTAAATATATTGCTTTCATTCCCTTTCATTAGATAATCTACAGCAAGAATATGTGCTTGTGCCAGATCAGTAACATGAATATAGTCACGGACACAGGTACCATCCTTCGTATCATAGTCATCACCGAAGATGCTGATTGCCTCTCTTTGCTTGTTCGGCACCTGCAGGATTAATGGAATTAAATGTGATTCCGGATTATGAGCCTCTCCGATTTCTCCGCTCTTATGTGCGCCGCAAGCATTAAAGTAGCGTAGGGATACAAATCGAAGTTCATGAGCCTTACTAGTCCATTTGAACATTTTCTCCATGGATAATTTTGTTTCACCATAAGTATTTGTAGGCTCTGTACGATCTGATTCCAGAATCGGGACTCTCTCCGGTTCTCCATAGGTTGCTGCTGTAGAGGAAAATACAATTTTATCAACTCCGTGTGCGATCATGGATTCCAGTAAAACCTTTGTACCACATAGGTTGTTATCATAATATTTTAAAGGATTAATCATACTTTCTCCAACAAGAGAGTTAGCTGCAAAGTGTATCACTGCATCCACTTTTTCTTGTTCGAATACATGATCCATAAAACTTCTTTCACGGATATCCCCCTGGTAGAACCGTGCCTTCGGATGAACCGCCTCTTGATATCCAGTCTCAAGGTTATCTACAATGACTACGTCTTTACCTTGGTCAATTAATTCATATACGGTATGGGAACCAATATATCCAGCACCGCCTAAAACTAAAATCGTCATAAACTTCATCCCTTCCAAACTTAAACTAAATTTCTTATACTTTGCTACTTGTAACGAACTGCTGTTACTTAACCTCTTTATTGAACTCATTCTTAGAATTGTAACATAGAAGCCACACCTGCTTTTACAAATGTGTTACTATAATACAACCGGCCCATTGCCTACTTCTACAACATAGAAGGTGGCATCATAGCCTATTTTCTCTTTGTATTCCTTACCAACCTTCTGAATAAAGCTCTCAACAGCTTCTTCCTTCACTATACTTACCGCACAGCCACCAAAGCCTGCACCGGTCATTCTTGCACCAATCACACCCTCCTGCTTCCAGGCAGCTTCCACGATCGTATCCAATTCAACTCCTGTTACTTCATAATCAAACTGGGTTGATTTATGAGAAGCATTCATTAGCTGGCCAAACAGTATGAGATCATTCTTTTTCAGAGCTTCTACCGCTTTTATGGTTCTTTGGTTTTCGTAAACCGCATGCTTGGCACGTGCCACTTGCACCGGATTTTGAATTGCCGCTTTATAAGTTTCAAACTGCTCTTCTGATAGATCACCGAGAGTTTTAATTGCTACAACTTTTTGGAGATCCGCAAGTGCTGCTTCACATTCACTTCTTCTTTCATTGTATTTTGAATCACCAAGTCCTCGTTTTTTATTGGTATTCATAATAACAATCTTAGCTCCTCCTAAATCCAAAGGAGCATATTCATAGGATAAATCTGCTGTATCAAGGAAGATTGCATTATCCTTTTTGCCCATGGCAATTGCAAACTGATCCATGATGCCACAATTAACTCCGATAAACTTATTCTCGGCATATTGTCCAATGAGTGCCAGGTCTTTAAAACTAATGCCCAAGGAGAAGAGCTGGTTTAATACAAAACCTGTTAGCACTTCAAGAGATGCAGAGGAGGAGAGTCCGGAACCATTCGGAATATTTCCGAAGTAGAGTATATCCATGCCACAATCGATTTGATATCCCTTCAGTTGCATGGTCCAAATAACACCCTTTGGGTAGTTTGCCCAATCATCTTCTTTCTTCTTCTCCAGGTTCTCTATGGAGGATTCTATGATACCTAGCTTCTCGAAATTCATAGAGTAGAATCGAAGTTTCTTATCCGTTCTCTTTCGCGCAACCGCGTAAGTTCCGATGGTAAGTGCGCATGGAAATACATGACCTCCATTATAGTCTGTATGCTCTCCAATTAAATTCACTCTACCCGGTGCAAAATAAACTTCATAGGCTCCATCCGCACCAAATATTTCTTCAAATGTCTGTAGTAATTCTTTTTTCATACCGTTCTCCCTTCCTGCTCATAATCTGCTGCTAAGCCAACGATTTCCTAAACCTGCCCTCGGTTCTACTCATTTCTCTTAATACTTAAAATCAGGACATTGTTTTGTAGAAAAGATGCTTAAGCACTTTGCTTTGCTTATTTTTAGCTAACATTTCTTGTTACATTCTTCCTTGATCAGAGCAAAGAATGTTTTATATTTTCTGTTATAATACATTATTTTTGTTTGTTTAAATCTATAATACCCCTCTTTACCCTTTTTGTAAAGAGGGTTCCTTCACTTTTCTCCTTATTCAAAGACAATTTTCATGACTATATTTTGTGCATAATCTCCAAAGCCTTCTCCGAATAAATTTATCCCACCTCTGTTAACTGCACCCTCTTTAATCCCGATACGAACTGAGATATAGTCCTGCTTTTCTAACTGAAACTCCTTCAACAATCTATCTTCTGATTTTTCATCATCAAGATAACAGCCTTGGTCGGTAACCTTCCAGGTCTTTAGGATTCCAAATTGAGTATTTTTATCCGGCCACCAGTTAGGATTTAATTTACCCCTTCTTCCCCCAAAATCACTTGGGCAGCACCAGGTTCCAGCTTCTAATTCGTTTATCCACACAGTAATATCAGAAGGATAATTCAGATTATACTCATGGTCTTCTGAGCATAATTCCATTGATATCTCCAGCCATTTCACCTTTTTATCTGATAAAGAGTTTGATGGAAAGCGGTACTCCAAAAACCCATCTCCCAACCATATTAATTGTGCCTCCATACGTTCTGGCAGATAAAAGCATCGTGGATTATCCTCAGAACCGATTGGTCCTTTCACGCTTACAATACCACAGGTAGGCTCTATCTTATAATTTACATAACTTCCTATAGGCATTTTAATGATTTCTGCATCCTGTTCCAGGTTCTTTAAGGTATTCAACTCCACGTAAACATGATCAAGCACAATATGACATACCTTCATGGAACCACGAATTCCCGGCTGTAAGGTTGTCTTTATAATCCCTGCTTCTTCTAATACTTTTACATGTGCTGCGGAGGAGGAAGCCGGAATATCTAATAGTTCCGCAATCTCATTTACATTCAAATCCTTATAACGCAGTTGTCTAAGAATCTCTATTCTGGTTTCCGATGAAAGAGCCTTTGCGATACTAGCCAGGTGCTCCGAATCATCCAGATTCATTTTTATTGTTTGTATCATAGTAACTCCCCTTATATTTAACAGTTTTTTTGTATTATTGCAAAAAATATATTAATATAAAATGATCATACCAAGATATCCAAGTTTTCACAAGTAAATTTTATATTTCACTTCCATTACCTAAAAAAAACGATTACACCAGAATCCCACCATTCTAACGTAATCGCTGCATATACATATCTAATTATTGATCTCTTGTTGCCTATAGTTCCTCTTTATCACTTGATAGAATCTGTATTCCTCGATGTTCTACAGCCGTTGAAAATACAATTTGTGTGCTTGTCTTTCCAAACTTTTGTACCTCACCAATAAACACATCTAAGTCCATCGTACTTTTAAAGCATACCTTAATTAGCATGGAGAAGTTACCAGTAACACAATTACATTCCATAACATTTGGGCAGGACTTAATAAACGGATAGAAATCCGATTTCTGTGATGGCGCCACCTCTAGATTAATGAATGCTGTAATATGATGACCAAGCTTTAACCAATCAATATTCGTATGATAACCTTTAATAATACCTTTCTTCTCCAGACGCTCAATTCTTGCAGCTACAGCCGGAGAAGATAAATATACCTTTTCAGCCAGCTGCTTTAGCGGAACTCGTGCATTTTCCTGAAGCATGATTAATAACTGTCTATCGATATGATCCATGAATGTATGTGTCCTCTCCATTAATTTATAAAGTTTATTCTACCGCCAGTGTATCCAGAATGCAAGAAGAAATGCAATAAAAGGTGATTTGACCTAGTCCTTTTTAATATATGCTTCAAATCCAGAGCTATATTCTAGGCTGCCATCCTTATTTACCCACATGGCTTCTGTATGATCCATGGATTCAATTAGTGCCTTACCTTCTTCCAAGGGCATATTAAAAATGGTGGCGGAAAGAGCGTCAGCCAATCCAGAATCCTCTGTGATGATAGATACCGCTGTAAAGTAATTAGCAGGCATTAATGTAGCGGGATCAATAATATGATGATACCTTACACCATCTACGGTATAATATCTTTCGTAATCTCCACTGGTAACCAGAGATAGATTCTCCAGTTCTGTTATCATTAAGTATTGTTCATCACTTTCCAGGTCAGGATTTTGAATCCCCACATTCCAAGCTTTCTCTTTCTCGTCTCTGCTACCGATTGCTCTAACATTTCCACCCACACTGAGAAGTAAGCTTGTATAGCCTTGTTCAATCATGTACTGGGCAACTCGTTCCGTTGCATATCCCTTTGCAACTGCTCCTACATCAATACTCATCTCCGGATCTGGCAAAAAGACAGTGGATGCCTTTTCATCTATTATGATATTGTTGATATCTGTATGCTGAGCCTTCTCCTTCAATAAATCCATGGGAGGAACCTTAGCATTGTCCGGGTCATTCGTTCCTGCTTCTCTGTAGTCATGCCATACCTGTAGAACAGCACCTAATGCTATATTTTTCTTGCCCTTCGATAGGCCGTAAGCCTCCTCGGAAAACTTTAGCAAGTCAATAATTTTTTGATCAACCTTTACCGGTTTAATTCCAGCATTATCATTGATGGTTTTAACATTGTTGATTCCTTCGTAATCATTATAAATATCATAGAGCTCATGATATACTTTCAGATTATCGTATATCATTTGTGCTTCCTTTGAAAAGGTATCTTCATCTTTTGCATAGCCTATAATTGTTGTCACAGTATCAAACAGCTCCAAAAAACTTGCCTGATACCGCTTATTCCCGGTGCTACAGGACGTCATTGTAACTAAAATGGTTATTACTAATAATATTGCTGCTATTCTTCTGTTCAATGTTCCACCTCATTAGAAAATATGAATCATTTATCCTAGTATTTAACTCAAGTACCTCATCTATTGTAACATGAAAAAGAGTGCTGGAAAACATATTTCTACTGTTTTAGGAAATCTCCCAACATAATAGAAGCTGCATTCCAACACTCCCTATATTAAAACTTATATTATCACTAGGTTGCAGTTATTATTTTGCTGCGTTTTCTACTGCCTTAGCGATGTTAGCCATAAATGGTCCGATATGAACTGTTACAGATGCTGCAAGATCTGCATCCCCTGCTGTACCTTCTTCGCTTAATGCGATACCATTTACTTCATCAACAGTTTTGCCAGTAACATAAGCTGCAAACGCATTTGCCTGCTCATACCACTCTTTACCGATAGAAGAAGCCTTCTTCATACCGTATGCATCCTTAAGTACCTGCTTTGCCTCAGGAGCAACAGTTAAATCTGTTGTGATAGCACCCTTTGCATCAAAGTTTACATTTCCCTGAACAGCATCAATAAAGCAGCTTGTGATCTTACCGTCTGCACCAACTGTTGTAACTGCGATATTGGTATAAGCCTGAGCTAAACCTGCTGCATCTGCAGTTGCATCTGATGATTTTGCAATATCAGTAGTAACACCAAGACCTAATTTATCTGTACCGCTAGCGCCTAATTCCTGAGCGTTAGCAACAGCTGTTGCAACACCTTCAACGAAATCACCAATATGTACTGTTACGGAAGCTGCTAAATCTGCATCGCCTGCAATACCTTCTTCATTGATAGCAATACCTTTAACTTCATCAACGGTCTTGCCAACTACATAAGCTGCGAATGCATCAGCCTGCTCATTCCACTCTTTACCGATAGCGGAAGCTTTTCTCATGCCATAATCATCGCCAAGCTGTTGTTTTGATTTGTATTCTGCATTGATATCAGATGTAATCTTTCCTTCTGCTGAGAAGTTGATCTTTGTCTGAGCTGCATCAATTTTACAAGCTGCGATTTTACCATCTTCACCAACTAATACAGCAAAGATATATGCATCTGTCTGAGCTAAACCTTCTGCATCAGCTGTTGCAGCTGCAGATTTCTCAAGTGAAGTAAGTACAGCTAAACCAGTTTTTGCTGCAGCTGCTGGAGCTTCAGGTGCTGTTGTTGCTTCTACTTCTGGAGCAGTTGTTGCCTCAGGTGCTGTTGTTGGAGTTGTTTCATTCTCTGTAGGTGTGGATGACTTTGAGCATCCGGATACTAATGAAAGTACCATAGTTAACGCTAATAATAGGGTTAATACTTTTTTCATAATATAATCCTCCATGTTTAATTTGTTTTCGTTGTGTACCATTTTTATATCAACCCAGATCCAGGATGAATAACTAAGTTTCTACTGAGTTATTGCAGCATCATCACTAGATGCGGGAATAATATACCATGAAAGTCATGGTGTGGCGGTTTCCGCCAGAATACGCAGCTCTTTTAAGAGCTGGTATCACTAGTAAAAAAATTAGGAATTAAAGAAACGCACTAATTAGTATTAAGGTCGAATCAACTCCCATAATAATAACAAAGTTCTTTATCGCACATATAAATGTCTCTGCTTTCTCCTGCTTTTTGAAAAAATTATTAATATTTTTCTGAACCAGTATCAATGTTGCTAAGGACAGAAGACAGATTGGATGCAAAATGCCGCACAAAACCATGATTACTATAGCGGCATAGGTAAGATAGTATAACCCTGCAAACAAATAGAGTGCATGCTTACCTATATAATATGGCAGCGTATGCCGCTTTACCAATATATCTTTTTCCAAATCACAAATATTGTTTGCCAACATGATATTTGCAGTTACAGCAAAGGGTACGATGGATAATAAGAAAAGAGTTATCATCGGCCATACTTGAATATTAAGTGATATTGTCTTTAAACTTATTCCTAACTCTAGATAGGTGCTAGCCGGTGAATTAATATAAAGCAGGATAAAAGGAATTAATAATCCATAAAATACACCGGATAACACTTCACCTAAAGGCATTCGGGAGATGGGAAGGGGTCCATAGGTATAAAACACACCGCATAGAAAACATAACCCACCCACCAGTAATATAACAATATCCGTTTGATACGCCAGCCATAATCCCAGCAAAGCGCTGATTGCAAACAGGATATAAATAATAACTAAAGCTGTCTTTCTCTTAAATTGCAGGATTTGATGATTGTTCTTTGTATCAATATAATTATTGATAGCCGTTGTTGTTAAATCAAATAGAAACATGGCCGTAAAGAATATCAATGTTAAATCCCACTGTATTGTCTGCTTTTGATATAGCAAAAATGCTATGGACATAAAAAATGTAAATGTACTTGTGATCTTTGTCCTTATTTCGACATAATCCAGAAATCTCTTTACCATGATCCCTCACTCTGTCGCAAAGCGACAATCTATTTCCTAGGTCAGAACTAACTAATTGATTCTTGAAGCTTTCGTTAAGATAAACATTAAATGTTCTTTCTTATTCTCATCAGCCTCTAACTCATTAATTATTTTTACCGACTTATCATAAAATCTCTGAACCAAGGCACGGGTAAATACAATACCACCACTTTCAGCTACAGCTTTGTTAATCTCCTCGCGGAGCAAGCCGGAACCTTCAGCCTTATCCTTTAAATCCTTCTGTTTCTGTAAAGCATGGATTAAAGGTAAGGTGATAACACCCTGCTCATAGTCTGATTGTACTGGCTTATATGCTGTTTCTACTGTCTCCTCGAAATCAATACAATCATCTACAAGTTGGAATATCATACCAATGTTATATCCCAGTCTTTTATACTTTTTACTTTCTGCCTCAGAAACACCCGAAAAAATTGCACCAGCAAAATAGGAAGCTTCAAAGAGAGCAGCAGTTTTACCTGATATAATCTTTAAATAGCGAAAGATTGATAAATTAAAGTTATGGTTATTAATATGCTGGTTCAGTTCACCTAAGCACACTCTTCCTACGTAATCTGGAAGGTTTAAGTCAATATACTCCTTCTTGTTCTCGATGGATGTACTCATTTTGAGTGCCATACTAAGGAGATAATCCCCACAAATTACAGCGGTACGCTTACCATACTTTTTTTGCAGAGTTACTTCTCCTCTTCGAAGATCTGCATTGTCAATAATATCATCATGAACTAAGGTTGCTAAATGCAATATTTCAATTGCTGCGGCAATCTTAACTGCATTCGCAGCAACCCTGCCTTCTTTATCAATAGCACAAGTGATAACTGAGACTGCCCGGATATATTTACCCTGTGACATTGTAAGATGCTTTGTATACTCGCGTATCATGAGCGGTGATTTAGAAAGCGCATGATCCACTTCCTTTTTCACCAATTCCAAAGCTTCCTCCGGCAGGATTACCTTATTCAAGCTCTCTTGTAAAGTGTTATCTTTAGTCATTATAGAGATACCACTTCCTTACAAAAGGTAGCTTCTTCCAACCTTTCTTTAGTGCGGGCATTGCATAGTAATCAAGTCCTAATGTTCTACCTGCACCGATTAATACAGCGACTGCGCCAAATACCATCCAGAAGGTTCCTAAATATAAACCGGTAGTACATACGAACATAAATTGAAGTACAAGTGAAAATGCGGCTGCAGGTGTTGTAAACAAACCGCCTATTAGCGCAAGACCAATTAAGATCTCTGCAATAACAATAAAAATCTGCATAAACATCTGAATACCATTGCTAGGAAGAATTACTTGGTTAACGAACCAATTCATCAATGGAATATCTAATTTAAACGCATAATCTGTAAGTGTGGACTCCGCTAGCTGCTTTCCGCTTACGAAAATCACACGGATTAAACCTAAGAAATCAAAATTAACTAAAACGTGACCTACTGCTTGTACTGCTGCATCGCCTGCACCTGCAGCTGCACCCGGATCAACGGTTGCGGAAGATGCTGCGTCTGCTGTTGTTACGATGGCTTTCACTGATTTGGATACTACGGTAACTGCTTTGGCAATGCTATCTACAGACGATACTGTTGCAGATGAAGTTGCATCTGTTGCTGGAGCTGCTGTTGCACCATTTAAAATAGTATTATACCAGGAGTTAGCTCCACCAAAGAATCCAGTTAACTTAGGAGAGGTAAACCAACCTTCCACAATCTTCAAAATACCTTCGAACAACCACACTGCTCCAAGCCATACACGAAGGGGCATCAGTAAGAAACTTGGCGTTCTGTTGGAAAAATGTCCGCCGACAAAGCTTCTGCAATTTCTAATGGTAAAGAACTCATGCTTTGCGTAGTTGAACACCTTATTCCAACCAAGTACCTGTATAAAATAAACGATATTAATAAAATGCTTTGCAAACATTGCCAGGAAAGATGGCATACTAAAGAATCTTCCCGGTAAACCTACATGACAAACTGCATAGCGTCCACCGATGCTGACCATAACACCATGGAATTTTGGTTTATATTCTTCCATTTTTCCACTGCCGTTAATATCACTAACAATATTGTGGGCTGCTGTATGCGCACTTTGCTCACAGTTTTCAACCATCTGAGGAACCGGACGCGCTTCTCCTTCAGGAATAAAGTACATATTATCACCAATAACATATACATTCTCATTCTTTGTGGAACGAAGATATGCATCTACCTGAACACGACCACCCTGAACAACCTCCAGATTACCAGCAGTCTTTTGTGTTACATCCATACTCTGGATACCTGCTGCCCATACGATAGTTCCTGCTGGATACTTATTAACCTTATCCCCTTGCTTCAAACTGATGTATTCTTCACCAATCTCTGAAACAAAAGTGTTCAGGATAACTTTAACACGCATTTTTTCCAGTCTTCTTTGAACCTTGCCTGAGAGTTTCTCTGTCAAGTTAGGAATAACTCTGCTTAAACCATCAACGTTAAACAAATTTACTTCATTTGGATTTATGCCATATTTTTCACAAAGTATCGGAACATATTCCGCTAACTCACCAACCATCTCTACACCGGTAAAACCTGCTCCAACAATCCAGAAGGTAAGTAATCTTTTTCTTTCCTCAGGATTTGTCTCGCGCATTGCTTTACGGAACATATCATGGATTCGATCCTTTAAAATTACTGCATCATCAAATGACCATAGTTTATAAGAAAACTCTTCAGCACCCTTTACTCCAAAGAAGTTTGGCTTAGAGCCTGCTGCTAACACTAAATAATCATAGGAATAATTTTCACTAGTTCCAACTACCGTCTTCTTTTCAAAATCAATGGAAGCAACGGTATCTATCTTTATGTCAACCTTTCTTCCGGCAAAAACCTTCCTTAAGTCGATCTTAATACTGTCTTCATCCACGCGATTTGCTGCCACTTCATGTAGTTCAGTTAACATGGTATGGAATGGGTTCTTGTCAATGATTGTAATTTGAACATCTTGTTTCTTTAACTTCTTTTCTAATTTCTTGGCAGTCAGAATACCCGCATAACCGGCTCCAACTATTACAATTCTCTTTCCCATGGCTGCTCCTTATTCATTCTATATTTTGCTGTGTGCCTGCAATTGTTAATATATTATCCACGTTGTGCCTAAACTTGTTAATATAATAACAATACAATATAAAATTTTTTAAGCGAATTTGTACAAATCAAATCGCATTAATAGTATTAGTATATCACCATATTATATGTTTGAAAATACACTATTTTCGAAATGTTAATTATAACTATGAAATACCAAATTTTAAATCTGATTTTTATACAATTCCACTAGTTTTACTAGGAATACCGACGAAATTTCTGGTATTAGTTAGATATTTGTCGAAACCATTACCAAAAATACAAGTATCCTGCTTGATACCTTCGTACAATCTGAAATTGTTATAACCGTATTTTCTCCTACTTTGTCCACTTTAACCTCTCCATCAATGCCCCCTGTCATCTCCTTAATCCATGGTAACTTTTAAAAACTTAAATCGCTATCTTAAAAAAATAGATAAATTTTTTGATATAATTATAACACAGTTCGACAAAAAAAACGTAGTAAATTTTTATGATTTTTTTAAATATTTATCATAATAATCATTGTATTTGTTACCAACCTTTTCCTATCTCACTTTTCGCAAGCCTACAACTATGCTATACTGTATCTATTATTTCACAAGTACCTTATCCTGAATTCTTTTTATATATAATTAAGATGTATTTCTTTTATTGAATATCGAAGAGGTGAACTTATGACCCGTCAAGAATTTGAGGAAGCATTACTTCCATTAACAAAGCAGGAGCTCTTTCATCAAAAGAATCCAAGTTACTTCAAAGAGCATTATAAACAGTACTATGAACCTGAATACAAAAACCTTAACACAAAAGCTGAGTTTATTAAGGATCATGTATTTCAGTCAGAAAGTAATATATTAGATACCGTATCCGGACAATCCACACATTACAGATCAAAAAACATCAGATTGAACCGGCAGGATCGTTTTTCCGATGTACCCATTCATCATCATGGCTATATTGAATTAAACTATGTTTTTTCCGGTCAATGTACTGCTATCGTAAATGAAAAGCAAATCCCCATGATGGCCGGAGATATCTGTATCATGGATCGCCAGGCGGAACATACGATCCTTCCAACGGGAATCAATGATATCATACTTAATATTATGCTTGCAACCGAATATTTTTCTAATACTTTTACCGGAAGCTTGCTAAACGGAGGTGCTGTTGCAAGATTCCTTGCCGGAGTTATTGATCAGGCAAACGAACATAACCAATATCTATTGTTTCACACAAAGCAAACTCCCCTGGTGAAGGAAATTATAGAAAATATCTTTATCGAATACTTGAATCCGGGGATTTGTTGTGAAGATGTCCTTCGCTATCAACTAAATCTTCTATTCATTGAGTTAGCCAGATGTTATCAAGGTGATATGGAAAGGAAGCATCAGCAGAAAAATAAACGTTATATTACAGAAATACTAAATTACATGGAGCAGAATGTTAAAAGCTGTTCCTTAGAGGCTGTTGCCCAAAAATTCAACTACCATCCAAATTATCTCTCCCGGTTAATTAAATCGGAAACCGGGCTTACCTTTCAGGAAAACTTAAGCGAAAACCGTTTGAACCGTGCTGTATTCCTGTTAAAGAATTCTGATATGCCGATTTATAAAATTGTATCCGAATGCGGCTATCAAAACCAAAATTTCTTCTACCAGAAATTTATGAAAAAATATGGACAGACTCCAAAAGAATTTCGTGATTCACAGTTTACCCATGCTTAACACCTATAATGAAAGCCTCTAATTAAGCGCCCAAAAAAGCCCGATTTCGGTCTAACTTATGGGATCCTTTAAATAGAGGCTTCGCACTAAACATGATTGATCTTAAAGCTTCTTTAATTTTGAATCGCAAGTGTTACTTCCCCAACAATACCGGTGGATTCTAGTACTTGTGCCTTTGAAAATCTCGCCATAAAGTCTGCCGGGTTGGCTGGTGCATAGTAGCGTTCTCTTTCCAGTGTGGTAGCTACTTCAATTCGAAGCTGATTAACACCCGCCTTTAAGGTTTTGCTCAAATCAAAGGCAAAGGGTTTCACTACCTGAATTCCCACCGATTCATCATTTACAAATACTTCAACACCCTCAAAAGCATCTTCAATCCTTAGCTCTGCTTTCTTAATTGCTGGAAGCTCTATCGTATTCTCATAACGGATAATACCCGAGAATTCAGGGTAGCTCAGCCCTACATTTTCAAAGCTGACAATCTCCTGTTCCTCTTGAAACTTTGGATAATCAATCGCTTTTGCAAGACTCATTCTCCAGCCTGTCTTTAAACTTATCTCCTGTGTAAATGTAACTGCAGATTGTACCTCAATATCCTCTGCCTCATCAAAAATTATCACCAAACTCTGGTAGGGTGGTAATTGGGCGTAAATCGTAGTGAACTCACCCTTTTGTTCTACTGCAACTGACTTTAATTCATTTTTCCAAACATCATATTCGTAGACTTTCCCCCTCCCTGGCACAGTAATAGTTCCGTTAAAGGTCTCCGTAATGTCCTCGTTTGTAAAAAGAAACAGATCGCTCTCTTCCCGATAATGCAGATAGCGAAGCATCGGATAATTTGCATCAAGTGTAATCTCAGGCACTTCCATTCGTTTTAAGAATTCTGCCAGCTTATCCAGTGTAACTACGTGACAGTCAGACAGCTCCTGTAATTGCTGGTTATTTCCATCCACAATTCCCTCAGGAAGTGAGTTAATAAACAGTACGGGGAAGCCTGCAGCTTTTAATTGAAGAATGGCTTTCACCGCTGCGTCTGTAATGAATTGTGCATAGGGCACGATCAATACTTGATAGGTCTGTTCATTTACCTGAAGTAACTTGCCAAGCTTTGTTCTATAACGCTCCACCTCCACGAAAATATCCGTTGGTATAATATCAAAGTCAATCTGATGTTCCATTAGGACTTTAGCCGGCTTCTGATCCAGCATATAATTACCTGCCCATTCTGCTTCCGCATGATAAAGGATAGCCGCAGGTGTAATCCTTATACCACCGCTAATCAAATCACACATGCGATTTAAGTATCTCATCAGTTCACCAAAGTGTCTGAACTGAGGATCATGTCCATTCGCATAAAAATGTGGAGGACAGTCGGGATCCGGGTAAGGTTTACATGAAAAGGCATGTGGTACATATTCATTCACGCCACGCACCAGGAAATGATCTACCAGATATTTCATCATGCGAACACCTTCGCTCCAACCGTAGGCACCGAAGATTTCACACATGGTACGCCCCTTCTTCTGAGGATCAATAGCACCAAAGGAGCTACCTAGTTTGCCCAACATATAATGATAAAACTCCCCATCACGTCCGTTAATTAATGCTCTCTTTGGATACACCTCACCTCCTGGCATAACCTGTCCCCCGATGTCATCAATACCGGACATATGCTGACCAGATAGACCGCGAAAGAAATGTCCAAGACTGGAACCAAGCCGTGCATGGGAGTTATTATCCTCGATTAAGTGGCCGATGTAGAGAACACCTCTCTCCTCACACCAGGAACCGATGGCTTTTGAAAAATCCTCTTCCACCAATCTTGTAACAATATCCATATACACATAACGCACGTTAGCTGCTTCTTGTGGACAAAGTTCATTCATCCAAAGCAGGGGAAGTTTCCCTTTCCAACCTTCACCCAGACGCATTGCCAGCTGCTCTTTCAGTTCATCACTCCAAGGCAAATCCTGATCAGCCCCGATAGCATTGTTATGGCTATACAGCTGGCCATTGCCAAGCTCCGGTTCATCGGAAAAGAAGCCGGCAAGCGTTTTACCAAATTCCTCTTTATAGTGCTCATAATGTGGCTCATATACTGCCTCAATTTGCTTTCTGGCACTTCGTTTGTCAATCATATTGATATAGCTGTCATGTGCTCCTGCATTTCTTGTTAGGAAATTAATAAATATCATCCATTTCCCTTCAGGAACATCCCACACCAACTGTCCATCCTTAACTTTATCCGTAATATCCTTTAAAGTTGAGACATCAAAACCTTTGTCAGTCCTTGCTGCACATACACTGACCAGCTTGTCATCATCAAATTGCCTTTTTTCACTTCCATGCGAAAAAATACTGGCACCAGAAAATGGATCTTTTATATATTTAGAATGCTTGGAAACATCCAGCTGCGCCGATTTCATTGGACCTACAATCTGAACTGACGAATAGTATAAATACTGTCTGCAAAGTTCCGCCGGTGCTTCCTTTAATGCACCATTTGCAAAGCCCGTTGGGAAATGACTATCATCCAGAATCCATACCTTCATGTCTCTTTTTTTTGCTTCATCCAAAATGATGTCTAGATCATGCCACCACTGGGGACCGCAATAGTCCGGATGCGGGCGACTCTCAATGCATACCGCACCGATTCCGCTGGCTGCAATTGCACCCATGTATTCCCTAAGTACTGCCTCTTCCTCTCCATGTACCCAGAGGAAAGGAAATATGTGATTATCACCCTTACCCTCTAATAATCGCTTCACCTTTTGATTCATAGTCTCACCATACCTTTCAATGATCTTCCTCAATCCACATTCATCGTATCATAAAAGGCCATAGCTTCCTATGTCATTTCAAAACCGAAACACTAACCATTCTTAACCCAAACCGAACTCTAATATCCCTTTATTTATTCATTCGAATGAATAAAATCAATAATTGCACTTGAGGCTATCTTCCACTGATCAGCAGCTGATATTGTCGCTTTCCCATCTCCTTTTTGAAGGCCATAATCACCAAATCCTGCGTGATTTCCTCCTTCAATTGTAATCTCCTCATAGCCTGATGGCAGATTAGCTAAATACTTTTGATAGCTTTCCATATTAAGCACATCATCTTCACTTCCATGCATCAGCAACGCCTTCATGTTGCTCTTCGACAAATCAGCCGTAGAATAAGAAGCTAATAGAATGATTCCTTCAAACTGATCTGGATATTTTCCAGCATAATATGCTGCCATTGCTCCGCCAAGAGAATGACCACCGATGTACCAGGATTCCACCTGTGGATATTGTTTCATGATATCTGCGGCTGCATTACTGCGAAACACAGCTAACTGATATGGCATCTCTGCGATAACACAGAAGACATCACCCTCTGCAACTTCATCAATGAAAGGAGCATAAGCAATATCCTCAACCTTACCTCCGGGGTAAAAGATAAACCCTGTACTTGCATCAGGATTGCCAAAAGCGATTCCTCCTTCAAACGTTGTAACTGTCACTGAGGAATTATTCATAACATTAATTGCTTGATCCTGTGCATGGCTGTAATTTGATACATAAGCAAAAAATATACCGGTGAAGCCTAATATCACAACGATAATGCTGACTAAAACAATTTTTACAATTCTATATTTCTTTTTCATTTATATCTCCTTCCGCAGGTATAGTTCTTTTCCATAGACTATTTCTTTCATTATATTCCGGATCTTCTTTAATCTCAATGGCAATCTATGCATTTCTTTATATATGAAAACTCCCCTTAGGTGCGTCATCCGCGCCTAAGAGGAGTTTCCATTTTGAATATGTTTTAGGGCATCAACATCTACTCCTACTCTCGTTGCTCTTTTTTAAACATCTTATCATCCCAATTATAGTGGAATGGAATGATAACTGTTGAAACGTTCTTATGCTTACTTAAATGCTGTGAGAAGAAATAGGTGGTCTGATTATGCAATAGATTATCATATCTATGCTCTGTTATGAACTTAATCAATATAACCGAGATATTCTCGCCGTGACTTAATTCGCGTTCTCTTTGCCATAAGTATTCATCCATGGGACGAATGATATCACGGTAAGGCGTCTCAATAACCTCCAAGGGTATCGGAATATTCAAGTCTGTCCACTGCTTTCTAAGCTCCTTAGCATGTTCTGGATGGCGGCAAACATGAAGCGCAGTAATGTTGTTTGAGATGGAGTTAGCATAGTTGATAGCTTTCAAAAACGGTTTATTGATATCATGAATTAATACAATACACTGAGTAGATCTTACAATTTCTTTATCATAATATGGATAGAAATTCTCTAATTTTAATTGATCTCCAATTTTAGAATAGTATTTATTAATATAATACATACCCAACATCAGAACCGGAACAGTAATAGCCAGAATCCACGCACCATCTATAAATTTTGTACTGAATACAATAACGGAAACCACTGCCGTTACAATAGCACCAAATCCATTAATCCAGCATTTATACTGCCAACCCTTTTCTTTGATCGTACGCCATTTTTTAAACATTCCATACTGAGCTATTGTAAATGAAACAAAAACGCCGACGGAATATAAAGGAATTAATGCATGTACCTCACTCTTAAAACCTATAATTAAAGCAGAGGCTGCGACAAAAATAAATATGATGCCATTTGAAAAACTAAGTTTTGTCCCTCTGGAGGAGAACTGTCTGGGAACATAGCCATCATGTGCCAAAATATATAATAACTGTGGTAATCCGTTATAGGCCGTATTCGCCGCTAATATAAGGATCAAAGACGTAAAGACCTGTATAACATAGTACATAAAGGTATGGCCGAAAACTGCTGTTGAAATCTGCGACAGCACTGTATGACCTTCCAACGGAGCTACCTGTAGCTGCATAGCAAGAATGGAAGTACCACCAAAGATAAAAATAATTATTCCACCTAACATGTATAATACATGCTTTGCATTTCTGTGTGATGGCTTTGCAAAAGAGGGGACCGCATTACTTACCGCCTCTACACCTGACATTGCTGAGCATCCCGAGGAAAATGCTCGGAGTAAAACAAGCATTCCTATTCCCTGTATTGTTTCTGTAGGTAATATACCTTCATTATATTGAATCGGTGTTAACGTTCCCGTAAGCAATTTATATAAACCACATACAATTAATATCGCCATTGAAAGAACAAAAATATAAGTTGGTAAACCAAACACTTTGGAGGCTTCCCTAACCCCTCGTAGATTTATTAGGGTTATAATTGCAACACAAATTAGGGAGATTATAATCTTGTGTTCTCGAAAATCCGGAAAAGCAGAGACTAAGGCTGCGGTAGAGGAAGAGATACTTACAGCTACCGTCATAATATAATCAATTGTCAATGCTGCTGCTGATAATAATGAGGCTGTCTTCCCAATATTTTCTTTTGCTACTGCATAAGCACCACCACCGTTTGGATAGTGATCAATAATCTGAGAATAGGAAAGTACTAAAATCCCAAGTAGTAACAGGATTGGAATAACAATGTATGGCAAAGAGTGAAATGCCAGAATACCAGCAGCTGGTATCAAAATAAGCAGAATTTCTTCAATCGCATAGGCAACAGAAGAGACCGCATCACTGGCCATAATCGGCAGACCCCAAAGCCTTGTTAATTTCTCATGGCTTATCTCGTTATTCTTTAACGGTTTGCCAAGTATTAAATCTTTAATACTCATTTTAATAATCTCCTTAATCGTAATACGGAAGAAACATTCTTCCAAAAGCCTTTAAATGTCCAATAATAATAGTTTTAAGAACCTTTCTCTATTATTATTACAAGACATAACGCAAATAATTGTATTGCGACCAGAGATTATTGTCAATCGTCATTATCACGAATGCGCATTGAGAACCACCGGTAATATTTGTGCATAATGACAGGATCTTTCACGTAACTATTTTATATAAGTACCTCCTTTATGTGGGTATGTCACCAAAGGAATATGGTGATAAGAATACTCTTGAATTTAAATATAAGCTTTCGCGAAAAAGGAACCTATGATTAGCGAATAAATCTTCACCATCCAGGTTCCTTTTTGCGTATCCTCCTTACACAATAGCTCTTAATTTCAAATCAATCTGCTCCAACAGCTCCTTCGGAAGCGGTACCGGCATATATTTAAGAAGGTCATACAAGCTCGCTTTATACATATCCTTCGGTATATTGGCAAACATCGGATTAACCTCCAGCAACACCGCCTTAGCCTCATCACATGCCATCAGTTCTCCTATACTTAACTGTAAGGAATAAATTTTTCTCATCAGCCTGGTTGTAGCATATTCAATATGGTAAGTTCCACTTTCCAGAATACACTGATAACCTTCCTCTGTCTTTTTAACCTCTTTGAATATCTCGTTATCATTCTGGTCATAGAGTTCTATCGGCGCGTAAGGCAGGGTTAGATATGCTCTGCCTCCAAATGGGATGGTGATATCCAGGCTTAATCCAAAGCTTGATGTTATTTCCCATTTACTTTTATAAATTCCAATGGGAGAATCAAAAGTGGCTTCTGCTTTCTTTAGCCGATAGTCCGGCTTCGGTACCAGCTTCACTTCTCGAAAGCCTGGCTTTGACAGAATTGGATTAATACCTGCTATATGCCGATACATCCATTCGACAATGGAGCCGTAGGAATAATGATTTAGAGAGTTCATACCCGTTGAACTGAATTTACCATTTTGGTCGAGTGAATTCCATCGCTCCCAGATGGTTGTTGCTCCAAGCTTTACTGCATATAACCATCCTGGGTAAGATTCGTTCACTAATAAGGAGTAGGCGATATCATTCATTCCATTTTCAGAAAGTACATTACATAACAAAGGAGTACCAACAAATCCTGTCTCTAATTGATTCCCATTCATCTTAAAAATCATACGTATGTCATCTATGATGCGCTGTTTATCCAAGGCTATATCAAAGTTGAGCGCAGTTATATAACCAGTCTGAGTCGAAATGCAGGGACGTCCTGTTGATGAGAAATATTCCTTTTGCAGCTCCTGCAAAAGCTCCTTTGCCCTCTCTTCATAGAGTTTTTCATCCTCTGTGTTACCTAAGATTTCAGCTGTTCTAGATACCAAGAGGGTTGAGTAATAGTAGTACAACGTTGCAATATATCCGGTATCTGTGGCTCCGATAGGGGAATCTGGATCCTTTGAATCAAGTGCCAGCCAGTCACCATAGTGGAATTTCTTTCTCCATTGCCAATCCTCTCCATTCGTTTTCTGGATATAATCCACCCAGGCCTTCATACTATTATATTGCTCTTCTAAGATTGTTTTGTCACCATAGAACTGATACACCACCCAAGGTATAATAGTAGCTGCATCTCCCCACACTGCACTCGTACCCCGCTGTCCACAGGCAGGAACTACATCTGGCACAGCTCCGTCTCTTAGCTTCTGCTCTTCATACATATCATAAAGATATTTCTTATAGAAGGCATAGCTATCCATCAAAAAGCACGCAGTTGATGCAAATACCTGTGCATCCCCAGTCCATCCCAGACGCTCATCTCTTTGAGGGCAATCCGTTGGAACATCCAGAAAATTGCTCTTTTGCCCCCACTTGGCATTGAGTATCAACCGATTCACTAATTGATTGTCTGTTTCAAAGGTTCCAACATCCTCGAGATCAGAATAGAGTACTAATCCTGTGTAATCCTCCAGTGAAAAATTCGTGAATCCCTCCAGCTTCACATATCGATAGCCATAGAAGGTGAAATGAGGTCTGATGATCTGCTCAGATCCATCTGATATATAGGTGTATTCCGCCTTTGCCGTTCTTAAGTTCGCGTTGTAAAAGCACCCCTCCTGAAGTTCCTCACCAAAATACAGCTTTACCTGCGTCCCTTTTTGTTCCCGTACCTTCAAGCTGAACCAACCGCTATGATTCTGCCCCAGGTCAAGAATGGTTTCTCCCTTTGGAGAAGTGATTAAATTAACAGGCTTTAATATCTCCTTAACCATTATGGGAAGACTTAGACGTTCTGTCAGTCTAGCCATTTCCTTCTCATACAGACTTACCGGATATACTGTAAGCTCTTCAAAGGTCTCATCATAAATCTCACCATCATAAATTGTGCTCGCTTTTATCTTGCTTTTTCTGGCTTTCCAGCTTTCATCTGATATAATAAGCTCTGTACTGCCGTCCATATATTCTATCTTCAATTCACTAATCAAGGTGAAGGTATCACCATACAAACCTTTATCCGCATTGGTCGGATTATTTAACCCAAAGCGCCCTTTGTACCAACCATTGCCGAGGAGTACATCAAGCTGTATCTTATCCTCTGCCAATAGTTCCGTTACATCATAGGTCTGATACTGAATCCAGGAATCATAATTATTGTAATAAGGTGTCAGGCATTCATCGGATATTTTCTTCCCATTGATATAGGCTTCATACAGACCTAATCCCGAGATATAAAGTCGTGCTTTCTTTACTTTATCTTTTAATTCAAATTCTTTAAAAAAGTATGGATGGGTTCCTGCATTCAAGTCTGAGCTAATCCATTTACCACTCCAGGCTTCCCGAAGCTTACCTGTCTCAAACCAAGCCACCTGGCTCTCTTTCGTTTCCCCCGCGTCGGTGGTTACAGCTACTGTCCAGTAATATCTGGTACACGGCTCCAGTTCCATTGGCAGGGTAAAGGCGATACCATTGATCTCTTTCGATTCCCCGCTATCATAGATCACCTGCCTCATGTCCGGATTTAAGGACACCTTAACTCTCGCTGATACTTGTTTTTTCCCTCTTGCTTCGGTTACCTTATAGGAAATTACCGGTTTCGTCATTAGATACCCTAAGGGGTTGGTGATATGATTTGTTTTCATCTGAATAATCTGCATACTATTCCTCCTTGCTTTAATCAATACCTTTCCTTTATTTCCTTTACCAAGAATCATCTTCACAGAACACTTATGGTTTAATTCATTTCTTATTTCTAACTATCATAATTTTACACAGCAGGGAGCATGAAAACTATGTATAAATCAGCCACATAGAGTTCGCTTTTTCAGACATTCATTTCGTAAATTGCTTTTTCAATTCAGGCATGATAGGATATAAAAAAAGCCCCTGAGGTTTATTTGCATAGGAGACCATCGTGAGTAAATTCGATTTGGAGAAAGAACTGCAGCTATCTTTCATTGAAGAACTGATGAAAGTATTCTATTTACAATTAATAAATCCCCAAGCTGATCAAAAGTTGCCCCCATATCTTTCTGAGCGGTTAGCAAAGGAGTATGGAGATCTTTATAAAAACCTTGGAACACCTAGCACCATTCATCAATGGGGCACTTATACTGAGGAAGCCTATATTCCTCTTGGAAGTGATGTATCTATTATCAAACATGGTCGCTATTCCCCGGCGAATTTTCATTCCCATGATTTCTTTGAAATATTATGTGTTCTGAATGGGGGCTGTAACAACTATATCGCCTCCCATACCATTGATATGGAGGAGGGTGACATATGTATCATTGCCCCAAGGACACGCCATTCTATCCGTGCCTACCAGGATGATTTTGTGGGATTTAACCTCCTGCTTCGTAGCAGCACCTTTGATAAAGCATTCTTTGGAACCTTGGCTGAAAAAGATCTCCTGGCTAGCTTCTTTTCCAAAACCTTATACGGTTCTGATATTGAGGAATCCTACATCCTATTTCACACCAGGGGTGATGAGGAAGTGAGGAACTATATTATTATGATAATTGAAGAGTTCTTTGGCTCCCGAAGTTATAAGGAACGAATGCTAAATTCCATTCTCAATATGTTCTTTATCACTCTTTTACGAAACCACGAAAAAACTGCTATTACACCACATCCGGAGGGAAAAGAGCCTGACGATAAAATCTTAGCTGTTATAAGCTATATTCAGAACCATTATAAGACAGTTTCGATGCCTGAACTATCAACAACCTTCAATTATAGCGAACGTCACATTGCCCGACTGCTGAAAGAATATACCGGTAATACCTTTTTGGAGATCTTACAAACAACTAGAATTCAAAAAGCTGCAAACCTCTTGACTAACCCAGAATTGACAATTCAGGATATAATCGAACTAATCGGATATTCGGACATCAGTCATTTCTATCGCATTTTCAGAAAATACTATCATATGACTCCGATCCAATATCGAGAAAACCACCTTTCCTAAGTAAACTCTTTCATCTCAATTTGCTCACCTAAGAATATCCTAGGGTTATACAAAGACTAAAACAAAATGATCGGATATTGATTTCCCATAGCTTTTCACGTAGTAAGAGCGGTATGAAATCCCCTTGGACTTTTCATACCGCTCTTATCCTTATACACCTTATCTATAACCTACATATTATTATGAATTACACCTTAAACTTCTCAACTGCATCCACAAGTACACTTGCATGATTGTTTAGTTTGTCTGCTGATTTATTCAAGGTCTCAACCGATGTCAGCTGATCTGTTGCTGTCTGATTAACAGTGTTAGATGATGCTGCAATCTCCTCCAATACGGCCGAGATACTCTCAATCGCACCCAAGGTACTTACTCTGGCTTCTTCGATATTATCCACATTCTCAGAAATTTGCTTTAAGTATACCACGAGGTTTTCTACACTTTCATTTATGTTTCTATAGGACTCAGTGGTATTCTTTACTGCACTTTCCTGCAAACGCATTACTGTCTCTGCCTGTCTTGCTGTGTTTACCGCACTTTCCGTATCCTTTTGAATTCCATCAATTATTGCCTTAATATTATTAACTGATTCCTTCGACTGATCCGCTAGCGCTCTGATCTCACTGGCAACTACTGCAAAGCCTTTTCCAGCTTCACCCGCTCTGGCTGCTTCTATCGATGCATTTAAGGATAGCAGGTTCGTCTGATTCGCTATCTCATTAATTACATTAATAATCTTATTAATGGAGGTGGATTTCTTCTCCAGGTTCTGAATCTCTTCAATAATATCTGCTGCAATTCTTGTAGTCTCAATGGTCTGTCTGTTCAAGTCGTCTGTAGTAATTGTCCCCTGCTCTACACTTATCTTTGTACTCTCGGCGATTTGACTGATTTCCTTAGTATTATCACTAACCAGCACAATCTTCTTGGATAAATTATCCATCTGACTTAAACACTCTTCAGCATCCTTCGCTTGCTGCATTACACCTGACTCAATTTCATTCATTGCAACTGAGATTTCCTCTGTTGATTTTAAGAAATGCTTTGAGGTTCCCGTTACATTCTCAGAGGACACTGATACTTCAGTACTTAGCTCTTTTACCTGTTGAATTAAGTTCTTCATGTTAGCGAAGGTATTCTGTATTTCTTCCATCAAAATCCTGAATTCATCGTTGCGTTTCGTACTAAAATCTACGGTCAAGTCACCCTTTGCCGCAATCTTCAGATTTGCAATAATACTCTTGATTACTTTATCAATACCTGAGGAAATTAAAACTGCAGTTCCAATCGCTACAAGAATAGAAATAATCACCACAATAATAGTTGTATTCTTGATACTATCTGCCTGGCTCACAATAGTAGCCCGAGGAACTAAACCACAAATCATAGCTCCTGTATCCCCTATTTTGGAATACATGAACATATAATCTTCTCCTTTATATTTAACTAAATTGGAGTTTGCCATTTCCTCAGAGTTTACTGCTTTCTTATAAAAATCCTCATCCGTAAAGATCGGATCTTCTTCATTATTAGAATCTGAAGGTGCTTGTTTCACCTTATCTTTACCAGCGCTATCTGCTGCTGGCATAATTTCTTTCCCATCTGGAGTTACCATACGTAAAATTCCATCAAACTCAAGATCTTTTAATACTTGTTCTACTGCATTCATCTTTACGTCAATAATGAGAATTGCATTAGTTCCTGGAATCATACGGATCATTCTCATCGCATATTCGTCAGAACCAACGGATAAGTTCTCATCCAGATAAGCATCACTACCAATCCACATGACCTTCATTTTATTTTCTTTTATATTCTTACCAAACTCTGTCTCCAAAAATCCTGTATAAGAATCCGGATTGGTGGTAGAAAGCGTTGAAACCGGAGCATACCGATCGGATAACACAAACAAATCACCAATAAATTTATCTGTCATTTTCTTAGCTGTAAATTCATTATTAATATCAGTTAGCATTGAGCTTTTCTCAATTATATCGCTGTCATAAAATCCTACGAAAAACTTCTTAAGAGCAGCATCATTACTATACTGATTTCCCGTCGCTTTTATAGAATCAAAGCCAAAGCTCAAATAATCTCCTGCCATATCTAATGCTCGGCTAGTTGATTTTTCATAGCTGGAAGTTATACCACTGGAAGCTTGCTGAAAAGATACTACGCCCAGAAGTATGATAAATGCAACAGGAACCATGAAAGAAGCTATCAAGCGAACACGAATCGTTCTGAACAGCTTATTATCCGTTAATTTATGTATCAATTGCTTTCCTTTCTCAATAATATTTCTGCTCTTCACCCTCGATGCTTTTTTTCGCAATTTAACTGGGCGAATTCTTGTTTTTTTCATCTTTTGTCCTCCTTGTTTCTTTTGGTTTAAAGGAACCCCTCTTCCCTTTTGTAAATTTCTCTCTCGATTCATGTGTCTTACTGATTGCCTGGAGTAATCAAAATAATACCTATTAGCACTATTTTGATACATCCTTTTCTTGTTTAACCTAATGTATGACATTTATAATAGTATACTTTCTATTATATAATATTTTTTGCATATTTTCAACAAAATAACTTATTATTCAGCCATATTACTCATTATTAGTGAATTGAAATTTGATTTTACATTAATCATAGCTCTTGCAATTCAAGTGTATCATTAATTCCAGAATATTATCTGGTAGCTATTTAACTGCTGGGTTTCGTCATAAATATAGCCTATGTCCTTTGAACTGATCTCATAAGTTGGATTTTTAGTTCTAACATACGGGAGCAATTCACTGCACATAGGCTTTTCTTACAAGCAATTTTCAGTTCATCTTTTAATGCTTAATATTTGATTCGTCCATGATGCCTTCCATGATGTACTCCATGATGTTCTTTGCATCCTTTATGGCCTCTATGCATTCCATCTTCCCAGTGGCCGTGACCGCATTTTGATACTCTTCCTGCCGCAAAGCTTTCTTCCCAGCTTGATACAAGCTTTGATAACAAACCTTTTAAAACTTCCTGCTCCTCTTCACTTAGCACCTGTAGCAGCTGGGCTTGATTCGCATCTGATCTTTGAATAATTTCCTTTCTCTTTTCCCTTCCGAGGTCTGTTAATCTTAATTTAGTCATCCTCTTATCTGCATCATCCTTAACCCTATCTAAGAAGCCTTTACTTTCTAATTTTATCACAATCTCACTCATGGAGCCTGATTGAATTCCCAATCGCTCCTGTAAATCTTTTTGACTTATTTCTTCGTTTTCTGCTAGAATTGCTAAAATCTTTTCCTGTCCTCGCATTCCACCTCGTTTGTGATGTATGAAATGTCCTGCTCTGCCAATCAGCGTCAACAGTTCGCTCTCTTGATCAGCATCCAGTTCACCTAACCCATAACCATGATGTCCATCCCCATACTCTTCTTGATGCACTTTATCATGTCCACCATGATGTCCATTGTGGCGTCCTTCATGATGTTCTTCGTGGTGTCCATTGTGACGTCCTTCGTGATGTCCTTCGTGATGTCCTTCATGGTGTCCTTCGTGATGTCCTTCGTGATTTCCTTCGTGATTTCCTTCGTGATTTCCTTTCTCATTTCCTTCGTGATATTCTTTATAATGACTACCCATATTAACCTCCTTGGAAGCATGAAAGCCTTCCTCATTCTTATTTTCTATAGTTTCAAAATAATTCCTTCCTCGCTCACACTTTAAATTCTCCACGGAACAGTGCTTTTTAGGTACCTTTTAATTATAGTATAAACACAGTTATCGTTTTTGTCAAGGTACCTTGATACTTTTTTATTATTTGAATATCCGTCTTCAGGATACCAATTACAAGATTGTAATAATATTGATTCAGTAGCTAAGTAAAAAATTAGTGCAACGATAACCTCCCTTTTCCGGTTTATCATTGCACTAATCCTTTTAACATCCATTACTCTGTAATCTTTTCTATCCATTCAAATAATTCTACTAAATCATAATCACCATCATGTTGCGTACCCCAAGGAAGGGCAAAATCCACAGAGCTCCCTTCATTCATAAGCTTTGTAGCAATAATTACAGGTATGGCCAGAGAGGTATCACGGTCTATCGCTCCATGACGAATTCGGTAATATTTTGCTACTGAACTATCTCGGTTTCCAATATAGTTCATCGGATTCATCAGTTTAATCACTTCCTGTGCTGCTTTTGCACCTTTCATTGCACTATGGGACCAGCCAAACTCTGTAAAGTGCTGATACTGGGTGGTAGAAGTGCCAAATAGTTCATTCTCCGGCGTATTCATAAAAATACTGTCAAAGGCTGGGGTTGCTTTCATTCTGGTTGCAAATTGTATATATTGATTAAAGTCCAAATCAACTACCATTTGGTCTTTTAAAGTCAGCCATGTAAGTTCTGATAGATCAACACCCTTTTCTACGGCAGTCTGAGCAGAATTAATTACAAAGGATTTCACATAATTTTTAAAGCTTCCCTCTCCACTTATAGTAAGGCTGAGTTCTTCTCCCTTTGAATCCTTTAGCTTTAGCCCATTTAAGTAATCTGGAAATAGTGGCTTTAATAAAGCAGATAGCTTCACCTGGTCTTGCGTCATTACTCCATCGATTGGTGTCAACTTTGGTACCCCATCCTCCATTGAAAAATCCATGGTGTGAAAATCATTAATTCCATGGAACATCCACTCATAGGCCATATCTGCATGCTCTAAATTAGTGATCGGACAATAGCAGGAGGCTGCAAAAATATCATCTTGTTCCTCAGCTGCTCCTATTTCTTGTAGGTATGAATCATAATCTGTGGAGTTACCTGTAGCTCCAAGTAAAGCAGATAATGCTCCACCAGCGCTAGTACCATTCGATATAATTTTGTGAACATCACCTGGAATCGTCTTCTGATTGTAGCGAAGATACCGAACTGCTGCTTTGTAATCCACAATACATGCTGGCGCCACACCTATGAACATTCCATGCTCATTCTTGAGGCCACGACCGCGTAGTGCTGGCGCTGTTACCACATATCCTTTGGTTAAGGCGAAGAATGTGGCATTCATGGTTTTATGGCGGCGATGAACCCCCGGTACTTCCGAAGACCCTGGCATATAACCGCCTACCCCATTCGGCATAAATATAGGTGCCGTCTTCAAGGTAAGCCTACCGACTGCCTTTCCTTCATAATAGGCCTCCGGTACATATATGTTCATGGTATGATACATCAAATCCACAGGATTTTTAACATAAACTATATTCTCAAAGGCACGATATGTAATCGTCTGTTGATCTACTGTTTCTGTTTTTACGGTATAATTGGTTGCATCAAAGTTTAAGCTATATTCCATTGATTTACTCCTTCTCATGAAGCAGTATCGTAGGAACTGCTTCTAACTATTAATATAATTTTAGGCCGGAGATAAGTTTAAATCAATTCCATTTCCATCTATATGTATTCCATTGTGGAATATTTCAAATCATTATTTGATGAACTACTTTCCTATTTAACCAATGTTAAATCACTTCCATCCAGTTTTTTCGTTATCACTATTTTTTTATCAATGCGCTCCTTCAACTCACTAACATGTGAGATGATACCAACTAACCGGTTCCCCATGGTCAGTGTATTGAGCGTCTCAATGGCCTGTTCCAACGAATTGCTGTCCAGAGAACCAAAGCCCTCATCGATAAACATAGCATCTACTTGAATACCACCGGCAAAGTTTTGAATAACATCTGATAAACCTAAGGCAAGTGACAGTGCTGCTTTAAAGGATTCTCCTCCGGACAGCGATTTTATGGAACGAGGCTTACCGGTATAATAATCCATGACTTCCAGTTCAAGGCCAGTTGAGCTTCTCAGGTTGGATGGATCTTCCTTTCTCATTAATGAAAACTGGCTGTTCGACATCTTATATAGACGCTTATTCGCTTCATTAATAATACTATTGAAATAAAATGCTTGTACATACTGTTCAAAAGCAATTTTTGCTTTCCCGGCAAGCTCTCCATTCGCTGTCTTCGATAATTCATTCACCATGAGGAATTCTTTTCTGAGATTCTCCTGTTCCCGATAAGTTTCCTGCGTATTTTTTATGATCTCTTCATTAATCTTACGTCTGCTATATATCTTTTGTAATCTGACTTCACTTTCTTGCTTTTGTAAGTCCAGCTCTTGTTGTTCCTTCTCAAGAACGATCATATCCTGCCTTTCTTTTCCCTCAGTCTCCTGCGTCAGACGTTTCAAATCCTGCTCTAAAGTACTACGATTCTTATAATATGTATCAAGTCCATACTGCTTTTCTTCCAGTTCTTCGTCCGTCATTAAGCTGACTTTATACTGTTCGTAATCAATAAATCCATTGGATTCAAGCTTTTCCTTCCACTTTGCTTCTGCTTCTAACAGCTCTCTTTCCTTCTCAATCTGTTTTATCTCATTGTCAGCTAAGACAGCTTTTAATTTACCAAGCTTTGCTTCACAGCTACGGAAGCTTTCCTCCGCTTGTTGTAAAGCTCTTTGTAGTTCCGTGTATCTCTTACGGTCAGCCACTAAAGCCTGCTCTGCCTCCGCCTTTGTGGAATATAGTAAATCTCCACGTACAGTAGTCAACTGCCCCTCCAGCATACTAAGCTGATTTACAACAACTGCCTTATCCTCAAGTTTACCTTGATACAAGGTTTCGTTCTGCTCTAACTCTTCCGATATTTTCTCTAACCTGTTGATACATATCTCTTTTTGTTTTAGCGCTTCCCTCAAATTATGAACTTTATTCTGTAGCTCCCTTGCAGCTTCCTCCTCAGATACTAATATTTCCTTCACCTGAACAGGAATATGATCTATCCTATTTCCATCTGTCTCATGTCCATCTGTCTCATGTCCATCTGTCTCATGTCCATCAATTTTTAGCTCCTCTATTATTTCTTTTTGAAGCTGACCTTGTAACAGCTCAATTTTAGTTAATTGATTCCTGCAATTACTGCTGGCCTCTGTCATCATCTTTTGCAGTTCTTCCCGCCTGCTACCTGCTTGCTTCAATTGCATTTCACTAGGTGCTTCATTGGTAAGAACTGCCTTTTGAGGATGCTCCTTGGATCCGCAAACAGGACAGGGTTCTCCCTCTATCAGATTTTTTGCAATAATTCCTGCCTGTTCACACAAGAATTGCTGCTCCATCTTCAGATACTGATCATTCTGCTTCCTATATTGCTGCTGCGCTTGTTCAAATATTACCTGCAGCCGTTCCAGTTTCGTTCTCTCTGATTTCAGTTCCTCATACTGTTCAAGAATCTCCTTATATTTTACCAGGGATTTCTGCTTTTGTTCCAGTTGATTGCTGTAATCCACCAGATCACGATCAATATTACAGTAAGAATCCTGTTCCTTTTCCTTCTCCTTTTGCTGGATCACTAGATCCTTATGCTGCACTTCGAGACTCTTAAGTTCTTTAATCAGCTGTTCTTTTAATACAAAGGCCTTGTTATAGTTTGCATTAAGTTCTTCAACCACATCATACTTTATTTTATCATCTTCCTGCCGCTTAATACTAATATTCAATTCATTGATTTCAGGGCAGGTAGCTTCTCTTTCCTCCCATACTAACTTTAGTGTGGATAGTTCTTTTGTGATGATCTCTTCTTCTTGTTGCTGCAGCAAAATTGCAGCCCTTAGTTTATTTAATTCAGTCAAGACTCGCTGATAGGACTCTTCGGCTGGCCGTACTGTATATAGCGCCTTCCTACCCTGCAAAATCACCCTCTCTAATTGCTGCATCTTATTTTCATGGGTCAGTAAAGCCTGATATTGCTCTTTTACCTTGTCAAGCTCCTGAAAGGCTTGATTCATCTTTTGAGCATTTGTATATTCTGCTGCCTTTCTTTTGATCTTATCAGAAATGGTTTGATTCACTGCTTCCTCTTGTTCAAATAGAAGTAAATCCTTACGAATCAAATTTGTCAGTATTTCCAACACATGATCTATCTGATTGATATCTGGTTTGGACTTCCATTCATGGATGACTGCAGAAAAGTCATCTTCCATATCGCAGCTAATGCCTTTTAAAAACTGAAGGATACTCTTATCCAGATCTTCACAACGGTATTTTAAGTTATTTGACATGGATTTTAATTTCTTTTGTACTTCTTCATAGATCTGTGTTCCAAAGACTTTTCTAAAGATCGCACCTCTCTCAACGCTATCCGCAGTCAAAAGCTGAAGAAATTCTCCCTGAGCGATCATCGCTATCTGCTTATATTGTCTCCAATCAATGCCTAACAAATCAACAATGGCCGCTGTCACCTTGGAACTTCCGGCAATAATAGCCCCATCCGGCAAAACTAATGTTGCATCCGCTTTTTCCATGGTTGTTCCGGTACTTTTTAATTTACTTCTCTCATAGGCTGGATTTCTTGTCACCTGATAGCATTTCGTTTTATGTTGGAAGGTTAATTCTACAAAGGTCTTCTCTTCACCTGTCGCGTAATCACTGCGAAAACAATCCGGTGTACGGTTCTCTCCGCTGGCATTCCCAAACAATGCAAAGGATATCGCATCAAAAATTGTTGTCTTACCCGCCCCGGTATCCCCAGTGAGTAAAAACAATCCACTTTCTCCAAATTCGCTAAAGGGAATCTCAATTTTTTTACAAAATGGCCCGAAGGCATTTAAGATAAGCTTTATTGGCTTCATAATCTTCCCTCCGAATCATTTAATAGTTTCATCATAACGGCTCTCTGCGGCTCAGACAACGGATTATTGTTCTGACTCATAAAGAATTCCTCGAATAACTCCAGGGGTGATTTTTGCTCCACCGCCTCTGCTGCTAGCTTTAGATTTTCCTGATAGACAGATTTACTATTTTCAAAATCCAATCGCATAATATTAGGGTAGATGCTACGCAATTTACCAATTGCATCATAGATCTCTTCCTCATCTGTAAGAATGGCATGGATATAATCCTGGGTATTTGCCTGACTATAGAATTTACTATCCGTCAGCGCGGCAATTGGTCCCTTGATCTGCCTCATATCTCTGAGTGGAATCAGCGGAAGCTTCGTTATCTCAAGATCCCCCTTCTCTTTTAGCATGATCATGGTGACACTCTTATTATGATTGGCCTCCGAAAAAGAATACTTCAAAGGGGAGCCCGAGTAACGAATGGTGTCTCGTCCTATCCTTTGTGACCCATGGAGATGCCCCAAGGCTACATAATCGAAAGCCTCAAAGACTGCTGTATCTACATTGTCTAGTCCCCCGACCGATATCTGTTCTGAATCACAGCGTTCCGGCACCGTCTCACCACTTGTGATAAATTGATGTGCCATTAGAACATTTCTACTATTTTGATCTACCGCACTATGTTCCATGATTGCTGCTACTGCTTCCTGATATGTATTGACACCTGGGAAATAACGATTCACCATAGCAGGCTTAACAAAAGGCAGAAGATAGACATTTACTTCTCCATACTCATCTTGTAAGGATACCTTTTCCAGTTCTCCCTGAAAGGTGCCGAGTATATGAATACCATTCTGTTCCATAATCTTCCCGCCATAATTAATGCGCTCACTGGAATCATGATTTCCGCTTACCACAAAGATGTCAAGTTCCTTACTATGTAATTGGGTCAGGAAGCTGTCAAACAGCGCTACCCCTTCTTCTGTGGGTATACTTTTGTCGTAGATATCACCTGCAATCATGATACCATCCGGTTTCTGTTCCTCTACTATAGTTAGGATTTGATTCAAGATATATTCCTGGTCTTCAATCATGGAAAATTCATTTACCCGTTTGCCGATATGTAAATCAGCTGTATGTAATAGTTTTATAGCAACGTCCTCCTTTGTTTTTTTCATTCTCTATTTCACTTCATAGCTTAAACTCAATTTTTCATTTATCATATCACATACTTTGGACAATTTAAGCCCAAAGATTATTTTAATTGTACTATAATTTTTGTTGTATCGCATTGTAAAGTTTTTTCAATTTTTAAAACAAGAGTGGATTTAAGTGTAAGAAAAGCCAAAGTAATAGAGGAGTTTTATTGTAAGTGAATTTCATAATAAATGACAGAAAAGCTGATGAAATTTCAAGATGGAATCTACAGAGAATATGTATCCGTTAAGGTAATTTAGACCTATTTTCGACATCACATCTGTACATCTCCCATAAAAAGTATTAGAATTCTATTAATCAACAAGAACTATCAATTATTACCCAAAGTATCGTATTATGTATATCTATTAAACACAAAGATAAGAAAGTGAGGCTTCTAACGAAATGGGGCATTTTGGTACAAAGAAACAACCAGATTATAATACTTCAGGAGATCTCATGTTACATCAATTTACGGACTGCGCTGAAAACCTGTTAAGGAATAATTCACGAAACCATTCTTATACCATGCTTATTTTTGATGTCAATCTTTTGAGCGGAACCCAAGAATCTTGCAGCTTAAGCGCATTTCAAGATTTGATTACCTATATTGGTAGCATGTTAAAGAATTATGTTCCAGAACCAAATCTTTTCTGTCAGATTAATTCGAATAACTTTGCGATATTAATGCAGGATAGCAAAGCCGTGGACGTAGCGCTTTTAGCCATCAGCCTCACAGAAGAAGCGAATCAATTCCATCCCGGTTCCATGGTTAAGTTGACCTTTGGTTCCTGTCTGGCAGATTCGAAAAAGATAGATATCGCTGCACTATTTAGACAAGCAATCTATGCTAAAAATACAATTACAGAACAAAACCACCAAATCCTGGCGGTCTATAATGAGTTGGAGAATTTTAAAAATAAAATTTCGAGGTAATTGATATATAAAGAAATTAAAATTATTTCATATAGTTTCTCTGACATGAAACTATTTTAACAAGAAGTAGCGATCAAAGGCTCCATGTCAGAGATATCTCTAGCGAGTACTATCTAATAAAATTTGTTCTTGCTCTTTCTTCCTGTTCTGGCAACCCGATTCCTGCTTCTTTTCCTGCCTGGATTGATTTTAATAGCCATGCCATATTTCTGCCCAGCACTCTCATAACCTGCATTCCCTCCAGATCCTGTCTCACCTCGTCCGGTGTGTTCCCATGAACCATATTCCAGTATTGAGAAGATACCACAGGCATATTAGAAATTGTAAAGTATTTATTGAGCTGTTCAAAAGCAGCTGTTGCACCACCACGACGACAGCTTACAATCGCTGCACCAGGTTTATATGTAAGTGAATTTCCAGCTGCATAGAAAAGTCTGTCTAAGAAAGATGTCACTGCACCAGAAGCACTAGCGTAGTGAACCGGGGATCCAACTATGATACCATCAGCATCTTTCGCCTTTTCAATTCCTTCATTAACGACATCGTCATTAAAGATACATCTGCCAGTTGTATAACATCCTCCACAAGCGGTACATCCACGGATTGGATCCTTTCCTAAATGAAATATCTCTGTTTCAATCTTCTGTTTTTCCAATTCTACAGCTATTTCACATAGTGCAGTATAAGTACATCCTTTTGCCTTGGGGCTCCCATTGATTAGTAATACCTTCATTCTTATACCTACCCTTCCTTTTTGATTAGAATTATAAACGAATCCTAGCTAATGTTCAACTAGATGGTTGATTCTGTCAAAAAATTTGTTTTCATAGAACTAACGGATTATTTTCTTATACAACTGCAACTACTTTAACTTCCCGTTCCTTTGACAAATCAAGATAGGTGGCTCCTATGTTGATAACAGGACAAGTAATGTCTTGAGGTGGTACATAAACGATCTCACCTATCTCACCATTACTAAGTAATACCTTTGTCCCCACATAGTATACTGCCAAATGCTTTAAAAATGCGGAGAGAACAGCTGTATCATAGCTGCTGATCCCTGTTGTTAAAAACATTTGAAATGACTCAAATGGAGATACTTTCTTTTTATACACCCTATTTTGGGTCATTGCATCATACACATCTGCAACTGCAATAATTTTTGTATACATATTAAGCTCTTCTGACCTTAGCTGATAAGGATATCCGGAACCATCAATTCTTTCATGGTGCTGCAAAACAGCTTCTAAAATTTCATCACTAATACCATCGATATCTTTTAACATTTCATATCCAAACCTTGGGTGTTCTTTCATTATTTCGAATTCTTTTGTTGTTAGCTTTCCATTCTTATTGAGAATTTCTATTGGAATTTTCGTTTTTCCAATATCGTGTAGTAGTCCTGCCTGAACAATCTCTTCGATCGCCTGATCGGGTAGCTTCATCCACTTTGCTGTAAGCATGGAATAAAAAGCAACATTAACACAATGGGTATATGTATACTCATCTGCTGACTTTATTTCATTTAGGCACTGAATAATATTACTACTTTGATCAATTTCCTTGAAAATTGTACCTGATAGTTCCTTTATTACATGATAATCAATGGGGCATCCTAACGATAGTTCATATAAAAATTGTTTTATTGTCATCACTGTATTCTTATATGTTTTTGTTACTTGATTTTTAACGACTATCTTTTCTTCTTGTCCCAAAAGCTCTGCTGGATGGTATATCCATACATTAGGTACATCCATTTCAATAAGTTTATTCTTAATATACTCATTTATCACTGTACTTTTAGCTACAAGTGTAACCCCATTTTTATTAGATATCTCTTCTGCTAACACATCTCCTGCGTTACAGAAGCTTATTGGAATACATACTTTACTCATAACATCACCCTAGTATCGGTTATTAGATTAACCTTAGTTTTTCATCGTATTTTCCATTTCTTCTGGATCAATTCTCTGCCTCTATCTATAACAAAAAACCCTTGAAATTCAAGGGTTTTTAACAGGGCTACAAGGATTCGAACCTTGAGATGCTGGAGTCAGAGTCCAGTGCCTTACCGTTTGGCGATAGCCCTATTTTATTTTGTTTTGTGCCCGCTCACGTCAGCCACGAATGATATTATAACAAATAGGCTTGTACATTTCAAGCATAATTTTCAACTTTTTTCATTTTTTTTAAAATATTTTCATCATATTGATTTTTTACCCTTTTTATGCTCTTTCTCGCCTTACTACATACTTATTATAATCCTAATAGCTGAGCCTTATTCCATAAAGAAGGGTTATCACTTATTGATACAGACTCAGCTACGGATTTCATGAACGACATTAATGCTCCTCGGCAATAAAGCTATTTTCCACAGTAATAATACATTGGTGCCTTGAATCTTCCTTACGCAGCTCCTCCACAATACTGGAGAGAAGTTTTTGTTTCATGTCCTTTGTATAAGAGTATGGTATTACCAGATCAAAGATCAGATTAATCTGATGCTCACCGTTAACAAGTCGAAAATCATGGATGGTAGCCTTTGGCTCCAACCCTTTGATAACCTCTAATACCATACCCTTTTTAAGATCTACCATTTCATTATTCACTTCGATGGGATCCATATGGATAACCAGGAAAATATCTGTCTGCATGAGAACCTCCCGTTCAATCCGGTCGATTGTTTCATGAGCTGTCTCAAAATTAATATTATTGGGCACCTCAGCGTGAATTGTTGCCATTCGCTGAGTAGGGCCATAGTTATGAATAATCAAATCATGGGTACCAACGATCCCTTCATAACTTTGTACCATCCTTGTGACTTTTTCATACAAATCTCGGTCAATTGCTTCCCCCAACAGAGGCTCCAGCGTATCCTTCGCAATATTAAAGCCAGCCAGCATAACGAATATCGATACCAAAAGTCCTATATATCCATCAATATTAAGTCCAGTTGCTCCCGAAATAATGGCTGAAATTATCGTAGCAGAGGTAACAATAACATCATTTCTAGCATCTGCCGAAGTTGCTATCATCACAGTTGAATTTATTCTTTTACCTAACTTTCGATTAAAAAGCATCAGCCATATCTTCAAAAGAACTGATACACATAAGAAAATAATCAGTATCAGATTAAATTCCAGTGCCTCCGGATGAAGAACCTTATCTATTGCACTTTTAAATAAGGTGAACCCAACCTGCAATATTAAAAAGGCTACTGCCAGTGCTGAAAGGTATTCAAACCTTCCATGGCCAAAGGGATGCTCCTTATCCGCAGGTCTTTCGGCTAGTTTCACACCGATAAAACTTATAATGGAAGACGCCGCATCAGATAAGTTATTAAAGGCATCTGCCATAATTGAAATACTATTGATAGCAATACCAATTACCATCTTAACTGCAAATAAAGCAATATTACAGCAGATTCCAACGATACTTGATAAAATACCATAGCTGGTTCTCACCTTACGATTTTCCACATTTTTATAATCCTTAACAAATAGCTTAACTAAAAATTCCGTCAATTATTGAATACTCCTTCCCGCTTTGTCAGATTCTACTTTTCTTTCGTTCTTGATCCTCTATGCCAAAGGGTAAATATTGGCATAAGCTCATTTTAACATAATCTAAAAACAAATCAACGTCAAAGTAAAAAGATATTAGTTCATAAAACTTTGCGTAATAGAAATAGAAGTTGTGTATTACATTATCTTGATTGTAACGAATATTTTTAAAATCAACAGCAGGATCCCCTTGTTTTGGGTCGAAATATATAGCATAATAGTATTATATATTATACCTAATGCAGGAGGCAAAATTTATGATATCTAGGATCCTCCATTTCCGAAGAAAACTACAATTTCATAGTACACCCTTGTTTTTAATAGATCTCTTTTATAATCTAATACTGATTCTGCTCATAATACCTCTGTTTAATGCAGCCTTCAAGCTTGTATTAATGATTTCCAAGCAAAGTTATATTACGTCACAGAATATTACTCGCTTTTTGAGATCCCCCTCTACTTGGATCTTTCTTTTGCTGCTACTCATTATGATAGCACTTTTTCTTTTCACAAAAGTATCCTCGCTAACTTATTATTGCAATACGGAAGGCTTATTAAAACGCCAGCAGCTATATCAGGTTCTTACTTTTGGATTAAAAAATGTTTACAACAATATAAGAAAGGGCAATCTTGCGCTTTTACTGTTTACCTTGCCTTTTTATGTTTATACCTGCCTTCCTTTAATCCTAGGGGTTATCATACATTTTGATATCAGTAATATAAGAGGTTCTCAGGAACTTATTTTTAAGTATGCTCTGATTGCTGGATTTTCACTTGTTAGTCTTGTTTCTTTACCAGGAGTTTTTGCACTGAATTATTGCATTAAGAATGGTAGTCGATTTTATGAAGGGATACAAAAGGTAAAAATCGCTTTAAAGGGTAACTATAAGAAGATTATCGTATCTTATATCAAGAGTAATATCATTATTTTTATTACTTATCATTTATTTTACTATTCCCTCCTATTCCTGGTCTCTTTTTCAGTATATTTATTTTCTGCAAGAGTTTTAGCAGTAGCAGTTTTCCTTTCGAGTTACCCAGTAATCAATCTGTATGCCACCTTATTTTTTAGCATGATTACTTTCATATACAATATAAACTTAAGTACCTCTCAATTTCATACTTATATGGAGATATCGGCTGATCATACATTAAATGAGCTAATCATTAATTCCAGACCCCGTCAGTCCAGAACTAAAAAAGAACTTATCATTCTTAACACGACGATTAGTTGTTTAATTTTAGCCAGTATATTAAATTTCTACTTAACGATTCATAATAGTTCTCTTGCCATTAGTGATGCCTTCCAGGGAACTCAGATTTCATCCCATCGCGGAAACTCTCATATTGCACCGGAAAATACGATTCCAGCATTGGAGCAAGCCATTATCGCTGAATCTGACTATGCCGAAATCGATATAAGACAGACTAAGGATCAAATTCTGGTTTTAATGCATGATTCAAACCTGAAACGAACTTCGGGGTTCAATCAATATCTCAGTAATATGACTTATGCCCAATTAAATGAATTGGATGTGGGTTCTTGGTTTGGTAAAGATTTTCTCAATACAAAAATTCCAACTTTGGAGGAAGCCTTAGAATATTGTAAGGGAAGAATCAATTTAAATATAGAGCTGAAGGTAAACGGAACTGAGCAAGATGTGGAGCAGCAGCTGGTCGACCTAATTGTCCAATATAATTATGAGGATCAATGTGTCATCTCCTCAGCCAAATATGCCTCCCTGATTAAGATAAAAGAAATAAACCCAAACATTAAGACCGGATATATCCTTTCTGCAGTTTATGGCAATTTCTATAGTACAGAATATATTGACTTTTTTAGCATCCGTTCAAATTATATTAATAAAAGTGTAGTGGATAATGTGCATGCAGCTGGTAAGGAAATCTACGCTTGGACGGTCAATAGCACTAGCGAGCTGCTACGCATGAAGTCCCTGGGTGTGGATTGCATTATCACAGATAATCCAATTCATGCACGAGAAATCATTTATCGCGATAACACAAGTGCTACCTTTATCCAGTTAATTAAACAAATGTTCAACAATCGTTCTAGTTATCATACAACACAATTAATAAAATATTGATATAAAGAAAGTGCTGTTTCAAAAGTAAGAGAATTTGTAGTTCTTCTTTTGAAACAGCACTTTCTTTTATAATGCCAGGCGATAAATTTGTTCTGCTTCCCAGCTTGATATCTTCATAAAGCTTCCGATTGCGTATTGTTCACCAATGCCAAGCTTTTTCACCATCTCCGGAATATCCTCTTCCTTTGCCCCAAGCTCGCTAAAAGTTATTGGCATGCCAATTGAGGTTAAGAACTGCTTAAAGCGCTGTATTCCTTTTCGTGCGGTTTCCTCCGGATTAGCAAAATTCATATCAACGCCCCAAACTCTAACAGCAAGTTGAGCAAAGCGATTGATGTCATGTTTTAATACGTAGGTCATCCAGGCCGGAAAGATTACTGCAAGGCCGGCACCGTGTGCAACGTCATACAGGGCAGATAACTCATGCTCTAATACATGGCTTGTCCAATCCTGCTCTCGTCCAACTCCTACCAAGTTATTATGGGCTACCATTCCTGCCCACATAATATTTGCTCGGGCTTCATAATTATTTGGATCTTCAATTACTCTTGGAACCTCTTTTACCATGGTTAGCAGGATTGCTTCACATAAGCGATCAGTAACCTCTACTTCCTTTGTATTGGTAAAATACCGTTCAAATACATGAGCCATTATATCAGTTGCTCCTGCTGCCGTCTGATATGCAGGTAAGGTCTGGGTCAGTTCTGGATTCAGGATAGAGAAAACGGGTCTTATAGCTTCTCCGCTGGCGCCTCGTTTCAACATTCCTTTTTCTAAGGTTATAACCGAATCACCGGAGCCTTCGCTTCCTGCTGCAGCGATGGTTAAGATCGTACCTACCTTTAACGCCTGCTCAATGGGTTTACCTTCGTAAAAATCCCAAAAGTCCCCTTCATATACAGCTCCGGCTGCAATTGCCTTTGCAGAATCGATGGCACTTCCTCCGCCTACTGCCAGAACAAAATCAATCCCTTCCTTTCTGCAGATATCGATACCTTCATACACCAAGCCACTTCTTGGATTTGGTAATACACCCCCGAGTTCAATATACTCTATCTTCTCCTCCTCCAAAGAGGCTTTTACTTTATCTAATAAACCAGAACGAACAACCGAGCCTCCTCCGTAATGGATTAGTACCTTTGTTCCTCCAAAACGTTTCACATAATGTCCAGCGTCTTTCTCTGTATTCTTGCCAAAGGCGAAATAGGTGGGACTATAAAAAGTAAAATTCTTCATACTGATTTTATTTCCTTTCTTTATGTGTATTTTAATTATTTATAATTGTAATAAAACTATACCTCTATTTTAGCTGATATCGGAATATTTTGCTACGATAATCTTTTATATTTTAACCTTTTTTCTCAACAGGAATATACTCCATATTGTGTCCCTGCTACTGATAATTAGAACCTGATTAAAAGCATATTAAATAAGTGTCAGCTCTGTTGACATTACAACAGGATACCGTTATATTGAAAGAAAAGCGGGGTGTCAAACTTGACATTACCACACATATTATGGAGGTCAATTTATGATAATTACAACAACCCCTTCCGTTGAAGGAAGGCAGATTACTGACTATCTTGGAGTAGTATTTGGAGAAGTAATCTCCGGTGTTAATTTTATTAAGGATTTTACCGCCGGTTTATCCAACTTTTTTGGCGGACGTTCCGGAACCTATGAGGAAGAGCTTATTAATGCCAGAGAACAGGCTTTACAGGAGATGCAGCAAAGAGCATATCAAATGGGAGCAGATGCCGTTGTTGGGGTCGATGTAGATTATGAGGTACTGGGAGCAGATAATGGAATGCTTATGGTGACTGTTTCCGGTACGGCAGTAAGAATTAGATAACCTGATTAAGTGAACCCAGTAGAATTGCTAATATAACAAAGTAAAAAAGTAGCTGTGTAGTCCCCCTTATTTGAAGGTTGACATGCAGCTACTTTTTATTTTTATTCATTTCTATTTTCCACTTTTCAATCGTTTGTTTTTGTATCTATCTAAATTAGCTTATGGTCACATAGATAATTATAATGAAACAGCTCAAAAAATATAGTATCATACCTGGGTTTAAGAAGAAGAAAGATGTCTTCATAACCGGCTGATATTTTTCTAACTTTATCTTTCTGAAATTTAGAATCAAAAAAACAACTCCAAGTGTTATAGCGATAATAATCCACAGAAAGATTAAACCAATAAAAATAAATTTGCTATTGGTAAGAACTGGTGCCATAATGGAGGACATAAAATTAATCATCATATGAAGCAAGATAGAATACTTAATGGTATTCGTTTTTAATACTACATAGGCAAAGATAAAGCCTAGCACCGCTGCATAAAAGAATTGAGACAGGTTCATATGGAATAATCCAAAGGCAATGCCTGTAATAAGTATTGCCGGTATTTCACCAAAACGCCGTACCTTGTCAAGCAGCAGCTTTCTAAAAATCAATTCCTCAATGATCGGAGCAATAATTGCTGCATATAGTAAAGTTATAAAAAAATTACCGCCTAGTATGGCATCTGCAACAGGATTTACTAACTCCTCACCTTTGATCAGTGATATCAGCACCGTTAATACCGTACTCAATAAGTTTGTAAAATACATTGCCATATAACTGATAAAGAATATCATAATAAATCTCGTAGGCCTTAATTTAACTACTTCCCCCTTAGGCGAATCTGGAATTCCACGCATTAAAAGATAATAAACCGGAAAACCGATTCCTACGACTGAAATTGCAGTTAAAGCCCAAATGTACCAATTTGTATCAACAATCTGTGGTACTGTACTTCTTGCAAGGATATCCAATAAGGTCTGTACCCCAAGAACCACCAGCGATAAAATAAATAAAGCAAAGCCCGCATGACTGATTAACTTTTTGGGAGTTATTCCGATCTCTTGAAAATCATTATAGTTTACTTCATTCATTGGATACCCGCTTTTTTCATTGTTTTGCTGATTGTATTCGATATTATCGTGATTATCTTGCTCCAAGCCAAAGTCCCCCTTTAGTTATCATTTACTCAAGTCCATATTTTAATAGCGTAATAGCGTCTTCCCATCTACCTGCCGAGGTAGAGTCTAAGATAGCGCATACTACCTTACGTCCGTCTTCTTCTGCTGCGGCAACTAAGCATCTTCCCGCTAAGGAACTTGTTCCTGTTTTCAATCCAATCGCTTTTGAATAAAATTGGCCGCTGTACTCTGTTATTAATTTATTCGTACTCTTCCAAGTTACATCTTCCCCACTGATAAAACGGTTTCGTCCTGTACTTTTTTGAGTAATCTCAGTAATAATACTATTTTTTGCAGCAGCTGCCCCAATTAAACACATATCGTAGGCAGTGGTGTATTGCCCAATAGCATCATAACCATCCGGCGTCTTAAAGCAGGAGTTTTTCACCCCAAGACTTGCTGCTTCCTCATTCATAAGTTGTACAAACTCCGACACTGCTTGCTCTTTGGTTGCCTCAGGATTATCCAGTGCTTTTCGGCCAACATACACCGCAATCGTATATGCAGCGTCGTTACCGGAGGGTAGCAGCATCCCTTCTAATAAATTATGGATTGTAAGAACTTCCCCTTCCTCCAGGTAAGCTCTCGTTGAATCTGATGCAATCATGGTAATCTCATCACCCACAGCCACCTGTTCGTCCAACTCGCACCAACTTAGAGCCACTAAGCTGGTAAGCAGTTTTGCGGTGCTTGCAGGAAACTTAGCTTTTACTGCATTTTTGTAATACAATACCTCCAACGTATCAGCATCCATTAAGATTGCAGCTTCCGCATCAATGGATAGACCTGGATTATCTATATCCAGCGCCGTTTCCAACTGACTATCCAATTTCATATCAGGAATGTAAGACTGGTAGTCCACTAAACTGCTATCGTATATTAATACAGGAGCTTTCGCAGAACTCAGGGCTGTACTAAAGGTATTTTCATTATCATTTTCTATATCAGTACTTAATTCGTTTAGATTTTCTGAATCCAATTCAGAAGAGCTATCCTTTGTTGCTTCTACGGAATCTTTTTGTGAATTATCTGAATTAGCAGAATCTACAATCTCTGTTGATGCCTCCGCTAAATCAACGTCATCCTCATTACTGTCATCTGTAATATCTTTTGTATAGGTATGGTCTTGTAAAGACAAATAATGTGCACTCATGAATAAGACTGCGGTAACCACTACGGCAAATAGAAATAACCCCAGTAAACTCTTCTTGTTCATCAATTTCTCCGTTCCACCGCCAGATTAGCGGCAATGTTAATCCTAATATTTAAAATACCCCATTTCACCCAAATTATGATATAAGGAAAATCATCCCTGGCATAACGCGTTCCGGTTGACATGAGCGAAATGGGGACGTCCAAATCCATTAACGTCCCCACTACTTTTCTCTTATTTTAATATTTGTATTCAAAGATTGCAACATTTTTCATAACATTTTCTAATATATACGGATAAATGCTCGGTTACCTTGTAATCTTTATTGTAACATTTCCTACTCCGCCGTCGATATCGATCGAATTAGGTGAGCTATTGTTGGTTCGGTATTCATTCGAGATCTTTTCCCCATTCAGACGTATGTTTCCTACACCGGCATCAACCTTGATGTCATAATCTTTAGGATCTCCAGTTAAATCCAGGTTAACATCACCAACTCCACAATCAAATTTATTTTTTCCCTGAAGAGTGCCTTCAACAGTAAGATTTCCAACTCCGCAATCAAAATCCGAATCGTTAAAGCTTACCTTCTCTAGATTTACATTCCCGACACCACCATCAACCTTAACTTTCTCAGCAATTATGTTAGTTCCAACAATATTACCAGCGCCTGCTGACAGTAATAGATATCCTGTTTTTACACCATCAATGGCAACATTTCCAGCACCTGTTTCCAGTTTTATATCCTCAGCGATGAACCCCTTTGGAAGATATATGGTAATTTTTGAATTAGGATCATTAATTCCATTAAAATGAAACCACAAAAAATTTATAGCCTGATTGTCATCTGAAATTTTTAAAATTCCGTTACTTGAAACTTTTGCTTGGAAGTTCTTTGATACGTTTTCAGCCTCTACTTTAAAGGTATCTCCTTCTAGTATGATCAGCTTCCCGGTTGAATTACTAACCTCCAAACTGCTTACATCGGTAAAGACTTCTGAGAAGCCAACGGATTTATCCTTATTAAAGGCCGTACCACCCGATACCACGGAAGCTATTATTAACCCTACGTTAATCATAGCTGATATAATTGCTATTGCTAAGAAGATAGCAAATCCAATGGCTATATACTTAATGGTTCGCTGAAAGCTATTCATTTGATATCAATCCCTCCAAACATGCAAGTGGAGTTAAGATAAATCGTGGGAGCTCCTGGTTGAACATATTGATTCGACTTATTGCTTACACCACCGAAGATAGGTACGTTATTCACTTTTATATTAACACCTGCCGGAAGATAAATGTCAATCCCACCAAAAATTGCAGTTGCATTTATCTCCACATCATTCGTAATCTGGGCGTCACGTAAGTCAAGCACCAAAGCTCCGAACACTGTATTTAATACGGTACCACCAAAGTAATCCGTGATATGGATACGGTTACTGCTAAAGGTGGCACTATAGTCTGATCTTGCGGCACCGTTGTAGGTTTGACCATTACCTCCCTGGAAGTCTCCGCCCTCCTGATTAATTCGTCTTGGTCCCTTCCGGAACATATTTTGGAACATGATACGTATTCCGATAAACACTAAGATTGCCGGAATGATTAATTCCCATACGCTAAATCTTAGATTCACATTGCAGGATACAAATAGAAGTACGCCAAAGATGAAGCCTATCGTAGAAGCAACTCCAAAGCCACTCTGTATCATACTGATAAAACAGGGGATTATAATGAAAAAAGTCCACCATCCATTAAAAAACAGAGTGAAATCCCAGAGATTAAGAACATTTCCTGCTATCCCGATACCCACAATGACAAAAAACAATCCCCATAAAGCATTTGTTAACTTATTTCTCATAGCTCCTCCAATCCGGCATCCGTTATAGCTTGTTATATGGAACGCCGATGCTTCTTCCGAGTCTGTTAACCCGAATATTTCTGTCATAATCATACTTCATGTTATACTTTTTCGCAATATGATAGCGAAAACTCTAATCTTATTTTAACCTTTTCCAGGCCTTATGTACCTTAGGCTCTAGGACTTTCTGCTCGCAGCTCAATGAATAAATTATATATGTCTAAAATACCATAGCCCCAGTCTTGATTGGGATAAGTTAGATTGGGATTTCTCCTTGCTCCTCGTATTAACAGTTTCTTTACCTCAGGCGTATCTATCCCCAGATAATTTCTTCGTACAATTCCCCACTCTAATACCATTGCTGCAATTCCCGTAGTATGGGCAGCTGCTATACTTGTGCCACTGACCCCTGCAAAGCCCTGTTCCAGCGTTGGTGCACTAATATTCACACCTGGTGCTGCAAGTTCCGGCTTAATTAAATTGTTACTGGTATAGCCACGGCTTGCATTCGTATATAAGTTGTTATTATCAGGATTATAGGCTGTAACCGTTATTGGCTCTTGTACATTTCCCGGAACTGTTATGGTCGTAGTGGGATTGGACTGAGTAAAATAGGTATTATCTGATATAAACCCCGTAATTGGCAGCCATACATGAAAAGCTCCACCTATATCTCCTCTACCATAAACCTGAAATCTCCAAATTCCAGCGGTTGGTTTACGAAACCGAAATATGATAACTTGATCTCCTGCCGTTCCCTCCACCAATAGATAATCCAGGGTGATCTGCGTCTGCTCAAAAACAAAGGAAATTTCCCTGCTTACTTTCAAAGTGGGCGTAATTCTTGGGACATACTCTCCTGTAGGGGATAGAATGTCAACAGAATAGATGCTAGGAATTCTTCCCCATAATTCCATAATAAAACCCGCCTCATTATCACCTACGTTCAACTCCATAGTTGTATAGCCTATCGTGGGGTCAATTTCCGAAAAGAAATGTCTTCTGGCCATTCCTTCATTTCCTGCTGCAATGGTTAGTACAACTCCAGGAAAATTCCCCCCTACCGTTAGTAAATTTCCAAGACTTCCTCTTCCTGAATGGCTTCCTAGAGAATTACCGATTCCAAGACAGATCGATACCGGTTTTCCCTGCTCTCTCGCCTGATCAACTATATATCGAATTGCCCACATAATATCATTTTCCTGATAACAGGGCACGCCAGGCGGAACAATATAAAAATCACGTAAAATGTCTTTTATCTGCTTTAATTTAACTACTACAATTTGTGAATCAGGTACAACTCCGCTAAAATCCTGATCAGGAACCTCTCCGCCTGCAGCTACACCAGCCAGTATGGTTCCATGTCCAATCTCATCTCTGCTTGGTACAATTTCGAACGGATTTTCACTTTGAAGAGCTCGATTAATTTCTTCTGTAGTATACTGAGTACCATACCAATATTCCGGTGGGAATTTTTCACTTTCGATACTCTGATCCCAGATTGATATAATTCTTGTTGTTCCGTCTGCGTTACGAAATATAGGATTGGTATAATCAATCCCCGTGTCAATAATGGCCACGATCGTTCCCTGTCCTCTTAGGTTCAGAGTTGGTATCCTTCGAACTCGATTTATACCAGAAGCTTCTAAGCTTCGTGTAGAAGTTAGTCCAAAGAAGCCCGGTACGATATAATAACCAAACTCACTGATTGTATTAACAGTCAAGTTGGCGGCAGGTAAATATGCTATTGCAAACCTTGTATTCATAATTTGGATGGTAGCATTGGGAAATCTGGCTAATATTGCCTCATTTCCGCCATAATCCACAATGAAATCCACAAAATCATTACTTGTAATTTTATATCTTTCTTCTGCAGTCATATCCATGCTCCTCCCTTCTATTGTGAAGAACGCAGGATATCGAAGATATTAAAAGCATCCAAAATACCGTAGCCCCAATCTCTGTTTGGGTATGTTATGTTACTATCTCTTCGAGCTCCCCGAATCATAAATATTTTCATGTCTACTGAATTCATATTTGGCTGTCTTCCCATTACGACCGCCCATTCTAATAAGAGCGCCGCTACTCCTGTTGTATGTGCTGCTGCAGCACTGGTGCCTGTAACAGCTAAAAACCCCTGATCGATGGAGGGCGCGATAATGTTTACTCCAGGTGCAGCCACCTCCGGCTTAATTGTACCAGTCCTACTATAGCCCCTGCTTGCAGCTACGTATAAACTGTCATCTACGGAATTATAGGCAGTAACAGTAATGGGTATTTCTGAATTTCCTAGGGATTGAACAGTAATATAGGGATCAGAGCGGATAAAAAAGGTGTTATCTGAAATAAAACCTGTCATTGGTAGCCATATATTAAAGCCTACGTTCAAATCAGCTCTGCCATAGACATTGAATTTCCAGATCCCCTGTGATGGTCTTCGAAAGCGCATTAAGATAAGCTGGTCAGCACTTTGAGATTCAATCATCTGATAATCAATTACGATTACTGTTTCTTCAAAGATAAAGGTAATTGTCCGTGTCTCATCAAGGACAGGAATGATTCTGGGAACAAACTCACCTGAGGGAGACTGAATATCAACAGAAAATACTCCCGGAGAGTCTCCCCAAAGCTCCATGCTAAAGCCTGCTTCTCCTTCTCCAACCGACAATTCAACCGTATCATAGCCCGTTGCAGGGTTTATCCTCCCATAATAATGCCTTCTCGCATTTCCCTCGTTACCGGCAGCTATGATCATACCCACTCTTGGTCTTTGTGCCAACAGAGATAAATATCCGCTAAGAGTTCCCTTTCCATCATGTGCTCCAAAGGAACTTCCAACACCGATACAGATTGCTATGGGTCTATTTAATTTATTTGCAACGGAAGTAATATATTCTAAACCAAAGATTAGATCATTTTCCTGGTAACAGGTTACATCCTCAGGTACGAGAAAAAACTGCTTTAAATATCTTTTCGCTGGTTTTAGTTTAACTATAACCAACTCAGCCTCCGGTGCCACTCCGTAGAAGTTACTGTCCGGCACTTCATTGCCCGCAGCAATCCCTGCAAGCATTGTACCATGACCAATAACATCCGTTGTGGGCACAACCTCCAGGGGATTTCCGCTCTGCAAAGCCGCATTAATCTGGTCTCTATCGTATTCTGTTCCATAAAATGTGTTTTCCGGAAAATGATGATCATTGATGGTCTGATCCCAAATTGATACTATCCTCGTCGTATTATCCGCATTCTTAAAAACTGGGTTAGTATAGTCAATACCCGAGTCCATAATCCCAATTAAAACTCCTCTGCCCCTTAAATTCAAACTGGGAATATTCCTCAATCTTAAAATCCCTGATGCTTCTAAACTCTCCCGGCTAATCATTCCATACAAAGTCGGCATTACAGCATAACCCAATTTTACAATAGTATTGTCATTTATCTGAGTTACAGGAACATGAACGACTGCATCAAAAAAATTAATGAAATGTACAGTGGCATCCTGGAATTGCTGAAAGACTTTTTCATCTCCGTTATAGTTGATGAGTAAATCCGCATAATCCTCACTCATGATACGCTCCCGATCCTGCGGTGACATCTCATGGTTCATCATTCCAACTTACTTCCTTTGTTTCGTCAATTCATTATATGCGGAATTCATAAATTTATATTCAAGATAACGTCTTCAACTTTTACTTAACACATTTTATGAAATAAAAAAACCTGCTACTTTGATAGCAGGGTGTAAACTTTATCAATATAATACAAGTGAATCAGCAAGCTGATTCACTTGTTATTGTAACATATATTAAGCTAATTTGGATTTAGCAACTTCTGCAAGAGATGCAAAACCTGCTGCATCGTTGATAGCCATTTCAGAAAGCATCTTTCTGTTAATTTCGATGTTAGCTAATTTTAATCCGTGCATTAATTTGCTGTAGGATAAGCCGTTCATTCTTGCTGCTGCATTAATTCTGGCAATCCATAACTGTCTAAACTGTCTTTTTCTTTCTTTTCTACCAGCGAAAGAAGATGTTAACGCTCTCATTACTGATTGCTTTGCAACTCTATATTGTTTTGATCTGGCTCCTCTGTAACCTTTTGCCAGCTTTAAGACTTTATTATGTCTTTTCTTAGCGTTCATTCCGCCTTTGATTCTTGCCATGTTCTATTCCTCCTTATCACCTATCTCTTAAAGATATGGTAAGATTTTCTTCATGTTCTTAATGTTAGTCGCATCCGTCATAGTTGCTTTTCTTAAGTTTCTCTTTCTCTTAGCGGACTTCTTTGTTAAGATATGACTCTTATAAGCCTTCATTCTCTTTAATTTTCCTGTTCCAGTTACTTTGAAACGCTTAGCTGCTGCACTGCTTGTTTTTAACTTCGGCATGATATTTCCTCCTTAATGATTGATACAGTTTGGTGGTGCAGGACTTGTCCCGAAACCTTCCAAATGCTGTCATATTTAGTATTTTAACGTTTTTCTGATAAGAACATAATCATACTTCTTCCTTCGAGCTTTGCCGGTTTATCTACAACAGCAATATCCTCGAGCTTAGCATAAAAATTATCCAGAATAACTCTAGAAGCTGCTGTATGAGCCATCTCCCTGCCACGGAAACGTAATGCCACTTTAACCTTATCACCATTAGTTATAAACTTACGTGCCTGGTTTGCCTTCGTATTTAAATCGTTATCATCAATATTTGGAGATAAACGAATTTCCTTAACTTCGGTAACCTTTTGTTTCTTCTTGGCTTCCTTCTCTTTTCTTGCTAATTCGTATCTGTATTTACCGTAATCGATAATCTTACAAACTGGTGGTTTCGCTGTCGGAGCAATTTTGACTAGGTCAAGATTGGCGTCCTTTGCTAATTTCATTGCATCTTTTGCAGACATAATACCAAGCTGCTCTCCGCTTTCACCAATCAGGCGAACTTCTTTGTCCCTGATTTGTTCATTAATCATTAAATCGCTAATAGTACTGCACCTCCATAGGTTATATACAAGAGATATCCTCTCTTTCGATTCCCTTGTCATAAATTAATATGTTACCGGGACTTACTGCATTCCTGCAGATGCTGTGAATTTCTTTCACCCTATATTATGCATGTTTATGCATCAAAAAAGGTGGATAATAAGATTATCCACCTGCAAGCTCAATCACATATTATCTATTTACTAGATAATATTATATTCAGTATGCTTTAACCCGGTCACAATAAACAATGTTTATGCTATGGGTGAGAGATGGATTCTCTTCTTTGATATAAATATTGCCACGCAATACTCACAGCTCTAATATAATAACAGATAAACACAATAATGTCAACGTTTTTTTACCGCAGCATTATTGTAGGTAGATTCTTACATCTAGCCAACTTTTAAATTTTAGTTTTCACCTTTCGTGAGGTAACTTTTACCTTTGACCAGATATTAATCTCACTATTTTTATCTTATCCTCTTTTTGTAAACATGTCAAGAGCCTTGGCAATAGCACCACCTGCCACAAAGTTGACTCCTGCTTCAATCAACCCATTTACACCTACAAAGGCAATTACAAAAGCAAAGACGCTCGATGTCCCCATTGCTGACACAAAGCCTTGAATATAATCCGTTTGATAGAAAAACAGCACTAAAGCTGACATAAACAATATTGTATTAAGTAAAGGTCCTGCAAGACTGGCTACTGCATAGGAAGCCACCTTTGTTTTATCAACTTTTTTCAAAACCATAAATATAATTCCTGATAGCCATCCCATTAAAATACGAGGAACCAGACATAATATAAAGGTTGCTATTGGGTTAATTCCAAGCAAAACCGCTCCAAAGGGACTCATTCCAAAGCATTGGATAAAGCTGGTAATTCCAAATACACCACCAAGAATTGCTCCGCTAGTCGGTCCAAGGACAATAGCACCTACAGTAACCGGAATTACAATTAGCGTAATTTCAAGTGTTGGGGTCTTAATGTACCCGATTGGCGTAAAAGCCATAAGAATAATAATTGCAATAAATAATGCCATTTGCACCATCTTTAAGGTGCGAAAGTTAGTTGTTGTATTCATATTTCCTCCATTCTGCCGCTTTGCGGCCACCCATATACAACTCGCTACTTTGTATGATTGGACAATTTAATTCTGAATAATATAGCTTTAACCTAATGATCCTAGTGTCTATCAATTACCTTGCTTTTGGGACAACAAAAAAAACACCTAAGCAGAGATACCGATCTTGAAACGGTTCTCAGGCAGGTGCTACGAGATTACTAATCGTTATTATAACTAAAGAAGCTTTATATCTGAACAAACTTTTTAGTTCTTGCCTACTTATTCCCATTGGTCAAGACTATGTATCTGATAATTCATAGGAACACTACCCCCATACCATGCTTACTTCTTTTAGTCCTTAAGGTACCTTAGAATCAGCATTTTGGCCAAACAGACCAAACTCAGTATGGATATATGATATATGATTATAGTTAATTATTCAGTTGTATTTGTATCATATATGATATAAAAGCAAAAATCAATAGTTATAGATTTAATTCCTAATTAAATTTAAAGTTTTATTTCTCTCTCCAATATAATCCAGAGCCTCTTCTCTTGTCGAAAATCTCATAATAGGAACCCCATGATGTCCATCCTCTATGACTTCCTTTTCTAATCGCTTTAGCTGCATCTTTGTTACTGTTCTCTTATGAACAACCGCAATTCTATTCGCTTTTAACACACATTCCTGTGTAACAGCCTTCATAATCCTAGCATTCTCTTGAGATAATGGATCCATTCTTTCATTACATGAGATCACTGACATTGATTTTAGTGGGAACCTATTAAAGGTATCACTTACATCTCTGGCAAACAACTCCACCTCCTCTCTTTCCATCTTGCCCTTGATTTCAATCAAAATAAGGCTTTTCTCATAGTCTTCTTTGATTCGATACATCTTTATCCTCCTCAGGTACGTTTAAAATAGGTCAAGCCACCTATTTGGAGGGGATACTATGTTAGAAATGTGTTTATTTTGTGTTAAATTTGTGTCATATCGACGTCACTTGGAGGTATTTTCCGTTTATTTGGTAGAATTTATACAAATTTTATATTCTTTATATTACGCTCTCCTTATTTACTGATTTTTTGGTAATTCCTTGCAATTCTTGGTTCTTATTTGGTTTAATGATACTCAATGAAATCACCACCAAAACAAAACCTATGATTGATATGACGAAATAACTAAGCATAGATTCTGGCAACAGCATAAGGAAAAATGCACTTGCATTTACCATCATGTGAAGTATTATCGGGGCATATATCGTTCTGAACTTGTCACAAATAACTCCAAGGATAAATCCTAGCCCAGCGGCATAAATCCCTTGAACCAAATTACCATGATACACTCCAAATAAAACTGCCTGGAAAGCATTTGCTGCTAGAAAAGGAATATACCGGTTAGCCATATGGAGCGTAACCCCACGAAAGATCAGTTCTTCAGTTATCGGTGCAATTACAACTGTAACAATTACTACCACAACCGGGCTGCCTGATAAAATGCTTTTTATTGTATCCCCATAGTTATCAAATGCTTTTGGAAAGTACTCTGTTAATATGCTTATTAAACCTGAAACAAATAACTGGCACCCTAGTGCCAGACAAGCGAATTTGCAGATATTCTTTCTATTAACTACATGCTTAAATTTTCCTCTTTCTTCTTTAAAGGTCTCACGACGATACCAGAATAAAAATACGATACCACTACTCATAACTGCAAGTGCAGAAAACAGATAAGTAATTTCAACTCTTATATCCAAAGCTCCTGCTACCTGCCCCGTCTCTGCTTTTATACCAATGATGGTGGAATAAGCCATGTTTAAAACCGTGGCTACGATTAATTGAACAGCAACTGCTGTTAATGGAGGAATTGTTGCCCCCAGTACTTTTAAATAGTTCTTCATTCCTTTATCCACGCCAGCTTCTCTTACAGCTTATCCTTCACTTACTATATTTTTATTTCTTTTTTCAACGTTAGAAATCCACCATAAACCAATCGTTAAAATAACACCTCCAAACACCAGATACGTAATGAACATAATCATATTTTCTGGCATTATCATTACATAACTGAGTGCATTAAACATCATATGAAGCACAATGGAAGCCTTGATGCTTTTAAATTGGTAGGCAACATATCCCAAGATCAGTCCAGCCGGAAATGTATATACGCTTTGTACAATATTCATATGAAATAAGGAGAATAAGATAGCCTGAATCAATATGGCAACACCTATGGGGGCTATTCTCTGAGCCTTTTTCATAATAACACCTCTAAATAGCAATTCCTCTGAAAATGGCGCCAATACCACTGTAGTTATAAATATAACAACAGCGTTACCATACATAAACTCTTCAATCAATTCATTATATTCCTTCATGATTTTTTCAAAGTGTGGTAGAATCAATTCCATACCACTTCCAATGACAATCTGGCACCCGAGTGCAACGAGTGCAAGAAAGAACATGTTTTTTAATGTAAAAAGCTTAATTCTATAACCATTGGCAGGGTTCCCATTTCCTCCAGGAAAGCTATCCTTCTTAAGCATGGAACGGTACCAAAAGTAAAACAAAAAGATCCAGGTAATTGGAATGAGTGCAGTATAAACATCTGTTAATGCCTGAGTATAATCAATAATTTTATATCCGGAATACTCTAATAGGTAAAGCATTTCCATAAGGCTTCTTTCTCTTATCGGTGTAATTAATAAATATGCCCCAAAAACACTTTGAAAGAAGATAAAAATGCTTACTATTCCTACATAAACCGGAATCAACAGTGCCACTACAGCAGGCCATAGAATAGCAAAAAAGCCACGTAATTTTTTCATGATTTATCCTCTTAGACTTTCTTATCTATAATGTCTTTAATATACCGCACAAATAAAAAAAATACCAGATCAAATTATATATTCCATTTCATCTGGTATTATCAATTCATAATTCTAACGTATTGGTCAGATCAATATATGTAAATATAAAAATTAAAGTAGCACCGATCAAACATATTCCTAGTTTACCACCAATCATATATCGGTTGCCAGAAATAAAATATGGTAATATAATTGCTGCAAAAGTACACCCTAAGAAGGATAGTACACCTCCAAGGAAGGCCTTTTTTATCTTTTTCTTGCTTTTTCGTTTTAACATTTACAACATTCTCTTTCCATTGTTATTTTCATTATGATCAAATAACCATATTTTTAAACTCGTAAAATGCAGATAAGATATAAATCATATCCCCGATAAGAATCGTGATTAGTAAGGTATTAGAATAGGGTCTACTATTAAATTCATGCTCCTCTGTAAAACTGTACATTGCTTTTGTTCGCATAAAATTTAGTAATAGCAACATAAATAAGCTTAGTAAAAAGAAAAATATATTTGTGGTTGCGTTCAAAATGTTTAAGCATCGAAAGAAAATCATCGATACAAAACAAATACTCGTAAATATAAATAGTAGCCTATACTTCTTTCTTTCCAACATCATATTATTCAAATCAGTTCATCTCCTCTGGTTAATTATGCCAGCAAGTAAATCTGTAATATGATTTCCTTACTGTAAAATGTCACTTCCCTTTTACCCCGTAATAAACTCTGGCATTATTTTGAGATAATCGACAAACGCGATATTGTGACTCCTCTTATCATACACAAAAAAAGTGCTCTGGGAGCAGGATGTCATAAAATGCAATATTATTGCAATAACTTGCAACCGTCCTGAACTTTTTGCATGAGGTTTGCATGGTTTGCATGCTTTTTCATATTTATCTGCTGTCTCCTGGAGGTTTTTTGTAATACTCCCTTCTTAGTTTTGCTTATTTACCTTACTTTCATCATATATTTAAGAGATATTTTATAATTAATTTCTTTTTTTCCAGGGATGATTGTGATACACTATTTGTTAGTTACTCATGCTACAACCTAACTCAGAGGACAGCTTTTTGATTACCTTCACAGGGCATGATACCTTCTGAATTAATATAGTAAACAAAAGTGAGGTTTTTTTATGCCGAAACAGTCGCGACTGGAGGAACCAGTCACTATTTATCAGCCTCGAGAACTTCCCTCCGAGAAAGAAAAACTGAAGAATATGACTACAAAAGAGAAGATGAATTATCTTTGGGAGTATTATCGATTGCATGCATTGGGTGGAATTCTTGCAATTGCAGCAATTATTTATGTTATCTATCAGATTGCTACTCCTAACATCAATACTCAGTTTTACGCAGCCATTATAGATAGTTCTCTTTCAACAGAAGCAGTGGAAGAATTCGCAAGTGAATTTTCTGATTATTTAGATTTAAATCCAAAGTTAGAGGATATTCAGATAAACGATACTTTCTACTTAAGCGGTAGTGGTAATTATAACATTCAACAGGCTTTAACTGCATATATTGCTGCTCGTGAGGTGGATGTTATTATTGCTCCCGAATCCCAGTTTTTAAACTATGCAAAGAATGATTATTTTACTAAGCTTTCTGAAGCACTTCCTACTGATATTTACAGCGCTATGACAGATAGATTCTTTCTGTCAGAAACTACAGAGAGTTCTGATAAGAATGCCTATGGTATCTATTTAAATGATTCTGATTTATTTGAGGGTGTAACTTATGATGGGGAACCATATGTCCTTGGAATACTTGCAAACTATCCCCACGAAGAAAATACCATTGAATTTATTAATTACTTATTTAAAGACTTGAAATAGAAATAATCCTTTTTCAAAAGAGCTCTGGCAAATGCCAGAGCTCTTTTGTTCTTTTATATCATATTTATTTTGCAGTTATATACCCCTGAGCTTTTAATAATTCTGCAATCAATACACCACCGCCAGCTGCACCACGAACCGTATTGTGGGAAAGACCAACAAATTTATAATCAAATACGCTATCTTCTCTTAATCTACCGAAGCATACACCCATACCATTTTCATAATCACGGTCAAGTCTTGTCTGTGGGCGGTTATCCTCTTCAAAATATTTAATAAACTGTTTTGGAGCACTTGGTAATTCAAGCTCCTGCGGAATCCCCTTAAACTCAGCCCAAGCCTTTAATATATCTTCCTTGGAAGGCTTCCTCTCAAAGCTAACGAACACCGCTGCAGTATGTCCATCTGTTACTGGAACACGAATACATTGTGTTGTTATCATTGGACCTTCTGCTTTTACGATCTGACCGTCTTCAACCTTACCCCAGATACGCAATGGTTCCTGTTCACTCTTCTCTTCTTCTCCCCCAATGTAAGGAATTACATTGTCCACCATCTCTGGCCAATCTGTGAAATTCTTACCGGCACCAGAGATAGCCTGATAGGTTGTTGCTACTACAAGCTTGACTCCAAACTGTCTAAGAGCATGAAGAGCAGGTGTATAGCTTTGTATGGAGCAATTAGGCTTTACTACAATAAAACCTCTCTCGGTTCCAAGACGCTTTCTCTGGTCTGCAATTACCTCTAAATGTTCTGGGTTCAGTTCAGGTACTACCATAGGAACATCCGGGGTCCATCTGTGAGCACTATTATTGGAAACTACCGGGGTCTCTGCTTTCGCATAGGCTTCCTCGATTGCTTTAATTTCATCCTTTGTCATATCTACAGCACTGAACACAAAATCTACGCCTGCACTTACTGCTTCAACGTCATTTACGTTCATTACGATTAAGTTCTTTACACTCTCAGGCATTGGTGTTGCCATCTTCCAACGGCCACCTACTGCTTCTTCATATGTTTTACCAGCACTTCTGGGACTTGCTGCAACTGTAACTACTTCAAACCAAGGATGGTTTTCCAGCAATGCGATAAAACGCTGTCCAACCATTCCTGTTCCACCAAGGATACCAACTCTTAACTTGCTCATCTCAATTCCTCCACCTGTTCTTGTATGGCATACATTTGTCTTTTCTGTAAATATACTATACGCCAAATTCAGAAAAAATCAACCATTTTTCATATTTTTATCGAATTTTGTGAACATCTCATAGATTAATACTTTCTGTCTACCTTCTGATTAGTGATTTTAGACATGATTTTGATACTCCTCTAAAAGTTGTCTGAGATCCTCCATGTTCTCTATTTCATTGACCCGATTCCTTAATTTAGCAGATCCGGGATATCCTGTTGTATACCAGGCTACATGTTTTCTCATTTCACGAATTCCAATAAATTCTCCTTTATACTCCACTGACAACGCAGCATGACGCAAAATCATTTCCTTTACCTCATCAAAGCTTGGTTTTGGTAATAATACTCCCTCCCCAAGATATGCCTTGATTTGCTCGAAAATCCATGGATTTCCCCGGGTTCCTCTTGCCATCATGATACCATCACAGCCAGTCATAACAATCATGCGTTTGGCATCCTCAGGCGAAAAAATATCTCCGCTTCCAATCACCGGAATAGTCAGTGCCTCTTTCACAGCCCTGATTACTTCCCAATCTGCCTTACCGCTATAATATTGCTCTCTGGTTCTTGCATGTACTGCGACTGCCGCAGCGCCATTGTCCTCTGCAATTTTAGCAGCCTCCACTGCGTTATTATCCGTATCATGAAAACCTTTTCGAATTTTTACCGTGAGCGGTTTGCTAATTGACGATGACACCATTTTTACAATTTCACCAATTAATTTTGGATTCTTCATTAACGCGGAGCCTTCTCCGTTATTTACAACTTTAGGAACCGGGCACCCCATATTAATGTCCAGAATATCAAAATTACGATGTTCAATTCTTTTTGCTGTTTCACTTAAAATAACAGGATCGGCACCAAAGAGCTGCAACGCCACTGGCCGCTCTGTCTCATGGATTTGCAGCAAGCTTTCCGTATTTTTATTATTATATTGAATCCCTTTTGCGCTTACCATCTCGGTATAGACTAGATCTGCACCCTTTTCCTTACACAATAGACGAAAGGGTAGGTCTGTTACTCCCGCCATCGGTCCCAAAAACAGGTTACCTTCTAATTTCACATTGCCAATCATAAGACTCATTAGCATCTCTCCAATTATCTTCTCTGTATTAAGGAAGTCATGGCATAACCGTTCAATTTCACTGTTCGCCATGACTTTTCTTTATTATTATATGCTAGCACTGCGTTTCACGCTATCTCTTATTCTTATCATTAATGTTCTTATCATTAATGATCTTAAGCCCCTTTAGGGTTAAGTTTGGATCATACACTTCTATGATATCCGTTGCATCGGAAATAATCTTACCCAAACCTCCTGTAGCAATCACTCTGCAGTTTGAAACGTCCGCCTCCTTAAGCATTCTCTTAACGATATACTCCGTCTGGCCAATACAACCAAATATGAGGCCAGCCTGCATGCTAGTGATTGTATCTTTGGCAAGAATGGTATCCGGCATTACAATCTCTATCTCAGGCAACTTTGCAGTTCCAGTCCAAAGTGCATTTGCCGCAATTCGCAGTCCGGGGCAGGTAACCGCGGCCTGAAACGTTCCATCCTCCATAATTAAGTCATAAGTGATTGCTGTTCCAAAATCAATGACTAATACTGGTCCTCCATAGATTTCATAGGCTGCAACTGCATCAACTACTCTGTCTGCACCAACTTCTTTTGGATTTGCTGTAGACACCTTAATCCCTGTCTTAGTACCTGAACCTACAATTAAAGGGGTAATGCCTAAGTACTTTATAATTCCAGACGTTAAGGAATGCATCAGCTTCGGTACCACAGAGGCAATGATTACATTTTTTATGTCTTTAATACTAATATTCCTTGCATTAAATAAATCACATAAGATGAGGCCATATTCGTCTGAGGTTCGATTCGTATTCGTGGTCAAACGGAAGGTTGCTTTAATATTTGATTCCTCAAACACACCTAAGGTAATATTTGTATTTCCAACGTCAACAACTAGTAGCATATTATTCCTCCATTCCCTGCTACGTTTTATTCCTCACTCAAAAGCTCTGCGGCATCTTCTCCGAGAAAAAAGACCCGATAGTACATTTCCAAAGCTTCCAAGAGTTCAGCTTTCTCTCTCTGCAGCTGTTTTATTTTTAATACACTGCCAATTTCATCATAGAGATAGTCGCTTTCGTCAGAATCCACTTTAAAAATCAAAGCTCCATCCTCTTCAAATTCTAAGGATAGTATTCCTCCAACGTCCTCTGTAAATAATACAGACATGATTTTTAATTCTTGTTTTATTTGCTCCGGCAAAGCTTTAAAATCATCATTTAACCAGAATTTCTGCTCGTAAGCACTACTTGCACATAAAACTACATTTTCTTGATACATTGCACATAAACCTCCAAAATCCTTAGATAAAACGAACTATAATAAATCCAAGAGCTATAATAATTACTCCAAATAAAGCATAACTCATGCCCATTGATCTCTTTGTCGGCTCTTTCCACATATTCATACCATTGATTACATTAATGGAACCTCCAGCAAAGCAGGCTGCTAATATGGCATACCGGCTATTCGGCTTTAGAAAATAGTAAAATAAAGCCATGACTAGAATAATCGACAGCACTGTATTTATTTTAATGTTCTTTTTTTTAAGCTTTTCAAACAAATTATTTCGTTGATCCATTATATAACCTCATTAAATGATATACAAACTAAATTTGATATGTCAGGTCATGTGCGATGCAATTTTTCTATTTTCCGAGGGTTGCAACCATAACTGCCTTGATCGTATGCATACGATTCTCTGCCTCATCGAATACAATATCTGCAAAATGTTCAAAGACCTCTTCTGTGACCTCTTTTCCTTTTACAGCTGGTAAGCAATGAAGGAAGATAGAACTCTCCTTACCGGTCCGAGCCATTAGAGCTGAATTCACCTGATAAGGCTTAAGGATCGCAATACGCTCTGTGGCCTTATCCTCTTCTCCCATAGAACACCATACATCTGTATACACTGCATCTGCATCTTTTATTGCATCTAAATCATCTGATATTTCAATCCGACTGCCTGATTCCTCTGCATAGCCCTTGCACAAAGCTACTAATTCCTCTTCCGGCCACAAGGACTTCGGTGCAAGAATCGTAAAATGAATTCCCATTTTAGCGGAGCCAATCATCAAGCTATTTGCCATATTATTACGGCCATCTCCAACATAGACGAGTTTTAGCCCTTTAAGCTTACCAAACTGCTCTTTTAAAGTCAAGAAGTCCGCAAGAATTTGAGTTGGATGATCAAGATCGGTAAGCCCATTCCATACCGGTACACCACTGAATTTTGCAAGCTTTTCAACAGTATCCTGTGAGAACCCGCGAAACTGAATACCATCGAACATTCTTCCCAGTACCCTTGCTGTATCCTCTACACTTTCCTTATGGCCTAATTGAATATCATCCTTGCTTAAATACTCCGGATGTCCGCCTTCATCAACACAACCAACAGTAAAAGCACAACGGGTTCTTGTTGAGGGCTTCTCAAAGATTAAGGCAATATTCTTACCTTTTAAGCTATCACCGGTAATCCCACTTTTTTTCTTTGCCTTTAACTCTGCTGCCAGGTCAAGCAAATATGCTATCTCTTCCTCCGTGAAATCCTTCAGTGTTAAAAAGCTGCGTCCCTTTAAATTCATATAATCCTCCATTCCTCCGCCCTTTGCGGTGATTAATTATAATAATGTAAGTTGCTTTGTTTTTTATTCTGTAATAATTTGAAAACACACATAACGCATTAATATTTATGCTTTACATGTGTTTATTTATACATTATTCTAATTAAGAGGAAATGTCAAGCACATTTATGCTATAGGGCTTATATAATTATTTTCTTCTCTGTCTTGCAGTTTCATACATTAAGATAGCGGCTGCAACAGCAGCATTTAGGGATTCTACTTTACCCGCCATTGGAATTTTAATTAACCGATCTGCTTTTTCTGAGGCTTCACTGGATAACCCATTGGCTTCATTACCGATTAAAAATGCACAAGGGTTAACAAAGCTTCCCTCCGTGTCATATAGCTCTCCCGACAAATGAGCCGCAAAGACAGTAATCGCCTGCTGCTTTATTGCACTGATTGTTCCAAAAAAATCCTCTGATTGATAAAAGGGTACTCTGTAAATAGAGCCCATGGTGGAACGGATTACCTTAGGGTTGTATAAATCTACCGTTGAACTGTTACAGATGATTCCTGTCACTCCTGCACCTTCAGCAGTTCGTATCATTGTTCCCAGATTTCCCGGATCCCGAATATCCTCTAATAACAATAGGCATGCCTTTGGGGTTTTAATCATATGCTCCAGGCTATGCTCTGTCTTTTTTACAAGTCCCATGATACCTTGTGGTGTCTTTGTATCAGCCACCTCTTTAAAGACTGAATCAGATACAATCTCATAGTCAAAGGACTGGAAGTAATCTGGCTCTTCCATCATTCTTTCCTGATAAAAGGAATCCGATACATATGCCTTTTTCATAAGCCCCAGTTCTAAGGCTTCTTCAAACATCTTCAGGCCTTCCACAACAAAGACTCCTTGCTCGTCCCGTGCTTTTGCCTTTTTCTGTAATAATGTTAGATTTTTTATCTGTGCATTACTTAAGCTGCTGATGATATCTTTATTTTTCATAGCTTAATATTCCTTTATATATAATATTTTTTCTTATTAGTTGAATAATTACTAACTATAGCCTATACCACGCGTATACAAAAAATAAAATCCCCCCTCAACTTTACTGTTCATAGGAAGGAAATTTGATTTGTCATTAATATACTAAAAACCTTCCCTGTACTTTGCCCAGTCAGGAAGGTTTTTAGTTTCCGATTTGGTCAATCACCCTGTGGCGATTGCCTTTTTATATTTTTATTATAAGATAACTTTAATTATCTGTCAAATCAGATTTTATTTTTACCTCAAATGAAGTTATTGTTCGGTCAGGTTTGCCAGCTTTGCTGCTTGGTCATAAGCCGACCAAGCTCCTTATTGTTCAGTTAAATTTGCCAGCTTTGCTGCTTGGTCGGCTGCAATTAGGCTGTCTATAATCTCTTCCAGATCACCGTTCATAACTTCACCTAGCTGATGAACAGTCAATTTAATCCTATGATCTGTTACACGTCCCTGCGGGAAATTATAGGTTCTAATTTTTTCAGAACGATCACCGGTTCCTACCTGGCTCTTTCTTGCTTCGGCTTCTGCACTCTGTGCTTTTTCCAGCTCCAGTTCATACAGCTTTGAGCGAAGGACACGAATCGCCTTATCCTTATTCTTTAACTGGGATTTTTCATCCTGACAGGAGATTACAATACCGGTTGGAATATGGGTAAGTCTTACCGCAGAGTCTGTTGTATTAACGCACTGTCCACCATTACCAGAGGAACGGAAGACGTCAAACTTACAATCGTTCATATCAAGCTCTACGTCAACCTCTTCTGCTTCTGGCATAATAGCAACGGTTGCTGTTGAGGTATGAATTCTACCGCCGGACTCTGTCACAGGTACACGTTGTACTCGGTGAACTCCACTCTCATACTTTAATTTTGAATAAGCTCCTTTACCAATTACCATAAAAATTACTTCCTTAAAGCCGCCAATACCGTTCTCGTTTAAGTTCATCATATCAATCTTCCAACGATAACGTTCCGCATACATTACATACATACGATATAGCTCAGCTGCGAAAAGCGCTGCCTCATCACCGCCGGCACCTCCACGTATTTCAACGATAACGTTCTTATCGTCATTAGGGTCCTTAGGAAGAAGTAAGATCTTCAGCTCTTCTTCAATCTTTACAATATTCTGCTTGCTTTCAGCTAATTCTTCCTTTGCAAGCTCACGCATTTCCTCATCACTTTCTTCATCAAGAATTGCTAAACTATCCTCAATATTGGTCTGAGTTGCTTTATATTCCTTATACTTCTCTACGATATCAGTAAGATCCGAGTGCTCCTTACGAAGGTTCCGGTATCTGGTCTGATCGTTCATGATATCTGGATTCATTAGCTCCTGTTCCAATTCCTGATAACGAATCAAAATATCTTCTAGCTTGTCAAACATAACAATTATTCCTCCATTATATAAATCTTGCACAGACCATGCGATCCAGTCCGCTAAGATCCTTCTTAATTACAATTTCCGCATATCCTTCCTCTTGAAGTATATGCTTTACATCATTTCCCTGGTCATATCCTATCTCAAAGAAAAGATAACCATTTTTCTTTAGATGCGCTTTTGAATCAACCGCAATACTGCGATAGAATTTAAGTCCATCTTCACTACCATCAAGTGCTAAATGTGGCTCATGATCTTTTACCTCCGGCATTAATTCCTCGATTATGCTGGTCCGTATATAGGGCGGATTTGAAACAATGATATCAAAGCTTCGATTAACCTGTTGGAACAAATTACTCAGCACAAATTCTACCTTTGCGTCCAGCTTTACTGCATTTCGTTTTGCAATCATAAGCGCCTGTTCAGATATATCAACTCCATACGCACTTTCTAACTCTCCCAGCTTTTCAAGGCTGATTATAATACAGCCTGATCCGGTACACATATCAAGCACAGACTTCCCCTTGCAAATCTTAAGTATCTCTTCTACTAAACCTTCCGTATCCTGTCGCGGAATTAGCACATCCTTGCTCACATCGAATTCCAGTCCCATAAATTCCTGGGTTCCTGTCAAGTGCTGCAAAGGTATATGCCTGGCTCTTTCTTCTACATAGGAAAGATAGCGTTCAGCTTCTTCGTCTGAAGCCACCTCATCCCCGCGTAATAGATAATCTGTTCTATTAATATGAAAAACATAAGTCATCAAATACCAAGCATCTAAATCAGCATCGGGGATCTCCCGCTCTAGTAGCTTCGTCTTCGCTGTCTGCAATAACTCTTTATAAGTACTCATGATTATTCTCCATGAACCAGCTAGTCACTATCTGTGTTTCATTTATTCTGTCCATCAAAGAATTTATCCAAAGCCTTGAGGATTTCATCATCCTCTTCCTCCGACTCATCATTTATGATCGGTTTAAATGGAACCGGTGTTATGCCCTGATTGCGATTATTCTTATTAGGATAGGAAGCATCTTTCGTAACTACCTCTTCTTTTGTTGCTGCTTCCTTAGTAGCTGCTGCTTCTTGCATTACGGACTCTTCCTTTTCGGAAACAGTTCTTTTTCTGCTCTTTCCTTTTGTATCCTTTGACTTTTTCTCTTTCGAATATGTATTTGTAACACTCTTAGTATTATTGTCTTTTTCACTTTTATCATCCACAGGTGAGGTTACTAAAAATGCTTTCCAATCAAATACTGCGCCAACAGATTGGATTGCAACTTCAATCATCTCGTCATCTGGCTCTTTGGTTGTCAAGCCTTGCATCCATAAACCTGGCAGACTCATTATATGTATGAATCCACTTTCACTCTTTCCTGCTAAACGAATAAATTCATAGGAGACACCCGCGATCAATGGAACTAACAACACTCTGCTTACAATTCTCATGATCATATCATCAACTGGTAATAGTATAAAGAAAAACAAGCTGATAATAATCACGAGTAACAAAAATCCGGTTCCACAGCACTTGTGTTGCTTCGATTGCCCTTTTACATTCTCAAGCGTGAGTTCAAATCCTTGTTCAAGACAGTTTATCGTCTTGTGTTCTGCTCCATGATACATAAAGACACGCTTAACTTCTGGCATCTTTGTTGCCACAATGACATAGCCAATAAAAATCACAAGGCGCAGCATACCTTCCATAGATGTTAATGTATAATCATTAGATATCCACCGAGAAAACAAATTAGTAATTATTACGGGTAGAACCATAAACAAAGCAACTGACAGTGCAATGGAAAGCACTACAGCTACTGCCGTTAGGACTGCATTGCTTTTATTACTCTTTTTATCCTGTTTCTCTTCCTTCGTAGTCTCAGCTTTCACCATCGCTTCAACCGCGCTATCATCAATCACTTCATCTATTTCAAAATCATCATCATAATCTAGGATGTTTTTTTCAATTTTATTTTTTCCCTTATTTTTTATATCCTTAGATTTGATTTCTTCTTCATCTTCAAAAAATCTGGTCGAAAAATTCAAAACCTTAAGTCCGACCACCACCACCTCGACAAAGGCGAGCATACCACGAAAGATTGGCAATTTAAACAATTTCACCTTGTCAGAAAAATCAGTATAAGTACTTTTTTCCACCACAATCTCATTATTCGGTTTGCGAACTGCCACGGCGTATTCATCTTTGTGCTTCATCATAACGCCTTCCATGACAGCCATGCCGCCAATACCTGATGGTTTCATCTTCACACCCAAACCTTTCATCATATTCGGTCATTTTCATGGCCTAGTTCTTTCGTTATAACTGTGCAGGCTTAAACTAAGCTTGTATTAAAAAATAGGCTGAGGAACGTATACCTCAACCCAATTTTTCATGTTTCAATTTTCATGCTAAGAAAAGCAAATGCATTTTCAATGATTTATTTGTTTAAACCATACTTACGGTTGAACTTATCAATAGCTCCACGAGCAGCAGAAGCTTTCACCTGTCCAGTGTAGAATGAATGACACTTGGAGCAGATTTCAGTATGGATTTCGCTCTTGGTGGATCCTGTTACAAATTCGTTACCGCAGTTGCAAACAACCTTAGCCTGATGATATTTGGGATGGATTCCTTCTTTCATGATTTCACCTCTTTACGATCAATTCGTTATCTATTGGTCAGAATATTTCCAATCTAATAAACAGCTTACTAAGTATAGCATAGGAACGCTTAATATGCAATACCTAAAAGACAATTTTGGATTTCGATTTTATTTGATTGTTTCAAACTATTTATCCGAACTTAAATCTATACTTCTTACTTTATCCCTTAATGTCAGCACTAAATTAGGAGAAACGGATATTTCATCCAATCCCATTCTAAGAAATGTTGCAATCTGTGTGGTATCAGCTCCCAGCTCACCACAGATACCTACCCAGCAACCACCTTTATGACCATTCTCAATTACCATCTGAATCATTCTGAGAATAGCCGGATGATGAGCATCGTAAATATCATCCAGTTTCGGATTCTGTCTGTCAATCGCTAATGTATACTGGGTCAAATCATTGGTTCCTATACTAAAGAAATCCACTTCCTCCGCGAGTAAATCACTGATCATAACTGCTGCAGGCGTTTCTATCATAATTCCTTGCTCTACATCTTGAAACGGTATACCCTGCAGGGTCAGCTCGTCTTGGACGGACTTTACAATTTCTTTAATCTTTTTAACTTCCCCAACCGATATGATCATCGGATACATGATTGCAACCTTCCCATATACACTTGCCCGGTAAATGGCGCGAAGCTGTGTTTTGAATATATCAGGCTGATTCAAACAGATACGTATCGCGCGATAACCCATTGCTGGATTCTCCTCTTTCTCAATGCCAAAATAGTCCGCCTGTTTATCCGCTCCAATATCCAACGTACGAATAATTACTTTTTTGCCTGCCATGGTTTCTATGACTGTTTTGTAGGTCTGGAACTGCTCCTCCTCGGACGGAAATGTATTCTTCTCCAGGTATAAAAACTCGCTACGAAACAGCCCGATTCCTCCGGCATCCTGCCCAAGCACGCTGGCTACATCAGATACACTTCCAATATTAGCAAAAATATCAATTTTCCTACCATCAATTGTAATATTTTCTTTTCCTTTTAGCTCCTGCTGCAGCTTTCTCTTATAGATATCCTCCTGTTGACGCTCTTTCATGGAATCCAGTACCAGTTGTGTAGGCTCCAGGATAAAAGCTCCTTCATAGCCATCAACAATTGCCTCTATCCCATCACAACTCTCGTCATAGTCCACACCAATTAAAGCAGGAATATTCATCATTCTGGCAAGAATCGCTGTGTGAGAATTCGTAGAGCCCTTTCTGGTGACAAAGGCCAGCACCTTCGTCTTATCAAGCTGCAAGGTCGCGCTTGGAGCTAAATCATCTGCCACTAAAATGTAAGGCTCATCGGATCGAGTCACACTTTCTCCTACTCCCTGCAATATCTTAATCAGTCGATTCGTAATATCCTTAACATCAGCAGCACGTTCCTTCATATAATCATCTTCCATTGAGGAAAACATTTCAGCAAAATTATCTCCGGTTGAAGCAGCCGCATATTCCGCATTTATCTGCTCGTTTCTAATCATATGTGTAATGGAATCCACATAATCCTGATCCTCGAGCATCATCTGATGAACTTCGAAAATCATAGCATTTTGTTCGCCAACTTCAACAACTGCCTTTTCATATAATCTCTGCAGCTCTTCCTTTGCTTTTTCTCTAGCCTCATCAACACGTAAGATTTCTGCTTCCACATCATTAATATGTTTTCTGCGTACCTGTCCTTCGTTTTTATGAAAAACAATTACTTTTCCGATAGCGACACCGCCAAATACGCTCTTACCATTATATTTTTTCATCCTTTTTCTCCTGTATTTATTTCTTACAAGTTACCTTCAATGAATTCCTGAATTGCGGAATATGCCTCCTGTTCATCATTACCAGAAATTTTTATTGTTATTTCATCTCCCTGCTTTGCACCCAGCCCCATAATACCAAAGATTTTCTTTAGATCTGCTGACTTATCGCCCTTTAATATGGATATATCCGATTGAAAAGCACTCGCTTTCTTAACTAATAACCCTGCTGGTCTGGCGTGAATGCCTTGTGCATCCTTGATTTTATAATGAAACTCTTTCATAATAAGCACCTCATTTTATATTTTTAATATTCAATGTTACTATGCGTTACCTCTGGAAAATTATACACTTATCATTGTTTGATCTATTTCTAATCTATTTCTTTTATTCTACTTCTTTTAAATCTACTTCACACTTAATATCTGTTCTTCTGCTTTTACAAAGTTCTTTTTCAGGATCTTGATCTCAGAAAACTCATCTGTATTCGTAACAATCACCGGGGTCACCACACGGTATCCCGCATCCGCAATCATCTTCCTGTCAAAGTAACCAATTACATCGCCCTTCTTCAGTATATCCCCTGCACTTACTTTAATGTCAAAGCCCTTACCGTTTAGTTGAACAGTATCAATACCAATATGAATTAATAGTTCAACCTTTCCACAGCTTAATCCTATGGCATGCTTGGTATCAAAGATTGTTTCCACCTTACAGTTACATGGTGCGACCACTTTTCCTTCCGTAGGATCAATCGCAAAACCTTGTCCTAACATTCCTTCTGAAAAAACTCCGTCACCAATTTCAGATAACTCCATTACCCTGCCATTTAGTGGAGAATATATCATGGTTTCCTGGCCCATCGCATTTTCTTTTGAATCTGGTTCATTGCTTTTATTAAGTTTCGGATTGTCTATTCTTGTTTTTTGAGAATCGTTCGCTTTTTTCTCTGTTACTAGTCCCTCTGTTGCAAGATAATCCTCCAGATTCGATTTAATAACAGTTACTCGCGGTCCATATATGATCTGAATCCCTGTTCCCTTATGGACAACACCGGCAGCTCCAGTTGTTTTTAAAAGATCATCTTTTACTTTCTCACCATCAAAAACAGTTATTCGTAATCTGGTTGCACAACAGTCCACATCACTGATATTTGCCTTTCCTCCAAGCCCTTCTGTAATCGCTGCAGAGAGTCCATCCTCATCCGTCGTTTTATCTTTCTTTGCTGCATCTTTCTTCTGGTTATAATCAGCTCTTGTATATAACTTCGTTTCTTCATGATCCGCTTCTCGACCAGGAGTCTTCAAATTCAGTTTTTTAATTAAGAAGCTAAACAAGAAATAATACACTGCAAAATAAATAATTCCTACCGGAACAATAAGCAGCCATGAGGTCTTCGTATTTCCTTGCAAAATACCAAACATGAATAAGTCAATGAAACCGCCGGAAAATGTCAAACCTACTGCGATATTCAGTGCTTGTGCTATCGCGTAAGCAAGACCCGCCATAATGGCATTAATTCCAAACAAAACAGGTGCTACGAATAGGAAGGAGAATTCAATTGGCTCCGTGATACCTGTCATAATAGAAGTAAGCGCTGCTGAAAATAATAATCCATAAACCTCCTTTTTTTTCTCAGGACGTGCACACCGATACATTGCTAAGGCTGCTCCCGGTAATCCGAAGATATAAATTATAAATTCACCACTAAAAAATCTGGTTGCCAAGGTAGTAAAATGGGTTGTTGTCGGATCTGCCAATTGAGCAAAGAAAATATTCTGTGCACCTACAATATTCTGACCCGCAATCTCCATTGTCCCACCAATTGCCGTCTGCCAGAAAGGCATATAAAATACATGATGCAGACCAAAAGGAATCAGTAATCTCTTAATCATACCAAAGAAGAATGTTCCGATGACTCCTGAACTTTGCACCAATCCACCTAATTCATTAATACCAATTTGAACCGGCTGCCATACATAAAACATTAGAATGCCAACAAAGGTAAAAACCACAGTGCTAATAATAGGAATAAATCTTGTGCCCTGGAAAAATGCGAAGGCTGCATGGAGTTCAATCTTATAAAAACGATTATGCAACGCAGCGACCCCAAGTCCAACAATAATACCTCCGAAAGCCCCCATCTGCAAGGAGGTCATACCCATGACACTGCCCGTAGCTCCACTCATAAAGGCCTCTGGCCCACCGTAAATGGTTATCATTCCACTGATCGCAGAATGCATGACGAAAAACGCGATCATAGCGGATAAGGCTGCTACCTCTTTTTCTTTCTTCGCCATACCAATTGCAACACCTACTGCAAAAATCAGTGGAAGGTTGTCAAATATAACACTACCACATTTACTCATAATTGTTAAGATATTGTAAATAATAGTACCTGGCCCCATAATCCCTAACAGGTTATAAGTTGCCAATGTGGTTTCATTTGTAAAGGAACTTCCTAAACCAAGTAAAAGTCCAGCAACCGGTAATACTGCAACTGGAAGCATAAAGGAACGTCCTACTCTTTGTAATACACTGAATGCTTTGTCTTTCATTATCTTACCTCCATTAAAACTTATCTCTTAATTCCGCATATAGCAGACCATAAGATTCCTATGAAATTTCTATCCATTTGCAATCGTTAATGATCTTTCGTAATAGATCATGGATAAAAAAAGACCGCTGACATTAATATGTACAATTCTTGCCAGAATAAGTACAACTAAGTCTGCGGTCTTGCCCCAAACAAGGGTCACAAGCCAATTATTTAATTTTGATATCACACATTAATATAAACACAAATTATATAACACAATTACATTATTTGAAAAATAATCTCACTAGTTTCGCTTCTCAAACTCTAGACTATTCTTTTCTTTTCATTAGCTTTCCTAGATGTGTCATCAGGAAAAACATCTCTTCGCTAGAAAGCAGATGTTTAAAATTACTTTGAATATAGCTCTGAATGCGTTTAGCACACAGAAAATCCTTAGGATACTTGTCTTGAACCAGCTTACGAATCATTAGTGTGAAATCACTATCATCCTCCTGCATGGTTTGATTCTTAAAGATGCGTTGTCCCAGAAACTTAAGATGAGTAATAAATCTTCCATAATCCAAAGATTCTTGGTTTAAGGATATCTTATAGTAGTCTTCAACAATTCCAATGATTCCTTGAATCATCATTGTAATACTTAGCATATCCCCCATACCGGTTTCCAGTTCTGCATTTACAATGTGCAATGCAACAAAACCAGCTTCATCTTCTGTTAGTTCAACACCAAGTTTATCTTTTATGACTGCAATTGCTTGAAGTCCTTGTGCATATTCGGCAGGATAGAAATTCTTAATTTCCCAAAGCATCTCATTCTTATATTCTAATCCTGTCTTTTTTCTCTCTAAGGCAAAGCAAATATGATCCGTCAGGGTAACGTAGATATTCTGGCTGAGTCGCTTCCCTAGATTCAATTGGGTATTTTCAATAATCTCTGTACAAACTGCAATATAATCAGATGGCATATTTTCCACTAGCTCTATCAGGTGATTAATTTGCCTTGGTGTGTCCATTCGGTAGATTTTTTCAACCTTTTCTTCCGGAACACTATCACCCTTCGATTTATTGAAACCTATTCCAAGTCCTCTGACAATGATTTCTTTCTCATCTTTATCTTTCGATATAACAAAGTTATTGCCAATCACCCGATCTATCTTATACAAATGGAACCTCCTCCTTGCCGAATTCATATAACCATAGTATCACCATAATGATGATTTTCTATCGTTATATCCGTAATACTTGGGCAAGTCGATGCTTTGAATTATCCAGTTCATAAAAAAAATAGACCTACACTGTGCTTCCATATCAATAGGATATTCTACAATGCGGTCCTGCCTGCTTTACCAGTCACAGCTATCTTTAACTACTTGTAGAATAACATAATAATTTATATTTTGCAATATGAAATAAAAATTTTGTATATTTTGTCGAAAACCAAAGAATGCATTCTATCACATAAACCATCTTATAAGGCAATGCTAGAAGACAATTTTAGTCTTTTTAATTGTTTCAATAAACTCAATATTCGTCTTTGTCCTTAGGAACATATCAATAATTCGCTCCAAGGCTTCTTCTGACTTCATTCCACCGAGCGCTTTCCTCATTAAAAAGGTTGCTTCCAACTCTGACTGGGTAAGCAAAAGATCCTCTCTTCTGGTACTGGATCTAGGTAGATCAATTGCAGGGAAGATTCTCTTCTCCGATAAACTACGGTCTAGAACCAACTCCATATTACCGGTGCCCTTAAACTCTTCGAATACAACGTCATCCATTCTACTGCCAGTATCTACAAGTGCAGTCGCAAGAATAGTCAGGCTACCTCCCTCACGCATGTTTCTAGCTGCTCCAAAGAACTTCTTTGGCATATGAAGTGCAGCTGGATCAAGACCGCCGGATAAGGTTCTACCACTAGGCTGTACCGTTAAATTATAAGCTCGTGCCAGTCTGGTAATACTATCAAGTAGAATTATAACATCCTGCTTATGCTCCACCAAACGCTTTGCCCGTTCAATAACCATCTCCGAAACTCTCTTGTGGTTATCAGGAAGTTCATCAAAAGTAGAGTAAATTACTTCTACATTCTTTCCCTCAATAGATTCCTTAATATCTGTAACCTCTTCCGGACGTTCATCAATCAGCAAAATAATCAACTTCATATCCGGATGATTTTTCGTTACTGCTTTTGCAATTTGTTTTAATAAAGTCGTCTTTCCCGTCTTAGGTTGGGATACAATCATACCTCTCTGACCCTTACCGATAGGAGAAACCAGATCTACCATTCTCATGGATACTCCTGCGCCAGGTGTTTCTAAACGGATTCTTTGATTCGGGAATACAGGAGTTAGATCTTCAAATCTCTTTCTCTTCTGTGCCTCAGAGGGATGGAAGCCGTTTACCGTTTTTACAAACAACAAAGCGCTAAACTTCTCATTCTGGCTTCTGACTCTTGTATTTCCAGCAACAATGTCACCGGTTTTCAAATTAAATCTACGAATCTGAGCTGGTGATACATATACATCATTCTCGCCAGGCAGATAATTATCACATCGAATAAACCCATATCCATCCGGCAGCACTTCCAAAATACCAACTTTTGTCTCTCCACTGTCCAGCTGCTCCATTTCATTGGTAGATGTAGCCTTACGCTCGGTCTGAGAAGGATTCGATTGACTATCAAATGGCATTTGCGCTGCTGTCCGTTCCTGCGCTCTCTCTAACGCTGGATTTCCCTTATCTACAGCTGAATTTAACTTTTCCATCGGATGAATTATATTTTCTCCGGTTTTAATGGTCTTTTCCAGCGGATAAGCCATTCTATCTGCTGATGGATTAATGATATCGGTTGCAGGATTTATCTTCTCGGTTACTACATTCGTTCTTTCAGCCGTAGAATTCATTCTTTCCGTTCTTTGATTATTACTTTTTTCAGACCTTTGGTTTGTGTTATCCGTCCGTAAGTTTACTTTTTCAGTTCTCTGATTTGCATTATTCGTGCGTTGATTAACTTTCTCTGCCCTTTGATTTGTGTTATTTACGCTATCCGATTGTTGATCTACTTTCTCAGCTCTTTGCATTGCATTTTCTGTCTTCTGAATTGTTTTCCTCACCGTCTGAACAGAATTCGATTTCTGAATTTTCGCTGCATCCTTTATTTCATCTGTTTTGGGTGATTCATCTTGCTTGTCCCCCTCATCAGCTTTCTTAAGCAGCTCGATTAAATCAGCTTTCTTTAATGTGGCAATGTTTTTTAAACCCTTCTCCTTTGCCAGCTCCCTTAAATTAACAAGCGTCATGGAATCATATTGTTTGTCCATTTATTCAACTCCTTCTGTTCAATTGGATTTATTTTTTGGAATATGTTAAGAATTGATTCAGAAATTTATTATGAGGGCTACATGGCAGTAACCCTTACTTTCGAAATTAGTAAGCCTAAATCTATAAACTTAGAATAATTAAGCTTCATATTGCCTAACATGATACGTAATCCGTACGGCTTAATTATACAACAGTCAAATTAGAAAATAAAGTATTTTATTTATGAATAGGGCTTTTTCCATGTTTTATACAAATTTGCAACCTATCTTCTAAGCATTTTTATCAGTAAAACAATTTGCTTCCTGTAATAAGCGTACATGCAAACCTAGCATCTGATGATACCGCTTGAAGCTAACTGGTATCGATCTATCTATCAGGATTGATAATATAAGCATGCCGTATTAATGATTATGCAATTTTAAAATGGAATTGCTTGATTTACCATGTCCGTAATGATATGATAAATGTAAAAATAGTGTCTAGTACACTGGATTTTTACACCGCCGTTGTGGCAGATGGAGGCTTTATGAACGCAAAGGAACAGGCTTTAAAAATGCATGAACTATGGAACGGAAAGATAGAAACCGTTTCAAAATGTACTGTAAAAACAAGAGATGATCTGGCTGTAGCCTATACTCCCGGTGTTGCAGAACCCTGTAAAGTAATAGCAGAGGATCCAGAAGCAGCTTATAAATATACAATGAAATCGAATACAATTGCAGTTATTTCTGATGGCAGCGCGGTACTTGGTTTGGGAAATATCGGACCCTATGCTGCAATGCCTGTTATGGAGGGCAAGGCTGTCTTATTTAAAGAATTTGGAGGAATCAATGCTGTTCCTATCTGCCTTGATACCCAAGATACGGATGAAATTATTAAAACCATTGTAGCTATTGCTCCCGGCTTTGGAGGTATTAATTTAGAGGACATCTCAGCTCCACGATGCTTCGAAATTGAGGAAAGGTTAAAAGAGCTTTTACATATACCTGTATTCCATGACGATCAGCACGGAACTGCAATTGTAGTATTAGCTGCAGCAATTAATGCACTAAAGGTTACTGGTAAATCGAAAGAATCTTGTAATGTCGTTGTTAATGGAGCTGGATCCGCCGGTATTGCTATTAGTAAATTACTTCTGACCTATGGTTTTAAGCATGTCACACTTTGTGACAGATTTGGTATTATATCTGAGGACTATCCAGACTTAAACTGGATGCAAAAGCAAATGCTCTCTCTTACAAATCTAGAGAATCAAAAAGGCTCTCTGTCTGATGCCTTAAAGGGCGCCGATTTATTCGTAGGTGTTTCTGCTCCTAATATAGTTACCAAAGAAATGGTAGCTTCTATGAATCAGGATGCAATTATCTTTGCCATGGCAAATCCTACCCCTGAAATTATGCCTGATGTTGCGAAAGAAGCAGGCGCAAAGGTTGTAGCAACGGGTCGCTCCGATTTTCCAAATCAAGTTAATAATGTTGTTGCATTTCCCGGAATATTTCGAGGTGCTTTAGAAGGGCGTGCTACTCAGATTACAGAAGAAATGAAACTGGCTGCTGCCATAGCAATCGCTGGTTTAGTTAATGCTACCGATCTAAATGAAGAAAATATTATGCCACAGCCCTTTGATCCACGAGTCAGTGAAGTAGTTAGCACCGCTGTAAAACAGAATATTAGAAAGTAGTGAAGCTATGATATGGGATAATAAACGATATCATTCCCTGGATTATGAACTTAAGAAAAGGTTTGGTAAAAAGATCTATAAGCTTGCGTTAGACGGAGGTATGACTTGTCCCAATCGTGACGGAACATTGGGCACCCGTGGCTGTATTTTTTGCAGCGAGGGGGGTTCCGGTGATTTTGCAGCTGCCCGTACACTCTCAATCACAGAACAAATTGAGTCTTCCAAAAACTTAGTTGCAGCCAAAGTAAAAGATCCGGAACATTCAAAATATATCGCTTATTTTCAGGCATATACCAATACCTATGCTCCGATTTCCTATTTATCACAAATCTTTAAAGAGGCTATTCATCACCCTGATATCGTTATACTCTCTATTGCCACCAGACCTGACTGCCTTGATGAGGAAGTACTCAAACTGCTTCAGGAACTTAACCAAATAAAACCTGTCTGGATTGAGCTAGGGCTGCAAACAATGCATGAAGCCACTGCTGAGTTGATTCGCCGCGGATATCCTTTATCTGTATTCGAGGATAAGGTGTATCAATTAAATAATCTTGGTATAGAAGTCATTGTTCATACAATACTGGGCTTGCCAAACGAATCAAAAGATGATATGTTTAAAACAATAGACTACATTTGTGCTTTACCAATTAGGGGGATAAAGCTCCAACTACTACATATCCTAAAGGGAACTGATTTAGGTGCTATGTACGAGGACGGGCAATTTCAATACGAATTATCCTTAGTGGATTATGTAAATCTAGTCATTTCTTGTTTAGAGCGCATACCAGAGCATATGGTTATTCACCGGGTTACCGGTGATGGACCGAAAGAGCTTTTATTGGCTCCCTTATGGAGTACGAATAAAAAACTTGTTCTTAATAGTATTCAACGCCAAATGAAAGAACTTAGAACTTATCAAGGGAAATTTATAAGACATCACGCAGTAAACGATTCTACGATTGTATGAATACGTTAATATAATCGCATCTATTAGATTGATAAGGAGGTCACAATGCAGTCCGATACCTTTATGTTGTATAAACTAATGATATTGTACATTCTTAGCCGAGTTAACTTTCCACTTTCTAACGCACAGCTTACAGCCTTTATTTTAGAAAAAGAATATACGAATTATTTTAATATCCAACGTGCTCTATCAGAATTAATCGACGATGCCTTTGTCGAGACTAAAACCGTACGAAACAGCACCTTGTATCGTATCACTGAAAGCGGATACGAAACACTGCTCTTCTTCGATAATATGATTTCGTCAGGTATCAAGGAAGATATTGAACTATATTTGATACAAAATAAATACGAGCTCCAGGAGGAAGTATCTACTCGTTCTGATTTGTATCAGGTTAAAAAAGGTGAGTACGCTGCCCACCTGAGTGTAATCGAACGTGATGCTACTATAATTGATTTAACTCTAAATGTTACAACGGAAGAAGAGGCAGTAAGAATCTGTAACAACTGGAAGGAAAAAAGCTCCGATATTTATGCTTATCTAATGTCCTCACTATTAGAAAATCATTATCAACAATAGATTAAAGACTCCTCTTAATTGTCCTTTATTCGTACAGTTAAGAGGAGTCTTTGTATTACAGAAAGTAAATTAGCTTCAGCAACTGCCAATAAACCTAGGATTCAATTGATGTCTCTGTAGTTAAGCCACAGACTTCTTCGATACACGCCCATATCTCTTCTCGTCCCTGCTTGGTTTCCGCAGAGAAAGGAATAACCTTAGTTCCTGGCGATACTTGTAAACCCTCGCGAATCATCTTCAAATGTTTCTCTTTTTGACTGCGATTTATTTTATCTAGCTTCGTCGCAATAATAATTGGCTGAAAGCCATTATATACAATCCAGTCATACATGCTCTTGTCATTTGCAGAGGGCTCATGACGGATATCAATTAATAGGAATATACACCTGAGCTGCTTTGACATCCTTAGGTATTTTTCAATCATTTTGCCCCATTTTTCCTTGATGCTCTGAGAAACTTTAGCATATCCATATCCAGGCAGATCCACATAGTAGAATTCATTGTTGATATGATAGAAATTTATCGTTTGTGTCTTTCCTGGTTGTCCTGAGGTTCTGGCTAAGGATTTTCGATTCATGAGGGCATTAATCAGGGAAGATTTGCCTACATTTGATTTGCCTGCAAAGGCTACCTCCGGCTTTTCATTCTCTGGCAGGGTACTAGTTATCCCACATACGGTTTCTAATTCTGCACTTTTTATTATCATCTATATCCCTCACTTTCTTATCTCTTATGTTATGAAAAGTTAGCTATGAACTTCTCATAAAAGGTGCTGTTACTGTACCATGAAACTTCATAAAGAAGGGGATGCCGCTTATCGCTCCATCCCCTCTCATCTATAACTTAAGCTATTTCGTCCTTACTTTTTTTACTGGAACGACGAATCATTGGTTTTCTTGCTATTGTATCCTCAGACCAAACTACTTCAGGCTTCTCTGTTCCAATCACAGCTTCTTTGGTAATAATACATTTCACTGCTTTTGAATCAGAAGGAATGTGATACATAGAATCCATCATTACCTTTTCCATGATAGCCCGGAGTCCTCTTGCTCCAATTTTTCTTGTGTAGGATTGTTTCGCGATCTCGTTAAGTGCCTCGGCATCAAATTCAAGTTCTACACCATCAAGTTCAAATAACTTTTTATACTGTTTGGTAATCGCATTCTTTGGCTCTGTAAGAATTCTTATTAAAGCTGCTTCGTCCAACATATCAAGTGCAACTGTCACAGGTACACGGCCTACAAATTCAGGGATCAAACCAAACTTGATCAAATCCTGAGGCATTACCTGACGGAACAGTTCACCCACACTGGTTTTATTTTTCTCTGATATCTCAGCATTAAAACCAATGGATTTTTGTCCGATACGTCCTTCAATAATTTTTTCTAGGCCATCAAAGGCTCCGCCGCAGATAAATAGAATATTAGTCGTATCAATCTGGATAAATTCTTGATGAGGATGCTTTCTACCACCCTGAGGGGGAACCGATGCAACGGTACCCTCCAGGATTTTGAGCAACGCCTGCTGAACACCTTCACCAGATACATCTCTGGTGATAGAGGTATTCTCTGACTTTCTGGTAATTTTATCAATCTCATCGATATAAATAATACCATACTGAGCACGCTCAATATCAAAGTCAGCAGCCTGGATGATCTTAAGAAGAATATTCTCAACATCTTCTCCTACGTAGCCTGCTTCGGTCAGTGCAGTAGCATCTGCTATCGCAAATGGAACATTCAATAATTTAGCCAGTGTCTGAGCAAGATATGTCTTACCGGAACCTGTTGGTCCTATCATCAGAAGATTACTCTTCTGAAGCTCCACATCTAAATCCTTTTCAGCGAGAACTCTTTTGTAGTGGTTATATACCGAGACAGCGAGCACCTTCTTAGCATCTTCCTGTCCTACTACGTGTTGATCCAGGAACGCTTTGATTTCTGCGGGTTTTAATAAATTTATATCTGAACTAACAACAGTTTCCCCTTCGAATTCTTCTTCGATGATCTCACTGCATATTTCAATACATTCATCACAGATATAAACACCGGGTCCTGCAATTAATTTTCTGACCTGATCCTGAGTCTTATTACAAAAGGAACATCTCAGCTGTTTTCTATCATCTACTTTTCCTGCCACTGCCTGCTCACCTCTTTTCCTAAGTCATGCAAAGTTTTGAATCTTTCTAATATCATCAGAGTGATTTTTATTACCCTGTTATCTACTAGCTAAGATCCCATCAATAATTCCATAATCACGAGCTTCTTCTGCTGTCATATAATGATCTCTTTCTGTGTCCACTTCAATGACTTCTAGAGGTTTTCCCGTATTCTTTGCTAAGATCTCATTTAATTTTTTTCTTGTTTTTAAAATATTGTCCGCAACAATCTTAATGTCAGTTGCTTGGCCTCTTGCGCCGCCGGAAGGCTGATGAATCATTACCTCTGCATTTGGAAGCGCAAATCTCTTCCCCTTGGTACCACCTGCAAGCAAGAACGCTCCCATGCTTGCTGCCATACCAATACAAATTGTTGATACATCACATTTTATATAGTTCATGGTATCAAAGATCGCCATACCAGCTGTTACTGATCCGCCAGGACTGTTAATATAAAAATTAATGTCCTTGCCCGGATCCTCTGACTCTAAAAATAATAACTGAGCTACAATAAGGCTTGCTGTAACATCATTTACTTCTTCTCCGAGGAAAATGATTCTTTCCTTTAATAATCTGGAATAGATGTCATAGCTTCTCTCGCCACGACTTGTTTGTTCAATGACATAAGGTACTAAACTCATACATTTATCCTCCTATTTGTTTCAACAATTGAACGAGAAATTATTTCTCTACCGCCTGTGCTACTACAAAGTCAACTGCCTTTTGAACAGCAACATCTTTCTTGATCTGCTCTTTCTCTTTCTCGCCAATTAACTCTTTTAACTTATCTGCTTCCATCTGATACATAGCTGCCATATCAGTAAGCTCTTTCTCTAACTCTTCTTCGGTTACTTCGATGCTTTCAGCGTTAACAATAGCCTCCAGAACTAATCTGCTCTGAATTCTCTTAACTGCCTGAGGATGTAAGCTTTCCATAAATTTCTTAGCATCCATACCAGTAAACTGGAAGTACTGTTCAATAGAAAGACCCTGGTACTGAATTCTCTGTGCAAAATCTTCCGCCATCTGATTTACCTGGGAAGCAATCATTGGCTCAGGAATATCCATCGTTGCACCTTCGATAATCTTGTCTATAATCTCATTCTCTTTTGCTGTTTTTAATTCTTTTTCTTTGCCTTCTGTAATTGTTGTCTTAATGCTAGCTTTGTATTCATCTAACGTATCAAATTCAGATACATCCTGTGCGAAATCATCATCAAGCTCAGGAAGCTCTTTTACTTTGATTTCATTGATTTTTACTCTGAACAGTGCTGGCTTACCAGCAAGCTCTTCTGCTTGATACTGCTCTGGGAATGTCACGTTTACATCAACGAATTCCCCAACATTCTTGCCAATTAACTGATCTTCAAAGGTATCAATGAAAGAATGAGAACCAATTACAAGGGAATAATTCTCTCCTTTTCCGCCTTCAAATGCCTTGCCATCTACAAAGCCTTCGAAATCAATCACAGCAGTATCTCCATCTTGAACAGGTCTATCTTCTACAGTAATTGTTCTGGAGTTCTGCTCACGCTCTTTGTCAATCTTAGCTAATATTTCTTCCTCAGTTACTTCTGCTTCTTTCTTCTCTACCTCAATACCCTTGTACTGACCTAAAGTTACTTCTGGTTTCAGAGCAACTTCTGCTGTAAAGATAAAAGTTTTACCCTTCTCAACCTGAACGATATCGATTTCCGGTCTGGATACGATTTCTAAACCGCTCTCAAGAGCTGCCTTCTCATATGCACCAGGAATTAATTCATTTGCTGCATCCTCATAAAAGATACTAGCACCATACATCTTCTCAATTAAAGCGCGAGGAGCCTTACCTTTACGGAAGCCCTGTACACTAATTTTGTCTTTGTTCTTCTGGTATGCTTTTTGAATCGCACCCTCGAATTCTTCAGCGGAAGCCTCTATTGTAAGCTTTGCCATGTTCTTCTCTAACTTTTCAACTTGTAAACTCATTTTGTAATTCCTCCTAAGATTCTCTGGGAAATTTATTATCTCTCCAATGTATTGAAGAGATTACTCCCTGGGTATTTTGGGAGGATTCTTCCTCCCGGTATTGAAGGGAACCTTTTGGCTTCCCTTATCATAATGACAAGTGAATCAGTTTGCAGATTCCTCTTGCCTGGGAAAGAATCCTCCTTCCCGGTCTTTTCAGGAGGCTTTTGTCCATCCTGATTTGGAGAGTTTCCTCTCCATTATTATATAATCGGGAGTAGTACTCCCTTTTATTATGTACAAGTACATTACGTCCATTTTAGCAGACATTTTGACAGTAGTATATTATAGCATATTATTTCTATAAATACTAGATTAATTTTTTATTCCATCCTGCTCTGGCAGATAACCTATCCAGCAAACAAATGAACCAGCAGGCTGATTCATAAGCTAAGAGCTATATGATCGGAGCCTGAACAGGTTCCGATCATATTATTGTTATTTTATATCACATGTCCTTTTTCCTGTAAAACAGCTACAACACGTTCCACCATGGTTTTGCACTTTTCTTCGGTTTCTGCCTCCACCATTACTCTGACTACCGGTTCTGTGCCACTCTCACGTACTAGAATACGCCCCTCACTACCCAGCTCTTTTTCTACTTGTGCGACCGCTTCTATAACTGCTTCATCTTCTCTGGCTTCCTTTTTATTTTTCACCCTTACATTCATCAAGAGCTGAGGGTAGATGGTAATCTCTTTTAGAAGCTCTGATAAAGGTGCTTTACTTTCCAGCATTACCTCCATTAATTTTAAGGAAGTAAGTACTCCATCTCCAGTCATTGCATGTTTACTAAAGATAATATGACCGGATTGTTCCCCACCAAGGGCATGCCCGTTTGTCATCATATTCTCGAAGACATACTTATCCCCAACTGCGGTTTTTTCATATTGAATTCCCTGGCGTTCCAGAGCTTTATATAACCCCAGATTTGACATTACTGTCGTAACAATCGTATTATTTGCAAGCTCATTACGACGCTTCATATAAACACCGCAAAGGTATAGGATTAAATCACCATCTATAATATTACCCTTTTCATCGACTGCTAAACATCGATCTGCATCTCCATCATAAGCAAATCCAACATTTAGATTATTTTCAATAACATACTTTTGTAAATGTTCGATATGGGTAGATCCACAGTCCCTATTAATGTTTGTGCCATCAGGCTCACTATTGATTACAAAGGTCTTAGCACCCAAAGCATCAAAAACCCCTTTTGCAACGGTTGTGGCTGAACCATTTGACAAATCTAACCCCACTCTCATATCCTTAAAAGATCTGGTAGCTAACGAGATCAAATATCCCACATATCGATTTCTACCAATGTAGTAATCTACGGTTCTTCCGATATTTTCTTTGATTGCTAATGGCAGGGAGTCCTCTTTGCTATCTATGTATTCTTCAATCAGGGCTTCGACATCAGCTTCCAGCTTATATCCACCGCCATTAATTATTTTAATTCCGTTATCATAATAGGGATTATGGCTTGCAGAAATCATAATACCGCAGTCAAATCCTTCGCTACGTACTACATAGGATACACTTGGTGTCGTCGTAACATGCAGCAAATATGCATCTGCTCCACTGGCAGTTAATCCCGCTACCAACGCATACTCAAACATATAACTTGATCTTCTGGTATCTTTTCCAATCACAATATTTGCTTTATGTTTTTTACCATAGTAATATCCTAAAAATCTTCCTACTTTATAAGCGTGCTCCACTGTAAGATTAACGTTTGCCTCTCCCCGGAAGCCATCTGTTCCAAAATATTTGCCCATAATCTAAATCCTTTCCTTGAAATATGCTTACTATATAAGTTTATGAGAAGTTTTGTACTTTAAAACTTCTCATAAAAGGCGCTGTACTATGCGCCATGTATCTCAATGAAAGGAACATGAATTATTTCCTTTCATATAAAAGTATATGCCAGGTAATAAGCTACTCATGTTCTTGATCATTGTAATCCATTATATTCATCCCTGTTAATTCATGACCATTTTAACATAGAAAAACGATTTATGGAAATAAAATTTTGAAATATATATTTTTCCAGTCAAAATACTGTCCTCTGTACAAACAAAGTAAATCGTTTTTACCTTGCCCCACATAAAGTAACAGGAGGCTTTTCCAGCCTCCTGTTGCCACTGTTACATATTACTGATTGGAACCACCTGACATCTGTTGTTCCTGTTGTCTTATCATACGTTTTACCATTTCACCACCAACAGAACCGTTCTGTTTGCTTGTTAAATCACCGTTGTAACCCTGTTTTAAAGGAACACCGATTTCATTAGCAATCTCCATTTTAAAACGGTTAAGAGCTTCTTTTGCCTGAGGCACTTCAACTCTGTTAGATCCGCTATTATTATTACTTGCCATACTGTTTTCACCTCCATTTATTGGCATCAAAGCAACCAAGTTACAAAATCAGCTATTTGTAGGTTCAGCGGTTACTTATCTAAGTATTAGTCACCGCGCATGACTTTGTTTTGTATTGCCTGTAATCATATTGTGTACATATTTGCAAATTTTATTATTGGTAATTAATAGCACTTAGTGATTATTTTAAAGCATTATTTCAATAGTATCTTTTCTGATCTCTATGTTAAGATAGGGAATGCAACAGAATATAATTATAGTAATGTTCCATTTGTTTTGACCTAATTCAAAAAAATTTGATTTAGCCCATATTCTTTAAAAACTTTACTTGTTACAGCGTTTGCGTTATACTGAAAACAATATGATTAGGAATAAAATTGTATGAGAAACTAAGTGCAGTTTCTCATAACTTATATGAAAGGAACAAAGTCATGTTCCTTTCATCGAGATGCATAACTTATATTGTAGTGATGGAAAGTGAGGAATTTATAAATGAAAATAGTAGTATTGGCCGGAGGAACCAGCACAGAAAGAGATGTATCCTTATCGACAGGATCGATGATTTACAAAGCTTTAAAGAGCAGAGGACATCAAGCGATTCTTTTGGATGTATACTTAGGATATGATGGTGATACTACCAATGTATTTGATATAGACAAGGATTGGACAGCAAACCTTGGTTCTGTTAGGGAAAACAATCCTGATCTGGAACAGATTAAATCCTTAAGAAAAGATTCCTCCAAAAGCTTCTTTGGCAAGGGTGTTCTGGACATCTGCAGCGCTGCAGATATTGTGTTTATAGCCCTCCACGGCGAAAATGGAGAGGACGGCAAGGTTCAGGCAGCTTTTGATCTGATGGGGATTAAATATACAGGAACCGATTATACCAGTAGTGCTCTTGCAATGGATAAAGCGATTACCAAAGAGATTTTTTCCTTTTATAAGATTCCTACGCCATACGGTATTCATGCCAAAAAAGGAGAGACCTTTGAGTGGAATCTTTATCCCTGCGTTGTAAAGGTTAGCTGTGGCGGCTCAAGCGTGGGTGTAGTGATTGTAAATTCACCCGAAGAGATGGAGGTCAGCCTTAAGGAAGCCTTTACCTATGGAAATGAGGTTGTAATAGAACAATACATCCGCGGCAGAGAATTTTCAGTTGGCGTTCTCGATGGCAAAGCTCTTCCTGTAATTGAGATTGCACCCCTTGTTAGTTTTTACGATTATAAGAATAAATATCAGCCAGGCAGCACTGTTGAGACCTGCCCTGCAATATTAGATGAATCAATTGCAAAGCAAATGCAAAAAATCTCTGAAGATGTATTTACGGCTCTTAGAATTAAGACCTATGCTCGAATGGATTTCTTACTGAATGAAAAGAATGAGCTTTTCTGTCTTGAAGCAAATACACTTCCTGGCATGACTCCAACTTCACTGCTGCCACAGGAAGCAAAAGCAGCTGGTATGGATTTCGAAAGCTTGTGTGAGAAAATCATAGAAATATCTTTAAAAAAGTATGAAGTTGCATAGTAAATTGGAGGCCGGAATGAAAAACATGACTTTGACCCAAATAGCAAATGCCTGCGGGGGAACCTTATATTTAGGCGACCATCTCTCAGAGAAAGAAATCGCTGGTGCAGTAATTGATTCCCGTCTGATAAAAGAAGGATATTTATTTATCGCTGCTTCAGGCGAACGTGTGGATGGCCACGACTTTATTCCAAGTGCTTTTGAAAAAGGAGCATTAGCTGTTGTCTGTGAGCAGCCCCCCAAAGAACCTGCTGGCCCCTACATCCTTGTAGATGACAGCTTTTCAGCACTCAAGGAAATTGCAAAATGGTATCGTATGCAACTAGATATCAAGGTTGTTGGTATCACCGGCAGTGTGGGCAAAACCAGCACTAAGGAATTTATTAGCAGTGTTTTGGAGCAAAAATATAAGGTATTAAAAACGGTGGGAAATTTTAATAACGAAATTGGCCTTCCCTTAACCATACTTGGTATTAAGGAAGAACATCAGATTGCCGTTCTCGAAATGGGAATCAGTGATTTTGGTGAGATGCACCGCCTCAGTGAAATAGCAAAACCTGATGTCTGTGTTATTACCAATATAGGTCAATGCCATCTTGAAAACTTAGGCTCAAGGGATGGGATTCTGAAAGCTAAGACAGAAATATTTGACTTTATGAGTGAGAATGGTAGTGTCTGCGTTAATGGAGATGATGACAAATTAATTACCATAACAGAAGTAAAGGGTCGTAGACCGTTACGTTTTGGTCTTGACTTTAAAAATGATATTTACGCTACCGATATTGTTACTCACGGATTATTCGGCAGTACTTGCAACATACATGTGAACCAGGATGAATTTGAGGTGCAGATTCCCTTGCCCGGAGAACATATGGTGTTGAACGCACTTGCAGCTACTGCGGTGGGTACGCTTCTTGGCTTAAACTATCATGAAGTAGCTACCGGTATTTCTTCGGTTAAAGCATTAGGCGGAAGAAGTAATGTCCTTCGAAGTGATAAATATATTATCATTGATGATTGTTATAATGCAAATCCAGTTTCCATGAAAGCAGCCATAGACTTACTTAACAAGGCAGACACCAGGAAGGTGGCTATTCTTGGAGATATGTTCGAATTAGGCGATACAGAGAAGGAGCTACACAAAGGTGTTGGTACCTATGCTGCTGAACGTAATGTTGACGTATTACTCTGCGCTGGTGCTCTTTCCTACCATATGTATCAGGGGGCTTTAGCCCTAAAACAGGAGGACTCCTCTTCTTTAGAATTAAAGTATTTCGAAACCAGGGATGAATTAATCTCGGCTTTGCCGGAGATTCTTCAAAAAGATGATACCATATTAGTAAAAGCATCTCACGGAATGGGATTTGAACATGTAGTAAAAGCTTTACTTGGTAAGTAAACATATTTTTTTGAAACATCAATACAATAACAAAATTCCCAAAGGGAGGCTGTATAGCATTTGGATTTCGAATGTTAGGAGCCTCCCCTTGTTGTACTATTTCCTGCATACATTTGAAAGCTAGTCATATACTTGTAAAAACTGCTATTTGGAGCAAGTACCTCTATGATCGAGTTCATTAAGATAGCCAATAATTTTCTCTGGGGCATTCCTTTGCCTGTTCTTTTGTTCGGAACTCATATATATTTTACAATACATCTTAAGGGTGTCCAAAAACATATTCCAAAAGCCATTAAATTATCAGTTACCCCTGATAAGGATGCGGAAGGCGATCTAAGCGGGTTTGCTTCCATGACAGCCCTCCTTGCCGCAACAATAGGGACAGGTAATATCGTAGGTATCTCCACGGCAGTGGCGTTAGGGGGGCCAGGAGCTATTTTCTGGTGCTGGCTTACAGGCATTTTAGGAATGGCAACTACTTATGCGGAATGTTACCTTGGTGTACTCTATCGCAGAAAAACCTCCGACGGAACTTTCCTTGGAGGCCCCATGTATGCACTGGAGTATGGTTTGAATAAAAAATGGCTAGCCGTTATATTTTGTATCTTAACCCTGATTGCTTCCTATGGAGTAGGGTGCTCAACACAAGCGCGGGCTGTTACAGAAACTGCAGAAAATCTATGGAATCTGCCCAAATATGTCGGTGGCATGATTATAGCAGTATTAGTAGGATTGGTGATCATTGGCGGTGTCAAATCCATTGGAAAGATTTGTAGTAAATTAGTGCCTGCTATGGGTATTTTCTATATTGTAGCATGCATGATAATTTTGATTGTTAATTTAAAATACATACTCCCTGCCATTGGTTTGATATTCCAATCAGCCTTTGTTCCTACACAACTCCCTGCTGCGGTAGCCGGAGGCTTTATCGGAAGCACGATCCGATCTGCTGCCCGTTATGGAATAGCTCGTGGCTTATTTACTAACGAGGCTGGTCTCGGTACTGCTGCCATCTCCTCTGCAGGTGCGCAAACCTCTCACCCTTCCAGACAGGCACTGATATCCATGAGCGCAACCTTCTGGGATACCGTAGTAATCTGTGCAGTCACAGGTCTTGTTATTGTTACAAATATTCTCAAGAATCCATCCTCCGTAAAAGGTTATTCTTTCTCTGAGTATACAACTGCTGCATTTGGCGCCATTCCTATGGGGAATCTCCTGCTGGGTTTATCCTTAATTGCCTTTGCCACCGCAACGTTGATTGGCTGGTCTTATTTTGGAGAAAAAGCGGTAGAATACCTATTCGGAAAAAGTGGAATAAGTACCTACCGCATTTGCTATATTGTTATGATCTTTGTTGGCTCCATTATTTCTATGGAACTCGTATGGGAGATGACTGATTTAGTGAACGCTTTTATGGCAATTCCAAACCTCATATGCTTATTTCTTTTACGAAAGCAAATTATGCCCTACCAAAGATAAAAGTTTTCCACAAAAGCTCCTCAATATCCGAAAGAATTCCACATTAACCTACCATACTGTTTAATATTGATCATATTGAATCGCTTTTGCAATTTTTCTAGCTTCTGCTTCTCCAATAAGACACTCAATGATGGCTAAGGAAAAATCAATTGCTGTTCCCATTCCCTTTGAGGTTATCACATTGCCATCGATGACTACTGCTTCATTTACCACCTTAGCTCCTATTAATTCCTTCTCATATCCAGGATAACAGATTGCTCTTTTATCCTTTAATAAACCCTTGGAGCCTAGTACGCTAGGTGCAGCGCAGATAGCAGAAAGTTTTTTCCCTTCTGAATGGAATCTCTTTAATAAGGTATCAAGCCCTGCATGCTCTTTCAGATTCTTGGTACCTGGCATTCCACCTGGCAAAACAAGCATATCGCCATCACTAAAGTCTGAATTCTCAAATAAAAGATCCGTTTTTGATGTGATCTGGTGGGAACCTGTTACGAATAGATCTCCTGTGATGGATACCATCAAAATCTCTATATTTGCTCTCCTAAGGAGATCTACTACTGTTAATCCTTCGATTTCTTCATAACCATCTGCAATAAATATATAAACCTTTGCCATACTTCTCAATCCTTTCGTATCTTTTTACCTTTATTATATAGTTCTTTTATTTCTAAATCAACATGGGAAGCCAATCATTTCTATCAGCAATCGATTGCCAGATTGGCTACGCCAACATTCTTTAATGTTAACTCTGGCTTGCAGTTCGAATGACTCCTACTTCGTCCGATCCCACATATCTCCAAGATATAAAAATCATCATAAGGAACATGGAACTCAAAGCAACCACAGCAGGAAACCTTCGTTTTGCAAACCATTTCTTTATGAGCACCACATCTATGATATAATTTTACTTCCCAACTATGAGTACCAAGGCAGCTACATCCCCATATACAACCGAAGATAACTCCTGCTGTAATTAAGCACTCTTCACATTCTTGTTCCGGGCAAGGAACCGTGATTGATATTGGATTAATCTCAATAAACGTATTCGATTCCGGGCAAGGTGGGCATTGTGGGCATGGCTTTTGTTCCGGACAAGGCTCTGGCTCAGGGCATGTGGGGCAAGGTTGAGGTGCCGGCGCAGGCATTGGTGTTGGTGTTGGTCTTGGCGTAGGCCTTGGCATAGGAATTGGTGTCGGTCTCGGCATAGGTCTTGGTGCCGGTGTTGGGGCTGGCGTTGGTGCCGGTGTTGGTGCTGGCGTTGGTGCTGGCGTTGGTGCTGGCGTTGGCCTTGGTGTTGGTGCCGGTGTTGGCCTTGGCGTTGGTGCCGGTGTTGGGGCTGGCGCTGGCGCTGGTGCCGGTGTTGGGGCTGGTGCTGGTGCTGGCGCGGGTGCTGGTGCCGGTGCTGGTACTGGTGCCGGTGCTGGCGCTGGCGCTGGTGTTGGTGCTGGTGTTGGGGCTGGCACTTCTGCAGGTGCCTCTTGCTCTTTGCATTGTACTCCACCAACAAATTGATACAAGTGGAATTCAAAACCACTCGTCGCAGCAACTGCAAATGATCTTAATACTGCATTACCGCTTACAGTTCCACCCGTAGGATGTGCATGATACATAGACCTTGGAGCATAAATACTACCCCAGATTGCTGCAGGGACTTCCATATAAATATTGTCTGCATCCTCAAAAACATATAATGTATTTTTAGCAAGATTTTCTTTTCCCCATAAACCATATTGAATGTGGGCATTACTTCCCGTCCTGAATATAACAATATTGATACTACCTTCGGGAGTTTCAAAGCGTATTTCCTTATTCAGAATTCCATTTGGTCTTACATCCACAACAAAAACATTCTGCCTTGGATCTGAACCACGAAGAATCCATTCATGATAATGCTCCGTTACTGTACCATTGGCATTTAGTGCAAGAATGCATCTAAAATACTCCATAATACTACTCTCAGCCTCAGCAAAAAATCCAGCTACATCAGCACCAACTCTACTAGCCGGGATATAGCGGGGTACATCGTAGCTTGATATCGCATAATGATTACCTCGGTCACTCGGTCTCCAATATCTGCTGCCGCCGTTCGCTTGATATAATTCCATTAATTCCTGCTCTTGATTTGCCTCTCCGCTTTTCCCGATCATATATGTGCTTCCTTTTGCGGCACGGAAATTTCCGCCTGCAACAACGTGACCGATGACGACAAGTGGTCCCTGCATGGAAACATTTCTTCCTACCAAAAACCTTACTAAGTTAGGGCTGTATCCTGTTCCTATTAACTTCCCATCATTTCCGTATGCAAGACTGAGACCACGGGAACTAACAAAATCTCCGCCTATTGCCATGCCACCTTTTGTATCTACAATATTATTAGCATCACCTAAAATAAACGCGTTAAAGTTTAATGCCGTTCCAAAAGGTTGGCCAACAACGTCAAACCACTGTATATTATCATAGGGAATTCCTGAGTAATCATTTTGGCTATTCCTTAACATACTACCTCCTTGAAGTAAAAGGATTCATAAATGCTATCTTCTCAATTCAGTTTATTCAACAGTATGTTATCAGGTAACAAACTTTCGTATGTCTTAATACTACATATTAATACACAAAAACTTCTTCTATGACGAAAAGCCACTGTTTCGGTTCCCATTCGGTTCCATACAGTGGCTTTTTGGCTATATATTTATATTCGTTTACTTAACTAAGAAATTTTCAAACTTATTTATATGGTCTTTCTTTCCTATAACAACTATAATATCATTCTCATTTAGGACCATTTCCGGTGTTATCTCTGTAGTTGTACTATCTTTTCGTTGCAAGGCAATAATGTTTAAATTAAACCTTTTTCTAAGACTTGCCTGAATTACAGTTTGTCCTGCCAACTTTGCAGTCAGCATTAGCTCCGTAATTGTAATGTCATTATTCAAAGATATATAATCCATAACCCTAGAGGCCAGTAAACGATTTGCTAAGCGAAGAGCCATATCACGCTCTGGGTAAACAACCTCAGCACCAATTTTCTCTAGAATCTTTCCCTGTTCCGGACTAATCGCTTTTGCGATAACACGCTCCACCCCCATACTTATTACATTCAGGGTGGTTAAAATACTGACATCAACCTTTTCACCAATACATATAATTACAGTTTTACAGTTTTGTATGCCGGCTTCCATTAAGGCTTCCTTGGTTAGTTCCCCCACCACGAAGGCATTCTCTGTTAAAGTTCTTATTTGTCTGATTTTATTTTCACTACTATCTAAAACCAGGATCTCTCTCCTTGCTTCAGCCAAGCTGGTTGCAAGTGAATGCCCAAAGCGCCCAAGACCTATGAGGCCAAATTCATATTTGGATTTGTTACTCATTTCCTATCCTCCTGTCTTTGGAGGATTTCACCTCCTGTCTTTGGAGGATTTCACCTCCCTCTATTCCTCTTCCTTTTTACCAATGTATAACTTCACTTTATCAATACGCTTATGTTTCACGCTCTCAATCTTAAATACTAAATGTTCTATCTCAATCGTTCTATCCTCATTTTCTAAAGGGATTGCTCCCAGATGATCGATTAAAAAGCCTGAAACCGTATCATAATTATCAGAAAATAAATCCAGATCCAATTTATTATTCAGTTCATCAATACTCGTTAAACCATCAATAATATAGGTATGATCATCAATTTTTTTGATCTTTGTATAAATTGGGTCATACTCATCCTCGATGTCACCCATGACTTCTTCAACCAGATCCTCCATCGTCACAATACCGGCAAACCCGCCATACTCATCAATTAAAATCGCAATTTGCTTCTTTGACTGCTGAAGTTCTCGAAAAAGATCTTTAATAATTTTGCTTTCTGGTACTAAATATGGCTTTTTCATAATAGCGCGAATATCCGTATTTTGATAACCATATTTCACTGCCGCTTTCAAAAAGTCCTTAATATAGAGCATACCTACAATATTGTCAATATCCTCTTCATACACCGGAATTCTCGTGAACTTTGTCTTCATCAAGTCTTCCATGTACTCTTCCTTTGGTGCGGTTATATCTATCGCAAACACATTAATTCGTGGTGTCATAATTTCTTTTGCCATTTTCTCATCAAATTCCATAATGGAATTAATCATTTCTTTTTCCTTACGGTTTAGTACACCTTGCGCCTGGCCTTCATTCACCAACGAAATCAGCTCTTCTCTTGATAGAATCTCCTCGGTATTCCCCTCCTTAATTCCGAAAGGCCGAGTTACCACATTCGTTGAAAAGGTCAGTAATTTGATAAACGGAGATGCTACCTTTGAAACAGCCTTTATGGGTCTAACACAGAACATACTGATAGCTTCCGGCTTCTGCATAGCAATTTTCTTAGGTACTAACTCACCAAGTACTAAAGTAACATAGGACAAAAGTAAGGTGATTGAAATTAAAGCAATTTGTTCGTTATAAGGAATATTATAATTTGCCAACCACACTCCCAAGGGATCGGATAATCCTGATGCAGCTGATGCACTGGAGAAAAATCCAGCCAAGGTAATAGCTACCTGTATGGTAGACAGGAACTTTGTCGGTTCATCTAAGAACTTTTGTACCAATTTTGCATTTTTATTTCCTTCTTCAGCATATCTCCTAATTTTTGTCTTATTTGATGAAACCATTGCCATTTCAGCACAAGAAAAAAATGCATTTGTTAACGTTAATATCAGTAATATAATTATCTGACCAAATATATGATTCGCGTCGGGGTCTATATCATCCATGTTTTCTTTCCTCCATTAAACCAGATCGTACGGAATAAACTTTACTTTATTAAATATTCCTCTAATTTTTTAATATTATTTTTTTGACCAATAACCACAATATTATCATCTTCCTGAAAATGATAATCCGAAGAGATCTCAGTCGTCGTCTCGCCCTTCCTTTCAAGGGCAATGATATTGATATTGAATCTCTGCCGAAGATTTGCTTCTGCTACGGACATATTTCTTAGTTTAGGTGTTAGTTTTAATTCTGTAATCTCAATATCACCTCTTAACTCTATTGTATCCATAATACTGGAATTTGCTAATTTCTTTGCCAAACGTATTGCCATATCGTTCTCGGGATAGATAACCTCTGCTCCGATTTTTTCAAGAATCATCCCTTGCTCAGCGCTCATTGCTCTTGCAATTACACGTGGAATCTCCATTCCTATCACATTTAATGTTGTCAGAACACCAACATCAATGCTATCCCCGATACATACAATTACTGTGGCACAGTTTTGTATTCCTGCATCCTCCATGGTTTCCTTTTCGTAATCACTAATAAGAAAAGCATTCTCTGTAAAGGATTTTGCTAACTTTACTCTACTTTCCATCGTATCAACAGCAATTAAATCTTTTCCTAATTCCGATAATGTTTTTACCAGAGCGCGTCCAAATCGCCCCAAACCAACAATACCATATTCAATAACTGATTTCTGTTTAAACATATTGTTCCTCCAAGACTTCTCCTTTAATCCATCAACTTTCTCTTATTAATTATCCAATTGTTAATGACTCTTCCGAATAGCTTAGACTAGATAAAGGTTTCACAGACCATAAGGAAGCGATCGTCAAAGGACCTAAACGTCCGATATACATGGTTAAAATAATAATAAACTCACTGATTGGATTCAAATCAGGTGTAATACCAGTAGATAAACCAACTGTTCCAAAAGCCGATACCACCTCAAATAATATCTGCTCAAAAGTAAATTGAGGTTCAAGGATGCAAAGCAGCAGGGTATTACAGCATATTAAAGCCATTGCTAAAAAAGCTAAAATAAATGCTTTTGTCTGAAGCTCTGTTGGTATTTTTCTTTTAAATGCACTGCAGTGCTTATGGGTAGAAATCGCATATGCACTTTTAAAAAGTGTAAACGTTGTTGTTGTTTTGATACCACCACCCGTGGATCCAGGTGAAGCTCCTATATACATTAAAATAATAATAATAAATAAACTTGCACTTGTAAAATTACCTACCGGGAAAGTAGAAAAACCTGCTGTTCGAGCAGAAGTGCTAAAGAAAAATGCACCCAACCAACTTATATCTTCTGTTAACTTCAAAAGTATTGTTCCCACCACTAGTAGTCCTATTGTCATTAAAATAACTACTTTTGCATGTAGGCTTAATTTTTTGAAAGATCTCTTATATATAATCTCTTTTATAACCACAAATCCCAAGCCGCCAAATATAATCAAACCACAAGTGGTCAGATTTAACAATACATTATCTTTGTAATCCAGAAGATTCTTAAATCCCCCCAGATTATCAAAGCCTGCATTATTAAAGGAGGCTATGGAATGAAATATACTGGTTCCAATTGCCCTCGGCAAAGGATAATCCTTTGAAAATACGATAAAACTTAAGATCGCACCAATACCTTCAAAAAATAATGTCATCAATAAAATTGCTCTAATTAATTTAACGATACCTCTCATAGAGTCTAGGTTCAGTGCTTCTTTGACAAGAACTCTATCCTTTAAGTCAACTTTTCGTCTTGCGAGCAGCATTACACCAACACCTACAGAAGTGACACCAAGACCCCCAACCTGTATTAAAAGGGCAACCACTGTTTGTCCAAATGGATTAAAAGTATCATAGGTATCAACCGCAGTCAAGCCGGTTACACAAACAGCGCTGGTAGAAGTGAAAAGTGCATCCATAAATGTCACGTCCACTCCTTCATTGTGTGAAACTGGAAGAACCAGTATAAAAGCACCTAGGAGTATCACCGTCGCAAAACCCAATGCGATAAAACGTCCAGGGCTCATTTTTTTTAATGAATTCATAGTTAGCCTCAATTCTCAAGATAATACTATTGATTACAACATACTAGCAGTCATATTGTAATCTCAATTTTTACATCGAACATTTCCTATTATAATACAAAGCTATGCAATAAGAAACAGCTGGCACATTAAGATTGTATTAAGATTTATAAAATCCATGCCTCCAACCAATCTTATTTGGTACATAACGGAAGATGTCCAGACAGATATTTCATATTATCTCACATTTCCAATTACTTATCAATATCAATGTTATGCGATTAGATGTTTCATCATTTCTAAAAATAAGAAAAAAAAGAAACCCTTCCTTCGAAGGATTTCTTTACTGCGGATGAAGGGACTTGAACCCCCACTCTCTCGAACCAGAACCTAAATCTGGCGCGTCTGCCAATTCCGCCACATCCGCAAATTCTTAATATTTGAAGCTAAATGAGACATCCGGGATTCGAACCCGGGACACCATGATTAAAAGTCATGTGCTCTACCGACTGAGCTAATATCCCATAATAATGGATAAAATAATCTGGGTGACCCCAGTTGCTTTTTCGTAAGCTTTTTGCTCTTGCTCAATATGAGCAAGCAAGGTTACTGTTATACAGTAATATTCCAGAAGGTATCTTACCGAAACTGGGCTAGGTGGATTCGAACCACCGGAATGCAGGAGTCAAAGTCCTGTGCCTTACCGCTTGGCGATAGCCCAATAGAAATTTGAATTTACTTCAACTTATCATATTTAAAACGAAAAAGTCTTTTCAGACTTTTCAGTTGAAGACAATATAGGGTGGATAAAGGGATTCGAACCCTTGGCCTCCAGAGCCACAATCTGGCGCGCTAACCAACTGCGCTATACCCACCATAAGCATTTTTCACAACTATATCAGATGAAAAATGTGCCAGAAGGGATTCGAACCCCCGACACATGGCTTAGAAGGCCATTGCTCTATCCAACTGAGCTACTAGCACATTATGGTGCGATATTTGATATTTCAAATATCAAGCGGGTGATGGGAATCGAACCCACGTATCTAGCTTGGAAGGCTAGTGTTCTACCATTGAACTACACCCGCATATTATTACTATTTAGTTAGGTTGTGTAAGTATATATTGTTTTATTCAGGCTAATCAACTCACTTTAGAATTAATAACCAAGTCGGGGTGACAGGATTCGAACCTGCGACCTCTTGATCCCAAATCAAGCGCGCTAGCCAAGCTGCGCTACACCCCGATATTTTAAATCACATTTGCATCTTTACAGTTACGATTTCTTACCTTCGCTAATTCACAACAAAATTCGATATAATCTATTGTGTATTTCGCTTAGTGTTCTTAGGCTTGTTCTCGTTTCCGCCGTGACGCAAGAATTATTATATAATAGCGTGAAGCATATGTCAACCACTTTTTTAAACTTTTTATGCTTTTTCGATAATTCGCAATATTGTGTGTTTTTCTTATAATTTTTACACAATTAAATCAACTCATATTTCTCCATTCTTCCGGTTCTTGATAGTAATTTAATGTAAAATGTGCATCCCCTTGGGGATCAATTTCCATTATAATAAAACTAGGAATACGGTTATTTTGCCTTGGTAATGCCAAGCTGCCAGGATTAATCGCCCAGACCTTATCACTTAAATCAATCAGTGGTACATGAGTATGTCCGAACATAACAATATTGGCATTATTCTTTGCAGCCTCTTGCTTAATATCCTGAGTCGTGTAATACACCCCATAGCGATGTCCGTGAGTAAGCATGATCGTATATTTCCCAATATGAATAATTTTTTCTTTTGGTAGTCCATTAAAAAAATCATTATTACCAGATACCATTTCTGTCCTGCAGGGTGTAACTGACATGATATAATCCTCACCACCGTCATAATCTCCAAGATGGATTAGTAAGTCAATAGGACTAACCTTTTCTAAGGTCTTAAGAAAATTATGGTTTCTTCCATGGGTATCACTAACTATTAAAACTTTCATCCTTACCCCCGACAAAGCCTTTACAAGCTAAACTTATAGATGTTTTTTAATCTCTTCTTTCATTGCACTTAGTGCCTTTCCTCGATGACTGATGGCATTTTTCTGTTCGGAGGTTAGCTGAGCAGTTGTGCAGTTATACTCTGATAAAAAGAAGATAGGGTCATAACCAAAACCATGAGCTCCTGTTATCTCTTTCGCTATCAACCCTTCAATATCGGCTCTTCGTGTTATAATTTCTCCATTCGGTAGTGCAAATGCAATAACGCATACGAATCTCGCACTACGTTCTTCCTCCTTCGCATTCATCAACTGATCAATAATATATTGATTCTTAATATCATACGAAGTATTTTCTCCAAGAAATCTTGCTGAATATACCCCTGGTGCTTTATCCATATAGTCTACTTCCAGACCTGAGTCATCCGCTAACACCATCTCACCGGTAAGCTCCATAACATACTTTGCCTTGATGATAGCATTCTCTTCAAAGGTTATACCATTCTCCTCAATCTCCAGATCTAAACCAGCATCCTTCAAGGAAAACAGTTCTATGTCTAAATCCTTAAGTATTTCTCTAATCTCCCTCATCTTTCCTTCATTAGAGGTTGCAAATATTATCTTCTTCATAAAATTCTCCACTAAAACTTATTACTAATAGTATAATAATAAAACTGTAACTTTAAACAAAATAGAATGAAAGTCTCTCTCTATGCTATTTATTTGCAGGATACTCTTTGTATGCTCTCATAATTCCATTATAAATTCCCTGTGCCACTGCTTTCTGACTATCTTTCTTTATCAAATAATTTAAATCACCTGAATTTGAAAGATAACCTACTTCTATCAGAATCATAGGAACTTGTGACTGATCCATGATAAAAATATCCTCTGGTTTCTTCTCAATAGAACCTTTTTTTATTAATGGAATCGTTTTTGATAATTCCTCGGAAAATAGACCTGCTAATGCTTTATTCGACACATCTTTAACTTTTGTATCCATATAAAGCACTTCGGTTCCATTGGGATAACTCAGAGAGTTTGAATTACAGTGAATGCTAATAAAATAATCACAATCTACTGCATTTGCCAGGCTTGAACGTGGTCTTAAGAATACTGTATCATTCTGAGTTCTTGTATAATAAACTTTGATATCTTCCTGATCTAAAAGCTTCTTTAATTCTAGCACAATCCCAAGATTAATATCCTTCTCATAGGCTTCATCGTTTTTAGCGATTGCTCCCACGTCTTTTCCTCCATGACCCGGATCAATGACAAGAACTTTATCATACACCTCAGATGGCTTCTTCAGGCTAATATAATAATAATTTGTATCTTCTAGGATTGAATATGTATAAACTGTATCAAGCTCAATTAACAGCTCTATCGAATATAAATCAGAGTTTTCCTCTTGCTTTGAAGTAATTTTAATACTATGGCTTAAATCATTACCATAATCCTTCGTCACTACTTCTTCCTTCTCACCTGTATCACCATCTTCTTTATAGCTAATTACTTCTGTATATACCGGTTCATTTTGATAAAGTTCGGTTCCTTTCACTCGATAAATCATGGACTTAGCCATGGTGGACTCCGTAACCTGTGAAATATTTAATTGTATGCTGTGATTAATATATAAATCCTTCAAACTTATTGCTAATTGCTCACCCTCTGGTTTCTTGATTACAAGATAATTCTCTCCCAGTTGCTTTAATATAGACTCATCTATCCGAAGTTTAAGACTTGAAACATTCGTAATTGGAATGTCAGCCTGAGAATTCATAGAATTAGATACCGAGTCAGCTAGCAATACCTTACCCTCGCTTCCTGTCTTCGTATTAAATTTATCAGATGTGGCTGCATCAGTTCGCGCTGCTTCAGAACCGATTAAGAAACTGGCTGCCTTTACAATCGTATGGTAATTATTTAGAGAATATGATAATACAACTACTGTAATCATTAGAGCTACACTTTGCATTGCTGCTTTTCTCAGAAGTGCCCTATCCATAGATCCCTCCCATTTACCATGTTTTTACACATTTCTACACAAATTCTTAATATACCATAGATTATATAATAATATTTCTATATTCACAATAATTATTTTGCAGTAGCTTGCATTAATTTGTAGATTTATGGAGCAAGAAATTGCACTCTATTTCTTAGTTAAAACTATTGTTTATAATAAACTGATTGAAGAAATAACCGTATTGTTTAGCTTAAACTATCAAATATAGATCTCCTAACTAATTCACTGGCAAAAAAAAGATATTATAACCTCTGTTATAACATCTTTTTTCTAATTTATATTCTTTTATTTATTAGATTGAATTCTGTTTGGGTGGTTTAGGACCCATATACTGATAAAAATACGTTTTCATCATACCATTATAAATTTTTCGGTTTTTATCTGCCTGTCTTCCGATATATTTCTGTGCGTCCTCATAGGAAGTTATAAGATAATAGGACCAAGAATCAAGACCGCTAAATACCTTGCCCATCTCCTTATATAATGGAGGAAGCTCTTTTTTATCCTCAAGGCGTTCCCCATAAGGCGGATTAGTAATAATAAATCCATATTTTTTACTGCTACTCAATTCACTTAACGGTTTCTGCTGAAAGTGAATATGTTGCTCTACACCTGCCCATCTAGCATTTTGTCTTGCAGCCTTTACAATTTCTCCATCCAAGTCAAAACCTGAAATTGACATATTTACATCCTTCAAACGAATATCATTTGCTTCTTCTCTCGCTTGAAGCCAGATATTTTCTGGATACATCCCCTTCCAGGTCTCAGCCAGGAAGTTACGTGAAATACCAGGCGCAATCTTCGCTCCAATCAGAGCGGCCTCTATAGGTATAGTTCCACTTCCGCAAAATGGATCCACAAGAAGTCTATCCTTATTCCATGGAGTTAACATAATTAATGCGGCCGCTAAGGTCTCCGTAATTGGTGCCTTACTGGTAAGTCTGCGATATCCTCTCTTATGAAGGGATTCACCCGAAGTATCGATACAAACAGTAACCTCATCCTTCATAATGGTAACACGTAATGGATAAGATGATCCACTTTCATCAAACCAATCAATTTTATATTTTAATTTCATCCGCTCAACAATTGCTTTCTTCATAATGGATTGAATGTCGGATGGGCTAAATAATTTACTATTTACCGAATTTGCTTTTGCAACCCAGAATTTTGCATCTTTTGGGAGGAACTCTTCCCAAGGTAAGGCCTTTGTTTTTTCAAATAATTCATCAAAGGTTTCTGCCTTGAACGAACCAATTTTTAATAAAACCCTCTCCGTCGTTCTTAAAAACATATTAGCTCTTGCACAAGTGTTTTCATCACCTGCATAGCTAATCTTTCCATCTTCCACTTTTATTATTTCACATCCTATATCCACAAGTTCCCTTTTGAGAACTGCCTCCAGGCCAAAGTGGCAAGGTGAGACATATTCAAATCGGCTCATTTATACCTCCATGCGTTCCTCGTTATTCTTCTTTTCCTAAGTAGTACCTATTATTAGTCTGTACATGCTATTTTAAATCTCTTTCGGTATCAAGTCAATGAACTTTTCTATCTGTTGCGCTCTAATTTGCCACGATAAGCACGAATTCCACCATAAAGGCTCTTCATATTGTAACCGTCTTTCATCAAGTCTCTAGCAGCCATTAAACTGACATTTCCTCGGTCACAATAAAAGATCAGTATATTGCTACGGTTCAAATAATACCTACTCTCTTCTAAATCATCATAAGGTATATTTACAGCAGTTGGAATATGGCCTTTTTCATAGTCTTCCCTATCACGCAAATCTATAATCATAACATTCTCTTTACCAAGATACTTAAAAATATCGTTTGTTCTAATCGTTTCGAATGGCATTCCTGTACTGTCACCACCTGTATGTCAAATATACTCCAATATATCATATTCCAAGTTGGTGATGTTTGATATAGCATAATAGAAATTTTTTTCTTATATATTGGTATAAAAAGAAGACTGATGCAATATTTACATCAGTCTTCTTGAGTTAGACAATTAGTAATTTCCTTCGTCCTGCATATCTCTAAATCTATTGCTTGTAGTGTTTCTGGAAGAATCCTTAGAAGAGTCTCTTGAGGAATCTCTTGAAGCGTCATTACGAGATGATGCATTTCTAGAAGAATCTCTTGATGTTGAATCATCACATCTCATACCAGATGCATCACGGCTGCTATTACTTGTTGTATAGTTGCTTGTGTTTGCATTTCTACTGGAGTTATTACTTGTGCTTGCATTTCTGCTAGAGTTATTGCTTGCATCTCTGCTGGAGTTACTTGTGTTTGCATTTCTGCTGGAGTTACTTGTGTTTGCATCTTTACTTGTTGTATTTCTTACATTTGATGTCTGATAACTACCGTTGTTGTTTTGAGAATTATTACTGCTTGTCATAAATGGCCTCCTATAAATGAGATATAATTTATTTTACTACAAGCCTTATTATCTACTGTTTTATTTTTTATATGCACAAACCTAATTTATATTTTCACATACCTAGAAATAGAGATTTTTAAGAAAATTTACTAAATTATTGAAAATATAATGATTGCATAATAATAGCATTTATATTATAATTAATTAGTGCACGAGGTGACTCGTTGCATATATAACCCCTTATTAATTATTTATACTCCCCTCATCGAAACGACCGCATGGCTCCCCCTTGCGGTCGTTTCACTATATTTGAATCTAGCTCTTCTTTATGGGATAAGCATAAATATACCCCTTTAAGTTATAATAAATCAGTATAACTTAAAGGGGTCTGCTTTTATTTTGAATTAGTTTCGTTTCTTAAACAACGCAAATACTAATAGAACTAGTATTATTGGTACAGCAAATGCTATTAAAAATCCAATTACTATCCTTCCTACAAAGAAAAGAACAAAAAGAAAAACGATGATAATTAAAATAGCTAGAATTTTCTGCCACAAAGTCAAATTAGTATATATTCTGGTTTGATTAAGGTTATCTCTTTCCTGTTTGCTAAACTCATCCTCCATTTTTGAATGATACTCATGAGATCCTTGAGATCCAGTAAAGTGCTTCTTTTCCCCTGTAACCTTTTCTGCTTCTATTATTGTCTTCGCTATTAATCTAGGATTTCCCAGCTCCTGCAAAATCCTTTCTTCCTCCTCGGAAGACCCGGAACCAATATATTGATCATAATATCGAATATTATCCTCTAAGACTTTTGGGGTTACTTCCCCTACTAATGCTTGTCTTAAACCTTCAAGAAACTCTTTTTTATCCATGTGCTGCTGTCAGCCTCCTTTGCGCTATTGTATCACAACACTATTGATACGTAAATACATAATAACATAAAGTAGAAAAATACATAAAAAATGCATTAAATACGATATTCGTATCTAATGCACTCTGACTGTGTGCTAGAGGATTCGAACCCCCGACCTTCTGGTCCGTAGCCAGACGCTCTATCCAGCTGAGCTAAGCACACATACACACTATTTAAAAGAAAAAGCATTATTCTATAATGATTATAGAATAATGCCGGCGACCGGAATCGAACCGGTACGGGAGATTAGTCCCGCAGGATTTTAAGTCCTGTGCGTCTGCCAGTTCCGCCACGCCGGCACAAATGGGACCTATAGGGCTCGAACCTATGACCCTCTGCTTGTAAGGCAGATGCTCTCCCAGCTGAGCTAAGATCCCTGGGTATTTACCTATCAACTTACTTATATTACCATAATCACTTGAGATAATCAAGTAATTAATGTTATTAATTTTGCTCGAAGGTTTTATCATCACATCTTACAAACTGTGTTCGTCTAAAACCTAACGACCCAGAAGGGACTCGAACCCTCGACCTCCGCCGTGACAGGGCGGCGCTCTAACCAACTGAGCCACTGGGCCATACTTTTTAATGGACCTTCAGGGACTTGAACCCCGGACCGACCGGTTATGAGCCGGTTGCTCTAACCAACTGAGCTAAAGGTCCAAATGTTTGTTAAAGAACCAAAGTTCTTTGGACTTGAACCGATAACGTGCTGATTACTATCAGCTGCTCTGCCGACCGAGCTACATCGGTATTTAGGAACCAAGGTTCCATTCAAATTGGTTATTACTTTATTCTTAAACAATGACTCCAAGGGGATTTGAACCCCTGTTACCGCCGTGAAAGGGCGGTGTCTTAACCGCTTGACCATGGAGCCGTGCTATTTATTATAACATGTTCAAATTCTTTTGTCAAGAACTTTTTTATGTTTTTTGTCTTAATTTTCAACATAAGCTCGAACTATAATTCTTACTTATATTTCAAATTCAGCTCCCCGAGTAGGGCTCGAACCTACAACCCCACGGTTAACAGCCGTGTGCTCTACCATTGAGCTATCGAGGAATACATTAAAACACTACACAAGGAATGCCAGGCATTCCAAAGAACATTTCATATCCAAAGATACTCATATTCTTAGAAAACGATCATCCATGAATCCATCTGGATTCTTACTGTAAAAACCATATTTGGTCAAGCCCTCGACCTATTAGTAACAGTCAGCTCCATGTGTTACCACACTTCCACCTCTGCCCTATCAACCTGGTAGTCTTCCAGGGGTCTTACTAGCTTATGCTATGGGATATCTCATCTTGAGGGGGGCTTCACGCTTAGATGCCTTCAGCGTTTATCCCGTCCAAACTTGGCTACTCGGCCGTGCACTTGG
>JAEWIZ010000016.1 GCA_023386815.1 Bacillota bacterium
ACCTTTCCATGAAAAAAATCACCCAAAACACATCATGATATTTATGCTTTTATATCTGTTAGCAATATTTCATTACACAGATAGAATATTTACTGTGGCAAACTGGAACTTACCTTGTCAATTGACCATTAGAGAAAATGCTTTACTTTTCGACTTATTTTAACTGGTTTTATTTGGAAACTTATAAGTTATATTGCATTTTTTCTGTTTTCATTCTATCATAGGGATAACGTGATTGTAACTTAAGTAAATATTGATTGAGAAAGGATATTATAATATGGATTTTAAATTTGCACATAATAATATTAATGTTTTTGATTTGGAAAAATCTTTGAAGTTCTATGAAGAAGCCTTAGGCCTAAAGGAAGTTAGACGTAAAGCACCTGAATCCGGGGAGTTTATTCTCGTTTATTTAGGGGATGGCAGTTCTAATCATTTACTGGAATTGACTTGGCTCCGCGATTGGGATCGTCCTTATAACCTTGGAGATAACGAAATACATCTTGCTTTTGTAACAGATGATTATGAGGCGGCTTATAAAAAACACAAAGAAATGAATTGTATTTGCTATGAGAACCCAGCTATGGGTATCTATTTTATTAGTGATCCAGACGGATATTGGTTAGAGGTTATTCCGACAAGATAATTGACATTTATGCATTTATTATCTTTAAATGATTCCTAAGAGTTATCAAAAGGGATAGACAAAGTCTTGTCTATCCCTTTTGAATTTTGGCCTATGAAAAACATAATATTTATACTGCCTAAAGCATTGGGATTCTCTACACCATAGTAAATCAACGTTACAAAATTGAAATTTATCATTATATATCTAATTGCATAAATACTGCTGTTTGAGCTGGATTATCATTATATCGATCAATTTCGTAAAAGCCATAATTCTTATACATTTTAATAGCATTATTCATAAATGGAAACGTATCAAGTCTTATATGTTTGTAGCCAATTTCTTTCGCATCAGAAATAATCTGTTCTATAAGCTTCTTCCCTATATGCTTTCCTCGATTACCCGGTCTGACATATAAGCGTTTCATTTCACAGTACTCTTCGTTAATTTTTTTTAATGCAACACACCCTACCGGGGTATTGTCATGATTTGCTATATATAGCCGCCCTTCTGGCAAACCGTACTTATCTGCAATACTATTTATTTCATCATCATAATGCTGTGATTTCAAGCACGCAGCAACTTCTTCACCTTCTGATAAAATACTGTCCGTATATTCATGAAATAATTGGAGTATTTCTTCCTTTTCTTTATATGCTAATCTAATTACTGCATCCATATTAAGTACCTCTCTAATTTCTAATCTAATACATTATACCATACGCTACATAATACCATAAGGAAGAATAAAAATACATTGATACGAAGCTGTTATTTAAAATCTGGTCTGCTCCCTGTTATTTTTATACTTGCCTATGGTATTATTCCTATATCATATAAATCAGAACTTTGTCCATAATCTATTCTATTCTTAGAATTAAATCATAAGATTTGTTAAAAGCAAAACAGGAGGTATTTTATGGATAGTAATGAAAAACGTTTATTTGCATCTCAAATTATTAGCGCTATTCTTAACCAACCAAATATCGAGTTCCGTATCGCCAAAGATAATGTAGAAATTGGATTAAGAGATAAGCAAAGTGGTGGTTATATGACGTTTTATGAATTATATGATTACATAACTAAATATTATTAAGTTAGAAAAATACCATTTATAAAAGGCATGGAGATCCTCATGCCTTTTTTTGTATTAAATATAATATTTGAGCATACTTCAAATTAAAAACCAAATTTGTCTACAGTCTGAGATGATAAGGGGGAGAGACCAGTTTATCTCTCCACCTTATTATCCTGTCTGATTTTTTATTACATATAATTTGATCTCACTCTGCTTTTCTACAACTCCCCTGTATAATAGCAGCTCTTTTCTTAGATCTTAGCTACATCTACTAAAGTGATATTTCTATTGTCGTTTTCCATGCTGGTTAATAATGCAGCTGCTGTATCGATTGCAGTAAAGCAGGTGACACCTGTCTCAATGGAAGTACGACGTATCATAAAGCCGTCCCTGGTCTTATCTCTTCCTTGAGTAGGGGTATTAATTACCATATCAATCTCATGACTGAGAATCAAATCGATTAGAGTCGGACTTCCCTGCTCAATTTTATTGATTACTGTAGCTGGTACTCCATTGCTGTTTAATGCCTCTGCCGTCCCTCTTGTCGCAAATATCTCATAACCAAGTGCTTTTAATCTTCTTCCTAAGCCTACTGCTTCTTCTCTATCTGCCTTATTTACTGTCATGATCATCTTCTTATGCTTTGGAAGGTTAATACCCGCTCCCAGGAAGGCTTTGAATAGGGCTTCATGATAGGTTTTAGCGATACCAAGGCATTCACCGGTGGATTTCATCTCAGGTCCTAAACTAGTCTCTGCTCCACGCAACTTCTCAAAGGAGAAGACCGGCATCTTAATAGCGATATATGGTGATTCTGGCCATAAGCCCGGGGTATAACCCAGGGATTTGATGGTATCCCCAAGAATTACCTTAGTTGCGATATCAACAATCGGTAACGCTGTTACCTTGCTGATATATGGTACGGTACGGCTGGATCTGGGATTAACCTCGATTACATATACCTGATCCTCATATACGATGAACTGAATGTTAATTAAGCCAATTACATGTAAAGAGCTTGCAAGCTTCTTCGTATAGTCTACTATTTGTTCCTTCACCTTCTCACTGATGCTCTGAGCCGGATATACAGAGATACTGTCACCGGAATGGATACCGGCTCTCTCAAGATGCTCCATGATACCAGGGATCAGAATATCCTCGCCATCACAAACCGCATCAACCTCGGCTTCCATACCCATTAGATATTTATCTACCAGGATCGGATGTTCTTGTACCGTCATGTTGATGATCTTCATGAACTCGACGATATCCTCATCATTAATTGCAATCTGCATGCCCTGGCCACCCAGTACATAGGAAGGACGAACCAGTACCGGATATCCAAGTTCGTTGGCTGCTTTTAAAGCCTCCTCTGTAGTAAATACTGTTTTGCCGGCAGGTCTAGGAATGCCGCATTCCTCGAGAATCTTGTCAAATAACTCTCTATCTTCCGCTGCATCCACATCTGCTGCCGAGGTACCAAGAATCGGTACACCCATCTTTAACAATGCCTCTGTTAATTTAATTGCCGTCTGTCCACCAAACTGTACTACCGCACCGTCGGGCTTCTCAATGTCTACAATACTTTCTACATCCTCGGGTGTAAGAGGCTCAAAATAAAGCTTATCTGCAATATCAAAGTCCGTACTTACAGTCTCAGGATTATTATTAACAATAATTGTTTCACAACCTGCTTCCCGGAGTGCCCATACGCTGTGCACGGAGCAGTAATCAAATTCGATACCCTGACCGATTCGAATTGGTCCGGAACCAAGTACCATGATCTTCTTTTTACCCTTGGTCTCTTCTACTTCGTTAAAGCTGCCAAAGGTGGAATAATAGTAAGGTGTCGCGGCATCAAATTCTGCTGCGCAGGTATCAACCATTTTGTAGGCAGCTACGATACCATTTTCTTTTCGTAGCGCTTTAATCTCAGCTACCGGCTTACCAGTTAACTCTGAAATAACACGATCCGGATAGCCAAGTATTTTTGCTTCTCTTAAAAGCTCTGCTGTTAAAGGCTTGGCTGCAAGCTCCTGCTCCATTTCAACCAAGATTGCAATTTTATCGATAAACCACAGATCTATCTTTGTAATTGCATGAATCTCCTCAAAGGTAATGCCTTTACGAATAGCCTCTGCAATTACGAAGATACGTCTGTCATCTACCTTATTTAATTCTTCAATTACTTCATTCTTTGTCATCTTAGCATAATTGCCGGTACGTAAGCTATTCACATTCTGCTCCAGAGAACGAAGCGCCTTCATTAATGCAGACTCAAAATTTGTGCTGATTGCCATAACCTCACCGGTTGCCTTCATCTGTGTGGTTAAGGAGCGTTTCGCAGTGATGAATTTATCAAAGGGGAGTCTTGGTATCTTAACTACGCAGTAATCAAGAGTTGGCTCGAAGCTTGCGTAAGTTTTCTTAGTAACTGCATTTTGAATCTCATCCAGATTATAACCAAGTGCAATCTTAGCTGCAACCTTTGCAATGGGGTAACCAGTTGCTTTGGAGGCAAGCGCAGAAGAACGGCTAACACGGGGGTTAACCTCAATGACACAATATTCGAAGGTATCTGGATGCAGGGCATACTGAACATTGCACCCACCAGTAATTCCCAATTCTGTAATAATATTCAGTGCAGAGCTACGAAGCATCTGATATTCTCGGTCTCCAAGGGTCTGAGAAGGCGCTACTACGATACTATCTCCCGTATGTACGCCTACCGGATCGATATTCTCCATATTACATACGGTAATACAGTTACCCGCACTATCACGCATCACCTCATACTCAATCTCTTTCCACCCAGCAATACAACGCTCAATCAAGCATTGACCTACTCGACTAAGACGAAGACCATTGGTACAGATGTCCTCCAGTTCCTCCTGACTATCAGCAATACCGCCGCCGCTGCCGCCTAAGGTGTAGGCGGGACGAACCACCACTGGATAGCCTATGGTAGCTGCAAAGGCAACCGCATCCTTCACTGTGGTTACTACGGTACTGGATGCGCAGGGTTCCCCAATCTTCTCCATGGTAGTCTTAAATTCCAGACGGTCTTCCGCTTTCTTAATCGTAAGGGAAGTGGTTCCGATCAATCTAACGTTATGTTCAAATAAAAAGCCTGACTCCTCCAACTCCATAGCAATATTTAAAGCGGCCTGACCACCGAGGGTTGGCAATACGCTGTCCGGTCTTTCCTTTAAAATAATTCTCTTCACAAAATCCGGCGTCAACGGTTCTATATATACAATATCTGCAATTTCCTTGTCTGTCATGATCGTTGCTGGGTTTGAATTTACTAGAACTACTGTAACGCCCTCTTCCTTTAAGGAACGACAAGCCTGAGTTCCAGCATAGTCAAACTCTGCTGCCTGTCCAATTACAATCGGACCGGAACCGATTACTAATACTTTTTCAATATCCTTTATTCTCGGCATTATCCCTGTACCTCCATCATATTGATAAATTCGTCAAAAAGGAACTCACTATCCATCGGGCCTGCAAAAGCTTCCGGATGGAACTGTACGGAGAATACATTCTTACCAAGGTAGTGTAAGCCTTCCACCGTTTTGTCATTTACATTAATAAAGCTTACCTCTGCCAGCTCCGGTGGAATGCTTTCCGCCTGAACCATATATCCGTGATTCTGTGTTGAGATGTAAACTCTTCCTGTTTTTAAATCTTTGACCGGGTGGTTTGCACCACGGTGACCGTACTTCATTTTCTGGGTATCTCCACCGTTTGCTAAGGCTAATAACTGGTGTCCAAGGCAGATTGCAAAGATCGGGACTGAACTGTCAAATAAGTTTTTCACCTCTTTGATTACTTCGTCACATTCCTTGGGATCTCCTGGTCCGTTAGACAGCATTATGCCATCCGGCTTAGCCTTTAATACCTCCTCAGCTTTTGTAAAGCCAGGATAAATTGTAACCTCACAGCCTCTTTTAGCTAAGCATCTGGGAATATTATTCTTTAAGCCATAGTCCATTAAGGCAATTTTATATTTTCTCTCTCCCTCAGCCGGTATTACTTCTATTTCTTTTCTCGTTGTTTTTGCAATAACTTTAGACACTTTATACTCACGAACTTTTGCGAGAACCTCATCAAGTTTATAATCTGCATTGGTTGTTATCATTCCATTCATAGTTCCTTTATTTCTAAGAATCTTTACCAATGCTCTTGTATCAATACCCGAGATACCGGGAATATCATTTCTTACTAAGAAGCTTTGAATACTTTCCTGATTGCGGAAGTTACTAGGTATTCTTGATAATTCTCTTACAATAAATGCATCCACCCATGGCCTGCGAGATTCCATATCCTCGTAGCAGATTCCATAATTTCCGATCAAAGGGTAGGTCATTACAACACTTTGACCAGCGTAAGAAGGATCGGTAAGTACTTCAAGATAACCCGTCATACCAGTATTAAATACGATCTCACTGATAGTCTCCTTCTGTGCTCCGATGCTTTCGCCTGTAAAGACGTTGCCATCCTCAAGAATTAAGAACGCTTTCATCAAATCCTCCATTCTACCGTTTAACACGGCTTGTGACTAAATTTTTGCAAAAAAAAAGAATACTAGCCCATACTGGGGATATACTCCATCGTACATCAACCAATTTCTTCTCTTTCAATATTATTATAAATATTAATATATGATGCATAAAAATTCATTTTTTCTATGCATTTTTATGATTGTAACACATGACTTTCCAAAATACAAGAGGTTTTCATAATTTATTTTTGTTTTTGTTATAAATAAATAATCAATTCGTTCACATACAAGGAAGGGATTACATAAGCTAATAATAGAATAATTTAATGAGGTCATTTCATGAATCATCCAAATTCTTTTAGGAATAATTCTGTAGGTGAAAATCGGATTAGAGTGTATCCCACGCAAATGGAAACACAGTCACTTGGACGATTGCAAGTCCGTTGTACAGCCCCTGGTGAAGCACCGATTGAAAATGCCACCATATCCATCTCTCTCCCCAGTGATCCAAGCGTCACTTATGAACAGCTTAGAACGGATTCATCTGGTTTAACTCAGGAAATTGAACTTCCGGCTCCACCCATTGATTACAGTCAGGCACCAAACATGGAACAACCTTACTCTGAATATAATCTGACCATATCAGCGGAAGGATATGATGGTGCTGCTGTTTCCGGTGTACAGATTCTTCCGAATACTCCGGCGGAACAGAATGTTTCGCTTTTACCAGCTCCAGAGTCATCAGGAAGGACTCAGGGTGAACTTTTTGTCATTGGCCCACACACCTTATATGGTGACTATCCTCCCAAAATTCCGGAGGATGAAATTAAACCAACCAATGAGACAGGAGAGATCGTCTTATCCCGTGTTGTTGTTCCTGAATATGTAATCGTTCATGATGGTCCTCCATCGGATCCTTCTGCCGCAAACCATTGGGTACTTTTCAGGGATTATATTAAAAATGTGGCCTCCAGTGAAATCTATGCAACCTGGCCGGAACAGACCATCTATGCAAATATCTATGCCATCCTGTCCTTTACTCTCAATCGAGTTTATACCGAATGGTATCGTAACCAAGGTTATAATTTTACGATCACTTCTTCCACAGCATATGACCATAAGTGGATACCTGGGCGTAACATATATACTAATATCGGCTTGGCTGTTGATAATATTTTTGTAAACTACTTATCACGTCCTAATGTGAAGCAACCCATCTTAACTCAATATTGTGATGGAAATCGTGTTACCTGTCCAAACTGGATGACCCAATGGGGCTCTAAGAATTTGGGCGACCAAGGTTACACTGCCATTCAAATTCTACGCAACTTTTACGGAAGAGATATGTATATTAATACAGCTGTTCAGGTGTCCGGTGTTCCCAGATCCTGGCCTGGCTATAATTTGAACATCGGGGCTACCGGAGATAATGTCCGTATAATCCAGAATCAATTAAATCGCATTGCACAAGTATATACTGCTATTCCAAAAGTTGCTGAGGATGGTATCTATGGTCTACAGACTGCTGCTGCGGTCAGAGCTTTCCAACAAATATTTGACCTTCCTGTAACAGGAATCGTTGATTTGGCTACCTGGTATAAGATATCACAGCTTTATGTTGCTGTCACACGTATTGCTGAATTATAAAATAAAGAAATGAGGTAACACGCTATGAATACCCCATACTTTCACTTCCCGCAAAACAGTCCCATTCGAGTATATCCTGCACAAATGGGCACTCAGTCATTAGGAAAGCTTAAAGTGCGAATTACCACTGCCGGGTTAGCTCCAATTGCAAATGCAACTGTAGTTGTAACCTCTCCTTCCGCACCGGATGTTGTACGGGAGCAAGTTACTACAAATGCAGCCGGTGTTACTGACGAAATTGAACTTAGAGCACCTTCACCAGATTATAGCCAGGAACCCTCTACGGAACAACCCTATTCCGAATATACAATTCAGGTGAGTGCTCCTAATTATATTCCTATTACCATACAAAACGCTGAAATTTTTCCGGATATCACCGCTGTTCAGGAAGCTTCCCTAGATGCAGCTAAGCCGGATGCGCAGGGCTCAGTCTTTGTAATCCCCCCTCACACATTATATGGAGACTATCCTCCAAAGATTGCAGAAGCAGAGATCAAAGATACCTCCGAATCCGGTGAAATAGTACTTAGCAAGGTAGTGATTCCCGAATATGTAATTGTTCATGATGGTCCTCCAACAGATTCATCCGCTCAAAATCATTACGTCCGCTTTCGTGATTACATCAAAAATGTTGCTTCCAGTGAGATCTACGCAACCTGGTCTGAGTCAACAATTACTGCTAATGTACTGGCTATCCTCTCCTTTACTTTGAACCGTGTATATACGGAATGGTACCGTAACCAAGGCTTTAGTTTTACTGTCACCTCCTCTACTGCCTTTGATCACAAATGGATACCGGGACGAAATATTTATGATAACATAGGTCTGGTTGTGGATCAGATCTTTACTAGTTACTTATCAAGACCAAATGTAAAACAGCCCATTCTTACCCAATACTGTGATGGAAATAAGGTTCAGTGCCCTAATTGGATGACACAATGGGGATCTAAGACACTTGGCGATCAAGGACGTACTCCAATTGAAATCCTACGTCATTTTTATGGTAATTCCATTTATATTAATTCAGCTACAGAAGTTTCCGGAGTACCATCCTCTTGGCCTGGCTCTAATTTAAATATAGGTGCTTCAGGAGCAAATGTGAGAACAATCCAGGAGCAGTTAAATAAAATCTCAGATACTTATACTGCCATTCCTAAGCTTGCCGTGAACGGCGAGTATAATCAACAGACTTCTGATGCAGTCAAAGCTTTTCAACAGACCTTTGATCTTCCGGCAAATGGAATTGTGGATTTGGCAACCTGGTATAAGATTTCTGCTATTTATGTAGCCGTATCGAGAATCGCAGAGTTATGAAATAAATCACAAGAACACCCCCGCTATTTTTAAGGCAAAAGCGTACTAATGGATACGTTTCTGTCTATAAAACAGCGGGGGTGTCCTTCAAACTTTGCCTTACCATAAGTAACTATGGAAATTGATAGGGTTCCCGGTGATCTAGGGTGTCGAACTCGTATCCCATTTCTTGAAGCATTTCTATGATTCTTGGGAGGAGTTTTACGGTTGCATTGTTGATGCTGGAGTCATGCATAAGTATGATAGGTTGATTTTGACGCTTGATGTCCTTTTTTATATTACGTAGGATGGTGGAGGCAGAGGGTCTTCCGTTGGAATCCCGTGAATCTACATTCCAATCGTAATAGGTAAATCCCCTTCGTTTCATTTCATCGATTAATGATTTTTTCATATGCCTGCCATATTGATTATTGCTGCCCCAGGGGAAACGGTATAAATTAACTCTCTTCCCTGTTATATCGTAAATCTGCTCGTAGACTATATTAAAATCATCGAGGTATCGTTCGATGGAACAATAGATCTCATTACACATATGGGAGTAGGTGTGTATTCCAATAACGTGACCTTCATTTACCATACGCAATATCGAATCTTCACTTTTCTTATCTATTTCACTTCCAACGATAAAGAAAGTTGCTGTGGCATTATATTCTTGCAGAATATCCAGAACCTTATATGTATTCTCACTTGGCCCGTCATCAAAGGATAGATAAGCAATCTTTTTATCCTTGTCAACTGGCTTTGGCATCGCATATTCCGTATATAAATTAGGAAACATCTTTGTATAATTCGGAACTTTATCGGATGCTGCCTCACTGCTGTCTTCCGATTCTCTAGCCTGCTCATTTTCAGCCAACACAAGATCCTCTATGTTCCTATATCCCTTCCAGGAGGCTTTTGCTTGATCAGTACCTGGCGACTGTTCAACTCTATAAATAATGATAACTGCACTCATGATGCATAGGAAAGCAACAATACCAAAGCATAATTTCGATTTCAAGATAAGACCCAACTTCAAACTTTATTAACTATCTTATGCTTAGCTTTCCACAGTCATTCTCTTTACTTCACCGATTCCTTTCTGAACCACAGGAATCAAAAGAAGAACTATGGTTATAACGGCTTCCGGAAGTATATAGGTCGCATTATAAACAGCGGTATAAATAATAGGATTCTGTGAGCCTGCATAGATGGAAAAGAAGATCAAGCCGGAAATAGCATGACATAAGTATCTGCCAAATACACCAAAAGCATATCCTTTCACTAAACCAAACTTTGACTTAGCAAACAACCCGGATAGTCCAAGGCAACCAAAAGCGATTGGATAATCCAGCAGTAACTGCACCGGATGCACTACATAGGGCTTCAGCATTAAATCCAGGAACCCATACGCCACACCGGTAAGAAAGCCCACTTTGGGACCATAGAGATATCCGATTAGGCAGATAAAGAACATACGAAACAAAGAAATTTCTCCACCAAATGGAAATTGAACCACGGTAAACAAGGATGCAACCACAGCTAGAGTTACTGCCACCGCCGAAAATGCTAACTGTTTTGCATTAAGCTTCTTACTTCTTGTACCACTAATAGCAAGCATGGCTACAAAAAGCAGAATAACTACAAGTATTAGTGCCACATTACCCGCAGATGTAGGATAATAGCTGATATCACCACCATCATTCACAGTTGTTACTAAGAAATCAAACACTTTTTGAAACATAAAAAAACCTCCTTTTCATTGCATAGGAGGGGCCACTTGATTGCTTCCTTCCGCCGGTATTATCCGGATCAAGTAGTAAGGGTCAGTATGAAATAATTCACACCTCTCAGCCTCGGCTCCCCTAGCATAGTACATGATGAACAGCTTGCTGTTCATCTGTCATATATAATTTTCTTTGCAAGCCCTATGATATCTGATTCTCATTAGGCTGTCAATCCTTTGTTTGTATTTTCTTATAATAATTGCCATCTTAATTACAATGTCGTTCAATATAACCAAAGGTAAAGTTTGTAGATTATTACGAAACACATAAACAGTGGATCACAAATGTAATCCACCTCATCTTCTGGAGAACTTATAGACATTACCTGCTGCATAGGATTAACATTATCAATATAATTATTTACTATTAACTAACTATTAATTTTAGACAAATACTACTCGTAAAAAAAGATGTCAGAACAAACACCACCCACTGTTCCAGCATCTTTTAGTTTTTAGCACTATAATATTTCATAACGTAAAGGAAAACTTCGCAGTCCACATCCTACTGCCTTGCTTGTTAAAATCAGTTCACTACCTAAAAACAAAAACCAACCGCTGTGATATTTAAAGCTGGCATCTATGATCCTTTGGAAAATTCACTTATGTATTTTGAATATGGTATAGAGCCAAACGCAGCCTGTTTGACGAGCGTCAGCGAGGAGTTTGCGTAGTTCGGCTCTGCTTTACCATATACAAAATACATTAGTGAATTCAACGGATCATCGAAGCCAGCGTAAATATCACAGTGGTTGGTTTTCTAACTACAGTTCCCCACTGATTTTAACAAGCAAATCATGACCTAGAGCCCTGCGAAGTTTTTTCAATACCTATATTAGCACGCTATCGAGCTTCCGGATTACATCATACCCATTCCTGGTGCGCCTGCAGGCATTGCTGGCTCGTTGGATTTGATGTTAGCAACAACAGATTCTGTTGTTAACAGGGTAGATGCCACACTAGTAGCATTCTGAAGAGCACTTCTTGTAACCTTAGCGGGATCAAGAATACCTGCCTTTACCATGTCAACATATTCTTCGGTAAGAACGTTATATCCAACACCAGCAGCGCTTTCTTTTACTTTACTGATAACTACAGAGCCTTCTAAACCAGCGTTGTATACAATGCTGAATAAAGGAGCTTCCAATGCCTTTAAGATAATATTAGCGCCAGTCTTTTCATCACCCTGTAATGATGCAGCTAACTTAGCAACTTCTTTGGAAGCATGGATGTATGCAGATCCACCACCTGCAACAATACCTTCTTCAACAGCTGCTCTGGTTGCAGCAAGAGCATCTTCCATACGAAGCTTGTTTTCTTTCATCTCTGTCTCAGTAGCAGCACCAACTCTGATTACAGCTACACCGCCAGCAAGTTTAGCAAGTCTTTCCTGTAATTTTTCTTTATCGAATTCAGAAGTAGTTTCTTCGATTTGAGCTTTAATCTGATTGATTCTTGCATCGATTTCAGCCTTCTTGCCTTCACCATCAACAATAATCGTATTTTCTTTCTGAATCTTAACAGATTTAGCACGGCCTAACTGCTCTAAGGTTGCTTCCTTAAGATCAAGTCCTAATTCATCTGTAATTACAGTACCGCCTGTTAAGATAGCGATGTCCTGAAGCATTGCTTTTCTTCTGTCGCCATAGCCAGGAGCCTTAACAGCAACAACAGTAAAGGTACCTCTTAATTTATTCAGAACTAAGGTTGTAAGAGCTTCGCCTTCCACATCCTCAGCAATAATCAGTAATCTTGCACCAGTTTGAACGATTTGCTCTAATACAGGAAGAATTTCCTGGATATTAGAAATCTTCTTGTCTGTGATTAAGATATATGGATTGTCAAGGTTTGCTTCCATCTTATCCATATCGGTACACATATAAGCAGAGATATAACCGCGGTCAAACTGCATACCTTCCACAAGCTCAAGCTCTGTCTTCATTGTCTTGGACTCTTCAATAGTAATAACGCCATCGTTGGACACCTTCTCCATTGCATCTGCAACTAACTGGCCCACTTCATCATCACCTGCGGAGATTGCAGCAACTCTTGCGATCTGCTCTTTACCAGTTAATTTAGAGCTCATCTTTAATACGGAATCTACAGCCACTTCTGTTGCTTTCTTCATACCTTTTCTTAAGATGATTGGATTAGCACCTGCAGCAAGGTTCTTCATACCTTCTGTAATCATTGCCTGAGCTAATACAGTTGCGGTTGTAGTTCCATCACCGGCAACATCATTTGTTTTAGTAGCAACTTCCTTTACAAGCTGTGCACCCATGTTCTCAAATGCATCATCTAATTCAATTTCCTTTGCGATAGTAACACCATCATTTGTGATTAATGGTGCTCCAAAGGATTTGTCTAAAACAACATTTCTACCTTTAGGTCCAAGTGTAACTTTTACTGTGTTTGCCAATTTATTAACGCCAATTTCAAGGGCTGCTCTTGCCTCTGCGCCATACTTAATTTCTTTTGCCATAGCTTTAATCTCTCCTTTTAATTAGTCTTCTACAACTGCAACAATATCATTTTGCTTAACGATGATGAATTCTTCTTCCCCAAGCTTAACTTCGGTTCCTGCATATTTAGAATAAATAACCTTATCGCCAACCTTAACTTGCATCACAACTTCTTTACCGTCAACCATTCCTCCTGGCCCAACAGCAATTACTTCTGCCTGCTGTGGCTTTTCTTTTGCTTGACCAGGTAATACGATGCCTGATTTTGTTGTCTCTTCAGCGACTAATTGTTTTAAAACTACCTTATCTCCTAATGGTACAAGTTTCATTTCATATTCCTCCTTCAATATTGTTAATTCTGGATTATTAGCACTCCAATGTGTTGAGTGCTAACTGCTGATTAATATATTAGTAAATTTGCTTTTAGATTGCAACCTTATTTCTCCCACGATTTCGCCGCAAATTTAATAATTTCTAAACCATACTATCGTTTACTCTCTTTTTCTTATTTTTTCTCATTTTTCCATAAAATAAGCAATCATTTACCTATCAGTCTCAGAATCTCTGTTATACTGATTACTCTTTTTCTGGACAAGCTAATCTACAAGATGAATCAGTAAACTGATTCACTTGTCATGAATACAAAAAGTTATTACCATAGTGGCAATAACTTTCAAACTCCAAATCTAGTATATTCCATGTCGGGAATTATATACCATAAATATTCTGTTCTATCATGTCTAAATCAATTCCATCTATTGATTGAAACTGATATCCCCGGATCATTCATGTAAAGTAGATATGACTTATATAATACTGTTTGTTTTTTGCATCGCCCGTGGTAATGCATCCTTGGCATTTTTCCAAGGTTCATCTGCATAACGGTAATCAAATTTATTAATAAACCATTCTAAGTCATCTCTGACACGCTTCATATTATCAAGATATAAGCGGTTTAACTGTGTTATGAACTGATTGAGTTCTTCCCCTGATAGGTGATTAGGTGCCTCAGAAAATAATTTGTTATAGTGACTGGTACAAAACCCCTTGATTCCGCTGAATTTACTTCGAAAAGCTTCCTCCGTGTGATATAAATAAAATATTGTTGCAACATATCTTTGGAAGGTGCCATCAATTTTATTACATACAAAGCAGGTGCTTTGCACACCATTTAGATAACTAACAATCTTGGGCATCTCTATTTTCTTTTTGAATAGGGTTGGTGAAGAGTATTTTACTCCGGAATGCGCATGCTTTTCCACATCCCCTATCAGTTTGTCCATATGAGATTTCAAAATTAATGCCAAACCCAAACGATTCTGGTTTTGAAATAATAGTTTTAAATGCTTTTCACAGAATCCAAGCTGTGATGTAGTTTCCCTTATGTCATCCTCCATATAGCTGGGTCCCATAGTAAATTCAACCGCATTCTCCTCAAGCTTCTGATGCATCGTACAAATGGGACATTCACAGTCAGCCTCAAAGGCTTCCTTTACGGGAATCGTATATAACTTTTCTTTCAAAATTAGCCCTGCCTTTTAGTTACTCTTATTTTCGCGTAGCAATTCTTTTATATCTCTGGCTTTTTCCTTAATACGTTCATTGGCATCCTTAGAAATTAAAACGCGGGATATCCAACGACTTGACTCTTCGATTTTTCCAACTCGACGTGCTAATTCAGCCATCAGTAAAGTAATTGTTATTTCATCCATACCACACAGCGGAAAGGACTCTTTGCTGAACGCTTCATCAAAGCCATCATAGGCTTTACCTAAGAAGTCCAACTCCTCCTTCGCCAATGCAACAATCTGCTGTTTATAGTCTGGAAGTTCTTTGGAAAGTGTCTCCGCTTTTCCTCTGATCACCCAAGCTGTTTTCAGGCAGGTATATGCTTTTTCTGAGGTCTTAGCCTTTTTGACAATAGAATTCACTAATGCAAGCTTATGTCTTGCAATAGCATCATCATAAGTAAATATATTGCCTGATTCCTTTATTCCTCGAAAAGATGCAGATATATTAGTCTTAACTAAGGTTGCCTGTGCAGAGGTTACATATTTAAAGAATCGATTCAGTGCAGCAAATCCACATTTAGGGCAAACAATAGCATCATATTTTAAGGGATCCATGTTTTGGTAAATAGGTCTCAAATCCGTATCCAGGCTTTGTAATTTTACTTTTCCTGACTTTACCGTCTTCGTCTTAAATTCACTATCACACACTGGGCAGTTAAAGGTCTTATCAAAGATTACGTCTTCTTCCGAAAATGCATCTTTCTCCGGTTGGCCGGTTCCCTTTACCCCTTCTTTTTCTTTTGCTTCATATACGTCCATCCCAGACAGATTACCAAGACCAAATGCCTCTAATCCTGAAAATAAATTAGCCAAGATTAATCCCCCATTCCTTTGTTTATTTCTTTACCGTTGTTTTCCATGTAAATTATTCTGGTTTATAGGAACTCTTCAGGGAAACAATACGATTAAATACTGGTTTCTCAGAAGTAGAATCTTTGATATCCAGACAGAAAAAGCCCTGTCTTAAAAATTGGAAGCTATCCGGTGCCTTTGCATCTGCTATACTTGGTTCTACATAGCATTCCTTTAGTACAGTAATCGAATTCGGATTCAAATTAAGGCTTCCATCTTCGTTATATACACCTTTTGCTTCATCAACAATGTTTTCGTATAGGCGAGCTTCTACCTGAACAGCTGTTTTTGCAGCTACAAAGTGGATGGTTCCTTTAACCTTACGTCCATCATTACTGTTTCCACCCTTTGTTGCTGGATCATAGGTACAATGTACTTCCGTAACTCTGCCATTCTCATCAGTAACATAATCGTTACATTTAACAAAATAGGCATTCATTAATCTTACTTCATTACCAGGGAATAGACGGAAATATTTCTTAGGAGGCTCTATCATAAAGTCTTCACGCTCAATGTAAAGCTCTCTGCCAAAAGGTATTGTTCTTGTTCCCATTTCAGCATTTTCCTGATTATTCGGTGCTTCCAGGTATTCAATCTGATCCTCTGGATAATTTGTAATAATTAACTTCACTGGATCTAGAACCGCCATAATTCGAGGTCTCTTCAGCTTAAGATCCTCACGGATACAGTATTCCAGCATAGCATAGTCTACCGAGCTCTGGCTCTTGGATACACCACATAACTCCATAAACATCTGTATCGACTCCGGTGTAAAGCCCCTTCTGCGAAGAGCGCTGATGGATACTAATCTTGGATCATCCCAGCCGTCCACAATACCCTCTTCCACTAGTCGCTTAATGTATCTCTTTCCAGTGATAACATTTGTTAAATACATTTTTGCAAATTCAATTTGCTTTGGAGGTAATTCATATTCTAACTCCTTTACCACCCAATCATATAATGGACGATGGTCTTCAAATTCCAAGGTACAGATCGAATGAGTGATGCCTTCAATCGCATCTTCAATCGGATGCGCAAAGTCATACATCGGATAGATGCACCATTTATCTCCCGTATTATGATGTGAAATTTTTGCTACGCGATAAATTACCGGGTCACGCATGTTTATATTAGGTGATGCCATGTCAATCTTAGCACGAAGTACCTTAGAACCATCCGGATATTTGCCTTCCTTCATCTCTTCAAAGAGTCTTAAATTCTCTTCAATACTTCTATCACGGTACGGACTATTCTTTCCAACTTCTGTTAGTGTACCACGATATTCTCTGATTTCTTCTGCCGTAAGATCACAAACAAAGGCTTTCCCTTTTTTGATTAATTTGATAGCAGCTTCATACATTTGATCGAAATAATCAGATGCAAAGAATAAACGGTCTTCAAAGTCTCCGCCAATCCATCTTACATCTTTAATAATGGAATCCACAAACTCTGTCTTTTCCTTGGTAGGATTTGTATCATCAAAACGAAGATTGAACTTACCACCATATTTTTTAGCCAATCCATAATTTAAAAGAATTGACTTTGCGTGTCCAATATGAAGATATCCATTTGGCTCAGGTGGGAATCTGGTGACGATGGATTTCATCTTACCCTCTTCCAAATCCTTATCAATTATCATTTCAATAAAATTTTTAGAGACCTTTTCAGCTGATTCCGGTTCTCTGCCCTCGATTATCTCTTTATTTTCCATGAAGTCCTCCTGGTTATTTATTCTTAGAAGCATCCATCTAATGCTTGTATTTTACCCAATTTTACGATAATAAACTAATTATTTCCTTATAATAAATAGATATTCTATATAATACCACAGTTCTTCACAAGTTAAAAGCCCAAAATAAAAAACCAGATACAGTAAAAACGGCTCATGATCCTATTATTTTAAGCATTGTGTACAATGAGTGCAACATCATAAAAGAAAAACTACCTGAGGTGTATCTGGTGTGTACACTTGTCAGGTAGTCATATTTAATCAAATCATATTTTTTAACTTCTATGCTGTCCGATAGAAGATATGATCTCCAATCGTTTTGTAGTTAGGATATCTTCTTTTAATACTGCTCGAGCTATATTTATTGGTAAAGCAGAGATATTTGCCTATATTATTGGTTCCTTCTAATGCTGCTTTTGCTGCCTTGATTGCCTTTGTCATTGCTTCTCTCTCAGCCAATACGTTTTTTGTTCCAAACTTACCGGTATCGTATGCTTTTAGAGCGGAGGCTAATGGACTTAACCCTGTTTTCTTACTTTTTATTGTTACAGAAAACTGTACTGCCCATTTACGATCATAGATTACTTCTTTCACTGTATTTACGTGGTAGTAGGCTTTACTATCCATCCGATTCAATACAACATTTGCAACAGCAAGCATCCCCTTATAGGATTGATTACCTGCCTCCGCATAAACCAGGGAGGATAATAATCTTAAATCTGATTTTGAATATCTTTCTTTTACCACTGTTTTAGCAACAGTTTTAGTAGCTATTTTGCTGGTTGTCTTAGTAGTGGTTGTCTTTGCACTAGTATTTGAGGTAGTGCTAGACTCGGCTGCTATATCCTTCTCCTTAATTAATGCTGGGTTCTCTACTTCGTTCTCTACTGTAGCTTCTGAATTGTTTATTATGGCAACAGAACCATCTTTGATAAGAGCTTCCTCATTGTTCCCACTAACAGTTCCGGTTGTCACGTCTAAATTTGTTGCTGCTGTTATTTCATCCTCTAAGATTACATTCAGGGAGTCTGTGCTATATTCCTGTACCCCCATCACTTCCTGTACCTCATTTGCTGCTGCATATACGATTGCAGTGGATCCCAAAACACACAAAACCATAGCAGTCAGGAAAATAAACGCTTTCCTCAGATGACTGTTCCACTGTCTTTTATTTGTTAGCATCATATAACATCTCCTATAACTATTAAGGTTTTCGTAATATTCATTACGTCTTTGTAACATTTACGTAATAATTATATCATATTTTCTTAATAAATCAACCCTAAATTCACGTTGCAATAGGACGGACAGTAATAATCATTCTCCAACGCCTGCTAATTGACGACATTTATTTCACTATTTTAATAAAAGAAACATAGCATCAATCACTTGATAACCTATGTTTCTTCTAAAATTAATATTCCTTTATATCAGTTGTTTGATCTCTTAATTCTGTAAATGCTCCTGCCTATATTTTGCCAAGAGAAGATCTAACATGCGTCCATAGCTTTTCACACCATCTTCCTGGGCATTTGCTTTTAAGTAGGTATCATTAATGTTATTTGAAATGGTACTGACAGCTGTATCATCATACTGCTGCCAATATGCAGAATTCGCTCTAATATCCTTAATCACACCTTCCGAATAAATAGCTCTAATTGTAAAATATAAATCCGGGTTCTGTTCATACAAAGCATTACCCGCGATTACTAAGGCTAGCATGGTACTGCTGTAATTTAAGTCTGCATGATCTGATTTCATACCTGCAAGATAAGCGATAAAGTTTGCTTCATCCTCTCTCATAAAACCCCGAAGGTGGGCTAGCTCATGGAGCATGGTAACCGGAATATTATAATCCGGAATATCCATATTCACATTGGCTTCTGTTGTAAAGGGGAAGAAAATCCCTGTAATCTCTGTATAAGACATTAATTTTGACAAAAGAATCGGCTTAGGTGCTGCATAGGCTCCTTCCAGAATCGGAAAATCTTTTGATAAACTGGTGAAGGCATCATCTGCTAATTTTGCTGTTTCATAACTACTTAAGGATAGTTGAAACACTCCCGCTTCATCTCTTGTGGTGGTTTTATCTCGAAGCTCATTTGCTTGTAATGCAAGGCTCTTTGTCAATGCATATAATTCATCTTCCGTAGACTCCTTAATCTCCAAGCCTGAATAGGTACTAAAGGTCGCGCGGTAATAGTTAATTCCCGCTAGTATCGTATATAAAAACAACACAATACTTATAAGACACATTACATTTAAAATGCCTTTTATAAATGTTTGCTTTCTATCTTCCTTATGTCGAAGCATTTTTACAGCAAAGGATAGGATAGCACCAAAACAAAGAAAAGGAAGCATAACAATTATTATCTCTGCTATAGAAAAGGGAACCAGTCCAAATAACGTTGATATCGGCTGCGAAATCCATTTGTAGATATGCTTGGCATAAATTTCTTCAGCGAAATAACTACTACTTCTTGCCGCTAAAATTAATGCTACTGAAACTGGAATCAGCGGTAATATGAAACTACGTTTGTAAAATAAATGCTTCTTCATAGTGTTGACCCCCGTAAAACCAGCTTATAGTTACCCCTACTTTATAGTAACACTATTCGACATCTCATGCAATATTACACTTGCATACAGCCCTAGGAAAACGGAGTCAGATTTGCCTATTTTATGATAAAAAGGGCAGGTTTACCTAAAAAGGAACCTGCCCATATTACATTGCATTTCGGTTATATGCGATTTACTGATAGAAACCTAATCACTAGAATTTTGGTACAACAGCACCTTGATAGGTGTCTTCGATATATTTTTTAACGGTATCACTTTGGAGAGCCGCAATCAACGCTTTGATATCTTCTCTGTTCTCGTTGCCTGCCTTAACTGCAATAATATTACCGTAAGTTTCAGCCGCTATCGAATCCTTATCTTCAAAAGCAATGGCATCCTTCGCTACATTTAATCCAGCCTCAATTGCATAATTTCCGTTGATAACTGCCATGTCTACATCCTCTAAAGAACGAGCCAGCTGAGCAGCTTCAATTTCAATAATTTCTATATTTTTTGGATTTTCTACAATATCATTTTTGGTTGCACTTAAGCCAGCATCTTCCTTTAACTTAATCAGACCGTTTGCCTCCAGTAACAATAGAGCTCTTGCTTCATTAGAAGCATCATTGGGAACTGCAATCTGTGCTCCATCCGTTAAAGCATCAAAGGAAGCACTTTTACCAGGATAGACTCCGTAGGGTTCATAATGGATAATACCTGCAGATACTAAATCAGTACCGTTTTCTTCATTAAACTGATCCAGATATGGCTGATGCTGAAAATAATTTGCATCCAAATCCTCACTGTCAAGTGCCAGGTTTGGTTGTACATAGTCCTGATATTCAACGATTTCAAGCTCATAGCCCTCTGCTTCCAGTATTGGTCTTGCTTGCTCCAAAATAACTGCATGCGGTGTGGTACTTGCCCCTACAACAATTTTCTTATCACCCTTGTCCTTCGTTCCGCAACCAGTAAGAGTTGCTCCAACTAATGCCAACACTAATAATACAGCAATAATCTTCTTCATAATATCCTCCTTTTCCACAAGATGTGGTATTTTTATAAACGTTTATCTGTACGTTTCATCCAGTTCTCTCCGAACTCCTGAATTAATTGTACAATTAAAACCAATATAATAACTGTGATAATCATAATTCCTGTTTGGTATCTGTAATAACCATATCGGATTGCGATATCACCTAAACCACCGCCACCAACAAAGCCAGCCATCGCAGAATAGCTTAAGATGGTTGTTACAGCAATTGCTGCACCAATAATCAGAGACGGCATTGCCTCGGGTATTAACACCTTTAAAATGATATTCATTGGCGTTGCACCCATACTTTGGGCAGCTTCTATTACACCCTTATCCACCTCTTTTAATGAGGATTCCACCAATCTTGCGATGTAGGGTGCGGAACCAATAATAAGGGGCGGTATCACTGCGGATGGCCCTAAGGTCGTGCCAAGAATGAATCTGGTAAATGGCATAACCGTAATCAATAAGATAATAAAAGGAATTGATCTGACGAAATTAACGATAACACCTAACACCTTATTTAGCGGTACAAAGGGTGCAATCCCGTCCTTATCTGTTACAACCAGCAGTACACCTAGTGGTAATCCAATTGCATAAGCAATCAATGAGGAAACTAAAGTCATATATAACGATTCCAGAATTCCCATACCTAACATTTTAACAACTGCTTCACTGAACATCGCCCTTCACCTCCTCATATGGTATCTCATTGACGTTAAGATAGTTCATAATACGCTTTCTTCCTGTTTCATCATTTGGCAGCTGAATTACCATCTGTCCAAACGCCCGGCCATCAATATCCTTGGTATCAGCAAACAAAATATTAACCGGAGTTTTACACTCCAAAACCATATTTGCAATAACCGGTTCAAAGGAAGTTCTTCCATCAAAGATAATACGGCACTTATGCTCCCCTTCAAAGGTATCAATGTGTGTCTCCCCTGAAAATACAAGCTGCTTTGCAATCTTAGATTTCGGTCGAACAAATACTTCCTCTACGTCTCCCAATTCCGCTATATGGCTTTGATCGATAATAGCCACACGGTGGCAGATTTCTTCGATAACACTCATCTCATGTGTAATAACTATCACGGTGATTCCAAGCCTTTGGTTAATTTCCTTTAACAGACTAAGTATAGAACGGGTTGTGGTGGGATCCAGAGCACTGGTGGCCTCATCGCAAAGTAACACCTTAGGGTTGGTGGCTAAGGCTCTGGCAATTGCAACACGTTGCTTCTGTCCACCGGATAACTGCGATGGATAGGATTTGGCTTTATCAGCCAGCCCAACGATCTCCAGAAGTTCCAGTGCACGCTTTTTGGCCTCTTTCTTGGGCACTCCTGCGATCTCCAAAGGGAAACAGATATTTTGGAGTGCATTCCTTTGCATCAGCAGATTGAATTGCTGAAAGATCATACCCATGGATTGTCTTGCTTTTAATAAATCTCTTTCAGAAAGAGACCCTAAATCAGCCCCATCAAATATTACTGAGCCTGATGTTGGCTTCTCCAGGAAATTAATACAACGAACCAAAGTACTCTTACCTGCACCACTAAGTCCGATAATACCAAAGATTTCACCTTGATGAATGGTTAAATTAATATCATCTAGTGCTTTTACTACATTGTTTTTGCTTTGAAATACCTTGCCCAATCCCACAAGCTGAACAATCGGATATTCATTTTTCATGACCCACCTCCACGTAGATTCCAAACCTTATTCCATTTACTTTTCGTAACTTCTGTCTTAACGGTTCCTAATATGTCTGCTATTATTTCCGCTGCTCTACCATGTCAATTATCTGCTAATTCGCAAAAAAAGCAGGACAGCCTCGATAAGCTTCCTGCATATATATCATCATTCATTCGGAGCAAATTAACTCTCCTTGTGCATCATGAAAACATCACATTCACTTATCATGTAAATATGGGACTTTGGCATGCTGCACATACCGCACATATTAAAACACATTGCTTTGAATGATGTTCTCATAATAATTTCCTTTCGCAAATTCCGATTATTTTTCGTCTTTCTTAATGTCGATAGTATACTCTAGCACCAGCACCTTTGTCAACGATTTTTTCACATTAAAATTGCATCAATGTACTCCATTAAAATTCAGGCTTAGTATGATAGTTACTATTCACCTAATAACAAGGGAGAATTCGGATTATGCCTATGATAATTCTGCAATATGGACTTATCACTATGGTTAGCATAGCAATAGACACAGCCATGCTTGCAGGTATTATAAACTCCAATATCAACACTTTGAATACAACTGCAGCCTAATCTTTGATTCCGATCAGGCTTCTCTTGAATTAAATGTCCGCATATACTCTGGATAAGCTCTTTGTCAATGCAAGCAGCGGATCGAATACCCGTCTCAATTAGGTTCTCCTCACAGCAGGCTTTAAGTTCTATCCCATATTGGTTACCGATCTCTACAAGTTCTCTTGTTAACTCCTGCATCTGAAGCTGCGAAATTGGCAAGACCACCCGTTCCTTTACTTCCTTACTGAGCTTTTTATAGGTATCGCAGAAACTAATTTCGCAAACCTTGACCCAGCCCTCTAAGTCACGGCATAGTTGCCTAAAATTTTCTATATGGTATTGGATCGTAAGGTCCCTGTTTATTATGATGGGGTCATAACGCCATATCATCCGTTCTCGCCCTATCCTTTTCGAGAGCTCTTGAAAGGTTTTCACCAGCTCCTTCTTCTCCCTGATATGCTTTTCTATCTCCTTCCCATATGGGGTCAGGGTATATTGAAAATAATATTTATATCCCATACTTTCTATCTGTGGCAAATACTTCATTAAATTCAAAGGATCCTTCGTCCAAAATACAATGCAATCAATATTGTTCGGATTTAACTCAATGTTGCGGATCTGATGATAGTTCATTGGATTTCTAGTTAAAACATACCCTTCCTTTAGACGGTTCATGAACCATTCGGAGTAATAGCTTGGAATATCTGTTCGCCTGGAAACCGACAGAATCATAGAATCACCTTGAATCCTTTCTGGCTAACCTCACCTGTTTCGTTGCAAAATTATAAAACACGATTATTAGTTATGTTCCATAGCGAGCCTAGATGCTCTAATTGCATGGATATAAGCTGTATCGAATAAAGGAATCTTTGTATCTTCCTGCTTTATTAACAGTCCAATCTCGGTGCATCCAAGAATAATGCCTTCTGCTCCTCTATCGGCTAAATACTGAATGATTCTGATAAACTCCGCTTTTGATTCTTCAGATATAATTCCCATACAGAGCTCCTTATAAATAACAGAATTGATGAACTCCATATCCTCTGCCTCTGGTACGAGAACTTGAAGGCCACGCTCTAATAATTTTGACTTATAAAAATCCTGCTGCATGGTATATTTGGTTCCCAGCAGCGCCACCTGGCTTATATTGTTAATAAATAACTCATCCGCGGTTGCCTCCGCGATATGTAGTATTGGTATGGTTATTCTATTTTGAATCTGGTCTACTACCTTATGCATTGTATTCGTACAGATTATAATGAAGTCTGCCCCTGCTTTTTGTAGATTACCTGCTGCTTCAGCCAGAATGTCACCGCACTTTTCCCATTCTCCCTTAGCCTGCCCTTGCTCAATTTCATGAAAATCCACGCTGTATAAGATACATTTTGCCGAATGAAAGCCTCCCAGAGTTTCCTTCACAGCTTCGTTGATCAGTTTATAATAGGTTACTGTACTCTCCCAGCTCATTCCACCAATCATTCCAATTGTTTTCATCTCTTATACCCATGCCCTTTCGATATTTATGTATTAATGAACCATTAACCAACAAAGCTAAATCATCTTCCCAGTATCTTACTATAAATTTCTTGATTTATAAAGTTTATCAAAGATATGAAACTGCTGCAACCGAATTTTACCTTCCTACTATCTACTAAAAGGTATTGAACAGTTAAACTCAATCAATCAAGCACCATCAGTGTGTGGTTTTCAAAGATTGCCTAACAATAAAAAAACACGCTTGAAAGAATCAACCGTGTATTTATAAACAATATTATGTTTCTTTTTCATCGAGTGAATCAAGGGTGTCCTTCCTTCAAGAAATAAACTTACCCCTAAAATTAAAAAAGTCGAGGTGACAGGATTTGAACCTGCGGCCTCTACGTCCCTAACGTAGCGCTCTAGCCAAGCTGAGCCACACCTCGATATTGCTAACTTAACCATTCATTTTGATTATCAAGCTGTTGAGCGGACTTGAACCGCCGACCTCTTCATTACCAATGAAGTGCTCTACCATCTGAGCTACAACAGCAAGTATGTGTTCTACATACATGTATGTGTAATTCGAATCAGTGATACCTATTACACCGTAAGGTTTTGTCACTGCAAAAGTGATTGCTATATCACTTTGAGTACCTGGTTGAGCTTCGTCTTAATTCTGGTCAATGCATTATCGATTGTCTTTGGTTCTTTGTTCAATACCTCTGCAATCTGGACATATTTTAAGTCCTGCATATACAAGTTAAGGACTTGCTTCTCTAGCTCACTCAGACGCCTTACAAGTTCATATTCTATCATACTAGTATTCTCTTTGTCAATAACTAATTCTTCTGGATTTGACATATTTTTTTGAAAAATTATGTCAACCAATTCTTCCTTTTCGTCTGAGTCGCTATTTTCACTGTAGGCAGGGGTATAGATGGAGATATAATTATTCAACGGAATGTTCTTTTTACGGTTGGAGGCTTTGATTGCGCTATAGATCTGTCTGGAGACGCATAGGTCTGCAAAATTAAAGAAGGAATTGTCTTTATTCGGCTGATAATCACGAATAGCCTTATATAAGCCAATCATTCCTTCCTGGATTAGATCATCCTTATCCCCACCGATAAGAAATAAAGCTTTTGCTTTACTTCTTACCAGATATTTATATTTCTCCATCAGATAGTCGATAGCAGGCTGCTCTCCCTGATGAATCCTGTTTACAATCTCTTCATCTGATATAGCATCATATTTGACTACGGATTTCATTCCATCCTCCACCCTACTACTTAAATTTATTATGCCTAGTTTCATCCTAATAAAATAACCTATGTTCCTATCTGGCAAACTTCCATTAGAAACCCTATCTTGTCCAATAACGAATTAACTTAATCTCTGGCGTACAATTTCATACGCCATAATTCCCATTGCAACAGAGGCATTTAAGGAATCCACCTGGCCAAACATCGGAATTTTCGCTGTGAAATCACACTTTTCCTTTACCAGTCTTCCGACTCCCTCACCCTCACTTCCAATGACAAGTCCGATTGGCCCCTTGAGATTTACTCGGTACATTAACTCACCGCTCATATCAGCACAAACAAACCAAAGGCCTTTTTCCTTTAGTTCTTCAATGGTCACTGTAAGATTTGTAACCTTAGCTACCGGCAGGTAGTTTAATGCACCTGCGGATACCTTTGCTACGGTTGCGGTAAGACCAACTGCTCTACGCTTCGGTATAATAACACCATGTGCTCCTGCCTGGTGTGCAGTCCGAATAATAGCTCCTAGGTTGTGCGGATCTTCAATGCTGTCTAATAGAACTATAAATGGAGGTTCTCCTTTTTCTTCGGCGGCTTTAAGAATATCTTCCACCTCAGCATATTCATAAGCGGCAGCATATGCAATTACACCCTGGTGCTTCCCGGTCTCAGATATCTGATCCAGTCTCTCTTTCTTAACATAGGTGACGATACAATCCGTCTTCTTTGCTTCCCGGACTATGGATTTCACCGGTCCATCCTGACAGCCATCAAGTACAAACAGCCTGTCAATTGTTTTCCCTGCACGAAATGCCTCCATAACAGCATTACGGCCTTCTATTGTTAATTCTTCATATCTCATTCTACTACCAAACCTTTCTCCACCATATGATCTAATATCAAATACAGTGTCCTCTCTTTATTCAAAATAAACGATTCAAATTAAACCTGATACATCTCACTGTAATATTTCTGATATTCACCTTTTGTAATGTGTTCCATCCAGTCCATATTCTTTATATACCATTCGATCGTTAATTTTATTCCTTTACTAAAAGGTGTCTCTGGCTCCCACCCAAGTTCTTCTTTTATTTTATCCGGAGCAATTGCATATCTAAAATCATGCCCTTTTCTATCTTCCACATATGTGATTAAATCCTGACTGACATTAGCTCTTCTTGGGTCATCTGCTGGAAGTATTTCAAGTAAGGTGTCAATAATTGTTTGAACAATCTCGATATTTCTCTTTTCATTGTGTCCACCCACGTTATAAACCTCACCAACTTTGCCATTTTCAGCAACCATATCAATTGCCTTAGCATGATCTTCTACATAAAGCCAATCTCTAACATTCTTTCCGGTACCGTATACCGGAAGCTTCTTACCGCTTAGCGCATTATTAATCATTAATGGAATTAATTTTTCAGGGAACTGATAAGGTCCATAGTTATTGCTGCATCTTGTAATATTGGCAGGAAAATGGAAGGTATCAATATATGATTTTACTATGAAATCTGCAGAAGCCTTGCTTGCAGAATAAGGACTATGAGGATCTAACGGTGTTGTTTCATAGAAATAACCTTCCTCATCCTCTAAGGAGCCATATACCTCGTCTGTAGAGACCTGTACATATTTCTTGCCTATTTTAAATCCTCCCTCAGTCTCCCAAGCCATCTTAGCTGCATTGATCAGGTTTAGTGTACCAAGAACATTCGTATTTACAAATACTTCAGGATTACGGATACTGCGATCCACATGACTTTCCGCTGCAAAGTGAATTACCCTATCGATATCATAGGTCTCAAATACTTTTATTAAAGCTTCCTTGTCACATATATCCACTTTTAGGAATATATAATTTTCCTGACGCTCTACCTCTTTCAGATTTTCAAGATTGCCTGCGTATGTAAGAGCATCCAGATTAATTACTCTTACTTCATCTTTGTATTTCTCCAACAGATATAAAATGTAATTGGAACCAATAAAACCTGCTCCGCCTGTAACTAAATATGTTTTCATCGATACCTCCAATATTTGCAATTGAAATAATTCTAACTACAATAAAAAGCTTGTGTCTGCTTTGTTCTATTTTAGTAATTACCTTTAAATTTTGCGCATTGTATTATACATCATCTAAACTGCGGTTACACTTCTAGCTCTTTCACATACTCTTTGAATGCCAGTCTCCAATCCTTCATAACATAACCATGTCGTTCCCGCAGCGCCTTATTATCTAATACCGAATACATTGGACGTTTTGCTGCAACCTTATATTCTGAAGTCGAAATAGCCTCTAAATCAACTGTTTTTCCGGTCTCTTCAAATATTGTCTTTGCAAATTCATACCAACTTGCACTTCCTTCCGCTGTAGCATGATAGATACCATAGCTTTGCGTATTCATTAAAAAGACAATCACACGAGCTAGCTCCAAAGCACTGGTAGGTGTACCATACTGATCCGCAACCACTCTGATTTTATTATTATTTTCTGCCAGACGGAGCATCGTTTTAACAAAGTTTTTACCTTCTCCATATACCCAAGCCGTTCTTAATATAAAGTATTTCTTACAAATTGTCTGAACGAACTCATCCCCTGCCAGTTTTGTCTTACCATAGACGCTTAAAGGGTTTGTTAACGCCTCTTCGGTATAAGGTTCATTTCCAAGCCCGTCATACACGTAATCTGTTGAAACATGAACCAGCTTTGCTCCAATCTTCTCCGCTTCCATTGCAAGATATTTTGGTCCCAGTGCATTGACACGGTAAGCTGTTTCTTCTTCTGTCTCACACAAATCTACTGCTGTCATGGCTGCACAATTAATAATAATGTCAGGTTTATACACCTGAATATATTCCTTAACGGCTAGTTCCTCTGTGATATCCAGCGCCTGTACCTGGTTATCCTCACTTACAAAGGAATTCGTTCGTAGCAATTCATAAACTGAATCGTCCTGTAATAAACGGTATAACGCCAAACCCAGCTGACCTGACGCACCTGTGATCATCACTTTCTGCATAGAATTCTCCAATCAATTACTCATTATTCCCCAAGGAAAGACTGCTATTAATAACCCTTCTTTAAAAGAAAAAACCGCTCTCCTTCAAGGTTGGAAGTATGGCATCTTTTTCTGATACCAATGGTGTTATATTGTCCTCCAAAGGCCATTCTATTCCAAGCTCGGGGTCATTCCAAAGAATCCCACCCTCATCCTCAGGATGATAGAAATCAGTGCATTTATAAGAAAATACGGCCATATCGGATAATACCAAAAATCCATGGGCAAAGCCTTCCGGAACATAAAACATTTTACCGTTTTCCTCAGAAAGAATCAGTCCAAAGCTTTTGCCAAAGGTTGGAGAATTCTTTCTCAAATCCATTGCAACATCATAGACGGTTCCCTGAAGTACCCGAACCAATTTTCCCTGAGGATGTGTTTTTTGATAATGAAGGCCGCGCAATACTCCTTTTCGAGATAAACTTTGGTTATCCTGAACGAATTTAGCCATGATTCCAGCTTTTTCGAACTCCTCCTGGTGATAGGTTTCCATAAAATAACCACGCTCATCACCGTACACCCTTGTTTCAATAATATATAATCCATCAATTTCACATTGACAAAACGTGAAATTACCCATCTGCATTCCCTCCTGATCAAAATATGAGCGGATTTTTCTATAGCCCGTTTGCTATTTCATATAAGTACTTTCCATAATCTGTTGTTTTCATGGAATCAGCAAGTCTTAATAGTTGTTGCTTATCAATAAATCCCTGTTTATATGCAATCTCTTCAAGACAGGAGATATACAGACCCTGTCTTTTCTGAATGGACGCCACATAATTTGAAGCATCTAAAAGAGAATCATGATTACCGGTATCCAGCCAAGCCATACCCCTTCCCATAAGTTCTACCTTTAGTGTGCCCTTTTTTAAGTATTGATTATTAACTTCAGTAATCTCCAACTCACCACGTGCTGACGGCTCAATATTCTTAGCTATTTCAATTACTTCATTATCATAGAAATATAATCCTGGCACAGCATAATTTGATTTTGGAGCCACAGGTTTCTCTTCGATGGAGGTTACCGTCCCATCCTGGTCAAAGCTTACTACCCCGTAGGAGGTAGGATCCTTAACATAATAACCAAAGATCGTTGCTCCCTGCTCTCTACCTGCAGCGGTTTCAAGCATTCCACTAAAGCCTCTGCCATAAAAAATATTATCGCCTAGGACAAGTGCAACACGATCATTGCCAATAAATTCCTCTCCGATAATAAATGCTTCTGCCAGTCCCTTCGGTGCACTTTGAATTTTATATTCCACTTTCAAGCCAAGTTTACTGCCATCTCCGAACAGTTCCTGAAAAACAACAATATCACGAGGAGTGGATATTATTAAAATTTCTTTTATTCCTGCCAGCATAAGAACAGACATTGGATAATATATCATAGGTTTATCATAAACCGGTAAAATCTGCTTAGAAATCGCCAAGGTTATCGGATATAATCTTGTGCCAAGTCCACCTGCTAAAATAATTCCCTTCATTTGTTTCCCTTCCACTTTCATTGAATTTATATATCTTACATGTTATGAGAATATGTTTTTACTACATTTTCTTACTAATAGTATATGTTATCAGAAGTTGTATTTTCTTCCTATAGTATAATCAATTCAATAATAAAATACAATCTTTTTTGCTCTAAAGCTAAAGAGAGGGCTGCTGATCGCTACTCAGCAGCCCTTTCATTGAATTCTAACTTATCATACCTCCTAGCATACCACTCATACTGCATACAAGAAATACAGTCAGATAGCTGCCTAGCGGTAATTGCGATATACTATTCATTGCCAAAGAAACTAATATTAAGATTACGAAATAACAAATACCCAGGACAAGTCCCCATATAAATTTCTTCTGCTCCAGCTTCCTTCCTGTAAAAAAACCTCCAACAAAAATAGAGATAATATACGTCAAATAGATGCCTGCACTAATTACTATGCTGGGCAAATCCATTTTCAACATAAGAAAAGAAAGAAGAACTAAGATTAACGCTGTGATTACATAAGAGATTAATATCGCTTTTATCATAACTACAAGCTTTGTATTTTGATGAACTACTCTATCCACTTTCGCACCTCCAGCTTGCTTAAACTAACTTATATAAAAGTATATTATCCTTGTTCAAAATATATTCATAAATTCAAGACAGGTTATATTAGCAGCTGGTTATGTATTTTAAGAAAGACCTCAACAATATCTGGATCATATAAGGTTCCAGAGCCTTGAAGAATCATTTTTAATCGTTCTTCTTTTGGACTGCTGGCCGGCCTTATATCAACGCAGTTTAAAGTTGTATAGGTGTGAACCACTGAAACAATTCTTGCACTAAGCGGAATGTTGGTTCTTGATAATCCAAGGGGATAGCCGGTGCCATCCCAATGCTCATGATGATGCTTTGCTATCTCTAAGGACATCCTTAGAAATTCATTACTTTCATTCAGCTTATATATATCTTCTAATAGCTCCGTGCCAAATTTCACATACTTTTTAATCTCATTTTCCGCTTCTTTTGTAGGGACTTGATCGTGACTATGTCCAATATCTTCATGATAGGTCATCGCTTTTCCGATAATGTACAAGGGAGCAGCCAATTCGATCGCTTCGATAAAACTATTTGTAATCTGATCTCTATATTTAGGAGACATTTGAAGGCTTAAGGCCAGGATACGACTGTTTTTTCCGACCAAACTCATGGTCTTGGAGATGACGTCATGCCCTCTTGAGGTCAGTTTGATTAATGCATTCATAATATTTTTCTGTTCATCGAATAATTTGCGGATCTGCTCATTAATAATCTTGTTCAATTTCTTATTGTAAAGCTCCAGCTCCTGTTGAACTTTATACATCTTCAGGTGATGGTCAATTCGCAAGATAAGCTCTTCTGGATGATAGGGCTTGGTTATAAAATCAACCGCCCCTACTTTTAACCCCTTTATTCTATCCTGTGGTGTATCCAAGGCTGACACAAATATAACCGGGATGTCTCTCGTCACTGCACTTTTCTTAAGCATGGAGCAAAATACATAGCCATCAATCTCCGGCATGGAAATATCCATTACAATAAGATCAGGCACCAATGTCTCAATTGCATTCACTGCTTGTCTGGCGCTTGATACAGGTCTTGCAATATAGCCAGCATTATGTATTGTATTTGTAAGCATAACCAGGTTAAAGTTAACATCGTCAACAATCAGTATATTTGCCTGCGAAAAAGATGGTTTCAACACATTTATGCCTCCTTTTGAACACATTCCTTCAGCTTTTGCAATAATGCCATAGACTGCTCACAATCCTCTTTTCTTACGACTAGCAAAAGCCGGAACACTTCTTTTGACAAAGCCGCATGCTCTTGGGGTATTCTTTGTTTTATATGAAAAACCATTTCTTCTGCCAATTCCCAGTTTTCTATGGCAATACAGATAAACAGCTTTTCAATGACCTCTGACACTTCTTTTAATATTTGTTGTATTGGTTCTTTAATTATGGTTCCCTTGTTCTCCACAGGATGGCTTACTTTCAATCTTGTTCGAATATAATCAAGTTCGGATTGCTTGGACTTCTCATAGGTGCTCAGTTCTTTCATGCAACCATTTACAAGCATTCCTTCCCGCTTCATTTCTTTCTCTACTGATCTACCTTCCTTGTCTGAGGGTATCCCTAGATGCGCCGAAAATGAGAATATACTCCCCTTATTCTTCTCGCTTTCCACTTGGATTGTACCATTCATGGCCTCCACAAGACGTTTACTAATGGATAAACCTAATCCAGTTCCGCCAAATCTCCTGGAAATTGAACTGTCCACTTGAGAAAAACTTTTAAAAAGCTTATCCTTTTCTTCCACACTAATACCGATTCCCGTATCAATAACCATAAAAAACAACTCTATCTCTTGCCTGATTTGACTAATCATGGTTACCTTAAGTCCCACATGCCCCACCGAAGTGAACTTAATCGCATTTGATAAAAGGTTATTAATAATCTGGGATAACCGTAACTCATCACCAACGACGATTTCAGGAATATCATCTGAGATATCAACTATCGCCTTCAACCCTTTGTCATTTAACTGTACCGAATTCACTTCAATGATATGATGTATGAATTCTCTGAAATTAAAACTCCGATGCTCTAGTGACAGTTTATTATTCGCAATCTTTGAAAAATCTAAGATATCGCCAATAATTGCATTCATATTATCACAGCACTTCTTTATAATCTTAATATCCTCCAGCTGCTCCGGGTTCAACTGAGTTTCTAACAGATTATTGCTAAATCCCATGATACCATTAATCGGAGTTCTAAGCTCATGTGTGACGTTTGCGAATAGATCTGTAAGCATTTGTCCCTGATTAATGATATCTTCCTCCAGATGAAGAATCTCACGTTCTGCTTCCTTTTTATCAGAAATATTAACTGCAATACAGAGTCCCAAATACATACTGCCTTTTCCCACAATCACAACCTTCAGTTCAACCGGGAAACAGGTTTGATTTTTTCGATATACAATCGTTTCTTCTGGACGAATTTTATATTTTGAATCTAATTTAAGCTTCTTATCTTCATAATAAAACGCCTTTTTGAATATTTCACAAATTGGAAGGCTAATAATATCATTATTATAACCTAATTCTTTTAATGCCTGCTTATTACAATCCGTAACTTGTCCTTTGTCATTAAAAAAAATAATAATTTCCTTGGTTTGATTCATAATTAAATCTAACTTTTGAAGATACCTGCTAATTCTAATCATCTCGCCCCTCATGACCATTTATGTATCAGAAAGATAGGTAAAATCCTTCGTTCCACATAACTTTCTATAAAACTAACTGACTGTTACTATAGGCCATTCATCTTAATTACATCTTATTTTTAATTTCATCTTTTGTCAAATGCTATTTACATATTTCAACATGAAACTATTTTTTACTCATTGACATTACTAATTTTCTCAATATATAATATTTTTAGTAAAGATATTCACGAATCATAAAGTTTATTTATAGGGGTGGGCATTTATATGAAATTTAATGTTCGATTAAAGCATTTGCGGCAAAAAAATAAACTAACACAAAGTGAGTTAGCAGAAATACTTGGTCTTAAGTCAACAGCGATATCAAATTATGAATCCGAACGAAATGAGCCCTCGTTTGATAAGCTGATTGCTTTATCAAAATATTTTGACGTATCGTGTGATTACCTGCTGGGCGTGACAGATTCTTACCTTCCTGTTGGAGGCGAAGTACTGGATAAGGAGATTGTAGAATTTTTTGATTTATACAAGCAATTATCAGATAAACATGTTCATGAAATTAAAGAATACGCTAAATACTTGTTATATAAACAAGTTCATTCACAGTAAGACTGGGCTTTTACGTAGACCTACTTTAACATTGCTCCGTGACTGTGATAAAACCTTTCATGAAATAGCTTGTAATTTTAATGTTCTTGTAAATTAATTTTCTTCTTATTAAAAGCTCCACCGAATAAACAGGATTTATAAAGTTCTGTTTATTCGGTGGAGCTTTTTAAATTTTTATAAAATAAGTTTTAGATAATCAAAAATTATGCTTTTCCGCAGCAATGCTTGTACTTCTTGCCGGAACCGCAAGTGCAAGGGTCGTTCCTTCCAACTTTCTTCTCTTTAACGACCGTTCCAGAATTTCTGGATTCACGATATAATTCTTTTCTACGCTCTGGCGTTAACAGGGTGTCCCACTCTTCCAAATTATATAACCAGTCTGCATCTGCACCAACCATGTTATAATATAATTTTTCCTGATCGAAGGCTAAGCTGACATTGGTATCCTGATCCATCTCCTCGATCGGATTAGGTGTTATTAAACTATCGTTGATTCCATCCAGGAAACCAACCATTGTGCTTAACTCAATACCAAATTCCTGTGCAAGAGAAGCAACGCTTCCTTCATATACTTTGTCTGTATTTGCTAATAGAACCTTATAGATGTCTTTTTCCTTATTAAAATAAGTAGCCCAGAATAACTGGCCTTCACGACCATTCATTTCCTTTGAATATGCATGGTCTCTCCATTCTTGTAATAAACTCATGGTTTTCATCCTTCCTCGTACCTTTGATTTACACCTGCAATCTTACGATTTGAATTGCCGTGTTATACCAAGTCTTATTTTGGTAAGACTATAGGTAGTGTCCTTGCTATCTGCAAGTTCACCTTCGGTACGATTATAACATGGATTCGTTTGAATTTCCATTATGAAATATTTTTTCTTTAATGTATAAATATTGTAAAAGTGTATCATAATAGTAATATCCTAATGTGGAACAAAAGTTCCGAAGTAAGGATGTAAATGCGTATGCTCTTTCATGATTGGACTCCCCCTCCAATTATGATCACCAAAGAGAAGTTAAATACTTATCCTCCCCTTTTTAGTGAAACCCCCGTTACAAAGGCGTAACGGGGGTTTTGCTTGCTTGCCTATTTCTAGAGCTCACTTCTATACTATTGATCCAATTCTTCCATAAGTGCGGGAATTACTTTATAAAGATCTCCTACAATGCCATAATCAGCAACTTCAAAGATTGGTGCAGTTTCACTCGTGTTAATCGCTATAATTTGCTCTGAGTTCTGCATTCCTGCTACGTGCTGAATCGCACCGGAGATACCGCAAGCGATATAAATCTTTGGTTTCACTGTTGTTCCGGTCTGTCCGACCTGATATGCATGATCAATCCAACCTGCATCTACGGCTGCTCTGGACGCTGCAACACTACCGCCAAACTTATCTGCAAGTTTTTTAAGTAAAGCAAAACCATCGGATTTACCGAGCCCCATACCTCCTGCTACAATAACTTCTGCATCGGTCAAAGCAATCATTTCCTTGACGGTCTTCACAATATCAATTACTTTTGTTCTGATATCGCCCTCCTGGAATGTATGGTTCAGCGTTATCACTTCACCCTTCTTACCCGGTGCATAGCTGGCTTTTTCCATGACACCTGGTCTTACTGTCGACATTTGAGGTCGATGATTTGGGCAAATGATGGTTGCCATTAAGTTTCCACCAAAGGCTGGGCGTGTCTGCATAATCTTTTTATCCGCCGGATCAATTTCCAGCTTTGTACAGTCTGCTGTTAGGCCGGTATTTGCTTTTACAGCTAGACAAGGACCAAGGTCACGTCCGATGTGGGTTGCACCTAATAGCACAATCTCCGGTTTGTATTGTTCAATTGCATCGAAGATAACATTGGTGTAACCATCTGTAGTATAATGCTCTAATTCTTTTGCATCCGCAACATATACTTTATCGGCACCATAAGCGAATAATTCATCCGTAAGCCCATCTATATTATGTCCACATAAAATCGCACAAAGCTCACATCCGACTTCCATCGCAAGTTTTTTGCCCTCACCTAATAATTCGATGACTACCGGCATAATCTTTCCTTCGCGTTGTTCTGCAAATACCCAGACTCCTTTATAGGCACTTAAATCTTTTTCTTCTCTGATCTCTTCTGTTTTTTCTATTGCTTTGAATGGACACTTGTCCACACAAACTCCGCAGCCAGTACAAGCGCTGCCAATTACAGCTAGTTTGTTCTCCATTGTAATTGCATTAAAAGGACAGTTCTTTATGCAAATGGAACAACCTTTACATTTATCGTTTATTACATGAACAGCCATTTTATCACCCTATCTTTCTTATATATAATGTTTTTCTTTTAATTTACCAACAAGATTTGCAGAGATTTCCTGAACAGAACCACTTAACATCATACCTTTTCCTTTTACGGGTGGTGTGAAGGATTTCAATACCTGTGTCGGTGATGCGTTTAATCCACAATCCTTAGGATCAAGCCCTAAGTCAACATGATTCCATGTTGTAATCTCTTTTTTATATGCATCCACGATTTTTCCAACGTTCATATATCTAGGAGCATTTAATTCTTTCACTGCCGTGATCAGACAGGGCATCTGAATCTCAATTACTTCATAGCCGTCTTCCATTTGTCTATGTACTGTTGCTTTACCGTCTTTGATCTCTATATTTTGAACATAGGTAACAACCGGAATACCAAGTCTCATTGCGACTTGAGGTCCAACCTGAGCGGTATCTCCGTCAATTGCCTGACGTCCTGCAAAGATTACATCAACATCCTCTACTTTCTTAATGCCGGCAGCAATTGTTGTGGAAGTTGCACAGGTATCTGCGCCTCCAAATGCTCTATCACTTAACAGGTATGCTTCATCAGCTCCCATTGCCATACATTCTCGTAGCATATAGGTCGCCTGTGGCGGCCCCATTGTAATAACCGCAACTACAGTATCCGGAGCCTGATCTTTGATTGCTAATGCTGCTTCTAATGCATTTGCATCATCCGGGTTTAAAATACTGGGAACACCATCTCTGATTAGGGTGCCTTTTACTGGATCTATTTTCACTTCATTTGTATCCGGTACTTGTTTTACACAAACTAATATTTTCATTTTTCTGCCCATGCCTTTCTATTGTTAATGACTATAAAGATTATATTGACCCAATTACAGAAAGCCACCTCTTTATCAATACACCCCTATAGCTACTATTCATTATTTCTTAAGTAAATGACCTGAAATTACCATCTGCTGTATTTGAGATGTTCCCTCATAGATTGTAAATACACGACAATCTCGATACATACGTTCTACTTTATACTCTTTCGTAAAACCATAACCACCGTGAATTTGAACCGCTTTACCACATATTTCATTGCAGATTTCTGACGCATAATATTTTGCCATAGATGCATTCATTCCGGCACTCTGATTCGTATCCATCAGATAGGCAGTTTTATATACCAACAGTTTCGCTGCTTCTAATTTCGTTGCCATATCGGAAATCATGAAGTTAATCGCTTGGAATTCACTTATTCTTTTGCCGAATTGCTTTCTATCCTTGGCAAATTTAATTGCTTCGTCCAAAGCACCCTGAGCTACACCGATCGACTGAGCAGCAACACCCATACGACCTGTATCAAGTGTCTTCATAGCATTAGAGAAACCTTTTCCAACTTCACCAAGTACATTACTTTTATGTACGCGTACATTTTCCATAATGATGTCACTGGTTGCACAACCAATCAATCCCATCTTATGTTCAGGCTTACCACAGGAAACACCCTCTTGTTTCATATCAATTATAAATGCGGTAATCCCCCTGGTTCCCTTGGTGATATCCGTTTTCGCATAGACAACTGCAAAATCAGCAAGCGGAGCCATAGTAATAAAGGTTTTACGACCATTTAGTACGTAGTAATCTCCATCCTCTACTGCTGTTGATGTCATACCACCAGCATCAGATCCTGCACCAGGCTCCGTCAATGCAAAAGCAAGCATCTTTTCTCCTGTAACCACCGGTCTTAAATATTTCTCTTTCTGTTCGTCATTTCCTGATAAAAGGAGCGGTCCTCCTGACAACGAGTTCGGTGAAGATACATATAAACTAGCAACACCACTCACTCTGGAGATTTCCTCCATAACAATGATATAGGCCCGAGCGTCAGCCCCTTGACCGCCTAATTCTTTGGGAACTTTAATACCAAAGAATCCGGCCTTTGCCATCTTATCTATAATTTCTTTTGGAAACACTCCGGTTTCTTCCACCTTATCAAGTATCTCATTGGTTAATTCTTTTTCCGCAAATTCTCTGGCTAATTTTCTAATCAAATTATGTTGTTCTGTGAAAAACATAATAAATCCTCCTCTTTATGTTCTTGATACAATCGTTCGATCACCTTCTGCTTAAGCTCAGGTATCTGTATCTTGCCACTGGTACTCATGGGGAAAGCAGGAAAACTCAATACATATGCAGGTATTTTATAGTAGGCAAGCTTCGAGGCTAGGTGAGCCTTGATCAACTCTTCATCCAACAAAATCCCCTGCTCCATAATTACACATGCAACTATCATTTCCTGCAACACTTCCGCCGGAATTCCTACTACTTTAACATTTTGAATGTAAGGGCATTCTTTCACGCAACCTTCGATTTCCTGTGGAGAGATATTTTCACCCCCACGTATAATCATTTCTTTCAATCTGCCTGTTATATAAAGATATCCATCCGTATCCAGATAACCCAAATCACCGGTTCTTAACCAGCCGTCTTTCGTAATTATAGGAACGCTTTCCTCTGGAAGCTTATAATAGCCTTGCATAACATTGTAACCTTGCACCTGTATCTCGCCAATCTTACCAGCTCTCATTGGCCCATTTGAATTAATGTCAACAATTCGCACCTTTACATGACTAATAATCTTTCCTGTCGAAAAAGTTTTTTTCTCACAGGAATCATCCTCATCTATGATAGAGACACAGGGGGAAGTCTCTGTCTGGCCATAGGATTGATGTAGCCTTATGTTTGAAATAGTATTACATATGGATGTATATTCTTGGGGTGATAACGGTGAACCCGCAATAATCCCAGACTGTAAGCTTGAGATATTGTATTCCTTATAGTTTGAGTTTCGGATCATGGCTAAAAACATGGATGGTACTCCATTTAATACTGTGCAACTATATCTTTCAATGTGTTCTAATACTTTTTGTGTTTTAAAATATTTAATTAAATGCATGATACATCCAGAGTGAATACTGGATAATAATCCGGATGTTATTCCAAAACAGTGAAATAAAGGAACTGCAATTAACATCTTATCATTGCTTGTCCAGGCCATATGCATAACTGTTTCCATCGCATTATTTACGAGACTGTAATGGCTAAGTAATACCCCTTTGGGTGTTGAGGTAGAACCTGAAGTAAATAATAAAATTGCTGTGTCGTATGGACTTACTCGCTGCTTTCCGTTCCTGATTGCATTTACCGCTTTCAGAGACTTTTCTGATGGACTAAAACTATAATCTGACAACCATTTACCTTCTATGTCTCTTCCGATCGAAATCCACCTCTTGACCTGACCATCCAATTCACCTTTGATAATTTGAATCATGGAATCATATTTTAACTTTTTGTAGCCATCGCCATAGTACATATACTTAATATCTGAATAACGAATAATACCAAGTAACTCAATTTCCTGGTAGCAGGTATTCATGGGTACTGTAATGGCACCAATCTTTGTCAGTGCAAGAAATGTTATAATCCAATTAGGAGTATTCACACTCCATATCCCAACATGATCTCCTTTTTCTATTCCTAAGGATACCATTCTAACTGCCAGATAATCCGATAATTGATCTAATTCCGACCAGGTATACTTCATATCCCAATACACAATAGCTAGTTTGTCAGGAGTGCAACTCACGCGCTCTGTAAAACAATCACCTATTGTCTTACTCAGTAAGTTCATACCCATACACCGTACTTTCTTCTATAAAGTTAATTCTCCCCATTTTTCCTGGAACAGGTCCAAGTCCATGAGTTTTAGGTCACCTGCAACTTCGGGAACGAAATCCATCTGGTCGATAATATCTTTCTGCAAATCGATACCTGGTGCAATTTCGATGATTGTCATCTTACCCTTTTGTAGTTGGAACACACACCGCTCCGTTATATATAAGATTTCCTGGTTACCTTTCGCAGCGTATTTACCACTAAATGTAACCTGTTCCACTTCCTTTATAAACTTCTTGTCTTTTCCTTCTTGAATAATATGTAGTTTTCCATCCTTTATTTCTTCTTTGCATTTTGCTACGAATGATCCTGCAAAGATCACTTTCTTTGAACTTTGTGAGATGTTAATAAATCCACCGGGACCCGTTAACCTTGCACCAAATCCAGGAATAAAGAATTTACTAACATTAATATTCCCCTGCTCGTCTGCCTGAGCTAATCCAAGGATTGCGACATCCACGCCGCCGCCATCATAAAAGTCAAACATGGATCCATGATCTACGTTACACTCTGCATTGTATGAGCTTCCGAAATTAGGTAGGCTTGCAGGCACGCCTCCAAAAGCACCGCTTTCTGTTGTTAAGATAATACTGTCAATCTGTCCTTCCTCTGCAATAACACTTGCTACATCAGACGGAATACCAACACCCAGATTAACAATATCTCCTTTTTTTAGTTCTACTGCACATCTTCTAGCAATTACTTTTCTTTCAGATAATGAAATGCTAGGTAATGCATCCAGCGGTTTTCTTATATTACCTGCAAAAGCAGGTTCATAGTAAACTCCCTCTGTCTGCCAACAAGCATTCTGATCTGTTGCTACGACAACATAATCTACTAAAGCACCCGGAATCTTCACATCCTTTGGATGCAAAGTTCCTTTTTGTGCGAAATATTCAACTTGAACTATTACAATTCCACCACTGTTTTTCGCCGCTTGAGCAACAGCAAGACCTTCATTAATTGGTCCTTCTTTTTCAAAGGTGATATTGCCGTTCTCATCCGAGGTAGTTCCACGAAGTAAGGCGACATGTAATGGAAATGATTTGTAAAATAAGTATTCTTCTCCGTTTAACTCCTTTACTTCTACTAAATCTTCGGTGGTTACTTCATTCATCTTGCCACCTTCTAATCTAGGGTCTACGAAGGTTCCTAATCCTACTTTTGTTAAAAGGCCCGGTCTATGAGCTGCAATTTCTCTCCACAGATTTACAATAACTCCTTGCGGAAGGCAGTGGCAAGCCATCTTATTCGCTCTTACTAAATCATTCATTGCAAATGCGGATCCAATATGAGCTGCTGACCATTTGGTTACTAAGCCTTCCAACCCAAGTCTGGTCATTCCTCTTTCTTTCCAATCACCCATTGCACTACCCTGCTTCATTGTAAGATCACATGGATGTCCAGTATTTTTGTAGCTATCAGCAATTGCTACCGCCACCTCTTCCGGCCATCCGGATAATCCCATTCCGGCTACGCCTACTGTAGCATGATCCGGTATTAATAATGCAGCCTCTGCTGCTGTAATAAATTTTGCCATAGATACAGTCCCTCCTAAAATTTTTGTTGCGAAACTAGTAATTATATGAAAGGAAATAAAACCTCATTTATTTTGCTTTCAGACCATAGGATCTTAATATACTAAGTAAGCGTTCCTGCTCATTAACAGATGGACTACGGCTGGTAAAATCTGATAACCCCTTTTCGAGCTGTTCTTTTTTCCCTTCACCCATATTGTGATAGGGTAATAGATTAACTTCAGTACAAGTTGGTATCTTCTCTGATAGAAATGCTCCCATCCTGTGAAAATTCTCATCCGAGTCATTATAATCCGGTACAATTGGTGTTCTTACAATGATCGGAAGCTTTAACTGCGTTGAAATTCGAGATAAGTTTTCTAGTATCAGTTCATTCCCTACACCGGTACATTTTTTATGTTCTTCTGAATTCATATGCTTCAAATCATAAAGCACAAGATCAACGTACTCTAAAATTTCTTTAAACACGTCCCACTTAGCATATCCACAAGTTTCTATTGCTGTATGCAATCCATTTTCCTTACATTTTTTTAAAATGTTTCTTGAATAGGCAGGTTGAAATAAAAGCTCACCGCCAGTCAGGGTGATACCTCCACCACTACTTGCATAAAAAAGCTGATCTTTCGCTACCTCTTCATATACTTCATCAACTGTTTTCCACTCACCGATCATGGTTCTAGCCTCTGCCAAGCAATTAGGGATACAAGCACCACACCCGGTACATATATCCCGATCTGTTTTCACCTTGCCATTTTCAAATGAAATTGCTTGATTAGGGCATTGACCAATGCAAACCAGACATGAAGCGCATTTGGAATGATCATACATGATCTGCGGCTGCAATATATTTGATTCCGGATTTTGACACCATAAGCATCTTAACGGACATCCTTTTAGAAAGATATTACTACGAATACCAGGGCCATCATGGATGCAATAATGTTGAATGTTAAAAACAATACCTGTTTCTTCCTGCTTTAGTAGTTTCACCATTTCCAAATACTCCTTTATTTCTTTCTCAAGGGAAGAATAACCAGCTATTCGCTAATAGCTCAGCTCGTCCTCTTCCCTTGATACAAAAAATCTTGTTAAAGCTGATATCCTATAGCTTTTGCTCTGTACGGGCGATTATTTCATCCTGAATCTTTGGTGTTAATGCAACGAAGTAAGCACTGTAACCTGCTACACGAACAATCAAGTCTTTGTATTTTTCTTTGTCCTGTCTTGCAGCAAGTAACATTTCTTTATTTACGACATTAAACTGAATATGTTTTCCCCCATTTTCAAGATAGGTCGTAATCATACTACCAAGTTTGTTAATGTCTTCTTCTGATTTTAACGCGCTTGGATGAAATTTCATGTTTAGTAAGGTAGCCATGAATTCATCCTGATTAATATTCATAGCACTTTGAAGTACTGCAAGTGGTCCATTGCAATCAGATCCTTGTGAAGGAGATACCGATCCGTCTGCAAAAGTTTCTCCAGCCCTTCTGCCGTCAGGGGTAGCTCCGGTCATTGCGCCGCCCGGTGCATGTGCTGTGATTGAAATCGCAGTTGGTAATACTGGTTTACCAAATACAGAGGTAAAAGTACGAGCTGTCTTTGCATAGTCCGCCCAAACCTGTTTTGCAATCAAATCCACATAGGGTTCTGAATTACCAAACTTAGGTGCTGCAATGCATTTCTTACGTAATCCTTCATTATTCTCCCAATTACTATTCAAGGCATTTAATAATTGCTCTGCCGTTACTTCTTTCTCATCATAGATCAGCTTTTTAATCGCTGCTAATGAATTGATTGTATTACACATTCCAACCATGTTGATTGCAGAACCGTTTTCAAACATCATCTGGCGATTCAAGCCATCTTTTCCTATCTTAACTCCATCCTCTAGTAATGCGCTATGTACTACATCCGGAAATGCATCTCTTTGAGCAATCAGCAGTATATTATGTTCTTCTGAAATCATACCCATGATATGTTTTAACTGGATCAGAAAGGCCTGATAGAATTCATCATAGCTTTTAAAGTTCTTAAACTCTCCGGTTTCAACACCATGCAAAATACCGGTTCCTGGATCATGCCCGTTATTTAGTGCTAATTCAAGAACCATGGGAACAATGAACATACCAAATGCATTATTTCTTGATTTACCTGGAAGTTGGACATCTAAGCAACCGGCAATCGCAAAATCTCTTGCTTCTCTGATATCCACACCCTCACCGGCAACAAAGTTGATATAGGATTTTTCCGAGATAAATGCTGGCATCCCCATACCGGTTCGAACAACTTCAAGTGCTTTTTGCATCAAAGCTTTGGGTGTATCCTTACTGACACGAAGTGTCAGTGTTGGATGAGGTGTCTGAAGTTCCATAGCAGCATCTAATAATAAATACGATAAGTCATTGCTTGCTTCTTTGCCATCGAGGTCACATCCACCTATGATAAAATTATGCCAGCGTGCCATACCTGCCCACTTCTCACGTTGACCTTTGCCACCACCGACAAAGTTTAGCTGCATAATTTTAATGCTCAGACATTCAATAAGTTCCAGAGTCTCTTCCTTAGTTATTCTACCCGCTTCCAAGTCAGCTTTATAAAGCGGATACATATACTGATCAAAACGACCTCCCGGAGTTGTTCCGGAAGCAACCATAATCCAATAGAAGAAAAATGATTGCATTCCTTCTCTGAATGTTCTTGCCGGATGCTCCGGTACTCTCCTACAAGTTTCTGAGATATCTAACAGCTCTCCTTTTCGCTTCATATCCGTTTCTTCCTCAGCCATCCTAAATGCCAATTCACTATAACGATTGGCCAAACGAATAATTGCAGAAAATACGATTAATATCGCTTTCAGATAATCTGCTTTATAGACACTGTCTGCACTTGTATAACGAAGATTTCTAAGCTCCTCTTCTGCTTCAGCAATAACCGCACCCAGTCCTTTATGTATTACTTTCCCATAATCAGGTGTAATCAAACAGGTCGGACCCATTCCTAAACCCCAGCCAACACCTGCTGCTCCCTGACCGCGACCTTGATCCTTCCTCTGCCATGGCGGGCATAAAAACCCTCTTTTCATGAAAGGCCATAAGCGCTCATCATCATAATAGTTTCCCTGGCGCTCATCCTGGGTTCTACCCTGGCCGGTCCAGTAAGCATCCATATTACGCAGGATTTTTCTATCTTCTTCTGAAATCGATAATACTCCACCTGCTAATAAATCGTCCAAATCATCGTCCGGCCATGCCGGTCCATTCGAACCGGCCTCCATACCCATATGTTTTGAAGCAATATTACCTATGATTAGCTCGTCCTCTTCAATAAAGATGGTTTTCTGATCAAGATAATCAGCAGTGGCCTGAGCTCTTTTAATTATTACCGGACGTCCTTCATTATGTTGATAGGATGCTAATATTATCTGTGCCTTCTCTGTACAGATTGGAAATTTATCAACCCTAAGTGCTTCTCGTAGTCGCTTCACTCTATCCTTCATATTAACCTCCTAATCCCTAATCGATATTTTTATTACTTTATTTAAATATATTGAATACTCCAACAGATGCCAAGAGAATGACTAATGCCCATACTAATAAAGTAACAATAAATTGCTTATAGAATACTTTATCTCTTAATTGTTCATCTTTGATTCCTGATAATAATAAGCTACCACCGGTTGAGAATGGTGAAATACCGGTACAACATGAACCGATTAAAATACAAGATACCAATAATACTGGACTTAATCCTGTGGTTGCTGATAAGGAAGGAACCATAGGTACAAGCATTGGAACTACTACTGTGACAGCTCCTGAGAAGAAACTCATACCACCAGCAATTATTACAAGTACTCCCGGTACAATGGCGGATGGAATACTGGAGCTTACCCAGTTTGATAAAAATTCAACCGCTCCTGCAACAGTTGCTACACCCATCAGCATAGAGATACCACCAACCATTACTATGGTATTCCAAGGGATTTGATTCTTAATGATTTTTTTCTCGTCACCCAGTCTTAATGCTGCGCAAAGAAGTGCACCAACGATGGCAAGCATCTGGATATCAAAGTATTTTGCCATTTTAACTGTAACAGGATTCGGAGCTATTAGATTAATTACAACCGGTATAAAGATCAGAAGCATAACACCAAGAATCACATATAGATTTTTCTTCTGGATGGAAGTTGCCGCAGCCGGTTTGCTCATTTCAATTTTTTTAATTTTATATCCACCTAATACGACATATGCTATTAAAAATACAATCGTATTCTCAATTAAACTGTGTCCAAATACAGAGGTAGTCATGGCCATTGATTGATCCACATACTCTGTTGCTTCCAACAAACCACGTACAATAACACCACCTTGGCTGAGTGTAAAATTAGATCCTGATAAGGATCCGGATGATATAGCAATTAGTACTAATAACGGATTCATTCCAGTTTGAATTGCGATAGCAATACCAATCGGAGCCATAAATGCGGTTACCGCCGGAGCACCTGCCCCAATACCTGCCAGAACCGTACAAATCACAAAAATAGCAATCGGTACTGCCCATGCAACATCTTTAACTACATACAACATTTTATCCGCCATCATTTTCAGCGTTCCGTTTTCTACGGCATAACCATAGAAAAGTGTAATACTCATTAACATAAATGCTATCTTTGTAGGCCACATAGCAACGATCTCAGAAATTTTTAAATCCATAAAGAAACAGCCAATGATGTAAGCAAATACCATTGCCACAACACCTGTGTTGATTTTAAATTTAAAGCCGATTGCGATTGATACAAGAACTGAAATTAAAATTATAGCTAACATTAAACCTGTATTCATAATCATTCCTCCTGTAAGTGTGTTTATAATTGTTTATAACCTGTACGGTTGATTACTTCATCCTGAACTTCTTTTGATAAAGCCGTAAAATATGCACTATAACCAGCAACACGAACCACAACATCTCTATATTTTTCAGGTTCTTCTTGTGCCGCTTTTAATGTCTCCTGGTCAATCACGTTAAACTGAATATGTTTACCGCCATTCGTAAAGTAGGTTTTCATAACCGTTGCCAGTTTATATAAATCTTCCTCAGTCTGTAATGCAGAAGGATGGAATTTCATATTTAGCAAAGTTGCCTGATATTCATCCTGATTAATCTTCATTGCACTTTGTAACACAGCTAAAGGACCTTTTGTATCTTTTCCCTGCATAGGAGACATACTTCCATCTGCTAAGATCGTCTTTGCTTTTCTTCCATCCGGAAGTGCACCTACTGCTAGTCCACCGGGCTGATGGGCTGTTATTGAAATAGCAGTTGGCATTACATATCCACCATATGCATGTTCAAGTCTTGATACAGATTCAGCATATTGATGATAGATATTTTTAGCCACTGTATCTGGCAAGTCATGATTGTTTCCATATTTAGGTGCATTCAGAAAATCCTTATGCATACGTTCATATCCAATCCAATCAGCCTCTAATGCTTCCATCAACTGTGACATGGTATACTGCTTCTTATCAAATACCAAGTCCTTTACAGCAGCCATAGAGTCTGCTACATTTATTACTCCTACAGCTACAAGACATGCTGCATTATCAAAATCAAAGGTACGATTCAGCATATCTTTTCCGCATTTAACACCGTTATTCATTAAGGATGAACGGAAGGGATCCGGAAACAGTTCTTTTTGGGAAATCATTTCTACATTGCAGCGTTCTGCTGCCATTTGTAATAGGTAATCCATTTGCCGAAAGAAAGCTTCCTGATATTCTTCAAAGGTCTGAAATTCAGTAACATCACCTGTCTTAATTCCCACAACTTCCTTTGAAAACGGACAATAACCATTGTGTAAAAAGATGTCGTAAGCTTCCGCCACAATAAACATAATTGCTGTCTGCGTTCTAGTTAAGGCTGGTAAATTACCATCCAAACACCCCGTCATTGCATAATCTCTGGCATCTTCGGTTGGGCATCCATGACTTTCAAAGAATTTAATGTAACTGTCATCTCCAACAAAAGCGGGCATACCTAATCCCGATCTTACGACCTTTAAACCTTCCACAATCAAATCCAGGCTGGTATCTTTATGTACTCGCAATGTGCAGGTAAAGTGGGGAACCTGTGTATCTAAGGCGGATTTCATAACCAAACTGGTAAGTTCATTCGCCGCATCCGTTCCATCTGCTTTAACGCCTCCCAAAGTCCAGTTATGCCATTTGGCCATACCTGCATTTTTCTTGCGATTTGCTTTACCGGATACACGATTCATCTTCATTTCTTTGATTCGCAGTAACTCAATTAACTCTAGAACTTCCTCCTCATTAATCGAACCTTCATCGATATCCTTGCGGTAATATGGATACATATATTGGTCAAACCGACCTGCTGCCGCTGTGGGGGAGGGGCAAGCTAGCAGGAAAGTAAACCAGAAAGCCTGAATTGCTTCTCTGAAGTTATTTGCTGGATATTCGGGAACATTACGACAGATTCGAGCCATCTCCTGAAGTTCTTTCCTACGTATGTCACTTGGCTCTTTCAATGCCATCTTTTCAGCTAAATCCGCATATCGATTTGCATAGCGGATCCATGCTTCATATACAATAATGACTGCTTCCCAATAATGCTTCTTATCAATGGAATCCCCTTGAAAGTATCTAAGCTTGTTCAGCTCTTCTTTGCATTCATTGATTACTGATCTGGCACCTTTTTGTAATATTTTCTCGAAATCAATTACTACTAAGAAAAATCCAGGTCCAAGTCCCATTCCTGATTGGGCAAATCCACCTCCTGAGCCACCCTTCTTATCTTTCCAGGGCGGAAGAATTACACTGGATTTCATAAATGGCCAAAGTCTGTCATCTTCACCTAGTGTTTCGCCCATTGCTTTCACCAGATTACTATTTAAGCTATTACCACTGAATTTTTCATTCAGCTCATACAACTCCTTTTCATCATCTGGATTTATTGTGTAAATTTCACTTTTTAAAGCTTCCACTTCGTCAGGAGTCCAGATGCCATATTCATAGTCAATTTCCAAACCGAATGGCTTACTGGCACCTTCACCAGCCAACAAATCATCTTTTTCTATGAAAATTGTGATATTGTCTAGAATATTTGCATGGATTTGTGCACGACGTAGAATTTGAGGTAGGCCTTCTGTTACTTTCAAAGTTTCATTAGCTATTCTAAATTTTTCAATACACAAAGGATATTTATTAATTCTTAATCTTTCTTTTAGACTCATAATTCTGTCATTCATTTACTATGGATTCCTTTCATGAAAACATTATACTTGAATGCTTCCCTAGCCAAGATCACGCGCGACTTGTCTTTATGGTTGTTATACTAGCAACTAAAATCAGCCTTTTCAACAGTTTGTTATAAAATTAACAACATGTAGTCACCGTGCACAATTTAATTTTTATTTTAGCATGATTTGCACATTCCTACTCTTACCTTGGATTTATTGTTTATTTTTTAACAATACTGTAATATAATAGGGATATATGAAAGAAAGGATCGAAAAACAATGCCCCGAATCCAGTTTTTTCAACATGCTCTAAAAAAACATATACTTAGCAAACATCTAAGATTTGAAGATATTGGTGATATTGAAGGAATCATTCTGCTGAAAGAACAATCTTCTCTTCCACAAGGATATATTTTTATAGGTGAAGAAGATACAGTACAGCATTTACTTCAGACTACCGAGATTAAATTTCCTACCACTATTTTTATTGCAGGCAGCCGAAAGGATTTTCTGCCTATATTCAATCAAAAACAACCGATCAATTATATCTCTACTAATTTGGATATCATCGATTTATATAATAAGATTAATAAAATTGTGTCCAACTATAAATACTGGACTTCTACTCTTTTGAAAGCTTTATGTGAAGGAAAAAACCTTCACCAGATTATTATTCTTGCCAGTAATATGATTAAAGCCCCAATCTACCTTCTTAACGCCGGTTTTAAAGTAATCTGCAGTTATACCGAGAAGCAGATTGATGACATCTATGTAAAAGAAATCTCGGAGAACGGTTATCTTTCCTTTGACAGTATCAATAGCATCTCTCTAGATACAAATTTAAAAATATACAGCAATATCAGACTATCTACATTCTCATCCCAATCCACGGATAGTACCTATTACCGATGTGAGATAAGTTCAGAGAGTAATGTTATCGCAAATTTGCTGATTATCGTAAATCAAAGTCACTCCTATATCGATATGCCGGACTTAATACTCCACCTTTCAAATATTATTAAAAAATTCTTGCTGGATGAATATGGTGATGCATTTCACCAAGATACCATTTGTTCAACTTTTATAAAGGATATTATTGAGCAAAAAATAGTTGATATAAATGATATTGATAGCCGAAGCAAAATGCTTCCCTATCCTATCAAAGGTTTTTTATACTGTATACTGATACGATTTGATGAAGAAGGAAAAAAGAAAAAAATCCCCTTTAGCTATATAATTAGCCAACTGGAGGAGATCTTTGAAGAAACTAATATCACTGTGTATAAGGATGAAATTTATATTTTGTATTGTCAGGACGAACGAACCTTTAGCGATTTATGTTTTGATTATGAACAATTATCTACCTTACTAGTAAGATATAATGCTTATGCAGGAATAAGCAATGGCTCTCGCCATTTAAACAAGATCTATACTATGTATTTGCTCTCTGCAAATGCAATACGGCTTGGGGTTCCTTTTCGAAGAATGGATAGAAATCCAAGGATTTTTAACTATGAGGATTATAGTATCTATTATCTCATTGATTTAAGTGTGCAAAAATTTACTCAGATTCACAATCATGACGATATCATTTATTTAACTCATCCATCTATCATAGCAATCTGTCGTTATGACAAAAAGCACAAAACTAATTTGTGTGATGTTTTGTTCCACTATCTGATCAATGATAGAAGTATTATGCTTACTGCACAAGCATTATATATGCATCGTAATACCGTTCAGAATAAAATCAATAAAATTTCTGAGATTATTACAATCCCCTTAGATAATGGTTACATGCAGCAACGAATGATTATTTCCTATTATATTATGAAATACTACGAGATTTACATGAACAGCGCTTTAAAACTATAATTTGATACATATATAAATTTAATCGCACTGTAAAAAGAAGGTTGCCATTAATGACGACCTTCTTTTAATTTTGAAGATTACACATTGATTTTCGATCCCATTTTCACCGATCACTACAAGCCTCTGTCACTTCTTCAGCCCGCCGAATACCCATGTCAATAAAGTTTGTAGGTATAAATATTCTCGTAATCTCCATAGAATTTAACAGCCATTGTTTTATCGGTCAAATTATATACGCTCGACCATTGTTCCTCACCAGGCACAGTCTGTTCGATCAACAAATTTAACGCGTCTTCGACTGAAATAATACCATTTGTTTCTGACAATACTTTTTCAAACGCCTTATATCGTTCAGAACTATAGCCCAGATGATTTTCGTTATTATATAAAAGCATATTTGTAGCTATCTGATAATTACCTTCTTTCTCCACTACCTTCATGCCGCCATCTACATAATTGATAACAGCACAATTACCTGCAGCATCTGCAATCATGTATTGGGAAGGATACTTATCCTCCATTTTAACATTATACTTTAATAACTGCTTCATAGCGTCTTCTACATTTTTTGCCTTCTCAATCGTAAAGCGAATCACAGAATAATCATACAACGTAACTTTATTATCATTGATATCTGATCTGGATCCTACCGGAACTGATAAAGCTCCAATAGCAACGCCCTTTTCATTCATGCCGTCAAAGGTATAATATGGTGCAGCAAGAGCGGTAAACTTTGAAACCAGATTCGCATTATTCCAACCTAACCTCTGAAGATTTGCCATTCCTATCGTTCTTAAGCCATTCTTAGAATTCGTTTTAAGAACAAATGGTATTGCAATTTCTGTATCTAAGTTCCTAGCCAGAATATAATCGCCCTCAGGAGTTATTGCAAAAAAGGTAGAACATTGAAAATTATCATAGTAAAGTTTAGGAACACCTTTTAATAGATTAGCATTCATAAAATCAGTATATTCGTAATAGTTTAAGGAACCTGTCTTAAGATATTTATCAAAAGCATAGTCACCCCTGTAATTCATCTCATGTACGGGTATATCATTGATTCTTTTAATGGAACTGATTGTTCTGATTTCATCAAAAAAACTGATATAAATAGTGCCCACGATCAGCAGGATAACGATAAATAGAATCAAAACAACATTCCTGAAAATTCTCAGTTTCCGTTTTTCTTTCATAAATGAAACCCTCCTTTTGCCATAAAATAATCACTAGTTCAACCGTACAATATCAGATGTGTAATTGATAGAATCCACTTCCAGATCATCCATTTCACATCCTGTAAATTTAATCTGTTATCACTTTACATTTACCTGGAATCGTGTTACAGTAAATATAAGAAAAGGAGTAACCGACCACAAGGTGGTTAGCCTCCTAATATGGCTTTACTGCCCCTACTAAGTGTCCGGCTAAGACAAGGGGCAGTTATTTTTTATGCTTATTGTTCCTATTATTTAAATAGGTAAGCAGCGCAATAATTACTAATACAAAAGTAAATAAATCACTATATGTAACATAATTCATTGGCACCACCTCCCTTCCGGGAGGCTAACAACCCTGTCTCGATTACTCCTATTTTTATATTACCATATAATCCCTATTGCTACAATCGAACATAATCTTAATTTCTGCTTTTCCGATCTATCCTATCTTTATACACCATTCCATACGCAGTTTTATAGATTTAGATGCTGTCAAAAATGCAATTCAATACAAATAACACAACGGATTAGCCGAAGGCAGTGTTAATAAGATCAAATTGATAAAACGAATCATATATATGGCGGAAACAGTTTTCACTTACTAAAAGCGAATGCTATATTAAATGAATCATTATGTCAAATCAACTAAATCAGGAAAGAACCGGTTTACCGTTTACTTCTTTTCACACACCTTACAATTTAATCCACTATTTAAAAATACCACACAGAATCTTAACCTGTGTGGTATCCTTTCATTCTCACTATTTTATCGTTACATTAATCTTTTTATATACTCCGTTTTGAGCATATGCATAAATATAACAAGATCCTCTTGATATTGCTTTAATTTTACCATTGGGGGATACTATTGCAATTGCTTTATTGGATGTTTCATAACATATTATGTCTGTATGCTGTTTCATTTTTTTACTTACAGGTAATACAACTTGGCAGGTTACTTTTTTTGATTCACCTACTGCAAGTGTTAGATCCGAGACCTCTGATATTAACTTTTTCGGGTTATCATAGTTCTTGCTTATAGTCACGGAGTGAATCACCTTAGACTTTGCAAATATAACTTTTTTATCATTAATTATTTTATAAGCCTGAACTTGATATTTATAATAAGTTGATTTTTTCAATCCTTTGTGGTTATAGCTCGTGATTTTTCCTGATACATCTGCAAGTTTTACCAACTTATTGTTACTACCACAAATCGCACCATAAATTATATATCCATCCGCTCCCGATATGTTCGTATACTTCAATATTTGTGAAGTTTCAGCAGCTTTCGCAGTCAGACGCAGATGAAAAAAATCTTTCATTATCTTTACAAAGTTTTCATTCTCACCGGTATTTCTATCTACAAATGTTAATGCATAAGTAGAAAACCGATCTGTCTCAAATGTAAACAAGCCTTTAATGGAATCATAGGTTCCTTTTATAACGGTTACTTCTCCATCATGAATGCGAACAATCTGATATGTTCTACTCTTTGTTAAATCTGTGTTGCGTAGTTCTACCGGTACTTCAATGCTAATACTGATTTTTTTGTTCGTCTCGGTTATCTTCGTCTCTGTTCCATTCCCAACTTTCTTATAAAGAGATAAATCAATGTACATGATAGGAGGAACATCTCCATCAAGTTTTTTAGCAATCAGTTTCTTATCATCCTCACTTACTGAATTACTAATATCTGTTACCTTCAATATAACCTTTGCATCTTCACCTTCTTTAATTTTGGACAGCTCCTCAGTAGTAAACACTGCCTCCTTAAGCTCATCTGTAGTATTGTTCAAGTTCGTATTAGGCACACTCTCATCCTGTAGCTGTTCCTTAATTATCAATCCCTTTTTATCTTGATCACCTATACTATTATTATTACTGTATGATGGTATAGATAAGATCACCTTGATGGTGTAAGTCTTCGCGGTCTTTCCTGTCTCTGTAACCACGACCGTAATTATCTTCTCCACTCCTGGTGTCAGGTTAATAGGCGCTGATGCTTCACCACTGTTTACCGTTACTGCGTCTACCGTTATGGTTCCTGCTCCGCTTGGCGTTACGGTGATACTATCTACTCCATTGCCTACCGTTACTCCGGTATAGGTATCGCTTGCTCCGGTAAAAGTATAATTGGAAGGTGTTCCACTCAGAGCAATGTTCGCTAGGTCTGCTGATGCAGCCTGTGTATAACTCGCACTTCCTATTACACTGTTTACATAGTTTGTCCTGGTTGCTATTGCCTTGATTGTCATTGCTGAATTTACAGTAACCGGAGCGGTATATTCTAATGTTGAACCTCCCACCACTGTTCCCGGATCTGTTCCGTCGGTCGTGTAATAGATGTGTTCTGCTCCTGTGGATGTTATCGTTACTGTGCTACCAAAAGCTATGGCACCTGCCGCCGGACTAAAGCTTGGTGTTGCCTGTGTCGCCATCTGCCTTGTCACCTTGATGGTGTAAGTCTTCGCGGTCTTGCCTGTCTCTGTAACCACAACCGTAATTATCTTCTCCACTCCCGGTGTCAGGTTGATTGACGCTGATGCTTCACCACTGTTTACCGTTATTCCCTCTACCGTTATGGTGCCTGCTCCGCTTGGTGTTACGGTGATACTATCTACTCCATTTCCTACCGTTACTCCGTTATAGGTATCGCTTGCTCCGGTAAAAGTAAAATTGGAAGGCGTTCCACTCAGAGCAATATTCGCTAGGTCTGCTGATGCATCCTGTGTATAACTTGCACTTCCTATTACACTGTTTACATAGTTTGTCCTGGTTGCTATTGCCTTGATTGTCATTGCTGAATTTACAGTAATCGGAGCAATATATTCTAACGTTGAACCTCCCACCAATGTTCCCGGATCTGTTCCGTCGGTCGTATAATAGATGTGTTCTGCTCCTGTGGATGTTATCGTTACTGTACTACCAAAAGCTATGGCACCTGCCACTGGACTAAAACTTGGTGTTGCCTGTGGAACTACTGGATCATTTATTTTTATATTGTTAATTACTGCATATATTCCCCATGTCATATCCCCTTCATTTTGGTTCGTTATACGAATTTCATCTACATTTTGGAAGACTGATTGATTAAGCTGGTTTCCTAAAGTAAATGTTTCTTTACTTGATATTATTTGCAAAATATTGGATCCGGTTGATATCCCATCTCTAAATCCCTCAAATTTAATTGGAGAGTTGCCTGCAATATAATCATATACATCGATTGATTGAAAACTAAACTCTGCTCCATTATGACTTTTAATAATAAAATATCTGGGAATATTAGCATCAACCTGAGTAACATCACCACTTTCCACGTCTATCGGGCCAATACCCGTAAAACCATTCACAGCGTCATAATAATAAACAACACTTCCATCGCGAATGCCATTCGTAGCATTTGATTCATTTAATGCTCCATAAATATCCAGTTCTATATTAGGAATATCCGTACCGCTTACATTATTAATTAAAATGTTGTCATGAGCCATCAGACCAATATTCGTAACACCCTCAGGTCCTGTAAATAGTAATGTTCCAGACACGGGAGCTGCAGCTACTGACACTGTAAATCCATGCAATAAAATCACCATTATTACCAGACTAAAAATTGCAGATACAACCTTTTTCTTAATACTTTTCCTAATCATTTTCATCCTCCTTATTCATTGGTTGTGCCGAATCCAACATAGTTTGCACCATTAAATTCTCTCAATGCTAAGTTTTTTGCCCTCAGCTACATCTATAATTTTATTGGGTGGAACATATCCAAATACCGGACTATTCAAACGTAATAATGCTTCAATTCCGGTAGTAAGCAAAAAAACTCCTACGGTAGCATATGCCCACATCGAATGAGCGGGGCTTGTCTAAATGAAAATCGGCACATCGACAGTACCAGCACTGCTTTACCTCATTCAGTGTATCAGCTCTTTGCTCAAAAGCCGGACATATTGTCTTGGCCACACATTACCCTCTGCTTTTGGGGCATAAAGCTGCGTATCCTCCTGCCTACACCAGAAGTAATCCACCATATCACACCTTTGCACTGAAACGTAAGTAGAGCACATTCTGTTAAAAGAGTATCTTTAATAGAAATAAAAAATGAGCCTTTACACTTAAAAGACTCATTTTTACACTTAAAAAAATCTTATTCACTTAAAGTTCTCTTAAAGGGGTAGAATGTAAATCCACTTTCCCGTTTTATAAACGAGATTCACATTTTGAAAGTGACCTTCAAATTTTCCTTCAAATTTTGAACCCGAAATTCCACAATTGTTATGACTTTCCCGTTTTCCTATTGCTTTTAATGGTATAATCTCTAGTAACAGGATGATTTTGGCGCACAAAAACCGGACGTCACTTATGGATTCTCTCTTGACAAAAGAATATTGTCATCTCTCATACCATTAGGCGAACCCGAAATACTCCGCTTTCACATTGATACATCAGCTCACCGTCATATTTTTTTGCAAACGCAATGACGCTTTTGCTGCCTACCCCGTGTCCCTCTTCAAGGGTAACGGGGTAGCCGCTTTCGTCAAGTGCAGTATCCTCTGCACAGTTATTCTCCATTTCCAAAAGTAATCTCCCAACATGGCGGCATATAAAATTGATATATATTGGCTTGCTCGATTCTTTTAAGGAAGCCGAGATGGCATTCTCCAAAAGATTTGATACTACCATGGAAAGCTCCAAGGAATCCACTGGAAGATCACTGGGAATATCCAGGTCAATCGTTGTGTGAATTCCCGACTGCTCTGCAATCTTCGCATAATGACAAACAGCGGCATTAACAGCAGGGTTTTCACAGTAACCCTTACTTATTTTAGGTGAAATCTGATTTTGCTTCTTTAGAAGGGCCACAGCCTCATGAGCATTCCCTTGCTCCAAAAGCTCTAAAAGCATATTATTGAAATGACGACGATCATGGGCGGCACGGCTGTTCTGGGACGATACCTCCTCCATAAGTTTAAGCCGCTCTGACATATTGCCAGCAGCTAATTGTAGATAGTCTCGCTCTGCCTGCATTTTATGATTTTCCTCTTTCACCAGATACTCTCGTTGAAGATTTTTAAGTGACAGAAAAATAGAGCCATAGGCCGCAAGTCCAATAAAAATCAATAAAAGCAACGGCACAGCCTGCTCGGTAAGGGTAACAATAATATTTTCCGAAAAGATAATATAATAGACAAAGGTAATATATATACCCAGTGCCACCGTGAAATATGCTGTCCAATGTTCCACTGCTTGCCGGTATAAGGGGCGAACATAACGGGATAGAATCAACAGAAAAACACCAAATAGGATAATGCGTAATACTGAATTTGCATAGATCGGATAGGGCAATCTTCTTGAGCCGATAAAGCTTAAAACAACCACTGTCACATTGATATTCTGTACTGTCAGATAGCTGAACAGCCACTGCATAAAATTGTCCTTGAACACTGGTCTCACTGCAAAACACAGCATTGCAAACATAATGATATCAATTTTTGCCAACATGGTCAGATTCCCACTGAGATAACAGTAAACTGCCGTACCTAAATCAGCAGTTAAAATGCCAAGCATTGTGAGGAAGGTTACTTTTTTGGAGTATTTCGGCTGGAGAATCGTACTCATCAGCAAAACATTGGCAGTGGTAGATATGACTGCTCGCAAGAAATCCGGAAAATACACACTCATTTACGCTCCCCCTTTGCCATAAGGTAATTCATGTATTGATCTCGTACCACTGGGTATTGCTTTGCTGCAATGGGAACAATTTTTCCGCCATGAAGAGTAAAGCTATCTTTTGCAAAGCGTTCTACTCGCCGCATGTTAATGAGATATGAGGTGTGACACTGTAAAAAATGATTGCTCTTATGAAGGGGCATAATGTACTCTGGAAATCTTTCCCGAATAGTACGGCTTATGACCTCCTCACCGCTTCTTAGGGTAAAGATAACAGCATGGCTGCGGTACTCACAGCAAAGAATATCAGACAGCTTAAGTACTCTCAGGCATTCTGTGGTTTTGACGCTAAACGTCTGATCTTCGGACAAGTCTATTCTCGATATAGCAAACGTGAGTGTATCAAACAGCTGCTGTTTATCAATGGGCTTAATCAAATAGTTAACGGGGCTAGCACAATAAGCCTGCAAGGCAAATTGCGGCTCGGAGGTGGCATAGATAATTTGTGCCTCTCGGTCAAAACGGCGAATTTCTTTGCCGAGTTCAATGCCGCTTACCATGGGCATGACAATATCCAATATGTAGAGATGAAAGCTCTCGGTTTCCATTGTGGTTAACAGTTGATCAGGGTGAGAGAATTTTTTTATCTTGGCTTCTAGTGTATAATCGATAAGGTATTCATTTATGTATGCGCCTATGATCTCCACCTCTCTTGGTTGGTCGTCACAAATAGCGATCTGTAGCATAGATCCCCTCCTGGTTGTTTCCAGTATAAATGTAAATTGTTTAACCCATGATAAAAGCTACTATTGCTTATATCATGGGCGGATAGTAAAAGCTTGATACACTCACCAAAAACAATGTTTGGCATCAAATTAGTCCTTTCCCCTAGCAATTTTATAGCCATGCATTAACTCTTAAACACTTGTATTTATTAAGACATGACTAAACTTGTTATGGCCAATAGTAACTATAAAGTAACAATATTATGCTACTATCACTAAGCCTATACTATAAAAAAACAAGTCCACTATTTATTTTACCATGATTTAACACCATTGCAAGAGTATTTGCCAAGAATGATATTTCACAGGAAATCATTTATTAATAGCTCCAGTGCGTCATGGGGGTCTATTATCTGCCCTTGGTTTTACAAAGCAAAGCCAGGTGATTTATCATTACTATATTAGCTGTCCATTCTAATTTTGCGATAGGACGATAATATCTCTTCAAAATATTCATCAGCCAATTCACGTCCACCGTCTTTATAGATTCTTCCCTCTTTCATCCATAGGATTCGATCTGCAAATGCCTTTGCACAACGAAAATCGTGGGTAATGGTAACCATCGTATTATTCGTCTTTTCATGTAGCTCCTGCAATTGTTCGAGAATATTCTTTAATCCATCATAATCCTGGCCAACTGTAGGCTCATCCAACAATAAAATCTCCGGCTCCATTGCCATAACACATGCAATCGTAAGCCTTCTCTTCTGCCCCTCCGACAGGGACTGCGGATGCCTGTTCGTAAGCTCCTCTAATCGGAATCGTTGTATCATATTCTCAGCATATTGCGAATCCTTTGCCTGATAATCCACCTCTTGCTGCACACTAGGCATAAATAGTTGGTAGTTTGGATTTTGATATACAAATCCCAGCTTTTTAAACCAAGTCTTTGAGGGCTTTTTCTTATGGGCAGGTTCTATATACTGCTGGTAGGAACCTACAGTGGGCTTGATGAGCCTGGATAGAAGCCTCATTAATGTAGTTTTGCCACAGCCATTCTCTCCCAGGATTACTACTCTCTCCCCTTTGTACAAGGTAAAACTTAAATCCTTAAGTATTGTTCTGCTACCTACGGTATACTCTATATCTTTAAGTTGAAAACAAGGTGTCTTTTCAATCTTTGGTAGGTTCCTAGGCTCTAGCTGAATAATACCCATATACTTTTCAAGTCGTTCCTCCGGCTTACTTACGCTTATATGTCCGTCACTAAGCCAAGCCACAGTATCTGCATAGGGAAGTACTACATCAAGACGATGTTCGATAATTAGTATCGCAAATCCCTTCTTAGATAATTCCTTCAACAAAAGAAGCAGGTTATGAGCCCCCTCCAAATCAAGGTTGGCTAGGGGTTCATCAAAAATCAGAATTTTTTGTTTCATAGCCAGAATGGAAGCTGTTATTAATCTCTGCTTTTGTCCACCGGAGAGAGTCTTTGTAAACCACTCCGCTTGTAGGTTCATCAACTGACAGGACTTATTTATTGCTTCACTGATGCTTCCAGCATCCATACTCATATTTTCGCAGCCAAAGGCTATTTCATCCTCAACAACATTATTGATAATTTGGCTGTCTGCATTCTGTAGTACACTTCCCACCAACTTCGATACTTCACTTGGTTTTTTATCAAGAGCATTTTCCCCGCTCAGAAGGAACTCACCTTTACATTCACCTTGAATAATATTCGGAATGATTCGGTTGATGCTATAGAGTAATGTGGATTTACCCTCACCCGATAAACCGGATAACACGGCTAACTCTCCGTGATGAAGCTTAAAATTAATATCCTTTAAAACCCAATCCACGGTATTATGATAGCGGAAGGCATAATTCTTAAATTCCACAGCTATTTTATCCATAAAGTACTACTCCTGTCATTAATCCTAACATGCAAAGAGCAAAGGCTACATCCCTCTTTGTAAGTCTGACTTGTTTATATACCATCTTTGATTTATCGGAAAGAACAAATCCCCTTGTTTCTATTGAGATTGCCATTATGTCTGACATACTAATGATTCGCATTAAGAATGGAACCAGGAAAGCACGGTATAGATATGATAGGTTAAAAATACTGACATTTGCTCCCCTTGTCTTCATTGCTTCACTAATCTGCTTAATTTCACTAATTAAAATAGGAACAAAACGAATCGTAACTAGCATACCTAAAGTCAATATCCTTGGTAATCCCAGCGCAATAAAGTTGCGAGTTAAGTTAACCGGAGGAAGTGCCACCATGATTACGGAGGCATAAGCTAAGAGCAAGATTCTTCCCAGGGTCTGGACACCAACCATAGAACTGGAGCTAGTTAGAGCTGCCCCTAATCCAACGATGGATCCTATTATGAAAAATATCGGAATTGCTTTCAACAAAATCTTAGTATATCCAAATATAATATATAGCATGGTCATAGCTATCAGCAAATAAATCAACGTAAGCCTTTTAGAAACCAGTAAACCTACGCAAAATAGAAGTAACCCTGAAACCAAGCTAATCAATGGATAAATTGGTTGTTTCACATACAGTTTTTCCATCAAATTTTTCCTGCCTTTTGTAACTCTCTTCCCAGCTTCTGACCAATCTTAGTTCCGATATAGCTTAATACTACTGTTGTAATACATAAAAGAAGGGATATCACCGGACGATCAATTATTTCATTTACACTTTGACCGTGAATAATCATCGTTAATACAAAGGTAGTAGGTAGTGTCATTGGTATGAACAACGTAGACGCAAATACCTTTGTCGTATTACTCTCATAATTCTTAAAGATAAGCCATGTAATCAGCTCACTCACAAAGGAACCTATTACCATATTAAAAAACATAACCGGAGCCATCATTAACAAGACAAATCCATGAAACAACCCTAACAGTGTTAGGGTTCCTATCTTTTGCACCTTCATCAAAGCAATCATAGTTAATATAGAATATAGAATGGCAGAGGTCATATTACGTAAGCCAAACAGTGAAGTAGACATAACAAGAGGCATAACAACTGCACCTGCTAATACTAAAGCAGCAGCCATAATAGCAATAAATATAATATCTTTGATCGTAAACTTATTTAGTTTCATAGTTTCTCCGTTCTACATTTTGTAAATTAAAATCTAGCATTTCATAGCTCCTTTTTCCTTTATCAATAAGTGTCTGATGCCTGGAAGCGCCCTTGCATTTAATTGATAATGAGTATCATTTTTCCAATGATATAATAAATATGCAGTCTTTGTCAATCCATAAAATACAGTAAAATCAAGATTATAACAGTACTCATAGCAATAAGTACATTGATCCAAAAGTAAAATCAAGATAAATATTTTCCCTTCACACTAAAAAAGCCTGTCAAAAGAATTCAAGATCTCCTTTCGACAGGCCGAATCATAGCTGTATAATTTTGTTTATGCCTAGTCTAAATCCCATCCCTTCTCTTTATTTTGGAATAATTCTTACACCGGAAAAACTAGGGTCTTTCATATACTCCCCAAATACAACAGAAGATAGTTTTACACGAATTACAGGTCTTACAGCGTCATTTCGTCTTCCAACATAGTAACTGTCTGTTATACTCCCAACAGTAAATACATAAGCCGCATACTGATTCGTGATACCCGGTGAGCGAAGCCACCAACAGGTATTTCCATTGTCTTTATTCGCATAACCCTCTACCAACGCAGCTTCTGTTAATCTCATCTGCCTTGATTTGCTTTTGTTACTCACACCACTTTGAAATCCATAAGTGTTATTTTGTGCTTCCTCATAGGATAACAAAAATACTTTGTCTACCGTGTCATTTCCACCGCTTGTCTTATAATTTTTGTTATCATCATTCTTTACCAAGGTATCTTGGATAGCACCCTTTTCTTTATTCGTAAATGCCGTGTCTAGAAATTCACCATTAAGCCAGGCTCGCATTGTAGAGGTCTCCCAAGTAACATCTTCATAAGAATCATTATAATTTTTACAGATCAGTCCATATTCTGATAATAACAGCATACTATCTTCTGCTACTTCAAGCACTCGCCAAAGAATTGGCTCAGGCCCATTTGCTTGTTGGTTATCCTGCTCATAATGACCGAAATACACCCGGCTCCCTTGCCAGTCATTATCCACCGTATAATCCCTTGCATTAATCGGGTTACTAACAGGAATCGCCGGAGCTTCTGCATTCACTACTTCAATTTCAACCTTGCCGGTTTTTATTTTTCCACCGAATCCTACCTTTACGGTAATTAGGGCACTTCCAACTGCTTTTCCTTCTACTATTCCATAGATTCCATCGCTTGTTACAAGTGCAACTTCACTTTGATCACTGGTATAAGACAGGTCGTTCATAACTCCTGAGGATACCATAGTCTTGATTTTTGTTGTTTCCCCAACTTGAATTTTTTCCTTTTCGGCTGTAACAATAACCCTGCCGGGTTTTACCTTCACTACGGTTGTATATTCATAATAGCTGTCTTCTACCAAAACCGTAGTAATTATTGACGTGCTTCCTATTTTTTGGCCGATGATTACTTCGTCTGTAACCGTTACAATGTTTTCATCCAAAGAGCGAAAAGCAACCATCTTAGCAGCCTTGACAGAAGCTTTCATTTTGATTCTTTGGGTATTACCGAAATATAAGGTCACTTCTTCCGGAATTGTTATGTTTATTCCTTTTTCCTCCAGTTTAGAGATTTCACTAATAACATAGGCTTTCTCGGGAGCGTTGTCGCTCATGGTATCTACTATCCTCTGGTTAGAGTTTTTTTCATTTACCTTGTAGTTATCAAGTACAGTACCTGATTTCTTTACTTTTGACCTTTTTGATAATACATAAACCAATGCTATGATAATTATAATGATGCCTATTAAAATAATATAATGTGGCATAGTTCTTCTCCTTTAGAATGGAGCAGGCTTTGCTACTCACTCCATTGATACCAATCAGTATTGGAAAACTTCGTCGATGTACATAAGGTTTTTGTCACCTTATGTGCCAGGTTAAATTCTCGCTCCGTCTCTTTGTCGCTTAGAGCATAGAATTCCGTATCCGTTTTCATAAACCAAGTGTAATATATGTTATAATCATATAAACTATCCCAACTGGTGTCTATATTATACCATTCGCCGTCAATCAAGATTGCGTTCCAACCATGAATATATTCCATACCATCAACATTCTGATTGACTACTCCGGCTTTATCCAATAACATTTTATATGCATCTTGATATCCTGCGCAGGAACCATTTCCAAGAATCAGTACACCATATGCGGTTGGTTCATATTTTGCTGGAACTTTGATGTAGTGATTTGTATGGGTACAGATATAATCATGTAATACCTTTGCCTTCATTAAATCCGACATGGAATCCGTAATTAGGGCAGCAACAATCTCATTTGCCTTGTTCTCCACATCAAATTGCTCCTGGCTAAGGTAATAGAGCCCCCCTGAGTTGATATTATAGTTTCCAAATTTGCTATTTAATTGAACTATTACATATCCGGATTTAGTAACTGTAATGGTGTGCTCCTTATCATTTACAACCGCATTTCCTTTTGCTGTAAGTGTATAGGGTACTGTCACATCTGGTAAGGAATATTCATAAACGTTCCTCTTGTCTGTTGTTTTCAAAACAATTTCAACTTCACCCTCCGAATTTGCAACCAGATAGTCCGATTCATTTCCAATGTGGATTTTTGTCAACTTTGTCCCTTCGAAAACATTGTTTTCTAAAGTTTTTAAGCCAGAAAGTGCTGGGATTGTTGTCAGTGATGCGCAGTTGTAAAACGCATATTCTTCAATTTCATTTACATTACTAAGCAGATTGATTGATGTAAGGCTCTTACAGTCCTTGAAGGCATAATCTCCAATAAGAGTTACCATGCTTCCTCCTGTAACTGTTGTTAAATTCTTGCAAGCTACAAACGCATCGCTACTAATCTTAGTCACACTATTTGGTATGCTGATACTCTTTAGTGCACTACATCCCTCAAACGTGTTCGCTTTAATTTCCTTGATTTTTGTTCCAAGGGAAATGGAAGTTAATGTACTACAATCACAAAAAGCGGCTTCTCCAATGGTTTTCACCGAATCGCTTAGTACTACTTTCTTCAAATTAGGGCAGCTCATAAAAGCATACTCCCCGATTGTCTCCAAGGTTCCAAGGCTTGTGAAGCTTTGAATGGTTTTGCTTTCTGAGAATGCAGACTTACCAATTGAAGTTACTGGAAAACCTGATATCTGCTTAGGTAAAACAACATTGGTCTTCCACTTGCTCATACCGGTGATTGTTACCTTTTTATTCTTAATCTCATACTCAAATGCCATCTGATCCGTAGAGCCATCAGCAGGTAAAACAGTAAGATAAATATCTTTTTTCAAAGTTTTTAGTGCAAAGTCTCCAACGCGATCCGACCAGGTAAAAAGCTCAAATTTAACAGAAATTTTCGTTTTTCCTACGTTAATCCCCTTCGCCACACCCTGTGAAGTTACGGTTGCAATCTTTTTATTGGATGAAGTAAAGATAATATCTCCATTTATCCAGTCCTCGCTAATGCCGGAGTATTCCAAATATTCCTTTAAATTCGTGGTATTGTTTTTCGTAACCGTCATTTGGAACTTCGTGTTGCTTGCAGCTGAAGCCGTTATAGACGGCTGCATCATCATTAAAGTTAAGCCAACTAAAACCGCCCAAATGAGATTTCTTTTTAACACTTGCTGGAACTTAGTATTCTTTGATTGCCTAGGTAATTTAGTTTTACTTAAGATGTTCATCATGTAATTTCCTCTCTAATTATAATGATAGAGTTCCTCTTTTGTGATATTTTACAATGCATAACTATTTTTATATCCAAATACTAACAAAGTTTGATTAAATAGTCTATAAAAAAATAATGAGCCATTCTTGGATTCTTGCCACTATCTCATGATATCTCTGTCCAACCAACAGGCCTGTATGTGTTGTATTCCGATATCCTGAATATTCCCCCTTAAGGTGCTCTGCTTCTGATTGACCTCTCCTATCGTCTTCCTGATTATTTACAGCTTTAATAACGAGAGTTGGGCAGGTTATTAAGCTGCTGTCGATGGATACTCCCTGAACCCCTTTCATCCAACAGCTGCATTCATTCATTACTTTTGCTGATTCCATAGATAAATATTTTTTCTGGAAAGCAATGTCCTCCTCTGATTCATCAATGCTCCTCGCTTCATCACGTACTGGAGCAGGCTGTACCATCCCTAGCTTACCATCGAATCCATGATCATAAGGTACTCTTTCATTAACCTCTCGACTAATGCTGGAATCAATTAATATCAACCCTAAGATGTTTGCTGTTTCTGCTACTTTCTGACATAGGATACCGCCTAGGCTGAAGCTAATGATAATTGGAGCTTCACCACATTCTGAAATCACTTCCTTGATATCCTTCAAATAATCCGCAAAGCTTACCTTTGTAAAATCCACTGATCTGCTCTTATAATGGCCTCTCAGGTTCATCACATAGCATTTCCACCCATCTTTCACAAAGTGAGGAATATACTTACTCCACATCCAGCTTCCGGTGTAAGCACCATGGACAAATAATAGCGGAGGCCTTTTTTTGGACAACTGTGGAAAGCCCTCTCCTTCATAAATCTCTAAAAACAAATCCATCTCTCCAATATACCTTTCCATATGTGCGGGTAGTATTTCTGTATAATCCTTCACGTTACGATTCTCCTTTAGATTTAGATGAATAATTGCAGCATTCTTTATTTAGTTTGACATCAAACTATTTAGATAAAAAATTAAAAATTTCTTTCAATCGTACTTAATATTCTGAGTAATTCATCCTGCTCCTCTTTAGAAACATTTGTATAGAATACCTCCAGCACCTTTTGTGAAACCTCCTCAAATATTGGTTCCAGCTCACGCCCCGTCGCTGTTAATACTACATACGTAACCCTGCTATCCTCCGTATCTCTTTCCTTTACCACATATCCGTGGTTTACCAATTTACCAACCAATGCCGTAACGGTAGACTTATCCTTACCAATCTTACCTGCTATCTCAGCCATGGTCATCCTTTCTTTCCGGAAAAGAGCATAAAGAATATCACCATGAGAAACTGCAATACCTTCAATTCCCTTCCTGGAAACTTCAGATATAATGAACCCATTGACCTTCTGCCTTATTCTCGAAATCATAGAAATAACATCACTTGTTTTCATAGTTTTATTATAGTTTGACATCAAACTAATGTCAATAATTTCTTTTCCATCTTTTGCATGGAACACAATCTTTCCCTCCACCTGGCTCAATTTAAAAGTAAAAAGCGCAACCATCCTTTTCAAGGCAGGCTGTTAATATCGGTAAATATTTATTTATAGCAAATACAAATTCATTAGTACCATTTTTTGATCAAATTACTACGCTTCGTCTTATTCTTTCCTATCCAAAAAAGCTTCTGCGGAATCAAGAAAACCATCATGATTCCAAAGGCTATACTAATCGCAATACTGATTGTTTCAATCCCTTTTGCCGCTGCCAGATTAACTTGATTATTAAAGATATAACTGGTTGTATAATAGATCCCCGCTCCCGGTACTAACGGAAAAATACCTGCGATCAAAAATATAGTTACAGGTACTCTTCTGTTCACAGCAAACAACCGCGAGGTAATTGTTATTACGATTGCCGCAATAAAGTTAGAAAGAGCAATGGAATCTACGATTGAAAATGTTATTAAATAAAAGAGCCAACCAATAGCACCTGTAATTCCACAAAATACATATTCCCGTGTAGGAACATTAAATAACACGGAAAAAGAAACCGTAGCCAAAGCCGCCATCAAAACCTGAATAAACATTATATTCCTCCCAACAAGCTCCAAGCTTTAAATATTACACCTACACCAACAGCAATACTTGCTCCTACTAATACCGCATCTACCAGATGTATCGTCCCTGCTAAATAATCTTCATTAAAAAAGTCACGTATAGAGGTAGTCATTGCGACTCCGGGTACCAAGGTTATGATTGCACCAATCATAATATGATCCAAATCATCCCCAATTCCAATCTCGTGTAGCAAGATTGATATGATCGTCACTGCTGCACTTCCAAATACATTCGTAAGTACCTTAGGTGTTTTTGTTCTTTCTAAATAAAGTATAAAAATATAAAGAAATATTCCCGAGATAAGAGCCGCCAGGCTGTCAAAAGCACTACCACCAAGGAGATAGCAAAAGCTGGCGCTGCCCAAACCTGCAAAAAGGACACGAAGAAAGTTCGAAGAATAGGGCATAACAGCTATTTTATCGAGTTCTGCTATGGCATCATCAACTTCATATTTTCCCGCTACAATTTCCCGGGATAGATTATTAACTGCTGCTATTCTGCCCAGATGCACCGGTGCGATGGGTATATGCTTGCTTTTCGATGATAAGGTATTACCATCCACATTCATTGTTATAAAGAGACCATTGGATATCGTGAATATATCAATTTCCTTCACTTGATAATACTTTGCTATAATCGACATGGTTTCTTGGACTCTGAAAATTTCTGCACCATTTTTTAAGAGCACTTCACCGGTTGTTATCACCAGTTTAAATATTTTATCGCTATCATTCATTCTTGCTCGCACCTTCACAATACTATGTTAATTTTATTATAACAATTCTTATTAAAAACATGCCATATATGTAAAAACTCTATGGAAATTATATTCCATAGGATTTATTATACTAACAAATAAGAAAGAGAACAAGAGTCTTATGTGAAACCTATTCAGGATGAGATTATTTCTAATTGCATTGAATTTAATGGTATTTTCAGGTAAAATAGTAAGGTGATTCATTTAGTCGAGATTAATCAACAAAAAGGTGGTTTAAAAGGGAGGTGTTATCATTAAAATGAAGCAATGTGCTTATTGCAGCACGAACTATTTCGAATTTATTCAGCAATGTGAAAATTGCGGTTCCATGGAATTTGTTACTTTAAGCAGTGAGATTGAGCTTGAAGATAAAATAGATGAGAGTAATATTCCAGTAGATAAGAAGCTCCCTTTTCACTTGCTTATTTTCATGTTGGTATTTGCCGGTGTCATAGTTCTTGGTCTTCTAGTTGCTACAGCTCTTGATATAAAGCAATACAATTCCAGGTATACAAACACTTCTTCTCCTAATGCAGTAAATATTGTAGCTACCGTGGCACCAACGCCTACCCCGGCACTCACAAGCGTTCCTATAAAAACACACACCTTAGTACCCGAAATAGATGCTGTAGATGCACCTAGTTTCGCGCTTGTAAGTCCTCCGGTAAAAGAGCCATCTTCTTCTCTTTCCAGCCAAATACAATATTACCTCATAGGCGATACTGCTCAAACCTGCGGGCAACGTATTATGTTACAATACATTATTGAAACTAATGGTTTGAATACTAAACCATCCGATGGCAACTCCTTTGTAATATGTGAATTTCAAATCAGAAACAACACGGATAATGCCGTATTTATAGATTCCAATACATGTGTGGTTGCATACTGTGATGGTGAGATTGCTTTAGAAAGCGAATCTGCTGAATTTACCTTTAAGGATATGGAGCTATTGGTCGGGACAATAGAACCGGGTCAGTCGATCTTTGGTTGTGTAGGTTATGAATTACCTGTCGATTGGAAGGAGTTAGAATTACATTATTATCCCAATGATGATTTACAAATGGAACAGGCTGTAATATTCAGAAATCAAAAATGATTATCCGAAACTTTTATAGCACAAGTTTTGGATAATCATTTTATTATGGTATTTTACCTGCTTATTAATTCAAATATTACCCCAGTTTATTATATTTATCATTTATTATACGGATAGGTTTATTCCTCAATCCCTAACACCTCGTACACTTCCCTTATTGTCTGTTTCTCGCAGGCCTTCTTTGCCAGCCCTTTGGCTTCCGCCAGGGTAGTATTACGTATCACATATTTCACATTAAGGATCTCAGAAGCAGACATACTGAATTCATCCAGCCCCAGTCCAAGTAGTAGCTTAACCGCTCTTTCATCACTGGCAAACTCACCGCACATGCCCACTTTTATATTATTTCTATGCCCCGCCTCAATTACTTTTTTCATACTTCTAATTACCGCCGGATGGAAGGAATTATACAGGTCGGATATCTTTTTATTCCCACGATCTACAGCCAGTAGATATTGGGTTAGATCATTCGTACCAATACTGAAGAAATCTGCTTCTTTTGCAAACTCCTCAATTAACAGAATGGAGGCTGGTGTCTCAATCATCATACCTACTTCTATCTTATGGTCACAAGCAATACCCTGCTGCTTTAATTCTTCCTTGCACTCATTCAGAATATCCTTTGCTGCTCTAAGCTCCTCCAGGGAAATGATCATTGGAAACATAATACGAAGAATTCCAAAAGCACTTGCTCGTAGTATCGCTCTTAATTGAGTCTTAAAGATATCACGGCGGTCAAGACAAATGCGGATTGCTCGCCAACCTAAGAAGGGGTTTTCTTCCTTCTCGAACTCGTAGTAGGGCAGTTCCTTATCACCCCCAATATCAAGGGTTCTAATGGTTACTTCTTTGCCACAAATCTGGGCAGCCTCCTTATATACCTCAAACTGTTCCTCTTCCGTTGGAAAATGAGTATTCTCCATATATAAAAATTCGCTTCGAAATAACCCCACTCCATCAATCTTGTACTTCAGAGCACCTTTGATATCCCTAATACCGCCTACATTAGCGCATAGCTGAACTGTTTTGCCGTCTTTCGTAACTGATGGCAGATGATTCATCTGCTCCAATTCTTCCTGTCTCCTGCGCTGTTCCTCACGAAGTGCTAGATAACGCTTTAGCGTGTCGTCATCCGGTTTAACAAAGATATCCCCCTTCTCAGCATCCAGGATAATCCTATCGCCGTTTGATATCTGCTTAAGCACATCATTTACTCCAACTAAAGCAGGTATTCCCAGTCCTCTGGCCATAATGGATACATGGCTGGTGACACCGCCTTCCTGAGTGATAAACCCTAGAATATACTTAAGATCTAAGGCAGCTGTATCCGACGGAGTTAAATCCTTCGCTACCAGAATCACTTCCTCTGAGATCTCTTCAAAGGGATTTTGTTTAACTCCCTTTAGGGCACACAACAAACGGTATCTGATATCTTTAATATCTGCTGCACGCTCCTTCATATATTCATCATCCATTGCCTCAAAGATCAGCAGAAATTCCTGAATTGTTACTTCGAGGGCAGCTTCTGCACTTAGCTTTTGCTCTTTGATTTTTGATATTACACCTTCCTTTAAGGTAATATCCCTTACCATCTCCAAGTGAGCCCCGAAGATTTGATTCGTTTCTGCTAATAGCTTCAGTTCATCCTCTGCTGTTGCAACAGCCTCTTCGTATCGCTTTATCTCTTTTGTTATCTCATCTGCTTCAATGGTCTGGATTGATGCTTCAAGGCTGGGCTTTTCTATCAGAAAAGCCTTCCCTACCACGATTCCTCTGGACGTCGTTTTTTCCACATGAATGGCATTCATATCATGGCCTCCATTATTCGCCAAGTCCGCTAGCAATTGCGTTTATAATTAACTCCATATCTTCTTTTTCTGTTTCTCCGGAGCACTCCACCTCAATCTCCGTACCGCACCGAATAGCTGCACTCATTAGAACTAGAATACTCTTTGGGTTAATAACCCTCTCCCCAACCCTGATCATAATATCAGAATTACACTTGGAACATATTTTTACTAATTCTCCTGCAGGTCTTGCATGCAGCCCGGAGGGATTTATTACTGTTACTTTCTGACTAACCATTAGAAACCTCCTTGCACTTATACTCCAAAATGTTCAAATAATATTTTCTCTGCTTCGCTGTTCCATAAGCCCTTATGATTCTTACAGGAATCCGAAAGCTTCTTAAATAGCGGATTTGTCTTGCCTAATTCTTCAAAATCATCTATGGCAGTTAAAGGCATGTTAAAATGCATGTAATTCAACTTCTTCCCACCTGGAATATTTGGCAGATTCAAGGTAGCCTCTGCAATACTGTCAATACCGCCAATGTGAGTCACCATAACTGCAGGCTCAATTATATTCTTGGAAGCCAGATCAATTGCCTCAATAAGATCGTCTGTATTTCCTCCGGTGGTACCAATTAAATGTGTACTGGTATAATGTATATTATATAGATTAATCTCTGCTTTAAACTGGTTATCCGAAGGACCGGCAAAGAAATTCATGCAGCCATCAAAGGCTAATAGGTTATCACCCATCTCAGCTACCTGACGGATAGGTACATATACAAATACATCATCATAGCCCTTTCCTTCAGTAATAGCCATTAACTCCACAAATGCGTTATCCATTTTCTGAGTATTAATATAGATTAATTCCACACCTTTTTCAAGAGCAAATTCCTCTGAGATTACCTCTCTTGCCCGATTGATTTTGTCATCACTGATATCCGTTACCACTAATCGCTTCGGCTTATTCTCAATACATAAACCATAGCTAACAGCCCCTAGACCCATGGGACCACAGCCGCCCATAACCAAGAGATTGCCGCCCTTCTTCACCCCCATCTCATGATGATAATTCTGTTTATTGGTATGATAATTTGCATGGTAACCGCCAATAATGCAACTCATTGGCTCCCCAAGGGAAGCTTCAAAATAGCTTTCACCATCATAGTTTAATAAACAACCCAATTCCATTACTTCCTGGGGAATAATGCAATAGGTAGCTGCACCCCCAAAAAACTCATAGGAATATCCGGGAGACGCCAAACTTCCTTTATAATTAAGAGCCGGCTGTAACGCGAACTTCTGACCGGGCTTGAACTGATCTGCCCACTTAGAACCCACCTGTACGATATCTCCTGCAAACTCATGTCCAATAATAATCGGTTTGGTATCAAGGTTTTGCGGAGCACGCTTATGTTTCTTCCCCTGCTTTACCAGCTTGTGAGTAGACATACAAATACTGTCACTAACTACTTTAACAAGGATCTCATCCTCCTTGATTTTTGGTAAGTCAAACTCCTCTAATCTTAGATCATCCATTCCATACATTCTAACTGCTTTTGTTTTCATTAATCTTCCTTCCTTTCAAGACATAAGTCAAAGACACTAATCGGCCTATTTTATTCTACAGCTGTAGTAAGTTAAGGGCAAACGTAGCCCGTGTGTGAACCGAAATCCACACCCTATCTTGCTACTATTACATTCTTAATTGTAACACCTACTTCTGATTTAAAAGTGACTATACCGGAATCACTTCTACCCTCTTTAAGAGATTATCAACCAACTCCCGATTCGGTGGTTTCGTTCCCTGTGTCGTTACCGCACCTGCGGAAGCAGCTACTCCCAGCGCCCCGCATTCCTCAAGGGGAAGTTTCATATTTAGTCCGTAGGATATGGCAGCCACCATGGCATCACCTGCTCCAACCGTTGAATGTGCTTCAACCTTCAGCCCTGGGCATCGCAGTACTTGATCTTTTGTCATAAATAAAGCTCCCAGCTGTCCAAGAGATACCGCAATCATACCGATTCCTCTCTCTAAAATCTGCTGTCCCATAGTGATCAATTCTTCTTCATCCACTCGATAATCCTTATGAAAGAATTCCTCCAACTCGTGGCGGTTTGGCTTTATGATATCCGGTGCTGCCTCCAATGCATGAATGAACAACTCGCCGTCTGCATCCACGAATACTCTAGCTTCCTTTTCCTTCAGCTTTTGCGTTAGGGTTTTATAAACTGTCTTATCCACCCCATTTGGTATGCTACCTGCCAAAACAAAAAGAGTATCTTTGTTCGCATAGTTTAGGAGCTTTTCAAAGAGCTGCTCCAGCTCTCCTTCTGTTACCAAAGGTCCCGGCTCATTAAACTCAGTTACATTTCCATCTGCTTCAACAACCTTTAAATTGGTTCTAATTTCACTCTTAATTTCAACAAAGTCAGACTCAATCCCTTGCTCTTTTAATACTCTTTTTATTAAAATTCCACCCGTACCTCCGATAAAACCAGTGGCGATGGTTTCTCCTCCCAACTCTTTGATGGTCTTAGAAACATTAATTCCTTTTCCTCCGGCATCTATGATAACATTTCTGACACGGTTTAACCCCCCATGAACCATATGACCCAGATCTACTGTTTTATCGATTGCAGGATTCATAGTTACTGTAATAATCATTGTTTCCTCCCATGTGACGCTATACAAAATGTTGCAAATCATTCGCTTCGTTTAAACATATCATATTATTGTTTAGCGTTTGTAAATAATGTATAAATTTCATCCACCGTACTTCCAACCACTTCTTCTACTGCCTTTTCAGTGGAGAGCTTATCTGCGATATTTGCCAGAATATCCAGATGCTCATCCCCAATTCCTGCGATTCCGATTACTATTTTTACGATATCCTCATTCCACTTTGTTCCTTCCGGAAAGACCATAATGCCTATACCTGAATTCTTAATATTTTTCTTTGCTTCCTCTACGCCGTGAGGTATCGCAATTCCATTTCCTATATTGGTTGAAAATGTATTCTCTCTTAAAAGCATCGCTTCAATATAGCTTTCTTCTACATATCCACTGCTGCAAAGGAGTTCTCCCATTTCTCGTATCACATCTTCCTTCGCCTTCGCTTTGCAATTTAACACAATGTTCTTTTTTTGAAGCAATTCCATGAATCTAATCCTATCCTTCCTGAAAATAGTAATGTATTTATTTTTTTCTGTTTTCTCTTTATGTCATAATTATAAGCTCCTACTGCTTGTAATAGCAATGAATACAAACATGAATATGACACCATCCGATAGCGACATAATTAAAGATGCTTAGACTCTATCCAGATACTGGCTGAAATACTTTTTTAGCTCTCTTACCATATAATCCCGAATATTATCTCTATCTCCGGTAAATATGATGTTGAGAAAATCCTTGCTCTCCACCAGCTTGCTGCTTAAATATCCCATAATATCTGTATATTCTTCCGCATGTTCATCCTCCGGCACCAGCATCACAATAACCGCTCGGATGTTCTTAAAAAATGGATCCTTAAATTCGCCTAGCTCCTTTGTCAAACAAACGGAAAAGCAAGGTCTTCTAACACCTCTGGTGCGACTGTGCAGCAAGGCAAAGTCATACTCAGGAATAATCTGAGATGCAATTTTTTCCCTTCTCTTAATATCCTCCTGTATCAGCAATCGCTTGTCATTATAAGAGGATAATCGCTCCGTAATCGCTACTAACAACTCGTCAAATGAGATTGAGCTGCTTACCTTCATACATTGAAATTCATTGATTATATGTTTTATTTGAGTTACCGTAAAGTTAACCTGCTCTAGCTGATTCGTAAAATCATTCTCGATACGTTCCTTCTTTGGTGTTTTTGCATAAATTCGAACCTTTGCTTCAATTCGTTCCAGATCACTTTCCAGTAACAAAGGACTTACCCGAATAATATCCGCATCAACATCCTCTAAATTAATACTTGAAATCAGAAAATCCAGTTTTTTTAGTTGAAGTGGTGTTAAATCCTCTTTGCCATAGGTTATTAATTCAGCTCTTTCTTTTAAAAATCGTTTTAACTTCGAATGCATCAGTCTGGAGATCCCGATGCCGCTGGCACATACAATTCCCACATCCACCTTACGTTTACTCTCCTTATTGTTCTCCAGGCGAACGCAGGCAGCCCCAAAATGCATAGCCAGATACCCGATTTCTTCTTCGGGGACCTTAAAACCATATCGCTGTGTAATTAATTTTCCTACTTTTATACTGTTCTCATAGATCGTTGGGTAAGTTTCCTTAATCTGCGGGAGTAAGGGATTTGTTATGATCATATGATTCCGAAGTCTGACAAAGGTTGGCTGAAGATGTGCCAGTAAGCCAGAAATAAATTCTTCATCCAGCTTTAAGTCATAAGCGATATTCATGTCATAGGTATCTATCATATCATTGATAAAGCTGAGGATATCCTGCCTTTCCCACTGGTTCTCCGACTCTATTTCATTATCATCTATATATTGCACTTTCGATCCCCGTATATGAAGAAGGATATATGCAATTTCAATATCAGGAATATCAATCTGAAATTCTTCCTCCAACGAACTGGCAATACGGGTAGCCAAATTATAATCCTCATTCTTTGCCAAACTGGCTAATAATTCATCATTTGGTTCAATTAATTCCTTCTGTAAGATACGATTAACTGCAATGGTTACATGAAGGATAAGGCCAATATAGGAATTCTCCGTCAACCGAATCAATCTTTTATCTCGTATACTCTGAAAACATATACTAACTCGGTTCAGTATATCATTGTTTAATAATGAATAGATATTAGCTCCCTCTCTATCCTTCAGTATATCAAGAATATTTCGGTCATTTTCCTCGTTAAAGCTTTTAATCAGTTTACTATCTGTATTCTCGTCGATAAATTTACGTACCGCAAGGCGATAATTTTTCTCGCTACCTTCTAGTGCAACTCCGTATCCCTGTTTCCGAATAATCGTTAGCTGACATTGAGCGAACCAATTTCCTATGGCTTCCATGTCATTGCTGATGGTGGCTTCGCTAACATCAAAGATGTTGGCATAATAGTATAATTTTTTAGGAGTTCTATCCTTTAATATCTCCAGGATCAGCCGTTTTCTGCGTTCTTCCTTATCTCCTGAATCAATCGTATCCTCTTCCTTAAGTAACGCATATAATTTTTCCTTATCCTCTTTCTCACCCCTGACCCATATTCCAGTACCTGCTTTGGTTTGAAGAGAGATTTTGTATTGATTTAAAGAGGAACCTATATATTCCAACTCTCTTTGCACGGTTCTTTTGCTAACCTTAATTTCATCCGCTAATTTTTTCACGGATATAATTCCTTCCTCTTGCAATAATATCAGTAAAATTTGCCGAAGCCGCGGCGTAAAGTTCATAAGTTCACTCTCCTTATCCATTTATTTTCATATAAAACAAAATTAATGTCAAATCTTTATACCACTTATGCGCATGAACAGCAGTTAAAGCTGCTTCATGCGCATCCTTGGTATAGGTTCATTTACCATACAATACGAAAGACAATCAAAGTAATTATTGTCCTACTTTAAAGCCTTAAGCTCCTCAATTAAAAGATCATACTCCGGTGCAGCCATAAAGTTTGTAATCAGAACTAATTTTGCATTTGGATTACTGCGAGCAGCTCTTTCCTTTAACGAGGTATGAGTTACAATCACCTGAGCGTCGGCAGGGATGGAGGATACCGAGGAATGAACCACTTTAATATCACTGAGTCCCGCTTCCGCCAGCTTCTTTTTGAGAATGGTTGCACCCATAGCACTAGATCCCATTCCGGCATCACAAGCGAATACAATCGAGTTAACCTTTGTTAAGGTCGCTTCTGCTGTAGCAGCTGTCACAGCTGTTGAATTTGTTGCAAGACCTTTGGATGCTGCTTTCATATCCTTAACTTTTGCTTTTACAACGTCCAGATCTTCTTCTTTGCCAAAGATTTTTAATAAGGGAATCGATACGACACAGGATACTCCTGCAGAAATTATTACACTGAGGATAACCGGGAGGTATCCACCTCTTGGCGTCATCGCTAGTACTGCTAAAATACTGCCCGGAGAAGCAGGTCCAACTAAACCACCACCAAAAATAACATTAGTTAAAACACCGCTTGCTCCACCAGCGATCGCTGATAAAATTAATACGGGATTCATTAGGATATATGGGAAATAGATCTCATGGATACCTCCCAGGAAGTGAATGATAATTGCTCCCGGTGCAGAGCTTTTTACCATTCCCTTACCTGCGATCATGCACGCAATAAGAATACCAAGCCCTGGACCTGGATTAGCCTCTAGTAAGAAGAAGATAGACTTACCAAGATCTCCTGCCTGTTCCATACCCATCGGAGTTAAAATACCATGATTTAATGCATTGTTCAGGAATAATACTTTGGCAGGCTCAATAAAAATACTTGCCAAAGGAAGAAGCTTATGATCTACGAAGAAGCTTACGCCAGCTTCCATTACAGAGTTTAAAGCTGTTATAATCGGACTGATACCCTTCAAATTAATAATTGCTAAAATTGCTCCTATGATTCCAAGGGAAAAGTTATTCACAAGCATTTCGAAACCTGCTTTAATCTTACCCTCTAACAGCTTATCAAATTTTTTAATTACAAATCCACTGAAAGGCCCCATCAGCATAGCTCCCAGGAACATAGGAACAGAAGACCCTACGATAAGACCCATCGTAGCAACTGCACCAATTACACCGCCTCTATGGCCAGCAATTGTGTGACCGCCTGTATATGCTATTAAAAGCGGCAGAAGCATCTTAGCCATTGGATCTACTAATGCTGCGATGCTTTCATTTGGGAACCAGCCAACTGAGATAAAGATAGCAGTAATTAATCCCCATGCAATGAAGGCACCGATGTTCGGTAGTACCATTCCACTAAAAAATCTACCAAATACCTGAATTTTTTCTTTCATATTTTACCTTACCCTCTCACTTCAAAAATTAATGTTATTTTATTTCTGAAGAACTGATTGGCCAATCATCTTCTTAAGATATTTTAATTATAACGTCAAGCAAGATATCTTTCAATTTGAACAAAATATCATTTTGTCGCTATTTAATAATGACATGATTAAATAGCTATGTTTTTTAGTTATTATTCACATATACTAACAGTTTATTTGTAATAAATCACCTAATAATTAATCTAACCTCTAAGACTAGAAATTAACTATCTTTTTTATCAACATAATTAAGTATGAAACTTACTTTTCAAAACTAATCTTTCATTCCCCATCAACTATCCTTCTTTTGCTCCATCAACTAACCCATCTCTTTTATAGCATAAATCAAGCATATTCTCCAACATACTATAAGACCAGGAACTGTCTATCTGACAATCCCTGGTCTTATATATTATTACTCCTAATTGATTATTTAGCTAATCTTCAGTCACTCCATAAAACCTATTTACCCTTATTGCAATAAATATTTATGATAACACAACTTTTCTCTTCCTTGCGTTCTTTTTTTTCATCCTTGCAAGGTTCTTTACAAGGGTCTTTACAATTATCCTTGTAGTTATCTTTGCCACAATCTCTGTGGCTATCTTTACAGTTATCTTTACTCTCTTCCTTCTTTGGTTCCTTTTTACAGTTATCACAATAAATATTTATAATAACACAGCCTTGTTCCTCTTTGTGATCATTTCCCTTATCATTACCATAGCCTTCATTGATTTCTTTATTATAATAGCTGTTATCAGATGTGCTATATTCTAGATCACCATATCTTCGATTTCTTTTTTCATCACCCATGCAACCATCTTTACTATTATAGATATTATACATGTCTCCACGATCCTTTCTATATGATACACTACATCTTATGCATATTTCGACATAATGTTGCAAATTAATAGATCAGTTACTAACTTGCAACAATAATAATGACATAAATGCATAGTCGCTCACATATGATGAACTGGTTATCATCTTTCAAGAGGATAGATTCGCATGAAGCAGCTTAAAATCATGGTGCTCAGTAAAAAGAAAATAAAAAGGAGCTTATTAAGGTTTACAGCTATAACCTTAGGCTTGTACTTTATTATCGCCTTATATTTTATGAACCACTTCTTCTTTCATACAGAAATAAATGGGGTTAATGTATCACTAAAATCCCATAACCATGCATTTAATGCCATAAACAATTATATTGATCATTATGAGCTGCAGATTATCGGACGAGATAAGGAAACTGAAATTATATCCAGCAAGGACATCCACCTACAATCTAGTAATCATATTTCCTCCTCTCAATTTAAACAGCTGCAGAATTCGTTTTTTTGGATAACCTCGTTATTTAAGGGCCGCAAATATTACATAAAGAATCTTTATAAGTATGACTCTGCTTTATTAGATAATAAAATAGATAGCTTAACATTTCTGCGCGGTAATATCACAGCTCCGAAAAATGTTTCTTTTTACTATAAGAATGGATCCTATGAAATTATCAAAGAAATCGAGGGTAATAAAGTAAATAAAGCTCGATTCGTTAAAATGATAAATACCTACTTATCTCTGGGTAAAACCTCTCTCGACCTAGACTCCACTCACTGCTACGATAAACCAAAATATAAAGCTAATTCAACAAAGACAATTAAAACCAGAAACCAGTTAAATAAATATGTTGCTACTAAGATTATCTATGATTTTGGCAATACAAAGGAACAGTTGGATGGATCCATCATTAATAAGTGGCTGAGTGTCAATGAAAACCTAAATGTTGAGATAAACAAACAAGCTGTTGATGAATATGTACAGGAACTAGGGAATCAGTATAATTCAATTGGTGCTCTACGAGAATTCCAATCAGCTACCGGTAAGAATATAGAAGTATCGGGTGGAATTTATGGCTGGAAAATTGATACTGCTGCCGAAACAGATGCCTTAATAAAGAATCTAAAACAGAGCGGTACCATAAAAAAGGAGCCTATCTATTCGCAAAAGGGTATCACCAGAGAAGGTAACGAAATAGGTGATACCTATATAGAAATAAATATTACAAGACAACACTTGTGGTTCTTCAAAGACGGCAAGCTGGTTGTTCAGGGTTCTGTTGTAACAGGAAATCCCAATCGAGGTAACTCTACTGTACTTGGAGTATATATGATTAATTACAAGCAAAAAAATGCCACCTTATCGGGACCTGGTTACGACGCTCCTGTCACCTATTGGATGCCCTTTTATGGTAATATAGGGCTTCATGATGCCTCCTGGAGATACCGCTTTGGAGGAGAGATTTATAAAAGTAATGGTTCCCATGGTTGTGTCAACGCCCCTCCCTATATTGCAAAAAAAGTGTATGAAAATATTGAGGCTGGAACCCCTGTTGTCGTATATGAAGAGTAAAAAAAGAACTTAAGACAAAGGTCAATTACGCCCTCTATAAAAGAAGGATTAATACTTCCAAACTGCACTGATTGAGAAGTATTAATCCTTTTATGATACATCATATTATTATCCAAATATTTCTTTCATATATCTCTTAGCAGTCGGTGTGGCAGCAAGCCCGCCTTCTGCCGTTTCCTTAAGCGCTGGAATCATACAATCGCCAATCGTCTTCATGGCATGGATAACCTCATCTACAGGAATCCTGCTTTCAATTCCTGCCAGAGCTAACTCCGCTGAAACAAAGGCATTGGCCGCTCCCATCGCATTTCGCTTAATACAAGGAACCTCCACTAAGCCGGCTACCGGGTCACACACCAGACCAAGTACGCTTTTTAAGGAGATGGCGCAGGCATGTCCCACCATTGCAGGCGTACCGCCGCATAGTTCCACCAAAGCACCAGCGGCCATAGCACTAGCTGACCCACATTCTGCTTGGCAGCCTCCTTCCGCACCTGATATACTTGCTTTGTTGGCTATCACCATACCAATGGCTGATGCAGTAAATAACGCCATAATGAGCTCCTCATCACGAAACCCTCGCTCCTCCGCTATTGTCATCAGAACAGCCGGTATAATCCCACAGCTCCCGGCTGTCGGTGCTGCTACAACTTTTCCCATGCAGGCATTTGTTTCAGAAGTAGAAAGAGCTTTGGTTAGCGCCTTTCCCAGTATAGGTCCGCTGATCGTACGACCTTCCTTTACTACCTGCTGCATCTTGTAAGCATCTCCACCACTTAAGCCACTGCTGGAACGTCTCATAGGATCAATACCTTCCTGCGTACTTTTCCTCATTGTATCAAGCATGGTCTTCATAGTAAGCTTTAACTCTTCTTCCGATTTTTCCATCACTGCAGACTGATCCTTTAATACTATCTCTGAGATTGTCGTGCCATGTTCTTGTGCTGCATGACACAATTCTAATACCGAATCATATTTCATAACTACGTCCATGCCCCTTACCCCACAAATTGCCCTGAAAATGCAAGCATGAACCCGGCCCTCCCTTCGTTTAATAATCTTATTCTTTCAACTATATTTCCTAAATTGCGTTCAAAATACTGGAAGATAATACATTAGGAATCTTTTGAATGATTCGTTGTATAGATGGTTCCATCTCCCCATCTATTTCAATTGTCATTATGGCAGTCCCACCCTTCTCTTCCCTGTTTAATGAAATGTTATTAATATTGATTCCATTGTCTCCCAATACATTGCTTACCTTTCCAATCATACCGGGTATATCCAAATGCATAATAATAAGTGCTGTAGATTTCCCGGATATTAATACCTCCGCGCCATTAATTTTATTAATTAAAATATTACCTCCGCCTATGGACGATCCTCTGACATGGATGACTCTTCCGCTTTCTCCCTCTATCTCGAGGTTTACGGTATTTGGATGTACTCCATCTAATTCCAGCGTTTCAAAGCTATAATCAAGTTCTTCCACCACTGCAATTTCCATGCTGTTACAGATACGGCTGTCATCTGCATCCATACCTAAGATACCTGCAATAATTGCCTTATCTGTTCCATGCCCTCGATAAGTTTTAGCAAAGGATCCTGCAAAACCAACCCTGGCTCTGACAGGACGTTCGCCAAGTATGGAACGGGCATACTTTCCAATACGTACTGCTCCGGCAGTGTGGGAGCTGGATGGTCCAATCATAATCGGCCCTATAATATCAAAAACCCCTAGCATCAACTGACCTCCTTGTCATAAATTTACTTACAATTGTATTTAAAATTCTGTCACATTATTTTTCCTTTTGACTTAGTCTGGCACAACTTCTATGAAATTATAGCAAATACGATAGAAGATTTCCCATATATAATTATAACCACATCCGCAAAGTATTGCGATCTATTTTTCAGGCAAAAAAAGAATTATCAAAACTCCTTTATACACTGATTTAATCAACTAATACCTCTGCTATTTGAATAAAAATGGACCTGCACCAGAGTAACTGACACAAGTCCCGGATTGAGCTTTTATTTTATTATTTCCGTTAGCATATTTTCCATTTGCTGAAGGAAGTCAATGACACTGCAGATGATTCTGGATTTCTTATTGATCTTTACGTTCAAATTCTCAATTTTCTCTCCAAAGGAGTCTACTACCACTGAGACAGAACCCATGCCCTGAGCTGTATCATTGATTCTGGAGCTGGTTCTTTCGATTCCCTCCATGATCTGTTTACTAAAGTCCTTTACTTCCTCTGTACAATTATTTACTTGCTTTATATTGTTTTGTACATCATTAACCTTTTGTAAGTTTTCAGAACTTGTTGCTATGGAAGTCTCAATTTCTTTATTTACATCATTAATACTAACCAATAAGGCATTTGTACTTTCTTCTATTCCATCTACCAACTTTTTGGTTGAATTTGCAAGCTCCCTGATTTGTGCTGCAATTACCATGAAGCCTTTTCCGGCGTCACCCGCATGAGCGGCCTCAATAGATGCATTTAAGGCAAGTAAATTTGTTTTTGACGCAATTCCTGTGATGCCATTTGATAATTCTTGGATATTAGCAAAATCACGCTCCAGGTTATGAAATACCTTGACCACAGAATCTAATTGTTGATTCGTATTTTGAATATCCTCTGCCATGGTTTCCACATTTTTTGTCGTTTCCTCAATCACAGCATCAGAATGGTTTATAATCTCATTGATATGATTTGCATGAGAGTTGAAATCCTTGAAGTCATTATTAATACTTAAAATCATTTCATTGATATTTGCAATTTGCGAATATGTATTTTGAATATCATCTAAGTAGTTGGAGACTTCAACCTCTTCCTCCATCAGCTGTTCTATCTTTTCTTCGATATGTAAAACACCAAACTGCAGACTTTTTTCCATCGTCTTATCAGAAATTATCTCTGTTGCAGCTATCTCCTGATCCGTGATTAAAACTTCTTCTACTTCGAATTCTTCCTTTTGTCTTTTGCTAAACCAACTCACAGCTTGTCCTCCCTATTCAAAAACGGCTAAAATCATCGTTTGATTAAAGTGTTCTTCATCCAATTGTTCACCATATCCTGCAAAGCCAACATAATCTCCTAAGGCTTCACCTGCGTCTGTGGCAAACTGATTCAAGTAACCGTCGCCTTCAAATAATATGGATCTTGCCAGACAGTTCACCATTAAAGTAAGACTTGGTTTTTTACATTCCTGCTTCACCTTAGCAAGGGTTGATTTAATTACCGCTTTATAGTCATCCGGGTCCAGTAAAACAATCTGTGAATTATTATAAATTCTTGCATGATACGCCATTGCATTATTGTTAACGATGGCATTATTTGCAACAATATACATTTCGTTACCAATAATATGACCCATCGGATAGCTATCCAAATAATTAGGAAGCTCCCTTAAGGTTACACCCAGTGCATCCGCCATTACCTGAGCCGCTGGTTTGTGATCATATTCATATACGATACGCTGACGAACATCCACCTTGGTGGATTTAAAGTAATGTTGTGTTGGCTTATATATGTTCTCCCTGTAAAAACTTATCTTACCATTCAAATTCTCTAACATAAGGAATACACAAGCATTATTATAAACCTTACCATTGAGAGAAATCATGGACTTCTCAGCTTTCCCTCTATCTCCGGCAGAGCCTCCGAATACAGGGATTTTCTTCTTCGCTAAAACTGAGTTTAAAGTAGATAGTACCAGTTCTTCACAGCTAATTAATGCACTTGAAAACTCCAAGCAAACAGTATTTTGTGGATTATGAAAATTAGCCGTAAGCTTCTCCACTCTATCAACGTATTTCAGAGGATATTTATCCACTTCTTCTAAGACCCCAGCCTCACATTGGATTCCCTCTTCGAAGCCCAGTACTAATAAGGTATCCTTGAATGCTCCTTGTTTACAAAAAGCTGCAAAGGTAGTTGCCCCCATTGTAATCGCTTCCGGAAACTGTTTCTTAATTTCCCTTGAGTAATCCTGAAATTCATCTACACCTGAAAAGAAAAGTATTAGTTTAGGGTTCTTCAATTCCGACGTTGCTTCTTGTATTGCCAAATTCGTATCAGTCTTATTACTTCTCGCAATTTTATATTTCATCATTCGTTTTTTCCCCTTCAAATCTTTGCTGATCCTATATGATAAATTCTTAACACAGTTCCATGTTGCAATTTTATCCTTTCTTTCAGCATATGTCTACTTTTTTCTACTGTTCCCCCTCTTTTTAGTCATATTTTCGTAAACAGAATTTAAACTCTATTTAAAAGGTTACAACTCCTCTTTTAATCTTTCAATTATTTCAATATCAGCTGGGAGCCATCCAACACGGTCTAGCTCATTCTTTCTCAACCATTTTGCATTATCATGCTCTATTAGCTTGTATTCTCCATTCAAAAGCTCACAGAGATAGCAGTGCAGGGTCAAATGAAACTCTGGGTAATCATATTCGACCATCATAAAATAACCCTTAATTATAATCTCAGCTGCCAGCTCCTCTCTAATTTCACGAATCAGTGCTTCCTCTTTCAATTCTCCCGTTTCAATCTTACCTCCTGGAAACTCCCAAAACCCCTTAAACTCACCATATCCTCGCTGCGTCGCTAATATTTTATCTTTATTTATAATGATGGCTGCCACCACTTCAATATTTTTCATCGTTCCTTCCCAGTTCCTTTCATCTGTTTGTCACCCTTTGGTAAAGATATGATATCCCTATTTTATTCCTTATGCTTAACTATTACAAGGATATATCTTAGAGTTCCAACGACCTAGCACAAGTCATAATTTCTCCAGGTAACAACCAAATAAATGCTGGAAGTCTCCAACCTAAATCCAGCATTATTCCTGACATCCTTACTTCAAACTATAGCTATCATTCAAAATCAATGTACTGTACATAAACAGGACATCCTGATTATTAAAATTAATATAATTTTCTAATATAGAGCTTTTAATATAACGAATATCTACTAATGTAATCTTAGAGTATCCTTCAAGCAGTAACGGTGCTAGGCTGCTAGCGAAGGAATCTCGAAAGATAATTAGTTCTTTTTTGGTATCTGCCTGTGGATTTTCTATTGTTAGAAGAGGAGCTGCTCCAGATAAAAACATCTCATAAGGATCTTTGCTGTTTAGCTTCTCAATCTCATAAACAGGAGTTATCTTCCCTGTTTCAGAATGATACACTTGACCTTCCTTGATCGTATTGTTAGTCAGGTAGCTGATTGTCTCACTTTGTAAAGGCAGTGCTGATTGACCATAATATACGCCATAAAAGGGGAGGTCTAAGGAATGCACATCATATTGGTTTGATAATGAATTTAAGAACCCCATCTTCTGTGCCAGCCTATTCGCCACCGGTATCAGCCTTATCTGATTCCAATGAGTGTCTGTCCGATAGTAATCTTCAATTCCAAGACAATCGGTGATATCAATGTACTGAGAAAATTCCATCCCGTCCCTGATCGTCTGAAACAGCTCCTCATAATCCAGGGTTGGATAATTATTCTGCTCAGCAAGATAATACCCCTTATCGGGTACAACACAGCTATAGATCGCACCTTTTCCCTCTGCCAGATAGGTTTCATAGATATAGTTGAATTTATTGATTGCATTCTTAAGGGAGTTTTCACTCAAGGGATAGGTTAGCTTCGCTGCGTAACCATCCACCAAGTAGATCCCATTATTATCCTTCTCTTGAAACAATCCATAAAGTGTGACTGCCTTCAAGCGACGGAAGGCTTCTCGATACGGAAACTGATCCAGCGCATATTCATCAAAATTCTCACTGTAGCTCTTATCAAAAAATGATCCCAAAGACCATGTTGGAAGCTGCTTAAGCTTTCTTCGCTCAGTATCAGATAGCTCTCTGTCAGGTAGTAAACAATTTAGCAAGGACAATGACAATATGATACCTGCTAATAAAAAGGTACCTACCTTATACTTACATGAATTGGTTTCTTTTCCCATCACAGTTATTCTCCTTCCTAACAGTCCATGTCCTCATTCATTAGAATCTAAAATATAAAAATGGATTAAAAGAACCATCCACCAGATATCCAGTAACAATAAGAAGTAATGCGGCTAATAGCGTCGGTTCCAAAATTATAGCTACTCGTTCTCCCACTTTTGTTCCTATTATTTTGTTCAACCAATTCTTAATCACCGGTGTTGCGCCGATAACTCCCATTAATACCAGGATTCCATAACTTCTTAGATAATACCCAGCCTCTACGGAAAAAGCAGGCACACCACCCATCCCAAGGAGAGCTTTGATATCCAAGACAGCCTGTTTTAGACTTTCTGCTCGGAATAGTACAAAACTTATTATAATGAAAGGCATAATATAGCAGTGTGCAATAAACCCTTTTCCGTACCACTTCCACTTAAATAATACGAACTTTTCCAGAATCAATAAAAGAGCAAAAAACAATCCCCAAAGCACGAAATTCCAACCAGCTCCATGCCATAACCCTGTAAGCATCCATACAATCAACAAATTCAAAATCTGCCGTGGCCGAGAGACCCTATTTCCTCCCAAAGGTATATAGACATAATCCCGAAACCAGGTACTCAAGGAAATGTGCCAGCGCCTCCAAAATTCTGTAATACTTTTTGAAATATAGGGATAGTTAAAATTTCGGGTAAAATCAAAGCCAAAGATTTTCCCTAAACCGATAGCCATATCACTGTAGCCTGAGAAGTCATAGTAAATCTGCAGGGTATAAGCAACCGCATAAAGCCAGTAAAATAAGACCGAGCGATCTTTGGAAGCATCGAATTGGCTGCAGAGCATACCAAAGGAATTAGCAAACAACACTTTTTTTCCCAACCCAATTAAAAATCTTCTGCTGCCAAGATAAGCCCCAGACAGACTATGTGTTCTCTTTTGCAACTGCTGTGCAATATCTGCGTATATTACAATAGGCCCTGCCACCAATTGAGGAAACATTGTTGCATAGGCCATAAAATTGATCAGGTTTCTCTCCGCTTTAACCATTCCTCGATAAACATCAATCGTATAGCTCATTATTTGGAACGTGTAAAAGCTAATCCCCAAGGGAAGGGCTATGGAGAGAAGCGGCAGAGGCAGATGAGTCAATTCCTGCACATTCATTGTAAAGAAGTTATAATATTTGAAAAATCCAAGCACACCCAAGCTTACAATTACAGATAATATTAACCATTGCTTTGCTCGAGGGGTTCCCCTGCCTGCTTCAATCCTCAGCCCTATCATATACCCTTGCAGGATGGAAACAAGCATCAAAATGCAATACGTTGGCTCACCCCAGGCATAGAAAATAATGCTGCTGACAACTAACAACAGATTTTTATACCGAAAAGGTACCAAATAATATAGCATTATTACCAGCGGCAAGAAATAATATAAAAAGGTTATACTGGAAAATAACATGGCTTCTCCTTATTCTCTAACAGGCATTATTTCTCCAGAGTAAAATCAAGTTTCCCATTACTTACGGTTTTAAAAGCATCTACCACTTGTTCTGTTGTCACTGTATCTGAAAAGTCACTGGACACCATCACCAGTAAAACCACATCTCCGACTCCAGCAACCTTTAAATCATCTGCTGTAACACATATCCATTTGCTCTGGTTAATTCCATCCATCATCTCCTTTGCTACTGCTTCGGAGTCCTTACTATCCTTTACACGAACCAGTACAAGGGAATATGCTTGAGAGGATATCATCGGTTCTGATACAGCTGCTTCCTTAACCAGTGTTGCATCTGTTAAACCGGTATTGTAACTAAAAGCATCTGCATCAGCAAGATCTATCTTCGTGGTTTGTAATGCAAGGTCTATCTTCTTTTGCTCATAGATTTGATCAATAATCTCACTTAATTCCCCCTCTGGCCCCTTGCTCACTTGATTACCAGCTGCTTTCCCACATGCTGCCAAGCTAATCGCCAAAATTCCCACCATCATAACACTCATTATTCTTTTAAACATTCTCTTATCCTCCATCATCATTTTCTATTCATCAGCTTGATTACTAATATAAGCCTCAAGTTCCTCTCTTGTAATTGTTTCAGTGAAGGGACTGGAATAGGTACCTTCCACTTCATCCTCTGACATAACATTCAAAATCTCCGATGTTTCCGAATCAATTTTTAAGAACACCAGAAGACGTCTCTTAGGGTCAGGGTTGACAGCATTCCTTACCAGTGCTGCAAGAAGTTTTTTTTCATCAACAGAGGCCTTATAGATCTGATGAATTACAGGTGTATTTCCTTCCTGCAAAGCCTCTAGCTCAATGATATCTGTAGCCTCCGAAACCAGCTGCTGTGCACCTCCCGGAATCCCCATCCGAAGCGAAGCAACATTCGGAGTGTGCAGTTCCTCCTTCGCAGCCTCCTTTCTCCAGTCCTGCATATAAAGACCTGCAGAGCAAAGGAATAAAAGTATAGCTGCCGCCGTTCCCAATCTTAGAAATACCTTATTATTTCCAACTCGCTTGGTTTTAAAATCATTTTCCTGATCTTTCTTACTCATCGCCTTAGCTTTCTCATAGATGCCCTCTAAAAACTCTCGATCAGATTTCATATTAAATTCCTCCTTCTCCCAAAATCTCCTTCAAGCTTTTCTTCGCACGGTGAGAAAGCACCTTGATAGCTGCTACGGAACGGTTCATAACCTCTGCTGTTTCCGCAATCGATAATCCATTTAAGTAGATAAGTACCAGAACCTGTCTATATTCCGGCTTCATCTCTTGGATTGCCTGTTTTATCAATCTGGCACTCTCTTTTTGAAAGATGATATCCTCCAGAGAATGAATTTCTTCCACTTCAACATCTTCTAAGGGTACATACTTTCTACTGCGGTATTTTCGAAGAAAATCAATGGCTCTTCTCTTTCCAAGCATAAATAGATAGGTCTTGAATTGATAGCTACTGGAATATCGTTCAGGGTTTACATAAATGTACGCAAAGACCTCCTGGGCAATATCTTCGGCACTTTGATAGTCCTTTAGAAATTGCAAAATAAAATAAACTAAATTATGCCTGTAACGCAGAACCAGCTCCTCAAAGGCGGATATATCCCCTTCTAAAAAAGCCTGATATAAAATTTTGTCGGAATCCATGAAAGTGCACCTCATATCCATTTCATTTGTATACACCTATTATTCGTATCGTCTGCTAATAAGGTTACATTAAAATTAAAAACTTTTTTTAATTTTTATTATGTACTTTTTTACAATTTCCAAATGCAAATACGAAACAGAGGGATAGCGGCTTAATTCAAGTTTAAAAGAAAGGGTTACTATCTTTACATCCAGCCGATTACACCACACTAACTTCTTTTGTTCCTATATATTTCTTGTTTTTACCTTAGTATGTACCCAGCATGATTTTAAATTCATTCAAACACTCTGCAGCCCATCTAATTAGACGATTAGATGTGATAATTAGGCGTTTTAACTAATCAATTATTTTCATCGTTCAATCACATTATGAACTTACTTTTTTGCTTTTATCTAAGTCCAATTCTTGACTTTACATACAAAAAAAGATGCCGGTAAAATATTTGAATGCCCAAAACGGACTAGATCGCTACAAATATTTTACACAGCATCTTCATCATATAGCTCTTACAACTTTGATTCTTTCTTTAGAACCTATTGCTAATTACAACTTTCCTATAATGTCATTGTATCGAGAAAATATCATTGTCTGTTTGTTACCGGAAATTCGCTTCATACAAAAGAAATGCTATCATTAAGATTTTATTCTGCGTTTAATTTCGTTATTACTTCCTTCTTATTGATTAAGGCAAGAACAATAGAGACAACTGCACCTACGACCAATAATATAGAGCAAATAAACCAAATAAACTGACCATCATCTTTTCTATTGAAAACTGATCCAATAATCGCTAAAATCATTGGGGAAATCGCGGTTCCAACATTAACAAAGGTCATATACATACCATTTGCAAAGGATCCAGCTGATTCTGGAGCTGCTTCAATTATTCGCATGGTACCGTAAGGCATTAATAATCCAAAGCCAAGTCCAACAAAAGCGGCGCCTAGTGCAAGTATTCCAAAGCCTGTTGCTTGTGATATGATGAAAAATCCTATCACATTTATCAGTAAGATAACTGGAAGAGAAGATTTCTTAAGGATATTTATAACCTTCGCAAATATAATACCTGCAATTAAGGATAATAGGGTCATTACCATGGATGCAAGTCCTGATTGAGCTGCATTTCCACCGATTTTTTCAACCACATAGGAAACGAATCCAAAGAAGGCAAAGTAAATAATGGCATAGAGGAAGATTGCAATGCAGATGAAGAGCATTTTACGGTTGAACGCATTACCCTCCTCTTTCTTCCTTTCCTTTTTCTCCGGTTCCGGTATATTGAATGCAACTAAAAAGAAAGTAATAATTGCAAATCCATAGATAAGGAAGGCAAATCTCCAGTTAATCGATGCAAGTACACCTGCCAGCGCACTTGTTATTATATTACCAACAGATACTGCTGCGCTTTGTAAGCCTATCATCATATTAAATTCTTCTCCTGTAAAGAAGTCTGCGATGAGTCCTGCTGAATAAGGTAAGAATAAACCGGTTCCTGCTCCAAGTAAAGCACGGCAGAAAATCATGAAGGTAAAGTCTGCCACAAGCATGGGACCAATACCGCCAATTAGATATAAGACTAAACCTATATATAATACCGTCTTTGTTCTAACTTTTCCGGCTAAAAGACCGGCCACAAATCCAAACGGTATTGCAACCACTGATGCAACGATAACCATAATTTGCATTTCTGTTACATTTTTATCAACAGCGGCACCAATTACAGCCAGCGCTGGTGAAATGGTGAGACGAAGCATCATTAAGAATGACAGTGACAATATTGATAATTTAAGCAATTTATTTCCTTTCATTGTAAACCTCCAATAATTTATTTTTTTGTTAGTCCCATTAACATTTCTTTTGTATTATTTAACGAATTAAATTTCTACCTTTACACTAAAAAAGGCTTCATGATTTTTAAATTATCCTCAACAAACAGCTCTGCATCGGTTAAACGCTTTACTTCTTCTATTGTAGTGTTTTCAGCGATTTCCTTGAGCAGAAAGCCCTTCTTCGTTACTTCGATTACAGCTAACTCTGTAACGATAAGATGTACCCTATTTATCGCCGTAGGAGGAAGCGTGACTCTTTTCATTAACTTCGGTGCTCCCTTTGCTGTATGAGTTGTTGCTATAATAACCTTCTTCGCTCCAACCACCAGATCCATGGCCCCTCCCATACCCGGAACCATTTTACCCGGTACAATATGGCTTGCCAGTGTTCCAGTCTCATCAACCTGAAGTGCTCCAAGTATAGTAACATCCACATGACCACCACGAATGATACCAAAGGAAGTACAGCTGTCAAAAAAGCTGGCTCCTGGAAGGACATTAACAAACTGATTTCCGGAGTTAATGCGATCCTTATCTTCCGTTCCCGGCTTTGATAATTCACCCATACCTAAGATTCCATTTTCAGACTGTAGAGTAATATGTACATCACTGGGTAAGTAGTTACATACTAAGGTAGGAAGTCCAATCCCTAAATTAACTACGTCACCATCATGAAGCTCTTGTGCTACTCTAGAGGCGATTATCTCTTTTTCATTTGCCATTAGACTTCACCTCCTACGATATAGTCTACAAAGATTCCGGGTGTCATTACATGGTTGGGATCCAGCTCACCGACCTCAACAATTTTCTCTGCTGCAACAATTACAATTTTTGCAGCCGTAGCCATCATCGGATTAAAGTTTTTGGTGGTAGCATTATAATAGATATTACCAGCCTTATCCACAATACTACCTCTTAACAAGGCCACATCCGCCTTTAATGGCATCTCGATTAGATACTCTACCTGGTCAAGGGTGATTTTTTGTTTCCCCTTCTCTACCTCCGTGCCCACACCCGTTGGTGTGAGTACACCGCCAAGTCCTGCACCGCCGGCACGAATTTTTTCAGCTAATGATCCTTGTGGAACCAGTTCTACCTCTAATTCACCGGCAACCATCTGGGCACCTGTTTCCTGATTAAGCCCAATGTGTGAAGCTGTTAATTTTTTAACTAATTTGGCTCCAATTAATTTACCGATTCCTCTTCCCGGTACACCTGAATCATTTGCAATTACATGCAGATCCTTAATTCCTTTTTTCACAATTTCGTCCATTAATATTTCCGGTGTACCGCAGGACATAAATCCACCCACCATTACGGTATTACCAGCCCCGAGGAAGCTTATTGCTTCCTCGGCAGATATGATTTTATTCTTCATAGATACCTCTTATCTTTCTAAAATCATAGCAGTTCCCATTCCTCCTCCGATACAGAGGGAGGCGAGACCGTGCTTTGCATCTCTCTTTTGCATCTCATATAATAAGGTAGTGAGTATTCTAGCACCGGAACAGCCTATCGGGTGACCAAGGGCAATGGCGCCTCCGTTGACATTTGTCTTATCCGGATCAAAACCAAGCTCCTTACATACACAGAGAGCCTGTGCTGCAAATGCTTCATTTGCCTCAACCAGATCAAGCTCCTCAGCTGATAGCTTCGCTAGTTCCATAGCCTTCCTGGATGCTGGAACTACGCCGTAACCCATAATGGAAGGGTCAACTCCGGCTGATGCATAGGACTTAATTACTGCAAGTATCGGTAAACCAAGACTGAGTGCCTTTTCTCTGGACATTATTACCATCATGGCTGCACCATCATTGATTCCAGAAGAATTACCTGCGGTTACACTACCATCCGGTTGAAAGGCTGGTTTTAATTTTGAAAGCGTTTGTGTTGTGGTTCCAAAGCGTGGAAATTCATCTGTGTCAAACACAAGGGGATCTCCTTTTCTCTGTGGCATAATTATCGGAACAATTTCATCCTTAAACCTTCCACCTATAATTGCTTCTTCCACTCTCTTTTGACTTTGCGCTGCGAATTCATCCTGCATCTGTCTGGTGATGTTCCATTCCTCCGCGATATTCTCAGCTGTTATGCCCATATGATAATCATTGAAGGCATCCCATAAGCCATCCTGGATCATAGAGTCGATGATGGTTTCATGACCCATTTTCATGCCAAAACGTGCTTTTTTCAGAACATAGGCAGCATTACTCATGCTTTCTGTTCCACCTGCTAAGACAACCTCATTATCTCCGGCTTTGATCGTCTGAGCAGCTAAACTGATTGCTCTTAGTCCCGAGCCACATACCTTACTTAACGTCATAGCCGGTACTGTCTGTGGTATACCTGCTTTGATTGCTACCTGTCTTGCAATATTCTGTCCCTGTCCGGCAGAAAGAACATTACCTATTACCACTTCATCGATCATAGAAGGATCAATGCCTGCTCTTTTTATTGCCTCCTCAGCTGCAATCTTTCCGATATCTACCGCTGAAAGCTCCTTTAAGGCACCTCCAAAGCTGCCAATCGCTGTTCTTACTGCTGAAACGATTACAACGTCTCCCACTCTTATGACCTCCTTTTGCATCGGAAAGAAAAACCGAATACAATCTATTAGTTTGATTACTGGAAAAGTTCCGGATGTCTGGTATTTAAATTTTTAAGGCCTAAAATCTTTCTTGTCTCATCCGGCGTAGCAATGGTCTTTCCTAATTCAGTAACGATTCTCTTTGTTCTTTCCACAAATTCTACATTGGATTTTGCAAGAACACCTTTGGAGTAGAGAATGTTATCCTCCATACCAACACGTACATTACCACCAAGTGCCAGTGCTGCGTACATAATTGGAAGATGTCCCTTACCGATACCAAGCGCACCCCAGGTTGCATCTGCTGGAAGCAGGCTAACTAAGAACATAAGGTTTTCCACGGTTGCTGTCATTCCACCGGCAGCGCCAAGTACGAACTGGAAGTTCAAGGGTCCTTTTAAAAAGCCTTGTTTCTGTAAATAAAGGGCATTATATACCATACCTGCATCAAATACTTCAATTTCCGGCTTCACATCATGCTTTTCCATCTCGACTGCCAGTTTCTCTAAGAACTTAGGACTATTCTCGAATACGCAGGAGTTCTGCCAGTTCATGGAACCGCAGTCATAGGAGGCGATTTCAGGTCTTAAGCCCTGGAATGGCTTCATTCTTACTTCATCAGATAAACCAATACCGCCGGAGGTGGTAAGGTTGATTACAATATCACAGCTTTCTCTTACAATATGTACTGTCTCCTCGAATTTGTCATAATCCATGGAGGCATTGAAATTATCATCTCTTACATGAATATGAGCAACGGAGGCACCTGCCTTACAGCAAGCAATGATCTCCTGTGCTTCCTCTCTTGGCGTAAGAGGAACATAAGGTGTATTTTCTTTCTTTGGCCATGCACCGGTGCAGGCAACGGTCAATATTACTTTATCGCTAGGATTTGCCATGCTTAAAATCCCCTTTCTTTATAGGAAGTCTAGTATATTCTGCTTCCAGGTTATATCTATTCTTAAGAAAAGGCTGTCACACAAAGCAAGCATGTAACAGCCCTTCTTTCCGTTCAAACTACTTCGTTCAAACTTCTTCGATCAAAGGATATTTAGATTGCTCCAAAGGTGTAAACTCTGTCCGGAACATCATTCAGATCATCTTCATCGATTTCAGCTACGGCACGTACCATGGAGCCGTCACCTAACCACCAGCGAATCGGGAATGCCATGAACTTGAATCTCTTGCCTACTACCTTATCCAGGTCACCGCCAAGGTTCTCGATACCTACGATGCCATTACCCAGCATATATTTATGGCAAGGCTCCCAGGTTCCTTCTAAGCCGTGATTTTCAAGCTTTCCGTAAGCTTCCATGTATTTTTCCATTCCAAAGGTCTTAATATAGGTTTCTTTGTTGAACTCTGCATAAGCCTCGATACCAAACT
>JAEWIZ010000017.1 GCA_023386815.1 Bacillota bacterium
GTAACACATGGAGCTGACTGTTACTAATAGGTCGAGGGCTTGACCAAATATGGTTTTTACAGTAAGAATCCAGATGGATTCATGGATGATCGTTTTCTAAGAATATGAGTATCTTTGGATATGAAGTATTCTTTGGAATGCCTGGCATTCCGTGTGTAGTATTAAGTCAATTATATGCAAAATTTTAACTTAGAATAGTGATGTTCTAAGTTTTTTTGTGTTTAAAGATTTTTATAGCACGTAAGCGATGCTATTATCATAAATGATTTTTGTTATCCTTGTATAGAAAAGATGGTAAAGGTAAAATCGCAATTATAAAATTGATGTAATTTTGTGTTTTTTATTATCAATTTAAAAATCGACTAAATAATTTATATAATTCATCCGATATACATTAATAGTTGACTTAATACTACAGTAATCAAGATGTTACAACGTTTTTATTCGTGCTTTTGTGCCTTTACAAAACCTAACTTTAACACTATAATATATGTAATTAGAAGGTAAGATAACTTTAAGATGAAAGATACTTAGTTTTCATTGCATATCTTAATTATTAAAAAAGATCTTTCGTTTCTATTATATTATATATAGTAAAATACATATAGATAGCAAGATGCATAATAAGATACATAGTAAGATGCATAGCAGTTACATAGAAAGATACATAGTAAGATGAATTTTTTAGGCTATTTGTCATTTGGCAGGAGTAATTTCAAAATAGATACTTATATGGAGGTAATTTTATGGAGATGGATGAATTTTTGGGTGGAGCGTCTGAGGTTGAGATTTTAGAGTTTAAAGTTGGAAAGAACCCATATGGAATTAATATCAATGATATTAAGGAAATTCTTCCTTATGATAAAGCACCAACACCTGTACCAAATTCGCATCCCTTTATTGAAGGCATCATTATACCAAGAGAGGTTGTTCTTCCAGTTGTTAACTTAGGTGCGTGTTTTGGAGTTGAGGACTGCAGTGATGACAAGATTGAGATGAATATTGTTGCAAACGTTAATAGTATAAATATTGCTTTTCATGTAGATAGCGTAAGTGGTATACATAGAGTAGGTAAGGATGAAATAAAAGAATTAAATAGTAGAATTTCAATCAACATTAAAAATGTAATCGTAGGTGTTTTTGAGAGAGAAGACAGGACAATTGAAATAGTTGATTTAAGAAAAATTGTATCTAATTTAAATTCCGAAATTAGTGTAGGTTAATTGATGTTACGGTTACACAGGGAGTTTGTTAGAATTTTATTTACAATAAGCGGACGGTGCATGGATGGCAAAATGTAAGATATGTAAAACGAATATACCAGATGGAATAGAATATTGCGATAACTGTGAAGATAAGAAGGGTAATGTATCAAATGAATCTTATCTTGATAGCTTATTAAATTCAGTTAAAAATACTACTCCATCAGTAGAAAGTGTCTATAAGAAAAAAAGTAAAACAGACTTAGATATAAAGCCAGGCAACCAGCAGCTAGTTCAAGATAAGTTGGATAATACGAATGATATAGATGAATTTAATAGTCCTGAGATCGATTCTATTAGTCAGATAGAAGACGATTGGCAGGACTATGTGTCATATTCCATAGATCCGAGTGATATTGAGGATTTTAGTAAATATAATCTAGAGGATGATCTTGGTGATATAGAAGCAGAAGATCTTGTGAGTGATGAAGAATTATTTGGTCAGGACATTTCTGAGCTAATGAAAGACTTTGATGTTGATAATAAAGTGCTTTCTGAGTTATATGGCGTTGACAATACAGTCAGAACTACAGAATTAATGCAAGAAGATACAGAGCCTGATATAATACCAGATAGTATTAGTTATCAAGAGACTGCTCAGGACTTATACGATAGCAGTAATCTTACCCAACAGGTAAATCAAGAAGAAAATCATAATGATCAGAGTATTCAGGCAGAGATAAATACCTCACAATCAGACGCATATGACTCTGGATTATCAGAGAGAGGTATCAGCGAATTAACGAATGACGATCAAGTATCGGTTATAAATGATGCGAATAATGAGGGTCAGATCTTAGAGGACATTCCAGAATATGATGGGAACCACCTTATGGAGGATATTCCGGATCTCGAAGACGAGGAATTTGATCCTGATTTAAATCACTTACTTGACAGTTTTAATATGATACCTGATGACTATTATTCCAATATGGAGGGACAAGCTGAAGAAAACGGGGAAGAAGGTTTGGCAGAAGATAACGCAAATTTTGATGCTACCCAGGATTTTGATCAAATGGGAACGGATGAGGACGAGTTTTTAAGTATTCTTAGTCAGATCTCATCAGATGATCCAGTTTCAGAAGATGTTAAGGCTATAAATGATTTACTTCAAGGAAGGCAGGTAGAACCAACAAAGAACGAGAGTATGCCCAGCAATGTTGGAGAAGTTTTTTCTGATGCATTAAAAGGAATTTCTTCTTTGTCCGATCTTGAAGCAAATGAAGAAGAACTTATAAATCAAATACCTGATAATAAAAAAGGTAAAAAGTCGAAAAAAACAAAGAAAGAGAAAAAATCCAATAATAAAGAAGGCGCAGATGAAGAAAAGCCGAAAAAAGGTATTCTGCAACTTCTATTTGGTAATGTCAAAAAAGAAAAGAAAAAGAAAGCAGATTCTGACGAAGAATCAGATGTAATAACAGCAGATCGAGAAAAAGCCGCCCCAAAAGCTAAAGTAATAAAATCAAAGGCTAAAGCTGATCCGAGTGCAGACGATGCCGGAAGCGGTAAGAAAGCGAAAAAAGGAAAAAAGGGAGCTGCAGCTGAAGGTGAAGAAAACGGCAATGTAAAATCTGCTAAAAATAAAAAGAAGGAAAAGAAAAAGAAAAGCAGAGAGATCATTCAGGTAATTGATGATATCGAAGAAGATGAAGGAAGAATTAACCGTTTAGGTGCTACAATAGTATTCCTTTTCTTTGGATTATTAGTAACCTTAATCATTGTTGGTACCAATACGGTATCTTATACCTTGAGCATAGAAAAGGCAACTAACTATTTCGATAATCGTGAATATACTGATGCCTATAACCAGGTATATGGGATGGAAATAAAGGATGAGGATTTTGCAATTTACAATAAGATTATGACTGTTATGTATGTTAATAAACAGCTAAATTCTTATAACAACTTTTATTCCATAGGACAATATCCACAGGCCTTAGATTCTTTATTAAAGGGTCTTCGAAGATATGATAAATACATAGAGCTTGCCACGATGTTAGGAATTGAGAATGATTTAAAATATGTTAGGAAGCAAATACTAGCAGAATTGAAGAATGAATTTAATCTTTCCCAGAAGCAGGCAATGAAAATTATCTCTTATGATGACATGGAAACTTATAGTTTGTCAGTATATGATGTTGTGAATAAAAATACGAATAACTAATATAATTAGTAAAACTATAATGATAGGAATTGATCATACTCATTTAGACAGATTTAGTTAGGCGCTATACAATTTAGGAAAGGCATGGGTATTAGAATGATTGCAATTATTGATTATGATGCTGGCAATTTAAAAAGCGTGGAGAAAGCTCTTGCTTACTTGGGGGAAGAAACAATCGTTACAAGAGACAGAGAAAAGCTTTTGGAGGCGGATAAAGTAATTCTTCCTGGAGTTGGCAATTTTGGCGATGCCATGGAGAAATTGCAGCATTATCAATTAGTAGAAGTTATCAGAAAAATAGCTGATAAAGGTACACCCTTGCTCGGAATATGCTTAGGGCTTCAGCTCTTATTTGAGTACAGTGATGAATGCCCTGGTGCAAAAGGGTTATCCATACTAAAGGGAGATATTCTTAAAATTCCTGATTCGGAGGGCTTAAAGATACCTCATATGGGTTGGAATTCCTTAACCATCAATCCTAAATCTAAATTGTTCAAAGATATCCCAGATCAATCCTATGTTTATTTTGTGCACTCTTATTATTTGAAAGCGGAAAATGAAGCTGACGTGGCAGCGACCACTTTTTATAGCACGCTAATTCATGCGTCTGTGGAAAAGGATAATATATATGCTTGTCAATTTCATCCCGAAAAAAGCGGAGATGTAGGTCTTGCAATATTGAAGAATTTTGCGACATTATAAATCAGAAGTGAAAAGATTTCATTGTTCAAATGATTGGAGAGAGGGCATGTATACAAAAAGAATTATTCCTTGTTTGGATGTGCATAACGGCAGAGTGGTGAAAGGCATAAATTTTGTTAATTTAAGAGATGCTGGAGATCCTGTGGAAGTAGGAGCTGCCTATGATAAAGCGGGAGCTGATGAGTTGGTATTTCTTGATATTACTGCCTCCTCGGATGCAAGAACAATTAAAATTGATATGGTACGACGTGTCGCCGAAACAGTATTTATTCCATTTACTGTCGGTGGTGGCATTCGTACAGTGGAGGATTTTAAAATGATCCTTCGTGAAGGAGCGGATAAGATTGCTGTAAATACTGCAGCTATTCTGAATCCAAACTTAATCAGCGAAGCAGCAGATAAATTTGGAAGTCAATGTGTTGTTCTTGCCATCGATGCAAAACGTAGGCCGGATGGTTCTGGTTGGAATATCTATAAAAATGGCGGTCGTATTGACATGGGGATTGACGCTGTAGAGTGGGCAATGAGGGCATGTGAGCTTGGAGCAGGTGAAATTCTGCTTACCAGCATGGATTGTGATGGTACAAAGGATGGTTATGATCTAGAGTTAACCAGAGCTATATCTGAACATGTGCCTGTACCGGTGATCGCTTCCGGTGGTGCCGGAAACATGGAACACTTTTATGATGCTCTAACGGTAGGAAAGGCAGATGCAGCCCTGGCGGCATCCATATTCCACTATAAAGAAATGGAGATTTTAGATCTCAAGCATTATTTGCAGGAAAAAGGCATTAGTGTCAGATTATAATGATAGAGAAAGAGGAATAGTTTTGGGAGCAATAAATAATGATTGGTTAGAGGCGATCAATAAAGAATTTCAAATGCCTTATTATTCGCTGCTATATCAATTTATAAAATCAGAATATACGGAGTATACGATCTATCCGCAGTCGAAAGATATTTTCAATGCATTTCATTTTACTCCACTAAGCCAGGTCAAAGTGGTAGTTCTAGGTCAGGATCCTTATCATAACGAAGGACAGGCTCATGGATTATGTTTTTCAGTCAAACCGGAGGTGGATATTCCGCCCTCTTTGGTCAATATCTATCAAGAACTGCAAAGTGACCTGGGATGTTACATACCGAATAATGGATATTTGGAAAAATGGGCGAAACAGGGTGTCTTATTATTGAATACTGTTTTGACTGTTCGGGCACATCAGGCTAACTCCCATCAGGGAAAAGGCTGGGAGCGTTTTACGGATGCTGTAATTCAAGCAGTGAATGCACAAGATCGTCCCATTGTATTCTTGTTATGGGGTAGACCTGCCCAGCAAAAGAAGGCTATGCTGAATAATCCAAAGCATCTTATTCTGGAAGCACCTCATCCGAGTCCTTTATCTGCTTATCGTGGGTTTTTTGGGTGTCAGCATTTTAGTAAAACAAATGAATTTTTAAAACAAAATGGATTGGATCCCATTGATTGGCAGATAGAGAATAAGGAAAGACCCAGTAATAGATGATAAATAAAGAGTAATAAATTGAGATATAAGAGTAAAATAATTTAGGATCGATATATACCTAATAACATTAATTTTTAAGTAGCAACAGTTTCATCAGATGAGAATATTATTCTGATGAAACTGTTTTTTCTTCATTGATACCGTCAAGTAATTCATTGTAATCATCTAATTGATACCGTCAATAATTCATTGTAATCATCAAATAGATACCGTCAAGTATTTCCCTATTATCATCTGATAGATACCGTAAAAAATTCATTATAATTATCTGTTACTTACATCAAGTATTTTTCATAAAATAAAATCATTATGCAGAAAGCATTGTTTTGCTCATTTCTTTTGGTTATAAGCTGTAATTTTTGAAACCGAATGTTATTTCAGAAACTAGACATAATAAGAATAAATAATTTTTGTAAAATGAAATTTAAATCATTGATATAAAATTATTAATTTGTTTGGAGGAAATGAGGATGAAACAGCATGAGAAAGGTTTATCGGCCTGGCAACTTACGATGATGGCCATGGGTTCTGTCATCGGAGGCTCTTTCTTTCTGGGTTCTGCAGTAGCGATTCAGGCAGCTGGGCCGGCAATTGTAATATCCTATATTTTAGGCGGTGTTTTAATATACTTTATTCTTTATGCACTATCTGAAATGACGGTTGCAAATCCGAACTCAGGTTCATTTTATACCTTTACTGCGAATGTTTTTGGGCCTGGTGCAGGCTTTGTAATCGGATGGGTATACTGGACTGGTATGGTTTTAGCCATGTCAAGCGAGGCAATTGCTGCGTCGATTTTAATCAAGGAATGGTTTCCAAGGGTATCGGTACCAATACTCGGGAGTGTTATCATTGTTGTAACTACATTACTTAATTTATTAGGTGCCAGTAAGTTAAGTAAACTGGAGTCAAGTCTTGCAATCGTAAAAATATTTGCTGTAATCGCATTTATTGTACTGGCTGCAATGTTAATTGTCGGCGCTATTCGGGGAGTAAGTGCTATTGGACTTGGCGAACTTACAAGAGAACCTTTAGTACCTGGAGGAATAAGAAGTATAGCGGGAAGTATGCTTATTGTTGTATTTGCTTATGCTGGCTTTGAGATCATTGGCCTAGCTTCCTCAGAAGCGAAAGATCCCCATAAGACAATACCAAGAGCAATCTTATATACCGTGGTTGCTTTAGTTGGCTTATATGTGCTGTCAGCCATTGCGTTACTTCCGTTGATACCAACAGGAACCTTAGCGGAGGATGTCAGCCCAATGGTAGCAGCACTAACACGCTGGGGAATGTCCTGGGCAGGTGTTGCAATTAATTTTATTCTTGTTACAGCTATACTCTCTACGATGTTAGCTTCTATGTTCGGTCTGGGAAGAATGATTCGTTCTCTTGCAGATGAGGATCATGCACCGAGGTGGTTAAAAGAGAAGACAGATGTTCCATATCGAGGAATTATATTTTCTGGAGTGGCAATGTTGGTGGGGTTGGGAGCAGGACAATTTTTTCCTAGTGTATATTTGTTCTTAATCAGTTCCGGTGGTTTTGCAACTTTACTTACCTACGGCGCAATTATGGCTACCCATATCCGATTTCGAAAATGCAATGGTTGTCCTCCGGAAGGAAAATGCCAGATGCCTGGATTTCCCTTTACTTCTTGGATTGCCTTGCTCAGTATTATCGTAATAATTGTTAGTATGCCCTTCATTTCAGGACAGACCTCAGGATTAATTGCCGGTATTGCAATGACAGCAGCTTTTGCAGTAATCTACCTTGTTATGAAGAAGGTTAAGAAGCCGGTGACGGGTAGAGAATATGAGATAATTAACAAAACAGAATTAAAAACCCAATTTGCTCATGAATTCTCAGAGGAATTAAGCAGGGATGGAAAAATAGAAACTAATTATGAAAAAAGACCTGAAACGGTGATAACAAGCACAAAGACAGCAGGTAGCTGTTCTTGTAAGGATGAGGATGATTCTAAACAGGATAATTACGATTAAGGTAAATATGAGGCTGGCATTTTGGTTACGATTATAAATTGCCAATAAGCCTAGGATAAAATAGTATAAATGCCATGTATGCTTTAAACGCATACATGGCATTAGTATACTTTATATTATTCGTATTGTAGTTCTGTTTGTGTGCTTTCCATTTGAACCTTTTCTTCTGGAACTTCTTTCTTATCCATATTCTTTACCGCAGTAGCTAACATGAGCTTAATTCGGTTTAATTGGTTAACCTCACTAGCGCCAGGATCGTAATCAATGGCTACAATATTTGCTTCCGGGTGCTGGCGGCGTAATTCTTTAATGACACCCTTACCTACAATGTGGTTTGGCAAACAACCAAAAGGCTGTGTACATACGATGTTTTTTACACCGGAATGAATAAGTTCCAGCATCTCACCGGTTAAGAACCAACCTTCACCGGTTTGATTTCCGGTAGAAACCACTGGCTCAGCATACTCAGCCAAGGTTTTAATTGGTACAGGTGGGGTAAACCGAATACTTTTTTCAAAGGCCTTTGTTGCTGTTCCACGAAGCATTTCCAATGCCCAGATCACAGTGTTACCTATATAGGCAGAGGATTTCTTCTTGCCAAGATATCTGGCTTTAAAGTTGCTATTGTAGGAGCTATACATGAAGAAGTCAAGTAAATCAGGCATTACAGCCTCGGCTCCTTCGGATTCCAGCAGCTCTACCAGATAATTATTGGCGGAAGGTAGGAACTTAACAAGAATTTCACCAACGATACCCACCCTAGGTTTCTTGACTGTTTCATCCAAAGGAAGGTTATCAAATTCTTGAATGATACTGCGAATATTCTTTTTGTATTCTCCCCATTTCGCACCATCTTTAATGCTTTGGATGCAATGATCTCTCCATTTATGATGCAGAGCATTTGCGGAACCGGGAATTTTCTCATAAGGTCTGGTGCGATAGAGTACCCTCATGAATACATCTCCATAAACCAAAGCCTGCATGGCTGATATTAGTAACCCGGGGGTAATCTTAAGGCCTGGATTTTTCTCGAGTCCAGAAGCACTTAAGGAAATTACCGGGATATGGGACATTCCGGCTTTTTCTAAGGCTCTTCGAATGAATCCAATATAGTTGGTAGCACGACAGCCACCACCGGTCTGGGTAATCATTACAGCTACTTTCGTTAAGTCATATTTTCCAGAGAGCAAGGCATCCATAATTTGACCAACGACCATAAGGGATGGATAGCAGGCATCATTATTAACAAATTGAAGACCAACATCCACTGCTTTACGATTATCATTTGGTAATACTACCACCTTATATCCACCGCTTCGAAGAGCTGGTTCTAATAAATCAAAGTGGATTGGTGACATCTGCGGGGCAAGAATCGTATATGATTCCTTCATCTCTTCAGTAAATACGACACGATTATGAGCGGAGGAGGTTACAGTGGATGTAAGGTGCTTATGTTCGCGTTCACGAACTGCAGACAGCAGGGAACGAATACGAATTCTTGCAGCACCAAGATTATTTACCTCATCAATTTTTAATACAGTATAAATCTTTCCAGCCTTTGATAGTATGTCATAAACCTGATCTGTGGTTACAGCATCAAGACCGCAACCGAAGGAGTTTAATTGAATTAATTCCAGGTTCGGTTGATTGCGAACGTAGGAGGCAGCAGCATATAGTCTGGAATGGTACATCCATTGATCCACAACGATGGTTGGTCGATCCACTTCACTTAGATGTGAAATAGAATCTTCCGTAAGAACTGCTACACCATAGGAGTTAATCAGTTCCGGTATGCCATGATGAATCTCAGGATCAACATGATAGGGACGACCAGCAAGTACGATTCCCTTTCTTCCTGATGCCTTTAAATAGGCCATGGTTTCTTCACCTTTTTTGCACATATCCCTTCTCGCAGCGGTAAGCTCCGACCAGGCAGCAGTAACAGCCTCTTTTATCTCACGTTCGGAGATACCAGGTTTGCTGGCGAAGATTTCTACCAAACGATTTCCTGCAATCTCCTCGCTTTCAAAGGATAGGAAGGGACTTTCAAAAAGAATAGAGGAATCACGAAGTTCCTCCACATTATTCTTAATGTTCTCCGGATAGGAGGTTACAATCGGGCAATTATAATGGTTGTTGGTTCCGCTAATTTCTTTACGCTCATAAGGGATGCTCGGATAGAAGATATATTTTATACCTTTGTCAATTAACCATTTTACATGTCCATGCACCAGCTTCGCCGGATAACACTCAGATTCACTTGGGATGGATTCAATTCCAAGCTCATAAATGCTTCGGCTTGAGGTTGGTGATAGTACTACACTGTAACCCAGCCTTGTAAAGAAGGTGTGCCAGAAGGGATAATTCTCATACATATTCAGTACTCTAGGAATACCCACGACGCCACGCTTTGCTTCAGTTTCCGGTAAGGGTTGATAATCAAAATATCGATTCAGCTTATATTCAAAAAGATTAGGAATATTATCTATATTCTTTTCTTTACCGAGACCTCGTTCACAACGGTTTCCAGTAATATATTGTCTTCCACCGGTGAATTTATTAACGGTAAGTAAACAGCTATTGGTGCAACGTTTACAACGTGCCAAAGTTGTTTCATATTTTAGTTCATTAATAGATTCGATGGAAAGCATGGAGCTTTCTTCGCCAACATAATGCTCTCTAGCAATTAATGCCGCACCAAAGGCACCCATAATACCTGCAATATCTGGTCGTACAGCTTCACAACCGGAGATAATCTCAAAGCTTCGAAGAACAGCATCATTATAAAAGGTTCCGCCCTGAACAACCATTTTCCGGCCAAGATCCTTTGGATTGGTAATTTTAATTACCTTATATAATGCGTTCTTAATAACGGAATATGCTAATCCCGCAGAGATATCGGCAACGGTAGCACCTTCCTTTTGCGCTTGTTTTACCTTGGAGTTCATAAATACGGTACAACGGGTTCCAAGGTCAATTGGATTGTTGGCAAACAAGGCAACCTTGGCGAAATCCTGAACCTCATAGTTTAAAGATTTTGCGAAGGTTTCAATGAAGGAGCCGCAACCTGAGGAGCAGGCTTCATTTAATAATACATTATCTACAGAATCATTTTTTATTTTAATGCACTTCATATCCTGACCACCGATGTCCAGGATACAATCCACCTCGGGCTCAAAAAAGGCAGCAGCGTGATAATGAGCTACGGTTTCTACTTCACCTTCATCCAGCATTAATGCTGCCTTGATTAAGGCTTCTCCATAACCGGTGGAACAGGAGCGAACTATCTTAGCTTTTTCCGGTAGGATATCGTAGATCTCCTTAATGGCACGAATTGTAGTTTTGAGTGGACTGCCGTTATTATTACTATAAAAAGAATAAAGTAAAGAACCGTCTTCACCAACCAGAGCCACCTTTGTGGTGGTGGAGCCTGCATCGATGCCCAGGAAACAGTTTCCTTCATAAGTATTTATATTTCCCTTTTTAACGGTATGTATGGAGTGCTTGTCTTGAAAGGCTTGATATTCCTCTTCATTTGTAAAAAGCGGCTGCATACGGTTCACTTCAAAATCCATCTTAATTCCAAGTGACAGCTTTTTATATAAGCTAGACAAGTCTGACTGTGTATTTTGCTTAGCATTCATTGCCGCACCTAATGCAGCAAATAAATGGGAATGCTCAGGATCGATAATCTGTTCCTGCGTTAAATTCAAGGTCCGGATAAAGGCTTTTCTTAATTCTCCTAAGAAATGAAGCGGACCGCCTAAGAAGGCAACATTGCCACGAATCGGTTTTCCACAAGCCAAACCACTGATGGTCTGGTTTACAACAGCCTGAAAAATAGAAGCAGCAAGATCCGGTTTTGTTGCACCTTCATTAATTAGGGGTTGAATATCTGACTTTGCAAATACACCACAGCGTGCAGCGATTGGGTAAATAGCCTGATAATTCTTTGCATATTCGTTCAACCCGGAAGCATCAGTTTTTAATAAACTAGCCATTTGGTCGATAAATGAACCTGTACCTCCGGCGCAGATACCATTCATACGTTGTTCAATTCCATTGGTGAAATAAATAATCTTCGCATCCTCACCACCTAATTCAATTGCTACATCGGTTTGTGGCGCAAAGTCCTGAAGGGAAGTTGATACCGCAACTACCTCTTGAACAAAAGGAACTTCAAGATGCTTTGATATGGTTAACCCACCGGAACCAGTGATGACAGGTGATACCGTGATACACCCAAGTTTCTCCTGAGCCTTCTTAATTAATCCGGCCAAGGTCTCCTGTATATTGGCAAAGTGACGCTCATAATCAGAAAAGAGGATGCCTCCTTCATCATTGATAATCGCTATTTTAACGGTTGTGGAACCAATATCTATACCCAGGTTATAGATTTTATTCATGCTATTCACTCCCTATTTACTACATATAAAGATAAAAATCAACTTTCTTTATTATACGATAACAAATTCTCAAGTTCAACACATTAATTTTATAGAAATGTGTTGAAAATGTAAATGGCTCTTATCTTCATGTATATGCCACAATGGGATAAAATGTAACAAAAAATGATAAATTTTTCAAAATTATTAATCAGTACGAAATAATAATTAGAATTAAGTGGCACTTTTTTTAAGCCGCTAATATTATAAATGTTAATTCTTTGGCCAATGTATATAACTTTTTAACAAATGATACAATAGAAGTACCAGGTCCTATAGATTTTATGCAAAGTGTTATAGAAAAATTATCTTTCTTAGGAAACTATGAACATTATTAAATTTTGTTTTATTTGACAAAGGTATTATAAAAACTTATAATAAGTTCAGGTTAAAGATAAGCCTGTGATTGAATTAAGATGAATTCCGATGGAAATTCATCTTTTTCATGCGTATTCCTAAAAATACATGGAATGTTATTCAAGCATACATGAGTTATACAAATTTATAAGAAAAGGATGTGGTATGGATGGAAGCCGGCCCGAGTAGTAGTCAGCATAGAATACAAAAACTAAATTTAATAGGGACTGCTATGAGTAGTAGAGGATATGTTAAGGGCATACTCGGTGGAAATTCACGCCGCTAAGTCTAAATGCTGTTTTCTAACGTGCAACCGTTAGCTGCACCTGCTCGTTGGCAGTGGAAAGGAGCATTTATGATCGATATTTTTAGAACAACAGATGGCTCATTGCAGAGACTGACCGAGATTACCGAGGGGTGCTGGATTGCTATGACTGCACCTTCTGCAACAGAGTTAATGGAAATTGCCGAAGCAACAGGAATCGAGATAGATCACCTAAGAGCTCCGCTGGATGAGGAAGAGCGGGCAAGAATTGAAGTTGAGGATAAGTATACCTTGATTTTAGTAGATATTCCTGCCTTAGAAAAGAGAAACGATAAGGATCGTTATGTAACAATACCCCTTGGCATTATCGTGGCAGAGAACTATATGATAACGGTATGCCTGGAAGAAACTCCGGTGTTGAAGTGCTTTATTGATGGTCGTGTCAGAGATTTCTATACTTCTAAAAAGACCCGTTTTATTATACAGATTCTTTATCGGAATGCTTCTACATTTCTTCAGAATCTGCGTACCATTGATCGAAAGAGCGAGGAAATCGAGCGTAAGCTTCATATTTCAACGCAGAACCGTGAATTAATTGATTTATTGGAGCTTGAGAAAAGTCTGGTGTATTTTACGACCTCCTTGCGTTCCAATGAAGTTGTATTTGAGAAAATGTTAAAGTTGGATACCATAAAGCATTATCCGGAGGATGAGGATCTTTTGGAGGATCTGATTATTGAAAATAAACAGGCAATTGAGATGGCGAATATTTATAATGGGATTTTGACAGGGATTATGGGGACCTTTGCCTCTATCATTTCGAATAATCAGAATAGCGTGATGAAATTCCTGGCAGCAGTTACCATTGTGCTATCCATACCAACCATGATAGCTAGTTTTTATGGAATGAATTTTGTTAATATCCCAGGAGCGGAACAGCCTTACGGCTTTATCTTGGTTGTATGCGCTGCCTTAGTAATCGCTTCCATTATTGTTATGGTTTTCAGAAACAGAAAGATATTCTAGTTTTGTTTGAAAGGTACAGGTGTTTGACGTGAATTTGATTAATAAGCTGGAAAGAAAACTTGGTCGATATGCGATACCTAATTTAATGAAATATATTGTAGGATTATTTTGCCTAGGATTAATCCTTGGAACCTTTATGCCGGATGTATTAACCACCTATCTTTCCTTGGATTTTGATAAGATTTTACATGGACAGGTATGGAGATTGGTTACCTTCATCATTCCATATAATAACCTCAGCAATATTCTCTTTTTTGCAATATCAACCTATTTCTACTATATGATTGGTAATTCTTTAGAGCAGAATTGGGGAGCCTTCCGATTAAATCTCTACTTCTTTACGGGAGTTATTTTAAATATTATAGGCTACTTGATCGTTTATTTGATTACTGGATACAGCTTTCCTGCCTATGGTTCCATGGGATTAATCTGTAGCACTATGTTTTTTGCCTTTGCAGCATTATATCCGAATTTACAATTTTATATTTATTTCTTGATTCCCATAAAAGCAAAGTACATGGCAATTTTAGAGGCGGTAATTTATCTGTATACTATTTATAACTACGTAAGAGGTGGTGCTGCCATATTAATAATTCCACTGATCTTAACCTTTACCAACTTCCTTTTCTTCTTTTTTGGAACAAGAAATTATCACAGGATATCTCCGGGTGAGATGAAACGAAAAGCAGATTACCATAGACAGATGAGAGATCCCAGAAATCACGGAACGGTTACACAATTTCGTGGTAAAAATGTAGTTACTAGACATAAATGTGCGGTTTGTGGAAGAACTGAACTTGATGGTGATAATTTGGAATTCCGTTTCTGCTCTAAATGTGATGGTAACTATGAGTATTGTATGGATCATCTGTTTACACATGAGCATGTAACAAAGCAGTAAAGATAAGAGCTAAGATTATTAATTAATCGAGGGAAACTAAATATTTGTAAAAAAAAGTGCTTATTATGTTTATAATAGGCACTTCTTAATACCTGAAAATTTTGCTCAGTATTAATAAGTTGTCAAATCAAGGGTTAGAGCATATGAAATACTACAGTAAATTCATAGGAAATATGTAATATCTATCTAGTGCCTAACGACTTTTACTGTTATAATATGTAGTACATGATCGAAAAACCTACTTCGTATAATAAAAATGAATCTACGAGGTACTAACAGTTGTCCAGGTAAGCTAATGACTAGAACTATAAATGACTGGAAAATAGTAGTTGACTGGAAAATATAAAAGAACAGGATGGTAGAAGAATGAATAAAAATATAAAGCACATTTGTAAGGATATACAGCAAGGCAGGCAATTAGAGGTGGCTATTCCTCAATTGTTTAATCAGCTTTCAAATCACTACCTCGCTTATGCCAATGTTAGGCTTGCTATGCATTACTTTTCTTTTTATGAGATGTTCTGTGACGATGAAAATACCTGGAGTAAAGATGCTCTTAAGACAATGGAGCAGCTGAATGTAATCATCAAAGATTATATCTTACAAAAGCAAAACGGAGAAGCTAGAGAAAAGGCAATACACATGATTGATGACATCCGTAAAGATAATACCAAGCATGTAGATGCACTAACTGCTTATACTGATCTTTTTCAAATCTATGAATATGTAATTAATCGAGTAGAATACCGGTTTAAAGGTGCAGTAGAAGCAGTCGATGAAGAAGAACTGGCAAAAGAAATACTTCGATATATCTTCGATTCCGAAGATAATGTTATTATCAATGACAAAATTAAAGAGATTATTGGGCAGCTGCCGATACGTGTTACGAAACAAAAGTATTTTGAGTTGATTAAGAGCAGCATTGATGCCTATTTGGGATCAGACACCACTACTCTTGAAGCCTTCTTATATATGATCCGTACCTCAGCGATGTTATATTCTGAGGAAGGTTTACAAGAGATCTATCCTAAACTTTGGGAGAATAAAAGCGAATTGTCTCAGATATCATTTAAGGATATTACGGAAGAAGACTTTCATAAGGCCTTAATCAGATTGCAGGCAGCAACCCTTATGCTTGAGACAGAAACTACTGTCTTCATTGGACTGCAAGAAATTACTAATGAAATCTATACACTTCTTTTATGTGCGCCATATGCCGGTATGGTTGAGTCAGATAGTGAAAACGCTGAGAAAACAGCGATTAATATTATCGCTGCAATTAATCAGGAATTTGAAAATAAACAAAAAAATGATCCATCTGAGGACTTGTTGGAAATGTTAACAGAGCTAGAGGGAATTCAAGAATCCATGTACTATGAACAGGCAATCATGGAAGATGCACTATTTGAAATTAAGGAAAGACAGAATACGCTGACAGAAAGCCTGATGCTAAATCAGTTACTGCAGGTGCTATTACGTTCCCAGGATTTGTTATCCAATAGTTTGTTTATCGATTTTGACAAACTTCAATCGTTAGAGGAAGTTACAGATGAAGATAGAATTTACGAAGAAAAGAAAGCGTTAATCCAAGATCTGACTAATTTATTCGAACAAAGTGACCGTATGGTAACACGCGCTGTAATGGCAAATACAATCAATAAAATACCGGTATTTTTCAACGATCACAAAGAAGTTATGGATTATGTACTCTATAGCTTGGAGCGTTGTACAGACGAATATGAAAAAGCAGCCTGTATAGAGATAATAAATGATATAATGGCAGAATAAGACTGTATTTTTTCTGGTAATATGTGGTATACTAATAAGAAACTGGCGTTTATGTAGATGGGAAGAGATAAACCCGGAAGTGAAAGAGGTATCGTTTTTCTATGATTTTATGGTCATCACGAATTCTTGTAGGAGAGAAGCTGGAAAAGAAAAAAGAAAAAGTTATGGCTTCAATTAACAATAGAGAAGCTGCTTTTGGAGTGTACTGCGTTGCATTTGCCTCCAATCCTCAGAATTTATTTGATATCCTCGAAGCTAATGAATTGTTGTATCCTCATTATAAGAAAGCCAATATCCATATTGTTGGACTTGCTAAAGGCTGGGAGGAAGCCATTGACCTTGTTCAGAAGATGCTATTAGAGGTTTATCATAACACAGGGGAATTTGATGTAAGAAATTATTTTACATAATGGGTCTTACATGAGAAATCATTATACATAAGATGGAAATTAAAGATAGAAATTAAGACTATTATTTTAATCTTGTAATTGTACAAGAAAACGGTTCCCATATTTGAAATGCATGGCGTAAATGCAGTGCCTTCTATCAGAACGTAAATATCCTTCTGATAACATGTATTCTATGGATAAAATGATGATGATTGGCGGTTGATGTGGATATATGCTCGGAGTAATTCTGCTTATATTGAAAATAATAGGGATATTATTGCTTACTGTGCTTGGATTAGTTTTGCTGGTGATCCTCATCGTCCTTTTTACTCCTATTAGGTATAGGGTAAAGCTGGAGCATGGGGAAGAACAATTTATTTTGGAGGGTAGGTTAAGCTGGCTGCTTCATATCGTTCGAGCCAGAGTTTCACATATGAATGGTGTGTTTCACGTACTGGTAAAGGTGTTATGGTTTACCATTTATGATAACCTGCAGCCACGGAAACCCAAACCAGAGAAGCGTAGAAGAAAAATAAAAGATAAAAAGGTCACAAAGACCATAAAAGCTGAGAAGGAATCATCGAAGATCAGCCGGAAAAAAACTGAACAAAATATTAAGAATCGTAAATCTTTAGACATAACTAAGGAAAAGCAGGACACAATAAATGAAAAGACAGTAAGTCGAGTGAAAGAAACTATACAAGTCGATAAGGTTGAGCAAAAGAAGGATGAAGCAGAAAAGCAGAGTCTAGAAGAAAAGCAGGTTATAGAAGGAAGGCAGACGAAAGAAGAAAACAATATCATAGCAGAAAAAAGGACTATGGAAGAAAAACAGATCACAGCAGAAGTAGAACAGAATCTTCTCACAGTCAAAGGACCATTTTACAAGCGTATTTTTATGAAAATAAAAAAAATTAAGGATAAAATAGTTGAGTCGATTCGAAATTTCATAGAGAAAATGAAGAAAATTTTTGCATCATTATCTAATTTCAAAAGCAAATTGGATTTGATTATTCATTTTATCCAAGTGGAATCGAATAAAGAAGCGTTTAAAATAACGTTTCAGAGCATTAAGAAAATTATAAAGCATATACTTCCGAAGGAATTAAGATCTGAGCTTAGATTCGGTACCGGTGATCCTTGTTCTACTGGACAAGCTTTGGGGGCCTTTGGAATAGTCTATAGCTTTTATGGGGATAAAGTTCAGATTACACCCGATTTTGAGAACAAAGTATTGGAAGGCAAACACTATGCAAGGGGTAGAATAAGATTAGTTACAATCATGATTATAGTAATTAAGCTTATATTAGATAAACGATTTAAACAGTTAACGAAGAATATAGTAGTCCTAAAGGAGGCGTTATAATGGCAGAGAATAGTTTTAATTCGACAGTTGAATCATTATTTAGGGGTATGGATAACTTTATATCAACAAAAACAGTAGTCGGTGAGGCGGTTAGAGTAGATGAGAATACCATTATCTTACCATTAGTAGAGGTTAGCTTTGGAGTGGCTGCAGGAGCCTTTACGAGCGATAATAAGAACAATGCAGGTGGCGGTATGGGTGGAAAGATTTCGCCTAGCTCGGTGCTCGTCATCCAAAATGGAAGTTCGAAACTGGTCAATATTAAGGATCAGGATGCGGTAACTAAGATTCTTGACATGGTTCCAGATATTATTAATAAGTTTTCCAAGAAGTCCCAAGTAAAGGATGAAATGGATGAAAAAGTAGAGGAAGCAATTAAGAAACAAACAGAGGGAAGTCAGCTATAGAAAAATAATGCTTGCATTATATGTCATCTTCTGTTAAAATAATGTTTGTTTGTAGGGCCATTTGGGTCTATATTTTCCCTAAGGAGGTGCTTTTGATGGCAAAATGTTCAATATGTGATAAAGGTGCTCACTTTGGAATCGCTGTGAGTCATTCTCATAGAAGATCTAACAAGATGTGGAAATCTAACGTAAAGTCCGTTAAGGTTAATGTTAACGGTGCAGCAAGAAAGATGTATGTTTGTACTTCCTGTCTTAGATCCGGTAAAGTAGAACGCGCGTAAGGGAAACGATGGGTGTCAGGGGATCTTGACACCCTCTTTTTTTGTTGAAAAATAAGAAGCTGTTTCGCAAAAATTCTAAAAGGTATTAGTTGCAAAACAGATTATATCCAAGTAATAAGCATAAAATGATAATACATATAGCTAAGATTGCATTTGTGATGAATAGCATTATAGTCATACCGATGGCAATCCAAAACAGGATAAACCCGATCATTCTTTTCATAGTTATCACTTCCAATAATAATTGGTAATACTATATAGTATGCAGAGGATTTCATGGTTATCCTAAAAATGGAAAAATAATGTCTTTCATGGAAGAATCGGTATGATTATTATAAGAAATCGTATCCATATGTTAAAAATATAGAAAATTATTAGGTACCACCATGGAAAATGGTTATACTAAGATAAGTAAATTCCTACCTTTGCTTATCTATATAAATAATGGTATAATAAGTGAAAGAGTTATAGTTGTGTAAATTGATAGGAGGGTTAATATGAGAGGACATATGAATTCACAGATCGGTGAAATAGTTGTAGATAATGATGTGCTGGCAAAATATGCAGGAGCCTCTGCCGTAGAATGCTTTGGTGTTGTTGGTATGGCGTCTGTTAATATGAAAGACGGTATTGCGAAGTTATTAAAAAGAGATAGCTTAAGTCATGGTGTCAGCGTTCAAATTGAAGATAATAAAATTACAATTGACTTGCATATTATCGTTTCCTATGGTGTGAGTATTTCTGCTGTTGCTGACAATTTAATCAGTAACGTGAAATATAATGTTGAAGAATTCTCAGGACTTGAGATTAAAAAAATTAATATTTTTGTTGAAGGTGTCAGAGTAATCGACTGATCCTGAGAGGACAACGTTTAAGGAGGAAAAACCAGTGGTTGTTAAAACGATAGATGCTCAGACCCTAAAGAAGATGTTTCTTGCAGGAGCTGCCAGCATTGAAGCTAAAAAAGAGATCATTAATGAATTGAACGTATTTCCAGTTCCCGACGGTGATACTGGTACTAATATGACCCTTACCATTATGTCCGCAGTTAAGGAAGTCAATGCTCTTTCGAATCCTACGATTGAAGAACTAGCAAAAGCTATTTCAGGAGGATCTTTGAGAGGTGCAAGAGGAAATTCGGGTGTTATCTTATCCCAGTTATTCCGTGGTTTCTCTAAGGAAATAAAGGATTTTAAAGAAATAAATGTTACCATTATGGCAAACGCTTTTCAAAAAGCAGTTGAAACAGCATATCGTGCAGTTATGAAGCCAAAGGAAGGAACTATATTAACAGTAGCCAGAGGCGGAGCTGAAAAAGCAGCTGAGTTAGTTTCTGAAACTGAGGATATGGTATACTTTTGTAAGGAAGTCATAGCTCACATGGAGGTTGTATTAAAGAATACACCAGAACTATTGCCTGTGTTAAAAGAAGCAGGAGTAGTAGATTCCGGCGGCCAGGGTTTACTTGAAATCGTAAAAGGTGCGTATGATGCTCTGATCGGTAAAGAAGTATCCTTTGAGAATCTTACAACCAGTGAAATAAGTACTGGTGCTACAAGAGAGCGAATATCTACCGATGATATTAAGTTTGGTTATTGTACTGAATTTATTATTATGGTTGAAAAAGAATATAATGAACAGATAGAAGAAGGCTTTAAGGCGTACCTTGAGTCAATTGGTGATTCGTTGGTCGTTGTATCCGATGACGATGTCGTGAAGGTTCATGTACATACGAATGACCCGGGACTTGCAATCCAGAAGGCATTAACGTATGGTTCATTAACCAGAATAAAGATTGATAACATGCGTGAAGAGCATAATGAAAGATTAATTAAGGATGCAGAAAAGGTTGCTCAGACGCAAAAGACGGAAGAAAAGAAAGTAGCTGAGAATAAGCCTAGAAAAAAAGCTGGCTTCATCGCAGTATCTATGGGTGAAGGCTTGGATGAAATATTTACTGGACTTGGTGTAGATTATATTATCAAGGGTGGTCAGACCATGAATCCAAGTACAGAAGATATGCTAACTGCAATTAGTGAAGTAAACGCTGACAATATATTTATTTTACCGAACAATGGAAATATCATTCTTGCAGCAGAACAGGCAAAGCAGCTGACTGAAGATAAGAATATTCACGTAATTCCTTCTAAGACAGTTCCACAGGGAATCACTGCTATTATCAACTTTGTGTATGATAAAGCTCCGGAAGAGAATGTAGTAAGAATGACCGAGGAAATGTTGAAGGTGAAATCAGGTCAGGTTACTTATGCAGTGCGTGATACCAGTCTGGATGGAAAAGAAATTAAACAAGGAAATATTATGGGTATTGGTGATAAAACAATCCTTGCTGTTGGTGAAGAAGTCGCAGCTACTACTCTTGAATTAGTTCAGTGCTTAGCAGATGAAGACTCTGAATTAATTAGCTTGTACTATGGCGAAGAGGTAGAGGAAGATGCAGCGAACGCTCTCGCAGAGGAGATCATGGAGAAGTATCCTAGCTTGGATGTTGAAGTACATTATGGTGGTCAGCCAATATATTACTATGTATTATCCGTTGAATAGAATTTAATTGTATATTAGAAACCGGTAGAAAATAGTTGAGCTTCTACCGGTTTTTATGTTAAAATTTGTATATCATTATAAGATACATACCATTAGTAATCGTAATTAAGGAGGAGCAGACAATGATAGAACGTAGAATACCCAAGCCGGGTGAAATATATAAACATTTTAAGAACAAGCAATATCAAATTATAACCATAGCAACTCATTCTGAAAACAGAGAGCTAATGGTAGTATATCAGGCACTCTATGGAGATTTTAAGACCTACGTTCGTCCCTTAGAGATGTTTGTTAGCGAAGTAGATCATATAAAATATCCGGATGTAGCGCAGAAATATCGCTTTGAACGCCAATGTTCTTTTGAGGAAATTTTGTATGGTAATGAGCAGGGAGTAGGGGAAAGCGTAAAGCTAGAAAAAAGGAATGAAGCTGAGATACTTGATGTGGTTAATCAACTCGCAGTTGAAGGAAACAAAGAGGTACAGGAAGCTGCTTCGGTGGACATTAGACATGACAGTGATCCTGCATCACAAAATCATATGGAAACTGAAGTGGCTGAGAATGTGAATTCTATTTTAATGGAATTCCTAGATCAGACGTCTTATAGTAAGAAGCTAGAGGTTCTCCTCTTTCATAAGAAGCATTTAAACGATAGATTAATAAATGATATGGCTGTTGCTTTGGATGTTGCTATAGATGAAGGTCCTTTGGAAACACGAATCCAGGGTCTAATCAATTGCTTGTCAGCAATGAGCCGCTTTGAGCATCGCAGATTACGATAAATGAAATAGTAGGTTATAATATCTAAAGGGGAGATGTATTAACTTGATACATTTCCCCTTTGATGTTTCTATGCGTATTTGGATTAAAAGTGTGACTAATTATATTACTCCCAGGAAATATTGAAGCCGCCCTTATGATTCTTTGCCTTAACCACTACGGTATAGGTACCTTCTTCGGTTAAGGTTACTATAAAGGAATTTGTCTCTAGATCCTGCCCTGTATAACTAGAGTTCCCAGCTTCATCCGTAATACTGATATCCAGGGAGCCACGTTCGGTTTCGATTTCACAAGAAACATCTACTGGCTTATCCTTCTCAACTGTTATTTTTCTGGATTTCGTACCGGAAAACAAGTAATAGGACATAGTTATTTTATTACTGGTGCTATTTCCGGCGGAACCAATTTCGATACCGGAACTGCAGCCGCTAAAACTTACGAAGCAGATAAGAATTAGCAATAGGGGGAGAAGTTTTCTTACTTTCATTGTGATTTTATCCTCTCTTTCAATGTCTCATTTAGTCTAAATTCAACTTCCGCTTAAATAAAATGTTTGTGCCCAGGTAAAACAAGATATTTGTCACTACAAGGGAGATAATCACAAGAGGGAATAAAATTTGAGGTAAGGTGCTTATATTTTCTAAAGTTCTGCCTAAGGTAAAGCTAACAACGCCAAGAGCAGCAACGGATATAATTTGGATAATAATGCTTAGTACAATATATGCTCCTATGGATCCAAGGATCTTATGCCCATTGATTAATTGACCGATTGCAATAGAGACATAAACCATCAGTACATTATTAATAATACTAAGAATTACCATCGCTATAAATTCAAGATAAAATAGGTTTGCATAAGAGCCTAATTGATTAGACATCTCGTTAAATAGTAGTGCAAAGCCATTCTTTATCTCTGGATAATAGTCGGTTCCCGAAAATACGATAATGAGGGAAAGAAAAACTGCTATCGTTGATACCAGAGTCCACAAAATAGCGATCAGAAGTTTGGAATTGATAAGCTCAGTTGTCTTCGCAGGAAGGGTGAACATAAGATACCCTTCATCCGTCATTAAATTTTTGTAAAAACGGTAAATTATAAAAACGGTGGTTACAATTACAACAGCAATAATTGCCATAACATAAGCAAAGGTGATAAAACCGGCAATCGTAGATAAAACACCTTCAAAAACATTAAGATTTAATACGATACGATCCATAACGGTTAATACAGCAAGGATTAAGAACAAAGGAAGTAATAGCCTCCCGGTTGCTTTTAACTCGTGTTTTAATAATTTTCCTAACATTTGAATACCTCCCTGAATAATGTATCAATGGATTTGCCCTCTTTTGAACGGATATCGTCAACGCTCTCATGAAGTGTGACATGACCATTTTTAATAAAAACTACTTCGTCTAATACCTTTTCAATATCTGCTATTAAATGTGTGGAGATAAGAACGGTGGCATTTTCATTGTAATTAGAGATAATCGTATTTAGGATATAATCCCTGGCAGCAGGATCAACTCCACCGATGGGTTCATCCAAACAATAAAGATCAGCCTGACGGCTCATAACAAGGATCAACTGGACCTTTTCTTTGGTACCTTTTGACAAGGATTTTAAGCGTTTCTTTGGATCAAGCTGAAGACGAGTCAGCATGTCATAAGCACGTCGTTCATCAAAATCCTGATAAAAATCCTTGAAGAAGTCAATGGTATCTGAGATACGCATCCATTCCGGTAAATAGGTTTTTTCCGGTAGATAGGATACAACTTTTTTTGTTTCCGGACTAGGAGACTTGCCGTTGATCAGTATGTCTCCGGAATTAGGAACTAATAATCCGTTGATTAATTTGATTAATGTGGTTTTACCGCTGCCATTTGGACCTAATAGACCAATGATCCTGCCACGTTCTAAAGTGAGATTCACATTATCCAGAGCAGTAAGGCCAGAGTAATTTTTAGTTAGTGATTTGCACTCTAAGATTGTATTCATGATATCCTCCATTACGGCTATACGCCTTTTTAAAATCTGATGAAAGAAACCTTTTAAAGGCTTCCCAGGGATTGCATTATAGATTTTCAGTTTACAAATCTTTAAGAATCAATGATAAGTCCATGAAACTACGATTGATTCTTTACTCCCAATTGTTTATAACGCTAATTTTTTGTATATCCAATCCTAATTAAATATCGGTTGGTTTCTTAGTGTGAACGATATCTGTCACATAAGTTAAGGTTTCTTCCGGCTCGAAGCCGTGCTGTTTCATCCGTTCAATAAACTCCACAACTAATTCCAAAGCAGATTGTTCTTTAAGTTTTTTAATCATTGATTCATCTGAGGTAATGAATCTGCCACTGGTTCGGTTGGAATATACTAAGCCGGTTCGTTCAAGATCTGATAATGCTTTTTGCATTGTATTGGGGTTTACCGTTGCATCTGCAGCTAATTCTCGAACCGAGGGTAATTTATCTCCCGGTTTATAATATCCGGATATGATACCAGCCTGTATTTGCTCTATTAGTTGAAGATATACCGGTCGCCCAGAATCAAGTTCCCATTGCATTGCTACAACTCTCCTTTCCATTGTGAGAAAGGAGAGTTTTCTCCTTTCTTTGTACTACTGTATTAAGTGGTTAATACAATAATACAGTTAAAAGAAATAAATGTCAATAGGTTATTTTGAAATTTTTTCTTTTTTATCCAATCCGAATCGTTTATAATAATCAGTGCTATGGTCTGATAGTGAAGTTAGAAAAGTAGTTGTGATTTTGTATAGATACCAGGATGTGAAGAAAATGGAAGCAAATGATAAGGTAAAAGTAATTAAGGGCATTGGTGATAAGACCGAGAAGGCTTTTCACAAGCTTGGGATTGAGACGGTTCAGGATCTTTTAGAGCATTTCCCCAGAGGATATGAAGAATTCAACGAACCTGTTCTGATTTCTTCCGTTTCAGAGGGAATGACAACCACGATTGAAGCCTCCTTAATGGCATCACCAAAAGTAAAAAAAGTTCGAAATCTTCAGATACTAAATGTACAGGTAAGAGATTCATCTGACTCCATATTACTTACCTGGTTTAATATGCCTTTTTTACAGAAAACATTAAGAAGTGGAACCCGTTATCTTTTTCGGGGAAAAGTCTCTCGTAAGAATGGTGTACTTGTTATGGAACAGCCGGGAATTTATCAATGGGAAAGCTATGCCAAGCTCCTGAAAGTTTTGCAGCCGAACTACCCGCTGACCGAGGGGATTACCAATACAACGATATCTAAAGCAATGAAACAGGTATTATCAGAGCTAACCCTGGCAAAGGATTATATACCCAAAAAGCTTGCCAAGGAGTACGACCTGTTAGATAGAACAAAGGCAATAAAGGAAGTTCACTTCCCAAAAACGAGAAGCAGTATGATAAAAGCCAGACAGCGTCTGGTGTTTGATGAGTTCTTTCTTTATTCCCTGGCGCTAAGGAAACTAAAAGAGAAGCGACAGTTGGTGAAATCAGAATACACCATGAGCGAGGCTGAAGCTTGTGAAGCATTAATAAAAGCGTTTCCTTACCCATTAACGAAAGCACAGCGTAGAGTTTGGGAGGAAATAAGAACTGACCTGCAAGGGGAGTATGTAATGAACCGTTTAGTACAAGGAGACGTTGGTTCCGGAAAAACGATTCTTGCTATATTAGCTTTATTTTTGGCCGTGAAAAACGGCTATCAGGCCTGTCTCATGGTACCCACAGAAGTTCTTGCAAAACAGCATTTGAGTTCCCTTACAGAGTTGTTATCTGATTTTGGAGTATCCGTTTGCCTCTTGGTTGGCTCAATGACAGCAAAGGAAAAACGAGAAGCTTATGAACAGATTGCATCCCACAAAGCGGATATTGTGGTGGGAACCCATGCTCTTATTCAAGAAAAGGTTGAATATGATAAGCTGGGTCTGGTAGTAACGGATGAACAGCACCGTTTTGGAGTAAAGCAAAGAGAGGCTTTGATGAACAAGGGAGGAAAGCCCCATGTCCTTGTTATGAGTGCGACGCCTATTCCCAGAACGTTAGCGATTATTTTATATGGAGATCTGGATATATCAATTGTGGATGAGCTTCCTGCACAGCGCCTTCCGATTAAGAACTGTGTGGTAGATACGAATTATCGACCAAATGCTTACCGCTTTATTGATAAGCAGGTAGCCTTGGGAAGACAAGCCTATGTCATCTGTCCAATGGTGGAAGAAAGTGAAGAGATAGAAGCAGAAAATGTCATCGAATATACAGAGCGTCTTAGAGAAGCTCTTCCACTGGATGTGAGAGTAGAATATTTGCACGGAAAAATGAAACCTAAAGAAAAAAATCTTGTTATGGAGCAGTTCGCACAAGGTGAGATACAGGTATTAGTTTCTACTACTGTTGTTGAGGTAGGTGTCAATGTTCCGAATGCAACGGTTATGATGGTAGAGAATGCGGAACGCTTTGGGCTTGCGCAGCTGCATCAGCTTCGTGGACGTGTCGGGCGTGGAGTACATCAGTCTTATTGTATCTTTGTCTGCGGCAGCAATGCTAAAGAAGCCTGGGAGCGTCTGGAGATACTAAATAAATCAAATGATGGATTTTTTATTGCAGCGGAAGATTTAAAGCTTCGTGGGCCGGGGGATATCTTTGGGATACGCCAAAGTGGCGACATGGATTTTAAATTGGGAGATATTTTTACAGATGCCAGTGTTTTAAAGGAAGCAGCAGAAGCAGTGAAGAAATTAACTGACAAAGAAGTGGACGAAATATTTGAAAGCAATCCTAATTTGGAGGATAAGATCTTGCATAGAACAGCGAGCACCTTATAGTGTGTTCTACAATGAACCGGATAAGCTCTTTTGTGTCGATATGTGTTTAAAAGATGGGAAATTCACATTATTTTCACAAAAAGATTACCCACTATTTTTACAAAAACATGGTAAATTAAATCTCCTTCATGTATAATAATAAAAGCAGTTTTTTGAAAAATGATAAAAGAAGGTAGGTTATGGGGAACTTAAACTATGATATGAATACGAAGAGAACAAAAGATTCTAAGCTTTCCATAGTAATACCTGTTTATCAGGAAGAAAGTCATATTAACAGTTCCATTCGTGTTATTGAGCAAGTATTAATTACTAATGAAATAAATTATGAATTTATCCTAGTGGATGATGGGTCCAGAGATCGTACCTGGAATGAGTTGAGAATCATGGCAGAGATTAATCCGAGGGTTACCTCCCTCCGATTGAGCCGTAATTTTGGCAAAGAATCTGCACTTTGTGCAGGACTCGAATATTCGGATGGTGATATGGTAATTGTCATGGATTCTGATTTACAGCATCCACCGGAATTGATACCGGTAATGGTTAAAGCCTGGAGGGAGGAAGGGTTTGATGTAGTAGAAGGAGTTAAAAGCTCTAGAGGCAAAGAAAATCCTATTTACAAGCTTTGCGCAAAGTTCTTCTATTACATTATATACAAGACAGCAGATATTAATTTGGGACAAGCTTCTGATTATAAATTATTGGATCGTCGGGCGGTGGAAGCCTGGAAGGAGATGCCAGAACGAGCAATTTTCTTTCGCGGTATGTCAGCTTGGATTGGCTTTGACCGCAAACAGATTCAATTCGATGTGGCTGAACGTGTGAATGGTAAAACCAAATGGTCTTTTGTACGTCTAGTACGATTAGCCGTAAATGCGATAACATCCTATACCTCAGTTCCGCTACATTGTATTACAGTACTGGGCATTATCATGTTTTTTGGTGCCATTATATTGGGAATTCAAACTTTGTATATGAAATTCTTCGGGCAGGCAACCAGTGGTTTTACTACAGTGATTTTACTTCAATTAATCATAGGAAGCTCCATTATGGTAAGCCTTGGAATGATAGGAATTTATCTTACGAAAATATATAAAGAAGTAAAGGGTAGGCCTAGATACCTGGTATCTAAGTGTATTAGCTCAAAGGAAATACACAAAGATAAGTTGTTCGAGGATCAGAATTAATTTATAGGACTATTTAAGAATTACTTCGGAGGAAATATGTTTGGATTAGTATATCTAATACTATGTTTTTTGGTAGGCTGGGTAATCTGTACGTTTGCTTTTCCCAGTCTGAGTAGAATAATTGAAACTGATTATGAAAAAAGAACGATAACAGTAAGCCCCTTTCTGTTATTTCTTCCGGCATGGTTTGTAACCGGAACTTTAGCGCTAACCTGGACAACCTATTTGGTAGCTTATCTGTTTGGGAGTACTGCAGAACCACTGTATCTAGCAAATTTAATTGTAATGCCGATCGCTGTAGCTATCGTAGCAATTGGTATCCTGAGAAGATCGGAGGTCTTTTCGCAGGGCTTTTCCTTATGGACAAAGGATAGGAAAGCAGTTCTAGTGGAAATGATTCTAATATCTGCAATTATCTTGTTAGGTAGTATTCTTATGTGGGTAACATTCTTTGTCTCAGGAGATAAGCTTTATATCGGAGTTTCAGTTTTCAGCGACTTTTCTCCCCATATTGGAATGATACGCTCCTTTTCCCATGGAAATAACTTTCCAACCGCCTATCCCCATTTTGGCGGAGAGGATATTAAATATCATTTTATGTTTCAATTTCTGGTCGGTAATCTGGAATATCTGGGTATGCGACTTGATTATGCCTTTAATATTCCAAGTATCCTTAGTTTTGTCAGTGCGTTTTTCTTATTGTATGTCTTAGCGGTCAAGATTACCGGAAAGCTGTTTTCAGGAGTATTAGCCTGCCTGTTCTTTGCATTTCGTAGTGCTAAGACCTTATTTACCTTTCTTTCAGAGATTCCGGAAGGAACGGGAATGCTTCAGGCACTGCGAGATAACACAGCCTTTCTATCAGATACACCCAATGAGGACTGGGGCTTATGGAATCTAAATGTCTATTGTAACCAAAGGCACCTTGCTTTTGGCTTGACAGTGATTTTCCTGGTTATAATATTGATGTTACCTTATTTGTATGAAATGTTTGAGGCTCTGAAAAAATATAGCAGTAAGCCACACAAAAGCAGACAAGTGTTTTATGAAATCTTTTTTACGAAGGAAGCATGGAAGCCTAAGGACATTAAAACAGCGATTGCAACCGGCATTTTATTAGGAAGCTTAGGCTTTTTTCATGGGGCGGCAGTCATTGGGTGTTTAACCGTGCTATTTGTAATAGCGATTCTGTCAAGAAACCGCTTTGACTTTATTATTGTTGCAGTCATTACCTTGTTATTGACAATGCTTCAATCTCGTTTTTTTGTGGAAGGATCGGTGGTAACTACAAAATTGTTTTTTGGCTTTATTGCCGAGCATAGAACAATATTTGGTGTAGCCTCCTACCTGGAACGTTTGCTTGGAATTCTGCCATTTGTATTACTGGCAGCTTTCTGCTTGGAAAAAGGAGCAGGACGTTTTCTAATGATTGCATTTACAGCTCCGCTAATTTTTGCATTTACGGTGTCCCTTACAGTAGATGTCACAGTGAATCATAAATATATCATGATGAGCTGTATCCTCCTTGGAATATTTGCAGCCTCACTGGTAAACAGGTTATTTAGTAAGAGGGATATCCTGCTGAAACTAATTGGTATCTTATTGATTGTAGGTTTAACGGTAACCGGGATATATGATTTTATCACGGTATTAAAGAAGAATACACCATCCACTTCTGTAGTCCTAAATTTAAAGGATCCCCTTACGGATTGGATTGATGAACACAGTGACTCCAAAGATCTGTTTCTGTCGTCTAATTATGCAGTGAATCAAATTGTTCTTGGCGGAGCTATGTTATATGAAGGGTGGCAGTATTTTCCCTGGTCTGCCGGGTATGATACGGATTATCGTACTGCTCAGGTAAAACTAATGTATGAAGCGGATGCGCCAGAGGAACTGGAGGAACTGGTAAAAGAGAATCAGATCCGGTTTATCATCGTAGATCAGGATAATCGTAATAGCCAGGATTATATTGTTAATGAAGAAAACATAAAAGCCACTTATCAATGTGTATACTATGAAGGGGAAGGCGAGTATCGAACCTCGATTTATGATACAGAAAAGCCAATTTACTAACGGCATATCAAACTAAATAGAAAATGCGAAACTACAAAACTAAAGGAGAATAATAAATGGAATACAAATACGTTATCGTAGGTGCTGGATTAGCTGGGTTAACCATGGCAGAGCGCATTGCCAATGAATTAAATGAGAAGGTATTAGTCATTGAGAAGAGAAATCACATTGGCGGAAATGTCTATGATTCCTACAATGAGGATGGTATTCTGATCCATAATTACGGACCACATATTTTCCATACGAATGACCAGGGAGTTTACGAATATTTATCCCGTTTTACAAAATGGAATGATTTCTGGCATAGGGTATTAACTTATGTGGATGGCAATCTTATCCCAATGCCAATTACAGTAGAAACCATCAATAAGTTATACAACCTGAATCTAGACTGCTCACAGGTGGAAGAGTTCCTTAAGAAACAAGCAGTACCCATTGATGATATTAAAACCAGTAAGGATGTTGCTTTAAGTAAGGTCGGTAAGGACATCTATGAGAAGATATTTGAGAGCTATACCAGAAAGCAATGGGGAATTGACCCAAGTGAGCTGGACACCTCTGTTATTTCCAGAATTCCAATTCGTTTAAATCGTGATACCCGGTATTTTGCTGATAAATATCAAGGTATGCCAAAGCGTGGCTACACGAAAATGTGTGAGAATATGATAGCTAATAAGAATATCAAGATTCTTCTAAATACGGACTACAAGGAAGTGATAAAGGATATTAAGTATGATACTTTAATTTATACCGGCGCTACGGATGAATTCTATAACTATAAGTATGGGAAGTTGGCATACCGCAGTGTTAACTTTGTATTTGAAACCTTTGATCAAGAGGAATACCAGGAAGCACCGGTAGTAAATTATCCAAATGATTATGATTTTACCAGAATTACTGAATATAAGAAACTGACCTGGCAGGAGCATAAGAAAACTACCATTGGTAAAGAGTTTCCCTGCGCAGAAGGAGAGCCTTATTATCCATTCCCTACCAAGGAATATAAGGATCAATTTGTACTATATCAAGAGGAAATGAAGAAGGAAAGCAAGGTCATCTTTATAGGAAGGCTTGCCGAGTATCGTTATTATAATATGGACGGCGTTGTAAGAAGGGCATTAGATATCTTTGAAGCTCTGAGATAATGAAATGAAGTACTATGAAGAGAAATGGAGGGTATTACGTTGGATAAGTTATATATTATAATACCTGCATATAATGAAGAGGCCAATGTAGTTAATGTAATAAAGGATTGGTATCCAATTGTGGAACAGATTGGAAATGGAAGTAAGCTTATTATGATTGATGATGGAAGCAAAGATTCTACCTTTGAGATTATGAAGGATATGGCCAAGAGTCTTCCGGCTTTTGAGCCAATTACTAAGCCGAACAGCGGACATGGAGCAACCTTATTGTATGGATATCGCTATGCAATGAAAGCGGGGGCAGATTATATCTTCCAGACTGATTCAGATGGACAGACCATTCCCTTTGAATTCTGGCCATTTTGGAATATTCGTAACAATTACGATATGATCATAGGTAATCGTAACAAGCGTCAAGATGGATTATCCCGTATTTTCGTTACTAAAATACTAAAACTGGTGTTGCGTATCAGCTTTGGAGTTACTTTAGCAGATGCCAACACACCTTTTCGTTTGATGAAGACCTCAGTATTAAAGGAACATATCAATTTAATACCTGATAATTTTAATCTTTCCAATGTAATGATCGCTGTTATTTATGCAAAGAAAAACTTGTCTGTGAAGTATCTCCCGGTTACCTTCCGTAAAAGACAAGGAGGAGTAAACTCCATCAATATGAAACGTATCATTAAAATCGGTAAGCAGGCATGGAGCGATTTTAGAAGAATTAATCAAAGCTTAAACTAAAACTATGGATTTGTACTCATTTGATTATTAACTACAGGACGAGTGAGGATTATTATGCTAAAAAAAGCCATTTATTTGTTAATTGCTATCATATTAATTGTCTTAGGGAATATACTGTTGCAGTCAGACTTTACTCCGTTTCTTCAGTGGTGGATCACGATTACCTGTAATGGATTGATCTTTCTACCGATTACAACGTTAGTTTTTGACCGATTTCATGACAAAGGTTACCTGTTTTCCAAACCAATAGGTTTGGCAATCACAGGATATGTTATGTGGTTTTTATCCTCGCTGCAGATTATGAAATTCACAGCACTATCCTGTGTAATCTGTGCAGGTATTGGTCTCGTTGCAAATGGAGTTATTCTGTTTTTACGTAAAAAATATCAAAAGAATGGACTTGCTAAGAACCTCAACCGCGAAGAAAGCTTTTTATCCCTAGAAAAGCTGCTGGATACCATATTGGGGGAGGAACTTTTATTCTTTGGACTATTCCTGCTATTTATCTATATTAGAGGGTTTAAGCCGGAAGCATATGGTACGGAAAAATTCATGGACTATGGCTTCATGACCAGCATGATGCGCAGTGAATATATGCCTCCTCAGGACTTTTGGTTTTCTGGAACAAGTCTGAATTATTACTATGTAGGACAATATTTGGCAACCTTTTTAACCAAGCTATCCTTTGTCAAAGTTTATCATGGTTATAATCTTATGCTGATGATGGTTGGAGCTCTTGCCTTTGTTCTATCTTACTCCCTGGTATACAATATTGTATCTCATTTTATGAAGGAGCGGGATAAGAAAGGAGCCTGGATTTCGATTACCAGTGGAATGCTGGGTGGAGCAGCTGTTTGTTTTGCTGGAAATATGCATTATCCCACCTACCAATGGTTTGAGTCCTGGGTTCGCAAGTTTTTTGGAATGGAAGCTAGTACCGATGATTATTGGTTTCCAGATGCAACCAGATTTATTGGCTATCATCCTGAGACAAATGATAAAACAATACATGAGTTTCCGGCTTACTCCTTTGTACTGGGGGATCTTCATGCCCACGTGATTAATATTATATTTGTACTTACGGTACTGGGGATACTATTTGCCTGGATGTGCTATCGAAAATCCATAAAAAGAAGAGATCTTCCTTATTGGAAGGATATTATCAATCCAGCATTCCTATTAATCGCATTTTTCATTGGATTATTCCATACTACGAATTTTTGGGATTTTCCTATTTATTTTGTTGTTTCAGGTGCAGTGATTTTATTTACAAATCTGATTGTAAATCATTTTCGAGCAAGAGTTGTCTTTGTTTTAACTGCGCTTCAGGGGATTTTTATCATTGGTGTATCTGAACTGGTGGCTTTACCCTTTACACTAAAGTTTGATCAAATATCCACGAATATATGCCTTTCTGTAGCACACACACCTTTGAATCAGCTTATCATTTTGTGGGGCTTGCCCATCTTTATGATAATTGCTTTTCTCTTGTTTGTTATATCGGACATCTACAAGCGAAAAATTGTGGAATATGCCGCGCAGCAGGAAGAACAAGCAGAACCTGGTCGAAGCTCAGAAGAAGCACACAAAGCAAAACGAACTTTTGATGTAAGGCTGTCAGATATTATAAGCAACATGGCAACCTCGGATTTATTTATTATTACAATCGGACTTTGTGCGATTGGTTTGATTTTAATTCCAGAACTGGTCTATGTTCAGGATATATATTCCGGAGACTATAAAAGAGCAAATACAATGTTTAAGTTAACCTATCAAGCATTTATTATGTTCGGAGTCGCGTTCGGATATATTTTGCTCCGTCTGCTTCGTTTTGGGAATACAAAAAAGCAGAAGAAGGTTGCAGCTGTTCTAATGCTTTTATTCCTGATGACAGTTTGCTATATTCAAAATGCAGTAAATGCCTGGTATGGAAATATTTTTAAAGTTTCAGAATATAAAGGTATAGACGCAACTGAATTTATGGAGACAACCATGCCGGACGATGACCTTGCAATAAACTGGCTGAATGAGAATCTTACAGGCATGCCGGTTGTTCTTGAAGCACCGGGAGATAGTTATACGGATTATGAAAGAGTATCAGTAATGACTGGACTGCCCACCATTTTGGGCTGGCATACCCATGAATGGCTCTGGAAGGGAGATACATCACTTCTGGATGAAAGAACCTCCGATATTGAGAAGATTTACACTTCTACTGATGTACAGTATGTAAGAGAGTTATTGGATAAATATAAGGTATCCTATATCTATGTCGGCAAGCTGGAGCAGGATAAATATACGACTATGAATCATGAGCTGTTGAAGAATCTGGGCGAAGTTGTCTTTCTAAGCCCAAGGAGCGAAACCAAAGACTATGAAACCTACATTCTTCGGATAAAATAATTATGAAAGACGAAATGGATAGAATGCTTAATAAGCATAAACGACAGAATATCTTGCATAATGAAGTCACGAAATAAGTGGCGGAACGGAGATTTGTAATGAACATATTTTACACAAGGCTATTTCAATGGAAGAATTTATTAGCTACTCTCGGTGTTTTAGTTTTATTACTTGCATTTGACAAACAGTCGGTAAGTGCAGCAGAGCAGACATACTTAATTAAAGTGAATCGGGCATACAACACAATAACTATTTATGAAAAAGACAAAAAAAATGCTTATACGGTTCCGGTGAAAGCAATGGTATGTTCTGTTGGGACAGGCAACCGAACCATCACCGGAACCTTTCAGACAAAGGGAAAATATCGTTGGAAATTACTTATGGGAGATGTATATGGACAATATGCTACCCGGATTGTAGGGGGAATCTTATTCCATTCGGTATATTACTATGAAAATAATAATCCGGCAACCTTAGCAACCAAACAGTATAATAAGCTGGGTACAGCAGCTTCCCATGGCTGTATTCGGGTTTCCGTTGCGGATGCAAAGTGGATTTATGATAATTGTTCCGTAGGTACAACCGTAATTATCTATGATGATAAAAAAAATCCGGGACCACTTGGTAAACCGGAAGCAATTAAAATCACAAAAGCCAATGGCTGGGATCCTACCGATCCGGATCCGAAAAATCCATTTCTCTCAAAAACACCGGAGATTAAGGGCGCAAAGAATCTGACAGTGATGCAGGGAGAGAAGCTGGATTTACTGAAGGGTATAACTGCTGTTTCTGCCACAGGAACCAATATTACGAAATCGGTCAAGATAGAGGGCAAGGTAAATTATGATGTGCCCGGTAAATACAAAATTACATATACGGTAAAGGATATCCTGGGGATGATATCGAATAAAACGATCCAGGTTACAGTCGAGGAAAGTAATGGCCCTATTGAGTTTAAAGGAATCCGAGATAGAGTAGTTAATAACAAGGATCTGGTAACAACGGATGTTGCCCTTGAAGGGGTAGAAGCTTATCAAAATGGAAAAAAATTAGATCAATCACAAATAACAGTGGTGATTGACAAGGTAGAAGAGGATTATTATTTCCTGACGTATCAAGTGCTAAGAAATAAAAAGGTACTTGCTGAGACAACGGCTGAATTAATGGTAGATAACCTGGCACCAGACATCCTGGTGGTTCCTGAATTGATTTTGAAATCAGGAGAGATTCCAGAGGAAAGCAGCTTGCTTTCGGGTGTAACTGTAATTGATAATTATTCATATACCAAGGATATTCTACTTGAGGCAATTATTGTCGGTGGTGAGCTAAATGACTGTAAAATTACGATTAAAGCCACCGATGAAGCAGGGAATGTGGCTACCGCGGATGTTGTGATCCATTATGAATAAATAGAAGAGAAAAGGTTAATATTTTCTTTGTAGAGACAAAAAGGCGCAAATCAGCGCCTTTTGTCGAAAGTGTTCACATAGAAATTCACTATTAATGATACCAAAAATCATATTCCCGTAATTAAGATACCTGTCAATAAAAATCAGCTTTTATGAGTAGTTAAATAATTATAAACAAAATTATATTTTTATAAGGATTTAATTTGGGGATTGCATACAAACATATCTATGTTATAATTATACCAATATTACTTATAGTAATAAAATGGAAAAAAATAGGCAACTAGTAAACCAACGTTGATCCAAAAGAGCTTGGACAATAGAAAGGAGATAACATGAATAAGTATTCCGAAATTACGCCAGAAATTATGGAACTTACTGAGTTATGCAAGAAGAATACGATGATAGACCCTGGACTATATACGGTTTATGATGTAAAACGTGGTTTAAGAGACTTGAATGGAAGAGGTGTGTTAACGGGTCTCACTGAAATCTGTGAAATTGTATCACATAAGCAGGTTGATGGGGTAGAGTTGCCTTGTGAAGGAAAATTGTATTACCGAGGTGTTGACGTAGAAGAATTTATCAGCGGATATATGAAAGAAAAGAGATTTGGCTTTGAAGAGGCCACGTATCTTTTATTATTCGGTAATCTACCTACGGAGGAGCAATTAACTAAATTTGTTCGATTATTAGAGGAAAAAAGAGAATTGCCCCCAAGCTTTGTAAGAGACATAATCATGAAGGCTCCAAGTAAGGATATGATGAATACCCTGTCAAGAAGTGTATTAACACTTTATTCCTATGATGATATGGCGGATAATACCACTATGGAAAATGTGTTAAGACAAAGTCTTCAATTAATAGCCCTATTTCCGCTATTATCAGTGTATGGCTATCAGGCGTATGGTCACTATCATCATAACAAGAGCCTTGTTATTCATCCGCCAAAGGAAGGACTTTCCACTGCTGAGAATTTATTATACATGCTTCGTCCCAATAAGAAATATACGGAGCTGGAAGCAAAGATCCTAGATGTTGCACTCGTACTTCATGCTGAACATGGCGGTGGTAATAATAGTTCCTTTACAACTCATGTGGTAACTTCGTCAGGTACAGATACATATTCATCTGTTGCTGCTTCCTTAGGCTCATTGAAGGGACCCAAACATGGTGGCGCTAACATTAAGGTTATGCAGATGTTTGATGACATGAAGGAAAAGATTAAGAACTGGGAAGATGAAGAAGAAATTAGCGCTTACCTTTCTGATATTTTGAACAAAAAAGCCTTTGATAAAATGGGGTTGATTTATGGTATGGGACATGCGGTCTATTCCATTTCAGACCCTAGGGCAAATGTGTTAAAACAATATGTGAGAAGCTTATCCGAAGAAAAGGGATTGATGAAGGAATTCGGCTTATACGAAATGGTTGAACGGCTTGCACCTGAAATTATCGGAAGAGAGAGAAAGATGTATAAGGGTGTTAGTGCAAATGTAGACTTTTATAGCGGCTTTGTATATCATATGCTGGATCTTCCAAAAGAGTTGTATACTCCTATTTTTGCAATTGCAAGAATTTCAGGTTGGAGTGCTCATCGCCTTGAAGAATTAAATAATGCAGGGAAAATAATCAGACCAGCCTATGAGAGTGTTGCAAAGAGAAAAGGTTATATCTCGCTGGAACAACGAATAGCAGATTAAATTAATTCTTATCAAAAATAATTACTAAAAATTACATGTAAAAAAGAAATATATTCTAGCATAGTTCAATTCCATCTGCACATACTATGACTGTAACAACTTAATGAAATATTTTGAAGGTATATTTCACTAAGCGGTAAACAACAACACAAACTATTTTGAGTGTTAAATCAAAATATGAAATGGAGGAGTTTATATGTCAAGTAGAAACAGAGTAGAAGTTCCAGAAGCAAAAGAAGCATTAAATCGTTTTAAATATGAAGTTGCCAATGAACTTGGTGTTCCTTTAAAGCAAGGTTACAATGGTGACTTAACATCCAAACAGAATGGTTCTGTAGGCGGTTATATGGTTAAGAAAATGATCGCAGATTATGAAAACAGAATGGCAGGTAAATAATTAAAGTAAGATAAAAGATTATTGATACGGTTGTCAAGTAAATTGACAACCGTATTTTTGATAGTCTTAATAACTTATTGAAATCTTATACAGGATAGGATAAACTTACAATAAAAAAGTTGACAAAAATTTATAATATACTAAAATATAATTTGAAGTCATTAACAATAGTGGATTGTCCAGCTAGTGAAACTGAACAATGGAGAGTTTGTATGAGAGTTATAGCGGGGAAAGCAAGAAGATTGCAGCTAAAGACGCCGGAGGGGCTGGAGACCAGGCCAACGACGGATAAAACAAAAGAGACGTTATTTAATATTTTGAATCCTTATCTGGCAGATTCTGATTTTTTGGATTTATTTGCTGGTAGCGGAGCCATAGGCATTGAGGCCTTATCAAGAGGGGCAAAATATGCTGCTTTTGTTGAAAATAGCAAAGCTGCGATAGAATGTATTCGTACGAATCTCAAAACTACCAAGCTAGAGGAAAGCGCGGAGATCATTGCTTATCAAGCGGTGGAAGCTATCCGCATTTTAGAGATTAAGGGTAAGGTTTTTGATGTGATATTTATGGATCCGCCATATAATTGTCTCTATGAGAAGGAAGTACTTCTTGCCCTGCAAAATTCAAATATTATATACTGTGATACCATTATTGTAATTGAAGCTTCCTTGAAAACGGATTTTGACTATCTGGAGGATACCAAATTTCGTATTTATAAAAGAAAAGAATATAAAACAAATCAGCATGTATTTATTGAGTTGAAATAAATATTGTCTGAGATACGAAAGCAATGGACAAGCCATATGCTTGCTGTGGAGGTATATGAATGAAGGTCGGTATTTATCCCGGCAGCTTTGACCCAATTACGTTAGGACATCTGGACATTATCGTTCGTGCCTCAAAATTGGTGGATCAGCTGATCATAGGAGTTTTACAAAATAAATCGAAAAAACCTTTGTTTTCTTCGGAAGAACGGGTTATGATGATAGAGAAAGTGATAAAAGAATATACGGATATTGAGGCGATAAAGGTAATTGCCTTTGATGGACTTTTAATTGACTTTGCCAGACAACAGGAGGCAACGATTATTGTAAGAGGTCTAAGGGCTATTACAGATTTTGAATATGAATTGCAGATCGCACAAACCAATCATAAATTAAATGCGAAAGTAGATACCGTATTTTTTACGACAAGCGTAGAGTATTCTTATTTAAGTTCTAGTGCGGTAAGGGAAATTGCAGCATTTGGCGGAGATATCAGGCAATTCGTACCGGCAAGTATTGTTCAGCCGATCTATGACAAATATAAAATATAAGGAGTGTTTGAGAATGGGAGCAAGCAGAATAGAGCAGTTAATTGAGGATATTTATGAATTCGTTGAAAGTTGCAGAATGCAACCCTTATCAAGCACAAAGGTAATCGTACCCAAAGATGAGTTATATGATTTATTGGACGAGCTTCGTCTAAGAACACCGGATGAAATAAAACGTTATCAAAAAATCATAGCGAATCGGGATGCAATTATTGCTGATGCCGAAGAAAAAGCAGAGAATATCCTTCGCCAAAACAGAGATAAGGCAAAGGAGTTATTAAATGAGCATGAAATTATGCAACAGGCTTACTATCAGGCAAATGAAATGATTATGCAGGCTTCTGACGAAGCTGACCGTCTCCGCAAGGAAGCTGCAGAAGAGGCAGACCAAATCAGGACGGGTGCATTAATTTACTCCAATGAAGTGTTATCCGAAGTAGAGAGTGTATTAGCAAATGCTTATGAGTCTGCTGTTTCAAAATATGATGGTTTCATTGGTACTTTAAAGAATAATCTTGAGATTATCAATAGTAATAAGAGAGAATTACATGAACAGCTTTATCCTCAGAATAATAGTCAGAGCAGTGTAACAGCTGCATCGGAGACTTTCTCTGAAGAGGACTTTGATTTTGACGAGAATACATTTATGAATGATATTCAGTAGTTATTAGTGAAAGAGTGTATTTACATAGATCGTGGAAAGTAAAAAAGCGATCATGGCTACAATAACTCTGGCATATAGATAAGAACGAATGGATAGTTTTGATCCCTGTATAACACTTTTTGTTTGTGCAATACCAGATAAGCCACCAAAAGAAGTGAGAGCAGTAATCAGGACTATCTTTGTTTTTATATCCATGGATGTACTGCAAATCTGGCTTATGCCTGTTGTGATCTCAAGAATACCCATCGCCAAAGCTTTCACAACACCAGAAGAAGGAATGGTATCTTTCATAATTTGAGCTAAAATAGAAAATAATATGATATAGCCGCCGATTCTTGTCACAATTTCAAAGCCATTCATAATTGCACCATCAAGCATTTCGAAACGAAAGGAGCCTGAGGGTTTCGCTAATTCACCTATCTGTGTAATAGCTACTTTACCCTCTGCATGCCGATTTCGCTTATTTGATTTTGCCATCCAATGAATAAGACGAAAAATAAAAGCGCCAAGGATTGCAGAGCCATAAATAATAGCGAACAGGGCGTACTTGATACTAGGAAGATTCAATTGGGTCAGTGATATGTATCCTATGATGAACATAGGGCTGGCGTTATTACACATTGCCATTAAAAATTGCGCTTCTTCCGTGGAGATACGGTGTTCTGACTCCAAATCAGCAGAAGTCTTTGCTCCCATAGGAATTCCGGATAAAAAGCCAATTACGACGGGATAACAGCCCTCTCTGCTAATATGAAACACTTTTCCAAAGATGGGATAAAACACTTTGCTGATCTGCTTTGTAATGCTTAAACGAACAATCAGATTCGATACAATAATAAATGGAAGCAGGTTTGGTAGTACATTATGAAACCACAAAAGTAATCCGGAGCTAGCGCCGTGAAATACAGAGTCCGGAAATAATAGCATCAGGATTAAAAACAAAAGAACGGCTAATTTGATTAAAGTACCCTTTCGTGCTTTTAGAAAATTCATGAAAATACTCCTTGAAGACAAGTGACGGGTTTATTATAATTTATTGAAATGGATCAAGTTTTATTCAAGAATATAATGATAGGAGATGCTTTTATGGCACAGAACAAGATCTTACCAAAAAGAAGTGAAGTCGAGAAGAAATATACCTGGGCAATTGAGGATCTGTATAGTTCCGATGAACAATGGCAAATAGAGTATAATAAGGTGAAGGAAATGCTGCCGACTATCCTGGAATACCAGGGCAGACTTTCAAAGTCGGGGGATTTATTATTAGGCTTTTTGCAGCTGTCAGATGAGATTAGTAAGTTAATGGAACGAGTATATGTATATGCAAGCCAGAAATGTCATGAAGATACAGCAAATCCTGTTTATCAGGACTTATCAAATAAAGCAGGTGCGCTATCGGTACAGCTAAATAGTGCCTTGTCCTTTGCAACACCCGAAATTTTGACGATACCACTGGAAACTATTTCACAATTTCATGCAGAGAACCATGGATTAGCGGAATATGATTTTTATTTGAAGGACATTCTACGTCTGAAGCCCCACGTTCTCTCAGCAGAGATGGAGACGCTTCTGGCGGATGCTGGTGAAATCGGTGATAGTGCAAGCAATATCTTCTCCATGTTCAACAATGCAGATATAAAGTTTCCTGAGGTTGAGGATGAGAACGGGGATAAAGTTCAAATAACGCATGGTCGTTATGGACAGCTATTAGAAAGCCCGGATCGCAGAGTAAGAAGAGCTGCCTTTGAGGGAGTATATTCTACCTATAAGAGTTATCGAAACACTCTTGCAGCCTCCTTTAGCGCAAATGTAAAGCAGGAGGTGTTTTTTACAAAGGCAAGAAAGTATAAATCTACCCTGGAGAGAGCATTAAATGCAGGAAATATCCCCACTGAGGTGTATACAAATCTGGTAGACGCAGTCCATGAAAACCTTCACCTGATGCATCGCTATGTAGCCTTGCGTAAAAAGTTACTGGGACTAGAAGAGCTTCATATGTATGACTTGTATGCTCCGTTGGTAGCAGATATAAAGATGGAGATACCCTTTGAAGAAGCTAAAAGTATCGTTGCCAAAGGATTGGAACCCTTGGGTGATGACTATCAGAGAGTCCTGCAGGAAGGCTATCACAGTCGTTGGATTGATATTTATGAGAATGAAAATAAACGAAGTGGTGCCTACTCCTGGGGTGCATATGGAACCCATCCCTATGTTTTGCTAAATTATAACGATACTCTCGATAATGTATACACCTTGGCTCATGAGATGGGGCATGCAATTCACAGCTATTATTCCGATCAAACACAGCCTTATGTATATGCCGGTTACAAAATATTTGTTGCAGAGGTTGCTTCTACCTGTAATGAATCTCTGTTAATTGATTACATGCTGAAAAATACCAATGACAAGAAGCAAAAGGCATATTTAATTAATCATTTTCTGGAAAAGTTTAAGGGCACCTTATTCCGCCAGACCATGTTTGCAGAATTTGAGATGATTACACATAAGATGGTAGAGGAGGAGGAAAGCTTAACAGCGGATGCCTTATGCAAGATTTATCATGACCTGAATGTCAAATATTTTGGTGATGGCATTGTGATAGACCCGGAAATTGATATGGAGTGGTCTAGAATACCTCATTTTTATAATGCATTTTATGTTTATCAATATGCTACCGGATATTCTGCAGCAATTGCCTTATCGAGAAGAATTCTAAACGAAGGAACTCCAGCAGTTGAAGATTATATTAGGTTCTTAAGCAGTGGAAGCTCAAACTATCCAATTGAGCTTCTGAAGGCGGCAGGAGTGGATATGAGTACCAAAGAACCGGTTCATCAGGCATTGCAACTGTTTGAAGAGTTACTTGGACAGATGGAAGAGTTGATGAAATAACCAAAACAATAAATACCTGGAAGAAAGAAGTAACGAAGGATTTGTTTATTAATATACAAATATAAAGGAGGAAGAGGATGGCGGAAAATAACGATAATTTCACAACCGTTGACGAATATATTAGTTTGTATTCGCCCGAGATCCAGGAGAAGCTACAAGCGATACGTAAAGTTATAAAAGAAAATGTTCCAGATAAGACAGAGGAAAAGATCAGTTGGAGGATGCCAACCTATGCATTGCATGGTAATTTGGTTCATTTTGCAGCCTTCCAAAAGCATATCGGCTTTTATCCGGCACCGGATGGAATTGAAGCTTATCAGGAGCAGCTTGCCAAATATAAGACCTCAAAAGGGGCTATACAGTTTCCGTTAGATCAGCCGCTGCCCTTGGAGTTAATCGGTGAAATTGTTCGTTATCGTGTGGAGCAGAATGTAAGAATGGCCGAAAGTAAGGTGAAAAAAAGCAATATTCAGAAGGCGGAAGAAGAATAGGCTTTCTCTTTTGAAGGGTAATATTTTTAAATGATTAAAATACGTCCTTTTTTCAACTAGAAAGAATATATCATAGTTGAGAAAGGACGTATTTTGGTTAAGATAGTTTCTGCCTTATTGAGTTTACAATTACTTATTTGTTATTGTAGAAAGAAGAGCATCCTAGTCAATCCTGGGAATAAAGAATGATCCCATGCTTATATTCATTTGGAATGGTTGTCCCGTATTTTTCATAGACTACCTGGTTATAGAGGTGAGCTGCTAAAATATCCTCCTTTAACATACCAAAAGCGATCGGGGATAATTGTCGCTCTGCCTTTGACACCTTTGTAATAATAGGTATACCTTCATTATGTTCGATTTTACGAAGCAAATGAGAGGCTTCTTGTTTTACTCCGAGCACACGGGCATATTGGGTATAACCCATTCGATTATATTCTTCAACTGTTTTGGTTTTAATGTTTAACAGCATATGAAGCATCGCCCGATTAACGCGAGTTAAGGTGAGGTTTTTTGTTTTAAGATCCTGAGCCAACTCGGAAATAGTTTTTGTGGAACTGGAGTATTTCTTGAAACGGTCTGCCAGATCCTCAGAAATATCCAAGTATTCACAGAGCGTTTGTTTACTTTCATAAAGTAGCTTGTACTTTATCACTTGGGAGAAGTCCTCCTCAGAGATAGGGTATTTCATCTGGTGGTGCTTTTTTAGTTCATGAAATACATCCGTTGGAACACTATGATAAATCTCTTCAAAGTAGCTGTCAGTTTTTAAACCCTTGCTAAAAATTGCCCTGCGTATTGCCGTGGCAGAGCTAATTGTGAAAGCGGTTGATTCCTCTTTGCTTAAATCCAAATCATGATAGTGAGCAGAGATTCGCTGTATCGTCTTGGGAGTAATTTTTGAATCCAAACGGCGAAGTGCCTTCATATATTCAATCCCCAGGATATTATTCGGTTCGGTAAGGACATTAACCAGGGCAGCGCTATGATCGGGATGCTGCTCCTCAAGATAATGCTGCAATGCTTTACCTCTGGCAGCAGGATACGTGAGTCCCTCTCTTAGATAGGCCTGTAAATGCTCATCAAAGGAAGGCGGGGTATTCAATAAAAAAGCTGCAGCCTCCTCTAACAGAGAGATATCTCCGCATTCGCTGCCAAAGCAAAGATAATCTACAATACCTAGTCGATTCAATAAGGAAACAGCTCCATGAGCAAAATATTCCGCGCTGGCGGTGGCATAACAAACCGGTAATTCCAGGATAAGGTCTACACCATTGCTTAAAGCCATTTTGGTTCTGCTATATTTGTCAATAACAGCAGGGGTTCCCCGCTGCACATAATTACCACTCATTACTGCGATGACATAATCTGCTCCGGTCACCTTTTTGGCTTCTTCTATATGGTATTTGTGACCATTATGGAATGGATTATATTCCGTTATCAATCCTACAACTTTCATTCATAATCTCCTATAAATTGGATATTTGACTGGCATTACATTAAAATATATGTTTTTAATATATCATTATCAGGATTTGACGTCAATTATAACAACTAAGGCACCTCAAATTTGGTTATAATATCAAGGGCTAGGAGTAACAGTATCAGTAAATACTTTGATTACGTTGATTTCGTATCGTATTTTCGTAGTAATACACAAAGAAATCTTATTACTATCATTAAATTTGTTGAAAGAAACCTACCTTTTTCTACAAAATGTACTTGTATCAAAAGGTGTTATGGCTTATAATCAAAGTTATGGTTTTTACTTATTATTATATACATTAATTTTATTTTATTGAAGTGCAAGGAAGGAGATACATCATGAGTTTCATTGATGGAATCAAAGCAAGAGCAAAGCAAAACATGAAAACGATTGTACTGCCGGAGTCTGATGACAGAAGAACATTAGAGGCTGCGAGCAAAATTTTAGCTGAAGGTGTTGCCAACATCGTATTAGTAGGTAATAAGGAAGCAATTGAAAAAGGTGCAGAAGGCCTGGATATTTCGAAAGCTACAATTATCGATCCGGACAATACAGATAAACTTCAGACATATATTGATATTCTTGTTGAAGTTAGAAAGAGCAAAGGTATGACACCGGAGCAAGCAAAAGAACTTTTAACAAAGGATTATTTGTACTTTGCAGTAACTATGGTCAAAGCAGGGGATGCGGATGGTATGGTATCAGGCGCAGTACACTCAACAGCTGATACACTTCGCCCTTCCCTTCAGATTCTAAAGACAGCTCCAGGAACTAAGCTGGTATCCGGATTTTTTGTCATGGTTGTTCCAAACTGTGAGTTTGGAGAAGAAGGAACCTTTATCTTCTCTGATGCAGGCCTGAATCAAAATCCAAATTCAGAAGAGCTGGCAGCAATTGCAGGCAGCAGTGCAAAAAGCTTCGAATTATTAGTAGGCAAGGAGCCAATTGTAGCTATGTTATCCCATTCTACAAAGGGAAGTGCAAAGCATCCTGATGTTGATAAGGTTGTGGAAGCAACTAAGATTGCAAAAGAATTATACCCTCAGTACAAAATTGATGGAGAATTCCAGTTGGATGCAGCCATTGTACCAAGCGTAGGAGCATCAAAAGCACCAGACAGTGATATCGCTGGTAAAGCGAATGTATTAATCTTCCCTGACCTTGATGCAGGAAATATTGGTTATAAATTAGCACAGAGACTTGCTAAGGCTGAAGCATACGGTCCTATTACACAGGGTATTGCTAAACCTGTAAATGATTTGTCCAGAGGTTGCTCTGCAGAGGATATTGTTGGTGTTATTGCAATTACTGCAGTTCAAGCAGCGCAGGTCTAACATACGCAAAGAAGCGAAGTGAAATGCTTCGCTTTTCGTAGTATATCATATTGAATTTACTTTTATTGTTATTTTAGTTTGTTGTTATTTTAACTACTGCTCTGTGTAATCAGAGTAAAACATATTTAAATTAAAAAAGTGAGGTATGCGTAAATGAAAGTATTAGTTATTAATTGTGGTAGTTCTTCCTTAAAGTATCAGTTGATTGATTCTGATTCTGAGCAAGTATTGGCGGTTGGTATTTGTGAACGTATTGGACAAGAAGTAAGCCACTTAAAACACACACCAGAAGGCCAGAGCAAAATTGTAATCGAAACGACTGAAATGAAGAACCATGAGGTTGCTGTTCAGATGGTACTCCATGCATTAACAGATGAAAAACACGGTGTAATTAAGTCTTTGGATGAAATTAGTGCGATTGGACACCGCGTAGTTCATGGCGGCGAGAAATTTGCTTGCTCTACAATCATTAATGATGAAGTTATTGCAGCATTAGAGGAATGCAGTGAGTTAGCACCTCTTCATAATCCAGCAAATTTAATTGGTATTCATGCATGTGAGAAATTAATGCCTGGCAAGCCTCAGGTTGGTGTGTTCGATACTGCTTTCCATCAGACAATGCCTCCAAAAGCTTATTTATACGGTATTCCTCACGAGTATTACAAAAAATATAAGATCCGTAAATATGGTTTCCACGGAACAAGCCATAGCTTTGTTTCCAAAGAAACTGCTAAATTCTGCGGTTTAGATATCAACAATTCTAAGATCATCGTTTGCCACCTTGGAAATGGTTCCAGTATCTCTGCTGTATTAAATGGCAAATCCATCGACACCAGCATGGGCTTCACTCCACTTGCAGGTCTTGTAATGGGAACCAGATGTGGTGATATCGATCCTTCTATCATTGAGTTCATGGCTAAGAAGGAAGGAAAGACCCTTGATCAGGTTATGAATGTTCTGAATAAGGAATCCGGCCTTCAGGGTATGTCAGAAGTATCCAGTGACTTCCGTGATTTAAATGATGCAGTGGATGAAGGTAACGAATTAGCTACGATTGCATTCCAGGTATTCTGCTATAACGTAGCAAAATATATCGGTGGCTATGTAGCAGCAATGAATGGTGTAGATGCAATTGCATTTACAGCAGGTGTTGGTGAGAACGACTGGAGAGTAAGAGAATGGGTATGTGAATACTTAGGATACTTGGGTGTTAAAATTGACTTAGAGTTAAATAACACAAAGAGTAAGCTTCTCATGCTGACTACTCCTGAATGCAAGACTAAGGTTTGCATCGTTCCTACCAATGAAGAGTTAGCAATCGCTAGAGAGACTGTTGAATTGCTCAAATAAGTAAGAAATAACAATTTTTGATTGACAAATAGTATTTCACTGGTTATAATACAAGAAGCGCGTAAAAAAGAGTTTATTTTATAAATTCTTGTAAAGCAGTGAATATTCGGGAGATTACAATGCTTATATCTTTGTCAGAGATAATGACTACGAAGGATAAGGTAGCAAAGGTCCATGCCCCCATTGAATTGGAGAGCGTTGAATACCAGGGTGCTACTTATGGATTCGCTCATAAGGAACCGGTAGAGCTCACAATTACAAATCTTGGAGACAAGGTCGTAATGATCGAGGGCAAAACGAATATTTCTTTGACCCTAAACTGTAACAGATGTCTAAAGGATATCATATATCCGTTGGATATCGAATTTCAGAAAGAAGTTGATTTTAAGCTTTCTGAGGAGGAGCGTACAGACGGTCTGGACGAAACAAATTATATTATTGGATACAATCTGGATGTAGACACATTGATTTATGAAGAAATCTTAATTGATTTCCCTATGAGGCTTTTATGCGATGAGGACTGCAAAGGACTTTGCGAAAAGTGCGGAATAAATCTTAATGAGAATACCTGTGACTGCGACACGCATCATTATGACCCCAGAATGTCAGTAATCCGAGATATTTTTAACAATTTTAAGGAGGTGTGACAGATGTCTATTTGTCCAAAGGGTAAACATTCTAAAGCAAGAAGAGATAGCCGTAGAGCTAACTGGAAAATGACTGCTCCAAACTTAGTAAAATGCAGCAAGTGTGGAGAACTCATGGTTCCTCATAGAGTATGCAAGGCTTGTGGTTCTTACAACAAGAAAGAAATCATCACAGCTGAATAATTGTAGTAAAATCAAGGGTTTGAGGATTTCCTCAGACCCTTATTTTTTTGGTGATAAGGGGACGGGGTTAGTGTCACAGTTATCGTGTGACACTAACCCCGTCCCCTTGTCACCCGCCCTTGTCACCCGCCCTTGTCACCCCCCTTGTCACTTGTCACTCCAAAGAATCAGGGATGAGCTTTACTAGCTCATACTGGGAGTTTAAGATTGACCATAGGGGTTGATAATAGATCATAATATTCCAGATGCCAGACCCTTGGAGATGGTATTTATCAATCAGCTTATTTAAGGCATTGATGCTTCTTGGATCAATAAACCATACGATATGGTTGATTGGCGTGGCGGAAAAGGAAAATTGATAGTGAAAATATGGAGTTTGAGAGATAGGATCAAATTCTATGTTAGCATCAGCATCATAGGCAATCTGAATTGCTGTATTAATGGTAACGGAGTTGATGCTGGTGCGACCCGGAATATAGGGAAGCTCCCAATCATATCCGATGAGCGGTTCACCAACAGAGACTAGCTCCGGTGGAATCAGCGTCACGATATGCTCCAGAAAAGCATTAATTAAAGCATTTGAGTTTACCGGAGCGGGAGGACCGGTCTTCTTGCCCCACACATATTGAAAAAAAGTAAAGCCATCTATATTAGGACTAATTTTTGAATAATCGATTCGTTCGAATTTTATTTCATTATTCTCATATCGAAGATTAGGATTAATGGTGTAAAATATCAGATAGTTTTCCTGAGCTAGTAATTGTGATGCTCTTGATAAAAAGCTAAAATAGAGCTCTTGGTTAATCTCATTCATTGTACTAATCATGATATTAACACCTTGATATTTTGTGGTACGCAAAAGAGTGATCATATTTGAGATAAGTTTGTTTTGATAATCCTCATTCAGTAATAATTCATAGATCATTTCTATATCAACTTCACCCTGAGGCGACATGGCAGATATCATCAGTAAAGGGATGGTACCAAAAGTGATAGCTGCTTCGATCAGAGGGATATCGTTATTAAACTTTATTACCTCACCGGCTTCGATAACTCGATAATTGAAAATTGACAGATAAGTTAGATAAGGAAGAACCTTAATCAGTGTTTTCTCATTAATAAAAGGGTAAGCATAGCCATTAGTTACCAGCTTTCCCTGTGTGTCATAGCTGATTACTAATGTTTCTCCTGGATAAATATATTCTCTATCTGAAAGAAAGGAATTGTTTCTTAATAATTGGAGCAATGTGATCCCATACATCTGGGCAATAGATGAAAGGGTATCTCCCTCTTGAACAATATGAGTTTTCGTTGGATAGGTAATTACTATTGCTTGACCATTGGCTAAGTTAATCGTATTCTCAAGACCATTGTCTTGTATTAGTTGATAAACAGGGATACCAAATTTATTAGCAATGGAAACAATTGTATCACCGGGTTGTACTACATATATGTCCATGTTAATCCCCATGCTGATTAATTAATTCTATTATATGATACGTAATTAAGTATTAGCATTCAAATTATTCCTATAAACTTAAACTGATACATGGAGCACTTTACTTAGATAAAAGATTCTGCATCATATGAATCGCATACTGTTCCAGTGTATCTTCCTGGAGAAGAAAATCAGTATGGATCTCCAGAAAGGATAGTTTATCAGTATGTTTCATCTTAAAGCAAGGGGTAATTTGTAGCTCGTATTGAGGAACAAAGATACCTTGCTTTTTGGTATAACAGGTGGAAGGGGTGGCTTTTTTTCGATAAGCTTTATCGACATAGCTTGCGACACTTTTATGAATTGCATAATCTTCTTCTGGAAGATAATAATAATCTTTATAATTGTTATAAAAATGCTTTAATTCACCCTCATAGACAGAAACGGCTAAAGTAGCAATACTGTCTGAAGCTTCTAAGTAAACTAAGCCATTGCTGTAACTAATAGGTACCGGCAAATTAGCTGTGATTTCTAACTGTATTATTAATTTTTTGTCTTCTACATATGCTTGTTGGATTCGAATTGGCTTTTCGAATAAATCTACATAATATAGGATCTGGGAAAGGCATACTAAACCCTGAATATCATCTGAATTATGTAGCAACAGTATCTGTAGTAGTTGTTCAGCCTCTGAGGGAGCTAAAAGAGTAAGCCCCGGATTTCGCATTTTCCATAACTCCTCATAATGCTTCTTGCCAAGATAGCTTGAATAAACCTGAATTAAGTCGCCTCCATCAAAGGTATCCTGACGGCAAATATTAAGAAAGTTTTCAAGAGTTTTTAGTTTAAAGTTTTTTAGCTGGAACAGCTTCCTATAAGGAGTGAGTTTTTTATAGATGTCATAGCTCACTACCTGGTCAAAGGAGTAATTTAAATTCAAAAGGTTTAATTTTCGCTGTAAATATGGGATATCAAAGCCAGTGCCATTATAATGAATTAATACCTCATAATTCTTTAAAAATTCAAAAAAAGCAGTTAAAAGTGTGGCCTCCTCCTGAATTCCTTCCGAAAACCATTGAAGGATATGAAAAGAGGAATCTTTATAATAAGCACAACCGATTAAATAAAGATAGGTGGATTCTGCAGAAAAACCGGTTGTTTCGATATCAAAATATAAAATTTTATTAAGATCATACTCCCTCTCAAATGGATAATCCGGTCTTTGTTGTATTGCAAATTGTCTTTTTATCATCCTTCAGACTCCTCCCTTGCTTCATTAATTTTATCATAGAATAAAAAGTATGGAAAGAGTGTGTTTTTGGGACTAAAAATGGGTAGTCCTATCCTTAATAAAAAGAATTAACTTGTAAGTTAATCAGGATAAATTTGAACATTACTAATCAAATTTTAATGAAGTTTATAAAAAACTTACTGAATTTTCTAAAATGATGTGATATCATACGATATGTGGTATGGTATATTTAATCAGCTTTGGTAGAAAACGTAAGCGAATCAACTATTAATATATCAAAACATTATCTGGAGGGGCTATAACATGTGGAGCATTAAAATATTAGGCGATGAATTTTACTATCTGTTTTACATATTCTTATTTTATAGCATTTTCGGTTGGATTTATGAAAGTACGCTTGTATCATTTCAAAAAAGAACTTTTGTAAACCGAGGTTTTTTAGTTGGGCCAATTATTCCGATATATGGCTGTGGTGCATTGGCCATATATTTAGCTCTCTGGGACGAGAGAAGTAATCTATGGATTGTCTTTTTTGCTGGAATGATACTGGCTACAGCATTGGAGTTTTTTACCTCCTTGGCTATGGAGCTGATTTTTCATACCAGATGGTGGGATTATAGCACACATCCCCTCAATATTAATGGCAGAATAAGCTTGTTTGTATCACTTTTTTGGGGTGCCCTCTCGGTCATGATGATATGCATCTTTCACCCTGCAGTTAATAGGGTGATTGAGTTTGTTCCACGAGGAGTAGGTGAAATCCTAGGTTATATCATAATCCCTCTATTTCTTGCGGATAGCGTTACTACTATCATATCCACTTTAAAACTGGAACAGATCCTTAATAAGTTAAATGGCTTACGTAACGATATGTTGGAATACTTTACGACAAGGAAGATTTTCGCTACGGGAGAAGGGTTGAAAGCTAAATTAAATGACGTGAGAATGATGGGGCTTTTTACTGAGGCCAGAAGTTCGATCGATGAATGGGTAAGTAATCAGAAAAACATCGTTTCAACTGGTAAGACTGAGTTGAAGGAGTTTAGACCCGAAATTGAAGCAAAGTTAAAGGAATTCTTCAGACGCTACCAAAGCATCAAGGCACTGAAAACACATATCCGTTTATTAAAAGCCTTCCCTTCCATGAAGGTAAGCAAGCTTCGGGAAAATGCATTATATGATTTACGGGAAAAGATAAATAAGAAAACAATGCGTGAGCTGGGAAAAGAATTCAAAGAAGAGGTGAAGGGTACCATCAAGGGTAATCTAAGCGGTATTCTAAAAGCGGTACTCGTTGGAATCCTAGTACTTGCACAAATGGGGCTGATTATATATCTCTCCTTCATCCTTCGTGGATATACAATCTATATCTATTCAGCAATACAGGTATTAAGTATTATAGTAATTATTGGGCTAATTAATGATAATCGTAATACTTCTTACAAAATTGGATGGATTTGCATTATTACGGCGTTGCCTATCACAGGGCATATTATGTTCATGCTCTGGGGAAAGGGCAGAAGAAGTAAGATTGATCATGGTATTCAGGTAAAGCTTCAAAGAGGAGCAGAGTTCCTGGAATATAGTCCCGAGGTGACAAAGCAATTTGCGATGAAATATCCTACAAAGAGCAGGATGACGAAGTTTCTTGAATATAATTCGTTTCCATTATTTAAGAATAATAAGGTAAATTATTATCCAATGGGAGAAGATGCTTTTGAAGCAATCTTTCAGGAGATTGAAAAGGCTGAGAAATTTATTTTGATTAATTTCTTTATTGTTGCCGAAGGTGCTTTATGGAATCGGATGCACAAATTATTGAAGAGTAAGTTGCAGGATGGCGTGCGAGTGATGTTCCTTTATGATGATTTCGGAGGAATGCTACGTACACCCAGCAATTTTAGAAAAGTCCTGGAACACGAGGGGATGGAGGTTCGGGTATTTAATCCAATTCACAGATATACGGATAAGCTGTACTTGAATTTTCGCTCCCATCAGAAAATAATCGTGGTGGATGGAAATGTTGGCTTCACGGGGGGAATGAATCTCGCAGATGAGTATGTGAATCTGGTTCACCGCTTTGGAACCTGGAAAGATAATGCGATCCGGGTTGAGGGTGATGCTGTGTGGGGGTTAAGCGTAACCTTTTTACAGATGTGGGAGGTCTCTGGTTCAGGAACTCCAATAGATTATAACCCCTTCCGTCCTACGAAGCAGTTTGAGGAGAATGAAGTATATTGCCAGGTGATATCCGATGGACCTGCCAATAATCCGAGAAATCCGGTGGAGAATATCTACAAACAGATGATATATTATGCGAAGAAGGTATTGTACATTACCACACCTTACCTTATAATTGAAGAAGACATGCGGGATGCGTTAATCACTGCTGCTGTGAGTGGAATCGATGTTCGCATTATTACACCCTTCATTCCGGATAAAAAGAATGTAAAGATTCTTACAAATTATAATTATGGTAAATTGTTAGAGGCCGGAGTTAAGATTTACGAATATACCCCTGGTTTTATCCATGCGAAGACGATTATTACGGAGGACAGTGGTATTGTTGGAACCGTTAATATGGATTATCGAAGCTTTTATCTGCATTATGAATGCGGCGTATGGATTTGTGATAAGAATACCATCCAGACCATTCATGAGGACTTGGTACGCACGATGGAGCAGTGCCATGAGGTGACCTATGAAGAATGGAAGAACAGACCGTTCCTTATGAAAGCATATCAACGAATTTTAAATGTGTTTTCAACCTTAATGTAATTAGTGAATCTCGTGATGTTATTAGTAGATTTTGCGGCCTCACGGCTAAATAATTGTTAGAATGAGGAGGAGAATCAGATATGTACACCAATGTATGTAGGCATTGCCATAAAGTTTTTAGTTCGAGATTGAAAGCCTATGCCTGTGATGAGTGCAAGCAAATAGATGCAGACCATTTTGATGATATCGAAGCATATCTGAAGGAGTATCCGAATAGTAATGCATTACAGATCTCTGAAGCGTTAGGAATTACTGCCTTTGAGATATTAAATTACCTAAAGGAAGGTAGATTAAATGTCTCAAGAGGGCGTTTTGAGAAACTATCCGATTAAATACAAAAGCTTATTTTGAAATAGAGGTGCACAATGATTAGTTATCTGAAAGGCGAACTAGCGGAAGTTAAAGAAAATTATGTGGTTATAGAGGTGGGGAATATTGGATACGAGGTTTATCTGCCATCCTCCTCTATTATGGAATTGCCTTCCAGAGGCAGCAATATTAAAATATACACCTATCTGCACGTAAGAGAGGATGCCCTTAGTCTCTTTGGCTTCTTAACAAAGGATGATTTGGAGATGTTTAAGCTATTAATTACGGTGAATGGTATCGGACCCAAAGGGGCACTCGGGATTTTATCGGCGATTTCAGCAGATGATATCCGTTTTGCGGTTCTGGCGGAGGATGCGAAGTTAATAGCAAAAGCTCCGGGAATTGGAACGAAAACAGCAGGGAAATTAATACTGGAATTAAAAGATAAATTCAAGCTGGAGACAGCTTTTGAGCAACGCTTCATTAATCAGGAAGAAAAGAATTCAGCTTCAGGGATTCATGGAATTCAGGCATTCCAGCGAAAACGGGAAGAGGCAGTTCAAGCACTTACGGTTCTTGGATACTCTGCCTCCGAATCACTTAAGATTGTGAATCAGGTAGAAATAACGGAGGATATGACCTCTGAGGAAATCTTGAAAAACTGCTTAAAGAAGATGTAAGAAATCACAACTGGAGAAATGCTATGACGAAACGTATTATTACTACCGATTTTACTGATGAGGATAAAAAGATTGAGGGTTCTTTAAGACCGCAATTGCTATCTAGTTATATCGGTCAGGAAAAAGTAAAAGAAAATCTAAAGGTATATATAGAGGCAGCGAAACAAAGAAAAGAATCCCTGGATCATGTACTGTTTTTTGGTCCTCCTGGGTTGGGAAAAACAACATTGGCAGGAATCATTGCGAATGAGATGGGAGTAAGTATTAAAATTACTTCTGGACCAGCCATTGAAAAACCCGGAGAGATGGCAGCTATCTTAAATAATCTTCAAGAGGGAGATGTTCTATTTGTCGATGAGATTCACCGATTAAATCGTCAGGTAGAGGAGTTATTATACCCGGCTATGGAGGATTATGTTATAGATATTGTCATTGGAAAAGGCTCTGCAGCAAAATCCATTCGTATTGATCTACCGAAATTCACTCTGGTTGGTGCTACCACAAGAGCTGGAATGCTGACACCACCCCTTAGAGATCGTTTTGGCGTAGTGAACCGATTGGAGTTCTATACCATTGATGAGCTGAAGGAAATTATTCTTCGGTCTGCGCAGGTATTGCAGGTTGAAATTGATGAGTCAGGTGCTACGGAGTTAGCTAGAAGGTCAAGAGGTACTCCTCGTTTGGCAAATCGGTTGTTAAAACGTGTGCGTGATTTCGCACAGGTTAAATATGATGGCAGAATTACGAAAGAGGTTGCAGGCTTTGCGCTTGATTTACTTGAGGTTGATAAGCTTGGTTTGGATAATATTGATCGAGCTATTCTTGTTACCATGATCGAGAAATTCAGTGGTGGGCCGGTCGGAGTAGAAGCCATTGCTACCACCATCGGAGAAGATCCGGGAACCGTAGAAGAGGTATATGAACCCTACTTAGTTCAAAATGGGTTGATTTTACGAACTCCCAGGGGTAGAGTTGCTTCAGAGCTGGCTTATCGTCATATCGGGTTATGATATAATATCGACAGATATTATATCATGCGTCGAGCGAAGCGAAGTGCGCATCCCTGGCACGAAGTGCCATATCATGTGGTTATTACATGATACAATAAAACCAAACACAGTGAAGCCACATCTTGGTAACAGATGTTCTATCATGATTGATGTCATATTGATATTAATTACAAAGACGGCTTGTCAGAAAAATTAACATAAGTTATAATTATTTAGTCAGAGCATGGATTTTACTGAATTTCCATATAACAATAGGGGGCACTGTTTATGAACAAGTATCACGATATTGAAGTTATTATTAATAACAAGAGATATACCTTAAGTGGATACGAAAGTGAGGAATATTTGCATAAAATTGCTTCTTATATCAATGGTAAGCATACAGAGTTTCGTAACAAAGATGCCTATAAGTTTCTGGACTCTGAATTAAAAAATATCTTAATGCAGATTAATATTGCAGATGATTATTATAAAACAATGGACAGATTACATGAATTCGAGAAGGAAAATGAGCAAAAGAGTAACGAGATTTTTGATTTGAAGCATGAGCTAGTATCAGCCCAGGAGAAGCTTGACTCTACACAAAAGGATCTGGAAGAGTTGAAAAAAGAGCTTTATGAAACGCAGAAAACGATAGTTAGACTAGAAACGGAACGAAGCGATAACCGAAGTGAACATCGAAGCGATAGCCGAAATGAGCATCGAAGTGATTATCGAAGTGACAATCGAAGCGATTATCGAGGTGACAATCGAAGCGATAATCGAAGATAAATGTAAAATAGGCAGACTGTCCATACAAGCTGAGTTATAATGCTAATTCGCTTGTAATGCTAAGTGATATAATGAAGGTGTGGTATGTCCACCGATCAGTATACTTAGTTGGGCAGTCTTTTCTATTTTCCTAAATTTGATGGGGTATATGACTTGTTATAATACCGGGTGACATTAGATGCTGTCGAAAGCAGGAATATGAGTTAGACACATTTCATTTTTTTAAGGGTCATTAGAAGTTTAAGGGCATTAGAATCGAAAGGTATGGTAATTTAAATGAAAAAACAGATAGAGATTTTGGCACCTGCTGGTTCCTATGAAGGAATGAAGGCAGCTATGAATGCTGGTTGTGATGCGGTATATATTGGCGGCAGCAGCTTTGGTGCCAGAGCGTATGCGGCTAATCTGGATGAAGCAGCATTGCTAGATGCAATTGATGAAGCCCATGTCAGAGGGAAGCACCTATACCTTACTGTGAATACTTTATTAAAGGAAAAGGAACACAAAAACCAGTTATATTCCTATTTGGAAAAATTATATCTGCAGGGCTTAGATGCTGTCATTGTTCAGGATATGGGAGTATTGCATTTTGTTCATGAACAGTTTCCAGAGCTACCGATTCATGCAAGTACGCAGATGACCCTTACCATGGCAGAGGGAGCCAATCTTCTCAAACCTTATGGAGTAACCAGGTTGGTCACCTCCAGAGAGTTGAGTCTGAAAGAGATTAGAAACATCCGTGAAAATACCGATCTGGAGATTGAGACCTTTGTTCATGGGGCTCTGTGCTACTGTTATTCTGGACAATGCCTGATGAGCAGTATGATTGGAGGACGCAGCGGTAACCGAGGACGCTGTGCGCAGCCTTGTCGTATGACGTATCGATTCTACCAGGATGATAACAAGCTGTTTGGTGGTCAGGAGAGATATTTGCTCAGTCCTAAGGATATTAATACCTTAACAATGATTCCGGAGCTGGTGGAAGCCGGCATCGATTCCTTTAAGATTGAAGGGAGGATGAAGCGGCCGGAGTATTCCGCGGCAGTAGCAAGACTTTATCGGAAATATGTTGATTATTATCAGGAGCAAGGAAAAACAGCTTATGAAACAATGATTAAGAGTGAGATATTTCGCGAGGACATGCTCCAGCTACAGGATGTTTATAACCGAGGAGGCTTTTCGGAAGGCTATGCAAAGACTTATCATGGAAAAACCATGATGTCAATGGATCGGCCGAACCACAGCGGTGTATGTGTAGGGGAAATAAAAGAGGTCCAGGGCAGTCAGGTAGGAATATTGCTAAAAGAAAAGGTGAATGCCCAGGACATTCTGGAGCTGCGTGCTGATCAGGAAGCTGTTTATGAATTTACAGTAAAGGATGCACATGAGCCAGGGCAGATACTAAGAACCAATGTGGGAAAAAGACCAATGCCGACAGAAGCTAAGAAAACATCTCAAATGAAGCAGATAAAGGCATCTGTACCGCAGGTAAAAAAGGGTCTGCTGGTGTATCGAACTAAAAATAATGCTTTATTAGATGAACTGTCAAGAGAATATATCGATAAGAATACTCAAAGAGGAATGTCCGGAGCTTTCTTAGCTCGAATTGGTGACAGACTAGCGCTAACTCTTCGGTGTCAGGGCTTGGAAGCTACTGTATATCATGAGGAGGTTCAGCCGGCGTTAAAACAGCCAATGGCAAAAGAAAAACTGGCAGCAGCACTTGAGAAAACAGGTGGAACCATGTTCTATTTTGAGGAGCTGAACATTGACTCAGATGATAATATCTTTGTTCCGGTAGCCTGGTTAAATGAGATACGAAGGGCTGCAATTTCCAAGCTTCAGGAGGTAATTACAGAGCATTATCGTAGAGATAAGGTAATGAAAAAGGTTGTAGAAAAGAACAAGGCTACTAGTCCTACCGAGAGCTGGTGTGCAACCGCTAAGAATCTGGTAGCCAAAGATATGGGCTTTAGTGTGTCACTACAGACAAAAGCCCAGTTTGAAGCAGCCGTACAAAGGATTGAGGTTACAGCCATCTATGCAGATTACGATTGCTTTGATATTGATGAAATAGAGCGTTTTGCAAAAAAAGCAGAGCTGGAAGGTAAGATGTTTTATCTAACATTGCCCCACATCTGCAGGGCTAATATCTATCGAAAACTGAAGCAGGATCTGGAACAGATGATTGGCCTAGAGGAGCTAACAGGCTTTGTAATAAAGAATCTTGAAGAAATTGCCCTGCTTCAATCGTTATCAATGAAAGAAATGGCAAAAAAGCAAATAATTCTTAATTATAATATGTATACTTATAATAAGCAGGCGAAAGTGTTCTGGCAGGAGAATCATTTAGAGCATTTTACTGCCCCGATTGAATTAAACTATCAAGAGCTTAAGGAATTAGATATTAGTGATAGTGATATTGTTGTCTATGGTTATCTACCACTCATGGTGTCAGCTCAATGTCTATTTGAAAATACAACCGCCTGTGCCAAAGGTAAAAAGGATGTGGTTCGAAGCGGTAAAAACAATATTCAGGGGCGTTTAGTGGATCGGCTTGATAAAAGTTTTTATGTGAAAACCAATTGCACCGGCTGTTATAATACCATCTACAACGGACAACCCTTGGCTTTGTACAAGCAGGCAGAGGATATTATCAAATTAAATCCTAAAGCGGTCAGAGTTGATTTTACCAATGAGTCTTCCGAGGAGGCAGTACGGATTCTGCAATTATTTAGCGACCAGTTTTATCATGGTAAAAAAAATGTGGAAGAGCTTACCGGTTACACGACGGGACATTTTAAAAGAGGAATAGAATAACTAAGATAGACACAGGAGGTGGCTATGAATTTAATTGTTCAATTAATTAAATATCTAATGATTTTATTAATGGGAATATACTCATACTATAGCTTTACTGTGTTTCGCTCGAAAAGTAAAAGATATCAACAGCGGATTTACGGTATTTTGACAGTTTTAATATTCTTCCTCCATTTTATTGGTTATGCTACCTTGTTTGTGCAAATACCCAGCCAAAAACTGCTGATCTTATATGGGGGAGAGGTTTTTCTCATCATATTGGTGTTGGTATTATATCAGGTTATCTACCCGAAGATGCCAAAGTTACTACTAAGAAATATGTTGATGCTTTTAGTAATCAGTTTTATTATGCTGGCAAGATTGAATTATGACATGGCAGTAAAGCAGGTGCTTATTGTAGCCTTTTCCTTTCTGGTATGCTTGTTAGTACCACTGATTATGCGGTCAAGAATGAATTTGAGACGATTTGGCTGGTTCTATGGTCTTGCGGGAATCGGAACTTTATTGCTGGTTTTATTAGTCGGGACAACAAAATCGGGAGCTACCAATTGGATTTCCTTTGCGGGTATCAGCTTACAACCTTCGGAGTTTGTAAAGATACTATATGTTTTATGCATTGCTGCAATATTCAAAGAACAAGTCAGCTTTCGTAGAATTTGTACTGTGACAGCAATTGCAGCATCCCATGTACTCATCCTGGTTGTACAAAAGGATTTAGGCGGAGCACTCATTTTCTTTGTTACCTACTTGTTTCTTCTATATGTTGCTACGGCTAAACCTCTCTATCTGTTTGGAGGATTACTTGGCGGTAGTGTCGCTGCTACAATAGCCTATCGGTTGTTTTATCACGTTAGGGTCAGAGTCATGGCCTGGAAGAATCCCTTTGCCTATATTGATAAGGAGGGGTATCAGATTACGCAATCCCTATTTGCGATCGGAACCGGCGGATGGTTTGGTATGGGACTAAACAGAGGACTGCCAACGAACATCCCTGTTGTTGAGAGTGATTTTATCTTCTCGGCAATCTCAGAGGAGCTGGGAGGCTTTTTTGTTATATGTGTGATTCTTATTTACGTTAGTTGCTTTGTCATGTTTATTAACATTGCACTAAAGCAAGAGGTACTATTCTATCGGCTAACAGCGATAGGCTTTGCTGTAATGTTCATCTTTCAGATCTTTTTATCCATCGGTGGAGTTATAAAATTCATCCCATCCACCGGCGTTACACTGCCGCTCATTAGCCAGGGTGGAAGCTCTGTTTTTGCTACCATTTTAATGTTTATGATATTGCAGGGAATTGCCATGAAAGAAAAATATGAAAAAAAAGATGAACCAAGGCATGCTGAGGCTGATAAAGGAGGCGGAGTATGAACCTATTTACGCATAAAGACCCGAAAAAGCCCATCTACAATCTAATTTATATTTTTGTTGGACTGACCGTACTGATGGTGGGGTATTTTTCATATTTTCTAATAGTAAGAAGTAATGAAGTGATTAATAGTAGTTATAATAAACGCCAGGAGATCTTAGCTGAGAGAGTTGTAAGAGGAACCATCCTATCTGCAGACGGTGAGGTACTGGCGAAGACTGTAGTAGATAAGGATGGAACAGAGACCAGAGAGTATCCTTATGACGATGTGTTTGCTCATGTGGTCGGCAGATATTCAAAAGGAAAGACTGGAATTGAAGAATCAGAAAATATCCGCTTGCTGACCTCAAACATTAACAGCTTGGAAGTAATGTATGCTGATTTGATCGGTGAAAAAAGTCCGGGAGATAATGTGGTGACCACATTGAATGCGAAACTTCAACAAGTGGCCTATGATGCACTTGGTAATGCAAAGGGAGCTGTAGTTGTAATGGAGCCATCCACAGGTAAAATACTTGCTATGGTTTCCAAGCCTTCCTATGATCCGAATGATATCGATGAGATATGGGAAGAGCTCACTTCAAGTGAAGATGGGAAAACCAACGCTCAGTTAATGAACCGTGCTACCCAGGGGTTATATCCCCCTGGTTCAACTTTTAAGGTACTTACGGCGTTGGAATATATCAGAGAGAATCCGGATTATGTGGACTATGATTATACTTGTAAGGGTAGCACGACTAATGATGGTAAGACGATCCATTGTTACAATAACAAAGCCCATGGTAAAGAGGATTTAGATGAATCATTTGCAAAATCCTGTAATACCTCCTTTGCAACCATAGGAGAATCCTTGGACTTGCATAGCTTCTATTCCTTGTGTGAGGATTTCCTCTTTAACCGCAGCCTGCCGGTCACGATGGAAAGCAATAAAAGCAGGTTTACACTTCAAACGGACGGAGCCAATGTAAATGATGTAATGGCGACGGCCATAGGACAGGGGGACACACTGGTTACGCCTCTTCATACTGCAATGATAGCAGCAGCGGTTGCAAATCAGGGAGTCATGATGAAGCCCTACGTAGTAGACCATATTGAAAATGCAAACGGTGGCATTGTAAAAACCTATACTCCCGGAAAAGCTGCAAAACCAATAACTCCGATGGAGGCAAATATCGTTGGAAGCATGATGCGATCCGTAGTTACAGACGGAACGGCTTCAAAACTAGATAATCTGTCCGTGGAAGTAGCTGGAAAGACGGGCTCAGCCGATTATGCTGAGGATGAACCGGCACATGCCTGGTTTATTGGCTATGCACCTTATGAGGAGCCGCAAATTGTTGTAAGTGTTATCGTCGAAAGCATCGGAACCGGAAGCGATTATGCGGTACCAATTGCAAAAAAGATATTAAAGGCTTATTTTGAATAGAAGTTCTATCTCTGATATCTTAAGGAAGCTGTACCTGGTTTCGAACATTTTAAATATTATATTGAATATCCGCTGACATTGATGTATACTTTTATCAGATAAATATGGTTACACCAAAGGCAGGAGGAATTGCGATGGTAGAAGCAACGAGCTGTGGTGGTGTAGTGATTTTCAGAGGAAAGATTTTATTACTGTATAAGAATTATAAGAACAAGTATGAAGGGTGGGTGCTACCGAAAGGAACCGTTGAAGAGGGAGAAGAATATAAAGAAACCGCCATACGTGAGGTGTTGGAGGAAGCGGGAACGAATGCTTCTATCATCAAGTATATCGGAAAAAGTCAATATTCTTTTAGCACACCACAGAATACAGTATTAAAGGATGTTCATTGGTATTTAATGATGTCTGATAGCTATTACAGTAAACCACAACGGGAAGAGTATTTTATGGACTCAGGTTACTATAAATTCCATGAAGCCTATCATATGTTGAAGTTCGCCAATGAGAAACAGATTTTAGAACGGGCTTACAACGAGTATATGGATCTAAAGAAGAGTAATCTTTGGGGTAATAAGAAGTATTTTTAACAGGATTGATAAGGACTGGGCACTTAGGTGTTGCAGTCCTTTTTCTGTGGTCTATCCGTAAATGATGAAAAGTCTTAAAAAACGACAAAATGGATACTTTTTCCTGTGATTATAATTGATAAAGTCTTCCCAAAATGTTATAATTATCTAAATGCAATAAGTTAAATGATAAGATCAGAAGATGCTTATTTTTGATAGAAAATAAATGATTTGGTAGAGAAAATAACAGAAGCAAGAGAGGTGTTCCTATGGATTCTAAGATTGAAATTATTAAAGTGGATAAAAGTAGGTTTGAAGAAATATTAAGATTTAAAACAATTGAGGAATTAAGTGTTGAAGATATCCAGGAACTAAAAGAAGACGAAGTTAATAGCTTTATCAATGTATTCGAGAGATATTTTGAAAAGAAAGAAATTTCTTATCCTGAGGGTAAATACATGGAAATTACATCCGAGATAGCAGCCATGATAAAGTATTTGGAACGTAGGCTGTCGCTGGCATGTGATAAAACAGACTGGTATTATAGAATGTCTGAGCAGGTGTATCGTAAGCTGGAGGAGTGGAAGGGCAAACTGGAAGATAGTGAGCTGTTATTTAAGCAGGATAACTCTTGATAAATAGAATATGATTAGGTTATTTCATATTAACTAAATCAACAAGAAAGGTTATATTAAACAAATGATATTTGGAATGTTCTATTTCATGGGTTTTATCGCAAGTATAATATTAATTGTTTTTTTATTTCGAAGTAGCAAGGTCGATATAACCAAAAGACTTTTGTATATGTCTTTTTTGGTGTCTTTTTGGCTTCTCATGGAATTAGTAAGCTTTATTGCACCAGTGGAATGGATTTTAATATTCCAGAGATTAAAATATTTCGGAGTTATTCTTGTGCCTCCGGTATTACTGGTTGCTACCTTGCTCTTTATTAAGAAATATGAGACGCTTACAAAGCGAAGTAAGATTTTTATTTACTTTCTGCCGTCTTTATCCCTGCTATCTGTTTTTACAGGGAGAATACCATATCAGTTTATAACGGATCAACAGGTATACCTTAGAAATGGGATACCGATTTTTGAGTATACAAAAAATATTGGTTTTTTCATTCATGTAGTTTATTCTTATACAATTATTTTAATAACTTGCTATTTGCTCTTGCTTAGGGCTTTAAAATCTCCTAAGATTTATCAAAAACAAAGCATGTTTGTATTCTTGGGTTGTACGATTTCCTTCGTTATTAATGTGTTATTCATTACAGGGATAGTAATAATTCCAATCGATGTGACACCGATTCTTATCCTAATAACGTTATTAGTATTCTATTGGGGAGTATACCATCTCCCAAAATCAATGATAGTTCCATATGCAAGAGATATGGTAATTGAGAATATCAAGGATCTGCTTTTTGTACTGGACAATGATGACTGTGTTATCGATGTTAATCCTAAGGGATTAGAATTCATCCAGCGGTTTGCGGATGAGGAGTTAAAGAAGCTGAATCAAAGTTCTAAATTAATTGGTATGAATATATATGAAGTATTAAAACACATACCTCAAATTAGGAATTTATCCTTACCCTTAGATATTAAGAAAGAGAATATAGTAGTCCTGCAAGAGGAAAGTAAGAGATTCTATTATAAAATTGATATTCAGGATATCTATGATGTTGATAAGCTTCAGATAGGAAAACTCTATCTGTTACATGATATAACTCAGATTAAAGAACAGTTAAATAGCTTAATGCAGCTTAATAGTGAACTGATTATCTCGGATAAAATTATCAATGAAGCGATTGAGGGCATTATCATTACGGATGAGCACAATAATATCATCCGAGTGAATGAATCTATGGCTAATATGTCTGGTTTTACAAGCGCAGAGCTGATTGGAAGAAATCCCAGGGTTTTTAAATCGGATCATCATGACAGGGCATTCTATGAACAGATGTGGGAGCAGATTACTACAAATGGCTTCTGGGAAGGTGAGATTTGGGATCGGAAAAAATCAGGAGAGGTATATCCGAAATGGATGTCGATTACAATCATAAGACAGGTGGAGGATACAATTGCTAATTATATTGGAATTTCCTCAGATATCACAAAGATGAAAAAAGCGGAGCAGGATATTCATCTCCTGGCCTATTATGATTCCTTGACGGGAATACCCAATAGGACCTTGTTTTACGACCGCCTTCATATGGCTTTAGCCAGAGCAAAGCGGAATTCTTCTTCTATGGCAGTACTTATTATGGATATTGATCGGTTTAAATTAATTAATGATTCCTTAGGTCATGATGCGGGTGATATGCTGCTGATTATGGTATCTCAAAGAATTCAAACTGTGATTCAGGAAGCAGATATGATATCCAGAATTGGAGGAGATGAATTTAATCTACTGATCGAGGATGTCAATAGTCCGGAGGACGTGGCAGGTGTTGCTGAACGAATTATCAATGAAATGGAGAAGCCGTTTTTATTAAAGGAGAAGGTTATTCCTGTTGAGATTAGTATTGGTATCGCCCTTGTACCTCATGACGATACCACTATGGAAGGACTTCTTAGAAAAGCAGATAGTGCTATGCACCGCGCCAAGGAGCTAGGAGGAGGAAGATATGTCTTCTCGTCGGCAGAGATTGAGAAACGAAATCAAGAGCAATTAGAACTCATATTCCGCTTAAAAGAGGCTCTTCTGAAAGGAGAATTTGAGCTGTTCTTACAGCCCCAGATTAGATTTACCGATCATCAATACAAAATTGTGGGTGCAGAAGCTCTGATCCGCTGGAATAGAGATGGAGAGATCATACCACCATCCAGATTCATACCCTTATCCGAAGAAAATGGTCTGATTTTACCAATCAGTAATTGGATTATCACTGAGATTTTCCGTATAGACAAGCATTTAAAGGAGCAGGGTATTGATATTAAACTGGCGATCAATGTATCTGTGAAGCAGTTTGATGATATGGACTTTATTAAACTTTTACAGCGAATGATCACAGATTACTCAGCCCAGAAGATACGTTTGATAGTAGAGATAACAGAGAGTATGTTCATCGATGATATCGATCGGGCAATCGAATATCTGGAAGTAATCAGGTCCATGGGTATCAGTATCGCGTTAGATGATTTTGGAACGGGGTATTCGTCTCTTAGTTATTTAACAAGGCTTCCTCTGGATTACTTAAAGATTGACAGGTCCTTTGTCATAGGACTTGATGATGATCAAAACAAGGATATTACCTATTCTATTATATCAATGGCAAAGATTTTAAATTTGAGGACCTTAGCAGAAGGTGTGGAGACAGCCGAACAGGCAAGGCTGCTGGTTGATAAAGACTGCGATGAGTTACAGGGATATTATTTTAGTAAGCCGATACCGGTGGGTGAATTTATTGAATTTTATAAGGGATGGATGAAATAGCATCTCGAGAATAAAGGATATTAGTAAAGTAGTAAAAGTAAAAATTGATCATGAGTCAAATTATAAAATAAATGCAGAAGAATTAGCAGCAATGGGGGTGTCGGAGTTTCCGATGCCTTTTTTGCTTCATATCAAGAAAAAGTTCTAAAAACCAAAGAAAAAAGTCCCATAAATCCTTGAACGATCAAGAATCTAAGGAACTTCACATCTTAATGCGGATGAAGGGACTCGAACCCCCACGAGTGTTAGCCCGGCAGATTTTGAGTCTGCTGCGTCTGCCATTCCGCCACATCCGCGTTAACGACGAGGATTATTTTAACACAATTAACTTTGGAATGCAAGTCTCAATCGCAAAAAATAAGAAAAAAATATCTAAATATTTTGAGTTATAGAAAAGTATTGTTTTTTAGAAAGCATATCTTAACGATAACAGTAATACAGCCTAAGACATGGTAGCATAGCATATGCCTATCGATCTAAGACATAATATTAAGGTACCAGGATAAGAAATAATAATTTCTTGTTGAATAATTGTCTGGAAAAATATAATATAATATGTAATTAGCGGGTTTAATCGTGCATACGAAGGAGCTGGTAAACATGGATTGCCGCACGGCGCAAAGTAAGATAACACCATTTATAGATAATAAGTTAAAGCTCGAGGAATTAGAGGAGTTTATTGAACATGTGAATTCCTGCCATGAATGTCATGAAGAGCTGGAGGTTTACTATGCCCTATTAACCGCCATGAAGCAGTTGAATGAGGAGCGTAATCTTTCTGACAATTTCAGTTTGGATTTGAAAAATAAAATAGAACGAGCTCAGGAGAGAATTCTTCATGTAAAGTATGTATACTATCGAAAGAAAGTGGTTCTTATTTTAGCTATGATTTTTATGGCAATTTTCATGGGTTTAGGGTATGCTAATAGAAGTATTAATGTAGATCCCGGCGCTGCTCAGAGTAAACACCGCATTCGACATGAATTTAATCACGGGAATGATGACTGGATAGATTACGAATTACAGCTATATCTAAATGAGATAAGTGGTCTAAATTGATTACGGGTGGAAGGAGGATTCGTGGTACAAGCTGCTGCGAAGAAAATACATGGATAAGAAAATAGTATTGATTGATGGGCATAGTATATTAAATAGAGCGTTTTATGGGTTACCCGATTTGACAACGTCAAAGGGAGAGCATACGAATGCCGTTCTTGGGTTTATTAATATTATGATGAAAATATTGGAGGAAGAAAAACCGGATTACCTGGCAGTTGCCTTTGATCTGCACCATCCAACCTTTCGTCATGAGATGTTTACTGAATATAAGGGAACCAGAAAGGGGATGCCGGAGGAGTTAAAAGAACAGGTGCCTCTTATGAAGGAGGTTCTTAAGGCGATGGATGTTACCGTGCTTGAAAAGCCTGGCTTTGAAGCAGATGATATTCTAGGAACCTTAGCTACCCAAGCAGAAAAGGAAGGAAATTATGTATCTCTGGTTTCTGGTGATCGAGATCTACTGCAGCTTGCTTCTGAAAGAATTAAGGTACGTATTCCTAAGACCAAGCGAACCGGTACAGAGATTGAAGATTACCTGGAAAAGGATGTCATGGAGAAGTATAATGTTACCCCTACCCAATTTATTGATCTAAAGGGGCTGATGGGTGATACCTCGGATAATATTCCAGGTGTGCCTGGCATTGGTGAAAAAACAGCAAGTAAATTAATTGCCACCTATAAATCCATGGAAAACATCTATGAGCATATTGATGAAATGTCACCCAGTAAGGTGACGAACTCACTGAAGGAAAACAAAGAACTTGCATTTTTGTCAAAGAGGCTCGCAACAATTTGTGTGGACTGTCAATTGGAATTTGATATAGAAAAAGCAACCATTGATAATTTATATAATGAAGAAGTATACCAGCTTTTTAAACGTTTGGAATTTAAAAATTTGCTGACCAGATTCCAGACAAAGACACCGGAGGTGAAGCATTCCACTGGCGTAGAGACCGGCTTTCAGTTGGTAGAGGACTTTGCAATTGCAGAACAAATTTTTGCAGAGATGTCAGAAAAGGGTGCTCATGCCATTGGTCTTCAGATGGTACATGAGAATGGGCATCTACTAGGTGTATCCCTTTGCAAGGAAGAGGAAAAGATCAGCTTTATCAAATGCAGCGGCTTTATGACCAGTGAATATCTGAGCGAAAAGGCTGCCCTTCTTGCCAGGAATGGCTATTGTATCTCGGTAATAAGGCTTAAGGAACAGCTTCCTTATCTTCCTGTGAATGAAAAGGATAATCTTTTTGATGCAGCGATTGCAGCATACCTACTCAATCCTTTAACGGATACCTATCATTATGATGATATTGCCCGGGATTATCTTGCTATGACCGTTCCATCCAGAGAGGACTTATTAGGGAAAGATACTCTGGAAAAAGCAATGGAAGAGAAAGCGGAAGCATTTTTAAACTATGTATGCTATGGTACCTACATTGCCTTTCGTGCAGCGGAGAAACTTCGGGATTTATTATTCCGGGCAGGAATGCTGCAGCTTTTTGAGACGATTGAAATGCCTTTGATCTATACACTTTATGACATGGAAGTCAGAGGAATCCGGGTTAACAGAGAAGCCTTAAAGGAATACGGCGATAATCTTCAAATTGGTATTACAAAACTGGAAAAGGATATTTATGGCTTAGTCGGTGAAGAATTTAATATTAATTCACCAAAGCAGCTGGGAGTTATTTTATTTGAAAAGCTTCGTTTACCTTTTGGAAAGAAGACAAAGACAGGATATTCTACTTCAGCAGATATTTTAGAAAAGCTGGAATCCGAGCATCCTGTGGTCAAAATGATACTGGAATATCGTCAGTTAACAAAATTAAAGTCAACCTATGCAGATGGTTTAGCTACCTATATTCAAGAGGACAATCACATTCATGGACGGTTTCATCAGACCATCGCTGCAACAGGCAGAATCAGCAGTACAGATCCGAATCTGCAGAACATTCCTATCCGTATGGAGCTTGGAAGACAGATTCGTAAGGTATTTATACCGGAGGAGGGATATGTATTCCTGGATGCGGACTATTCTCAGATCGAGCTTCGTGTACTTGCGCATATGTCCGATGATGAGAGACTGATCAATGCCTATCGTGAGGCGAAGGATATCCATCGAATCACTGCATCTGAGGTGTTCCATATCCCCTTTGATGAGGTCACTTCCGCTCAGAGAAGCAGTGCAAAGGCTGTTAATTTTGGTATTGTTTACGGTATCAGTTCCTTCGGCTTAGGACAGGATTTAAATATAACTAGAAAAGAAGCAGAACGCTATATTGGGAAATATTTTGAGACTTACCCAAAAGTAAAGGAATATCTGGATCGTTTGGTCAAGGATGCTAAGGAGAATGGTTATTCCTCTACTTTGTTTGGTAGAAGAAGACCGATTCCGGAGCTTGCAAACAGCAACTTTATGCTCCGCTCCTTTGGAGAACGTGTTGCGATGAATGCTCCGATTCAGGGAACAGCAGCAGATATTATTAAGATTGCCATGATACGTGTGAATGAGAAATTAAAAGAGCAGCATTTGCGTTCCAGATTAATTTTACAAATCCACGATGAATTGTTGGTAGAGGCTCATAAAGAAGAAGTGGAGCAGGTAGCAAAAATTATGGTGGAAGAAATGCAGGGAGCAGCAGAGCTATCCATACTTCTGGAAGCGGAGGTAAAGGAAGGCGTCAACTGGTTTGAAGCAAAATAAGGACAGCGAAGGAATTTAAATCAATTTTATGAAAACCTTCGCAGATTATATCGTATCGTAATTGACTAACGATCCTTTGGCAATAGGAGAAACTTAAATGAAGGTAATTGGATTAACAGGAGGGATTGGCAGCGGCAAATCCCTCGTTGCCAATATATTAAGAGATAAATATAAAGCATATATTTTGGATACGGATAGTATTGCTAAGGCTCAGATGGAGCCGGGCGGTACCAGTTATGAAGAAGTGGTGAATTATATCGGAGACAGCATTCTGGAACCGGATGGGAGGATTAACCGCACCAAACTAGCCTCCATTATATTTGATGACGAGGACAAGCGTCTTAGGATTAATGAGATAACACATCCGAAGGTATTAGAGCAGGTTAAGGCAGAGATACAGGCGGTAAGGGATAGCGGAACATCCCCATATCTTTTGGTAGAGACTGCGCTGATGATGGAAGCGGGTTATGATTATATCTGTGATGAGGTATGGTATGTTTATGCTCCGGAGGAAGAACGAAGAGAGCGTTTAAAGCGTGACCGAAGCTACACCGATGAGAAGATAAATTCCATTTTCCAGAACCAAAGTAAAGAAGAGGCATTTCGAAAGACCTACTCAAAGGTCATTGAAAATGTTGGAGACATCAGGTTATTAGAGGAACAGGTGAATGCCTTCATTCATAACCTGTAAATATAATTTGTGATTTTTTTGATGGGAAATTAATAGAATCATTTTGGCAAAATTACTAATATTGGTGGGCAGAAGAAATGATAGAAATCAATGGGTATAAGGATTTATTTCTTGACAAAATAATAGAAATGAGGGATACTCATTTAGATATTGGTTAATTTAAATAATATCTGTGATTAGTAATGGAAGCTTATTAGAAATTTGATACCATAACGGGTATCATGGAGAAACGACTATGAAATTATGCAGTATTGCAAGCGGCAGCAGTGGGAACTGCATCTATGTCGGCAGCGGGAATACAAATCTCTTGGTAGATGCCGGAGTTAGTGCAAAGCGTATTGAAGGGGGATTAGGTGAGATTGAGATTTCGCCGGATACCATTCAAGGAATCTTAATTACCCACGAACATTCCGATCATATCTCAGGACTTGGTATCTTAGCAAGAAAATACCATATACCGATTTATGGAACTACTGAGACGATACGAGCACTTAGTAAAATCAAAAGTCTAGGTAAGGTGGAGCATGAATTATATCAATGCATTAAGCCGGATGAAGAATTTTATATAAATGATATTAAGGTGGAGCCCTTTTCCACCTCCCATGATGCATCAGATCCGGTATGCTATACGCTACAGGCAGAAGGCCATAAGGTGGGAATCGCAACGGATTTAGGAAAGTATGATGATTATATTTTATCTAAGCTGGAAGGCTCAGAGATTTTATATGTTGAAGCAAACCATGATGTAAATATGCTCATGGTAGGGAAATATCCCTATTATCTAAAGCAAAGAATCCTTGGTGACCGAGGGCATCTATCCAATGATACCTCTGCTGATTTGATTAGTAAATTAATTCACCCAAGATTACAGTCAGTATTGTTGGCTCATTTAAGCAAGGAAAATAACTATGAGGAACTGGCTTATGAAACAGTGTGTTGCGAGCTGCTAAACAGAGGGTGTGATTTCCCGGTAAGTAAAATTAGCGTAGCTCATAGAGAACAGCCGTCTAGTATGGTTATAGTTCAGGGATAGAAAATTCTTATTAGGTTATAAATATACATAGAGAATTAAGACGAACGGAACAAAGGAGGCTTTCATATGAAGAGGACAGTAATTACCGTAGTGGGTAAGGATACGGTGGGGATTATTGCAAAGGTGTGTACTTATCTTGCTGAAAAGAAGATTAACATATTAGATATTTCCCAAACGATTGTATCAGGATATTTTAATATGATGATGATTGTTGATATGACTGATATTGCAATGGAGTTTGACACTATTTCCGAGGAGCTGGAGAAGCTGGGAACAGAAATCGGAGTAATCATTAAAGCACAGAGAGAAGATATCTTCGATATGATGCACAGGATATAAGTTTAGGAACAAGCAATTGACGCACATCTCGCTGATCGAACATGATTTAAGGTTCGATATGATTAGCTATGAAGGAAGATTGCAGTATTAGGGAGGCAAATAAGCATATGATAAATATAAATGAAGTCATCGAAACGAATAAGATGATTGAACAGGAAAATCTTGACGTTCGAACCATTACACTTGGTATTAGCCTCTTAGATTGTGCTGATCCAAGTCTAGAGGAGCTAAACCGTAAGATTTATGATAAGATTACCACGATAGCAAAAGATCTGGTGGCAACTGGTAACAAGATTCAAAGAGAATATGGGATTCCTATTGTAAATAAGAGAATATCCGTAACCCCGATTTCCCTGGTGGGTGCAGCTGCCTGCAAGAAACCGGAAGATTATGTTACGATTGCCCATACATTAGACAGAGCAGCAAAGACAGTAGGTGTAAATTTTATTGGCGGGTACTCTGCTTTGGTAAGTAAGGCTATGACACTCAGTGATGAACTTTTAATAAAATCCATCCCGATGGCACTTAGTCAGACCGAGCGTGTATGTAGCTCCGTGAATGTTGGATCCACCAAAACCGGAATTGATATGAATGCGGTTAAGCTTCTTGGAGAGATTATCTTAAGTACCGCAGAATATACAAAGGAAAAGGATTCTATTGGCTGTGCAAAGCTGGTTGTATTTTGTAATGCACCGGATGATAACCCATTCATGGCGGGTGCCTTCCATGGAGTAACGGAAGGTGATGCTGTGATTAATGTTGGTGTCAGCGGACCTGGTGTAGTAAAAAAAGCTCTGGAAAGTGTTCGAGGAGCAGACTTTGAGACCTTGTGTGAGACAATTAAGAAAACTGCCTTTAAGATCACCCGTGTAGGTCAGTTGGTTGCACAGGAAGCCTCCAGGTTGATGGATATTCCATTTGGTATTATTGATTTATCCTTAGCACCGACTCCGGCAGTAGGTGATAGTGTTGCAGAAATTCTGGAAGAGATCGGTTTGGAATATGTCGGTGCACCCGGAACAACAGCAGCGCTGGCCTTACTCAATGACCAGGTAAAGAAGGGCGGTGTTATGGCTTCTTCCTATGTTGGTGGACTTAGTGGTGCATTTATCCCTGTTAGTGAAGATCAAGGTATGATTGACGCGGTAGAGGCAGGTGCTTTAACACTTGAAAAGCTGGAAGCGATGACCTGTGTATGCTCCGTGGGTCTTGATATGATTGCGATTCCGGGAGATACGAAGGCTACTACGATCTCAGGGTTAATTGCAGATGAAATGGCAATTGGAATGATCAATCAGAAAACTACAGCAGTTCGTATTATTCCAGTCATTGGTAAGGGAATTGGGGAGCGTGTAGAGTTTGGCGGATTATTAGGATATGCACCTGTAATGAAGGTGAATAATTTTAGTTGTGCGGATTTCGTTAATCGCGGTGGTAGAATTCCGGCTCCGATTCATAGCTTTAAAAACTAGATTATTATTGAAAATTACATCTGTTTTGATGTATATTAATGGAATACAGTATTAGAATAATAAAAGGTAAAAATTTACTTTGAACAGAGTCGGGAGTCACATCGTCTAATGTTATGATAAGCAGTAACAAGGTTATGAGATACATAACAGTGTTATGAAAAATGTAATAACATGGGGAGATTGATTCTCGGTTCTTTCATGCATTTTGGACATGATTAAAAAAGAGAAAGGCATGTGTGATTATGGAGAAAATCTTAGAACAGTTAGATTACAAGGGAATATTTCAATATTTTAGTGAAATATCTGCGATACCGAGAGGTTCGGGCAATGAGAAGGAAGTCAGTGACTATCTGGTAGCCTTTGCAAAGGCTCGAAAGTTAGAGTACACACAGGATGAGGCAAAGAACGTAATTATAATAAAACCAGCATCTCCAGGATATGAAGATGAGCCCGCAGTCATTCTTCAGGGGCACATGGATATGGTTTGTGAAAAACGTAAGGAAGACACACATGATTTTTTAAAGGATGGAATTAAGCTTGTTGTTGAGGGTGATTATATTCATGCGGATGGTACGACCCTCGGCGCTGATAATGGAATTGCCGTTGCTTATATCATGGCAGTGCTTTCAGATGAAACACTAAAACACCCAAGAATTGAAGCGATTATTACGACAGATGAAGAGGTTGGAATGCATGGGGCAAAAGCTCTTGATTTATCCAAACTCCAAGGGAAATATATGATTAATCTGGACTCGGAGGAAGAAGGATATCTTCTTTGCAGCTGTGCCGGAGGATTAACAGGAACCAGCTCCTTTCCGCTAAAAAGAGTGCAGGCTTCGGGTAGAAAGTTGAAGATTAGTATTGGAGGACTGATTGGCGGTCATTCCGGTATCGATATCGGAAATAACAGATCCAATGCTACGAAGTTGTTAGGCAGATTATTATTTGACCTTCGGGAAACCAGCTCTTATGAATTGATTGATATGCTGGGTGGCTTTAAGGATAATGTAATCCCAAGAGAAGCGAATGCGGATATACTAATTTCTACAGAGAAAGCAGATGTGTTGGAGCTTGTGAAGAAGAATATCGAAGCTATCATGGCGATTTATCAAAAGGAATTAGCGGCAAGTGAACCGGATTTGAATTACCAGTTGGAAGATTTGGGAGAGGGAACCTTTGATGTAATTCATCCTTCCTCTTTTGAAAAAATGCTGTTTATGCTGATTCATATGCCAAACGGTGTTCAGGTCATGAGTTCAAATATCAAGGGACTGGTAGAGAGCTCTTTGAATATGGGGGTATTCCATACAGAAGCTGATAAGGTAGAGATGCTTACCTCAGTACGTAGCTCCAGTAGTAATTATAAATATTTTATTAGTAACAAATTGAAGTATATGACTGACTTCTTAGGCGGTGAATACGTTGTACGTTGGGAATATCCAGCCTGGGAGTTCAAAAAGGATTCTAAACTTCAACAACATTTCCAAAAGATGAGCCGTGAGTTTTATGGGAAAGAAATGATAGTGGAAGCAATTCATGCAGGTTTGGAATGTGGTTTAGTTTCTGAAAAAATGCCTGGTATTGACATTGTTTCAATTGGTCCGGACATCAGTAGTGTGCATACCATTGAGGAAAAGATGAGTATCTCATCAACGGTACGAGTATATCAATTCCTTGAGAAGATATTAAGCGAGAAAATTGGGGCATAATACAGCTGAAATAACAGGAGAAGAGATAATGGATGAGGAAAGAGTAAATTCTGAAAAGGATAACAAGAATGCAGCATTTAATGTTGACTTCTTACAGGATAACGATGAGCATAAAGAGGTTGAGGAACAACTTCTTAGCATCAATGCTGATTTGGCAAAGCACATAAGCGATGAAATGGATAGTATATCCAAGGAAACCACCAAGGAGGATTCCTTGGATGAAACCACAAAGGAGAAAAAACAGAAGAAGGTTTGGTGGATGAAGATTCAAAGCGGTGTTGTTTTGACGGTATTGTCGATCATTGGTATCTTGTTCTTTCTGGCATTTACGAAACCGGGGAATAATCTTTTATTAAGCATGGGGGTTAATCTGGGCGGTACCATTTGGGCTGCTTGGACCGGTGACTTTAAAGATGGTGAGGATGTAGCAGCGGATATTGATTATGTGGAGGAAGAAGACCTAAGTTCCAAGGGGGAAGAGATCAATCCAACGATGATTAACTGGCCTAATACCTCCGGTATAGGGCGTCATGAAGATGGCGTTTATAATGTTCTAGTCTTAGGTGAAGAGGCTATTGGTAGCGGAGATGCAAGAGGCAGGACAGATGTAATTGTTGTTGCAACCATTAATACCGTTACTAAATCTTTAAAACTGACCTCCTTAATGAGAGATATGCTGGTTCAGATTCCAGGATTTAAGGATAATAAGCTGAATGTGGCTTATGAAGAGGGTGGTCTTGATCTGCTATATCAGACAATTGCGTTGAATTTTGACCTGAAACTAGATGGTTGTGTTATGGTTAACTTTGAAAACTTCGAGAAAATTGTCGATGAGATGGGTGGACTTGAGATAACACTAACCTCCGGTGAAGCGGATTACTTAAATTCAACAAATTATATTTCAGACCCTTCAAATAGGGATGTAGTTGCCGGAAAACAGCTGTTAAATGGTAACCAGGTGTTAGGATATGCCCGCGTTCGTAAAAGATCAACCATTACCGGTAATAATAATGATTACGGTAGAACAGACAGACATCGTATTATCCTAAATGCGATCTTTGAAAAATACAAAACCAAGAGCAAACCAGAGCTTGCTAATCTCATGTTAAAATATCTTCCTTTGATTACGACTGACATTGATAGTAAAGCTTTCCAGTTATTCCTTAATTCCTACATAGAGATGGGAACCATGAATATCGAGCAATGCAGAATTCCGGCAGATGGAACTTTCCAGGACAATGTTAAAGTACGTGGTATGGCAGTGCTAATCCCTGATTATGACGCTAATATAGAGGTTCTTCATAGCTTCATCTTCGGTGATACGAAGGCAGAAAGCGCATCAACACCGCTAGTGTCTTCGGATGCTCAAAGCAGCAGTAATCAATGATTAAATCGTTAGAAGAATAAAGTAATAGACAAGAACAGAACCGAGTGCATCAGGAAGCTAATTCTCCAGATGCACTTGTCTCATGTACTACAGATAAACAACTCAAAAGATAGGTGCTAGGAAAAGTTACAAAGTTATTTCTTCTTTTTGACCTGAATTTCGGATACAGTGAATGTTATACCTAAGACAAACATATGATTAAATGTTAAAAAAGTCCTGAGGTATTCAATTATGATACAGAATAGAAATTCATCGTATAAAAGAAAGACTGCTTATTATCATAAGCTTGGAATCCAGAAAAGAACCGATAAGTTATTGCATAGGGAATTGATCGGTTTATTTCTCCTATGCATTGTTACGGTTGTAATAACCGGATTTTGTCTTAAGCTACTGCATACACATCTTCTGGTGGAGAGAATAATTGAAGAAGGATTTAATTATGAGTCCTTTCGAGAAATGAAGCTGGATGAGGAGGCTTTTGACCTCATTAAGAGCAGAACAACCCATCTGCTCAAACACAATCCCAGCCTTAGAAATATTCCTATGGTGGATGAATATGGGTATTTAACAGTAAGCATGCTATTTAACAATTTTGATTTAGAACAGAAGAAACCAGTGGATGAACAGACTTTTCTTCGTGGCATAGGAACTCTTGTATATGTGAAAGACTTTCAAAAATTATATAAGGATTATAAGGCTGTGCTAAATGATCTGGAGTATTTCCCGGTTCCCAGGATGGATGGAGCTGAAATTTCATATGAAAATAGCTGGTACGAGCCCAGAACCTATGGTGGTAAGCGAAAGCATGAGGGAACGGATCTAATGGCTTCCAATAACCAACGAGGGTATTTTCCGATTATAAGTATGACCAATGGAATTGTAGAGAAAATAGGCTGGCTGGAACAGGGAGGATATCGTATTGGAATACGTTCTGAGTCTGGAGCCTATTATTACTATGCCCATCTATATTCCTATGCACCGGAGATCGCGCCAGGTGATGGTGTAATAGCAGGACAGCTGCTTGGATTTATGGGTGACAGTGGCTATGGACCGGAAGGTACAACGGGAGAGTTTGATGTTCACCTTCACATGGGAATCTATTTGAATTCTGGCGATAAAGAAGTTAGTGTAAATCCGTTTTGGATCTTAAAAATTCTCGAAAATTATAGAACTAATTACGACTATCAATAAAACAAATGTTGCATACTTTATATGATAGCAACAAGAATGTGTTGAGACAAATTTCATTGTTAAAGGGATAGAATCGTCTTGGCAGCGAATTATACTTTGCCAAAAATCATTTTATGAGGTATAATCTGCTTTAGTATGTGTATTTGTTAATCCACAAGAGCAGTAAAATGGAGGTACAAATGGAAGTTTATTTGGATAACTCAGCTACGACTAAGCCTACTCAGGGGGTTTGTGAGATCACGCTGCAGACCTTGAAGGAGGATTATGGCAATCCTTCCTCCATGCATCGGATGGGAGTCAAGGCTGAGCAATATATGAAAGAGGCAGCAGCTATTATTGCTAGCACACTTAAGGTGGAGCCGAAAGAAATTATTTTCACTTCAGGCGGCACGGAGGCTAATAATTTAGCCCTGATTGGTACAGCCATGGCTTATAAACGCAGAGCGAATCATATTATTACAACAAGAATAGAGCATCCTTCTGTGCTTCAGACAGTGGTGCACTTAGAGGAGCAAGGCTTTCGTGTTAGCTTTCTTCCGGTTGATTCCACAGGAAAGCTCATAAAAACAAAGCTATATGAGCTCATTGGAGAAGATACCTTAATGGTATCTATGATGTATGTCAATAATGAGATTGGTTCAGTGCAAGATATTACTGAAATTGCACTTGAACTTAAAAAATTAAAAAAAGATATTATTATCCATGTAGATGCTGTACAGGCTTTTGGAAAATATAGAATTTTCCCTAAGAGAGAGGGAATTGATTTATTATCCTTTTCCGGACATAAGATACATGGACCAAAGGGAATCGGAGTACTATATGCCAGCGATAAACTAAAGATAAACCCTACTGTGTTTGGCGGCGGACATCAAAGGGGAATTCGGTCTGGGACAGAAAATGTGCCTGGAATCGCAGGGATAGGACAAGCTGTAAAAGAGCTTTATATCGATTTTGACCGCAAGATCGATACCATGTATGAATTGAAACAATATTTCCTGCAAGAGGTAAGTAAGCTGGATGGTGTTACAATCAATGGAATGCCACTGGAGTGCACCGAGGCTTTCGAAATGGAACAAATCAGGAAAACAGCACCTCACATCATGAGCGTGAATTTTCAGGGAGTACGCAGCGAAGTATTTTTACATGCCTTGGAGGATAAAGGAGTTTTTGTATCCTCTGGGTCAGCCTGCAGTACCCATCATGCTACACCAAGTGCTGCTTTAACAGCAATTGGGTTGCCTAAGGATTTAATGGAATCAACCCTGAGATTGTCAATGTCAGAGTTGACAACAAGAGAAGAAATTAATTATACTTTGGAGCAACTGAAGGAAATATTACCGATACTTCGAAGATACAGACGAAAATAATAGTAAGAGGATAAACACAGGAGGAGAAATCCTCCTAAAATACAGGAGGATTAGAATGTTTAAAGCGTTTTTGATTAAATATGCTGAAATTGGTCTAAAGGGGAATAATCGTTATATTTTTGAAAATGCCCTGCGTGATCGTATCAAGGAAGCCTTGAATCACTTAGGGGAATATGTGGTTAGTAAGGAACAGGGAAGAGTTTTTGTGGAATGCCCTGAAAATTATGACTATGAAGAAACAGTTTCAGCGTTAAAGAAAGTGTTTGGTATCTCATCCATTTGTCCGGTTGCAGTAATTGAAAGCTCCGAATGGGAAGAATTAACCCAGGGTGTGGGTAATTATGTAGAAAAGATGTACGAGGATCGCGATTTTACCTTTAAGGTGGAAGCCAAGCGTGCAGATAAAAAATATAAGTTTACTTCACCGGAAATATGTATTGAAATGGGGGCTTATTTGTTAAAGAGATTCCCCGAGATGAAGGTAGATGTGCATGAGCCTTCCGTAAGAATTACGGTGGAGGTTCGTACAAAATGTTATGTATATTCTATTGTAATTCCAGGCTTAGGCGGTATGCCAGTGGGCTGCAATGGAAAAGCAATGTTATTATTATCTGGTGGTATCGATAGCCCGGTAGCAGGATATATGCTGTCAAAACGAGGCGTATCCTTGGCTGCCACCTATTTCCATGCACCGCCATACACCAGTGATAGAGCAAAGCAAAAAGTAGTTGATTTGGCGGAGAAGATCTCTAAATATACGGGGAAGATGAAGCTTTTTGTAGTTAATTTCACCGATATTCAATTATATATTTATGATCAGTGTCCTCATGAAGAGTTGACTATTATTATGCGCCGATATATGATGAAGATTGCTGAAAAACTGGCAGAGCAGGAAAACTGCCTGGGTCTTATTACAGGAGAAAGTCTTGGTCAGGTTGCCAGTCAGACAATGCAGAGTCTCGCTGCTACCAATGAGGTATGTACAATGCCGGTTTATCGCCCGTTAATTGCTTTTGATAAAAAGGATATCGTGGATATTGCGAAAGAAATTGATACCTTTGAGACTTCCATTCAGCCATTCGAGGATTGCTGTACCATCTTTGTGGCCAAGCATCCGGTGACGAAACCTAGTACAAAGGTGATTAAAAATTCGGAGAAAAAGTTAGAAGAAAAAATTGAAGAAATGATAGAAATTGCTTTAAATACAGTAGAAGTAGTTGCAGTTGGCTAATTTTTTGTTAGAAATATGTATAAAAAAAGAGGTTGCCGTTTACGACAACCTCTTGAAATGACTACTCTACAATGTATGGCTTTAAGATTGCAAGGATGTTTTCCATGTTCTCCTCACTATGGATATTTAAGTCAATGACTTTTGACAAGTCGAGACTGAAAATGCCCATGATGGACTTTGCATCTATAACGTATCTGCCGGAAACCAAATCAAAATCGGAATCAAATTTTGTCACGTCATTTACGAAAGCTTTCACCTTATCGATTGAATTTAAAGATATTTTTACTGTCTTCATCACTAATTCCTCCTTCTTCAAGTATATGTATATACTATAATTTAGCAAATTAAAAGTCAATATACAAAGTTCATAAAAAAAAACAGGAAAAGTTGTATAGGAAGCGGAATTTATAAATATTTAACGCTATTAGTGAAGGAAGATGTTTTACTTAGAAAGGATTTAAATAAATGAAAAAAACAGCAGCATTTCTTAGCCTGGGGTGTAAGGTAAACTCCTATGAAACTGAGGCTATGCGTGGTATGTTTGAGAACGCAGGCTACGATATCGTGGATTTTAAGGATACAGCAGACGTATATGTGGTTAATACCTGTACTGTCACCAATATTGCAGATCGTAAATCCAGACAGATGCTTCACCAGGCAAAAAAAAGAAATCCAGAAGCGATTATTGCCGCAGTAGGATGCTATGTACAAGCAGCAGAAGAGGTTTTGCTGGAAGACAGCGCAGTGGATCTGGTTGTTGGTAATAATAAAAAATCAGATATTGTAGAAATGGTAGAACGTTGTAAAAGCAGCCAGAAGAAAGAGGAACTGGTGGTAGATATCGATTTCGAACAGGAATACGAAGAATTAAATATCGCCTCGACCATGGAAAAAACAAGAGCTGTGGTTAAGATTCAGGATGGTTGTAACCGCTTTTGTTCTTACTGCATTATCCCCTATGTCAGGGGAAGAGTTCGCAGCAGGAAGGAAGCAGAAATTATCTCAGAAGTATCTGAGCTTGTAAAAAAAGGTTACAAAGAAGTTGTATTAACTGGGATTCATATCTCCTCCTATGGTACGGATCGGGATCATGGTGCCGAGACAGATGAAAGAAAGGATTTGCCGTTAGCATCCTTAATCCAAAATATATCGACTATTCCTGGAGTTGAAAGAATAAGACTGGGATCCTTAGAACCAAGGATTATTACAGAGGAATTTTTATCTGTCATTTCAGAAATTCCACAGTTTTGCCCGCACTTTCATCTATCCCTCCAAAGTGGAAGTAATGGCGTCTTAAAACGGATGAACCGAAAATATAGTGCCAAGGAGTACTTAGATAGAGTACAGCTCATCAGGCAATATTTTGATTTACCAGCCTTTACGACGGATGTTATCGTAGGTTTTCCGGGAGAAACACCGGAGGAATTTGCAGAGACGAGAGAATTCATTGGCAAAATAGGCTTTTCTCATATCCATGTATTTAAATATTCAAAAAGAGCAGGCACGAAAGCAGCCGAGATGCCGAATCAGATTCCGGAGGAGCTCAAGAGTCAAAGAAGTGATGAATTAATAACCTGCTCAGAACAGATGGCTAAGGAATACAAAGCTAATTTCTTGGGTAGAATAGAGAAAGTTCTATTTGAAGAAGCGATTTTGGTGGATGGCAAGACTTATCAGGTAGGACACAATGAGAGATATTTGAAATTCGCGGTGGAAAGTAAGGAAGATCTATCGAATCAGATCCTGAAAGTCAGGGTAAATAAGGATTTATTGGAAGAAATTATGCTTTGTGAAATATTTAATTGATATTTTATGCTAAATATATTAATATATAAGTAACATATAAAAACTTACATTGGTATATTTTGCAACATAGAAAAAATATGTGCAAGCAAATTGATGGTTTAAAAGTAAGAGATAGATGATATAAATAATTCAAATTATTACTTTGAGGTAGCTACCGTAATTTCTTGGAAGAGGAAGTGATACAATGCAGAAATTAAACAATACTCAATATTTTAATGTAAAAAAGGAACCGGAGGTTATTGTCAGTGAGGTTATTCGAACCGTTTATTCCGCTTTGACTGAAAAAGGATATAATCCTGTTAATCAGATCGTAGGATATATTATGTCTGGAGATCCAACCTACATAACTAGCCACAAAGGGGCTAGAAGCTTAATTATGAAGGTTGAACGTGATGAAATAATTGAGGAATTGTTACGTTTTTACATTGACAAAGATACTACCCAGAACAAGAAATAGAACATACAACATAAATGACTTATTACAGAATGAATGAAAGTAATCATCTATAAATTTGCTTTTGAATAAGCACATTATTGTGCTTTTTGTATTCATGACAAGTGAATCACATTACTGATTCATCTTGCAGGTTACAAATGGATTAGCTTGTAGTTTCCTCTTGTTTTGAATGAAAAGAATGCCGCACAGGCTTGGGAGTAGCATTACTCATCTCATAGAGTGAAATGCAGCCCAAGCAGTAGATAGGGGTTAAAAATGAAACGAATTATGGGGCTGGATTATGGCTCTGTTACAGTCGGAGTAGCTGTAAGTGATGCATTATTACTTACTGCTCAAGGGGTGGAAGTTATTCACCGTAAACAGGAAAATAAGCTTCGTCAAACCTTGGCAAGAATCGAAGAATTAATTACGCAGTATGAAGTTGAGAAGATTGTCGTAGGATATCCGAAGCATTTAAACAATACCATTGGAGACCGTGCTGTAAAGTCGGAGGAGTTTGCCGAAAAGCTCAGGCAGCGAACCGGACTGGAAGTGATTCTCTGGGACGAAAGATTAACAACCGTTGCGGCACATCAAGTGCTATCGCAGACAAAAATGAATCATGAAGAAAAGGCAAAAGTTGTCGATAAACTTGCAGCAGTACTTATTCTACAGGGTTATCTGGATAAGTTAAGCTTTTTGAGAGATCAAGAGTAGACGAGTGTCAACGATTGGAATACTTTAAATGCCATTGTGCGTATTATTGGAGGCTTAGAATGGAAAATAAACCGGAAGAGATTAAATTTACCACAGAAGATGGAGAAGAAGTTGCTTTTTATGTGTTAGAACAGACAAGACTCGGTGGAGCAAATTATATTTTAGTAAGTACTACAGACGATGAAGAAGAGGCTGAGGCTCTTATTTTAAAAGATGTATCGAAGGATACCGATGAAGAAGCAATTTATGATATTGTAGAAGATGATCAGGAACTGGAGCTTGTTGCTGGAATCTTTAAAGAACTTCTGGATGATGTAGAGTTGTATTAACGATATACAAATATGTTAAAAATTAATAACTAAATCAATAACAAAAAACAATAACAAAAAAACGAATATCATAGGGACAGGATTATCTTCCTATGATCGAGATGCTTGGCGCAGCTGCAGCGCATTGATCAGAAGCCATAAAGAGCTTTTGACGACTTTTATTAATGCAAGATATAGGATAGGACGAGAATAGGTGAGCGAATGCCTGAAAATCAAGAACAATTTAAAAGTTTATTGAAACAGAACGGACTGAAGGTTACTACTCAGAGAGTAGCGATATTGGAGGTACTAAACAGTAGACCGGGAAAACATTTGACCGCAGAAGAGATTTATGACTGTGTTAAGAAAAGGTATCCTGAGATAGGAATAGCTACTGTATATCGTACAATTCAGATGTTATCAGAACTTAATCTAATTGATAAATTAAATCTAGGTGATGGTTATGTGCGCTATGAAATTAGCAAAAAGGGTAAAGAAGAGACTTCCCATCATCATCATCATTTAATATGCTTGGATTGCGGAAATATCTTCGCTTTTCAGGATGATCTCTTAGAAACATTGGAGGAAAGAATCAAGGAGTCTATGGGCTTTACCGTTGTAGATCACGAAGTAAAACTTTATGGGCATTGTAAAAAATGTCTTGGCAAGCAATCTATTGAATCTATATCATAACAAATGAAGCAGTTTCATTTGTAGTATCGTGCACTTAGTAAATGGATAAAATAGTACATAACAACCATTGGAGGTGCAAATATTTGAAAGAAAAAACTATAATAAAACAGACAGATTTAAAAGGTGTAAAAATTATTCCACTTGGTGGATTAGAACAAGTTGGTATGAATATAACTGCAATTGAATACGAGGACAGTATTATTGTAATTGATTGCGGTCTCTCTTTTCCAGAGGATTCGATGCTGGGAATTGACTTAGTAATCCCGGATGTAACATATCTTAAGGAAAATATCGACAAGGTAAAAGGGTTTATTATAACCCACGGACATGAAGATCACATTGGATCCTTACCTTATATATTGAAGGAAGTAAATGTTCCGATTTATGCAACAAAGCTAACTACAGCAATTATAGAAAATAAGTTAAAAGAACATAACTTGTTAAAGAATACAAAAAGAAAAGTAATTAAATACGGACAGTCCATCAATTTAGGTTGTTTCCGTATCGAATTTATCAGAACAAATCATAGTATCGCTGACGCAGCTATGCTGGCGATATTTACTCCTGCCGGAATCATATTCCACACCGGAGATTTTAAGGTGGATTATACTCCTGTTTATGGTAAGCCAATTGATCTACAGCGTATTGGCGAGATTGGCAAAAAAGGCGTATTAGCATTATTGTGCGATAGTACAAATGTAGAACGACCAGGATATACGATGTCGGAAAGCACTGTAGGAAAGACCTTTGATACCATTTTTGCAGATTATGCAAAACAAAGAATTATTGTTGCGACCTTTGCGTCCAACGTAGACCGTGTACAGCAGATCGTTAATGCTGCTGCAAAATACGGCCGAAAAATCGTAGTTGAAGGCCGCAGCATGGTGAATATTATTTCCGTTGCCAGTGAGCTGGGTTATCTGACAATACCAGATAATATGCTGATTGATATTGAACAGATGAAGAACTACACGGATGATCAATTAGTGCTTATTACGACAGGAAGTCAGGGTGAATCAATGGCAGCCCTGCCGCGTATGGCAGCCTCTATTCATAAAAAAGTTACGATTAAACCAGGAGATGTTGTTATTCTTAGCTCAACACCAATTCCCGGTAATGAAAAGGCAGTTTCAAAAGTTATCAATGATCTGTCCATGAGAGGTGCAAAGGTGATTTATCAGGATACCCATGTATCCGGCCATGCATGCCAGGAAGAAATCAAATTAATCTATACGTTAACCAAACCAAAGTATGCAATTCCGGTTCATGGAGAATATAAACATTTAATCCGACATGCTGAATTAGCACAGACCCTTGGTGTTCCTAAGGAAAATGTATTTGTTCTTTCTTCAGGAAAAGTGTTAACTTTATCCGAGGAAAAGGCAGCAATTACTGGAGAAGTACCGGCACAGGGAATTCTGGTAGATGGACTTGGTGTTGGTGATGTTGGTAATATTGTACTTCGTGACAGGCAACTGTTATCAGAGAATGGTTTGATTATCGTTGTAATTTCCCTTGAGAAGTACAGTAATCAGATTCTTTCCGGACCAGATATTGTATCCCGTGGCTTTGTATATGTCCGCGAATCAGAAAATCTGATGGAAGAGGCTCGAGTAGTAGTTGAAAAAGCTTTGGACAAGTGCCTAAGCCGCAATAATACCGATTGGGGCAAGATGAAAAATGAGATTAAGGATTCTCTAAGTGACTTCATCTGGAAGAAGACAAAGAGAAATCCGATGATATTGCCTATTATTATGGAAGTATAATCTTTGACGTTGTAAAGCCAACGGTTCAAAGTTTGCAGGTATAGAGAAAGGCATGGTTATTAATATGACAAACAAGTCCGCGACAATGAAATTAACCTTAAAAGTAACTAGCTTTATTGCTAGATTGTTGCTGAATGTAGCATTTTATATCCTGGTGGTAGTCCTGATTATTAATTTTAGTAAGATTGCCTATGACTTTACGTATCAACTTTATGGTCCGGTGACGGTATCAGAAAAAGGTAAAGGTACCACGGTCGAATTAAACATTGATAAAGGTGAGTCTACGATGGACGTGGCAAGTAAATTAGAAGTGAATCGTGTAATAAAGAATAAGTATTCCTTTTATTTGAAGACAAAACTGGGTAGCTATGTTCTTATGCCTGGAATATATGAGGTCTCTACCGATATGACTTACAATGAGATCCTTAACGTAATCACAGATCTTTCTAATTCTTCAGATACGGCAGAAAACTCGGAAGAGGGGTCTAATTAATTATGATCGTGAATGAAAGAATAACTGCCTATATTAATTCCCTAGAGTCAGAGCTCCCCTCGGAGCTTCTGGCACTGGAAAAGGAGGCACTTGAAAATCATGTGCCAATCATAAAAAAAGATACACAGGGAGTACTGAAATTTCTACTCCAATTACAACAACCAAAACGGATTCTGGAGGTCGGAACAGCCATTGGCTTTTCCGCCCTCTTTATGAGTGAATATAGTAATAGCGATTGTGGGATTACTACTATAGAGAAGGTTGCCATGAGACTTGTGGAGGCAAAGAAAAATCTATCGAGTGAGAGATTTCCACACAGAAATAAGATAACACTTCGTCAGGGAGAAGGCTTGGAGGTTCTAAAAGAGTTGGTACTAGAGAGAGAAAGCTTTGATTTTATCTTTCTTGACGCAGCTAAGGCTCAATATATGAGCTTTTTGCCAGAACTAATGAAGCTTTTAAGTGATAAAGGGATGTTGCTTACGGATAATGTACTTCAGGATGGAACAGTAACGAATTCCAGATACAGCATTACCAGAAGAGATCGTACGATACATTCCAGGATGAGAGAATATCTTTATACGATAACCCATATGGAGGAACTTTCCACAGTCATTCTTCCGGTCGGAGACGGAATCGCAGTCAGTCATAGAAAAGGTTGAAGAAGAGACTGGAAGTTAGGTTTGTGCGCATCCTCTTAAAAGGAGAGATGCTTAGAATGGAGAACAAGATGTTTGATGAAATAAAAAAGCCGGAGTTATTAATACCGGCAGGTAATTTGGAAAATTTAAAAACAGCAATCATGTATGGTGCTGACGCGGTTTATATCGGCGGAGATATGTATGGTCTGAGAGCGAAAGCAAAAAATTTCTCAATGGAGGATATGAAGGCAGGAATTGAATTTGCCCATGGCCATGGAAAGAAAGTTTATGTTACTGCTAATATTACAGCTCATAATCAGGATCTTGACGGGATTCGAAAGTATTTTAAAGAGTTAAAGGAATTCGGAGCATCAAAACCCGATGCACTAATCATATCTGACCCTGGCGTTTTTAGTATTGCCTTAGAGATTGTTCCTGAAATCGAGGTACATATCAGTACTCAGGCAAATAATACAAATTATGAAACCTATCGCTTTTGGCATAAGCTTGGTGCTACCAGAGTGGTGTCTGCAAGGGAGCTTTCTCTGGTTGAGTTGATTGAGCTTAGAGCAAATATTCCACCAGAAATGGAGATTGAGACCTTTGTCCATGGGGCAATGTGTATCGCCTACTCTGGCAGATGTCTTTTAAGCAATTATTTTACTGGAAGAGATGCCAATATGGGCGCTTGCACTCATTCCTGCAGGTGGAAATATCATATTGTTGAAGAGACGAGGCCAGGAGAGTATCTTCCGATCGAAGAAAATGAGCGAGGAACCTATATTTTTAATTCTAAGGATCTATGTATGATTGAGTATATTCCGGAGCTTGTAAAAGCGGGAATTAATAGTCTCAAGGTCGAAGGAAGAATGAAGACGGCTCTGTATGTTGCTACGGTAGCAAGAACATATCGTAAGGCTATCGATGATTTCTTTGAAGATCAGGCAAAGTATGAAGCAAATAAGGCCTGGTATCTGGAAGAGATTAAGAAGGGTGTAAACAGGCAGTTTACTACCGGCTTTTTCTTTGATAAGCCAACTCATGAGGAGCAGATCTATGATCACAATACCTATGAGAAAGCATATACCTATCTTGGGACAATAGCTGGTGAAAAGGATGGTCTCTATGAGCTGGAGCAGAAGAATAAATTCACTGTGGGCGATACGGTTGAGGTTATGAAACCAAATGGAGATACGATAGAGACAACCGTGAAACGAATTACCGATAAGGATGGTGTGGATATGGAAAGCTGCCCTCATCCGCAGCAGTTGATTTATGTAGACTTAGGAATTGAAATGAATAGCTTTGATATTATAAGACGGAAGGAGTAATCCTTCCGTCTTTATCCGTCTGTTGTAGTTTAGTCGATTATGAACGTCGGCCTTTTGACAGTTTAAGTTATGTTGCTTAGGCACGAAGCTTTCCAAGTACACTGGAGGTTAGGATAATTTCTATCGTTCGAAAACCAATAAAAAAAACATAAAACAAACAAAAAACAGAGAAAAGCAAGGAACATAGGTTGACGTTCCTTGCTTTTTATGATATTATTAAGACAAAACCAAACAAAACCAATAACAAACCAAGTAAAACCACATTTTGCTCGGTTTGAGGAATACAAGCAGGAGCCGGCACAACTAGCTGGCTTACAACTATATCAAAACGTATGAAATATAATGAAAGTAATGAGAGGCGTAACGTATGAAACGATCGAAGAGAATCGAAGCTTTGGATAGACGTCCAGTAAACAAAGATGGATTTATCAACGAATGGCCTGAGATGGGTTTTGTGGCTATGTCCAGCCCCTATGATCCCAAACCTTCTATTAAGGTAGAGCAGGGTATTATCGTTGAATTAGATGGTAAAAGAAGAGAAGATTTTGATTTTATTGATGAGTTTATTGCCGATTATGCAATCCGTATTGACCGTGCAGAAAAATCAATGGCAGTGTCATCACTTGACCTTGCAAGAAAAATAGTTGATATTAATGTATCCAGAAAAGAGATTCTGGAGATCGTATCCGGTATTACCCCGGCTAAGATGGTAGAAGTAATTAACTATCTCAATGTAGTTGAGATGATGATGGGAATGCAGAAGATCAGAGCAAGAAGAACTCCTGCAAACCAGGCACATATTACAAATTTAAAGGACGATCCGGTTCAAATCGCCGCAGATGCAGCGGAAGGTGCTTTGAGAGGCTTTCGTGAGGAAGAGACCACTGTTGGCATTGCTCGTTACGCACCATTTAATGCAATCGCATTGTTAATTGGGTCCCAGGCAGGACGAAAGGGTGTTTTGACCCAATGTGCTGTTGAAGAGGCAACGGAGCTGGAATTAGGCATTCGTGGTTTTACAACCTATGCGGAGACTATGTCTGTGTATGGCACCGAAAAGGTATTTATTGATGGAGATGATACTCCATATTCAAAGGCATTTTTAAATGCTGCATATGCATCCCGTGGGTTAAAGACCAGATTTACTTCCGGTTCCGGTTCTGAGGTACTGATGGGACAGGCTGAGAAGAAATCTATGCTTTACCTTGAGACAAGATGTCTCTATGTAACAAAGGGAGCAGGTTCCCAGGGAATTCAGAACGGTTCCGTAAGCTGTATTGGTGTAACAGCGAGTGTTCCCTCCGGTATCCGTGAGGTGCTTGGTGAGAATTTAGTCGCAGCGTTGTTAGGGTTAGAGTGTGCTTCTTCCAATGATCAGAGCTTTACGAATTCCGACATGAGACGTACCGCGAGAACCATGTTGCAGTTCCTTCCTGGAACAGACTTTATCTTCTCCGGTTATGCGGGAGAGCCTAATTATGATAACTTATTTGCCGGATCGAATTTTGATGCGGAGGATTTTGATGATTATAACGTACTCCAGAGAGACATGCAGGTAGACGGCGGATTAAAGCCGGTAAAAGAGGAAGATGTTATCAGAGTAAGATATACCGCCGGAAAAGCAGTTCAAGCAGTATTTCGTTACTTAGGCTTGTCTGAAATTACGGACGAGCAGGTAGAGGCTGTTACTTATGCCCATGGAAGTAAGGATACTATATCCCGTGATGTTGCTACGGATTTAGTAGCGGTAGAGGATATGATGAAGCGCGGAATTACCGGCGTAGATATCGTGAAGGCATTAGCGGAGTCCGGGTTTGAGGAACTGGCACAGAGCATTCTTAGTATGCTAAAGCAAAGAGTTGTTGGAGATTATATGCAGACTTCAGCGATTCTGGATGAAGAGTTTAAGGTAATGTCCGGTGTGAATTGTCCGAATGACTATATGGGTCCTGGTACAGGTTACCGTGTCGATGGCAAGCGTTGGGAGGAGATTAAAGCAATTCCTCACATTATTGACCCGAACAATTTCTAAGAAACAACAGAATTAGATATATCCTATCATTTTGGAAGAACTAATTTCTAATCATATATAAGCTGCCGAAGTAAGGCATCCTGGAGGTATCTATGAAGATAAATGAAGAAATAATTGAACGCGTCACACGGCTTGTCATAGAGGAAATCAAGGCAAAGGGCGGAGTTCAAGGACTATCGGCGGGAGAACAAACTGCAGGAGACGGAAGAGTTGTGAAGACTTCCTATGCAGGATACCCCATAGCAAAACAAGGAACAAATCCGAAAGAAGTAGTAATTGGAGTTGGACCGGCATTTCAAAGAGAAATCAATAAGACAATTAATGGACTTAGCTTAGAAGATGTTATAAAAAATGTAAAAGCTGGCATAGAAGAGGAAGGAATGGTACCTAGAGTGGTGAAGGTGCTAAAGACCTCCGACGTATGCTTTATGGGACTGGAAGCGGCGAAACTAAGCGGCTCTGGTATTGGAATCGGATTACAGTCAAAGGGAACAGCAGTAATTCATCAAAAGGATTTATATCCCTTATCTAACCTGGAATTATTCCCGCAAGCACCGTTGATGACCTTGGAAACCTATCGTGCAATTGGTAGAAACGCTGCCAAATATGTAAAAGGTGAAAAGGTAACCCCGATTGAGGGTCAGAACGATCCTTTGGTAAGAGCCAACTATCAGGTAAAAGCAGCGTTAATGCATATTAAGGAAACTGAGCAAGTTGATTTAAGTATTCCTTATATTGAATGGAAGTAGGAAAGGAGAATATCATGAAATATCCTTTAGGTGAAAATGAAAAAGCTTCCATCCGATCGAAAACGGGTAAAAAGCTTGATGAAATAACCATAGATGAAATTAAAAAGGGAAATGTTACTGCCGATGACATTAAGATCTCAAAGGAGATGCTGCATAAGCAGGGCGAAGTAGCAAAGGAAAATGATAATTTAGGTCTGGCGAAGAATTTTGAAAGAGCCTCTGAATTAGTGGACGTGCCAGATGAAGTTATCTTAAAGATGTATAATATGCTTAGACCGAACCGAGCAACCAAACTGGAATTGGTGCTTATGGCACAGGAGCTTCTTGAAAAGTACAAAGCAGCAAACTGTGCGAAATTAGTATTAGAAGCAGCAGAAATTTATGAAAAAAGGGGAATCCTTCTTTGAAATTAATTGCGGGTGTGGATATTGGTAATTCAACAACGGAAGTTTGTATTGGCAGACGAAGTGATGATGGCAAGATTTCCTTCCTAGCGTCCGCTTCCAAGCTGACCACCGGAACAAAAGGTACGTTAGCTAATGTTCCCGGAATTAAGGCAGCACTGGAAGAAGCTATGGGAAGCTTGAAAATGCCTGTTAGCGCTCTTAGTCTGATCAGAATTAATGAGGCAACTCCTGTGATTGGAGACACTGCGATGGAGACGATTACGGAAACCATCATAACAGAGTCCTCCATGATCGGGCACAATCCTGCTACTCCGGCGGGAACAGGCCAAGCCGTTGGAACCATTCTGCACATTTCAAAGCTGGATCAAGGCAAGACAGGACATTCCTACATTATTACAGCAGATCGTAAGTATTCCTATGAGAAGATTGCTGAACTAGTGAATCAATACAGTATGAGACTCGATCTGTCGGGAATTATTTTACAGGCAGATGAAGCTGTACTAGTATGGAATCGTTTAGCAAGAAAAATCCCAATTGTAGATGAAGTGAAAAATATAGATCAAATCCCGGAAGGTAAGCTTGCTGCGGTTGAAGTGGCGATCCCGGGTCAAACGATCCGAATGCTATCAAATCCCTACGGGATAGCAACACTGTTGAAGCTGAATGCTGATGAGACGAAGCAGGTAACCCCCATTGCTAAAAGTCTGATTGGAAAGCGAAGCGCAGTTGTCATAAAAACACCCCATGGCAATGTGAAGGAGAATATCCTTCCAGCGGGTGAGATTTACTTTGAATCTGATAAAACCTATGTGGTAAATATTGATGCTGGCGCTGAAAAGATTATGGAAACCTTGGCAGACGCAGGGGAGATAAAGGATATTTACGGACAGGATAATACCAATATTGGTAATATGCTATCAAGAATCAAAGTCAGTATGGGTAAAGTAAGCGAGGAAACCGGTGGAACGGTTAAGATCACTGATATTTTAGCGGTGGATACCTTAGCCCCGGTACCAATTGCAGGCTCTCTGGCAGGAGAGGCTTGTCTGGAAAAGGCTGTAGGAATTGCGGCGATGGTAAAGACACAGCAATTGCCCATGGAAAAGATAGCCTTAGAATTAAAACGACAGTTAAATATTGAGGTTAAGGTTGCAGGTGTAGAAGCAGTGATGGCTTCCCTGGGAGCAATTACAACACCCGGAACAAGGCTGCCCCTGGCAATTCTTGACCTGGGCGGTGGATCTACGGACGCGGCACTGATTAGTGAAGACGGTCGTGTATCGGTAACTCATCAGGCAGGTGCCGGAGAACTGGTAACCATGCTAATACAGACAGAATTAGGCCTAACCAGCCGTCTGACAGCGGAACAGATTAAGAAATATCCTTTGGCTAAGATCGAGAGTCTGTATCATATGCGCCTGGAAAGCGGGGCAGTCCAGTTCTTTGAAGATGCCATTGATCCCAAGTATTTTGGAAGTGTGGTGCTGTTGGCTCCTGAGGAAATGATTAAAATCGATCAGGACATACCCTTGGAGAAGATTGCTGCGGTACGAAACGAAGCAAAGAGAAAGGTATTTTATCAAAATGCCGTACGTGCCTTAAAAAAGGTAGCACCAGAGCATAATTTGCGTAATATACCCAATATCGTTTTAGTAGGCGGTTCCGCAGAGGATTTTGAGATTCCCGAGATGTTAATGGAGGAATTTATCAATTTCAAGATTGTATGCGGCCGAGGAAATATCAGGGGGATAGAAGGGCCAAGAAATGCAGTGGCAACAGGCCTTGTGTTATCCTATATAGGTGGAAACCATGGTAACGAATAAGCCAACGATCTTAATCTATACAATGGAACCTGAGCAGAATATACTTCGTGAAATCTGTGCAGGGATCGAAGAAGAAGGCGTGCTCTTTGAGCTTGTCCGAAAAGAAGCAATGGACTTTGAGGATCTGTGTTTTGAAAGTGCCAATGACTCAATTCTTGGATCAGGCATTGGAGTTCTTCGTTCTCAGGCGGCCTTACATTTACGGTTACTGCCGAAAGGAAAACAATTATTTTCTATGAGGAATCCCACCCTAGCTCAGGCCAGGTGTCTTGGGGCAAATGCAGCAAGAGCGGTAAAGCGCATTCCGTTCAAAGAATTATAAATGATAAATAAAAGGTAACAACGATGGCATTCATAAGAGGGATGATAAGATGAACATATATACCAAAACAGGAGATAACGGTTCAACCAATTTAATGAAGCTCCAGAATGTATCAAAAACCGATGATCGGATTCAGTGCCTTGGTACAATCGATGAGCTGACTAGCCAGATAGGAGCGGTGAAGGCCTCTGAAACCAATGAAGAAATTCGTAAGGAGTTAGAACGAATTCAGAGAAACCTGATGAAAATCATGGCTGCCATAGCAGATCAGTTTAATAAAGAATATAAGTTTTCTGAAAATGAAGTCACCCGACTGGAAGAAGAAATAGATCGTCTCGAAACTAGCTTTGAGCGGAAAAAAGAATTTGTTCTTCCTGGCAGTAATCCAAAATCAGCTCAGATCGATATTGCAAGAACCATTGCAAGACGCGCGGAGCGTACCTTTATTGCGGTTGATAAGAAGTTTAATGCTGATCCTGGTGCGAAAAAATATATGAATCGGTTAGCGGATTATCTCTATATGTTGGCGAGATATAATGACAATCTCGTAGAAAAAGATAATTCAGGAAAGATAAATCAGCCTAAAGAGGTGGCACCGAAGATGTTAAATGATGACTTGGTAAATGCGGTAGTAAGAAAATTAGGTTTGGGCCGTAGTAGGATAGATTTGCATACCGCAAAGAAGCTTATTGAAAAGGTAGAAGAGCATGCTGTAGCTATGGGCTTAAATGCGGTTATAGCTGTCTGCGGACCAGATGGTAACACCATTGCGGTTCATGTAATGGATAATGCATTCTTAGCAAGCTTTGATATCGCTATGAAAAAAGCGTATACCAGTGTGGCAGTTAAAATGAGCACTCAAAAATTAGGTGAGCTGGCTCAGCCCGGCGGAACCTTTTATGGAATTGATAAAGCGGATCATGGCCGTATGATTATTTTTGGAGGTGGAGTTCCTTTATACGATGGAGATAATATCATCGGAGGACTTGGTGTCAGCGGCGGAGTCTCAGAGGTGGATTCAGAGCTTGCAGAATTTGGTGCGGCTGCTTTGGCTGAAATCCTTGGATAAGCAAATTGTAAATAATTACGAATTACCAGTTGCATCTTTTCTGGACTTATGATAAAATTCTGACCATATTACAAAGGCGTTGCATATTGCAGCGCCATTTTTTTATGCATGGGCAAGTATGAACTAGCATGAGATTTTTCTTGTCCTGTCTGAAAGCGGGTGAAGTTATGGCGATTATGGTAAAGAAGCTTTACAAAAATGGAACCTTTCTCTACAAGATGAATTTGATAGCCGGACGGAACGGACTTACCAATCTGGTTCAATGGGTACATATTATTGAGGATTGCGATGTCAGTGCATTTCTTCATGGGCAGGAGCTGGTTTTTACGGCTGGAATTTTAAATCAGGAAAAGGATTGGCTGCTAAATTTCGCTAAAAGACTATATGAAGCCGGAGTAAGTGCATTTGTAGTGAATATCGGACCCCACACAAAAGAGATTACAAAGGAAGTGATAGACTTTTGTGACGAGGTAAACTTACCTTTGTTTACCATACCCTGGCAAACACGAATGGTGGATATGACAAGAGATTTTTGTCTTAGAATTATGAATAGTGAGCATGTGGAAAGCAGTATGGCAACCACGATTAAGAATATTATCTTCAGGATCGGTGATCTGGAAACTCAGATATTACAAATGGAACGATATGGCTACCAGAGAGATGGGTATTTCAGCTTTGTCAGCATTTATGCAGTAGGTAAAAACGGGGTATTTTCTCAGGAATACATGGACGCTCTGGCAAACTATGCAGAGAAGACAGCTAGAAGCATACAGGAATTGTATATCTCCTTTACCTATAAGGACTGTCTGATTCTTGTGCTGGTGGATTACTCCGATGAGGATATTAAGAATTTTGTGAAAGAGTTCCTGCGGGTTGTAAGACCTGAAAAATCAGAATATACCCTTTCCCTGGGAGTCAGCTCCAATCAGCAGGGGATCTATAACCAGGATAAAAACTTTGAGAAGGCTTTATCAGCACTGGATATAGCCAAGAGAAAGAGTGAGATCTGCAGCTTCTATGATAAATTAGATCTTTACCGGGTACTTTATGCGGTTGGAGATAAATCCATCCTCCGAAGCTTTTATTATGACACAATAGGCAAGATTGAAACCTATGATAATAATAACGGTACAGAGCTTTTAAAGCTGTTGAGAACCTATTTTGAGAATAACGCAAGTCTTCAGCTCGTATCTGAGAAGTTGTATATTCATCGAAATACTGTTACAAATCAGCTGAAAAAGATTGAAAATGTCACTGGGTATAATCCGCTTGAGATGGATGATCGGGTGCAACTTTATATGGGACTATTTATGAAGGATATCATATAAGTGGAAGTTGAATTATACTTCCGATGAAAGGCGCTATATTATCTCCGCCTATGCATTTGCACAATTATCTTTGGTCGGATATCAATTGATTTCATACCAGACTGTGATTATAATAACTTCTAACATATAACATAAGGTTAACAACAGATCTCATTTGTAGATGATTTCGTTGTTAAAAAACGGTAGCAGCAATGGAGCAGTGAATTCTCCTTGCTGCTTTTTTAGGAGGAAGAATAATATGCAGGGCAATATGATCAAGAGTAAGTCGATGCAGTATAATTTGCAGTCCTGGAGTAAGCAAAAGAATATTAACCCAATCCCTGTGGAAAGGGCGGAAGGAATCTACTTTTGGGACTATGAAGGGGAACGTTACACGGATATGTCTTCTCAGCTGGTTAATATGAATCTGGGATTTGGAAATAAAGCAATCGGAGCAGCAATTAAGGAGCAGGTCGATCAATATTGTTTTATTGGACCTTCCTACGCTTCTGCTTCCAGAGCAGAGCTGGCGCAGATGATTATTGGCCTAATGCCGGAGAGCATGGGTAAGGTGTTCTTTACGAATGCCGGAGCGGAAGCTAACGAAAATGCAATTAAGATAGCAAAAATGTATACCGGGCGCAATAAGATTATGAGCAGATATCGTAGTTATCATGGTTCCTCCTTTGGTTCCGGTAATCTGACCGGCGAACCGAGAAGATATGCTCTGGAGCCAGGTATTCCAGGATTTATTAAGTTCTTTGATCCATATATCTATCGTGAAGCAATCGAATTTTCTACCGAAGAGGCTGCGACTAATTATTATCTTACCAAGCTTGAGGAGCAGATTGTATATGAGGGTGAGACTTCCATAGCGGCGATTGTACTAGAGACAGTTACCGGCTCTAACGGAATCATCATTCCACCAAAGGGATATTTGCCAGGGGTAAGAGAATTGTGTGATAAATATGGAATTTTGATGGTCTGTGATGAGGTTATGACCGGATGGTGTCGTACCGGAACAATGTTTGCTTTTGAGAATTTTGATGTAGTACCTGATCTGGTGACCTTTGCAAAAGGGGTAACCTGTGGCTATGTACCTCTGGGCGGTGTAGTCGTAAGTAAACAGATTGCTGCATATTTTGATGATAACCTTTTGTCCTGCGGTCTGACCTACAGTGGCCATCCACTTGCCTGTGCTGCAGGTGTGGCTTGTATTAAGTACTATGAGGAGGCAGATATCTTAAGTAATGTGAACAAGGTTGGCAGGATTTTGGGCAATAGGCTGGAAGAGCTGAAGGTGAAGCATAAAAGTGTGGGGGATGTTCGTTACATCGGGCTCTTCTCTGCCGTAGAACTGGTGAAGGATCAAGCTACGAAAGAACCCTTAGTACCATACGGAAAAGATCCGGAGGGAATTATGGGAAAGATACTTGGTAAGTTGAAGGCTAGAAGGTTTATGACCTATACTCATGAGAATATGATTCTGGTAGCACCTCCGCTTATTATCACCGAGGACCAGCTTATAGAGGAATTGATTAAGCTGGATGAGGTTCTAACAGAGGTAGATCAGGAGTTTTTATAGAATAGGTAGACCTTCATCTGTTTACAATGGAGGAGATAAAAACTATGCAAAATAATAAATAGAGAAAAACAAGCAGCGATGGAGCTACAACAAAGCCATCAGTTGTTTGTTTTTTATTAGAGAGGGGTTAAGGAATGGCAGGTCAGTTTACATTACCGAATAAAGTGATCTTTGGCAAGGAGGCTTTAAGCGCCAGTGAAGCAGCAATGAAGGAACTTGGGAAAAGGGCATTTATTGTAACCGGAAAGATTATTACAAAATCAGGCATGGTAGGGATACTTACTAATTATCTAGATCAATGGAGGATTGAATACGAGATCTTCAATGATATTACCGGAGAACCGACGGTGGAAATGATTGAAGCCGGGGTAAAGGCCTATCAGAAGTGGAATTGTGATTTCTTAATTGCCATTGGTGGCGGAAGTCCTTTGGATAGTGCGAAAGCGATTGCAGCAATGACTGTACTGCCAGGCACAATCTCTGATTATATGGGGAAGGAAATGAAGGGTGAGTTTCCACCCACAGTATTAATTCCTACGACTGCAGGTACCGGTTCAGAAGCAACCAAGTTCACCATAATTACAGATACGAAAAAGAATATAAAAATGCTGTTAAAGGGTGATGACCTCCTACCAAAGGTGGCAATCCTGGATTCCTTATTAACCATGTCAGCACCTGCTGCTATTACAGCGGCAACAGGGATGGATGCTCTTACACATGCAGTCGAGTCCTATACTTCAAGAAAAGGTAATACTCTTACCGACATTTATGCAATATCAGCGATCAAGCGAATTTTTCGGTATCTGCCGAAGGCATATGAGGATGGAAGTGATAGGAGGGCAAGGGAAGAGTTACAAATTGCAGCTTTTGAAGCAGGTGTCTGTATCAATAACGCATCAGTTACCTTAGTACACGGAATGAGTAGACCCATTGGAGCACTCTTTCACGTACCCCATGGCATATCCAACGCTATGCTAATCGTAGAATGCTTATCCTATGTATTAGAAGGGTGTTATGAAAGATTTGCAACCTTGGCAAAGGCCATTGGTGTTGCGGGGGAAAGTACGAGTGAGGGGGAGGCAGCAAAAGAATTTATAACAGCACTGGAATCCATTTGCAGAGTATGCCAGATTCCAACGTTAGAGGAGTATGGAATAAAGAAGGAAGAGTTTGAGGCTGTGATACCTAAGATGGCAGAAGATGCTATGGCGAGTGGAAGTCCCGGTAATACGATAAAAGTGGTAGATAAGGAAGATCTAATAAAGATATATCATCGATTATGGTGAAAATGTGAATAGGAACTTAAACTTACAACGGCGTAAAGTGAAAACTTAACGCCGTTTTATGTTAGTTTACGAAACGTATCGTAAGTGAAATTTTAAGTTCACAATTCATTAAATGATAAGGGTAGAAAGGGGCAGGATTATGGACGTTGCAGAGAAATCAGAGACGATTTATGTGAAAGAAATGGACGATTACAAAAAAATGGTAGAGATTTCAGTAGAGAATTTGGGAGTTAGTTTTACGGATAAGGACGGTGGAGCACCGGTAGTAGCTCTACAAAACATTAATTTGGAGATTATGCAGGGGGAGTTTATCTCATTACTAGGACCCTCTGGCTGCGGGAAGACAACCTTGCTTCGAACCATTGCAGATTTACAGCAGCCAAGCAGCGGACAGATATCCGTAAGGGGGGAAACTCCAAGAGAAATCAGATTACAGAAGAAATACGGCATTGTATTTCAAAACCCTGTGCTATATGAGTGGAGAACCGTGAGAAGAAATGTGTGTATGCCCATGGAGATGATGGGAATTCCGAAGCGGGAAAGAACAGCCCGAGTAACCAAGATGCTGGAGCTGGTGGGGCTGATGGAATTTGGCAAAAAATATCCCCATGAGTTAAGTGGTGGCATGCAGCAGAGAGTGGGTATTGCAAGAGCGTTAGCAATACATCCGGAAATTTTGTTGATGGATGAACCCTTTTCAGCACTGGATGAATTTACAAAGGAAAAATTGCATGAGGATTTGTTGAGGATCTGGAAAAAGACAAATAAAACAATCCTCTTTGTAACCCACAATATACAGGAAGCAGTATTCTTATCAGATCGAGTGGTGGTATTATCACCCCATCCAGGCAGAGTCTCCGCTGTTGTCGATATTAACCTGGATCGGCCAAGAGACTTAGCAATAAAAAGTTCTCCTGAGTTTAATGCACTGGTTACCAAGGTGAGAAATAGCTTTGAGGGAGTATAACGATGAAGAAAGGTATGGTTATGAGTATGGAAAAAGTGAAAAAAGCCCTTACCTCAAATAAAATGGTAACTTTCGTCTGGGTACTTGGCTTCGTTGGTGTATGGGAGATTGGAGCGACGGTAATTGCACAGTCGAAACGAACGCCTGAAAATGTACTTCCCCACCTCTATCAGATTCTAGACTCCGTGATTAGTGATAAGCTAATTAATAGCACGCAGACCGCGTTGCAGGTCGTACTTAGTAATGCAAGTATTACCTTAATTCGTGCCTTGATCGGCTTTCTCATTGGTATTGCCGCCGGATTTATTCTCGCCTTTCTCATGAGCATGTTTCAGCTGGTAGAGAAGACCTTCTTTCCTTATCTAATGATAATACAAATGATACCGATTCTTGGTATGGCACCGATTATTCTAGCTGTTACCAAGGATATTGATAGCAGCCGTATTGTAATAGCGGCCATCCTTACCTTTTATCCGGTGGCTACCAATACACTCGCAGGATTTAAAGCAGTGGAAAAGGAAAAGCGGGAACTCATGTACTCGATCTCAGCTACAAACTTTCAGATATACAGTAAGTTGATGGTACCTTACTCCATGCCATATTTTTTCACAGGGTTAAAGATAGCAGCACCCATGGCGATAACAGCTTCCATTCTTGTGGATACCCTGCAGGGTGGAGGAGGACTTGGTACTATGCTTTCTCAGTCCCTAAAGCATGCCATGTCCATCTATGTATTCTGGCAGATCGTATTTTTTAGCGCCATAATCGGAATTTTAAGCTATTATCTGATGGTAATCATTGAAAAGCTACTGTCCCCTGAAAAAGGAAATAGGAAAGTGAAGAAAGGGGTGAGTGAGCTTGGAGACTAAAAAGCAATTAAGAATAACCAAGCAGTCTGTAACAACGATCCTGTATCCCGTCCTCTTTGGTGTATTGGTTGCAGTGCTTTGGCAGACTCAGGTATTGCACATGCTGATCGGAGCGGATACCTTTACACTACCACTCCCGGGACGAATCTTTGCTATTATTTCAGATAATACATCTGAGATTATGCTAAATGTCAAGGCAACTGTAACGGTAGCGCTGGGAGGCCTGGTCTTAGGCTCTTTGCTCGGATATCTACTGGCAATCCTAGCCACAATATTTCCAAAATGGGGCGTCGGCGGGCTCACCGTTGTTTCAGCCTTTCATGCCATTCCTATTATTGCGATTGCCCCCATATTAAATAACCTGACAAAGGACTTTAGCAAGGATCCGAATACCCGCAGTATGCTAGCTAAAATGTTGGTAGTAATGATTATGTGTACCGTATCAATGAGCATCAATGCTTACCGGGGATTTACGGAGTTAAAGCCATTTTCTCTCGATCTGATGACATCCTACGCAGCGAGTAAAACAACAGTTTTCTTTAAACTAAGGATACCCAACAGTATACCATATCTGTTTACCGCACTCAGAGTCAGTGTTCCAGGCAGCGTGATCAGCGCCTTGGTGAGTGAGTACTTCGCGGAATATATCATTGGCGTAGGCCGACAGATTCGCGAAAATATCGTTCTTGCACAATATGCAACCGCCTGGGCTTACATCACTGTAGCCTGTGCCATCGGAATAATCCTGTATGTGATTCTTCTGATTGTAGAAGGCGTTTTGTTGAAAGGCCGCCGTTAAAGGCTGTATCAACTGAAATATAAGCGATCAGAGAGTGTATTTTACTTCTGATAAATGCGCTGATATTGCGTCGTTTATCTCGATTATAGGAAGCGCTTTACTTACTTCCGTTAATATAAAGTTATCTAAGAGATCATCAATTACCAATTATTAATTAAAATTTAAGGAGGATTATTTATGAAAAAATTTACGAAGCTCTGTTCCCTGTTATTAACCTTAACCTTAGTTGTTTCCCTGTTTAGCGCATGTGGCTCTTCCACGAAGGATAGCACAACCAGCTCAGAGGTAACCCAGACACCGGAAGCAACGACTACTGTCTTGGAGGAAGCTGCTGCCACAACAGGACCGGCAGGACCATACTATAACGTAGATACAAGTGCCGAAGATATTATTAAAGATGCGGCTGCAAAAGGCCAGGTTGGTAACTGGGGACTTGGTAACGAGTATGAAATTCAAGCAGTATTAGCAAAGTATGGCCAGCCTACTACCTTCTTAAGCCAGGCTTTTGATATGGATGGTTTTGATGATGATTCCATTTTGCTAGCATCAGCAATGACTTACAATGAATTAGGTCTGGTAAAGAACAGCTATGATGGTGGTTATGGCTACGGAGATTCGGTAAGCTTCATCGACATGAATGATGAGGGTGTAGCAATGCTGGAGGACAATATCTTCTGTACCAAGGCATTTGCAGAAGCAAATCCAGAAACCGTAAAAGCATTCATCTATGCATCGATGAAGGGCTGGGAATATGCGTGTGCTAATCCGGAAGAAGCAGCGGATATCGTATTCAAATATGGTTCCTCCGTTTCCACCGATCATCAGAAATATATGGCAAGCGAGGTTAAGAAGCTTGTTGAAACAGATACCACCGGTGCTACTGTAACAAACTATGGTAATATGGATGACACTGCCTTAGCGCAGACTCTTGACCTGGCAAAACGCTACATTCAGTTAGACGATTCCGTGGCAGCAGAAAAGTTAGCTGCCTTAACCTTAGATGATATCAGGGATGCATCTTATTGGACTGAGGCAATGGCATCTGACGGAACATTCTCACCGGAGAAGACGGAGGTTTCCATCCAGTTAAAATGGTTACCACAGGCACAGTTCATGGGTTACTACACGGCACTTGAGAAGGGCTATTACAGTGAGGTTGGATTAAATGTAACAATTGTTCCAGGCGGTGGTGATATTGCTGAAACTACGGCGGTAAATAATGCACAGGTTGACTTCGGTGTGACTTGGGTATCAAACTTAATCGCAGCTAATTCCGGTGGGATGGAGCTGGTAGAAGTTTCTCAGGTATATCAGAGATCCGGTTTAGTCCTTGTTTATAAATTAAATCAGTAAAAGAAATGCTGTGGCAGATGGGAGGATTTGTATGGATTTATTAATTAAGAACGGAAGGATTGTAACGGCAAAAGAGAGCTTTATTGCAGACATAGCTGTAAAGAATGAGAAAATCGTGTGTATTGGAACCAATCTGGAGATACAAGCAGCTCATGTGGTTGATGCCACAGGAAAATATGTATTGCCGGGCGCTATTGATGCCCATACTCATCTGGCAATGCCCTTTGGCGGCACCGTATCCGCAGACGGATATTTATCAGGAACCAGAGCTGCTGCTTGCGGCGGAGTAACCACGGTATTCGATTATCCAATGCAGCGAAAGGGCAAAGGAATCCTTGAGACAGTGAAGGAAAGAGAGCAGATGTGTGATCTGGAAGCCTGTGTTGATTATGCCTTCCATTGTATTATAACTAATCTAAATGGTGGCGAGCTGTTAGAAGAGTTTGAAGCTGCCGTTGATTATGGAATTACCAGCTTTAAATGCTTTCTGGTATACAAAAAGGAAGGCATGATGGTGGATGATGGGACACTAATTAAGGTACTACTCAAAGCCAAGGAAGTAGGGGCAATCACTAATATTCATGCAGAAAATCCAGATGTAATAGACCTTAATATTGAACAATTCTTGAAGGAAGGCAAAACCTCTGCCTGGTATCATTATTTAAGCAGACCGGAGTTTGTGGAGGCTGAAGCGGATAAAAGGGCAGTCCATTGGGCGAAATCAGTAGATGCACCCTTATACATTGTTCATATGGCTGACAAGGAAGGGCTAGAGGCAGCGATTGAAGCTAAGCTGGCAGGACATCCGATCTATATTGAGACCTGCCCCCAGTATCTTGAATTTAACTGTGAGGTCTATAAGAGAGAGGATGGAAGAAACTTCGTGTGCTCACCTCCAATCAAAGCACAGGAAAGTCAGGATGCATTATGGGATGCTATTCAAAAGGGTACTATTGATACCGTTGCAACGGATCATTGTCCATTCCAGAGCTATGAGAAGGACTGGGGCAAGGAGGACTTCACAAAGATTCCAAATGGCTGTGCTGGCATTGAAAATCTATATCCTTATATGCTGGCAGCAGCCAATGAGGGAAAGATTAGCTTTAGTCGGGCGGTGGAACTATGTTCTACCAATCCCGCCAAGATATTTGGTTGTACCCATAAGGGTTCCCTTACCGTTGGCAAAGATGCAGATATCGTGATCTATGATCCGGAAAAAGATTTCACCATTTCAGTTGCTAACATGCACTCTGATTATGATCATACCATTTGGGAAGGCAAAAAGCTTCATGGATATCCGGTTCAGACCTATGTTAGAGGAAGACTGGTCTATGACGAGGGTAACTTTGTAGGAGAAGCCGGTTACGGCAGGTTTGTAAAGAGAGTACCAGATAAGAAACGTTCGTAAGTAAGGATGGATAGAATCAATATTGTGAAAATAGAAGCAAGAATAGCTTGCGAAAAGGTTTGGAGTGATTGAGGTGAGTAATGTAGCATATAGGGATATGAACCTGACCTGCGAAGTTGGGAGTTGCCTCCTATGTAATGAGGCACCATGTACCAAAGCATGCGGATATGGACTTCCGGTAGATAGTATCATAAGATCTTTGCGCTTTGAGAATAGAGCTGGAGCAATAAATAAGCTGCCCAAAGACCTTCCCTGTAACAGCTGTGAAGAAAAGGCTTGCAGGAAGAAGTGTCTAAAGGCGAGAATAAATAGGCCGATTGAAATTGATGAGATCATGCTTTCTCTTACAGCGTACGAGAAGGAGCTAGCGAAAGAGGTGGATTTGTCCATTGAGTTTTGCGGTGTAGCATGCGAAAATCCATTTTTTCTATCGTCCTCTGTCGTAGGTAGTAACTATGAAATGGTTGCAAAGGCATTTGATATGGGCTGGGCAGGTGTCGCATTTAAAACCATAGGAATGTTTGTACCGAAGGAAGTATCGCCTCGGTTTGATGTGCTTAGAAAGGAAAGCCTACCATTTGTAGGGTTTAAGAATATCGAGCAGATATCAGATCACTCCTTAGAGGAGAACCTAAGATTTCTAAAACAGTTAAAAAGGGATTATCCCACGAAAATAATTATTGCATCCATTATGGGGCAGAGTGAGGAAGAGTGGACATTTCTGGCTAAATTAATGGAAGAAGCTGGGGCAGATATATTAGAGTGTAATTTCTCCTGTCCTCATATGGCAGCCAATGGACTTGGCTCCGATGTGGGGCAAAATCCGGAGCTGGTGGCAGCCTATACCAGAGCCGTTAGACAGGGCTCAAAGCTCCCGATTCTTGCCAAGATGACACCGAATACGGGGAATATGGAGCTGCCTGCAATTGCAGCAATCGAGGCTGGGGCGGATGGGATTGCAGCTATCAATACAATTAAGAGTATCATGAATGTGAATCTTGACACCTTTTCCTCCGGCCCGGATGTTGAAGGGAAGACCAGTGTCGGTGGCTATTCTGGTAAGGCGGTAAAGCCCATAGCTCTTCGTTTCATCCATTCCATGAAAAATTGCAGTCAGCTGTCCCAGGTGCCTGTCAGCGGTATGGGTGGGATTGAAACCTGGAAGGATGCTGCAGAGTTTATAGCTCTTGGTTGTAAGAATATTCAAGTAACCACTGCTGTTATGCAGTATGGTTATCGGATTATTGATGATTTGATTGAGGGGATGAAGCTGTATCTAAGCTCCCATGGATATCAGAGTATATCTGAGATTGTGGGCAGTGCCCTTGAGAATATTATTTCTGCTGAGCATTTGGATAGGGATAGTATCTGCTATCCAAAATTCGATCGAGTAAACTGCCTGGGTTGTGGCCGTTGCTATCTATCCTGCTATGATGGTGGACATCAAGCCTTAAGACAGGATAAGGATACAGGAAAGCCGATCATGGAAGCCGCAAAATGTGTTGGTTGCCATCTATGTCTAACCGTATGTCCGGTGCAGGCAATTACACTGGGAAAGAGAGTATATAAGAAGTAAATGATCTACTGCTTTATCGAATGAACTGAAGTGAGAAGGTATAGAAATACGAGTCAAATGGACAGATAATATCAATAAAGTGGATGCCGCGCAGCGACATAAGAGCATTCTCAGAAGCTTATTTGAAATAGCATATGAGAGTACTCCCAAAAAGGAGGTAATGATATGGCATCATGTAGCTATGAGAGACTTGAGGATAAGATAAAGACCTTTGGGAGGTTTGGTGACACGGGAAACGGTGGAATTACAAGGTTTTCCCTCTCACCGGAGGCACTGGAGGCAAGAAATGAATTTAAGAAACGAATGGAGGCCATTGGCGCTACCGTAGTTACAGATGATATGGCAAACATGTATGCAACAATTCCAGGATCGGAGGATATACCGGCAATTCTGTCCGGTTCCCATCTGGATTCTGTCAGACAGGGTGGAAACTATGACGGTGTACTCGGTGTATTGACCGCCATGGAGGCAGCAGAGACGATTGTAGCAGAGAAAATACCACATCGGCATCCAATCACAGTTGTAGTGTGGACCAATGAAGAGGGAGCACGTTTTGAACCAGCGATGATGTCCTCCGGAGTCATCTGCGGAAAGTTTAAGAAGGTGGAGATGTTAGCTTCCGTTGCAAAGGATATTCCAGGATATACCTTTGGAGATGCACTAAAGGAAAGCGGATATCACGGCGAAGAAAGTAACCGTATGAAGCCTTCCAAAACAAGAGCTCTGGTTGAATTACATATCGAACAGGGACCGGTGTTAGAAGCAGAAGGTATCGACATTGGTATCGTGGAAGGTGTTTGCGGGATGATTAATTATGAATTTACCTTTCGCGGACAGGCAGGGCATGCTGGCACAACTCCAATGAAATATCGAAGAGATGCTTTATATGCAGCAACGAAGACAATTCAATACCTTCATGATGAGCTGGATGAACTTGATAGTAAACTGGTATATACCACCGGTAAGATATCCTGTCATCCCAACATACATACCATTATCCCTGATGAAGTAAAATTCACCTTGGATGCAAGGCATCAGGATCCGGAAGTAATCAAACAGGTATTATCCATTATAAAGAAAATACCCTATGAGGTAGAGAAATGTCAGGTGAGTTTTAAAGAAGCCTGGTCACGTAAAACAGTTAGCTTTACTTCGGAGTTGGTCGATTATGTTGAAAAAAGCGCAAAGGAACTGGGCTATTCCTATCGAAGAATCTATAGTGGACCCGGACATGATGCACAATTTATGATTGACCTTATTCCGGCGACTATGATTTTTGTACCGAGTGTGGGTGGACATAGCCATTGTGAGATCGAGCATACTCCGGTGGACCATTGCTTAAAGGGAGCAAATGTATTATTAAAAACGATTTTGTGCATTGATGGACAATAATTATTCCATAACTGGGATATCACAATCTGCTGAGGCAAATGGTGTTATCCCAGTTTTTATATGGAACATATTTTTACAAAAGGGAGAGAACTCACGTATATTCTTTTCACATCGAAGCAAATCAATTTCCAAACATCCAAAAATGATATCTTTGCTTGTAAATATCGACATATTATTCTATAATATTTATGGATGATGGCAGCATTTTCTATCACCAATGCTTTCATCAAAGGGAAGACTATTTACTATCAAAGGGGCAGGCCATATGAAAAATAGAATCTCAATTTTAAAAAAGAGATGTATCGTAATATTATGTATAAGTTGCTTTTTTCTCAGTACAGGATATCCGGTGATGGCAGCTTCTTCGGATAAGAAGGAAGTAATTTATCAGGTTGATCAGGATTATGCTCCTTTAACTTATTCGAAAAACAATCGTGTCTATGGATTTGACCCGGACTTTACAAATATGATTTTTAATTCCAGAGACTATGATATTAAATATTCCTATGCTACCTGGGACAAGGTCTATGAAAGAATCGTAAAGGGAGAAATTGATATTGCTGGAATTATTGCTGTAACGGAAGAACGGAAGAAGGAGGTACTGTTTTCAGATATCTTGTTTTCTTCCAGTGTTTCTATTTATACACGTTCCAGCTTTAAAAAGATTAAAGTTGAGGATTTGTCCCAGCTGTCAATTGGTGTTGGTAAGGGTTATTACACGGAAGAACTTTTGCGCACTGACCTAAATATTAATAATTATACTACATATGAAGATATGGATCAGGCAATAGATGATTTGGACAATGGTGTGATTGATGTTATTTTTGAGGATCATTGGTTTATGGATAGTGCCCTCGTTGCTTCTAATCATAAGGGCTCCATTGTTGCACAGATTGATAATCTGTATCCATTACCCCATGCTTATGCCATTAGTAAAGACAGACCGGACTTAGTTAAATATATGAATGAGAGAATTAAGGTTTTGCAAAGTAAGGGGATTTTTGACGAGATATACATGAAGTATTTTTATAGTCATTCAAAATACTATGTGGAGAGCCGGAGGATTCGAATAGTATCCATTGTATCTGTGGTGGGAATTGGTATCATTTTGATTATTGCAGGTATGAAACGATACATTGATTTTCTAAAAAAGAGACTTTCGATTAATTATATTAAGCTGGAGAGTGTTAATAACGAACTGGAAGAAGCCCATGAAACACTTCAATCCCAGTATGAAGAAATACAGGCACAGTATGAAGAGATACAGGCACAATTTGAGGAGATTCAAGCTCAATGTGAAGAATTAGATTTGAGCAGGAAGGAGCTGGAGTCAAGTGAAGAGCGCTACCGCCTGATCGCAGAATGTGCCAATGATGGATTATTTGATTGGAATCTAAATACAGATGTGTTGTATCTTTCAGATAAATGGATGAGTTATCTGGGGCTACAGGGTACAACTATCCTGGGATTCTCAAACTATTGGCCCGGATTAGTCAGTAAGGAGCATGAAGTACTGCTAAATGAGCAATTTGAATTATGTAGTAAGAATCATGAGGAGAATTTCGCATCAGAAGTTCAAATGCTTTTGCCGAAAGGGGACTATGTCTGGGTATCGGTAAAAGGAAAGTTGATTCGGGATGAGAGTGGCAGTATCGTGCGTATGGCAGGCTCCATTAGCGACGTAAATGAACATAGAAAATATGAAGATAGAATCTTTAGACTGGCATATTATGATTATCTCACCGATCTGCCAAACCGGGTATTTTTAAATGAGAAAATGGAACAGGTCTTAAGAACTGTTTCTGAGATTCAATGTCTGGCGGCCTTATACTATGTGGATCTTGATAACTTTAAGCACATTAATGATACTTTAGGACATTCTTATGGAGATATGTTATTGCAATCCATCGCCGAAGAATTATTATTGCTAAAGCAGGATGGCTGTTCTGTATTTCGTGCCGGCGGAGATGAATTCATTATTATCCTCGATCAGATATCGTCGAAGGCAGAGATTAGCCTTTGGGCAGATAAAATTCTTGAACTATTGTTAAAGGAATGGAATCTTCATGAGTGTGAAACCTATGTATCTGCAAGTATAGGAATTACAGTAATACCAGAGGACGGAACGGATGTAGAGAAAATCCTAAAGAACGCGGATGCCGCCATGTACGTAGCGAAAGCGTCGGGAAAAGGAAAATATAAGTTCTTCCATGAAGATATGCTTTCTCGGGTGGAGAAGCGATCCGAACTTGAGCAGAGTATAAGAAAAGCAATCGAGAGGCAAGAGTTTGAAATCAATTACCAGCCTTACTATAGCGTAGTGGACGAAAAAATGGTTGGAATGGAAGCTTTGATTCGATGGTATCATCCACATAAGGGAATGATATCACCAGCTGAATTCATTCCAGTTGCAGAAGAGACGGGCTTGATTCGTGAAATTGGCCGTTGGGTATTAGAACAGGTATGCTATCAAAGTAAAGAATGGCAGGATAAAGGCTTATGGGAGCTGCCGATAGCGGTAAATGTCTCAGAGCTCCAGTTGGAAGACAGGGATTTTATCTCTGACCTAGAGGGAATTATACTGAAAACAGGATTAGATCCTAAGTATCTACATATCGAAGTTACAGAAAGTAATTTCATGCAATCCATTGACGAAAGCATTGAGACCTTGGATCGTATTCGAAAGATTGGAATTGATATCGCCTTAGATGACTTCGGAACCGGATATTCCTCTCTTAACTACTTACAGCATCTTCCGATCAAAACAGTAAAGATTGATAAGAGTTTTATTGATGAAATAGATAAACGATCCTCAGAGTCGTTAATCCTAAGTGAAATTATTTCAATTGCTCATAAGCTAAATATGAATGTTATTGCAGAGGGAGTTGAACAGAAGACGCAGGTGGATTATCTGGCTAGTGAAAAATGTGATATGATACAAGGGTATTATTACAGTAGGCCTCAATCTGTGGAACAGATTGAGAAGCTGTTATTGGAAGGGAAGAATGGATTTTAGGAATAGGAAGATAAAAATTTGTATTCATGCGTTTTTGGGATGAAGGCAAGTGATCTTAGAATTAAGAGGTGTTTGAAAAGATATTTTAAGTGAGACATCTTAAGTGAACTATTTGAAAGAGATATTTAAAATACTAATTAATAAGTATTTTGAATATCTCTTTTTGCTTGATTTTTTTGATGAAATAGAGTTATTAAACAATTTTGCAATTGAAGAACCAAATCGCCGTGAATCTTATTTGACAGAAAGCGCTGGGTCTGGTTGGACATCACGTCAGCTTGAACGGAGATAAACTCGCTCTATTAAGAGCATCTGCTTGCCACGCAAAAAATCGATCGCAAAAGCGTGAAAACGAAATCCAGATGCTTAAGCCTAAAACAACAGTAGACTATATCCTCAAAGATCCATATATTTTGGAGTTTCTTGACCTTGGAGAAAAAAAGCTATCATGAGAGTAAACCTGAACAAGCATTGATTGATAAATTGCAGAGAATTCTTACTCGAACAGGGCAAAGGCTTCTTGTTCATGAATTCATTTTCTACTCTGCCAACATTCTCTATAAAAGCAAATATTCCTATCCTAGTAAAAATTAATAAAATAATTACAAATCAGCATATAAATATTAGAAAATTATGGTATAATTAGTATAATTATATCGATAGAGGGGAGATTCTATGGATTGAGCTATAAATGATGTAAGTAGATAAAAGCATTAGAATTTCTGCTCAATATTTATAAATATCAGAGAGTGCAAATTATTTGTCGACTATTCAAACGCAGCTTTAAGATACAATTGGGGGGCGAGTGAGAGCTAAAGTATTTATAAATAGAGAGAGATAGATAAACAGGAATTTGACGGTTAAGCTAAGTTTGCATTATAGCAATAATCCTGCTAATAAAAGTCAAGACAAAGCTGTTAGAAAAAGATATAAATATCAAACAAATACGTAAAAGGTTCGCTATAGTTTACGAATGTGAATTGTAATATTATTTATATTTTCGGATATAACCGATAAGGAAATGTAAGTGTAACAGATTTATAGTTTGAACTGAAGTTGTTTTGCAAAAAATCCCCCAGCGTTATACGAAAAATCCCCTAACGTAACCTAT
>JAEWIZ010000035.1 GCA_023386815.1 Bacillota bacterium
CAATTCCATCAAGATACTCCTGTGATACTTTCGAACGAAACTCAGGAGTGTGTGGTGATTTGGGCATAAAATACCTCCTAAGTAGATTTTGGTTATTTCCCTTGTATACTTAAGAGGTATCATATCAATTACAGTGGTTGGCTTCGGTTTAATTTTCGAACCTAAAGGAAATGGCATATGGTAGGTGTGTCATGATTTCTTACCAATAGTTTTTAATTTTGCTTGAAGATTTGCAGTATTTTTAACTTTGTTTATCGTTGTACAACCATGAATAATAATATTTCTTTTGTTTATAAGTCCCATTGCTTTTAAAGATTTCCCAGTGCGTTTAATGTATCTTGAAAAAATAAAAGGGATAGGTACTCCATAGGTGCAAAGCATAATAACATTTCGTTTGCCAAAACGTGGTTTATGATCTTTATCAGTTAAAGGGTAACACCTGTCTAGAAAGGTTTTTGTATATCCGTTAACTTGGTTAATATAAATTGGTGATGATATTATTACAGTATTAGCAGTTTTAATCTGTTCAAAAATTTCGGTGAAATCATCTTTTATAACGCATACTCCACCATTTTCTATGCACTTTCTACAACCTAAACAGTTTTTTATATTGAGTTTGCAAAGCTCATATTTTATAAACTCTGATCCGTTTTCTTTTGCACCTTCAAGTACACTATTAAGGGCAAAGGCGCCATTGCCATTAATGTGTGGACTTCCTAAAATAGCTACAATTTTCAATCGCTTTTCTCCTTGCTTTTATGTTTTTTATACCTATTTCAATGCTTATAGCGGCAGTTCTCATTTTTTCCATGTTATTTTATCAGCCCTATAATTACATTTGCACAATCCTTTGCGCCATTTTCTTTAGCGATATTTGCACCTAAATCTTTTGCATTTTGAACAATGCTATCAGATAATGCGTATTCTATTGCCTGTGAAAGATTTTCGGCAGATAGCTGTTTTTTGTAGATAGGTTTTGCACCCACCTGAAGATCATAGCTTCTGTGTGCCCATGCAAATTGATCGTTGGAAAAAGGAATAATAATTGACGGTACTCCTGCAGCAAAACCTGCGGCTGTTGTACCTGCACCGCCATGATGACATACTGCCAAGCATTTTTGAAAAAGCCATGTGTGAGGAACACTATCTATTGCAAATATATTTTCTATTAAGCTGCCAACTTCACCCATACCGCACAAAATTCCTCGTTTACCTGTTTTTATGAGTGATTCTTTCACACAAGAAATAAGCACATCTTTGTCTTTAGCATTAAAAACTGAGCCAAAGCCAAAGTATATTGGTTTTTCGCCTTTTGCTAAAAAGTCTGAAAGTTCTTTCGGCGGAGTAAAATCTTCATTTTCACTTGTAAACCAATACCCGAACTGATAAGCATTTTTGTTCCAGTCTTTTGGTCGTGAAAACACATTATTTGAGCAAGAGGTAATAGACGGATGTTTCTCATCTATACGCTCAAAGGGGCAAGTAAAATTATCGGGAAGTTTACCGAATCTTTCTTTCCAATAAAGCATAACTCCAGTCTTTGATGCCATCCAAAGCATACCTTGCAACATTTTATAAGATAACGAAAGAGTCATTTTTGTTTTTCCATAAGCAATAACCGATGCTACTTCAGCAGTTTTTAGCATAGGAAAAGGCGACGCCAAAACCGAAGGTATCCCCATCTGCTCTGCTGCAAAATATCCTATGGTACATCCGGGGTGATAGACTATAACATCGCTACTTACACACGCCTCATACAATTCATCAACCATCATCCGGGAATACTTTTTCATTTTATTAAATGTAAAAAGCATTTTAAGTGGATGTGTTGAACTTCCGGCGGCTTCCAAAAGTTTTGGGTCTATATCAACAGATTTATAATCAGCTGTTAGCGGAAAATGCTCTATACCATAGCTTTTTATAAAATCTCCAAAACTTTGTCCTGCGGCAATTTTTACATCTTGCCCTTGTTTTTTTAGTTCCACAGCAAGAGCTATATAAGGCTGAATATCTCCACGGGAACCACTGCATAAAATTGTAATCATAGCTATCTCCTTATTTGTTTGACAAATCCAACACCGTGTCGTATGATAGTATATCTTATGATTAACTAACATTCAACCGACAATGGAATCCAATCTGTCGGATTTTCAAAAGGAGAATTTATGGCAAAGTACAAAGAAATAACAGCACAGACAAGACAAAATATTATTGATGCCTTTTGGGAAATTTACTGTGAAAAGCGAATAGAAAAAATAACCGTGCGAGAAATTACAACTAAGGCCGGATATAATAGAAGTACTTTTTATGAATATTTTATCGATGTTTATGATGTGCTTGATAAAATTGAGCAGTCTCTTTTACCAGACCTTGAAGATATGCCTCCACTTTTGCCAGCAATGGGCAAAGAGCCTTTACCTATAGATTCATTCATAAAGTTGTATTCGAGTAGCAGTAAATATTACACTGTTCTTTTGGGAGACAACGGAGACCCGGCATTTGCTGGTAAAATTAAAAATGGCATAAAGGCAAAACTTATGTCGCAGATCGCTGATAGCAATCAAGATAATTTGGAGATTGATTATGCTCTTGAATATATGTTATCTGCTATGATTGGTATTTTAACTTATTGGTTTAAGAATGGCGAAAACTTAGCAAAAGAAGATTTAGTGCGTTTGATGTATGAACTTATGGGTAGCGAGGGCTTGCATAAATTGGCAAGAAAATTGAAAATGTAATTAGTTGTATCGGGTTATATGTAAAATCTCCGTAACTTAAAACACAAAACAGCAGTTGTATTTTTCTGCTGTTTTGTGACTCTGTTTATTTAATTTTTCAATTTAGATATGAAAGATGTCATCAAAAATACAAGTAGGATTGTTGCTGTACATTCCACCTTTAGAAAGCCTGCTCGCTTTCATGAGTAAATTGCCAATTGATACCAAACACATCGGTGATAGAACCGTAACAATCGCTCCAAAATGTCGCTTGAAGTTCCATAACTACTTGTCCACCCTTGTCTCTCATATGATTAAAGATGCGAGTAATTTCCTCCAGGTTCTTTGTGCTATAGGCCAGACTAAAATTGTCCCCTTGAGTAATTGGCATTCCCGGAGGGCAATCTGAGAACATAACATCATGTCCTTCAATACTTAAGAAAGTATGCATAACATGATTTTTTTGTTCCTCGGACATAGGAAAGTCTGAATCATTATGGAATTGCCCAAAGGTCATAATATTTGGTTTTTGGCAACCGAAAACCTCTGAATAATATTCTACTGCTTGACGACAGTTACCATTGAATCTGATGTACGTATTTAATGACATTGAAAACACTCCTTTTATTTGTGATAGTATCAGTATAACCCACGAACGTTGACAACAGTATGTCATCATTATATAATTAGATCAAAAATTTTAATTAAGGACTGATATGACGTGAAAATGAACCGGCTTGTCTCCATCATCATGCTGCTTCTGGAGCGCAAAACTATAAGCGCCACTGAGCTTGCGCGGACATTCGAGGTATCCAAACGTACAATATACCGTGACATCGAAATTATAAATGAAGCAGGGATACCCATTGTCACCTATCCTGGTATTAATGGCGGTATTGGTATTATGGAGGCGTTTAAGGTAGATAAGCGCTTGTTTTCTGAGACAGACTTGACAACGCTTTTAATTGGACTTTCCGGTGTGCATTCCGCACTTGGTAGCAAAGAAACAAAGCAGGCGTTGAGCAAACTAAAAGCGATTATTCCCAAAGAGAAACAGAGTGAAATTGATGAACTCACAAGCCGAATCAGCATTGATCTTAGCCCTTGGCAAAAGGACATGATGCGGGAGGAATATCTACAAACCATCAATTCAGCCATTGTGGAACGTAAAATTTTGTGTTTTGATTATTCTGACAGTAAGGGTGATATTTCATTTCGGGAAGTTGAGCCGTACCGCCTGTTGCATAAAAGTAATAGCTGGTATCTGCAAGGCTTCTGCCTATTACGTCAGGAAATGCGAACATTTCGGTTCTCTCGTATACGAAAGCTAGTAATTACAGAGCGTAGCTTTATATCGAGGGATATTGATTTTTCCACATTAAGCCGAGAAGTTAATAAAGATCTGCAACTGATTATGGTTAAAATCAGGTTTGATGACACCTTGAAGGGACAGATATTCAGTTATTTCAATGATATTGACATGTGGTCTGAGGATGGTAAAAACATAGCGGAAATTCCTGTATTAGATGGAGATATTGGTATACGATTCTTACTGTCCCTTGGAGAATCATGCGAATGCCTTGAGCCTCAATTTATAAGAGAACAGCTCATACAAAAGGCTGAGGCGGTGCTTGCGGTTTATAATAAGAACTTGAAATATTAACTGGTGCCGTGATTTTATGGATAATATTGGGGGATTGATATGAATAAAGATATCGTATACGACAGACAAAGAACTGAAATTATCTGTAGACCGGACGAAGCCTTTCATAAAAAGGACAGTAAACGAAGCCCTAATCTTCAAGATACAATCGCAGCAGCTCGTCGTCATACCGTTCTACTTAAATCTGACGGAACAGTAACAGCAGTTGGTGATAATAGAAACGGCCAATGTGATGTAAGTGTATGGAGTAATATTGTGGCGGTTGCAGCAGGTAATGTTCATATGGCTACGAATACGGGCAGTGCTCATACCATTGGACTTCAATCGGATGGTAGAGTGGTGGCTGTGGGTTGGAACCAGCAGGGGCAATGCAATGTGAAGGATTGGGAAGATATTGTGGCGGTTGCGGCTGGTTGGCGTCGTACGATTGGCCTTAAATCGGATGGAACGGTGGTGGCTGTGGGACGAAATAAGGAAGACCAATGCAATGTAGGTGATTGGCATGATATTGTAGCGGTAGCTGCAGGTGATTGGCATACCATAGGTCTTAAATCAGACGGCACTGTGGTTGCTGTTGGTAATAACAGGTATGGACAATGTAATGTAAGCAGCTGGAACAATATTGTTGCAATTGGAGCGGGTTACCTTCATTCCGTGGGGCTTAAATTAGATGGTACTGTTGTAGCAGTAGGCCAGAATAATGAGAACCAATGCAAGGTAAGTAGCTGGCATGATATCGTAGCCATAGGGGTAGGTAGTTATCATAATGTTGGTCTTAAATCGGATGGTACGGTTATTTCAGTAGGTTGGAATGAATATGGACAATGTAATGTAAGGGAATGGAATGATATAGCAGCGGTAGCAGCAGGTTGCGCACATACGATCGGACTGAGAATGGACGGCACGGTGGTTGCAGTAGGGGATAATGAATACGGTCAATGTGAGGTTTGATAAATTCTAACGAAAGCGAAGAAAGAGAGGCTACACATGCAGATAGAAAAATTGCGATATGAGGATAAAGAAGATTTTATAGCGTTTTGCTTGAAACATAAAAATAAGGTGGACGAATCATTTTTACATGAGGAAGAGTTGGATAATTTTATTCCAGGTGAGGAGAACCCCACATTTATTATGAAAAAAGACGGTAGCATAATAGCGGCAGTCTCTCTTATCTTGGATGATTATCATAGAAGAGGAAGGTGTGGACGCTTTCGTATTTTTTATTCCGAGGATAATGATTCGAGGGTTTACATTGCCTTGTTTTCTGAAGTGATGAAACATAGCAGTGAAGTTGACAAGGTATTTTTATTTGTTCCGTTTATAAACAAGGAGCTTTCAGATAATATAAAATGCCTTCAGTTTGAAATTGAGCGGTATGTATATCTTTTGATCAAGGAGATTACAAAACCGCAGGTTGTGAGTTTGCCGGAGCAATACTCAATCAGAGAATTTCAATCTGACCATGATGAAGAGGGTTGGTGCTATATAAGGAACACTGCTTTTTCGCAGTTAAGAGGGAACTCTACGCCTATCACTCCAGACGTGGTACGTAAACAGGTGTCCAGCACAGAATATCTGGAGGGAGGCTTATTATTTCTAATGCATAATAATACTCCTATTGGAATTATTAGAGGTGCAAACGATGACTATGAAGGTGAGCAGGTTATGAATATTGGACCCTTAGCCATTCTTCCTTCATATCAAGGAAAGGGGTTGGGAAGGCAGCTATTAAGAGCCGCAATTAACTTTGCACAGAAACATAACTATAATAAGGTAATGCTTTGCGTAAATGCCGATAATGAACAGGCAAAAGAGCTTTATTTAAAGGAAGGCTTTGTCCAGGTCGAGGGAGTAGTTGCATATGAATACCATGTACATAGCCAAGCAGAAGGCGGATTATAAACGATAATATAGGTAATTGAGAAACTCAAAAAACTATTACAAATATTCCCTGAATATGTGCTGGTTCCTGAACGAAATTTAGTCTTATACAGCATGGAGCAAAGGAATTTACACCAATTGTATGGGAAATATAACAAATGATAGCCCTTCACAATTACCTAAAACTAATAAGGTTATCCAAGGAGATCGTATGAACGGACAAAATAGATCCGATGTTAAAATTGGTGCAACAGTAAAGATTGTATTGAAAGCTGATCAAAAAACAGGTAAGCTGACAGAGGGTACCGTTAAAAAAATATTGACTAACAGTAGCTTTCACCCTCATGGCATCAAAGTGATGTTAACGGATGGACAGGTAGGAAGAATTCAGGAATTGATTTAAGTTCTAGTTGCATTTGACAAAGGAAAAAGAATTACTAGATGGAATGTTGGATTCCATCATATTAAGGAGGAGTATAAATGGCTTATTTAGGTGAAAGCATTCCGAAATTAGGTTTCGGGTTTATGAGACTACCAATGATCGGTGAAGAAATCGATATGGAACAGACGAAGGAAATGGTCGATCTTTTTATGAGCAAGGGCTTCAGTTATTTCGATTCCTCTTGGGGCTATAGCGGTGGAAAATCAGAAGAAGCAATAAAAACGGCAATTGTTGACCGCTATCCGCGAGAGAGTTTTCAAATAGCGACAAAATGCCCTGTATGGCTTGTAAAAACAGAAGAAGAAGCAAAAAACATGATCTGGACTTCATTAGAGCGTACCGGTGCGGGATATATCGACTATTATCTGTTACATAATCTGGGAGACAGTCGGACACAATGCTTTGAGGATTTTGGAATGTGGGACTATGTCCGTGAACTTAAGGAAAAAGGTGTGGTACGCCACATTGGTTTTTCCATCCATGACAATGCAGAGGCACTTAATAAGATACTGACGGAACACCCTGAGATGGAATTTGTTCAATTCCAATTGAACTACGATGACTGGGAGAGCCCCACCATTCAGGCCAGAAAATGCTATGAGGTGGCAAAAAAGCATCAAAAGCCTATTGTTGTTATGGAGCCGGTTAAGGGCGGTCTATTGGCAAATCCCACTCAGAGTATCCGGAAAATATTTGAAGACTACGATCCAAAGGCTTCGCTGGCATCCTGGGCAATACGCTATGCTGCCTCTTTGGACAATATCATTACGGTATTAAGTGGAATGTCTACCATTGATCAGGTACGGGATAATGTATCCTTTATGGAAAAGTTCAAACCCCTTAGCCAAGCAGAAGCTGAAGTCGTGGAGAAGGCTAGGAAAGCAATCAGTGAAATTCCTAATGTGCCTTGTACTGGCTGCAGATATTGTCTGGAAGGCTGTCCACAGAACATACTCATCCCTAATGTTTTTGCTGCCTACAATCGTATGCTGATTTATGATGATCTGGCAAGTGCAAAAAGTCGTTATGGGTTTGAAACCAGAGTAAACGGTAAAGCCTCGGATTGTATTGCCTGTGGAAACTGCGAGCATGTCTGTCCCCAGCATATTAAGATTATTGAAAATTTAAATACCATAGCTGAGGTACTGGAATAATAAAGGGAATCCCGGTATTGGATGGCAAATGAGAACTCACTTACAGAGGAAGGTTCTAACTAAATCGATATACTTTTGAGACTCCTTTAAGCTTAACTCCCCATGCCTCCTATCTGGAGCAATATACAATTCGCTTCCAGGGATTGTTTCATGGAGTCTTTGCGCAGATTTTTTCATCATAGGAATCTCTTTTTCTCCGACAATAACCAACACTTTGGCCTTTGTATTTGCAAGGGCCTCTTTTAATTCATAAGTTCCATTGCTCAAGGTTAGATTGATTAATGATTGTTTCGACATATGTAGACTTTCCTGGTAGTACAGTTCAAACATATTGGAAGGAACGCAAAGCGAATTTGCTTGTAGCTTTGAAAACCACCGTTGTTTAATTAGTCCGTAACACAACTGATAGGTAGGAACGGTCAAGCATGTAATACCTCTGATCGGGTAGACCAATGCACTTTCAATGATCGCATATTGTGCAATATGATCTCTTTGGGAAAGCACTTCAGTTACGATTTGTGCTCCTATCGATAACCCTGCAATTGCATAGACCTGTCCATTACAGTTTGCATCTATGTAATGAATCAATTTTGTGGCGGAATTAGAAATACTAATAAAGGTTTCTTGAGCAGCTTCTCCATGTCCATCAATAATTGGTGTGATTACATGAAATTCTTTTTGAAATTCATCAATGATAGGTAGTAATGACCAGTCGGATAGGCCGCCACCATGGAGAAAAATCATTGTTGGCGATTCCTTATGTCCAGTTTCCTTAAATATCATATAATTCCTTCCCTTGAATAAAATTTTCTATTTCTAGGTTAACTTGGTCCGGATTGTCCCCATTGGAAAAATGCGCGGCATGCTTAATGATATGCAGAGGGTAGCCTGTTGTCTTAGCCCAGGCTTTGTTGTATTGTGCTACTTTCCCGGTAGTGTCACTGTCACCAAGTAGTAGTAGCACTGGACAATTAAAATTGACATCCTTATTTTCTTTCGCAAATCTTCCATAGGCAATATCCATTTGTTCGATGATCTCAGCTTTTGATAAAGGCTCAAGCATTTCTTTCATTTTTTTGTAGGAATAGTCCGTTTTAGAAACGGATTTTGCCATGCTTTCTCGTAGCATTTTGTCGGTAAACAATTTTCCGATGGGTGCTACTTGCTTCAACCACCATAAATCTGATTTTGAATAAAACTCAATTCCAAAGGGAGTGGTATCAAGCATTACCATTCGATCTACGAATTCCGGATAGTGATATGCAAATTCCTGACTTGGATAGCCGCCCATTGACATTCCTACCAGAACTGCCTTTGGAATATTCTCTCTATCTAAGATAGATTTTAATTCTTTTGCTGTCTGTTCATAAGAAAAATTTTGATAAGGCCTAGATAATCCATGTAACGGTACATCCCATGTAATCACCGTATAGTTTTCTCTGAAATCTTCAACCTGTTTTTCAAACATGGTATGATTTGCAGTTAGTCCATGTGTAAATACAATACATTTTGCATTCGGATTACGATTCTTTAGAATCCAGTAATGAACACAACCGTGACTGGATTCCATTTGTTTATGTTCAGCGCTCATGATTCCCTCCCCAGCTATTTTTGATATACTTTTTCCCACATAAGAATTAATCTTTCGAAATCTGATTTTAGCTTATCTACATTGATATCGCCCTGCATAAATGCCCGATGGAGATATCCATCAGAAGCCCAAACCATTTCCTGATACATTTGATGGATATCAATATCATCTCGCAGCATTCCGATGTCTATGATTTCAAACGCTTTTTTCTCACTGCTTTGATTGATTTGTTGAAAGCTATCCTGAATTTCTTTCTTCACCTCAATATTTTCCTCATAGTATGCTCTTAATGAGAATTCACTCACATAGGGGTATTCTCTCAGTAGATTACATTTTCCAATCAGAGAGCGCCTTAGCATTTCAAAATAGTTGCTTGTTCCCAAGACATCTTGTTCCTTCATTGCAGCACTTGTTAACTCGACTGATTTTTCCCACAAAAATAAATAAAGCTCTTTTTTGTTTTTAAAATGGTAAAAAAGCAGAGATTTCGAAATACCCGCCTTTGCAGCTATTTCTGCTACAGGAGCCTTTTTATATGAGCTTTGTGAAAAAACCTGGAAACCCATATTAATTATGTTTCGTTGTTTATCCTCAGGTAAACTTAAGAAACCTTGATTCATATTAATTACCACGCCTTTCTGGGATACCTGCAAACTCTGAGGTCTCGCAGGCTAAAAGTTGCGTGTGAAAATTGATGTTCACACAGTCCTCCTGACCAATTCGGTTAGTATACTTATATGCTAATATGACTGACCAAAATTGTAAAGGCCCCTCGTTGAAAGCATTACCAGATTTAGGTTAATAGTATCGGAGTACTCCTTAGAACATTTGGTAATATAGAAAAACTTTCTGATGCACTTGAATTACAATAAAACTAGAAGTAAAATGGAAATAAAGACCAAATAGCTTACATAATGAGGAAAAAGGTAAATTTAAGTGAAAAAAGGAGGAAAACAATTGTTCAGACATTTCATTCAGCAGAAGCAACATAAGCTTCCGAAAGTAGTAAGACAAATACTATGTATCTTTTTTTCTTTCTCCATTTTTCTTAATTCCTCTTCACCAGCATTCGCAGATGTAGTGAAGATCATTTCAGTAGAAAATATTAGCCGGACGGTTTCTGTAAATGAGGAATTTAAGTTACCTAAGACAGTTCCAGCAACTATGAGCAATAAGGTGATTCAGAATGTAGCCGTGACCTGGAATACAAAACAGGTGTCTACAGAGAAGACCGGAACCTACACGTTTACTGGAACCATCAAGGGATACAAGAAAAAGATTAGCCTCACCTTAAAGGTAACATTTGCCTCAGAGAATAATGAAGAGATTAATCGAGGAATAACTCTTGGCATTGTACCTAAGGAACTTCAGAGCGACTATGACAAAACTCTGACCTTTGCTCAGTATAGCAAGCTGTTAACTAACTTAGTCCGAATCTGGGATAAGAATAAGCTCTCTGAATGGAAGAAAAAAATTGCCTTAGCTGCGGTTTCTAACAAGGAAATGCATCGTGAGGATGGCATTTTGGCAACAGCTTATGCTATGGTGCTTATGGGCGCTAACCGGTTGGATGCTATTTACGATAATACAATACAAATATCCCAGGAGGAGATAGATCTTCAGATGAAAGATCTATCTTGGAATTATCCCTTATTTCCAGACTGGGAGAAAAAGACCTTCGGAAATTCCAACTATATGTGGGGTGGAGTCTGCACCAGTATACAGAAGGTCTCAAAGAAGAGTCTTCAAGCAATTTACCCCTATGATTTCAAGACACACTCCCTCCATCTTCAAAAGCCTCTGAACCGCAGAGACGGTATTATTGCTGTCATACGTCTTGCGGAAACAGATCCAAGGATTCTAGAACCGAAGGCTACTTATGTATCTGTAAATAAGGTAGGAACCTATAATCACTCAATTATAACAAAGGAAAGTCTGAGCAAAGCATCACAATTACCGATGCCCACGCAGGAGAGCCTTCCAAGCAGTTGGAAAGGAGTGGGGTTGTCCGCACGCAAGGACGGTCGACATGTTTATCGGGATTTTTCTGAATCCGATATCCGTTTCATGGCCGACAATGGCTTTAATTTCACGAGAGTTTTTCTAGGGTTTGATACATTGCGCTTTCCGGATTACCCCAAGGATGCATCTTTGGTCAATGAGCGGGAGCTGGAAGAGCTGGATCAGCTAATTGCTTGGGGAATTAAATATGGGGTGCATATCCAGATTTCTATGATCAAGATTCCCTCCACCAAGGCAGAAGGCTGGAAAGGGGCTGATTACCCGAAGGCAAAGGAATGGCAGCTCATGCAGGAATATTGGACAATGTTTGGAAGAAGGTACGCGGGAATTTCAAGCAGATATGTCTCCTTTGATCTAGCAAACGAGCTGGAGCCGGATGTAAACCGCATAAAAGATGCTTCGAAGGAAATCAAGAAAGTAGTAGAGGGAATTCGGGGAGTTGATGTAAATCGAGTTCTGCTGTATTCCTTTCAGGGGAATCCGAGGCTGGAGTGGGTGGATGCCATGGCTTCGTTAGGACTAGCCATTGGTTGTCACCCCTATTATCCTCAATACATTGCAACCTCTGACTCCTCCTATGCGCAGATGAATCCATATGCTGTGCCGGTATGGCCGGTGGTTTGGTTTCCTATGGGGAAAATAAGCAATGGACGTGCACCTTTGGTATTGACAGGAGCTGTTTCTGACAGTGAGTTGTCCCTGCATTTTCATAATTCCAGCGAGTCCGTAAAGGTTGAGGTTATCGCTGATGGAAAAACGATAGAATCCTTCAAACCTCAAGGGAGCCTGGGTGATGATGGACAATACTACTATTATGACAAACTTTATAAAGCTGCAATTCCGTCAGGGACAAAAGAAGTGAAGGTACAGATCTCAGAAGGATATGCTTACATTGATACAGTTATTCTCAAGGGGACTTTTGGGGAAGTTCGTATGATGCCTCATGATGTGTGTGACTATTTTGATGATGCAGACCCGCTTGTGTTGGTAGTCAGCTCGAATGGAACCTACACCAATTCTGAAAATCGTATGATTGAAGGGAACGGAGTTTTTGAGGCTGACATTCTGCCAATGTTTGATATCGCAAAGAAATACAAGGTAGGCTTTATGATAAACGAATTTGGGATCTTCGGTACAAAAGTATATTGGGACAATAAGGTGGTTGCAGCGTATCATGACTCAGTGCTGAGAATGTTGGAAGAAAAAGGAATCGGCTGGTCTTATTGTGAGCTATACAATTATTTTGGGAAACATATTGTGTTAATGACCGGCGAGTCTCAATGGAAGGGAACGACAGTGAGCAAGAAGACCTACACATATAAAGATCATGTAGATACCATCTATTATAATAAGGAGCTACTGGAGGTCTTTCGTAAATATACAAAGTAGTTATTATTTTTATAATCCAGAAAAGTATTGTTCTTATTAATTAAATAAACTCTTTTCCGTAAGAAATACCAATATTACATGAATCAGAGGTGGCTGTTTTGAAAAGACAAATAAGAATAGTTATCATAATATTAGTTGCTTTCATCCTTGCTTCGTCAATAACAAATACAATATTAGCTGCTCCTATTAAGAAGCTTGCAGTTAAGATGGATGAGAATGCGGAGCCGTTTTGGAAAGATGTTGACATCTCCGATAATATAATTTCAATGAGTGGTTTTACCTGGGGCAATACACAGGGTACGCAAGGTTATCCGATGGGAAGTGGCTTGGATATAACCGAACACCCCAATATAAATTGTAATTTGCGGATTCATGATAATCTGTTCCTAGGGAGCTATGGATGGATGTTCATTTGCCAACTGCCTGACAAAAATCGGCCAGAGATATACAATAATACCTTCTGCACTTTGACAATGAGTTCGTTGCCTTTCATCAATAGAAACTACACCCAATATCCAGCTGGGCAGACTGAGAAATATATGAGTACCATATTTGGAAATAAAACAAACAAGGTCATTGTTATAAACTAATCTCAAAGAGTAGATATTCTACTATTAGGTAAAAACCTCCTGTGTTAATAGTAATGTGGATTTGCCAACCACAAAAATATTCACAGGAGGTTTCTGAGAAGAAATACATTTATAGATCAAAAATACTGATATTGCCATTAACCAAAACCCAGTCTGCCGTAAAATCCTCGACGGCTTTTGTTATATCAGGCATTAATAAGGCAGATTCGATTAAAGAAGGGATCATGGTGGCTGTCTGCGCACCGGCCATAAAGGCTTTATTTACCTGTCCAATATTTTTAAAGCTGGCTGCCAGAATTTTTGTTTTATAGTTGTAGGTTCGTATCATTTGCGCAAAGGAAGAGATGATTTCTTCCGGATTAATGTTCAAGTTCTCCATACGATTGTAATAGGGTGCAATAAAGTCAGCTCCGGCTTCCATAGCAAGAAATCCTTGGTTTTGTGTATAAATGGCAGTTGCCGTAACATTGACGTTTTGAGCCTTTAATGTCTTAATCGCTTTGATACCCTCAAGGGTGACAGGGATTTTTATATAAACCTTTTCATCCACATTATTAAGAATGGCTGCCGTATCTTTGAGCATACCTTCATAATCACCAGCTATAACCTGAATATGTAAGGTCTTATCCATACCGATGATAGTTCGGATGGCTCTCATATGTGAAAAAAAATCAATCTTACCTTCCGATTTAAGGATGCTGGGATTGGAAGTAACTCCTGTGATAGGTAGATAATCATTAAACTTCTTGATGTCTTCTAAATTGGCGGTATCTAATAAATATTCCATGTTGATATCCTTTCTAAACAGTTGTAATTTGTATGTTAATTTTTTCAAAATAGGTACGTATCGTAGGATCAAGGTCTATATCAGTGATGATATGATGTACTTCCTCTGGTTTTAAAAAGGACACGGTTCCGGGACGATTGAATTTTTCGGATTCGGTCAGTACAAAGGTTTGATCTGCTCGTTGTGTCATGGCATGAACCGTTTCCGATCGCGTCAGGTTGTCACCGGTAAAACCTAATTCATTTGAGAAACCATCCGTACCCACAAATATTTTGCCGACACGAAACTGTTTCGCACAGAGTTTTGTTAACGGACCCACCATAGCTTGGCTGGCATTCTGAAATTCCCCACCAAGCAGGATAAGATTCACATTCCCTTTTTCCTTAACAAAATGAGCTAAATAGGAGGAATTCGTTATGAGTGTAACCATCTTACCGGAGGCCACAAGTTCATGAGCAAACAAAGCACAGGTTGAGCCGGCTTCGACCATGATTGTCTCTCCGCTGGTTACATGTTCAGCTGCTGCTTTGGCTATTCTTTGCTTGACAGCATAATTGATAGCAATTCTATAATTGATATCAGAGGGGTCTTTGAGAGAAGCATATCCTTGTTCACGTCTGAGAATTCCAGCATCAGAAAGATGATTCAATTCTTTTCTTATAGTAACTTCGGATGTTTTAAGGGTCTGTGCCAGCTCAGTGACACTAACCCGGCCTTTGCGACTTACGATGTTGATAATTTCGTTTTGTTTCGTATTCATAATAACACCTCCAGGGTTTAGTATAAATAGTTATTTTCATTGTGTCAACAATAAAGTTTCGAATGAAACTATAATATTTACAAACGAAACTAAATGTGTTAGTCTTAGATTATACGACATTAGTAAATAGCGGAGGAATGACAATGGACAATTATTTAATTGCGCATGATCTGGGTACCTCAGGGAATAAAGCAACTCTTTTTCGCACGGATGGAAAACTGATCAACAGCTTTACTGCTTCTTACGAGACACATTTTTTTAATGGGAATTATGCAGAACAAGATCCGTTGGACTGGTGGCAGGCAGTTATTAACTCTACAAGAAAAATCATGGAAGGAATCAACCCATCGCAAGTACTTGGAATTTCATTTTCAGGCCAAATGCAGGCCTGTATCATTATAGATGATGCAGGTGACGTGATTCGTCCTGCCATGATTTGGGCAGACCAACGAGCTGAGAAACAACGGGATTTTTTAGAACAACAGCTGGGCGCTGAAAAAATATATCAAATTACCGGTCATCGTGTCAGTGCATCCTATAGTCTGGAAAAATTAATGTGGCTAAAGGAAAATGAAGCAGAAAACTATCAAAAAGCCAAATACATGCTTCAAGCAAAGGACTATATCATATATAAGATGACAGGAAAAATTGTGACGGATTATTCAGATGCGTCCGGAACTCAGGCCTTAGATTTGAGAGCCCTTGAGTGGTCAAAGGAAATACTCGCTACTGCAGGGGTGGATACCAGATTATTTCCACCATTGTATCATTCTACGGATGTAGCCGGAGTATTAACCTTAGAGGCTTCAGAGCTTTTAGGACTTACACAGTCAGTCCAAGTTGTAATTGGAGGAGGAGATGGCCCTTGTTCCGCTGTTGGAGCTGGGTGTATCCATGAGAATGAACTATTTATGACCTTTGGCACTTCAGCATGGATTGGGGGAACGACCGACAGCATGTTTCTTGATCGTGAAAAGACCTTGTTTTGTTTCGCACATGTAATACCGGGGAAATATATGCCCTGCGGAGCTATGCAGGCGGCTGGTAGTTCCTATTCCTATATCAGGAAGGCACTTTGTAGGGAGGAGACAGAAAGCGCTATAGAGAAGGGACAAGATCCTTATGAAGTCATGAACAAATTGATTCAAAGTTCGCCACCGGGTAGCAAGGGACTTATTTTTCTTCCGTATCTTCTGGGTGAGCGGAGTCCCAGATGGAATCCCCATACGTCCGGAAGTTTTCTTGGCATTAAAATGAAGCATACAAAAGCCGATTACATAAGGGCTGTGATTGAAGGTGTTGCCATGAACTTAGAGCTGATATTCAAGGCATATCACCAATATCTTAAAGTGGATAAAATGATATTTACCGGTGGCGGAGCCAAAAGTGAAACGATTGCCCAGATTATGGCAGATGTGCTAAAAGTAACATTGTACAGGCCTGACTACACGGAAGAAGCTACTTCCATTGCAGCTGCCGTTATCGCCGGTGTTGGGATTGGTATCTATGAGGATTTTTCACAGGTGAGCAGGTTCCTGTCTGTGAAAGACACCTTTAGCTACCGTCAGGAATACAGCGACACCTATGATCGGTTAAAACCCGTATTTGATAAAGGTTATGATGCACTATTGAATATATATAAAGATTTCCCTCAGGATTTTGTTGACTAAAAGGAGAAGTTAATAGGAGATAAATAAAATGTAAGATGGATTAGGAAAGCAAATCTAGGACAGTATCAGCAAAAAGACTAAGGAGATCAGATCTGTAGCAAAGAAAAAGAGTTGAAAAATTGCAGCGGAATCATTAAAATGAGTTATTGAGAGAACACATCAGCGAAAAGATGATAATTAGTCAAAATTCATTTAAGAGGTAACTATGAGAGAATTAAAAAGTATAGAAGAGAAAATTTTAGACAGAGCCTTGTATTTGATTGGAAAAGATCGATCCTTAAATATATCCGTCAGAGCAATTTCAAAAGAAGCTGGGGTAAATGTCAGTGCAATAAACTACTATTTCCGTACGAAGGAAGAGATGTTAAGACAAGCAAAGGAACTTTATATATTGAATACGCTGTCGATCACGGATATTTTGGAGAATGAGGAGTTAGGACTGGAAGAAAAACTTCTCGCTGCGGCAAATGAGATTATGGAGTATATTATCCGCTATCCGGGAATTGATGTATTGCTAAGAGATGCAAGGGGAAAAGAAGATGAAACCTCTATAAGGATCCTGAAGGTATCTGAGGAAATGGCAGAGGGATTAAACCGTATTCTTGACATGCTATTGAAAGGAACGAAGAATATACACTACAAGCATATGATATTCTGGTCAGCAATCAACTATCCGGTTGAGGATAATCCTATTCTGAAGTGTAGTACAGCTCTTTTGAATGATAAAGCGGCCAGGATGGAGTATATTCAGCAGCTTTTGACGATGTTAAGAAGTTAAAAAATAATATTTTAATAATAATAGCTGTCTTTCGGTGAAAGGCAGCTTTTTTTATGCATGCGATAAATTTTTTTGTATTAAAATTAAACAAAGTGTTTTAAACGTATTGATTTAATGTTTGGATTATATTATAATTAGGGCGGCACTACAAAGTATAACTAAAAATGTGAAATTATTAACAAAAGCATCAGTGATAGTAGCATAAGAGCATAAGAACATAAGTATAGGAGGATTGCTATGAGTTATAAGTATTTATTCGACCCAATAAAAATAAGAGGTATGGAATTAAAAAACAGAATTGTGTTTCCAGCCATGGGAACAAAAATGGCAACAGAAGATAAATTTGTTACAAAGCAATTAATCGATTATCAGGTGGAAAGGGTAAAAGGCGGCTGTGGATTAAATTTTACGGAAGTCTGTTCTGTTTACAGCAAGGCGGCTCCAAAGAAGTTTCTGGCTATTAGTGAAGATAAATACATACCCGGTCTTAAGAACCTGGCCGATGCCATTCATGAAAATGGAGGTAAGGCAGGTATTCAGCTGTGGTTAGGCGGACTTGCAGTAGCAAGTGACAGAGATCAGATGATTATTATTCCGAGCCCTGTACCGGTAACAGGTACGGAGTATACACTGCCGGGGGCGAGTCTTGAGATTATAAAGGAAGCGGTGAGTGCTTTCGGAGAAGCAGCAAAAAGAGCAGTGGAAGCCGGGTTTGATGTAATCGAATTTCATGCGGGTCATAATTATACACCTCATTCATTTCTTAGCCCCTACTTTAATAAGAGAACGGATGAATATGGGGGTGAATTAGAAAACCGTGCCAGATTCTTAATCGAATGCATAGAAGCTATTAGGAAGAATATACCTGAGGATATGCCTCTGTTTATGAGAATTGATGCTCATGATGATTATTTGGAGGGTGGTCTTACGATTGAAGAGATCATTGCGTTCTGTAAAATGGCAGGTAAGGCAGGAGTAGATGTACTGGATGTATCCAGAGGTAATTTTTCCAGTGCTGCGATTAAATATGAAGTACCTCCCATCGATCTGCCCAGAGGCTTTAATGTAGAGAATGCAGCCAGAATCAGAAAAGAAACAGGAATGTTAACGGTAGCCGTGGGAAGAATTAATGACCCCAAGCAGGCAGAAGCTATTCTGTCAGAGGATAAGGCAGATATGGTAGTTATCGGGCGTGCTCAGCTTGCAGACCCGGAATTTTGTAATAAGGCTATGGGTGAACAGGAATACAGTATCGTCCGTTGTGTTGGCTGCAATCAGGGTTGTTATGACGGTTTTGTTTCTACAGAAATGCCTTATATCACCTGTCTTCGAAATCCTGCGCTTGGAAGAGAAGAGGAATATAGGATTTCTATGACAAATACCCCCAAGAAGGTATTAATTGCAGGAGGTGGAATTGCAGGACTGGAAGCGGCAATGCAGTTAAAGAAAAAAGGGCATTTACCTGTGCTCTGTGAAGCCTCATCTTCACTGGGCGGGCAGTTTGCACTTGCCGGAGAAGCTCCAAGAAAAGCAGAGATGAAAGATGCAGCCCTGGCGATGGGTGAGCTGGCTATTAGGGAAGGAATTGATATTAGATTAAATACACCTGTTACTCCAGAGATCATCGCAGAGATTAAGCCCGAGGAGGTTATCATTGCCATCGGTTCAGTACCGATTAAGCTGCAGATTCCCGGTGCCGATTTACCCCATGTAACAAACTCCCATGATGTACTTGCCGGAAAGCAAAAGGTATCAGGAAGGGTTGTAGTTATCGGAGGTGGACTTGTTGGATTAGAGGTTGCAGAGTATATCCATAATAATACGCAGAGTGTTACAGTCGTAGAGATGCTCGATAAGGTGGCGAAGGATTTAGGAGACCTACGCAGCATCTGTGTCATGGAAAATCTCTATGGTGCAGGTGTACAGACAATTACAGATGCTAAATGCGTTGAGATTAAAGAAGATAAAGTAGTTGTGGACAAAAGTGGAAATCTTGAAGAAATTCCCTGTGACTATGTAGTATCAGCAGTCGGTGCAAAATCAAGAGTTACGGATGATATTCGCGAGTATTGTAATAAAGAGGGAATTCCTGTTCATGTTATCGGAGATGCTTACCGTGCAAGAAGAGCCCTGAATGCGGTGGCTGAGGCAAACGAGGCTGTTAGAAAAATTTAATAGAGTGATAATGTCTAGCTATTGCAGGATAGCATCTGGATATGAAATTCAAAAAGCTTTAGGATTAACTGACTGTGTTAATCTTAAAGCTTTTTCCTTCCTCAGCGACTATAACCAAGCTGAGCTGTGCCTGGGAATGTCTACATATAGCATTCTGCGTAAGTTTCGTATTTAGCTAGGAAGCCTTATTGGAGGTTCGTATAGAAAGATATAAAAAATAATTTTATACTTGACAAGAAGTTTATTTGTAACTATAATGGTTACAAAAGGAGGTGCACATGTATTCAACTAAATTATCGGTTAGTATTCATATATTAAGTGTGATTGCGCTGATGGAGGTTCAACCTATTACATCAGAGTACATTGCCTCCAGCATTAATACGAATCCTGCTCTTGTCCGTCGCTTGATGAGCCGTTTAAAGAAAGCAAAGCTAATTAAAACGAGTACCAAGCTTGGCGTAACAGGCCTTGCAAGAAAAGCAGAGGATATTTCACTTCTTGATGTTTTTCTTGCAGTGGAAGACCAACGGGATTTGTTCAGTATTCATGGTAACACCAATCTTGACTGTCCCGTTGGGGCAAAGATAGAAGGTACATTAAAGCACTTGTACGATAATATACAAACTGCAATTGAAGAAAAATTATCTGCCATTACATTGGCTGACATTACAAAAGAATTTAGATAATTTATAATTTAAATAATTCATTAGGAGGTGTAATATGAAAATTGCTATCATAGGTGCAACCGGCATGGCCGGCACAGCCTTGTACAAAGAGAGCGTGTCACGGGGACACGAGGTCACTGCAATTGTCCGACATAAGGATAAAGCTATTTCTTTGTTGGGAAACGGTGTAAAAGTAATTGATAAGGACGTGTTTGATTTAACGAAATCCGATCTGGAGAATTTTGATGTTATTGTAAATGCTTTTGCTACAGCTCCTTCAAAAGCATATTTACATCTGGATCTGGCTGCAAAGCTTATCAGCTTCTTCCGCGAAACAGAAAGTCCCAGGCTGTTCTTCATTCTCGGTGCAGCCAGCCTACTGGATGAAAACGACAAGCTGTTCCTGGACACCTTAAAGACGTTTCCTGATGTGGCTTCTTGGATTTCCATTCCTACGGAAGCCTATAAAACCCTTAATTTTTTGCGGAGCATTGAAAATGTGAACTGGGTGGGAGTATCCCCTTCCGCTGAATTTGTTGCCGGAGAGGCTACGGTTCCTGTTTTGGGAAAGGATCATTTACTAACCGACTCAAATGGAAAATCCCTTGTAACAAGCAAAACCATGGCGGTTGCTATTATGGATGAAATTGAAAATCCGCAGTTTATCCGCACAAGATTTACCGTATGTAATCAGTAACTATAGAGATAATAATAATTTAACAGGAGGTACAATTTTATGAGTAAGACAATTGGAATTATTACGGGCAGTTTAAGAAAGAATTCTTTTTCCGGCAGCATTGCAGAATATATCAAAAACCACGCTCCGGAAGGATATGTGTTTAAAACTATCGATATCGGAGGACTTCCTCTGTATAACCAGGATTACGATGGCGAAGAAATAAAAGAGTACACAGCATTTCGTAATGAAGTAAAGGCATTAGACGGTGTGCTGTTCATTACACCGGAGCATAACCGCTCCATACCCGCTGCGCTGAAAAACGCCCTTGATATAGGCTCACGGCCATATGGTGCAAACGTTTGGAGCGGTAAGCCGGGTGCTGTGATTAGCCAGTCTCCAGGAGGCATTGGCGGCTTTGGTGCAAATCATCATTTACGCCAGGTACTGGCTTTTCTGAATGTTTTAACCCTGGCTCAGCCTGAAGCTTATATTGGTGCTTACCACACCTTGATTGATGAGAACGGTGCGTTAAGCAACGATGCAACCAAAGAGTTTTTAGATGGATTCTTAGCAGCTTTTGCCGCTTGGACGGAAAACTTTCATAAATGATACAGGAGGGAAGCAGCAGAGGAGTCTGAACTGTTTCCCTCCTAATGGTTGAGCAGAAGACGGAAGAAAGGAGTGCTTCATATGAAAGTAGAGATTTGGTTTGACTTTGTCTGCCCATTTTGCTATCTGGGTGATACAAAGTTTGAAAAGGCCTTGTCAGCATTTGAGCACAAAGCTGAGATTGAGCTGATTTTCAGAAGCTTCCAGCTAAATATGGCAAATGAGGACACAAAGGGCAAGGATATTCATCAGGTCGTGGCAGAGAAATACAACATCAGCTATGAGCAGTCGAAAGCCAATAACGCCAGAATCGCTGAGGCGGGGCGAGAAGTTGGCTTGCACTACAATTTTGACGAAATGAAGCTGAATGACACAGAGCTTGCGCACCAAATTATGCAGTATGCAAAGAGATTTCAAAAAGAGCATGCCTTGGTTAAGCGGTATTTCAAAGCATATTTTGAAGAAGGCATGGACATCGGCAACCGGGAGGCACTTCTGAAAATTGCCGACGAACTTGGTCTTGACGTATCTGAATTAGAGCATGAGCTTGCGAGTGGTGTACTGAAAACGGAAATACAAAAAGATGAATTTGCTGCCCGAAGGTTTGGAATTAATACCATTCCGCATTTTATCATTGATGGAACATATGCCTTATCTGGAGCACAGAATGAGGAATATTTTTTGGAGAATCTCAGAAAATTATATGGTCGGAATAAGCATTAAAATGAGAAAGTGAAAATGAATTGATAATGCAACAAACATTACTTCCTAAGGATGAGGTTTTGCGTGGGATATTACGATATAAGTTTTATTGTGCGGGTCATTTGCATAATACGGATTTTGAATGCGAAATAGAAGGAAAAGAGCTATAATTAATGGCGTGAAAGTTAACGACTTTTACGCCATTTTTTTGTTTCGCAATAAAAATAAACCACCGGCTATGCCGGTGTGTCCCCAGCTAGCTTTAGCTTCAAGTAAAAAACCTCCCATGTTATAATGATTGTGGGTTTGCCAACCACAAAAATTACATAGGAGGTATCCAAAAA
>JAEWIZ010000002.1 GCA_023386815.1 Bacillota bacterium
CGTGCAACCACTGCAGCCTTCATTTCTTTTGGGTATTTGTAAAAGCTCATCTCTGTCACCTGTCCTTCTCTGGTACCTATCATACCAGTATGAGAGGTGGGTGACAACTACCCTAACTCAGAGGGCAACTTCTTTTTCCCATTATCTTGACCTTTGATTATTTCCTTCTCACATTATCTTGATCTCGGATTTTTCATATATCATGATCTCTGATTTCTCCATTCCTACTGATCTCGGATTTTTCTTTTCCACATCACCTTAATCACGAATGAAATCTTCTAGGAAGGATTTACTTAACCCCATATTTAAATTATACTTTTCATTAGAAATAATGAAGTGACAGTGTCACTTCCTACAACATTCATTTACAGGAGTCTATTATGAAAACAGTTAAAAATCATCCATTATATCAATCTTTTATAGACATGCATAATATCCTAAATCACCTATCATCCTGGGATGATCTTTCTAAAAATTTAACCTATTATAAAAAGGGAGAATTTCTTTATCGGTATGATTCCTTTCTTAAAAATCTTATCTTCTTGGTACAAGGGCAGATAAAACTTAGCACCACTGGAAAAAACGGAGAATATCATCATCTGACTCTTTACCAGGACTTTGCTCTTATCGGTGATGTTGAATATATCTTAGAATGCCCTGCAACTGCTGATGTAGAAGCCTTAACAGATGTATTTTGTATTGAACTTCCCTTGTCCTTCAATAAAACTTATCTGGATCAGGATCTTGTATTTCAACGTTACTTAAACAAGCTTCAGGCTCAGAAATTAATGCAAATTGATACTCTGAAAATGCAGAAGGAACTCTGCCCTGTTGAAATAAGACTCGCTTCCTATCTGCTTGCTTTTAGCTATAAGGAGCAGGATACGATAAAAGAACTGAAAAGAATCAGTTTTCATTTACACTGCAGCTACCGCCAATTATTACGGGTAGTTCAGCAAATGGCCAAAGAAGGCCTTTTCGAGCCTGGAAGTACGAGAGGACATTATCTCATAAAAAATATATCTGCTCTAGAAGCCTTAGCTAAAAAAGCAGATATATCATAGTATGTCATATTAATAACAATTCAGGTTTTATCAAATGGCTCGATTTAAAGCGGCAAAATATTTAACAATTGAACACTCACTTAAGGTTTGAACACTTGCATATTTCTTTATTTGATAACTGTTACTGGCATCTGAGCAGTAGCTGGATAATAGTTAGCCTCGTTACCAGCTGCATCCTTTAATAGAGCTCCTCCATTCACCGTCAGATAAACGGCCGTCTCTCCGAATCCATATAACCCAAAACGATCCGAACTTCCAAGATTAATCGTAATCGTATATGGATTATTCACAGTACCCTTTGAGCCGGAACCTGATGCATTGGTAAGCTGATAGCTTTTATTTGTCGAGGCATCATAAAATACCAGCTTTGTTACATCAAGGATATCACCAATAGCACTAACACCTGTGACATTTAGATAAACAAAATTGTTCTTCCGGTCATAGATGGCCGATGTAATCCCAGTGAGCGTCGGTGCAATATAGTCCACGGTGAGCGTCGGATTTCCAACTGAGCTGACTGCAGATTTTCCATCTGCACTATATAGTTTTACTGTAACTACACCGCCAACCGGAACCGCTGCCTGAAGCTTAGCATTGGTGGGCGCATAATCTGAGGTCGTAAAGGTTACATAATCATCTGTTGCTAAAATGGAATTATCATATGCTACCAAAACAGTTCCGACATACAACTCTGCACGCCCTCCGGTTGCTTGACCAGGAGTGATTTTAGCAGAAGCATTCATAAAGATTGTTGATGTATTTAAGGTATTTTGCAATGTAACTGTTCCTATTGGAGTTACCGTTACATTGGTTGGAGCACTTAAGGCATATTGATAAGTTATCGGTAGGGTAACCGGTACTGTAGCTGCAATTGATAAATTACCTGCCGTATCTGATAATAAGGCTCCGGGAGCAACGGTTAGATAGAGTGTACCTGATCCAATCCCTGCAATACCAAGTTTATCGACTGATCCAACAGTCACCACCAATTGATTTCCATTTACGACCGTGCCCGTAGATCCAGTCTTTGATGCATTTGTCAACTGATATGACCTTCCTGTAACAGTATCCATCAGGGACAACTTTGTAACATCCACGAGATCTCCGTTTGCTGTTGCTCCGGTTACGTTAATCGTTAGCTGTCCGCTGCCTGAATCATAATTTGCTGAGAGGATATTGCCTATGGCTGGTGCACTATAATCAACTAAAAGCGTTGGATTGTCTTTGCTGCTAGTTACAGAAACATTATTAGCATTATACAGTCTTATCGTCACCAGTCCGCCGTTAGGTATGATAGACCGCAACTCCTCATTGGTTGGTGAACCATCAGAAGTGGAAAAAATAACGTAATTATCATTTGTCGAGATCGTTGTATCCATAGCAACTAACTTAGAACCTACATAGAGTTCTGCTCTGCCACCGGCTGCCTGCCCGGGCGTAATCTTTGCTGTTACTGTTATATACTGTGTTGTACTATTTAATGTGTTATTCTTAACCACAGTCCCAACTGTAGTGACTAGTATGTTGGATGGTGCATTCAGCCCAGGAACTGTGACAATAATATCATCATCATCCTGGTCAACAATAGCACCTAATAGCTTTGCAATATACTTGATAAGTACTATCGTTCTTTTACTTTCTTTGGAAGTAAATATCCCTGAGTTATTATCCACGACTCCGTTCACAGTAACAGTTTGCTTTTTAAAATTGATTACGATTGTTACATCTCCCTTTACTATCTTTACTTCTCCGGTGGAAGATCTATAAGAAACCTCGGCACCCATTCCTTTTGTGATTGGTTTCACTGGCAGAACGTACTTTTTATAGCTTATCCTTTGAGTATCCTTTAATTTAAATACATTTTTTTCAGATCTATCTTTCGTGTTTTGTATATCATTATGATGATTGTGCCTATTCTTGTGCTCCTTCGCCTCTACTGTAGCTGTAGAGGTTAGTACAAGTGCTATCATAAGAATAATACAGATTACCTTTTTCACCACATACCTCCTATTATCATGCTATCCTAAAGCTTCTCGCTTTCTCACTATATTATACTACATGGTTAGGAATTGGTAAATAAAGGAATTTGTACTATAAAATTTGAAATCAGAACAAATATTTCATCATAAGTAATATGACTACGATACTAACCTTCTTAATTATCGATAAAGTGCATAGTCTTGTAACTCTCGGATAAAGCCTGCCTTTACCAGTGCTTCTTCCGCATCCCTTGGATACTGCTTTATTACTAATCGATTTTGGGAATTGAATATTCTTTTTTTATTAAAATCATGGGTAAATGCCCCCATAACCTCCTCTATATACTCCTGTTCAAATACACGAAGCACTTTACCCTGTCGTTCCAACACTGCCACCGGTCTTCCTTCCCGAAGTGCCACCACTGTACCAATCACATGAAGGAAGGCTCTGTCCTGCATATGTGGAAAGTATTTTCCCCAGGCTTGCGCTGGATCAACTGCAGATAACCAGTGAATTTCGTTATTTGGTTCTTCTAATTCTTTCATGATCCGTGCAAAATCCTTGTCTCTAATAAATTGTATTCCAGATAGCCCTTCTATAAAATACCCTCGGCGTACTCTGCCAGTATATTCCCATACCCTCAGAGTCTCCAGAGCTGCTGCCCAGGATATTCCCTGACCCTGCAAGGTTTCTCTACTTAGTATGATGACACGGTCAAATATCCGCTCCAGTTGCTCATCCACAGATAAGGGTTTTAATGGTCTGGTAATCTCAAAACGGCCAGTGGTAAGTGCCTTTGCTCTTGCTGTGACTTTATGTCGAACACTAGTTTTGTTAAGCTGTTCTTTATTCATCCATTGACGTACAGGTAAAAAGCTATCCGCACAGATTAACCCATTTTCTGCCAAGTCAATTAAGGTATTATAGGGAGAATCACTCTCGATTAAGCCAGAAAGTCTCTGCATAAAACTGGCTCCTCTTTTTAGTAAAGCCTCGTATAAAATCCTCTGATTTCCTTCTAAACGATTCAGAACCCCTGTCATATCTGCTTCCCAATCAATATCTTCATAACGGTGGAAGCAAAGCTCATGCTCTTCGGTTATATTCCAGATCAGATTTCCCTGAGACAAAACCGTTTCCAATAAATCTGGCCGATAAGCAGTTACCCTTCTTGGTAATATGATACTCTCCCAAAACTGTGGTGCAAACGGCTGATTACAATAAAGCTTTAGTACCGTCTCTAACTGCTCGCTGGGTGGCGCGAAAAACTGTAAACGACCGGTTAAAAGAGCGGCGTAGCACTCGGATGGCCGAGTTTTTATCTGTCTTCTTCGGTCTTTGATCGTTTCCTTAACCGCCCTGGAGTACAGCTCTGTGTGATAATACATTCCATCACTTTCCATAACTGTCCCTTGCTCTTTCAGTTCCTGCAGTAGGTCATTGGCATGCTCCTCTGACCAAAGATAACGCTCAGCCAGCTGCTCCACAGACCAAGCACCACGATAACGAAGCAGACGAAGAACTATTTGCAATCGGGCATCTCTATTCAATTGATCCAGAGCAGTATTATATTTATCCTCCTGTTCTGCCGCAATCCAAAGTCCTGGCTCAATATACTTTGCCTGACCTTTGTGTGCTAAGAGCTCCAGCCACTCAATGGGTACCGGAAGCTCTCCGGCGATCAGATCTCCCTCTATCATAAGGAGGCTATGGAGCTGCTTCTCATCCTCAGGCAGCTTTCTACGCTCCGTTACAAGAGCCAGCTGCTCCGGTGTTGGAGCGATCATCTGGTCTTTATCTAAGACTTTATCTAAAGCTTCTTCTGTTGCAACCTGAACGCCCATTGTGGTAGGTGAATATTCGTACATCATCGTTGCTTCTATCTGATGCCTCAGCGGCAGCGACATCGGGGAAGGCTTTTCTAAGTATACTTCCCGGATACTAATTGTTCCGGACTGGATACCTTGAATTACATATTCTACACCCTTTAGATCCCATATGTCCTCCAGACACTCTCGTTTTGTCTCCCGGATCAATGGATGATTTTGATATTGGATTAAGGTATCTAGCATCTGTGCGCCTCTTAATCTCTGTATCCATAGAGGCTGACGTCCCGATTTTTTGACTCCCATCATTAAGGCATGTCCTGCATTGTAACGGAAGGTCATATTAAATACTGGCGTAGATGGAAGGATAGCCTTAAGTATCTGTCGTGCCATGTTCGGTTTTATCTCTTCCAAAATCCCACTGGGGATTTCCATTTGCCCACCTTGCACTCCATCTCCATAAGGAAACAATAAGAAGCCGTCATCATCATCAAAACAACTGATATTCGTTCGTAGATGCTTTTTTGCAGCTTCTCTAGCCAAAAGCGCTAGAGGTGCATTTACCTGTCGACCAAAAACGGAATGAACCATTAACTGATGACTTCCGGTCTCATCACAAAAATGCTCTATGACAATTGTATGATCATTCGGTAAGATTCCCGTTGCCTCTATCTGCTTTTTTAGGAAATTCTCTGCATCCCTAGTTGTCTTATCATCCAGACCCAGGTTTTTCAGCTCCTTGGTAAGCTCATCCTCCTCGTATGCCTGATTCAGCTTTCCTAATAGCTTTCCAAAAGCAACTCCCGTCTGAATCCGACGTCCAGTTATTTCGGCTTTATAAAAGGGGGTTCTAGCTCCATAAATAGAGGCTCGCTTAACCAGCACTGAGTCCTTTTGAATCTTAATAATCTGCCACGCAAAGCTTCCAAGCAAGAATTTCGTTCCTTCCCTTTGCTCAAAAACAAATTCTTCATCCAATTCACCAAGTTTAACACCGCTCTCCGTCTTTACTGCAAATAATCCTTTATCCGGTATTGTTCCTGCTGCCGAGACAGCCAGCATTCTACTATAGGTGTCACCCTCTACCCGTTCATGAATCCTGTCATAGAGTACTCTAGGACGAACCGGAATATTGCGATCATGCTCATAGTCCCCGGCTAGCATACAAAGAACTTCTTTTACATCTTCCCTGTTTATTTCCATGAATGGATAGGCTCTTGGCAAGATCTCCATGACTTCATCCAAAGAATATCCATCCCCGGAAGCCATCGATACCAGATGCTGGGCAAGTATATCAAGACATTGACGTGGTGGACGCATATGCTCTACACCGCCTATTCTTACCGCTTCAGCCGTCAAGCCGCAGTAAAGCCCTTCCGAAGCGGTACGGGGAAAGATATGCATGATACTGGTTCGTCCTGGATTATGCCCTGCCCGGCCTAACCTCTGCATGGTACTGGATACAGACTTTGGGCATCCAATTTGAAACACTTGGTCAATATCTCCCACATCTATGCCAAGTTCCATAGAGGAGGTAGCACATAGGAGTCTTAACCTTCCTTCTCGTAAAGCCTCCTCAACCTCATGACGCTGCTCCTTTGATAAGCTCCCATGATGCGTTCTTGCAAAACCTTCTCCTCCTAGTAAATTCACATAATAGGCAAGCTTTTCCGCATAGGCTCTGCCCTCCACAAATGCAATTACACTTCGAAGCCCCCTGCAATGTTCGTATACGGTTCTGGAAAGCTCCTGCCAAAGAGAGTCCTTTTGTGTCATCTGATAATCCGGCCAAGGACTTGTTATTTTCAAATCCACCTGTTTTTTCATCTTTGGTGCCACAATTATCACTTGCTCCGGAGATAGATAGCTTGCCGCCAGTTCCAGGGGCTCCAGGGTAGCTGATAAACCGATTCTTTGCAAGGGACGTCCACAAAGCTTATCAAGTCTGGCGATCGAAAGCATTAAGTGAGCACCTCGCTTAGAATCAATCAATGCATGTAACTCGTCAATAATAATTGCCTTTGCCGTATGGAGAATACCTTGTCCGGATCTGCTGGTAAGCATTAAAAAGAGCGATTCCGGAGTAGTGATCAGAATATGAGGCGGATTTTTTATCATGCTTCTCCGCTCCTTCTGTGTGGTATCACCAGTACGAATCGCTATCTTAAGGTCAAAGGGTGTAATTGTTGTCTCTGCGTTATTTATTCGCTCATTGTCCAGAATTCCATTTAATGGCCGACGTAAATTCTCTCGAATATCACCTGCTAGAGACTTTAGCGGTGATACATAGATGACTTGAAGCTCCTCTTTTAAGTTTCCCTCTTTTGCCTGAGCCATCAGTTGATCAATAAATACCAAAAATGCAGATAGGGTCTTACCGGTACCAGTCGGAGCTGATACCAGAACATGTCCACCTTTGGCAATTGCGGGCCAAGCTTCCTCCTGAACTGGCGTAGGCTTTCCTATGCTCGATTGAAACCACTGAGCGGTGGAACTCTCAAAAAGCTTTAATGAATTAGTCACTTACCATAACCTCCCGTAACAGACCATTTATTCCTATTTCTTGATTTTTAGTCATCTTATTCATTGTATTCGGCATCTACCTTTTTACTTCGTATCTGCTTTATCATGAGAATCCGATTGATTCCATAGTTAGGATTCGTAAATTTAACTCCATAGGAAAAGGCTCTAAATCTATTTATCTTCTCTTTTCTTATGATTTCACCTACCAAAAGAAAATTAACCCCTTCAAAGTTAAATATTATTTGCATCATCGTGCCTAGCTCAAACTCTACCTTCGATATAACTCCCATACCGGTTACACTCAGATCCTTCAGAATACATTCTACATTTTTCTTTTTACCATTTTGATTCGTGATGGCAGCAGTCACTATTTCTCCGATAAATACCCGGTATGCATCTCTGCGATTTTCAACAACAACATCGGTCTCAGAGTATGTATAATAAACCCTCATACCTTTAAATACTTCAGGCTGCAATTTGCTGATTGGAAACCGAAAGACCCCTTCCTTTACCGTATAAATAATTTCAGCGTCCTTTAATAGTGCTGGATCTACTACTTGATTATTCTTTAAGATGGAAGGTATCACTATGTATTGACTACTCTTTGCAAGAAGACTGACAAAAAGGCTGTAGTCTTTATCGCTATGATTAAACTTGATGATCAATTTATTTTCCGTATCTATTTCGAATATTTTCATTCAAATTTCTCCTGAAGATGTCGTATAAAATAATGGTAGAGATAGATAAAATTTTGTCATAAAAAATCTGCTACACACAGTATATTATCACTACACGCTATTTTCAAGATCTTGACAAAAAAATTGTTATTTTTTATGAACAAATACATCTTCTCAGCAACTATTATAGACTTATTCCTTATTTCTTAAACTTCATCAGGTGAATCTATGTAAACGAATGGTAATTAGAGCTAAAAGGTACTTGTGAACTAAAAGATCATTATTAACTTATAGATCATTGCTAACTTATAGATCATTGCTAACTAATAGATCATTGCTAACTTATAGATCATTGCTAACTTATAGATCATTGAAAAAATAGGTAATTGCTATTACCTGCGCAATTACCTATTTTTAGGTTTATTATTTTATTAATAAAGACAATGTCCCCGCAACAATTAAAACTAGCCCTAAAAAAGCTTTCTTGGTCAGCTTTTCCTTTAAAAACACATATGAAAACGCAATGGTTATTACAATACTTAGCTTATCGATGGGAACAACTACACTGGCAAGCCCATCTTTCAAAGCACTATAATAGCATAACCAGGATCCTCCCGTTGCAAAGCCGGATAATATAAGGAAAATCCAACTTCTCCGATCAATGGTTCGAATAGTATGCTGCTTCTTTGTGACAAATACCATAATCCATGCCATAACGAGTACTACCACCGTTCGAATTGCAGTACCAAGATTTGATTCTACCCCCTCAATCCCCACCTTTCCAAGGATTGATGTAAGACTTGCAAATAAGGCAGACAAGCAAGCATAGATAAACCACCGGTTGTTCTTGTTCGCCTGTACCTGAAGGTCTTTTTTCTGAATCATCAGATAGGTTCCGATACCAATCAAAATCACAGCGATTGCTTTGATGGCCGTCAAATCCTCTCCCAGAAATAGAAAGGCTAACAGCATAGTTAATATTGTACTTGATTTATCTATTGGTGTAACCTTATTAACATCTCCTAGCTGCAGTGCTTTAAAGTAGAACAACCAGGAAGCCCCTGTAGCTAAACCGGATAAGATTAAAAAGATGAGGGTTTTACCACTGATCAGTGTAATAGTGTCCACAGATCCTACAATGAATACCATAAGCCAGGAAAAGATCACGACAACCACGGTACGAAGTGCTGTAGCAACATTTGAATCCGTATTGCGAATACCATTCTTTGATAAGATTGCTGTCATACCGGCAAATAATGCCGAGCCAAATGCTAATAGAATCCACATATAAAATAATCCTTTCATGTATCAATGAATTTCGGTAATTACTTTAACATATACTTCTAATTGTATTCTATACCAATCTGCCCCGGCTTATTATTCAAAATTTCTTTAAACAATAAACGAAATCTTAGCTTGGATATTTTTCAAACACCTGAAGTAGTGTTTCGTATATTGTTTCTGCTGCCTGTGTCTGGAAAGCCTCATTTGTTAATTTGTCATGCTCTGACTTATTGGAGAGAAAGCCTAGCTCAATTAGAACAGCAGGCACTGTATTTTTATAAATAACAGTATAATTCGCAGATTTCACACTACGTTTCGTGGTTCCCAGATCTGAAACCAAATTAGTCAGGAACATGGAAGCCAATGTTTGGCTTGTTAAGCCAGCACTATTAGCCGAATTATTACTCTTAGAATAATAAACCTCTGTTCCACTGACGGAGGATACCTCAGATGCATTCATATGTAGACTGACGAATAGATCTGCTCCTACCTGTTTCACAAATGCAGCTCTTTCGCTCAGCGTAAGATCATTATCACCTGTTCTTGTGTAATAAGCCTTTATTTTGGTGGTATCACTATCAAAATATTGTTTCCCAATCGTATATAGGATTTTAAAATTAACATCCTTTTCATAGGTTCCATAATACTGTGCACCAACTGCACCACCGCCATGACCCGGATCAAGTACCACAATATTATCATAGATCTCATTTGGGTTTTGGACATTAACATAGATGTTTTTATCATCACAGGCGAGTTCATATCCCTGTATGGCACTGGTAGTTACTTTAATCTCTGTAACATTGTTTTTAACGGATACTGTTACTGATTTCACCTTACTAGCGGTATTTACTATGCTGTTAACGTTATAGAACTCCTTATAATCTCCGGATAGCCTAATGACGAAATACTTACTAAGGTAATAATCCTCATCAGAAACCATATCTGCTGTAAGTCCTTCCGGCCTTGGAATTACGATTTCAAAAGAGCTTGGATCTCCTACTATCGGTATTTCTGATGCTGAACCCTCGGAGCCGGAGGATACCTTCTGTTTCTGGAAGGATATCGTATAGGAATTGCCGCTTTCCAGGAAGTAATAGACATAGCCTTCCATTAAGGATATTATGATCTGAGTTTTATTATTACTATAGGTAAAGGTAAGCTGGGTCATGAACTGCGTCCCACTGGTAGGAGTGAAAATGTCTCCTAAACTATTTGCGACACCCGGTAACTCGAGAGTGATCTGGTTTGTCTGCTCGGATACATTTACTTTTGGAGCTCTTATGCCTTCCAGTGTTAGATAATCACCTGCTGTGTTAACTCCGACTGTTGCCTTAATTAACGCATTGGTGTACACGGTCACATATAAGTTCTTTCGATCCTCCGATAAGGTTAAATCATAATCATAGTCACTGAATATTGTATCAATTACAATTGTAGATTCAGTGCTCTGCGTGGCTGAGGTCGTAATGGTATTTACAAGGCTTCCGGATACACCGTATATCTGATAGCTCTGACTAATGCAGCTAATATTCTCCGCTGTAAGGATGATTGTATTACCAAGGCTCTTTGAATTCACCTTACCAAAAGGCTGAGTCGCTGATATTTTGTAGGTCTCACAATTCATCTTAACATTATCCGAATCACGAACTACGGATTCAATGATTCCTGTAGCATTACTGTTTGATGCACTAAGCTCCTGTACTCCAGAGGACTTTTTGTATAAAGCCTCTGTACCGAGCCATTGACTAAGAATTGTTCCTGTCTCAATGACTATATCACTGTCTCCAAGCTCTGGTGCTGAAGTATTTGAACCATTACTATTCTTTTTTGTGGTGATAATCGATGTCTTAGTGGAACTGTTCCATTGATATTGATAACCTAGGGAAGTCGCGGTAACCGAACCGGGAACCATAACATAGGTTACGTTATTCTCATGGTTTGTAACAAGTATGGGGGCAGCACTTAGCTGAATAGACTTATTATTTAATGTAGCCTTTTTACTGCCAATCGTCATGACCAGCGTCTGACTTCCCTTTTTTAAGGTAATTTTCTTTGTAGCCGTGTTATAGCTATAGTCCGCAGCAATTTTTGAATCTGCAAATACCTTCTTAGCTTGAAGCATGGCTGTATTATTTGAGATAATGCTCGGCATATAACCAAGACTAACCTTCGAACCATCTATCGTAACTGCTCCTCTGGTACTGGAATATTCGAACTTTGCTCCTCCGTTATAAGACAAGGTAAGGGTATTCTTTTTTATTGCAATTACACTTGTTTTACTATCCCAGGAATAGGTAAGTCCCAATGTTTCTGCAATATATCTGGAGGGTAATAAAATCTTAGTTTTACCTGCGGTCACATATTTTAATTTCACCGGAGCCACTGGCAAAGTAACCGCTGATCCATTTACGGTAGCCTTCTTACTTCCAATAGTCATCACGATCGTTTTGCCATACTTTTCAATTGTAACAGTATTCTTTTTCTCATTATAGCTACACTTCGCTGCAAGCTTTGAATTTTGAAACACGTCCTCGTAGGGTACTAAAGCATATCCATTTACTAAAATTCCTGGAGTAGAGCTACTACCAACGGTTGTCCCATTATAAGTTACCTTAGGTTGAACTCCTGTATACGTTGTTGTCTTTGCTGCCACATAATCATATATTTTAATTCCTGAGGCTGCTTCTACGGTTGTGCCAGAAAAGCCTGCCAGGAAAATAGCTGCAATAATCATACAGCCCATTATTATCCTCTGTACTTGGTTGATTCTTAAATTGCTACACATTAAATATATTCGTTTCATTGTAAAACTCATCCCAGTGTTATACCTCCTGTCCTGGTCCTTTCCTTCGGTTACTAATGGATCAAAGAGTAATTGCACCTCCAATCAAGCCTCCTAAATCCGGTTTCATTCGTTAACAGTTGCTAAACAAGTTGACTGAGTAACCCAATTCGTATCAAAAATGTAAAATGTAACTCCAATGGTTACTTTTGTCATTCATTACAATAAAATACAGAAATGTTAAAATTGTGTCACAATTCACATTGTCTATATTTTATTACGAAATAATGCTATCAATTCGACATGGGCTTTAGCCTCTATTTCCCTTTTGTTCGACTTTTATCGGCATATTCCCTCATTCACACTCATTCTATACTTGTAGATCATAATTCAAATTTGCAACAGTTTCTCACTACTATAGTAGAATAAGTGATTTTAATCTTATTTTGTATTATTTTACACTATTTTCACAATTTGGGTGGGTTTTCATTCCTCATCCCCTATGCTATAATGTCAGATGAAATATTGATTTAAAGTTGGATAAGGGGATAGCAGAATGAACGAACGTAATTATCATGATCAGATTAATATAGATAACACTGAAAAACTCAGAAAATTATTGGAATCTTTACCACGTTTTTGTAAGGATTTTTTCCGTGGTATTGAACCCACCACTTCATCCAGGACTAGAATCGCTTATGCTTATGATTTGGGAATCTTTTTTGAGTTCTTAAAAAAATCAAATCCAACCTTAAAAAACATAGAAATCCCAGATATTAAAATTGATATTCTAGATCAGATTCATGCAATTGATATCGAGGAATACCTGGACTACCTATCTTATTACAGGTCAGAGACAAAGGAACGGCTAAACGCTGAAAATGGCAAAAAGCGCAAGTTGGTATCACTTCGCAGCTTCTACAGTTATTATTTTAAAAAGGAAATGATTCAAACGAATCCTGCTGCCTTAATTAATGTCCCAAAACTGCATGAAAAGGCCATTGTCCGTCTGGATGTGGATGAAGTTGTCCGGTTACTGGATGAAGTTGAACATGCACAGAATATGACCAAGACTCAGAAGAAATTTCATGAAAAGACCAGAATCCGTGATCTGGCACTAATTACTCTTCTTCTTGGTACCGGTATTCGAGTGTCTGAGTGTGTGGGATTAGATTTAAACGATATTGATTTTGAAAATAACGGACTAAAGATTCGCCGTAAGGGTGGGTATGAGGTCATCATATATTTTGGCGAAGAAGTGGAGGCGGCACTTAAAGATTATCTGATAGAACGAAATAAAATAATTCCTTGTGAAGGTCATACCAACGCCCTCTTTCTTTCAATGCAGCTGAAACGAATCAATGTCCGCTCCGTAGAAAACCTGGTAAAGAAATATGCCTCAACCGTAACAAAGCTGAAGACAATTACCCCCCATAAGCTACGTAGTACTTATGGCACTACCTTGTACCGCGAAACCGGTGACATCTATTTAGTTGCCGATGTTCTTGGGCATAAGGATGTTAATACTACAAAGAAACACTACGCAGCGATTGAGGACAGCCGCCGACGTAGTGCTGCTAAAGTTGTTAAATTGCGAAAGGAATAAGCTAACATGCTAAATATGTAACATAAAATGTAGTACTTTATTTTCATTAAATGTAGAAATTTTATTTTATAAAACCATTTTTTATATTATATTTAAACTATTTTTTAAAATTATTCTCAATTGCAATTAAAGCCACCTATCATGCCGATGATAAGTGGCTCATTTAACATAGAACCAGTTATAAATTCCTTATAATTTTATAATTTTAATGCTTTTCTATACAAATTCGACATTTGTCCCATATCATTAATACTTGGGCTTTTTCTAAAGAAATCTATATCACATATAGATGTAATTTTATGTATTCTATCATACATAATGCTTCCATCGTAAAAATCAATTGCAATATATCCCATATTCACTATATCTCTCAAAAAACTGAAGTTCAAAGTTAAACCAATAACGAATTATAGTTGAATTAATTCTATATATAACTATTTTCTAAGATCTAATATACTAGTAAAGTAATATTAACACATTTATCCATATTGTTCCATTATAATCTAATCAGATTTATAAATCCAATGAATCAAAATATAACAATTATTCACCAACTTTTAAAAGTACAAATTAAAATAAAGTCCATTACAATGAAATTCGATGTTTCTTGGCAACAGGTTACACCAACCTTCTATTTTTCTAAAGCTAAAATATTTCTTGCATTAAGACTATAAATATGCTCTTTTATTTTATCAGATAGATTTAACTGTTCAATTCTGTTAATCTGTTCGTCAATACTTGCATAAGGTGTATCCGTACCGAAAACGATATGTTCATACCCAAAAGCGTCGATTGCCTGCTTTATATCACTGCCCTGAATCCTCTTAGAGCTTGAAGTATCGAAGTAAATATTTTTTAGGTTTACGCCGCTTTTACTGAAAAGGTCTGTACCGGTCAAATGTCCGATTATAAATTTGGCCTTAGGGTTTTCCTTTATAAACCTTAGCAACTTCAGGACTTCCTTTTTAGAATATAAATGAATGAAAACAGGCAATTTATGTGAAGTGGCAATATCCACCAGATTTTTAAATTCTATACCGTCAATCTTAAATGGATTCCATGCCTGATGTAGTTTGATTCCCTTGGGTTGATATGTACGGATAATATTTTCTATCTTATCCATGTTAACGGTATCGAGCGGGTTTACCCAGAGAAATTGTATAATTAGCTCAGGGAGCTGATTTTTCAATTCAAAGACAAATTGATTGCCATCGCCGTTATCTTTTAAAAAATGTTTATAAGCCATTCGGTTCATCCGATTCATCATAAAAATGCTGTCTGGCTTCTGTTTAAAAGGCATACTCGGTGGCTCCTGATTTTGGATATTCTTAGGGCTTGTGCATAATACAATTTTCTCTATATCATATTTTTTAGCCATATTTTTGATTGAATCTATTGTGCTATAATTGCCTGCCGCATGGGCGTGAATATCAATTAACATAAGAATCCTCCTATCACACGATATCTAACTTCGCTGATTATACTATTTTTTCGTATAGACAAATGTCTATTTCATTTCTTCCAGTCCGTTTCTGTTCTTTGCGCACACTGATTTTATTAGATCTCTGTTTATTGAATTTATATTCATTGATTATATATTCAATATATTATTCCTAAATGTTTACCATTGCAAGCATATTTTTAAATGAGAATGATATTAAATAATTTATGACTTAATAATTTCCTCATAAAAAGTAAAAAAAAAACTAAAGTCCATTATTTCTTCAACATCGCTTTCATACCACGGATATAATGCCCATTTGCCATCTCTAAAAGTCCTTTTGCTATGGAATCTGTTAGTATTCCACCAGCGTTAATAATGGTAGCACGAAGCGGACAGTCATAGCCGAAGTTAGTATTCTCCAGATAGAACAATCCAGTCCTTCTTCCATATAGCAAAGGAACGGTCATCTAATTCAAACGAAGCTTCTCTGATTTCCCCTGAAGCTAGCTCTATTCGTTCAAACCCTTTCAATTCCTGATTCGGACGTGTGAACTGCTCCATGATTATGAGCAACTTATCAATCTACAGTTCAATATAATTTTACACTATACAAACCTTGTTTCCAAAATCCGTTATATCCAAAACAAACCTCGTTTCCGAAGTGACACATTACATTCGCCAACATCTGTCCGAGGTTATTAAGGCTGAGGATATTGCAAGATCCTTATTTGTATGCCGCAGCTATTTTTCTACCCGTTTCAAAAAAGTAGCTGGTGTTACCCTGAAAGATTATGTTCAAATTGTTAAAATATCTGAAACAAAACATCTATTAGCTTATTCTGATAAAAGTATATCTTTAATCGCAATCTACCTTGGTTTTTCTTCTCAGAGTCATTTTTGCAGAGAATTTAAAAATGTTACATAAATGACAACAAGCGAATATCGAGCTAAATACAATTAATCTCTAATTCAATGCGATGCTGGGGTTGACGTGATTTAAAAGTCTGCCTAATTATTTGCTGATTAATCACTACAGTAATTCAATAAGATTTAACAACATAAGACCCGATTTCCTACTCAAAAAAGTTAGTTGTTACATTATAAAATTTAGGTGTATTATATTGGGCATTCAATGTAACCCCAAGCTGAGGCGTATACTCCATGACATTCCATATACTTAATCCCTTAAGATTATATTCTACAACAATGTTGAGCAAGGCTGTTAAGGATCTTGCGTCCTTAAACCATACAAAATGTTCTATCCCATCACGTTCATAATAATAGTAGGGCGTCATGTAGTATTCATCAAACCCCAGATTTGTACCAATTTGGTTTGCTAATCTCAACGCCTCATAATTAGCTAAAGTCGTTACCGGAGATTCCCCTTCCACATAGGGTAATTCCCAATCATATGCAATTCTAGTGTATCCGATCAGAATTTTTTCAGCAGGTATTTGCTTAAGTACATAATCTGTATAGCTCTTAATATATGGAATTGTAGTCTGCTCCACATTAGGAATATAAGCAACCGTCCATTGATAAGAGAGCAGAATTACAGCATCAGCAATCTGTCCCACTTGAACGATATATGGATTTACTTCCGTATCATCTTTTTTATAACCAAAGGTTTTAGGCATTAAGGTAACCCATACCTGAAATCCTTCCGTACTTAGTAATTCCTTTGCCCTTGCTATAAAATCAACATAGTTTTGTAAATCTTCAGGTATAATATACTGAAATCCAAAATTAACTCCATAAAGCTGTTTTTTTCTTAATATCTGCAATACATTTCCTATTACTTTATTTTGCATCTCTATGTCATTGAAGATTTTATGTGAAATCCCAAAGCTTCCTCTTCCTTGCTCTGTAAGTGTTGATAGCATCATAATTGGAGCTACACCATATTCTTTTGCCATACTAATAATTGATGTATCATTCGGTTCTATAATATCGCCTTGAACCGTTAATCTATAGTCGGCAATTGTAAGATAGGTGATAAAAAGTAAATTTTTTTGTAAGTCTTCCATTTTTAAATAAGAAAATGAAAATGCATTTACTTCTATCTGTCTATCATGTTTTTTAAAATGAATAATTAGCTCTTCCCCAATATCTAAGTAGTCACTATCTAATAAATGAGGATTATTTTGCAATAGCTGTAATACCGACACATCATGAGCTGCTGCAATGCTTAGTAAGGTATCCCCATTCTGCACGATATATACTTGTTCCGGCTTTGTTATAATCAAGATTTGTCCAACGTTAATTAAATATTCTGATGATATATTATTGTCTCTAACTAATCGTTGATAGGGAACATTAAACTTTTGTGCCACTGTGAAAATTGTATCACCCGGCTGAACCACATAGATATCCATCATGAACCTCAATTAATAGTTTGTAACATTATATGATTCGAAAAGAAGGTTCGTGATGGTGTTTCCTATGTTTTAGACGAACTCAATGTTATATATTGTCATATATTAATTATGTATTATTTCATTTGAAACAAACATAACAGTAACTTAATCCATATTACATATTACGTTCTATACATATGGTTTTTAAACCAGTGGAAAGGGGAATGACAATGGATTTTACAGCTAGTACCTTCATTAGCATATTGACGGTAATCGGTGTTTTAGCACTTATTGTAAGTATTATTACAGAGGTCATAAAGGGTGTGACCATATTAAAGAAAATACCCTTAAACCTGCAAGTTATCGTATTATCATTATTACTTACTCTCATCTCATATTTTGCTTATATATCATATAGTGGAACAGCTATCGTCTGGTATTATATTGTAGCTGATGTTATAGCAGGGTTTGTAGTAGCATATGTAGCATTATATGGTTGGAGTAAACTTGCTGACCTCTATAAAAAGTTTCGTAATATCCCTTCACTTGATATAACGACTAATACTACTGCAATGACAAAATCAACTGTCTCTGATAAGACTACAACTTCTTCAAAAGAGAACAACTCAACACCCATGATAACGGAGACTCAAGTGCCTGATTCTATAGAAGCGGGTGATAAAGAAACAACTTCAGCTACTCAAATAATTGATCCTGCAACAACAGATCTATCAACAGTGCCCCCCTTAACGACGGACAATAACGTTACAAAAAATTCAGTTTCAGAAGCTACTGAATCCTCAACCACTGTCGCTTCCACTTCAGACAGCTCCGTTACAGAATCGTCAACTACTGTCGCTTCTGCTTCAGATAAACCGATTCCAGAATCGTCAACTGCTAGCGTTTCCGCTCTTGACAGCTCAATTTCAGAATCGTCGACTGCTGGCGATTCCGCTTTAGACAGCTCGAATCCAGGTTCGTCGACTACTGGTGCTTCCGCTTCAGAGTCATAAGCTACTGAGTTCCGCTTCAGACAGCTCCGTTATTAAATTACAAACAACAAATTTGTCAAAATTGTATTACTACCTTATTCAATGCCTAATAGAACAAAATCAGCCCTAAGGTGACTCTATATAAAACCAAGAATTCATCCTAGGGCTATCATTTTTATCATTAGTGATATTCTTATCAAGAATTACGATTCTCTAATCTCAAATTTCGCTTCTATCGTTCCAGTTCCCCCAACTCTCTTTACTATGAGAGAAAAGCTTATCTTCATGAGCTCCAAAGACCTAATACCATAGCAAGATTATGTATATTGCACATATAATTATTCAACATTAAAATCCTTTTATTAATTATTACTAACTCTTACCTGCACTCTCAATCCTTATCTACTTTACCAGTAAATCTCCATGGAATAATTCGTTCACTTACGGTAGAATTGGAACTGTGCCCAAGATACTGAATGATTCATCTAACAGAAGGAGGTTTCTATGAAACGAATACAGAAGGTAGTAGTGATCGCAATGAGTTTACTATTATCTTTCCAGGCGTCAACCGTGAAAGCGGCTGATTACACCGTAACTAGTAACGACTCACTCTATTCCCTTAGCAAATTATTCAATACCAGCGTAAGCACTCTCCGCGCAAGTAATAATTTTGAAGTAAATAGTTTGTCACCTAAAGATGTCATCTTTGTCCCTGCTCATGAATATACCGTAAAAAGTGGTGACTCCTTATTCACTATAGCGAAAAGATACGGCATACCCCTATCCAATTTGAAGAGAGCTAATTATCAGACTGGCAATTCCATTGATCCTGGTGAAAAAATAATATTACCAGGCGTCTCACCTTATCGTATTGCTGATGCAGTAATTCCATATTCCAGCGGTGAGTTAGATTTGCTGGCCAGATTGATTGAAGCCGAGGCATCCGGTGAATCTCTGCAAGCTAAAATTGCTGTCGGAGCTGTGGTAATTAACCGCGTTCAAAGCGGTGACTGGGCACCCACAATCTCAAAGGTTATTTATCAAAAATTCGATAGTTATTATCAGTTCACTCCAGTGAAAAATGGAATGATTAATAAGCCTTCCTCCGCTGAATCAAGGCGTGCAGCTAGGTTAGCTATCTATGGCAGTGATCCGAGCCGGGGAGCAATCTTCTACTTCGATCAAACCTCTAAAAATAATTGGTTGTGGTCCAAGCCTCAGACTGCGCAAATAGACCATATGGTATTTGCAAAGTAATACTAATTTCATATGCCATATTTATTCAATAAAATCATAGAAATAGCGGAGACCGGAAGTATACCGGACTCCGCTATTTTATGAATTCTTCTATCTCTCGCTAACAGCTTAGCGCCTGATCCAGAAAAATACTCTACGTAAAATTCCACCGATTACTGCAAGAACAATCGTAATTAATAAGCTCAACAAAGCATAATTTCTCGTAAAGCTTAAGCAGGTGAATTCGTATATTAGGTATTCCATAGTTGTAACACCGTGCCAGAAGAATAAGCCTATAATCATGATAACAAAGGTTAAGAAATCAAGAATCAGTGCAACTGCTAAACTAATTTCAGTACGAAAACATGCAACGATACTATAAACAAGTGCTCCTATTAATCCAGGAACAATAAGAATTAAAAAATACCGAAATAGATCTAAAAATTCCATAAACATTCCCCTTTCATTGATAATACGAAATAATATATAAAAATTAGTAGATGTAAGTTTACAATGACCTAATCATACAGTATTTCTACTTACATAATATGCGTTATTATGACATTTTGTTCAATATATATCGAAATATCGATTAACTTCCATGAACCTACTCATTTCATTTGTTCCATACAACTCGATTGACATAATCGATATATGAAAGAATAATCCTTACCACTTTCTCCGATACATTGGGCACCTCATAATCACTTACCTTTCGTAGGGAATCTTCTCTTTGGTTCTCCAGAATTGAAAGTGCTTGTAGTACTCTGGAGGTATTCACTCCGGTCATCATAACAATTCCTTCCTCCATTGCTTCCATCCGTTCATGAGCCTCTCTCAGATTAACAGCCTTTAATCCTAGAATACCAGCTTCCTCGCTAATCGTTCCGCTATCACTTAGCACCGCCCTTGCATTTAGCTGTAACTTACAATAATCGAAAAAACCAAAGGGCTTCATGGCAATAACTAAGGGATGAATTTCCAATTTCTTATGTTCAAGCATCAGCCTTGTTCTTGGATGTGTGCTGATAATAACCGGTTTTTGATAAATAGTTGCAATCGCATTTATTGTATTGACAATGTTCTTAAAATGCTCTTCCGAATTAATATTTTCTTCCCGATGAAAGGAAACAATATAGTATTCATCCTTCTTTAGCTTAAGTCGCTCCAAGACATCAACCTGATCTATTTCTTCCCTATGTGACTGAATCACTTCATACATGGGGCTTCCTGTCTTAATAATACGATCTGCCGGTATCCCTTCTCTGAGCAGATATTCCCTGGCAATGGTACTATAGGGCAGATTAATATCTGCAAGATGATCCACTAATTTACGATTAGTCTCCTCCGGCACCCTCTGGTCAAAGCAACGATTCCCCGCCTCCATATGAAAGATGGGTATTTTTCTTTTCTTCGCTGCTATAGCGCAAAGACAGCTATTGGTATCCCCTAGTAGCAGCAGCGCGTCGGGCTGTTCCTGCTCAAGGATCGGATCCAGGTTGATTAGAATTGTACCGATTGTTGCTGCTGAGGATATACCTGCTGCATCTAAATAATAGTCTGGCTTTTTTATATTCAAGTCAGCGAAGAATACCTGATTTAATTCATAGTCATAATTTTGACCGGTATGAACCAGTATATGTTTCACCGTCTCAGTGGCTTCCAGTCGATGAATCACACAGGATAACCGAATGATCTCCGGTCTTGTGCCTACCACAGTCATTATCTTTAATTTTTTCATACTACTCTACATTCCTTCCCCTTCGCCTGTGAAGTTATCTCGCTGCTCTGGCAAGTAGCTTAAATAAGTGTTGTATAATTTACTGGTAAATTCATCGGACAGATCGATCGTCTTCACTGATTCCTGCTTAAAGTCGTAAATTAGTTCTACAATCCTTCCAAGGGTGGCATGATAGATCTGAGATACTTCACAAAAACCGTTATCCCTGTCATTTCTATGAATGAAGCCCGTCATATCATTAACTAAATCATCAATATAAACTAATCTCATCAAATGCTTACTATCATCTATCCTTGTAGGCAGATTATTTATTGTATTATAGCAAAGGGTAGCAATTACGCTGTTATAATTTGGTCTGCACCCCTTACCAAAGACGTTAGGGAGACGATACAGATAGACCTTTGCTCCGGTCTCTCTTGCATATTTAAAAAACAGCTCCTCTCCTGCCTTTTTGCTTCTCCCATAAGGATTATTTAAAAGCGCCTGTATGGAGGAGGTATAAACTATGGGACAGAAGTTTCCTTCTTTTTTTAGTAGCTCCAATATTTTTCTTGTGAATCCCACATTTACTTGTTCATATTCCTCTTCTTCTTTGGGACGGTTGCAGCCGGCAAGATGATATACCATATCAGCCTCCCTGCAATACTTTTCTAACAAGGACTGGTCTGTCTCCCGATTGTATTCCAAAATTTGCAGTTCTTTATCTATTCTCAAAGCAGCAATTAAATTTTTTCCGATAAATCCGTTTGAACCGGTAACTAATATCTTCATATAATCTCTCCCTTTTTTCAGGTTTGATGTCCATCCTTAAAAATGCCCCTTTTGATTTATTAAATATCAGGACAGTCGATTCGTTAGTTCCGCTTTAATATAATCTAATAGCAATAACTTCTCTTTTATTTCTTCTACCGACAAACGAACGGTATTATCAGAGTTATACTCCTCCTGTGTATCCAATATCTCTATACCCTCATAAAAATATTTATCATAATTTAATTCCCTCTTATCTGCTGGAATTCGGTAATAACTGCCCATATCCTCCGCTACGAGAAACTCTTCTCTTGTCAGCAGTGTTTCATAACGCTTCTCCCCATGCCTTGTTCCGATAATTTTAATTTCATTATCCGCCTGAAATAACTCCTTCAAGGCTAAAGCCAGCTCCCCTATGGTGGCAGCAGGAGCCTTTTGCACCATAATATCCCCTGTCTTCGCATGTTCAAAAGCAAATACCACCAGTTCTACTGCTTCCTCGAGGCTCATTAAAAATCTAGTCATATTCGGGTTTGTAACCGTTATGGGCTGACCTAATTTGATTTGTTCGATGAATCGTGGGATAACAGAACCTCTGGAGGCCATGACATTACCATATCTGGTTCCACAGATAAGAGTTTTTCTCGGGTCAACTGTTATTGATTTTGCTATCATCACCTTTTCTAGCATCGCTTTGGATATGCCCATAGCATTTATCGGATAGGCAGCCTTATCTGTAGAAAGACAAATGACCTTTTTAACTTCTGCCTCGATAGCGGCAGTTAGGAGGAAATCCGTTCCCAGTACATTCGTCTTCACTGCTTCCAAAGGGAAGAATTCACAGGAGGGTACCTGTTTTAATGCTGCAGCATGAAAGATATAATGAACTCCATGAATTGCATTCTTAATTGATTGAATATCCCTGATATCACCTAGGTAATACTTAATTCTTTCATTGTTATAGATTCTACGCATGTCATCCTGCTTCTTCTCGTCTCGGGAAAATATTCTGATTTCTCCGATATCCGTATTTAGAAACCTCTGAAGGACTGCATTCCCAAAACTTCCAGTCCCTCCAGTAATCAGAAGTGTTTCATGTTCAAACACTATTCCACCTCCCATCTTCTTTCCAGTGCAGCTTTCGCTTTTTTTCTGGATTATTTTATTTTTTTAACCAAAATTCTAAGCCTACAATATATATTATGATGAAATAAGTCGATGGTTCCATATTCCTCCTTTTGGTTTAGCACTACATGTTACCATTAACTAATGTATCCATTGACATAAAAAAGCAGGCCACCAATCCTTTTCCAGCTCAGTAGCCCGCCTTGTATTAAATTCCGCTCCGTCTATTGGCTATATGTCTTAAGCCCATATCTTACTGTTATAATTTCTTACGTTAGAATTTCAACATACTTCTTACGCAAAACTTCACCTCGCATTACAGCCTCTGCATTTCTCTGTAACTGATTGCTATATTGCTCGCCTAATTTTTTGCTAATTTTCTCATATGCCTGTGACAACCGCGGTGGCCGCCTACTTAAATTGTGACTATCACTTGCAATCACATGGATATATCCCTGCTTCAAATAACCTTTTATTCGCAGCCACTTTTTCCAATCCAGGATACTATCAGCATTAACCTGGATTAAGCATCCTAACTGAAGGAATCTCCTAATCCGCTTTTTATTTTTCTGTACTGCCGGATATCGTTCAATATGCGCTATGATTGGGATAACATGATAATAGTGAATCAAACGTTCGATCATAGCATAAATATTGTCCTCCCACTTATCTGTACAAGGTAGCTCCACTAAAAGATAATCTGTTTGAAAGATGCATAATTGGCTTAAATTAGGATAATGAAATAAATATTCATGCAAATAGGTCTCACTGGCGGACTTTAAAGTTATCCCGAAAGGCTCTAGTTTTTTCATGGCCTCTGTTCGTTTGCTTAAATACTCCTCCAAGCTAATTTTTGATGGATCATAATGTGAGGTACAAGCTACTGCATCCACCAGCTGGCTACGAAAAGCCTCTGACATCAGTATTGCTTCTTCTATATTTTCTGCCCCATCGTCCATACCAGGTAAAATATGTGTATGAAGATCAACCATTATTACCCTTATGATAATAATATGATTTTGAACGTTTTACCTGATTTTGAGACACTCCATTTACAATAAACCCTAAAACAATTGCATCTGTTAACCTGAACTTTTCCAAAGCTTCAGCAAGATTTGGATGAGAGGTAACTCCTTCCCTCACTACGATGGCAATCCCATCAACCAATTTCGCAATCCCTAAGATATCGGATACCACATTGACCGGAGGCGAATCTATAATGATATAGTCATAATCCTTCTCCATCCGTTGTAGGAAGCCCTCCATCTGTGGGCTGCTGATGAGTTCTGCTGGATTTGGAGGAATTGATCCCATCGTAATAACCTTTAGCTTTTCAAAGTTTGTATTTTGAATAACATCCCCTTCACTTAATATTCCTGATAACACATCACTCATACCAGGTCTGCTTCTGAGATTAAAGTAACTGCCAATCATTCCTTTTCTAAGGTCACAGTCTAGAAGTAACACCTTTTCTCCTGCCTGAGCTAGCTTAATTGCCAAGTTGGCACTGGTAGTACTCTTTCCCTCTTCCGGTAAGGGACTTGTAATAATCAGTTTTTTGCAACCCGTATTAAATAAGGTAAATCGCATATTAATTTTCAATTCCTGAAACGCTTCATTTACATCAAACCGCTTATCCTCCTCTGCACCTACTTTTTGCTGTATTTGGTGAGCTCGCTTTCTCATAAAAGGAATAAAATCAAATAAACCTTTTTCAGTATTTTTATAATATGGAATACTTCCTAATACAGGAATGGAATAACGCTTTAGTAATTCATCCCTTCCTTTAATCTTGATATTAAGTGCCTCCCACGCAAATGAAACAACGATCGATAGAATGAAACCTAAGATCCCTCCTACCAATGTATTTAATAGAATATTAGGATCTGAGGGGCTTTCCGGCAAGATCACCGGATCTACAATATTGATCTTTGAGGTATCTTTAATATTCCTGATAAAATCAGGTGCTATTTCTTGCATTGTCTTCACCAAAAGATAGGAATGTTCCGGGTCATTCGATGTCACGCTAATTTCAAATATTTCTGTATTATCAACAGATTGGATTGTAGTCATATCCTTCAATTCATTTGCTGTATAGTTTAAACCGCTGCCTTTGATAACTTTTTCAAAGAATTGATTAGTTCTTAAAAAGTTGATGTAGGTTGAAATTACCTTTTGTGCATAGTTAAGTTCGTTTAAGTCACCTGCTCCGGTTGCTTCATTTGGATCAACATACATTTTTACATGAGCCGTATAGCTTGGATCTGTAATATAACGGTTCACCACAAAAAATGATACAAATCCTATAAAAGTACATACCACTATTACCAAAAAATGTTTTATCACTATCGCAAGGATATCTGACAAAGAGTATTCCACGTATCCATCCTCCTAACGACTATATCTATGGATCAATCAGATTATTTACTTCCTCTGGATCCTTATAGGTTGGTACAACCTGTTTCATTGCTGCAATCATATTGGAATATGATTTTGTTTTTAATGCCTGTGTCAATATATTTAGTTTCTCTTCTATTTCATTTTCAGAAATATCTTCCTGTTGTTCTATGAATATCTTATGATTTGAGGTTGCAATCAGTGCCTCTTTATTCATCAGTAGCTCTTCATACAGCTTTTCACCTGGACGCAAGCCAGTCTCGACAATAGGGATATCCAAATAGGGTTGACGACCAGACAGCCGTATCAGATTCTCAGCAAGCTCCAGAATTTTAACCGGTTCCCCCATATCAAGGACATAAATTTCCGATTGATTTGCCATAGAACCAGCTTGTAATACCAGCTGAACAGCTTCTGAGATGGTCATAAAGAAACGCACAATTCGCTTATCCGTGATCGTAACAGGACCGCCTCTGGCAATCTGTTTTTGAAATAAGGGAATAACAGAGCCATTTGATCCAAGGACATTTCCAAATCTAACTGCCACGTATTCGGTCTTACTACGTTCTTTCATGCTTTGTAGCAGCATTTCACAGAACCGTTTGGTGGCACCCATGATGTTTGTGGGGTTCACCGCTTTGTCTGTCGAGATGAGTACGAACTTATCGCATCCATATTTATCAGCTGCTTGAACTAAATGATAGGTTCCAAAGATATTATTTCGAATGGCTTCCTCTGGACAGTCCTCCATGAGCGGAACGTGTTTATGGGCTGCAGCATGAAAGATAATATTAGGTCTATGCCGTTCAAAAAGTAGTTCAACCTTTTCCTTATCCCGTATGGAGGCTATTTCGATCCGAATATCTAAATCATTACCATAAATTCTCAACAGTTCCTGCTGAACATCATAAGCATTGTTTTCATAGTTATCTACGATTACTAATTTAGCAACTTTTTCTTTTGCTATTTGTCTGCAAAGCTCAGAACCAATAGAGCCTCCCCCACCGGTTACCATGATAATTTTCCCGCTTAGAAACTCACTCAGTTCCTTATTATCTAAAGATATTGGTTCTCTTCCCAGCAGTTCTTCAATCTGTATGTCCCTAACGCTGCTCCAAAGATTATGTTCCTTTTCTGTCAATATTGTTGCCGTATCCGGCAAAATGCGAACCTGACAATTCATCTGTATACATGTTTCCAATATATATTTCCGTTTCTCTATTGGTAAATCTGCGACTGTAATTACCAAAACCTTAACTGGGAACTCTTGTAATAGTTGCTCTAAATTCGTAATCGGTCCCTTGATGTCCACATTATGAATTCTCTTGCCTATCTTCTCTTTACTATCATCTATGAAATATTTGGCTTGATACAGTTTACTCTTATTACTTTGTAAATGCTCTAAGAGTTTTACACCCACATCTCCGGCACCGACAATAGCTAGGGCAATTTTATCCGAGACATTACTACTATAGGATCCTCTGCGATATTGCCTGTAGCACATCCTAATCAATATCATTCCTAAAAGAGAAATTGAGATAATAGCTAGGTAAAATGCGGAAAAGATATTTCTATGGAATAGCAATAATCCAAAAAGTATAAACATCAGATAAGCGGCAAAACCTCCCAGTACCAACTCCAAGTACTCTTTGAACTGAGCATATCGCCACAGACTATTATAGGTCTTAAAAAGTAATTGTGAACTACTCCAGCACAGAATAAATAGGAGGATATTTATAAAACATGTATTGAAAGGAAGCATCCAAAATCCTTTGTAATCATCCGGAAGAAGGTAAAACAATACGATTGAAACAACGAAAATTATAATAATATCCATTAGGAAAACAATTAATTGTCGGTACTTACTTAATCTCATGGCAAATCCTCCCTGATGCATACACCTACTTCGTCTACATCGCTAAACCAAGTTCAAGCGCAGAAAGCCGAATTATGATGATGAAAGCAAATGCTAAATTCTCAACCAATGGTACTGGGATAAAAAGTTGAATTCTATTGCTCTCTTTTTATTATATGATCGCTTCGAATTTTGGTGAAATAAGGAATACTATGGCAGAATAATGGGATTTGGCTCCAAAGAAGATTAATTCAGGGTAACTTAAGATTTTCCAGACGAATGAAGACAAGTTAAAGAAATAAAAATTCTCTGCTAAAACTGCAGAGGACAAGGTAAAAATATATTATAAGAAGCCAGCCTAGAAGTACTTATACATACTTTAGGCTGGTTTCTACGAATTCTATAATTCCTGATTAAAAAAGATTCTTTATTTAGCTTTCAAACCGAATTAGATCTCTCCAAATATCTATCTCACGTTCAGCTCTCTCTACCGTCTCAGAGCCATGAACCGCATTCTTGGTCAAGCTCTCTCCGTACATATATCGTATTGTTCCTGGTCTAGCCTTTTCCGGATTTGTAGCACCATTAATTTCTCTTACGATATTAACAACATTCTCACCCTCTAATATCAGTACTTCAGCATCTGAAGAAGACATAAATTCCACCAATTCCTCAAAAAAATCCTTTCCAATATGAGCTTCATAATGTTTTTCTAACACAGCTCTATTTGCCAATACTCTGTGAGCATGGATAATTTCCAAACGATTATCCTCATAAATTGATATGATTCTACCCACTAACTTTTTTGCTACTGCTTCAGGCTTAATTATAACAAGTGTTCTTTCCATATAGTTAGCACCTTTCAATCCTTAGTTTTATTCCATCTTGAATTATTACCCCATTCCATACTGGCTAATACAATCATAATACATAAATTAGATTAATACTAGACATTGTATTATTATATTCATTTTTCTTATTACTTGCAGTTCCTATCTCAATGGTCTTGTTAAGATTCAATGATAAACAGAGCGATGAGAGAGCCTTTGCTTTCTCTAGCAAAGGCTCTCTTGGGGTCAATTGAGATCATGCTATCTCTCATTGATAGGGATTTGCATCATCGTAGTATGGTAAAATTATAAAATTACCCGTATGTATCTCATCGGATGTCATTCCGTTACTCAGTTTAATTTCATGTATATATTCATTCAAATCATCATATTCATCACTCATGTATGTGGAAGCGATCTCCCATAAAGTATCACCTTGTTGAATCTCAACACAGGTTACTAATTTAACCCTATCATTATTTCTAGAAGCAGTCACGGTCTTAGTAATAAATCCTACAGAAAAAATCACTGCAAATAATAAAATAATAATACCTAAGGTCCAGACCCGCTTTTTATTCTCTCGATAATAGCTTTGGCTCTCCATAATTATTGCTGTCGTTCTGCTCATCTAACCTACCTCCAATTGATTCATTTTCTTAATCCATAATACGACGATTAATTGATAATCCTGTTAATCTTGATCTATAACCTTGATCCATAATCTTTCATACAACTAAAATAATCTATTACGATATCAATCATTTTCTTAATTCTATTATAGGTCATGGTCATCTGATGTCTTATGATAAGAAAAAAATCAATATATTATAAAAATCAGAACATATGATACGAACATTTGTTTCTCTTGTCGTTATTATATCGAACATACATTCGTTTGTCAAGAAGAAATATACGAACATATATTTTGTTTTACAAACATTTTTTCGCTTTTCAGAACATAAGTTTTGCATTATATGAATAAGTATGCTATAATGGTGCAAATAGGAAATGGAGGCTGACCTAATGGGGTATGGTAGAATAAGTAATAAACAGAAAGAAATATTAGAGTATTTAAAATCTCAAATTATAAATAAAGGATATCCGCCGGCAGTTCGAGAAATTTGTGAAGCTGTTAAGTTAAAGTCTACATCCTCCGTTCACTCTCATCTGGAGACCCTGGAGAAGAATGGTTATATCAGACGTGACCCTTCCAAGCCTCGTGCAATTGAGATTATTGACGACGAATTTAATATGACTCGACGTGATTTGGTAAATGTTCCGATTGTAGGTACTATTACAGCAGGCCAACCAATTTTAGCTGTTGAGAATATTGATAGCTACTTCCCGATTCCGGCTGAATACATGCCTAACGATGATACCTTTATGCTAAAGGTAAAGGGTGATAGCATGAAGAATGTAGGAATTTTCAATGGTGATAAAATACTTGTTCAGAAGCAGACTCACGCAAAAAATGGTGACTATGTTGTAGCCTTGCTTGGTGATGAGGTAACGGTAAAGACCTTCTATAAAGAGAATGGATACTATCGTCTTCAGCCGGAAAATGAAACGATGGAGCCAATTATAGTATCCGATTTAAATATTCAAGGTAAGGTAATTGGATTATTTCGTATGTTTTAATTCATGGAAAAGCGAATTAACAAATCAAATAAATTTTTACGCAAAAAAGAGAGTTGTTTCTCAAATTTATGATGAACAGCTCTCTTTCTATTATATATAATCGTAATTAGTCTAACTGCTCTTTACTAACTAACTTTCCATCTCTCCAGATACGCTCAAGATTATAAAATAATCTATCTTCTTTTGAAAATACATGTACAACAACATCGCCGTAATCCATCAAAATCCAACTTGCTGAACGAACACCCTCAATTCTTTTTGGTTCATAACCATTCTTACTAAGGTTATCTGATACAGAATTAACTAAAGCATCCACCTGTGATGAGTTGGTACCATTTGCGATAATAAAATAATCAGCTATGATAGATATATCTTTAATTTCAATAACCTGTATATCTTCACCCTTTTTCTCCTCTAAGGCTTCGTATGCCAATTTTACCATTTTCTTTGAATTGTCCATAACAATCCCCTTTCATTCATTTAATCTAATAGACGATTGCGAAACTCAAAAACTGCTGCTATTTTTTATACAATTGATGCATGTTCCTGAGCGAAATTTAGCCGTATACAGCATGGAGCGAAGGAATTTGCATCAGTTGTATGAAAAAATTCATAAACTATAGTGTTTCGCAATTGCATAATTTAATCTAAAGTCCGGTCATTATTAAGAATTAATTATCTCAACCTGTATTCAGCCTATTGGATCGAAATTTTATCTCGATAATAATGATATGTGTCAATGGTCATGGTATCGATATCCTGGTTGCTTGCCCGAAGATAATCTAGTACATTTTCTGCTACCATTGCTACTGCTATATCAATATCATTATATGCCATTTTTCGTATCACCTCTATTCTTGGAAGAGGTCTACGATATGGTTCGATATAATCTGCTGTAAATATAATTTTTTCTAATAAACTCATAGCCGGACGTCCTGTAGTGTGATAAGTAATCGCGCTTATAATCTGGTCATCCTGAATGCCATATTTTATTCTTGCATAAATAGCCCCGACCTTCGCATGAAGTAAAAATGGGCATTTTACTTCAATGTCTGTGACAGGTAAACCGTAATTTTGACATTCGTCCAGCAACTGTTCATTGGAAAGATACTTTGCACAATCATGGAGAATACCGGCTATCTTAGCCCTTTCCATGTCAAAGCCATGAATAAGAGCCAGATCACAGGCTACCTCCTCCACGCCAAGGCTGTGTAGATATCTCTTTTCTGATAATACTTTCTTTAAGTTTTTACTAATCTCGTCAAATTCCATTATCTTGTTTCTCCCGAAGCTGCACTGTATAAATGCTTACTTTCGATATAATTAAGTACCGGGCCTGGTAAATAGTAACGTATTGATTTTCTTGCTGCCACTCGCTCTCTAATATTGCAGGAGGATACTTGCACTGTCGGCATATCTATTAATATAATATTAGCATTAAATTGACTTTTTAGTAATCGTATTTGTTTTTGCAAAGCCTCCTGATCTGCATGATCTCTGTTAGCTGCAGCAACGATACAGTTGTTAAAGATAATTTGAGGTTGATACCATTCGTGCATCATAAAAAGAGAATCCGCTCCTACAATAAAGTAGTATTCAGTGTCTGGATTCTGCTCCTTAAGTATGGACATTGTATCCGCAGTGTAGGTCATTCCTTCCCGTTCCATCTCAATGGTAGACAAGCCAAAATGAGGATTTTCCTGTATTGCTAATTGTATCATATCAATACGCTGCTGCTCAGTTATATCCTCTGGCTTTGTTTTATGCGGCGGGTTCTTTGAAGGGATAAACAACACCATATCAAGACCAAGCTGTTCATATGCATTTTCTGCTAGGAATAAATGGCCAAAATGAATTGGATTAAAGGTTCCGCCCATGATTCCAATCTTTTTCATGTTTATGTCCATACCTTTCAAACAAATATTACTTTTCCTTATTCTGCTGTTTTTACTTTCTTCTCTTTAGGAAGTTCGATTTTCTTCTTATCCTTAGACTCCCTATATAGGACAATTTTCTTTCCAATAACTTGAACCACCTCGGATCGGGTACGCTCAGCTAACATCGCCGCCAGCTCCTTCGGCTCATCCATACAATTCTTTAATACTGCAATCTTTATCAGTTCTCTTGCTTCTAATGCCTCATCCACACCTTGAGTCAATTCTGGTGTCAAGGAAGATTTACCAATCTGGTAAATCGGATCTATCGTCATAGCAAGTCCTTTTAAATATGCTCTCTGCTTCGTTGTCATCTGTAAACTCCTTTCAAACAAATAATAAAAATTCAAAGGTAAATAAATCAAAAAACTACGGCTATTTTTCACTACCTATATTGTTTCGCCCTCATTATTTATAATAATCAAACTGCAATCCGTACATTCTAACGGTATCGCCTTCCTGAATTCCTGCTTCTTCCAGTTGTTCCAATATACCATTGGTCTTTAAGAAATTCTGGAAGAATTCAAAGCCCTTCTCTGAATCCAAGTTCGTATAACCTAACATTCGCTCAATACGAGGTCCTTCCACAACAAATAAATGCTCGTCCTCCTGCCAAACCTCATAAGGCAATGATGACTGCGCCATATCTTCTATGAAGAACTCTTTTTCAAATACGATAGGAGCCTGATCTAAATTATTCAGCATTCCCTTAACATGATAAAGCAATTCTTTCATCCCCTTACCACTTACAGCTGAAATTGCAAATACAGGAATTCCTTGGGGCTCAAAAGCATCTTTTATTTTTTTAATAACCTCCTCGGCTTCCTCCTGTGAAAGTGCATCTACTTTATTAGCTGCAATTACCTGAGGACGCTTGGCCAATTCAGGATTATAAGCCTCCAGCTCTGCATTGATCAGGTTAATATCCTCAATTGGATCTCTTCCTTCTGTTGATGCAGAATCTACCAGATGGACAATTACCTTCGTACGCTCAATGTGGCGCAAGAATTCATGTCCTAGTCCAAGCCCTTCCGAAGCACCCTCAATTAGTCCGGGAATATCAGCGATGACAAAGCCGCCGCCCTCCATATCGACTACTCCAAGATTTGGACTAAGTGTAGTAAAATGATAATTACCAATCTTAGGTCTGGCATTAGTCACTCGTGATAATAATGTGGACTTTCCTACATTCGGGAAACCAACTAAGCCAACATCGGCAATAACTTTAAGCTCCAGTATAACATCCATCTCCTGGGCTTTCTGACCAGGCTGTGCATACTTCGGAGCCTGCATAGTTGGCGTGGCATAATGCTGATTGCCCTTTCCACCTTTTCCGCCCTTAAGAATTACCTCCCTGGAATGACCCTGAGACATATCTACAACTACTTTTCCAGTTTCTTTTTCACGAATTACCGTTCCTTGAGGAACTTTGATGATTAAATCTTCCCCATCTTTTCCATGACAGCGCTTCTTAGAACCACTTTCTCCATCCTGGGCACTGTATTTTCGGATATATCGAAAATCAGACAGCGTATTTAAGCCTTCATCTACCTCAAAAATCAGATCTCCACCCTTGCCGCCGTCTCCGCCGTCTGGACCGCCTGCCGGAACAAAGATTTCTCTACGGAAGCTGACATGACCATCGCCACCTTTACCGGATCTGATATGAATTTCCGCTCTATCTGCAAACATATTCGCACCTTTCCCAATGATAATCGGATCATAAATAAACCATTCCTTTTATCACTGTCTCACTAAAACAATATTTTACCTGCTTTAAAAAGATAATACTCTAATAAAGCAATTATCGTTATATTTACTATCTACGATCAAAGCTTTTCATGACCTTCAACCATCGTTATTTCACGATCTACAATCATCGCTTTTTTATGATCTACAATCATTATTACCAATATCTTCAACGCTTATTATAATAAGATTTTTTCGTAAATACAACCACCCTACGGTTAAGATTCCTTATAAAATCTCTTTTTAAAGAAAGTCATGTACAACCACTGTATAACGCTGATGAATATGCGAGAATCTAAGTTCAGATGGCGCAGACCGGCATCTAGTGGTCGCCCGCACTTGGCGAGCACTGGATGGTAAGGCAAGTCCAGATGAACATAGATTCGCGCATATTCATCTTCACTATCCCTGGTGCAATACATTTTTTCCAGATTTTACAACGAATCTTAACCGTCATAAAAAACCCCAAATTCAGGATCACTCGAGAATTTGGGGTTATCAACGAATGCTATAATTATTTTGCTTCTACAGGGTAAACACTTGCTTGTTTCTTATCTCTACCCTTACGTTCAAACTTAACAACGCCGTCAACTAAAGCAAATAATGTATCATCGCCGCCGCGTCCTACATTAACGCCTGGATGAATCTTTGTTCCGCGCTGTCTGTAAAGAATATTTCCTGCAAGAACAAATTGACCATCTGCTCTTTTTGCACCCAATCTCTTGGACTCGGAATCTCTACCGTTCTTGGTAGAACCAACACCCTTTTTATGAGCGAAAAATTGAAGGTTCATTCTTAACATGTTCTACACCTCCTACATTCTAATTAACAAACGAATCCGCTTGCTGACCTACAAATGAATCTATATCATCTGCTTTATATCTACTTTACTTGGAATCCACCTGAATAATCTTAATATACCTGGATGAATATTCATCTACAACTCCTTGAAGCCCTAAAGCTAAGGAGCTTAATAAAAGATTTGCATTGCTGCTCATGGGTGATTCCACATGAAATTCTATCCTGCCATCCTTCTCATCCTGTTCCAACTTGAACCGATCTGAAGTAAAGCTTTCCATAGAATTAATGGTATTGATTACTAATGCTGAAACTGCTGAACATACAATATCACTACCATATTCGGAGAAATTAGCATGTCCCTCTAGCTTAAAACCAGTAATCAAATTCTCTGCATTTTTATAAATGGATACTTTGATCATATCTCATTCCCTATTATGCGTTGATTTTTTCAATCTTTACCTTGGTATATGGCTGTCTATGACCATTTTTCTTGTGATATCCGGATTTTCTCTTGTATCTGTAGACAATAACTTTTTTGTTCTTGCCTTCTTCAACAATCGTTGCTGCTACAGTTGCATTAGCTACAGTAGGGTTACCTACTACTAATTTGTCATCTTTGTTCACTGCAAGCACTTGATCGAAAGTAAAAGTTGATCCTTCTACTCCGAGCTTTTCAACTTTAATGATATCGCCTTCCGCTACCTTGTACTGTTTTCCACCAGTTGCAATAATTGCGTACATCTTGGCACCTCCTATTATCATTACTCGCCAACTATGGTGACTGATTACTCAGTTCTTTTACCTCGTTGTGCGGCACACTAAATTATGTTAGCATAGAGTATACTGTTTGTCAATGAAATTTTTAACATATATCATCATGTTCTTGCATAAACTAGGAACCAAACTCGACCTGACTTGCGTGTTCCTCTTCCTCTTTTTCGAGAAAAGGCTTAATTATTTTATAAAGCATTTCATTATCATATACATAACTCATATGATCTTCACCCTCCAGAATTTGCAGCGTACTCCTAGGAATACACTCTGCTATATGTCTGGTGTGCATTTCACGAATCATATCCTTACTGCCTGCCAAAACCAGTGTTTCTATCTTTATTTTAGACAAATCCTCATCCTCAATATTCGGTTGCGTCACCATCAATTTATAGTTTGGATTTCTAGTAAATAGATAAATTAATTGAAAGCTTCTGAAATACCGAGCTTTTATTCCATCGGGCTTAACATTTGCACCGCTTATGATTAGCTTCGATAACAAGCCCGGATTGTGTGCCGCCAGAAGTAAGCCTAATATGCCGCCATCACTAAAACCATATAAAATCGGTTGTTCCACATTCAATACCTGGATAAATGTTGCAATATCCTTCGCCATCGATACATAATCCAGTTCCTTGACCTTCGTACTTCTTCCATGTCCCCGGCTATCGATTGCATACACCGTATAGTTTTCAGCTAATTTCGATATCAGCTTTAGAAAAATTTTATGATCTTCTCCGTTTCCATGAAGCAATATAATGGGAGTTCCCTGACCCGTTTTCTCATAGTAAAGTTCAATATCATTCACCTTTTGATACATAGACTTTCCTCCGATCCATGGCGTTTACGAGGTTTTTGCATAAATCTTCTGTATTTTGGGACAGCTTATAACTTAAGTCGTTAAATCACACAAGGTGGCTCCCACATACTCGATGAGCTTCTCTCCGGGTATACAAAGCTGACATCCTCTCACTCCGGCACTGACTGTTATGTCATCATATAATATAGCTGTCTCATCAAAATAGGTGGGGAATTTTTTCTTCATACCAATGGGAGAACATCCCCCACGAATATATCCCGTTATTCCAAGCAAATCCTTTACATGCAGCATCTCAATTTTTTTATCACCGATCATAGAAGCCGCTTTTTTCAAGTCAAGTTCCAGGTTGACAGGGATGCAAAACACAACATAGCCTTTCTTCTCCCCTTTTGCCACCAAGGTCTTAAATACCTGTTCCGGAGGCATATGAATCAAGTCCGCTACATGCTCACCGCCCAGATTGTTTTCATCAACTTCATATTCTATTGCTTGATATGGGATACCTGCCTGTTCCAACAGCCGCATCGCATTTGTCTTATTCATATAAATCCTTCCTTTGTAACAGAAAGCATCTCTACCTACATCTTCTTTTTCTTTCAACTTCAGGATAAAGAAGATAATGTCTAATCAGAGTAATTTACTCAACCATGTTTTTTTTCTTAAGCTCCTCCAACTGTTCATGTAACGGTTTTCTTACCTTTTTCCGCGTTACCTCTACCAGTCCCAGTGCCGTCATATCAACTAAGGTGGTCTTAACAGGATCCTTCTTAAAATACTCTTCCAATTCTGTCATGAGTAATTCCTGATCTTTCTTTAGTTCCAGATCAATAAAATCAATAATAATAATTCCTGACAAATTACGAAGTCTGATCTGCTTTGCGATTTCTTTGGCAGCCTCCCGGTTAACCTTTAAAAAGGTTTCCTGTACCTTCTTCTTTCCCGCCACTGCCTTACCGGTGTTTACATCGATCACCGTTAAGGCTTCTGTTGGCTGAATTACCAAAGAACCGCCTGATTTTAGCCAAACCATGGGACGAATCGCATCGTTTAATTTATCATTTACCCCATAGAGGCTGGAGAGACTCAGTAGATCATCCTGATATAATCGTAATTTACCCAGATCCTCCGGCTGATAGGCTTCCAGAAACTCCTTCATATGTTCAAACAGCTCATAATCATCTGTCACAAATTCTTCGACCTTCTCTGTATAGCTGTCTCGGATATCACAGATATAGCTCGGAGGTGTTTGATATAATAAGGAAAAACGATTCCTATGAACTCCAAAACGGCGAATATTTTCATAAGACGATATCAACTTCTTGATTTCAGCTGCCAGCAGCTCTTCCGATACATAAGCGGCATTGGTTCTTACAATAAAGCCATATTCCTTTGTCAAATGCCGTTTTGCAATATCTCTAAGTCGTTTTCGTTCCTTTTCCTCTATAATTTTTGCCGAAACACCAACAGCAGGTTTTCCATATGCCAGTGCAACATATTTTCCAGTAAAATTCAGATTGGAGCTGACCACCGGAGCCTTTGTCTTAACATCCTCTTTGACTACCTGGACAATTAATTCATCTCCTGCCTTAACCTTAACCTCATTGAGAGCTGCTTCCTGTGGATCATACTCCCCTCCAACTGTCATAATTGGATAACGATTTTCACCCAGGGAGTAGTAACACATTCTTCCATCTTCAATTTCAATAAATGCAGCATTTATATTTTTAACAATATTTTTTACCTTACCTAGATAGATATTTCCAAGAATACCTTTTTCCTCTGCTGCATTCAGCGAAACCTGAACCATATCCTTTCCTTCAAAGAACGCAGAAATAATTTTGTTATCTTTTTTCGTTATAACTAATTTATTCTCCATTCTAACCTCCATCTGCCTTACCGGCATATCCTTATCTCGCTTATTCAATTATCTCGGTACTTGGTTCAAGGTTGCCAGTTTTCCTGTCTCCTCATCCTTTGTATAGGTTTCCAACCGGTGCACCTGCCATGCAAATTTCTCGAAAGGAATTCCAAGTTCCTCATAAAATGCTTCCATTACCAGCTCAGGTTTCAAGTTAGCACTGCTTCCAGTATCTATCTGCATATAAATCTTAATACCGTTATCATAAACCTCTGCAACACTTTGCTGTTTGCTCAACGTATTCTTTTTCAAATCACTTTCGGCATTGCTATCAATATAAGAAAGCGTTGCTTTTAGCTTTTCCTGATATTCCTCTTCATCAAAGGCAATCAATGTTATCATTGGCTTAATATCGACTTCCTTTTCGGACTTCTTAGTTTTTTTACCAATGACGATCTCCTGCTTATCAACAAACTTTTGAAAAGCTATTTTAAAGTCTTCTTGCGTACGAATGTCGACATTTAGATGATATCCATCCTTTAAGGAAACTAAATAATCTGCGGAAGCAACCAGTGACATTGCTGTAACTACTCTTGTGTTAAACTCTGCGTCTAGTAAAGGGTGGAATTCTACAATATGAAAACCTTCGGTCAGTACTGCATTTAATCGTTCTATCATGATATCCGGTTCATCACTGGATAATAGGGATACATCCAAATATTCCGCATCTGAAGTCAAGCCAACTCCAAGAGGTGCCGCAAAGGACATGATCTGATGGGGGCTAAAGCCTTTGGAGTATTCATTATCAAAATTTGCTCTTCGAAAGGCTTTTTGAAAATATCTCATTACATCAAGATGACCAATGAATTTCATCGCACCATATTTTTGAAACTTAATTCTAGCTTTCACCTAAATCTGCCTCCTTCAACTGCGGTATACTTTCTTCAAAGCAAACGCCACCGCCAAAATGCTTCACACCACAGTTCATACAAGCTTGTCTGCAGTTTGGTGTCACCTTCTCACCTTTCGCTCTCTTATATTCTCTTAGTAAGAAGTCTTTTGTTACTCCAGTATCAATAAAATCCCATGGGAAAACTTCATCTTCCGAACGTTCTCTACAATTGTAGAATTCAATCGACAAATTGTTATCCTCAAAGGCTTTTGTCCATCTATCATAATAGAAGAACTCACTCCAGGAATCATAGAGACATCCTGCTTGATATGCATCATAGATTACCTTGCTGATTTTACGATCGCCTCTTGCCAGAACACCTTCCAGCTCAGTAAGCTTTGCTTCATGCCAACGGTACTTGATACTTTTTCGGTTCAACTGCTCATTCATCTTATCACGAAGAAAATGTGCCTTTTTAATAAACCCTTCCCCTGTGTCCATCTTACACCACTGGAAAGGAGTAAAGGGCTTCGGTACAAAGAAGGAGGTACTGGAGGTGATACTTACCTTACCTGCTCTCTGTTCTTTCGGAATTGTATAGTATTCTCTCGCAATTCGATCGGATAGAATCGCAATACCTTCAATATCTTCATTGGTCTCTGTCGGCAGGCCAAGCATAAAATACAACTTAACCTGATTCCAACCACTTTGGAAAGCCTTCATCGCTCCGCTTAGAATTACTTCTTCCGTCAAGCCCTTATTAATTACATCTCTAAGCTTCTGGGTACCAGCCTCCGGCGCAAAGGTCAGACTGCTCTTTCGAATATCCTGCACCTTACTCATAACATCCAGAGCAAAAGCATCAATTCGCAGAGAAGGAAGAGATATATTTACTCCCTTAGAGCCAAACTCTTCGATTAAGAAATATACCAATTCCTGAAGCTTAGAATAATCACTGGAACTTAGGGAGCTTAAAGAGATTTCTTCATGTCCTGTGGACTTGAGCATCTCATAAGCACATTTTTTTAAATACTCTAAATCTCGCTCTCTGGTGGGACGATAGATCATACCGGCTTGACAGAAACGACATCCACGAATACAACCACGTTGAATTTCCAGTACAACACGATCCTGTGTCGCTTTGATAAAGGGAACAATAGGTCTCGTCGGATAAAAAGCCTCACTTAAATTCATTTCTACTTGCTTTACTACCTTTTCTGGTGCATAGGAATTATTTGGTACGTAGCTTTCGATTGTTCCATCTTCTTTATAATTTACATCATAAAAAGCAGGCACATACATTCCTTCAATTTGTGCCACCATTTCCAAATATTCTTTTCTGGACTTTCCAGCCTTCTTGCATTCCTTATAGGTATCTAAGAGCTGATCGTATGCTGTTTCCCCTTCTCCGATATAGAAGAAATCAAAGAAATCTGCTATGGGTTCCGGATTATAGCTACAAGGGCCGCCGCCGATTACAATTGGATCCTCCTCAGTACGATCCTTGGCGTAGATAGGGATCTGAGACAATTCAAGAACCTGTAAAATGTTTGTGTAACACATTTCATACTGTAAGGTAATGCCAAGGAAATCAAACTTTTTTATAGGATCTTGGCTTTCTAATGCAAACAAGGGAATATTTTTCTCCCTCATCAACTTGTCCATATCAACCCAAGGGGAGTAAACTCTCTCACAATAGGTATCTTCTCTTCGATTGATTATATCGTATAAAATCTGTATGCCCAGATGTGACATACCTATCTCATACACATCCGGGAAACACATACAAAAACGTATATCCATCTTTGCCGGGTCTTTCACCTGCATATTTACTTCACCACCAATATATCTGGCTGGTTTTTCCACAGTTAATAATATTTCATCAGATAGTGCCAGTTTTCTCATTTTACCTCCAAGATGCCCTTTTAGGCATCAGACCGCTTTTCTATCCGATATTATAACTGATATGTTTCAAAATTACAACGAACAAAGTCATATGAATTATTACCATTCCATTCACATAACATTTTCTTTCATTTTAACCAGGTAACAATATAATCCTCGATATCATCCATTACATCATTCTGGGTTATGTATTCCTGCATCTTTTCATTGGTGAAATTTCCAATCTTCAGCTCCAGTTTATCAATAACAAAAACAGTTAGGAACAATACCACCGCGCATACCATCCTCACGACTAAAAAGCGAAAGGATGTCAGCTCCTGAGGGGTTGCATCCTCTGACCTTGCAGCAGAGTCCGTGGAAAATCTGTTATCCTCAGCGCCCCTATCCTCATGACCCTCACGAAACAGATTCCAGGTCTTTGATTTTTTTGGTGGGCTCTCCGGGGTAGCTGCTGTCTCGGGATTCATATAATTCACATCATAAGGCCTGCTATATACCTGAATATCACTTAACTGACGAAGACAAGCTTCCCTGGCCTGTCTGATATATTCTGCTCTGGATATTGCTAAGGAATCGTCTATATGGTCATAGGATACCAATGGAAACTCAGGATTATGGGTAGAAATATCTCTTCTTACCTTATTATTTCCGTTGAAATAGGTTTCTTCCACCCGAATAGCATTCATCGTTCCTGGCTTTGATCCTTTATTAGTCACAACAAGTGAATTTGTTTGTTGGCTCCGCCTGTCCTCTGGTTCCTTACCAACAAGAAATAAGTTATCATTATTCTGGGATAAATTCTTCTCTATTTGTCGAACGATTGAATCCTCGCTCCTGTTATCCACTGTAGTTCCCCCTTCCATCGAAAATAGATTTAGTGACAACCTGTTACTTGGTTCATTATATTATTTAATACTCATATATATGAATGCTTTCACCATGTTTTCATTGAAAAAACCAATTTTTTCATTTATAATGTCCTTAGTTAAGGAACCGATCCTAGGGTTCCGTATGCGTGTAGGAAAGCAAGGCTATCTTTGGAGTATCATTTCACTCCATTATTTCTTGGTTTTCCCGTAAATCAAAAGATTGGAGTTGATATTATGCCTTGGTGTCCTAATTGTAAAGCGGAGTACCAGCCAGGATTTACCGTTTGTTCTGATTGTAAGATTGAGCTCGTTGAAGATATCAAAGAAGCTGAGGTCTTAATCCCCTTCTTCCAGGCGGAGGATAAGAAAGTTGCAGAAAAGCTAGTGAAATTTTTCGACTACTCTGATTTACAATCTACCCTGGAATATGACGAGGAAAATGCCGTTTATGTTGTATCCATTCCTCCCAAGAAACAGCAGGAGGCAAAAAAGCTATATCAGGCTTTTTATTATGTAGAGAGAGAAAGACTTGCCAGTGGAGAATCCGATCTTCTTGCCAAAAAAAACGATAAAAAATCCTTGCAAGGCAACGAGGCTACGGAAAATGGTGAGGTTTCGGAGGAGGCTGAGTCCGAAGACTACAATAATCACTCCGAGGAAGTCGATGAGGATTCCAGCGAAGATGAGTATAAGGAAATTACTCCCGGTGATGAAATCAATGCCTTTGATGAGAAACCGGAACCAGCAGTATATATCATGAAAGCGGATCAGTACAAGGACTTAACCGGAACTGTATGGATTTTCTTGTTGTTTGGTATCGCAGGCCTTGTACTTGTACTCTTAAATGTCATTGGTGTGCTTCATTTTTTCAGTGGCTGGATACCAAATACCGTAATGGGTGCGCTGTTTCTCTTCTTCCTGTACGTTGCTCAAAGTACCAGCAGTAAGGCAAAAAAAGTTCAGGCCGAAATTGATGCTGAGAATAAATTAACTGAGCAGATCAATGATTGGCTAAAGGTTAATTTCACCAAAGATTTTGTCGCTACTCTTTGGGATGATAACATCTCCGAAGAACTTAATTATATTCGTGTAACAGATAAAATGAAGGATATGTTGATTGAAGAATTCGGAAATCAGAATCTGGCTTATTTGGATCGATTAATCGAAGAATATTATAACGAGAATTTTTAAGCTTGTGTGCATTCCTATAGGCTCCCAAATGGTTCCTTGTAAGTTCAGGGGTTTCCATTTTGAGGAGCTTATTTTATTGATTCCATTAATTTGCTTATACTGAAGCTATTTGACTTTATGCTTTTAAGTTTCAATTGTCGACTCTTTGTCCTTGCATAGTTGACAATGTTACAATCTATGTTATACTAAGTTTGTTTCCAGCATTATAAATTACGATATACCACTGATCACCGTATATCGACTAAATTTTAACCTATATCCACTCTCTTAATTCTTTTTATTTAATTAATCGAATCATGATGCTGGAATTGAAAATCATATATGATAAGGAACGTGGCAATATAGTCACACGGATAGTAACCATGGAATTAAAATATCAAGTATTAAAAATCCTAGAGGAAAATAGGGGTAATTCAGTAAACGGAGCTAAGCTTGCTAAAGAATTATTTGTTACCCGCAGTTCTATCTGGAAAGCAGTAAAATCCCTGCAAAAGGACGGTTATCGAATTGAAGCTGTCACAAATAGGGGCTACCACTTACTTCAGGATAATGATATCGTATCTGCTGAAAGTATTACACCTTTTTTAAAGGGACTAGCTGCAACATTTCAATTAGACGTAAGACAAAGTGTCACCTCAACGAATACCTTAGCAAAAGAAGCTGCTGCAAGAGGAGCAAAAGAAGGAACTGTTATTATCGCAAGAGAACAGACCGAAGGACGCGGACGTATGGGAAGATCTTTCTATTCACCTGATTCCTCAGGTATCTACTTTTCAATTATTCTCCGCCCCACGCTCAACCTGGAAGATTCTTTATTGATTACGACGAGTACTGCTGTTGCTGTTGCAAAAGCGATTGAAACAATTTCCAAGGTAAACACCTCAATTAAATGGGTGAATGATATCTTTGTCGGTAACAAGAAGGTGTGTGGAATACTTACAGAGGCATCTCTGAATTTTGAAAGCGGTGGACTGGAATATGCAGTCGTTGGAATAGGTATCAACACCTGGACCCAGAACTTTCCGGAGGAAATCAAGGAAATCGCTGGCTCCCTATTTCAAGATAAGCCAGGCAATTCTCCAGCAACCTCCATGCTTGTGGCTGAGGTATTAAATAATCTCGCAAAAAGCATGAATTCCTTAACAGATAAGAAGTACCTGGAAGAATACCGTAAGAGATCCTTCCTTCTTGGGAAGGAAATCCTTGTATTAAGAGGAAAGGATTCCACCCCAGCAAAAGCCATTGACATTGATGAGAAAGCTCGCCTTGTGGTTGAATATGAAGATCATAGCAGGGAAGCACTTGTATCAGGAGAAGTAAGTACGCGAGTTAGATCCTAATCATCATGAATGGTTGTTTTAAAGTTGCTTTCAGTTGTATTTAAGAATATTAAACGCTACATATAATAAGGAGAAAAAATGGACTCAACTCAAAAATCTGTAAACACTCAACGCCTGCGCACAAAAGATGTCGTTATCACCGGTATGTTTACCGCAGTCATCTGTGTCATGTCACAAATATCAATACCAATTCAACCGATCCCTTTTACCCTGGCTTTATTTGCGATATTCCTTACTGGTGCATTACTTACACCAAGGTATGCTTTTCTATCCGTACTCTGCTACCTGCTACTTGGTACCTTCGGGCTTCCTGTTTTTGCAGGCTTTAAGGGCGGGCTTCAAAACCTGGTTGGTATGACAGGGGGCTATTTGGCTGCATATCCGATCATGGCACTTATAATCTCTCTTCTCTATTCAAGAGCGAAAAAATATAAGACTATCAGTTTAGTCATAGGCATGCTCATATCACTTATTATCTGCTATTCCATAGGAACCACATGGTTTAGTTATGTAACGGGCACCGGCTTCTATAAGGCTTTGACCCTATGCGTATTTCCATTTATCCCGTTTGACCTGGTGAAGATTGTGTTGGCGACTACTGTTGGTTCCGTCATTCGAAAGACTGTGTTTAAGCAAATTTAACGTTATAAATTAAAATATCCAAAAAGAAAAAACCGCCATAGCTGGCCAACCTCTGATCAATAATCTTATGATTAATAGATGTATCATCAATAGACATATCGTCGTCAATAAACATAAATCAGTAGACATTAATCAACGACATTATCAATAGAAATAATCTAAAAAAACAAGTGAATCAGTATGATGATTCACTTGTTTTTGAATGTCTTATCTAATTACACTAATGTTGGAACTGGTAATCTTAAATAAACATGATCCTCTTAAACCTTAACCGCCTATCTTTATAACGGTGCAAACAATTCTTCCAGCTCTTCTTTTGATAAGGTATTAATAAATACCTCTTTCGAACTGATAATTGAATCCGACAACTGCTTCTTCTTCCTCTGAAGCTTAAAGATCTTCTCTTCTATAGTCCCCTTAGTAATTAGTTTCATAACGTGAACCTTGTTTTGCTGCCCAATTCGGTAAGCACGGTCAGTTGCCTGATCCTCCACCGCTGGATTCCACCATGGATCATAGTGTATAACGGTATCGGCTCCAGTGAGGTTCAGACCTGTTCCCCCGGCCTTTAAGGAGATTAAAAACACCTTTCCTTCTCCTGCATTAAAGCGTTTTACGAAATCATTTCTCTCTTCGGTCGGTGTAGAGCCCTCTAAATAAAAATATGGTATATCCAGCTCCTTTAATTCACCTTCTATAATACGCAGCATCGAAGTAAACTGGGAAAATACAAGAATTCTGTGGTCATTCGCTATTGCCTCGGGAATTATCTCCATCAGCAACTCCAGTTTGCCGCTGCCACCCTGATAGTTTTCAATAAAGGTAGAAGGATGACAACAGATCTGACGCAGCCTAGTTAAAGCAGCCAGAATCTTCATACGGCTCTTCTCAACACCATTTTCCTCAATCTCTGAATGAAGTTCACTGCGTATGTTTTCAAGATAGGATAAGTACACCAGTTTCTGACCCTCTGACATATCGGTCAGCATCTTCGTCTCATACTTATCCGGAAGCTCTGTTAATACATCCTTTTTCATACGACGAAGAATAAAAGGTTCAATATGCTGATGCAAATCGTTCAATGCCTTCTGATCTTCTTTTAGGATTGGCTTCTCATACATTTCCACGAATTTAGAGTGGCTATTCAGATATTCCGGCATTATGAAATCAAAGATGGACCATAGCTCCGACAAGCTATTCTCTATCGGTGTACCCGTTAATGCAAAGCGATGATTTGCTCTAATTCTTTTTACCGATTTCGCATTTAACGAAGAATCATTTTTAATAAACTGAGCCTCATCGATAAAGACTGTATCAAAATCAATTTTTTCATAGACTCCAATATCTCTTCGTATCAAGGGATAGGAAGTGATTAAGACATCATAGTCCTCATATTTTTCGATAGCTTCCTGACGTTCTACAGGTGCCCCTGATATTACCAATGCCTTTACAAAGGGCGCAAAATTCTCTATCTCATCTAGCCAGTTATAAATAAGAGAGGTAGGACAAACTATTAAGCTATGTGTTTTCCTCTCCCTCACTCCGGATGCGATATACACGATGGACTGTAATGTTTTTCCAAGTCCCATGTCATCTGCCAGAATTCCGCCCAGATCATTATCTGCCAATGTTTTCAACCATTTATAACCGGTGAACTGATAAGGCCGCAGCTCTGCTAAGATACCCTCCGGTAACACATACTCGGTTCTGCTGGGATTTAATATTTTATCGGTTAAAGCCATGAAATCTCTATCACGCTCGAAGACAAAGTCAGAATCGGAGAAGGCTTTATTTAAATATACCGCATGCTGCTTTTCCAGAAGCAGAGCATCCTCAGTGATATTTTTGTCCGATACATTTAAGGAAGATAGAATCTTTGATACCTCATCAATCGTCTTATCCTCCAGATTGATGAAGCTGCCGTTCTTCAGTCGATAGAACTTCTTTTTAATCTGATAGGAATGCAGCAGCTCACGAAGCTCTTCCTTCGGGACCTCATCAAAGGTCAAATCAAGCTCTAACATATTTAGTTCAGAATTCATGCGAACTCCGGCTTTGAAGCCCCCGGCGGAACGAATTCCAAGTCTTCTAAAATCTTCAGAGTAAAACAACTGAGCCTTTGACTCAAGCTCCATCACTCTTCCAGACAGAAAATCATAAATCAAATCTTCTTCCTTTAGAAGGTAAAAGTTTTTATACGGAATAAAGCCTTCCTTTAGCAATTCTGAAATGATGGCATCTTCCTTTTCTCTTTGTCTGACAATGATATAGGAGCCGGAAGCCGCATTCCCAAAGGAATTGAACTCATAGTCTCCGTATTTGTATTTTAACTCTGCCTTAATACCTGACTTATATTTATCAAAATAAAGCTTTGCCTCCATATCACAGGAGATATATCTGCTTTTTAATTCCTCCGGTATATCAAGTACCATTGTTTCACTAATTCTTGGCAACACATGCTCTAAGAAGCTGGTCTTACTATCACCACGGAAGGTCAGCGGTTCTTTATCTTTACCAAGACTATTATAAAATGGTTTAAAATTGCGAATAAACTTTGCATCCGGCTGATAGATTGCTCCATCAAAATATAATAATTCTCCGGTCTCAGTGATCGGTAAAACAGCCTCTTTCCCCTGATAGTCTACACTTATAGAATCTTCATCTACCGTTAATTGATATGAAATCTTTGGATTACCCTTGATAAATACTACATTCGTATAGATTTTCCCATAGAGTTCCAGAACAAAGCTCTTACCATTTAATATTTCCAAAAGCTTAATCATCATATTTTTACTAAAAAACATCTGCGATTTTGAAAATATTTTTGAAAAATGAGTACTATCCACAATCTCTTGAATCTCATAAATACCTAGAAGATAGTCAATAATTCTTAAAGAAGTGGCATCAAAGGTACTCTCCCCATTCACATATTTGAATTCTTTTCCCAACGTGAAGCTCTCATGATGGTAAAGATCCGATAAGAATTTTTTTATTGTTTGAACCTTATATTTACGGCTGCTTCCCCCATGTAGGGACACCATTGCCCTTCCATTCTCACCTTTTATTATGTTCGGAACACTAAATAATACCTCAAGCTGGAAGGTTTCACCCACCAAGTGGCTGTCCTCCCACGCAATAAAATAATCAAGCAGCGTTACTACCTTACGTTCCTCTGGACTTTTGGATTCCGAAAGTAAGGTGCGCTCCTGGTATTTTAACACAAATAGCAGGGCTGCAACTACATGCTTGCAAGCTCCCTGATCCTTTAACCTCGATGGGCAATTGCAGCCATAATCGAAAAAACCATCCTCCTGCTCATCTATCGTAACGGAATAATTGTAATTCCCCTTCACAGTCAAGCGATACTGCTTGTTGGTATTAGAATATGTCGCATTGATTATGCGGTTCTCTTTATAATACTGCAATCCTCTCGCATAAATCGTATCGTTGGACGCCAGGTTTCGTATTCCTGTACGCGAAATTTGAATCATAAATGCACACCTTTCCCAGGGCGTGACTATCCCACGCCTTTGTTGTATCAAGTTATTATAACACCTTTTGAAGAAAAAGTGTAATATTTTTATTACAATTTAAAAATAAGCCTTTCTAATACAGGATTACAAACACCGATAAATTACCTCCCATGGATTAGTATTCTTTCTTATTGCAGAAAATATTTGGTACAAAAAAGAGAGTATCTATCATACTGATAAAGATACTCTCTTGCTATATTAAATTATTCATTTTTCAGTTTTTATTGTTGGTACGCCAGCTCATTTTCAGAATCGCTTTGTACTATATATTTATAGATTATTAATTATATCTTATATCAATTATATTTTGATATCATATGAATCAAAGCCTTTGGTGGTCAATACCAACCCTTTACTTCTGTTTGAGTAATACAATTATTGTGTTTGGCGGTCTGTACCTTCCTTTCGTCGGATTTTCTTTGTTCAATTTTCATTAAAATCTCTTTGATCCAAATCCTTTCTTATTATATTATCAATTTGATATGATCAATTCTAACTGTTTGGCGGTCTGTACCTTCCTTTCTGATCTATTTGTATATGTAACTCTTAGTAATTATTCCGTTGTTCTTAAATAATTACTTCTTTGGTTAAAGGCTTATCTTTTCAATGGACTCATTCCTTTCATTTAATATTAGCCCTTTTGGCTTTTGTTAACTGTTTTCTTCTTTTCTATGATTTGATTTTACAATACAAATAGCATTTTGTCAATACTATTTTCAGATATTTTTCGCGTTTTATATCTATTAACTTATACATTGTGCATTATTTGTAAGTTTATACATAATTTGGGTTTTCAAGGGATCCTTTGGCTATAAGTACTTACCTCTGTTAACTTTACGAAATTTATTTTTATACATCAAATGAAATTTCAGATTGTAATTTTGGAAGAGTTATATTACAATATTTAGTTAGAGTTAGGCAAATGTATCCAGATATCTTTTCTCAGAACTCTGATCTTTGCCGCTTATTAAACTATCATATGGAGGTGTCTAATGAAACATATCATCAGTCCAACTGACCTTACTGTTTCAGAGCTTAATGAGCTTCTCGAATTATCCGAAGAAATAATTACTGACCCTAAGAAGTTCACAGATGTGTGCCGAGGGAAAAAACTAGCCACTCTATTCTATGAACCCAGTACCAGAACACGGCTTAGCTTTGAAGCCGCTATGTTGAATTTAGGAGGAAGTATTTTAGGTTTTTCCTCCGCTGATTCCAGTTCTGCAGCGAAAGGCGAAAGTGTTGCAGATACAATTCGAGTTATCTCTTCTTACGCAGATATCTGTGCTATCCGTCATCCTAAGGAAGGCGCCCCATTAGTAGCTTCTAATTATTCTTCTATTCCAGTAATCAATGCCGGAGACGGCGGTCATAATCATCCCACTCAAACCTTTACCGATTTATTAACAATTAAGAATCTCAAAGGGCGATTAAGCAATTTAATCGTTGGCTTTTGTGGTGACTTAAAGTTTGGCCGGACTGTGCATTCCTTAATTCATGCGCTGGCTAGATATGAAAACATTAAGTTTATGCTCATTTCTCCGGAAGAACTTCGTATCCCAAATTATATCCGTGAGGAATTAGTTGCAGCCAATATTCCTTTTGAAGAAATTAGATGTCTCGATGATACGATTGCAGATCTTGATATCCTTTATATGACCCGGGTACAACGGGAACGTTTCTTTAATGAAGAGGATTATATTAGGTTGAAGGATATTTACATTCTCGATAACAAGAAAATGGCAAAGGCAAACAAGGAGATGCTTGTGCTTCATCCCCTACCAAGAGTAAATGAGATTTCACCAGAGGTTGACGATGATCCCCGTGCTGTTTATTTTAAACAGGCACAGTTCGGAGTCTATGTCAGAATGGCTCTAATCATGAAGTTGTTGGAGGTGAAAACGAATGCTTAATATTGGTGGTTTGAATCAGGGTATTGTAATTGATCACATCAAGGTTGGAGGTGCAATGAAGATATACTCTTATCTTGATTTGGAAAATAAGGATGTTTCTGTTGCTATTATAAAAAATGCAAAAAGTAATAAGATGGGGAAAAAGGATATTATCAAAATAGAAGGCACTATGGATGATATTGATTTGGATATCCTTGGGGCTTTGGATCATCAGATTACGATTAATGTGATAAAAGACGGTGCTATTGCGGATAAGAAATTCCCTACTTTACCGGAACGTGTAACGAATATTTTGAAATGCAAGAATCCCAGATGTATTACTACGGTGGAGCCAAGTATTGCTCATACCTTTAAGCTTACGGATTCGACGAATGGGGTTTATCGGTGTATCTATTGTGAGCAGAGTTTTGATCGGAGATGATGGCAAACTTTGATCTGAGTTGTGTGCTGATTTAGGTGGTGTACACAGGAAGAGGGGCAGGGCTGGCATAGCGTCTTTGACTTACCTCTACAGCCGATGCAAAGACTTCTATACCAGCCCTGCCCCTCTTCCTGTGGGATATAGGCTTCAATAAGGCTTATTATAATTAAAATTTTATTTATTTTTTGAATGTTATTAAATAACTATTTCATTGGTTTATTGGACTTTATTGCTCCTCACTTTTTCCTTGTTTTTATCAGGTATATCGAACCAGATAACACAAGAAGTGCTAATATTATTGTTACAAATGAATTGCTATTTGATGAGATCAGGATACTGGTTGGTCCGTCAGCACCTCCTATGATTCCTATGGATGCTGCATCTTCCAGGTCAACTTTCCATTTATGTTGTAGATATATCGCTATGATCCGTGGGTACCCAATATAGATTAATAATATCATTGCTAATATAATTGTACTAATCAGTACTATTTTACGATTAACTTTCACGTTAATTTTTCCTTTCAGGTATAAGTCTCTTCCATGATATGCAGTAACAAATTCTCGTTCCATTCTATGGCTTTTTGTCATTTAAAATGTTGGTAGAATTCTTTTAATTCTTTCTTCTTCTCAACTGATAACTCCGTCTTTCGAATTCCTTGGATTGCTCCTTCTAAAGCATAAAGCCTGTGTATGCAGGCGGACTCATCAATGGCTTTTATTTTTAGCCAGGCCTGAGCGCTTCCGATTTCTTTTAATTGTTCAAGGGTGGTTATTCCTACTTGCTTTAATTGTTCTTCTACCGTTGGACCAATATTAGGTGAATTTGATAGTTCTCCCATGACACCCGCTCCTCTTACTATCTTATCATAATTCTTTTAATTGCTTTTCCTTACTGTTATTGTTTTTCATTAGTTAATGGCTACTGTTTTAACTTCCATAAGATTGCGTCCTACGTTTCTATGCTTCCCGAAGCTTAATAACTAAATAGCTTTTGTGCTATTGCTTCCATATGTCTGTTATCCGTACCACAACAGCCTCCAAGAATTTTTAAATGTTTCTTTTTTACCAATTGTATCATGTCTTCTGCAAAGTCGAGTGGATCCGTGGATTTTGTATCCGTCGCATGATCTAATTCTTCGTAAGATAACATTGATGTGTTTGCCTGAATTCCCAGGAACCTTTGTTCTACGATATCATTACGATTAAAGGGCTGGGATAAGGCTTCCAGTGTTATTAATGGATGTACGCAATTTGTCATATAGCATAGAGGCTTCTTTTCTACCCTGTGATCTATGATTTCAATGGCTTGGCTTATCATTGTACCATCGATGAGCTTGCCGTTCTTTTGAATTGTAAAGCTTATAAGATAGGGAATACCTGTAGCTGCCATTGCTTCTGCCATTCCGATACTTTCATATAAGGTAGGTATAATGCCGGCGTACAGGAAATCTACTCCAGCTTCCAAAAATGCATGTGCCTGCCAGCTGTGAAATATATATGCTTCCTGCCTGGTTAACGCCCCTGCTCCGGTATATGCATCTCCTTTGCATCCCATTAATCCTCCAATATACATTTCAATATTACTCTTTTCTTGTATCCTACAAAGGAATTTAACATTTTCCGCAATGATAGAAGTATCACCTCCGAACCGATCTATCCTCTCTTTATTGGCTCTTCTAGTTGGGGTTGTCGCCAGAAACGGAAGTTGATATTGACGAGCAATTTCAATATACTGCTCCCATATTTCTTGCAAGGCTTCTCTTCCTGCTTCCGTATATACTAAGTTTGCCATAGCAATATGCTCATCAAAGGATAACTTGTACTCCCTTTTTAATCGTTCCCCTAAAGCCCCTTCCATTAAAAAGTATTTACTATCTTCAAATCTTTGTTCTATGCTTCTATTCATTGCTCCAAATCACGCATTTCCTTTACCTTTCCCTATAATTTTCTTGATTTTCTTTCTATTCTTTTCTCTTTCGTATCATATGTACTTTAACTACAAAAACTTAACCATCATGTAAAGATCCTGGTAAGAGCCATCCTTCAGCTTTTGTGCGTGCTTTAGTGAACCGTATGTCTCAAATCCATACTTTTCATATAATGCAATTGCAGATTTATTGGTGGCAATCACACCCAATTCAATCTGCTCAAATCCGTTCTCTTTTGCTTGTTCCACACAATGCTTCATCAAAATATCGCCGATTCCAATACCCCAATAATCTTTTAAGATTGCTATTCCAAGATTAGTACGGTGGCGTATCTTTTGTTTCGTGTCCATGCAGAAGATACCGCAATTACCAACTAGCTTTCCGTCTATAAAAGCTGCAATATCAAAATTCCTTTCATCGGTTAAAGTGTTTATGATATGATCTCTTTCCTCTTCTACTGTAAATGTCACTTCTTCCGGATATCGCAGTACATTATTTGTCTCACCGGACATGATTTTCATATAATTTAATAACTGCTCTGCATCTTCCCCCTCAGGACTTTTTAGAATAGCAACTTGTCCATTTTTTAATATTACTTCTTTTTCACTTATTCTCATCTCTATTCCCTTTCTGATATCTTTCATTTCAATATACGCAACTTAATTATTTCATTAATACTACATCAATTTTCATAATTTTACCAGAGTAAATTTATATTTATGAAGCAATCAAGCTACCTCTTTCATTATTGTTTCTATCTGAGGTATCATACCTGCAGACTTGAACTTCTTGGTATCTGTAGCTTCTTGTGCTACAATAGAACCATGAAAAGTAGCAATCCCGGTCAAGAATTCTTTCATCTCTTTATGATATTCTAGAATTACGGAAGGTGATTAAATGAGTGCAGAAACAATGAAAACAATTCAAATCCTGCAAGAGTATATGGAGAGTAAACTAAGTCAAAGTATTACTTTAAGAGAACTTGCCGATGTTGCAGGTTATTCGCCTTGGCATATGTCCAGGTTATTTAAGGAAGCAACAGGTAAAACCCCTTTTGACTATCTTCGAGGGCTTCGGCTAACGAAGGCAGCACTTCAATTACGAGACAGTGACGCCCGGGTGATTGATGTTGCACTGGATTTCGTATTTGATTCTCAGGAGGGCTTTACTCGTGCCTTCACGAAGGAGTTTGGACTTTCTCCCTATAAATATAGTAAGTCCACACCACCAATTCAATTATTTCTGCCCTATAAGGTTTATGATACCTACCGAGATTATTATATGGAGGGTAAAAGCATGAAAGAAGAAAAGAATACGAAGGCCATCTTCGTACAGGTCATCGAACGACCTGCTAGAAAAGTATTACTAAAGAGAGGAATTCAAGCTGAGGACTATTTTGCTTATTGTGAAGAAGTTGGTTGTAATGTGTGGGCAATCCTTACGAGTGTAAAGGAGGCTTTATATGAACCAATTGGCATGTGGCTTCCAAAGCATTTGATAACACCCGGTACATCGAAATACGTTCAGGGCGTTGAAGTACCATTAGACTATTTCAACTTAATTCCAGATGGTTTTGAATTGATTGAACTTCCCCCCTGTACCATGATGATATTCCAGGGCGAACCTTATGACGAGGAAGATTTCCAAGAAGAAATTATAACTCTATGGAAGTATGTCGATAAGTTCAATCCTTCAATCTATGGATTTGAGTGGTTCGAAGAAGCTGCACCGAGATTCCAGCTTGCTCCAATGGGCTATCGTGGTTATATTGAGGCAAGACCGGTGAAATGTATTCAGCGATAGGCTGCTATTGTGAATTCATTAATAATTTTGATCTGATTTTGATGATAGCACACTTTTAAATCAATGAAAAAAACCGTTTTATTAAATCAAAAAGGATACTTCTTTCTTATTGAAGCTTCATGTTATCAGTAACATTCCTGCTATTAAGAATTTAAGTATCCTTTTCTGTTATACTAACCATTCAACCTAATATTAAAACCGCATCCGATCTGCTACTGCACCCCAGTTGATATTTTTCATAAAGTTATTAATATACTCCGCCTTATTGTCTGCATATTGTAGAAAATAAGCGTGTTCATACATATCGAGAACCAGTGCAGGAGCAGAATATGCGATATTTCCCAGGTCATGTGCATCCAGGCTGATGTTTCTCAGTCTATTACTCCTCTGATCAAAGGCCAACATCGCCCATCCTCTGCTGGCTTTTGCTGTAGCTATGAAATCCTCCTGCCACTTCTGAAAGGAATTAAAATCGTTTTCAATTTGGTCAACCACAAAGCGGTCCGGATCCGGAGACATTCCTCCTATATTCTCAAAATAGAGCTCGTGGAGAATTACACCGTCCAAAGCAAAGGTTTCTCCTCTTTTCAGTTCTCGGTAATAGCTGAAGGTGGAGTTTGACTGTTCCCTTTGGGCATCACCCTGCTGCAATATTTCGTCTATCTTGTTGATATTGGTTACATAGCCTTCATATAAACGCATATGAACATCAAACTGTTTTTTATTGATTACCGTAATATCATCCGTATAAGTGAATGGAATCTTTTCAATCATATCCTCAAACCCTTCCTATTCCGGGAGGTATCTCCTCCATAATTAATACAAGTATAACTTGTACCTTTTCTATATCATACGAGGTAGGTCTTAAGAATATGACAACTTTTATAATGTAAAACTTTGATCACTTATATCTTCATTTTTGAATTTTAATTATCATTTGCTTCCTAATGAGAAGCGATCGTTATATATAGAAAGATTCCTATATCACATCTTACGTGCAACAACTGCCAGACGACCATTTTCAGTTGAGTATTCACAGGTCGAGAGGATGATAAACTGATCACCAAATTGGGCAGTTCTACCCGTGTCATAGAGAGAAAGTTGCCTAATATTCTTGAAAAAATATTCAAATTCAGTCTCAGTTTTGAAACTTACAAATTCATAATACTTAAACACATCTTCTTTCTGATAAACCTTAGAAAGTATCACAGCTACAATCTCATAGGTTCCTTTTTCGTAAAGCGTATTGAATTGAATGTTTGAATGCTTTTGATAAAAGCTTTCCTTTTTATACTTCATCAGTTCATTAAAAATAAGTCCGCTTCTCATATTATGTCCATGAATGAGTAATACGTCCGATTCATTTATCTTATAACGTGCGTCCAGAAAAGGTAGTCCATTCTTGTTCTCTTTTCCGCCAAAATCATGATTTAAGTAATATTCGGGATTCTCGTAACTTTGCATCACCGGATAATTGACCTGAGTTCCGGCAATTTCTAGCCAACCGACGATGTCTTTGTTCTGCAAAACTAATTTCTGAAACTCTGGTAGTACAACCTTCTTTGTACCAATCGGTTCCACCTGATTGCCCGGCAAAGGAATAGTTATCCCTGTTGTTCTTTGCTGCTCTAACTCCTTTACTTGTGCCTCCAACATATAGTTATCAATGAGAATATCTCCCAGATTTCCCATCGAAAATAAAAGCAAGAAAAGAAAAAAGGTGATAAGTAATTTTTTACATCTGTTCATCGAATTCCATACAGCTTTCCTTCTTAATGTTAAAACTCTATAACGATTATATTGTCATTAATTATTGTTTCCCCTCTACTTATCTGGCTGATCCCTATGCTTTTCAGTGAGGCGAACTAACGTCTCCTACGCTTTCTTTTCCCTGTCCTATTAAGAATGCTATAAAAATCTTCATTGTTGCACCTTTTGTTCCGAATTCATACTTTTATGTAATCAATTAATCATAGGAAACACATTTAAAAATTTTATTTCCATAAAAAACATTAAATCATATCATTATAAAATCTTGAATAATATATAAAAAACCATAGTAATTTGATAAATATGCAAGGATTTTCTATTGTGTCTATCTTGGCTCGTCTAATTCTATACGACGAGCATGGTATAGGAGGTAAGGAGTAGGATGGGTAATGGATATTTAGTCATACAGGCTCGCACCGCCGGGAATGCGTTACCTTTAAACGGTGTCAGAGTAAGAATCAGTAGCTGTAATGGATCTGTACTCTATGATCTGGTTACGAATGAGATCGGTGAAACGGAACAGATTTCACTACCCGCGGTAGATAGAAAATTATCACTGGATCCAAACTATACAGGCATACCTTATACGGCTTATCAATTAATGGCTGTAGCTGAAGGTTTTAACAGTTTACATATTGCCGATGTACAAATTTTTGATGGTGAAAAAGCGATACAACCCATTATTTTGATTCCATTGCTTGAAAGTCAGACATATCCCATATGGCAAGAACTATTCATAGGCAGCCGTGCCGTTGAAATGACCGAGCCCAGGAATCAGACAGGACCTTTGTTTGAACCTTTTGTATTACGCCATGTTATCATACCAAATCCAATTACTGTACATCTTGGTACTCCCTCTTCAGCCTCATCGAATGTAAAGGTGCCTTTTACAGATTATGTGAAAAATGTTGCCAGTAGTGAGATCTATCCCACCTGGCCCCAGGCATCGCTGAAGGCTAACATTTACGTCATCATTACCTTCGCTTTAAACAGAGTCTTTACACAATGGTATCGAAGCCGTGGGTACAATTTTGATATCACTAATAGTACCGCTTACGATCAGTATTTTGTATATGGGCGAACGATCTATGAATCTATTAGTTTAATTGTTGATGAAATCTTTAACCAATATGTTCGCAGACAAGGGCAGATAGCACCGTTTTTTACATCCTTTTGCAACGGTACTACGGCTACCTGCGCCGGACTGTCTCAATGGGGAACCGTAACCTTAGCCAACCAAGGCAAGTCAGCCTTTGAGATACTGCGCTATTACTATCCGAAGGATATTGAAATTTCACAAACAAATATCATAACCGGAATCGTTATATCATTTCCAGGAACAACCTTACGTTTAGGCAGCAAAGGTCAGGCTGTACAGACAATACAGACCTATCTGAATAGAATCAGGCGTAATTATCCTGCCATTCCACTAATCACGGATGACCCCGGTGTATTTGGCAGTACGACGCAAGCATCAGTAAAAAAATTCCAGAGTATCTTCAATATAACCTCCGACAGTGCTGTCGGAAAAGTGACATGGAATAAGATCTCTTATATTTATGTAGCGATAGCAAGATTGGCAGAACTAGATAGTGAGGGTACAGCTCTTGGAATTGGAACCATCCCACCCGATTCCATTCTAAGGGTGGGTTCCAGTGGAGTTGACGTAATCACGCTTCAATATATCCTTAGCTTTATCAGTGAGTTTTATCCAAACATACCAACGATGAAACAAGACGGAATCTTTGAAAGTGATACTGTTCAGGCTGTAATAGCATTCCAACAGATGATGGGTCTGAATGCAGACGGTATTGTAGGTTCTTCTACTTGGAATGCCCTTTATGATACTTATTGGGGAATTCGAAACAATACGATTATTCCGGAACCCGATCCTGATTTGGAGGTATTTGAATATATTGTACAATCAGGTGATACCCTTTGGTTACTTGCACAAAGATTTAATACCACCGTAAGTGCCATAAAGGCTCTGAACAATCTCACCAGCGATGTCCTCATGATCGGACAGGTGCTGTTGATTCCCGGCGCTGATCCTACCCCTCCAAGCTTTACTTATACTGTCCAGTCAGGTGATACTCTTTGGTTACTTGCGCAGAGATTTAATACTACCGTAGGTGCCATAAAGACTCTGAATAATCTCACCAGTGATACCCTCATGATTGGTCAGGTACTGTTAATCCCGAGTATGTAGGCAGTACTCCATGGATAAGAGTTCTTCTTACTTCCTAATATATGATCTCAAAAACCACCTGAAATTTTAGATCAATTTCAGGTGGTTTGCTACTGTTCTCACTTTCATTTCTTTAGCCTGAATTTATTAATCTCTTGATATAGCATAGTTGCTTGCGCAGAAAGTTCTTCACTGGAAGCAGTACTTTCTTCTGCTGTAGCGGCATTCGTTTGTATAACAGCACTGATCTGATCAATGCTCTGCATAATCTGCATAATAGCAGTGGCTTGCTCCTCTGAAGCCTCTTCAATTCCTTTGATTTCTGCTTTCACATGATCTGTCTTTATCGATACATTCTCCAGGGCTTGTGCTGTATCCTTAGCTATATGAACCCCCTTTGATACTGCTTGTACTGATACCCCAATTAGTTCGGTGGTTTGCTTTACAGCTTCCGTCGATTGACCTGCCAAATCCCTTACTGCTTGTGCAATAACTGAGAATCCATTTCCTACTTTTCCTGCATGTGCAGCCTCTATGGATGCATTAATAGCAAGGAGCCTCGTTTGCGATGCAATACCTTTTATCACTTGTATGATACCCTCGATTGCTGCGGATGCTTCCTTCATCTCCTCCATGGCCGCCAGCATCTCATGCATCTTTCCTGTACTTTCTTGTACCTTTTCTACTGTATAACGAGTGTACTCCGCTGCTTGCTTCACATGTTCTACATTTATATTTACCTGATTGGATACATTAGCAACGGTGCTTGACAATTCTTCAATTGTACTTGCTTGTTCTTCTACTCCCTCCGATAGTAACTGTGCTTCCTCTGCAACCTGGCAGGAGCCTGTTTCAACTAAATCAGCGGTGGATCGAAGTTCACTGATCAAATTTCTCAAATCTTCTATCACACTGTTGATTGTAACAGACAGTATATCTTGTGAAGATTTCGGTGTTATAGTAGCTGTCAAATCGCCCTCGGCAAGTCGTTGCATTGCTTTAATCTGGTCATTGGTACTGGACACCATCCTGTTGAATTGGTTTGACAGTTCCTCCAGTTCATCACCGGTTTGTACATCAACATGTATATTAACATCTCCGATTGCCAGTTTACCTGCAGCATCGATAATATCATAGATGGGCGCGATCATACGCTTCGTTATGTAATTGGAAATCCAAACTGCAAGGGTTACTAGTAGTAGTGAAACAAGGATCAGCTTAATAATTAAGCTAAAAAATTTCGGATAAAAATCAGATGTGGGAATAGAAAAACCATAGGTCCACCCATTTTGCTCTATCCTTGCAGTGGTAAAATACGTTTTTTGCTTGTCGTAATCTTTCGCTTTTTCAAGAGAAAAGCCTTGTTCATTTTGCTTGCGCTTTGCTTTGATTCCTGTATCATTGTAATTGATATATACCTCGTTTTCACCAGAAATATACGGTAGAAATTTATCGTTTTCATGAGCAATAAAATTATCCTCTGAATCAAGTAAAAATGCTTTCCCTATTGTATGAAGAATTTTTTCATTATTGATATAAGATACTAATGTGTCTAGAGAGATATCCATGCCCACCACGCCTGTAGCACCATTTTTATCATTTGCTGACATGCTTAAGGTGATAATCATTTTTCCAGTTGTTGCATCAATATAGGGAGGCGTATAACAAATTTCACCACTCTCCATAGCTTTGTAAAACCATTCTCTTGATAATACATTGTAATCTGCGTCAGGTACCCAATAGTCGCCCGAATAAAGCCTGTTATCAGGGGTACCGATATAAACTGATACTACATAATCATACTTTTGCAGGTAGTGACTGAAGTAATCTTCTACATTATCTTTTTGTGATAATTCAAATAAACGCATGTCTTCAGCTATTGTAGTAAGCAAAAGTTCCTTTTGTGAAAACCATTCACTGGTTCGGGCTTTACCAATCTTCAATGATTGTTCAATCGATTCTTCCGTCGAATTCCAAAACATATTCATAGACACCAGCAGCATTACGATCAATGCGACACTCAATACGCATGTCGTAATGGTACCGGTTGATATTATAAACTTCGTTTTTAATGACTTGTTTTCCACTTTATTCATTCTCAGAAACCTCCATATTTAATCTAAATTTACATAACAATCCTTTCATACCAATATTTAAGTCATATTCTTAAATATAAAATATTGCTAGTTTTATTGTCGTAATATGTTTTCAATGCATTATTTTATGTCCCCAATGTTATCTTTACAGCTAATAACAGAAAGTAGACTGCCAGCCATTTTATCACATACAAAAAAGAGTGCTGCCATCCTATTTATAGAATAAAGCACTCTTAATATTTGTACCTAAGTAAAGTAAGCCTTTATAAGCTTGCTGGTTCGTTTTAATACTACCTGGCTCTTGGAATAAGAAGTCTTAATGTAAAAATTCTTTTCTCCTGATTAACATCTATTAACACAATGCCGCCTGAACTCTCAACGATATTTTTTATGTTCTTTATGCCGAAGCCATGGTGATTCTTATCCTTCTTGGTCGTAACCAGTTCATTATTTTGGTATCGTATCTCTCCAGAAAATGAATTTACTATTTCAATAAAAGACCAATCTGAATCTGAACTTCCCTTAACCTCAATAAATCTTTCCAATTTATTTGACACCTTAGTGCATGCTTCTACCGCATTATCTAGCATATTTGTAGAAATACGCACAATATCAAGATCCGATAGCATTAAATTATCAGGCAGATGAAGCATTGCAGAAAACTTTATATGATACTCTTCACATGTATCTGCTGCATCCATTAAAATTGCATCCAAAAGAACGTTATTGGAATAGTTCTTATGAATTTGAACCTTTTTCTGCATGGTATCTTCTATTTCACTTAATAAACTAAGCGCTTTATCATTTTCGTTATTTTTTATTAAACAATTTACGGTTGACATCATAGATTTATAATCATGTTTAAAAGTTCGGAAGCTTTCTGTGAACTTTTTATAGGACTTGTAATGGCGTACTTGCCGATCAAGCTGCTCCTGCAAACGTTTCGTGTGAAGCTCGTATTCTAATAGTGCAGAAACCTTCATGGAAGCATTCCATACAAAAATCAGAAGTGCCATAATAATTAGGAAGGAAACAAGATAGAGAATAGAAAACCATAAAGCATTAATATCATAAAAAAGGCCATTACTTAATAGGAGGATATAGATAATAATAGCAGATTGGTAGAAAACAATTATTTGGAGCTGGTTTGTATGGGGAAATAAGGGGACTAATTTTTCATCGGGAACAATCATTTTTCTAACCATCCAAATAAACCCGATTGCTATAAGTGCTGATATACTGCCTATTAGGTTGTAATAAAAATCCTGTGATAGTATTTCATTAATACTCTTTTTCAGGATGATAGAAAAAACAGATACAATGATTCCCCTGCTGCTGTATATAACGAGAATATATGAACCTCCACCATGCAATAACCGAAGGAAATTCATTTCAAAAAGCAAATTGAGTTCCAGCATAAAGGATACCATCATTATAAGAACCCGAATCTGATGGTAGTTAATCATACCCATTATATAGCAGAAGGTCAAATTTATCGTAATTGCTATTGCATAAAATAGCCAATGCTTACGCTTTGCTGGGAAATGCCGTTTAAAATAAAAAAGGCATGTTATATTATAAATACTTAAGAATATCAGGAGTAATATTTTCATCTTCCTCCTCCTTTATTATAAATATATATACGGACTACGACTTTAACATTGTTAAGTATAATAAAGCAGATAGATAGCATGCATCTTTCCATGGTTGGCTAATATTAAAAATGTATTTTAGATCTGGATATATAATTAGAAAAAGCTTCAGAGACCTGTTGCTTATAGGTCACGCCAATTGGTATTTCTTCTCCGGTTTTTAAGATCAGGCTTGACCGCTGAAATTTCCCAATGTATTGTAGATTAACAATATAGGAGCGGTGTATTCGTATGAAATTTTTCTCCAGCATCTGCTTCTCCAACTGTTCCATTGTACCATAATATTCGAAGCTTATTTCACCTTGTTGATGTACCTTTACTAACCTTTTATATATTTCAAAATAGGAAATATCTTTTATCGGTATAACCTTACGAGCACTGCCTGACTCACAAATAAAAACCTCCGTCTTTTTATCCTCCGCCAGCGAAACAGCCCGTAATAAAACCTCCTCAAACCGTTTGGTTGAAGTAGAATCCTTAATCAAATATTGTACAGGTGAAATATCAAATGCCTCAAATACGTAATCCTCGATTGTGGTTAAAAAAATGATTTCCGAGTTACAGCCAAGCTCCCTTAATCTCTTAGCTGTTTCCACACCGTTGAGCGATCCCATAAGAATATCCAGATATATAATATCTGCCAGGTTCGGTGACTCTAACAGGTGAAACAATAACGCCTCACCGCTTTCAAATGTGGAAAGAGAGATGGGTATCATATTCCTATTAGCAACTAATTTAACCAGCTTACTATATTTTTTGATCATCTGTTGATTATCATCACATAAATAAATTATTACCATTTACTATTCATCTCCTGACTCCACCTTAACCATTAATCAATAGTACTAATTACAAATAATTTTTGGTACTTTATGTCACAATTTACAAAAGCAATTTTTAATTTTATTCTTCCGAATTAACTAAGATAAATAATATAAATATCCAATCATCTAGGAAATATACCTAATCTTTTTCACTTCAGATATATTATGATGAATCCTTTCATTCATTAATTAAGCAGAATCAGTTCAAAAAAAAATATGCAGAACTTGCATACTTTTTTTAATCAACAAGCCTGCCTCGTTAATAAATTAACATCTAAGAGTAAGCTTCCGGTAACTAACTGTATCATGATCATTTTGTGATAAAAGTTACTAACTGATTATCCCTATGAAACAATTTTTGTTCATGACAATAGAAAGCATGCAAAACACGCTTTCTATTGTTACACGAACGCGTACAGAAGAATAATACCGGGGGAGGTATCGGGGAACGCGTTTAAAATGTTCCCACAGATTCACTCTGTTCATGAACAGTGACAGCAAGCTGATTCACTTTATTCACCAGACTTGTAAAGTATAAATAAAATCTATCATCCCTTGGTATTCTATGTCTCCAATCGACTGTTTTTTGTACCGAATGAAGGATCCCTAAGATTTTACCCCATAATTCTTCTAATCTTATCAAAAAAACTAAAAGGCCAAAGCTTTATATAAGAGAATAAAGCTTTAGCCTTAAAGCAAAACATAATCCTGTAGCTCTTAAATCACCTTATCAAAGGAGAATTGAGCTCATCTATTGCTCTTTTTCTTGCGTGGTAAAGCAAGTAACAGGATACATAGAAGCGACAGGGCAGATAGAAACCACAGGAGATGGTATGTGTTTCTGTCATCGCCAGTTTTTGGCATATCTAATTCTACAACCCTTTTCGGTATTTCCTCAACATCGATGTCTTTTTTGCCTCTATCTTCATTAATGTCACTGACCTCTTGAGGTATTCCTTCAGGATTCGTATTGATTTCTTTATCATTGACTTCATTGGTATCGATTTCAGGGATTACTTCGATTTCCTTACCATTGTCTGTTTCGGTACTCCCCCCTACCTCAGTTTCGGCTTCTGGTTCATTACCAGTTTCAACACTTCCTCCTGTTTCGGTTTCGGTATTAGTTTCAGCACTTCCTCCTGTTTCGGTTTCGGTATTAGTTTCAGTACTTCCTCCTGTTTCTATTTCAGTTTCTCCTTCGGTACCAGTTTCAGTACTCCCCCCTGCTTCAGTTCCGCCATTTATTTCTTCGGAGGTTTCTTTCCAATCTGGAATACCATTTGGCTCATTTTTATTGCCATTACCATCAATATCATTTCTATCTTCGATGTCCAGCGCATAAATTAGAATTAATTTGCCATCAGGTGCAGGAGTTGCTTGCGAATCCTGTGGATAGATAAAGGAAATTTCCTGACCATTTAATTGATAGGGTAAAAGTCCTCCGCTTTGAATCCATTTAGCATCAGTCAAATCAGGATCAAATACATAGTTTTGAGAATCATATGTCGTGATCCCATTTACAGTATAGCTACCTAATTCACCAACTTTACCATACTGAGTAGCAAGCTCTATATTCTCTTGGGCTGTGACAGGACTGGGATTACCAGTAGTACCATCATAAAGGCTATAATATACGTTTACGGTAGAATAAGGTTGCTGATAATCTGGGATTCCATCCGTGCTTGTTCCCGGAACCGATCCTCGATTATCGGCTGCATAATAGAGCGTGTGTGTTCCTAAACCGTTCTCGGTATCACTTAATGTCAGCATCCATTCAGAAATCGCAGCATTTTCCTCCAAATGCTTTAACGTATATTCTCTGTCAAAGATATAATTGCTTTCTTCACTGCCTAAATTTATTTTGTCTATTATATCATAGTCATAATCATTATCCTTTAGTCCTTCAACCAGAAATGGTCCACCGATTTCAGCTGGAAAGCTACTTGTATTAAAGCCATCCCAGATTTCGTATATGATATTTCCACTTGTTTTTGCGGCATCTGCCCGCAACTCCAATACATTAATGTTTTTTAATGTGTTGGTTCCGGATAAGTTAAAAATTTGATTATAATCCTGAGAATAATTAGATATTACAGCCTGTGCACCTGAATTTAACGTTGCGGAGTAATTCGCTCCATCCAGTACCCAGTGATATGGGGTTTCCGGGAAGATCAGGTAGTTGTTAAATAAAGCCTCCTGGCTTCCTGGGTTAATTACTCCTGTCATAGACACACTATTTTCCGGTATAGCTACCCAGTGACGCATCTCACCTGTTTCAATATTCAAGCTTGCATTAACAGCACTCTTAATCACATAGGTATTTGCACTACTCTTACTGTTTAACAGCACTACATTTCTAGGATTGGTGAAGGTAACACTGGGGTTGCTGTCTCGCAATGTAATCAAAGATTCCGCTATAGCATTATTCTTAGCAATGATATTAACTTCGGCGCTCTTTGCAATTTTGATAGTATTTGCACTAACCATAGAACTAGTGGCATTAGCTGCCGAACCCTCGTAATCCACAACATATGTCCACTTTGCTCCTTCACCAACACTGATAGAGTCTACCGTAAAATAGGAAGGATGAGCACTCACATCATTTTTATAATACTTTGTGTCTGCTTTAATATCAAAGACAACGCTGGCGTAATCTTCAATTACAAAGCTACCTAGCTTGTAGTAATCGGTAATAAACCCATTACCACCACCGATGTGATGATATTCAAAGGTAGCATTTCGTCCAATGATGAACGGCGTTTGATAAGCATCCGTATGAGTACCAATTAAACCGGTTGTATATACCGAATGTTTCGTTTTACCAGCTTCATCCTTAATGATTAGGGATGCGCCATCCGTCACTTTTACATAACTGTCCCCATACCAATAGATATAAAAGATAGGGTCAATATCACCAAGAACCCCATCGCCGTCAGCCGGGGAATCGTGTTTTGTAATGGTATTATTGCCTTCAAATGTAATAAAATTTGCTGCTATGGTTTCTGAAGCATGAGTATCTTGCCACAATGCCCCACGGGATGCACTGCCGGACGCCGGCAAACTCCCTCCATAACCATCTGAATCAACACCACTCCCACCTGAACCGTTGCGATAGCTCATTGTAATGTCACAGTTTCGGAACACTACCTGGGGATTATGAACTGGGTATATTGCGATATCACCCATACCAGGCCCTTTGTAAGTGACATTATCAAAGGTTATTCTTACATTGTCAGTGACATTTCCAGCCGGGAAATAACAACCAACCTCACTGCTACCATACCATGTGACATCTTTCATCGTAAAAGACTTCACATAGTTCGTGTTGAGAAATTGGAAATTACCTCCCTCAACAATCGTGTGAGGCCAGTTAAAAATAATTTTATGGCCCTGACCATCGATCACAAAGTCACCACTACCACCGGCATTCAACTTGTTTCCGGCCAGGATTCCTTGTGGCTGGCCCGAATATCCAGGCTTAGCTTCACCTTCATAAGAACTATTCCACTGTCCTGACCCATTTGTCATGCCATATTCGATTATAATATCATTCGTTAGTTTGATTTTCCATAAGTTGTTGCTATTGACTGCCTGAATAAAGTCTTTCGCAGTGCTTACTGTAACTTCTCCACTTTCTTCTGCTACAACTACTCGAAATGGGAGAACTACGCAGATAACAACGGTCAGTAGAAACAGAACCATTTTGATACCGCGTTTAAGCTGCTTATTTGTTTGCATATCCTTTCCTCCTAAAACAAAGACAAAAACCAGTTAATACTTTACCTCATAAGTATAATTTTATAATTTCATTCTTTGGGCGTCATGTCCTGAATTAAGGATTATCTGTATCGAATGCCATTAGAGAAAAGAGAAACGAAATGGAAAATTGGAAAAATCACCAATTCGGAACAAAAAAAGGTAAATTAAATACACAACAAAGCGAACCTACCTTGCGTTATTTATACTAATACCAGTGTGAATACAAAAACTAACGACCATTTGACAACAAATAATTGTTATAGAGAAACTTGCCATGACACTAGCAAACTGGTGGGGCGGAATGGAGTCTAATTTGAACAAGCATATTTTTGAAAAATACAGCCGCGAGATACTGCAGACAATCTGTGACCATATTGATTCCATCATCTATGTAAATGATATGGAAACCTATGAAATTAAATTTGTCAACCGTACCCTCACCGAACTACTAGGCATGAATGCTGATGATCTGCTAGGCAGAAAATGCTGGCAGATACTCCAAAAGGATATGGATGAGCCCTGCCCATTTTGTCCGATTCCCAAGCTAAAAAGCGGGGGCTACATTCCTGGTAGCGGCATCCTGGAATATGAACATCAGAATACGATCACCGGTGGGTGGTACTGGGTCAAAGACTCCGTCATCCGCTGGGTAGATGGGAATCTGGCACATTATGAGATTGCCATTGATATAAGCACACGAAAAAAGTATGAGGAACAATTACAATATTTTGCTTCAACAGATGCATTGACCAAAGTATTTAACCGTGAATGGGGCATTAAGGTACTGCAGAAGATGCATGGGGTTCCTCATATCACGAAACCCTCTATCTCCTTATGTTTTATTGATTTGGATGGCTTAAAGCCTATTAATGACATTTATGGACATGCCGCAGGTGATGAGGCGTTACTCGCTATAGCCCGCGCCATCTCCCAGCGAATTCGCAGGGATGATATGGTTTGCCGGTGGGGTGGCGATGAATTTCTGGTACTACTTACATGCGATGTTAAGAACGCTGATACAATTATGCATGAGATACAAAAAGACCTAAAAACAAAGCAAGATAACAGATCCTGCCGTACGATATCCTTTAGTTATGGAATCGTCGATTTGGCTATGTTTGATGATGTTGATGCTGCTATCGCTGCTGCTGATAGTCTTATGTACCATAATAAAAGTTCCAAACCTTCACTGACCAAAAAAATACCATAGCCTTATCCCCCTTAACATTCTTAACTACCTACATCTTCCGAAATACCATGCTGTTTCATATACTCAATAAAAGAATCATTACTTAAGGATCTGCTGAAATAGAAACCTTGATAATATTTACAACCGAGTTGATGAAGCATCTCTACCTGTTCTAGGTTTTCTACTCCTTCTGCTATAGCCTTAACATTCAGCTGATTACAAAGGGAGAGGATGCTCTTCGTGATCTGTTGACGTTGCCTGTTGTTTACTATGGTAGAGATCAGGGAAGCATCAAGCTTAACGATGTTAGCATAGAAATCGCATAAATATAAGAGCGAACTATGTCCCATCCCAAAATCATCGATGGATAGATTTATACTCATTCCTTTTATTTTTTCCAATTTGTAACGGGTCGAGTCGCTCGGTTCAATGGCAGCATTTTCAGTTAGCTCCAACTCCATATAACCAGGATCTACCCCGATTCTGCCAATACACGACTGAATATTCTGTACAAGAGAATCATCTTCTATAAGCTGCCTCGGGCTTAAGTTCACTGAGAGAGATACTTTGTAGCCTTGTTGATGCCAGCTGCTTAAATTACAAAAGGCCTGATTCATAATCCATGATCCCAGTTCATTAGTGAGATTAGCCTCGTCGCAGATACACAATATGATTAACGGAGAAACGTATCCATAAATGGGGTGATTCCATCGAAGGAGGGCTTCCGCCCCAATGACCTGGCCTTTACAGTCTACTTTCGGCTGATATTCCAAATGTAATGCTGGTTTGCCTTTTTTTAAGCACTCTTTGATTTCAACAACGAAAGATCGGGCTAGGGCTCCGGTTTCATCGTGACGGTTAAGGAATTGTTTTTTCTGCCCCTCTTCAATGTATTGAATCTCCTTACCCAGATTCTCAAAGACAAAAATTCGGTCACGCATCTGGTTCCTATTTTGTAGCCTGACAAAGGGAATATAAATAAGTACAGATAATAATAGATTCACCGCCTGCATTACGATTCCTGCTATCGTTCCCGTTCCAAGATATCCGGATAAAAAAATAGGGGTGGTCCATTCCACAGCTTGAGTTACCGGAGGCACCCATTCCAACTTCACGAATATCCATGAAGTAAAACTTAATAGGATTGGGGATAGCACAAAGGGAATCAGGTAATATGGATTGAATATGATAGGCAGCCCGAATATCATTGTCTCATTAATATTAAGAATACTGGGTAGGATTGAGATCTTTGCTAGCCTGTTTTCACTGCTATTTTTTCCAACCACCAGTAAAGCAATCAACAGACCCAAGGTTGCACCAGCACCGCCCAGATAAACATAAGTATCGAAGAATTCTTTCGTTAGAATTGAAAACTCTGCCGTCTGTGTAATAGCAGGTGTCGCACCAGACATCGCATCCATCACGACATTACCGCCATGGATACTGAAGAACCATAGAATATGTGTGATGAGAATAATGAATAGCGCAGAGACGTAATTCTCTCCGGTCATATATTGATCAGTTAGTCTGACCAAAAGATTATTACCATTGATACCGATCAAATCAAACAGTATTCTTGTCACACTAAAACCCGAGATGGTAAGGAAAGCCGGTAGCAATGCTTTAAAAGATGATCGAATCAAAGCACTGCCATTATAATTAATTAGATCGAAAGGTTGGATACGATCACGACATTTATAAAAAAAGCAAAAGAGCTTACAGGATAATATGGATATGAAAATAGCTCCAAATACACCGACGGAGCCGGCTGTTGTTGCACTTATTACTATGTTCCCTACACCACTGTAAAAGGAAAAGAAGGAGCCAAAGGCAGTGATTACAAGAGTAATTGCATTGACCTCGCCGGAAATCACAAGCTCACTCTCTCCCGCAAAAGCATAACTTACCGTAACCAACGCCAAAAGCGCCATGATATTTAGGGTCCCTCGATGTACTATCTGCCCGAAATTCCTCCACCCCTCTCCAAACACACGCACCATAAAATCCTGATATACCGGAACTGGTAAATTAAGCAATGCAAGGACGACTGCTCCCATCAAAATAAAGGGCATCAGGTATAATAATCCACGACGCAGGATTCTGATTGTTTGTTGATTCGCCAATTTGGATACGATTATATCTAGCTTTTCCATCATCTTTATATATTCCTCCTTGCTATTTATCACAAGTCATGAATCTATTACTTAAATATTACCTGCTATGAGACTGATACATCCATAAACTCACGCTTTTATCTACTTTATGATTCCTTTGTACTACTAAACTATAAAATGCGTGCATATATTATGTTTTACTTTGTATCTAATTCTTAAATTTTTGTTCCCAATTCATACCTTACAGCCTTCTTTGGGGAGATTGGATTTCTTCAGACCGTTATCGTAATTATGTATCTCATGGCCTAATATAAAAAGCTCCGGTCTACGACCGGAGCTATAAGTTCATTTCAATATAATTTTCTAGAAAAGTCCTGTAATCATTCCATCCTCATCCACATCAATACCTTCGGCAGCCGGCACCTTGGGCAGCCCCGGCATGGTCATTACAGTTCCTGTAATTGCCACAACAAAGCCGGCACCCGCTGATACGTAGACCTCACGGATATTGATACTAAATCCGGTAGGTCTTCCAAGTTTCGTTGCATCATCAGATAAGGAATATTGATTCTTAGCCATGCAGATTGGAAGTTCTTTGAAGCCAAGACCCTCAATTGTCTTTATGGAGCTTTCTGCTGACGGATCATAGGTAACACTATCCGCACCGTAGATCTCCTTTGCAATAGTCTCAATCTTTTCTTTAATGGATAATTTCACATCATACAGAGGCTTATAATTACTTTCCTTTGTTTCCATTGTAGATATAACCTTTTTGGCTAGATCAAGGCCGCCTTCTCCTCCCTTTTCCCATACCTCACAAAGAGAAAATTCACAATTACGATTTTCACAGAATTCCTTTACATAGTCTAATTCCGCATCCGTATCTGTTACAAAGCGGTTCAGGCTTACAACCACCGGAACACCGAATTTCTGCAGGTTTTCTATATGCTTTTCCAGATTCACAATACCAAGCTTTAATGCCTCAAGATTTTCCTTTGATAATTCTGTCTTTGGCACCCCGCCATTATACTTTAATGCTCTTATCGTTGCTACCAAAACGATGGCATCCGGTTTTAGGCCTGCAATCCTACACTTGATATCTAGGAACTTTTCAGCACCCAGATCAGCTCCAAAGCCTGCTTCTGTCACTACCACATCAGCTAATTTTAAGGCTGTTTTCGTAGCTCTTACACTGTTGCAACCATGTGCAATATTGGCAAAGGGGCCTCCATGAATGATGGCTGGTGTATTTTCCAGTGTCTGTATCAGGTTTGGCTTTAAGGCATCCTTCAACAGAGCCGCCATAGCACCTACTGCCTTCAATTGGCTTGCAGTTACCGGTTGTCCATCATAGGTGTATGCCACAACGATTCGCCCGATTCTATCCTTTAAGTCCTTCATATCCTCTGCTAAGCATAGGACTGCCATAATTTCAGACGCAACCGTAATAATGAAATGATCCTCCCTTACTACCCCATCTGCTTTGCGACCAAGGCCTACTACAATATTTCGAAGGACACGATCATTCATGTCCACACAACGCTTCCATACAATCTGATTTGTATCAATCTTTAAGGAATTTCCTTGCTGAATATGATTATCAAGCATTGCTGCAAGCAGATTATTTGCTGATGTGATGGCGTGAAAATCACCGGTGAAATGCAGATTCAAATCCTCCATCGGAACAACCTGTGCATAGCCACCCCCTGCTGCCCCACCTTTAATACCAAAGCAAGGTCCTAGCGATGGCTCTCGAAGCGCAATTACCGATTTTACATTCATTAAGCCTAATGCCTGACCAAGACCAACCGTCGTGGTTGTCTTTCCTTCACCGGCTGGCGTCGGATTAATAGCAGTTACCAGAACCAGCTTTCCATCTTTATTGTTTTTTACTTTTTCCCATAATTCATCGGAAAGCTTAGATTTGTATTTTCCATAGAACTCCAAGTCATCTTCTGAAATGTCAAGCTGTGCTGCTACCTCCCTAATATGCTTAAGTTTAGCTTCCTGAGCAATTTGAATATCTGATTTCATTCATGCGCCGCCTTTCACAATCAATTTGTTATATTATACAAATTAGTTTCCCTTTTTACAAGTTAAATATTACCAATTGAGTTCGAGAAAAAAACCAAACAATCCACTTTTGTCTAAATTAATATCTGTAACTTTCCTGTTTAGTTTGACGAATAAAGACATCTGTATGCGCCTTGCGAATAGGATATAGTTTCATTGTTAAATATGCGTCATAAATGCTATTTTTCGACGAATATTCTAAAAATACTCTTGCTTTGTGCAATATAATAAGTATATACTATGCTTAACATTTTATGATTTATGATTTTTACTAATAAAACAATCATATAACACTAATAACTGAATTATATAATAGAAAGCTGTTATCTAACCCCAGGCTTTCTTCTAATACTTATCATGAATTTGCCAGTAGGAAAGGGTGTTCTCAATGAAATATAATACCGTGATTTTTGACTTGGATGGAACTTTATTAAATACACTTGATGACCTTAGAGATAGCTTGAATGAAATTTTGATAAAGAACAGTTATCTTCCCCAAACACTGGAAGATGTGAGACGCTTTGTAGGCAACGGTGTATGGAATCTCGTTCGCAGATCACTTCCAAGCAGTTGTTCAGATCTGGAAGTTACGAAAATCATGGAAGAATTCAAGATTCATTACAAAAAGAATATGCAGAATAAAACAAGACCCTACAATGGTATTATTGAGCTTCTACTTGATCTCAATCGCTTTAATTATAAGGTAGCTATTGTATCAAATAAATATGATGCAGCTGTGAAAGAATTAGCTCATACCTATTTTGGTAATCTGATTCCTGTTGCCATTGGTGAAACAACAGAAATTAAAAGAAAGCCAGCACCGGATAGCATCTTTACTGCTGTGCGTGAGTTAGACTCCTCCTTGGAATCAACTGTTTTGGTGGGAGATTCAGAGACTGACGTCCAAACTGCTAAAAACGCCGGTATTCCTTGCATTGGTGTAACCTGGGGCTTCCGTTGCCGTGAAGTTTTAAGGGAGGAAGGCGCAGATTATCTGATCGATACTCCAAGAGAATTGCTAACCTTAATTTAATTCTTAAAAATATAAATACAGTACTAAAATTTCAGCTTCCTTCTTTTCTAGTACTGTATTTATTATTTATCATCTTTAATAATTCTTCTGAAAAACTATGACTAAATACCCCTCCTCAAATTGAGCTCCTTCAATCTCGCAATTCACAAATTCTTTTGGTACCATAAAATGTCTTGTTTCATTTTTCATAGACAGTATGATTTCGTTTCCATTTTGTCTTAAATCCAGTTCGTTCTTTGATGCAAAGGGAAGTAGAATCCGCATCGCTTGGTAATCCTCCTTTTGGATTAACTCAAAGCTTTCTCGTTGAAATAATACCTTAGAAACATCTACATCTTTGAATACATCTCCCGCAACATCCGACAGGATAGGAATCGAGCGTAGTTCCATCTTCTGCAATTCCAGATAGAACTTTGGAACATCCAAAAAGCTTTCCTTGATCTCATCTATCCCTTCCTTCTGCATTACCATCCACTTACTAAAATATCCTTGCATTGCGTAGTTTGGATAGATTCGATTTACAATAATAGCATCCACATTATAATTATATAAATGCAGGCAAGTAAAATTTCGTTTCGATTCTTGTATTACTATTTTCTCTGGTGTAGTTACGATACGAAGGCTAAGCACCTGCTTATTTAACATTAATTCCTGTAAACGCTCCATTTTTTTCATAACATACTCTATATCATCAAAAACAGAATCCTCCGGCATCGGTATTTTTAATAATTTCTCAACTGCAGGGCCGGCCAGTTTCGCCCCTTTTCTTTTGATTGGAAGAACCTTTTCAATAAAATCACATAACATCTGCGGGTATTTTAGTAGTGAAAGCGTCTCTCCCGTTGGTGCACAGTCAACGACTATTACATCATAATGCCTTTGTTCGTAATAATCGAGAATTTTAAATAGTGAAAACAACTCTTCCAGCCCTGGAAATACCAGAAGTTCTTCTATTTCTATTCCTCCTTCCCCTTTCAAAGTCAGCATTTGTTTCATATAGTTTTTCATATGCCCCCAGCTTTTTTCACTTTCATATACTACGTCAATCTCCATAGCATCCAAGTTTTCAACGATTCGAATCGGTTCCTTCCCAAGTCTAACTTCAAGGCAATCGCCCAAGCTGTGTGCCATATCCGTACTCATAATTAAAACTTTTTTTGCTTCTGCAGCTAATTTCAGTGCACATGCAGCTGCTATGCTCGTCTTTCCTACTCCACCCTTACCAGTATATAATATTACTCGCATATTCCTCCTCCACTTCAATCAATCGTAACCTTTTTTGTCCGATTTCCTTTTCTATTCTCCTGATGTTTACTTTTAGCTTCCGCAGCTTCACCTTCCTCTTGCTTCTGCTTCATCATTTCCTTCGTAAATTCCAGAAAAATCGCCATCAATTCCTGTTCAATCACTTCAAAATGTTCTGCTATACTCTCCGGAAAAAGCGCCTGTATCGCCTTTCTCTGATACATTTTTGCTTCAGTAATACGATCTATGATTGTTCTATTCATGAGAAGAATCTCCTTTTTCAAACTGAATTTTTAAAATACTCTCCTCCATCTTCGCTTCTGTCACACGATAAGTTCTTAGCACATTTGGAAGTGGAATATTTCGTTTAAAATTATTAATCTTAATAATGATATCACTTTCGGACTGATATAAATCCACCTTAGATTTGTCAACAAAAGGTAGTGAAATCCTCATAAGATATCCCTTGCTGTTTTGTTCAAAGCTTTCTCTTTGCGTAATGATCTTTGCATCAAAAATGTCCTCACTGGTAAGTGCATCTTTACATATCCTTCCTACCGCTTTCCTTCCACGCAGTTCTTCGTCATACCAGGGGATCTCATAGATCGGTATGGCTGCAAAGCTTTCAAACAATTGCTCCTTATATTTTTTCTGGATAATTAACCATTCATCAAAAAACGGATTATCAATGTTACTAGGAAGGATTCGATTAATATAAAGCCCATCCACATTAAAGTTGTATAGATTCATATACATATAATTCCGCTTTGTTTCCTCTACTACCATCTTTTCCGGTACTGTAACGAGCCTGATACTTGTTGTTTCCCTGTTTTTAAGCAGTTCCTGCAACTGAAAAAGCTTTAGGTACATCTTTTCGATATCATTCATAGCTGCTTTATTTGGAAGCTCAACTTTATAAAGTTGCTTCGCAATAGGAGACAAAATCCTTACTGCAAATTTCCCTATCGGAAACAACTTTTCCATATACCAGGAAAGTAGCTCTGGAAATTTCAATAGAGATAGTGTTTCACCGGTCGGAGCACAATCAACCATCATTCTTTCATAAACTCCTTCCTGATAAATCTCGTTGATTTTTAAAAGTGCAAAGAGCTCCTCCATTCCCGGGAGCATTCCGAAGTCTTCCAAAGCTCTGCTATCACCTTGAGGAATTAATTTGCTAAGACTAAGCATCATATCCTTAAAATCATTCTCCATCACATACTCTGGATCAATTTCATAAACATCCAGGTTTTCCATAACTTCCTTTGGAACTTTGCCAAAGGAAACCTCGAATAAATCTCCTAAATTATGTGCCATATCCGTACTTAGTAAAAGTGTCCGTTTTCCTTCTTCAGCACTCTTTATAGCATGTGCTGCTGCAATGCTGGTCTTTCCGACACCGCCTTTGCCCGTAAAAATGAAAATCCGTTTCATGATATCCTCCCAATCAATATTTATTTCAAATCATATACTTCTTAGCTCGAATACTTCTATCTCCGAAGTATTTGTTGTTTTTTTAGGAATGTAAACTTTTACATTCCTACATGCTTTTAAACCCGAATCTTTCATGACCTACTAATTAATGGTTATTCTTACTATTTTTGACTTTTCTTTTTCCTGCTTCTTTTCTTCTCTCATAATATCGGATAGCTTACCTAGCATTTGAAACAGTAATTCCATCTCTTGCGCAGTAAAGGATTCCACCACCTTTTTCGCATAATACATGAACTCCGCAATAACCGCATTCATCTGAGCGGAACCCTTTTCACCCATTCGGATAATAACAACTCTTTTATCCTGAGAATTTCTTTCCCTTACTACCAGTTCACGTTTTTCCATGCGATTGATTATTCCGGTTGCCGTATTTAACGGAACATTAATATAATCCGCTACCTGTGTCATGTTTGCCTCATTTTGTCGATATAAAAGCCATAAAATAAATAGTTCGTTCTTGGAACAATCCAGAAGAACATTTTGCCACATCTGCTCTGACATTAGATATCTTATATGATCTACATACTTAAATAGTTCTGATTCAAACTGCGTTTCTGTTATTTTCATGGCGCCCACCTTTTACTTCTTCCTTCGAAGTAATTTAATTCTACTCCCGAAGTATTGTGTTGTCAAGTGATTTATCTGATTAATTATCCATCATTTCCCAACAAATTTATTAAAATATATCTTAAGTAGCGCTCAACAATGTTAATGTTTGAACACTGATAAAGCATTCTTGAGCCTACCACATCTTCTATTTCATTGAAAACCAATTCCCCTTGATTGTTGATTATAAAATCAATTCCAACTAAACCAAATTCAAACTGGTTAATTATTATCTGCACGAGCTCTCTTTCCTTCTGTGAGAGTTCATATAGCATCACCCCTCCACCCAGGGAATAATTCGATTTAAAGCCTTCTTTCGCTGTTCTTAATACAGCTGCAACAATCTCTTTTCCAATAACATAAACCCTTAAATCCTGATTTTTATCTCCAACCTTGGGTTGAATCACAACGTCACTATGTCCTAATCCATTGATTATATTGTTGTTAGAAACCTCCCGGGGTTCCACCAGAAATACCTGTTGCCCTCCATGTCCTTCTACGGATTTAATTACTGCTGGTTCTTGAATCTGTAATAAAGCCTCTTTGATCTGAGCATTTTGATAAAAGCTTGAGTCAACCATTGGTATACCGGTTTTTGCTAAGAACTGATAGGTTCTTGCCTTATCGTTGCAAATTTCGGAAACAAACGAATTATTATATACGATGATACCGAGCAGCTCTAGTTGTCTACTCAACAGAGGATAAATAGCACGATTGATGACAAAATCCGGATACTCTACCTCTTCCTTTTCATATTTGATAAACCATTGATTATTCTTAATCCCAAATTCCATTTCCTCAACCAGTATAAGCTTGATTTCTATTCCAAGTTTGTTACCTTCCTGGATATACATACGAATATACTCATTGTTATATATCGCTGCTTCACGATTATATATGATCCATGCCAGCATAGAAACACCCTTTCTATATGATCCAATAAATACTTAAGTAGCTACGAGCCCTAATAGATTAGCAAATTCCATTTAGTTCCTGTCATGAGAACCAGCTCTTAATTCTCTTGTTCTTACTCTGGAAGTATAACAACTCCCGATGATTATATGCATCTACTTATGACACCCGATGCCTGATATAGGATATTATTTCATCTGCTACATTAATCCCGGTACAATCAAAGATATTTTTAAAATGTGCATTGGAATTAACCTCACATACCAAAGCTTCACCCTGTTCTCCAAACAGCAAATCAACACCGGCAAAATCAAGACCAATCACTTTACAGCAGGACAGAGCCAGCTCGCATTGTTCCTTCGTTGGTTCATAGGGGAGCATACTTCCACCAATGGATACATTTGCACGAAAATCCCCGTTTTCTGAGTATCGGTACATACTTGCAACCACCCGGTCACCAACTACCTGTAATCGAACATCTCTACCTCTACTGCTCTTAATAAATTTCTGAAAAATAACAGGTTTTGTTCCGCAATGCTGGAGCTGACAGATCAGCTCTTCTTCATTAGAGACCAGATATACCTGTTGTCCAAAGGATCCGAAGCTTTCCTTAACCACAAGCGGAAAGCCTAGGTTATCTCCTACTTTTTTTAGAAAATCGTAGTTTGTATATCCAACATTATCAAAGGTCATCGGTGCAATCATGGTTCTAGGCATCGGTAGCTGTGCACTCATTAATGCCAGATGGGTCTGTGCCTTATCATCACAGATACCAATTGCTTTAGAGGAGTTGAACACCGAATATCCTAATTGCTCTAAATAATGTGCCAGCTTAACATCCTTATCCCAAAACAGAATAAAATCTGCCTCAGCCTCATTTGTGCCGGCTGGAATATCAATCAATTGCTCAGCATTTGTCCTGAGCTGCAGCTCAATTCCTTGATACTTGGCCGCTGTAACCAGCCAAGCATGAATTTCTTTAAATTTATCCGAATTTAAAAATGCATTTACAACAAGAATACCTTTCATATGACCCACCAATCTGATAAATGCTTGTACCAAATATACTCTTAAATGTATTAAAATCAACTAAGATATCATCATATTAATTATCCATCTGATCACTAGGATGTATTTCTTAATATAATAATTTCTTGTTGATTTTATAACACAATATGATCTTAATACTCTTCCAGGTACTGTTCAAATTGTTCCAAAGACATAAGAACTTTTCTTGGTTTTGTACCCTCTTCTGGACCAACTACTCCGGCATCTGCCAACTGATCCATAATTCTGGCTGCACGATTAAAGCCGATTTTATAGACTCTTTGCAGCATACCAATGGAGGCTTTATCTTTATCAATGATGAATTTACCAGCTTCTGCAAAATACTCATCCCTGTCATCACCGCCACCTTGTAAGCTGCCTTCACCTGCCTTAGCATTATTAATCTTCTCATGAATATCATCGCTGTAATTAGACTCTGTATTATTTTCTTTTAAGAAATCAACCACTGCAGCCACTTCTTTGTCACTGATAAAGGCACCTTGGATACGAACCGGCTTTGGATAACCGGAAGGGAAGAATAGCATATCTCCCTTACCGAGCAGTTTTTCCGCACCAGCACTATCTAGAACGGTACGAGAATCAATTTGTGAAGATACCGCAAATGCAATTCTCGAAGGAATATTAGCTTTAATTAGACCAGTAATTACATTAACTGAAGGTCTTTGGGTTGCGATAACGAGATGAATACCTGCAGCTCTTGCCAACTGCGCCAAGCGGCAAATAGCATCCTCAACTTCACCGGGAGCCACCATCATAAGATCCGCCAACTCATCGATGATAATAACAATCTGTGGCAGCTTTTGCAGGGTCTCATCCTGAAGGTGCTCTACCTTGGCAACCTTATCGTTATAGCTCTTTAAATCCTTTGCTCCAACATCAGCAAATTTCTTATATCGTTCTGTCATCTCAATTACTGCCCAATTCAGTGCAGCAGAAGCCTTCTTCGGATCTGTTACCACCGGGATCAACAAATGAGGAATTCCATTATATACATTTAATTCTACAACTTTAGGATCAACCATAATCATTCGGACATCTGACGGCTTTGACTTATATAAAATACTCATGATTAAGGTATTAATACATACTGATTTACCCGAGCCAGTCGCACCTGCAATCAATAGATGGGGCATCTTCGCAATATCTGTAACAATTGTTTGACCACCGATATCCTTACCTACAGCAAAGGAAATGTTCGACTTATTATCCGTAAACTCCTTGCTTTCAATTAATTCCCGGAAGGTTACCATCGTATTTTCTTTATTAGGAACCTCAATACCTACGGCCGCTTTTCCTGGTATTGGAGCCTCGATACGAATTTCAGAAGCTGCTAAATTCAACTTAATATCGTCAGCAAGACTCGTAATTCTGCTAACCTTTACTCCCTGCTCCGGCTGAAGCTCATACCTAGTAACAGCTGGTCCTACACTGGCATTGGTAACAGTCACATGTACACCAAAACTGTCAAAGGTGGTCTGGAGCTTCATGGCAGTCTCCTTTAAATCTTTTTCCGTCATACCACCCTTACCATTTTTATTTTTCGGTGCTGTCAGCAAATTAGACGATGGGAAGATATACTCCCTTTGCTGCACTTCTTGCGAGATTTCCAATTCTTCTACATTAGTAGAGTCCTTTGATAAAGCTTCATTTTTCCTTTCTACAGGTGTAGATTCAGACTTTACTTCATTCTCGACCGGGTGATCAGCAACAATTTCCGGAGCTGTAATCTGCCAATCATCATTTTTAAACTCTTCCTCATGAATCCCCTCAATGTTCAAATCAACATCCTGCGGTTCATCCTTTTGTAAGGTATGTCCAAATTTATTACGAAGCTCCTCTTCGTAGGTCGTTACAGCCTCTTGTTTCTTTAACTCAGATTCTTTCCCTTCCTCAAACAAATGATGAAAATCTAAAACCGGAAGCTCTTCTTCTTTATTCTGAGTCTTTTTTAATCTTCTTTCTTTTATTCCAACAGATTCCTTTGGTTCAGATGAAGTACCTGGGAGATTCTGAATTGATATCTGTCCCTTTGCGGTAGCCTGGGCATTTTGAATTGACTTGTCCATAACAAAGGTTTTGGGAGGTCTTCGTCCATAATCACTGAGCTCTCCCTCTTCTTCCATTTGCTCTTTTCGTAGTCTTTGATACTCCATTCTTTCATTGATGGATTCTTTGCTTTTCTTCGCAAGATAGGTTAGGACTGCTTTACCCGATAGAATAATCAGCGAAATGATAATAATCGCTATTAATATGATATAGGTAGCAACCTGATCAAATAAACTGCAGAAGATAATCACTAAGATTCCGCCAAATAAGCCTCCGCCATTTCGATGATCGCTGGACTCCAAATAATAATCAAAAAGCTTTCTGTCACCAACATAAGAGTTAGTCATTAATTCAATCAATGCTGCCAAAGCTATAAATAATACAATAGTGCTAACAATCTTCGTAAGAGCCCTGCGATTTCCCACATTTGACAAATGAAAAGCAGTGAGAAAAAAAAGAATAAAAGGAAAGACATAAGTTTCAAGTCCAATCATTCCAAAGAAAAAGCTGCTAATAAATTTTCCAACCGCTCCGGATAAATCTAAATTACTCAAAAACAGCAAGACTGAAACTACCAGGGTTATAATAAGAATAATCTCATCCTGTAGAGCGCCATGCTCCTTCACCCTTGCCTGTGTTTCCTTGCTATATTTTTTCTTTCGTGTATTTGAACCTTTTTTCGTTTTCTGTTTGGGAGCCATTTGTTACCTTTTCCTCCTTGTTCCCTCTAGCATGAATAAACAGATGAACAGGTAAGCTCTTCATCTGTTCTATTAAAAATTATAAAATCATTCACTTTAAATACCAAATAATTGCAACCGCTCCTACTACAAAGCAGTAATATGCAAAATATTTAAACTTCTTCCCTCGCACGATGACCAACATAGTTTTGATGGCAAAAAATCCTACCGCTGCCGCAATGACAGTACCGACCAAGTAATTCATAAGTTGATTCTGTGTCACCATATCCATGGAAAAGTCTTTAACTTCCAATACAACTGCACCTAATATGGCAGGAATTGACATGATAAAGGAATATTTTACCGCAAAGTCCCGGTCAAATCCTAGCAAAAGGGATGCAGTAATCGTACACCCGGATCTTGATAACCCAGGCAAAATTGCAAGCCCCTGGGCAACGCCAACTACTCCTGCTTCCGTATAAGTGACATTTGCATCATTCTTCCGTCCCTCTTTTGCACGATCGGCTATCATAAGGGACATTCCTGTAAGCAGTAAGCACATACCCGTAATTAGAACATTATTGCTAATACCCTCAATCAAATCCTTAAACAGAATCCCTATGAAGCCGGTGGGAATTGTTGAGACGATCACCAATATTACAAAACGGCGATATGGGGTTGAAATAACCTGCTTATAATCCTTCTTTTGATTCCCTGGACGATTTATGAAGCGTCCCACATTAACAACAGAATCTCCAATTATTTTAAACCCTTCGCAAATCAGTTCCAGAATATCTTTCCAGAATGCGATACATACAGCTACCAAAGTACCAAAATGTAACATAACGTTAAATAATAAACCTGTGTCAGCATTCATATGTAAAATATTACTCATTAATGCCAAATGCCCATCACTGCTAATTGGCAGAAACTCCGCTATCCCTTGTACAACTCCCATAATAATTGCATTTAATAAGTCCATACTTATTCCCATGCCTTTCAATGTTTGATATTTGCTTCAAGCCTTGAACAGTTCTCTTATTATGTAGTTTGAATAACTTTTTCCGATCCGTATTCTACCTTTGTCATCCATTGGTTATTTTTTCATACCAAAACATTCCCAGCCTTCATTATACCTTTATTAAAAATGATATGCAAGTCAAACTTCCCTTTATGAATCGATGCATTTCTACTCTTAAACATAAGAAAAGCCCGCCTATCTTAGATAAACGGGCAGCTGCTTATTTTTATTCGCCTCAAATTAACTCTGATCTTTAAAATTCATTCCTGGAGCATAATCCGCATTTAGATAATCCTTCATATTTGTAGAATTAATTCGTTCAATTACGTAACCTTCTCCTTCTCTGCGAGTCGTTATTCTACCATTAGGCAATATAACCTCTCTATATTCAGGATCACCCTTTTCTCTCGAGTTCACTGACCCATAATTTACACCCTTGGTATCCTCTCTTTGCTTTGGACGAAAGACACTGGGGTCTGCATAAACTCTTTCTAACGGTCTGATTGTATATAGCATTATCACAATCACTCTCCTTTTTTCTCATCTATCATCTCATTAATTTTACGTAGTGCTTCCTTAATACCGCCCACCTCATTAATAATACCTTTTTCTACCGTTTCAGCCCCAACCAGAATGGAACCAACGTCCTTTGCCAGTTGACTTGTATCTAACATCAGATCTCGGAAACTATTGTAATCGATCTTGGAATGAGATACCACAAAACTAATAATCCGATCCTGGATTTTCTCGAAATATTCAAAGGTCTGTGTTACTCCAATTACTGTCCCATTCATACGTACCGGATGAATGATCATCGTTGCTGTTGGAACAATATAGCTATAATCAGCAGAAACTGCCAAAGGTACACCTATGGAATGAGATCCTCCAAGTACCAGGGTCACCGTAGGTTTACTTAAGGATGCGATCATTTCTGCTATAGCCAGTCCAGCCTCCACATCTCCTCCAACTGTATTAATCAAGATTAATAACCCATCAATTTCTGTGCTATCTTCGATGGCAGCTAATTGCGGCAGCACATGTTCATACTTTGTTGTTTTATTATGTTGAGGAAGACATTCATGGCCTTCAATTTCACCAATAATAGATAATAAATGTATTTTATGCTCTTGTTTTCCGTTTTCAAGGACAGTCTGACCATATTCACTAATTTTTTGATCCTTAAGATCCTCATTTTCCTTAACTACTTTTTCATTTTCCTGCTTTTCCTGAGAATTTCCTTCCTGCTCACCATCATTAACTTTCTTTTTCCGGCCGTTTTGTGGAGTATTCTGATATGGCATATTCTGCCCATCATTTTCCATTGAAATATTGTTTTGCATGTGGCACCCTCATTTCTAGTTTAATAATAAAATAAGCTATTTGATCATCCATTGTAAATGAATCAACTTTAACAGCACATCGTGTAAAAAGAGGAATTACTTACAAAAGTAATTCCTCTTTTTATTATTTGATTAGCCTGTTAATTTTATTCTAAGATAAGATTATTTTTATAGGATCATAATACTATTTGATATCATCTTCATTCCTCAGCTTTTTATCTTCTCGTCTAAATTCAAGTATGTCACCAGGCTGACAATCCAAAATATCACAGATAGCCTCCAAGGTGGAAAAACGTATTGCACTAACTTTCCCTGTTTTAATTTTTGACAAATTCACATTTGCAATACCCACTTTTTCGGACAAATCATTTAAAGATATTTTTCTGTCAGCCATAACACGGTCCAGCCTTAATATAATTGCCATACGATAGACCTCCTAAAGTAATTCATCTGTCTCTTTTTGTAACTCTGCGCCATAATCAAAAACTGTGGCAATAAAAAAGAATGATAGGGCAAGAACTACAAAGGAAATATCAAAGGATATTTGGATATCAATAGTTGCGGCAAAAGATCGATAAAACCCTAATCTTGCAATTGGAACGACGAATGCATAAATCAATAAAAGGCTTCCAATTTTTTTGAGCCGATTAACATTCATTTTACTAAATGGGGCACAATCTTTGCTTATTGACTTAAACATGTTATATGCGATCTTAAAGATATAGCACATCCATACTCCAATTAAAATTATAGTACACATTTCTGCAATAACTTCACCCTTTGTATTTATTACCATTCCAACAATTGAGTAAAAATGAATCCCTTTAACTAAACTAAAATCAAGATCTGGATTAGCAGAAATCCAAATCAGAGTGCCTATAGGTATGCAAAGTCCAACGATTAGTAAAATGCACATGATCTTCAAGATAATAGCCATTGTCTTACTGCTCTTTTGTATCTTATTTTGTAGGTTGTTCATATAATAACCTCCATTCTTTTCTTTAAGGTCATTATAACATTACTGGATAAGAATTACAATTGGTATTTAACGTTAATCATTAAATATTATATAACTATCATTAGTACCTTCTATCCTCCCAATAGGATTTCATATTTTTTCTTTCTATCTCCAAAATAAAATTTCTCTTTATCCACAGAAAATATTCAAGCTCCTTTAAGATTTGGAATAAGGCAGCTCTATATTCAAATTCTTCTCTGGTTTTCGGCAGCTCCTCTTTTCGATAAGCTTCCTTCAATTTCTCCAAATCCAGTAAAAGGCCCTTTGTGTTGTTGAGTTCATGAAAGGACTGCGCAATACAGTCAATAAAATCTGCAATGGGATAGGTTTGTTTTAGCAGTACTGCGATTTCTTCTATTTTGGATTTGATATCAGTTAGAACATCTAGCTGGAGCTTTCTCATTTCCAGATAGGATATTAGATATTTGGTATCATTTAATAATGTGTTACCAGCTTCTTCATAAGCACTTTGTAGTAATCCTTCCAGCTTCCTTTCCAATGTCTGAAAATCCACCTCATGTAATAGCTCCTCTGGCTCTTGCCAAGAATAGTCAGCATTCCCTTCCTGAATCAGGCACATCTCCTTGCTTCTGAGCATTTTCGAAAGAGTTTTAAGTGCCCCCTTCATATCTTCTTCTAGTAATAATTGACTTTTCCTTATCGCTATTCGTTTACTTGGCATGATTAAATTCAAGATAATTCCGAGCAACATTCCTACACATAGAAGAGCCAACTCATTCAGTATAAGTGGGACGTCCATCCGTCGCTCAATTAAAAAATGGGTCATGAGTACCGCATTCATTGCTATTGCATCCTTTAATCCAAATACCAGGCATAGTGCAACAAATAGAAAAACAAAACCGCCAAAGGCTACTGCTGTATATCCAATCATTTGAAACAATAGAAAGCATATCACAACTGCCATAGCAAATGCGACAACTCTTTTTAAAGCTAAAATCAAAGTTTCTTTCTTTGTGTTTTGAATCGTTAACAGGGTAATGATTCCCGCGGAAGGGCTATATAATAACCCAAATTGGTTGGCGATTAGTATTGCAGCTGCTGTTCCAATACTTACCTTCATTAGAAAAAGCAGACTAATGTGTTTAAAAACCGTTCTCTTCACTTGAATCCTCACCTTTCTCTAGCATAATATTATCTAGAATTATACTATATCCTGAAATATAATTCTATCGACAGAAATACACATTTTTGTTTTCCTTCAATCAGATTAATATGACATTGTGCTGTCATATTACATCTGTTAAAATAGATAGTAATCACAGGAGGATAGAAAGCAGGTGATGAAATGCAAATTAATCGTTTGTTTGAAATTGTATATATTTTAATGAATAAAAAGATCGTGACTGCCGAAGAGCTTGCTACGCGTTTTGAAGTTTCCCGGCGCACCATCTATCGGGATATCGATACCTTATGTGAATCCGGCGTTCCTATTTATACAAACAAAGGTAAAGGCGGTGGTATCTGTCTTCTTGATACCTACGTTCTTAATAAATCTGTCTTAACAGACGAGGAGCAGACAAATATACTAGCCGCCCTACAAGGCTTGAAGGCAACGATTCCTTCCGATCAGGCTCATGTTCTATCAAAACTAAATTCTTTATTTGGAAACAAGAATACGGATTGGATTGAGGTAGACTTCTCTAACTGGAGTAGCCGGGAGGAGGATAAGGTAAAATTCAATCAAATTAAGGATTCCATACTAAACCATAAAATGATTCAATTTCTTTACTATAGCTCCTATCGTCAGGAATCAAAGAGAACCATAGAGCCCTATAAATTAATATTTAAAGGACAAGCCTGGTATTTACTTGGATTTTGCAAAGACAAGCAGGATTTTCGATATTTTAAAATCTCCCGAATAAAAGAGCTTTTGACCACTGAGGAAGAATTTGCTCCGAAGCCCTCTTCTTTCGTGAAGGAGATCGACAAGGAAACATCCCACAACACCTCTATTCCCCCTTTGCAAGAGATATTGTTAAGAGTCAATTCTACCATGGCATATCGCATTTACGACGAGTTTCCTTCTTCTACCATAACCCTTGATCCTGAGGGTGATTTTCTAATCCGAACTAAGGTTCCCATGAGCGGATGGTTATACGGGTATTTGATGTCCTTTGAGGATCAGCTGGAACTTTTAGAGCCTATTGAAATTCGAAATGAATTAAAAAAGAAATATAAAAAGGCTTTTGAAAAATATAATATGACACTCTAATGTCATATTATATGGATTATGATATTCTCAGAGAAGGATGGACCCTTCCAAAGAAAGGATAATGCTATGGAAAAAGAAAAAATTGATTATAAGAAGCAGGAAAAAGAATTCTATGCTCCGAAAACTGAGCCTTCTATCATTCAGGTTCCACAAATGAATTTCATTATGATTGATGGACATGGGGATCCCAATGAGGAAGACGGTGAATATAAAAAGGCAGTAGAATTGTTATATGCCCTCTCCTATTCTATTAAAATGGGTCAAAAGATGAATCCATCCGATTCCTCCCTAAATACATTCGATTATGTGGTTCCTCCATTAGAAGGTCTTTGGTGGCTGGAGGATGTAAGCGATACGGATTTCACCCGGAAAAGTAACTATTGCTGGACCTCCATGATACGTCAGCCTGAATTTGTGAATTCAGTGCTTTTTGAGAAAGCGAAAAAATCCGTTCTAAAAAAGAAACCCGGGCTTGATGTTTCAAAGGCCAGACTAGAACGCTTTGAGGAGGGCTGCTGCGTTCAATGCATGCATATTGGCCCTTACGATAAAGAACCTGCTACCCTTGAAAAAATAGAGCATTTTATTAATATTAATGATTTAATAAACGACATTGGTAACCTTACGTCGGAAAATAAAGTTCGTCGTCATCACGAAATCTATTTGTCTGATCCCAGGAAGACAAATCCTGCAACAATGAAAACCATTTTACGTCACCCTGTTACCAGAAAGGTTAATACATGGAATTAATCCCAGCTAAAACAATTATATCCAAGAAAAAAGATTCCTCGTGGTTTGGACAGGATTATAATATGAATCTCTATAAGGGCTGCTGTCACGGCTGTATCTACTGTGACAGCCGTAGTGAATGTTATCAGATCTCAAACTTTGATCAGGTTCGTGCAAAGGATCAAGCAATTCTCCTTCTTGAGCAAGAGTTACGTAAGAAAATGAGAACCGGCGTTGTTGGTACAGGTGCTATGAGTGACCCCTATAACCCCTTTGAGTCGAAGTATGAATTAACCAGAAAGGCTCTCTCCTGCCTGGATCAATATCAATTTGGAATTAGCATAGCTACAAAAAGTGGCTTAATTACACGGGATATCGATCTCTTAACCCGAATCAAGTTACATTCACCGGTTATATGTAAGGTAACAATTACTTCTATTGATGACACCATGAGTAAGCTGATAGAACCCCATGTTTGCCCTAGTTCCAATCGCTTTCAGGCAATTCGGAAATTATCCGAGGCAGGAATCTTTACTGGAATTCTTTTGATGCCCATTCTCCCTTATTTAAATGATACGCCAGAAAATATCCTTGGGATTGTTCATACTGCCCATGAGAACGGTGCTAAGTTCATCTATCCTTGGTTTGGAGTATCCTTACGTACAGGACAAAGAGAATATTTTTATCAGAAACTAACAGAACTATTTCCAGAACAAAACCTTTCTTCGTTATATCAGCAACAATACGGTTTCTCCTACTCCTGCAATAGTCCGAAGGCCAGGGAGCTACAGCAGCTTTTTATTAAGGAGTGCCAACACCTTGGGCTGCTATACCGAATGGTGGACATTATTCGTGAATATAGGAAGGGCTATGATTATAACCAATTAAGTCTGTTCTAATACAAGGTTCTATGGTTAGAACGTTGTAATAGTTACTTCCCTACCGCAATCTCAGTAAAATACTCCTGTTCCTATTTCATGTACTTAGCTTCTACTTCCTTAACATCAGCAATAATCTATTAGAATCAGATTTATATATACTCACAAGTAACAAAAGAATAAGCCTTTCCTTCTCAGTTTTCTATGAGTAAGGGAAAGACTTATTCTCTTTTTATTTCTTCTTATTCATTTCTTCTTGCTATTTATTACAGACAAACTGCAATCTACTATCGATTTTAATCAAGGTACTACTGGTTATTCTCAGTAACCTCGATCTTTCTAATTTCTTTCGTTCTGATTTCTTTGCAAATATCATCAACAAAGGAACCTAATGGTTTTTGTCCTTCATCACCAAGGAAACGGCTTCTTACAGACACTAAGCCCTCTTCCTCTTCCTTCTGACCTACTACTAACATATATGGCACTCTCTTTAATCTTGCTTCACGGATCTTATAGCCGATCTTTTCCGCTCTTTCATCCACGGTCGCAAGCACACCATTTTGCTGTAACTCTGCTTTTACCTTATTAGCATAATCATGATATTTCTCAGAAATCGGTAATACTCTTACCTGCTCCGGACACAACCAGGTTGGGAACAGTCCGGCATACTTCTCAATCAACATTGCCAGTGTTCTCTCGTAGCAGCCAACGCTGGTTCTGTGAATAATATAAGGACGAACCTTATCACCATTCTGGTCAACATAGTACATATCAAACTGTTCTGCAATTAAAGAATCCCATTGTACTGTAATAATGGTATCTTCCTTACCATAAACATTCTTTGTCTGAACATCAACCTTTGGTCCATAGAATGCAGCTTCTCCGTCTGCTTCTGTAAATGGAATACCTAATTCTATCAACATATCACGGATTGAGTTTTGCATCTCATCCCAAACCTCAGCTGTTCCGATATACTTTTCCTTATTGTTAGGATCCCATTTAGAAAGACGATAGGTTACATCATCCTGAATACCTAAGGTAACTAAGCAATATTTAATTAAATCCAGGCAGCCCTTGAATTCCTCTACCATCTGATCAGGTCTTACGATCAAGTGTCCTTCGGAAATAGTAAACTGACGAACACGAGTTAAACCATGCATCTCACCGGAGTCTTCATTACGAAATAGTGTGGAAGTCTCGCCATAACGGATCGGCAGATCACGGTAGGATTTCTGGCTAGCTTTATATACATAGTACTGGAAAGGACAAGTCATAGGACGAAGAGCGAATACTTCCTTATCCACGTTTTCATCTCCAAGAACAAACATACCTTCTCTATAATGATCCCAATGTCCGGAGATCTTATATAAATCACTTTTTGCCATGAAAGGTGTCCTTGTTCTTACATAACCACGACGCTCCTCCTCATCTTCAATCCATCTCTGAAGTGTTTGAATTATCTTTGTACCATTTGGCATGATGAGAGGAAGACCTTGACCAATGACATCTACGGTTGTAAAGATTTCCATCTCACGGCCTAATTTGTTATGATCACGTTTTTTAATATCTTCCAAATGAACTAAATATGCATCAAGATCTGCATTTTTTGTATAAGCAGTTCCATATACTCTAGTCAGCATCTTATTCTTCTCAGAACCTCTCCAGTAAGCACCGGAAGCAGAAATCAATTTGATCGCCTTAATATTTTTTGTACTCATTAAATGTGGTCCTGCACAAAGATCAACAAAATCTCCCTGCTGATAGAAGGAGATAACAGCATCCTCCGGAAGGTCTTCAATCAATTCCACTTTGTAAGGTTCCTCTTTCTCCTGCATTAAGGCAATTGCCTCTGCACGAGGTAAAGTAAAACGAACTAATTCGGCACCTTCCTTAATAATCTTTTTCATTTCCTTCTCAAGCTCATCAAGTGCTGCTCGGTCAAGGGAAGGGATATCAAAGTCATAATAAAAGCCTGTATCAATGGATGGTCCAATCGCAAGCTTCGCGGCAGGATATAATCTCTTTACCGCCTGTGCAAGAACGTGTGAAGTGGTGTGACGGTATGCAGCCTTACCAGCCTCATCATTAAAGGTCAATATACTTAATTCGCTATCCTGATCAACTACGGTTCGAAGATCCACCACCTTACCGTTTAATTCTCCTGCACATGCCATTCTTGCAAGGCCTTCGCTGATGTCGTTCGCGATTTCATAAACTGTCAACTGTTTGTCATACTCTTTAACAGAGCCATCTTTTAAAGTAATTTTCATTACTTCCTCCTATCTCCGCTTTCCGCGGTACTATATTTTAGAAACACCAGGTGTAATATGTCTTTATCGAAAATACCTACGTTGAAAGCAATAAAAAAAGCCCTCCACTTTCGACATCGCCATATTGCAATTCGAAAGGGACGAGCGTATTCCTACGTCGCGGTTCCACCCTTTTTGGTGTATAACACCCACTTCATTCGATTGATAACGGTATCGTCGGACCGGACTAGAAGTCACTCAGAGTTAGTTTTCATATGCTTTCCAATAAGATATTCGCACCACATCATATCTCTCTCTGCAAAGGTCCCACATATTACTCGTCTCATCAACGTTTTATACATATCTTACAAATGTATTGCTAGCTACCATTATAGCATTCTCAACCGGATTGTCAAGTTGTTCTTCTTAGGAAAACACTTGAAACTTTTATTTAAATTTATAAAATTAAGTAGAAAGCTTACGTCACACTATTACTTTAAGGATATCATCCTTATAATAAATATGACGTAAGCTTTGTAAATTATCCTCTAGATTCAATCTGTTCCCCGTCCGGCCCCAGAAAGACAACTCTTCTCTACTTCTCTTCTTACTTAGCCGTAGGTATAAATGGACGAATTGTTGCAGCCACACTGCTAACAGGCATGGTCTGTAAAATTATTTTTCCAGGACCGGTTACTACTGTATTAAAGATTCCCTCTCCACCAAGGAGCATATTCTTAACTCCCGGTACAGTATGAATTTCCATCGAACAGCCCTCTGTCATTGCCGCCAAATAGCCAGTATCGATTACCATCTGCTGTCCTGGCTGCAAAACATATTCCACTGCATAACCATCAATTTCTATAAAAGCAATTCCATGACCGGAAAGTCTTTGCATGATAAAGCCTTCTCCTCCAAATAAACCTGCACCAAGCTTCTTTTGGAAATGCAAGGACAATTCAACACTTGCTTCAGATGCCAAAAAGGCGGATTTTTGTACAATCATTCCGTTTCCCGGACTAATCTCTAATGCCCGAATGGATCCTGGAAAACTAGATGCAAAGGCAATCAAGCCCTCACCACCCATAGCAGTATACCTGTTTTGAAACAATGAATCACCGGAGAACATCCTGCCCAGAGCTTTTCCGATACCTCCGTTCGTGGAAGTTTCCATCTTCATGTTCGGGCTCATCCAGCTCATAGATCCTCTCTCTGTAATAAGAGTTTCACCTGGATTAACATGACAAGTTACTACCGGTAATGGTTCACCTACGATTTCATATCTCATTTCATTAACCTCCCTTAACTATACACTTTATTATTGTTCTAATTATATTTCTATCGACTTCAGATCAAAACTCTTCATATTCCCAACCAGTGAAATAGATGCTTTGTTAAAATCAAAGTATTGGTTTGCAAATTCAAGAATCCCATCCTGTGTAACACCTTCAATACCACTCACGATTTCTTCAATTGGTACAATCCGTTCCCTGTAAACCATGGATTTTCCGTTAGAATTCATCCTACTCTTAGCACTTTCACTGCCAAGAATTAACTCTGTTTTGATTTGCTCTTTTGTCATACTTAATTCATCTTTTGTAACGCCCTTTTTCTTCAACTCACTTAGAATTTGAAAGATCTTCTTTACTACCAACGCAGTTTGAGAAGGATTCATTGCCGCATAAATATGGAATAAGCCGGTTTCACGGTAAGAGCTTCCATAGGAATAAATCGTATAAGTCAAACCACTATTCTCTCTGATCTTTTGAAACAGCCTCGAATTAATACCTCCTCCAAAGATGGAATTCAAAACCGTGAGTACAAAACGCTCCTCTGAAAGGTAGGATATACTATTAAATGCAATATTACAATGCATCTGTTCAATATCCTTGTCTCTTTTGCATATTACCTTATTGTATTCAGGTAGGCTCGTAATTCTCTTAGGACTATCACTCTTTGCTTTGATGCTTGCGAACTTCTCTTCCAGTAGTTTTAGAATCTCACCTGATTTAATATTACCTGCGACTGAAATTATCATATTCTCACCGACATAATGATAATCCATAAACTCTTTTATCTGTTCTTTTGTAACCTTACGCACAATCTTCTTTGTACCGGAAATAATATATCCAAGGGGATGATCCTTCCAGATCCGTTGTTGCAGCATTTCATGCGCCAGATCCTCCGGAGAATCATCATACATGTCAATTTCTTCAATGATAACTCCCTTTTCCTTTTTTAATGCTTTCTCATCAATCAGGGAATTGATCAGCATATCAGAAATGATATCTATCGCTATCGGCAAATGTTCTATTAAGGTTGTAGCATAATAGGAGGTACATTCCTTACTGGTAAAAGCATTCATATTGCCGCCGATTCTTGCCATCTCATCGGCAATTTGCTTTGCGCTGCGGTTCTTTGTTCCCTTAAACAGCATATGTTCAATAATGTGGGCTATACCGTTATTGGTCTCATCCTCGTCAGCAGAACCTGCCTTGACCCAGATACCAAAAGACGAACTTCGTAAATATGGTAATTCTTCCGTTACTACGGTAATGCCGTTGGATAACTGATTTATGTTTGTCATATAGGTTCCTCCCTATTCTAAGTGTGATTTATCCATACAGTTGCACCATATCCAATTCTATTCCCATGTGAAATTAACTTTCCTCTCAGAAAAACTTCCTCTCATAGAAATCCTCTCATAAGAAATCTTCCTAATTGAAAAAAGTCTCAACTTCACATTTTCTGTAGCCCAGACAATATACGTCTGCTTGTCAAACTCGTACTTCTAAAACCATTTATTTAGATTATTTTACCATGATTCCAGAAAGTAATCAACCGCAATAAGGTGAGCGAGTACACCAATTACCTAAATTACCACAAAATCCCAGTCCCATTCCAAATCTTACTCTACAATCTTATTCTATCAGATTTATAATATCCATATACACGTTACAAATTAAAAAATTATTCTTTCAAATATCTATAATATCCGAATAAAATCAAACATTCGTTCTTATATGATTTACTATGATTGACAATTTTTAGATGTGTATTATAATAGTCTTATTACAAGAACATACATTCGAAGCAAAGTTATTCTAATGTTATTAAAATGCAGAAATATATCGCAAAATCCCTATGTTGCAATCACTGTTGGAAGATTACAAATTCACGGAATTGCGAAGATTGTACCATATGAAAGTGAGGAATATAAAAGCAAAAGAACAATATACGATCAACGCTTTCCTCAGTATAAATCCATATTTGAGAAAATTGATAATGAACTATATGAAATATATCCACTTGTAATATGGAACTACAATCCGTCCTTAGGCGAAATGAACAGAGATGAATTAATAATTGATCTAGAATATTATAAATCAATTTCCCAACATACATTTCACAATTACGATGATCGTCCCGTATAGGATTTTTATAATGAATATCAGTCATTAAATTCATTCAATTTTGTAAAGGAAGTTTACAAACGGAACTCCCTCCATAAATCTAAACTTATGTACTAACTATACATATAGCCTAATACAGTTTAACACAACCAATCATAATCGTAGTCGAAAGCGGGCTGTTAGCCTGCACGCACTGGTAACAAAAATGTATTTCATTTGCCGTTACAGCCGAAAGAAAATGTACGCCCCTAGAAAACATGCATTCGGTTTGCATGTATTCCAGGGGCGTACATTTTCCTTTGGATGTAGAGGCAATGAAATCACATTTGTTACCAGTGTGCGCAGGCTAACAGCCCTCACCACCTACATCTAAGTTAATATTTCTATTATTGCTGAACATCCTTCATACTAAAGCTGATTCTACCCATCTTATCCTGACCAAGGCAAACCACTTTAACCACATCACCAAGGGTGAGCACATCTTCAACATGCTCAACTCTCTGCTTAGAAATCTTAGAGATATGAACCATACCTTCTTTACCCGGTGCAAATTCAATAAATGCTCCAAACTCTTTAATGCTGATAACCTTACCGGTATAGGTCTGGCCTTCTTCGAATTCAGTAACGATCATCTTAATGATATCAACTGCCTTCTGGATGCTTTCCTTATCAACACCACATACGGAAACTGCGCCATCATCTGTGATATCAATCTTAACACCAGTCTGATCAATGATAGCATTGATGGTCTTACCTCTCTGACCAACAACTTCACCAATCTTAGAAGGATCAATCTTAATCTGAACAATCTTCGGTGAATAAGGTCCAACCTCTGATCTAGGCTCTGCGATAACCGGTGCCATAACCTCATCAAGAATATAGGTTCTAGCTTTTTTCGTCTGATGAATCGCTTTTTCAATAATCTCTCTTGTTAAACCATGAATCTTAATATCCATTTGGATTGCGGTGATACCCTTATGAGTACCTGCAACCTTGAAATCCATATCTCCAAAGAAATCTTCCAGTCCCTGAATATCAGTTAAAAGAATATAATCATCATCTGATTCACCTGTTACAAGGCCAACAGAAATACCAGCAACCATTGCTTTAATTGGCACACCTGCTGCCATCAAAGATAAGGTGGAAGCACAGATACTACCCTGTGAAGTAGAACCATTGGACTCTAATACTTCTGATACTGTACGGATTGCATAAGGGAATTCTTCCTCAGAAGGAAGTACAGGCACAAGTGCCTTCTCAGCTAAGGCGCCATGACCAATTTCACGTCTTCCCGGACCTCTGGAAGGCTTTGTCTCGCCTACAGAATAGGAAGGGAAATTGTAGTGATGCATATATCTCTTACTTGTATCATTAGCATCGATACCATCTAATCTCTGAATCTCAGCTAAAGCACCTAAGGTAGTGATGGTAAGAACCTGTGTCTGTCCACGAGTGAACATACCTGAACCATGAGTTCTTGGCAATACATCAACTTCAGCAGCAAGTCTTCTTATCTGGTCAATCTTTCTACCATCAGGACGTTTCTGATCCTTTAAGATCATTTTACGAACGGTTTTCTTCTCAAATTTATAAATTGCTTCGCCAAGCAACGGAATCCACTCTGGATGTGTTTCCTCATATCGAGCTACTAATTTATCAGTAATTTGTCTGATGTTTTCTTCTCTAACCTGTTTTTCATCTGTAAATACAGCTACTTCCATTGCCTCTGGAGTTACAAAGTTAACCATATCCTCATATAATTCAGCCGGTGTATCACATACCACATAGGAATGCTTTTCCTTACCAACTTCTGCAACAATCTGATCCATAAATGCAATAATCTTCTGATTTACTTCATGTGCTGCAAAGATAGCTTCAATCATCTTATCTTCTGGAAGCTCATCTGCTCCAGCTTCGATCATGATTACTTTATCTCTCGTAGATGCTACAGTAAGTGCTAAAGTAGACTTCTCTCTCTGTGTAGAGGTAGGATTAAATACTAACTCTCCATCTACCATACCTACCATTGTAGAAGCAGTAGGTCCGTCAAATGGAATGTCAGAGATGCAGGTTGCAATTGCAGAACCAAGCATTGCGGTTACTTCCGGTGAACAATCCTGATCAACGCAAAGTACTAGGTTATTTAAGGTTACATCATTTCTGTAATCCTTTGGAAATAAAGGTCTCATCGGACGGTCAATGACACGTGAGGTAAGAACTGCATTCTCGGACGCCTTTCCTTCTCTCTTAATGAAACCTCCGGGAATCTTTCCAACTGCATATAATTTCTCTTCATACTCAACGCTTAATGGAAAGAAATCAATACCTTCCCTTGGTTTATTTGATGCAGTTGCTGTGGATAATACAACAGTATCTCCATAGTGCATTAATGCTGCACCATTTGCCTGTGCGGCTACTCTTCCGACATCAACGGTCAGGGTTCTGCCCGCTAACTCCATAGAAAAACTTTTGTGCATATTCTAATCTCCTTTTCATTCAAGACAAGCGAAACCAAAGACAAGTGAAATCTATTCTCCACTTGTAGATAATTCTCTTGTTAATGAGTACCGATCAACAAGCCTCATTAATCAAATATTCAAGATGAATCAGTAAACCGATTCACTCATCCTGTATTAGAGCCGGAGGCACCGAAACAACTGAAAAATCCACCGACGTCTTTTACTTCGATAGCCTTTTCAGAAGTCTCGGGTTGTCCTCCCGTTACTCTGAATTCTTATTATACCATTATTGTTACCATTACGCTACAATTATTTTCATTTTTGGATAATTAACACAATTATAATTGTATCATAGAAATCTTTCTATTACAGTATCCGTAGTTCATTTAAATCTTAATCATGATCAAACGAAAAAATCTATATAAGCTTTAGTTTAGCAAAAAAACAGCTGTTAAAAGAATGTTTCTCTTAAAACAGCTGTCATACTAGTCTTTATCACATTTAGCTCTATCTATCTCTTCTTTATCTCATTTTTCTCTTCTTTATCTCATTTTTCTCTTCTTTTTCTATGCTAATTCCTTCTTTTTATTTTTTATCTTTATCTACATTTTCATTAACCTTTATTTTTTTCGACTTTATTATCTTCTATAATTGTCATTCCTGCGATAATTATCAGCTCTCCGAAAATGTTCATCCATGCGATAGTGCTCATCCTTTTGTCTGTGATAATCCTCTTTTTGACTTCCAATTGGGTTTTCAATCAGTGTTGCAGCTTCAAAGGAATGTTTATGCCCATCCTCTACGGTAGTAATTGAATCAATAAAATGAACATGTCTATTGCCAACCTGAACTGCGCCGCCAGTTTTCCCGCAGAACTCATGATGATGTCCATCAAAAGAATCTGTACGAAATACTACTTCATGAACGTGATCATGATCACCATAGGCCATTGCCTCTCCCGATACAGTACAAAAACGATGATTATGGGGATCATCTCGATCAGCTATTTTAACACTTCCCTGTAATTCATGAACATGCTTTTGATTTTCATCAGCACATGGCTCTGGATAATTATTGTTTTTATTTCCCAAAATTCCACTCCTATTCCATTCCATATTTTATTATGTATACGATCAGAATTACACTTCTCCACACCTCACTCTATATTCTATGATTCATGAATTAATTCGTGTAGAATACAATAAAAAAATAAGTAAAAATAATGAAGGAAACTAAAACAAGATGGATTTACTAGCTAATTCCCTTGTCACAAACTAAAATACTCAGGCATCCCTTACTATTACAAAGATGACCTGAGTATATTTAAACTATTCCCCACCTATTATGCTAATAAAATTAAAAATGATTTTAACTGCTTTTCACTTTTCGAGAAGCCAAAACACTCTGTAGGATGATGAAAAATGCTAGCAATATTGCAATGGTAATCTTCGTCCACCAGGAGGATAAAGTACCTTGAAAGGTAATAAAGGTCTCAATTGTTCCTTTGATCAATACACCAAACAGACTGCCAAATACATTTCCAACACCGCCGGTTAATAAGGCCCCGCCAATAACAGAAGATGCAATTGCTTCCATCTCAAAGCCCTTTGCCTGCTCTACAAACCCGGCACAGGTATTTAGACTGAACAGAAAACCTGCAAAGGTACCAAGTACCCCATTAATTGCATACACCTTCAGTTTGGTACGTCTTATGTTAACACCCATCATAAGCGCGGATTGTTCATTCCCCCCCACCGCATAGACGGAGCGCCCAAACTTTGTATATCTTAATATAACAAAGAATAGTACCAAGGTAAGTAATGCTAAAAACACACTCGGATACAAATAGGGATAAACCATTACCCCTTTTCTATTTACAGACCCACCAAAGGGAAAATATATTTTTGCATTTGCCCAGGTTAAAAACAGCTCATTTTTAATACTGATCATATCGGTACTAATCACTGCTGTCATACCCCTTGCAAAAAACAGTCCTGCCAGAGTTACAATAAAGGGCTGAATTTTAAGATAAGCAATGAGCCATCCCTGCACCAGTCCATAGATCAGGCCAACTACCAACACAATAACTAAGGCCAGAATTGCATTCATTCCCTTGATCTCCATCATCCAGGCCAACAGCATACAGGTTAAAGCGATGACGGAACCTACAGAAATATCAATACCACCTGTGATAATTACCATTGTCATTCCTGTTGCTGCAACAATCAGACCAGCATTGCTGATAAATAGGTTTAGGAACACCTGCAGCTTTCCAAAATTCTTATCCTGAAACACCACGATACCAATCAGATACATTACAAGAAAAAGTCCTATTGTAATCAGTAAAAGGAATTGTTTGCTATCCAGTTTTTTTATTCTGAAATTCATTATGCCACCTCTTTTCCGGTTTGTGCAGCGGATAGTCTATTTCTTAAGTTCTTTAGCATCCTCTTTAGCTCTGTTGACTGTAAGGCAACAATCAAAATAACGACTATCGCTTTATAAACATACAACTGATCTGCGGATACCTTCATAGCGTAGAGGGTTGTCGTTAAAGCTTGGATGGTTACGGCTCCAATCACACTGCCAATCAGTGAAAATCTACCTCCACCCAGATTGTTTCCGCCCAGCGCTACCGCCAGTATGGCATCCAACTCAATATTTAGTCCTGCATTATTAGCATCGATGGAGTAAACACGGGAGGTAATAATCATTCCTGCGATTCCCGAGCATAATCCACAGAAGGTATAAGTCAGAAACTTAATCATCGTAGAGTTAAGCCCTACAAGCCTAGCTGCCTTCGAATTAATTCCAACGGTTTGAATATACATGCCAAGCGCTGTCCTTTTTAGCAAAAGCAACGTTGCCAGGATACATAGAACTGCCACAAATACAGGTGTTGGTAGGGGGATTCCCGGAATAAAACCACCTAATTGCTTATAGTGATCCACTCTAAGATAAAGAATCTGACCCTTTGTAATTAACTGGGCTATTCCACGTCCTGCCGTGTATAATATTAGGGTGGCGACCATGGGCTGTATCTTCATCTTTGCTACTAAAAAACCATTCCAGGCACCTAATAAAGCACCGACTGCAATTGCAGCAAGGAATCCTAAGAGATAGGGCGCATGATAAAAGTCTGTACTGGTCTGGCCGCCGCCGAGAATAAAGATAGCAACTGCTCCTGATACAGCACTGACAGCTCCTACCGAAATGTCTGTACCACCTGAGGCAGCAACTACTAAGGTCATACCAATGGACAGAATTACCAGCTCACTGGAGCGATTCATAATATCTACAATATAACCATAAAGCACACCATTTCGAATTGTTATTTCAAAAAAACTTGGTGTTTTTATTACATTAACCAGTAAAACGATCGCCAAACAAAGAAGCGGAAGAAATAGCCGGTATCCCATTATCCTTGCAGCTATATATTTCACCTTACTCATTTACAGCACCTCCCGCAATTGCCCTCATAATACTATCCTGACCTAGCTGTTCCTTTTTAAGCTCACCCACCATGCATCTGTCGCGCATTACTATCATCCTACTGCAGGTACGGAGCATCTCCTCCACCTCAGAAGAGATAAACATAACTGCCATCCCATCCTGAGCCAGCTGTACGACTAGTTTTTGAATTTCTGTTTTCGTACCCACATCAATTCCTCTGGTAGGCTCATCTAGTATTAAAAAGTCCGGATTATTCAACAGCCACCTTCCAAGAATCACCTTCTGTTGATTGCCGCCACTCAACTGTTTAATAGGCACCTCACGATCTGCTGTTTTAATCTGTAATAAATCAATATATTTGTCTGTGAATTCCTCCTGTTCCTTTTTACTTAAGAGTCGAAACATCCCTCTCTTTGCTTGAAGAGCGATGATTATATTTTCCCTTACGGATAGATCTGCGATAATTCCCTCTTCCTTACGATTTTCCGGCAAATACCCCATGCCCAACTTCATGGCATCAATTGGTGCTCCAATCAAAACCTTCCTTCCATTTACCATAAGGTCACCGGAATCCGCTTTATCAGCTCCATAGATTGCTCTAGCCAGCTCCGATCGTCCAGAACCTAATAAGCCGCTTAAACCGATGACTTCACCTTTATGTATCTTCAAATCAAAGGGTTTGATTGTTCCACTATGGCTTATCTGCGTGGCAGAAATCAGCACCTCGCGATGGGCACTCTCCTGACTTTCATTTTGTTTTTTAATTGCTGCCAGGTCATCAAAATCCTTTCCCATCATTTTTGCCACCAGTTGAACCCTTGGAAGTTTTTCCACCTCATATTCTCCCACTAGCTTGCCATTTCTTAGTACGGTGATCCGGTCACAGACCTCATATACCTGCTCCAGAAAATGGGTCACGAAAATAATACCAACCTTTTTATCTCTCAAATGTCTCATGAGTTGAAATAATTTTTCCACCTCATTATCATCAAGAGAAGAGGTCGGTTCATCTAAAATCAGCACCTTAGCTGACATATCAACAGCTCTCGCAATAGCAATCATCTGCTGAATCGCAAGAGAATAATTTTCAAGTGCTACCGCAACATCTATATCGATATCCAAATTCATTAAAATCTCTTTGGATTTTTTATTCATCGTTTTCCAGTCAATCATGCCACGCTTCATGGGCTCTCTGCCAATAAACAGATTTTCTGCTACTGTCAGATTCGGACACAAATTAACTTCCTGATACACAGTGCTGATTCCATTCATCTGTGCTTCATGCGGAGATCTATTAATGATTGGTTCTTTTTTATCTATTACTCTGATTTCACCAGTTTCAAATTCCTCAACCCCTGTGAGTACTTTAATTAATGTAGACTTACCGGCACCATTTTCACCCATCAATGCATGTATTTCCCCCTCACGTAACATAAAGTCTACATTCGATAAGGCGACTACACCGGGGAAATTTTTGCTGATGTGCCGCATCATTAATACAACCTTATTTCCTTGTTCCATGTGGACTCCATCCTTTCACAAACCACTGTTTCAATTAGGTAATTGTTAAACAAAGAAAATTCTGATATTTCTCACTCTATAGTTTCGCAATCGCCTAGTCATTAAAAAAGAATAAAGGGTGTGTCCACCGGAATTTATGTATGCTCATTTACCCAGCGTAACACACCCTTACAGCCATTCTTATCCGTTAAGATTAATATGCACGTGTAGGTTTAATCTCAGCTGCTGTTTCAGCAGGGAATACACCTTCTTCTACATATTGAAGCTTATCTACGGTTTCTCCACCCTCCAGCTTCTGGATAATCTCAGCAACACGTGGTCCGTGCAAAGGATTACATTCAACTGAAACGTTCATGGTTCCTGCGATCATTGCATCAAATGCTGCTGCTACTGCATCAAAGGATACAATTATGATGTCTCCTTCTGGACCGCAGGTCTTTCCTGCTGCCTGGATCGCATCAATAGCACCAAATGCCATATTATCATTTTCTGCGATTACAACATCAATGTCATCATAGGATTTTAAGAAGGATTCCATAACTTCCTGACCTTTAGACTGAGTGAATTCACCTGTCTGCTTTTCTAACATTGTCCAATTAGGATATGCCTTCATCTTCTCAGCGAAACCATCCGTACGTCCGATCTGAGCGGAGGATCCGATGGTACCCTGTAGTGTTACGATATTAACCTGTTCATCTGCTCTGCCCTTGGAATCTAAATATCCTGCCAGCCATTCCACTGCGTTATAACCTTCCTGCAAGAAATTCGAACCAACCCATGCGGTGAATAAGCTGTCGTCAGAAACATCAATCATACGGTCAACGATAATAACCGGAATTCCCGCTTCTTTTGCTTCCTGTAATACAGTATCCCAACCAGTCTCGGTAACCGGTGCAATTACGATATAATCTACATCCTGCTGGATAAAATTACGAACTGCTTTAATCTGATTCTCCTGTTTCTGCTGTGCATCATCAAAAATCAATTGATAACCATTTGCTTCAGAGAAAGTAGATTTCATGGATTCCGTGTTAGCGGTACGCCAATCAGACTCTGCTCCAACCTGAGAAAAACCAACTACAATTAAATCATCGCTTGGAGTACTTGCTTCCTCCGTACTTGCAGCATCCTCATTACTTTGTGCACTGTCAGTACTCTCCCCCGTATCCGAACTCACTGTACTTTTGGAGTTATTACCGCAGGCTGCCAGTGAAAACACCATCAACATAGCTGCGAGTAATGCTACTAATTTGTTAAACCTTTTCATAACTCATATCCTCCTAAAATATTTTTTTGGTGCGTATGCATAAACAAAGCTTCAAAACGCACTTGCGACAAGCTAAATCATTGAACTGATTCACCTGTCTGATTGTCCTACGAGCAGATATCAATCAGTTTCAACTCTTTCCTATGAGTAGGTAACAAGGCTTGCTAAAAGCAGGCAGTACCTAATACTCTTAGGTTTTAAAGCTAAACTTTTTGATTGCTGCTTGCAGGAATATCATATAAAATTCCCAATTTCCAAACAATGCAAATTCTATGGAAGATAGTTGATTATTTTATTTCTCTTCGAAGCTGATTACATTATTTTTAAAAATAAGTTTATTATTTTCTTAACCTATTACGCTCCGAATAGGGAAGATCTACTTCTACAACCGTCCCCTCCCCATATTTACTTTGAATTCTCAGACCGTATTCCTCTCCAAATTTAAGTTGAATTCTTTCATTGACATTATAGAGTCCATAAAAATCATTTTTTGAACTACTCTTATAGGTTATCCCCAGAGTAACTCCTTTCAGACGCTCCTCGTTCATGCCAATCCCATTATCCTGAACTGTAAGAATGCATTTCCCCTGCTCCTGCCTCCCACTAACTATAATTTTCCCTTTGCCCCTTCTATTTTTAATTCCATGATAAAGCGCATTTTCAATGAGAGGCTGTAACGTTAGTTTTGGGATAAGACAATCGTTAATACTATCCGGAATATTGATCTCATAATCCAGAATGTCCTGATAGCGTACCTGTTGAATTTTAAGGTAACAGGTAAAATGCAAGGTCTCCTCCTGTACTGTGATAATATCCTTTCCTTGATTTAAAGAGGAACGAAAGAAGTCAGAAAGTGCACCTACGGTGGACACTACTTCCTTATGTTTGCCGGCTTCTGCTAACCATACGATGGTATCCAGAGTATTATAAAGAAAATGTGGGTTGATTTGGATTTGTAACAACTCAAGCTCTGCTTCCCTTAGATTCTTTTGCTCTGTTTTTACCGCCTCGAATAGATCACTAATCCTTTGTATCATCAGATTCAAGGAGTCACTAAGGCTTTTTACCTCGGCTCCATTCTTAATCCGGGATCTGACGGTCAGATCACCTTTGGAAACCTGCTCAGTCACCTTTCCCAGATAGCGAATGGGTTTGATAATACTCCGTGGAATAGCATAGGAGATGATTGCAGTAATTCCCATAAGCACTACGATCAACAGTATACTAGCTCTAATCATCTGCAAAAAGGCCTTGTTCATCTCATTTCGGTAATTTTCAATTTCCTTTGTCTCATAGTAGAGATATTCCAGAATGGTATCTTGTATCAGGGAGGTAACTACTTGAACGTCATTTTCCCAGATAGTCATGTTCTTATCATACATATTTCCGGTTTCCACGTTTTTTCGTATCATCTGCGAATACTTTTCCAGATTATTAAGATACTTTTCAATTAAGGCAATTCTCGGACGAGTATTCTTCGTGTACTTCGTCCCCTTGTTGTCTTTGATCTTTCGGATAATTGACTTTGCTTTTTCAATCTCACTGATGGGATCTGCTTCCTCATAGGTCAGACTGCCAATGATAATAAAATAAAGCTTATCATCAAAATCCTTTTTAAAATCAAGGCTAAAAGCACTGGCTGCTGAGGTATTGTAGACCAGTTTATCATAACGCTTATTATAATCTGCTAGATACACAACCCAAATAGCTGCAAATATCAGGATCGGAATAACCATAATAAAATAAGAAAGTCGTATCTTGGTTGCCAGGCTGGAATCCAGATAAATACTTTTTAGATAAGAACTCTTTAGTAACTTCTTCAGCTTCACAAATATGCCTCCTCACTGCGGCTTTTGTTGGTTCTAAATTGCAGCGGAGTACATCCCTGAGTCTTTTTAAATAGATAGGAAAAATAATGAGGATCCTTATACCCTACCTCACTTCCAATCTCACTACTTCGCTTATTCGTACAGACTAAAAGTTCTTTTGCTTTATTCATCCGATGGTCCGTCAGGTATTTTACAAAGGTCTGCCCCGTCTCCTGACTGAAAACAGAGCTTAAATAACTGGGACTAATATTCACATAGGATGCTGCCGAATTTAAAGACAGATCCTCAGTCTGATAGTTGCTATGGATATATTCCTTCGTTTCCTCCACAATATTACTAAATTTCCTGGTGGCTGCCTCATTCCGACAGGTAATAGCCTGAATAAACAGATTTTTAATATAGGCGATGGTACCGTCATAATCCGCTAGGATTTGATTCATTTGCTGCGGAGTCTGGAAGGGATCCTCCGGTTTACCACAATTATCCTTGCCCAGCTTTTCTATGAAATTCACTGTGATAAAATACATGTCCATTAAAATATATTGACGAAATAACAGTGACTTCTGAGCAGCTTTTGCATAGTTCATCAGATATTCCTCTACGAAATAATTAACCTCACCCAGCTCACCGTTTCGTAGGAATTTTTCTGCTACCTCCTTATCCAGGTAAGGAGCCTTCGCCATATCTACCCAGGGGTTCTCCTCCTGGCTTTTTATTTCATTGATCTTTGATGCTTCAAGAAATTGACTCTGGTTAACGATAAATCGATAAGCAAATGCTCTGCTGGCCTCTTCAAAGGATAGGTAAAGCTCACTCAATCGATTCACACTGCAGCCGATTCCACCAAAATAGGTTACCTTCTCGTATTTACAAATGAGCTGCTCTACCTCCGTAATGTATACCTTTTGTTGTTGCTCCAGTTCCTTGATGGTTTCTGCCTTAAGTAATATCGCATACCCCTCAAGACTTCGATCAAACCATAGGATATTATGCTTTTCAAAGTAGGTATCAAGCTCCTCTGACAGGCTCACCAGGGTTTTTGAAAAATACTCGTCCCTATGCTTCCTACTGTTCACCTTGAATAAAATGATATTATAATAACCGGCATATAAATTAATACCAAGCTGCCTTCCTTTATCAAGAATATCGGAGAGGGACAGGCTGCTGTAAATCATCTCATGAAAAAAATCACGTCTGCTCTGTACCTCGTTTTCATGCATTTCCTTACGAAACTTCATTCGGTTTTCTTTTTCTTCCCGATCTGCCATGATCTTATCCGCCACTCTCTTAACGGACTTTAGCATCTCTGTTGCATTGATGGGCTTTAATAAATATTCCTCGACCCCTATCTTGATCGCCTCTTTTGCATAGTCAAATTCTCCATAGCCGCTCAGAATAATAATCTTAATCTCAGGATTTTCCCGTTTGAGTAATCTGCTCAGCTCTAACCCATTCATAAACGGCATTTTAATATCCGTAATGATGATATCCGGCTTCTTTTGGCGAATCTGATTCAGTGCCAGCTCCCCATCGCTGGCTTCCCCACAAAAAATAAAACCATTTTCACTCCAGGCTATGTTATTTTTAATTCCCTCTCTTACAACAAATTCATCCTCTACCAGAAATACCTTTAGCATCCTGTTTACCCCTCTATGAATCATTCTATAATTTCTATATTTTATCATTTTAATACCGTAAAAAAAATACATAATTACCTGAACTTTACTTTTTTTTGATGTAAATCGAAAGTTATTGAACAAAAGCCGCTCCTTTTGTTGGTTTTTTTTCGATTTGATTTTGTTTTTTTATGATCTCTTATTATATAGCGCTAATCAGCCACCATTAGAAAATATTATCATTGCTGCAAAAATGATATTCCTTAGTATAATTTCATGTATCACTAACTGAATAAAAGCTGCTTCGTTTACAATTTGAAGTGCATCCTGTTAAACAGATGAAAAAACTAAAAGTTTTTATTTATCTATTTACCACTAGAGCGCTTCAAGTTGAACGAAACAGCTTTTTATTCTTATCAATTATAACTCCACACTGAAACAGGACTAAGATATCTAATCTGCAACAATATTTCTTAGCCACTTCTTCTGGCGATAGCGAATATAACCTAGGACTAATTTGTAGACCTCTTCAATCAGAATCATTGCATACACGAAATAAATCGGTAAGTGTAATACCAGACCACCCAGCACGGCCATTGGAATACCTATGAACCATACTCCAGAGACGTCCAGAAAAAGTGCTGCCTTAGTATCACCACCGCTTCGTAGAATCGCTACAATGATCAAGCAATTCAACATTCTAAACGGCATATACAATGCAAATACTGCTAAACTCAAGCGGATATATTCTGCAACCTGATCGGATACCGTGAACAATAAAAGAATGTAATCTCTGCATAAAAAAGTAATAATAGCTCCGACAATCGTTAGGGCAAACACTAATATCATATAATTTTTTGCATGCTCCTGTGCCTTATCCAGTTCATCAGCACCCATTTCATTGCCAAGAACAACAGCCGCTGCATTACAGATACCAAAGAAAAATACTAATACCACCTGTTCCACGGTATTTGTTATGGTAATAGCGGCAGTTGCCGCATCTCCCATACGTCCATATACCAAGGAATACATGGTTACACCAAGCCCCCACATAAATTCGTTGGCGATTACAGGTGAGGCGGTTAAGAAGAATTTTTGCAGGAAGGGTTTATTTAAGAAGGCAACACCACCTTCCTTCAGTTTATCATACTTACTGTGGATGAAATCACCTACACCCCCATCGCCAGCTTTTCTGCTATGTACAATGAGTAATAAGGTAGCACATTCAACAATTCTTGCTAATAAAGTAGCCAGCGCGGAACCGGCAACCCCCATTTCGGGTAAGCCCCATTTACCAAAAATGAAACCATAGTTCAGTGTCACATTCAAACCTATGGAAAGCATTGTAATTATGACCGGCATTCTTACATAATGCATGCTTCGCAGTATTGCTACATAGGTGTTAGAAATTGCTGTTAAGGGATAACTCACTGCAATGATCGCAAGATAAGAGGCTCCAATTACAATCGTCTCTTGCTGGGGTGTAAAGATTCTCATTACCAACTCAGGAAAGAAAATACCTGGTATTACAAAGAAAACGGAAGCACAGATTCCAATGGTTAAGGATACCCGTAAAACCCTTTTAATATTGACCATTTCTCTTCTTCCAAAATATTGTGCTGATAATATACTGGAACCGCTGCATATTCCAAACATCAAAAGAGAGAATACAAAGAATACCTTGTTTGCAAGACCTACTGCTGCAACCGAGGTTTCTCCCAAATGCCCAATCATCAGTGTATCGACCAAGTTGAACACGTTATTCAATAAATTTTGTAATGCCACCGGTATCATAATTGCCAAAGTTTTCTTAAGAAAACTTGTATCCCGCAGCATTCTTTTAATTTGATTCATAAAAATGACCATGCCTTTCGTTTATAATCTGCAAGCTTTAGATATGATAATTTGAGATTCATGTTTGCAGAATACTAATTATCGACCACTTATACTGTTTTCCTTATATTTGGAAAACCTATTTTAGAGTATAAGAAAACTGTCCCACTTTGAGCACTTGGCTGTAACATGGGACAGTTCTAAGTTCTTTAAGATATTTACTATTTTCTTAAGCCTAAACGCTCGATTAAGCCACGATAACTTTCGATGTCAGTCTTCTTTAAGTATTCAAGTAAACCTCTTCTTTGTCCAACCATCTTAAGAAGACCTCTTCTAGAGTGATGATCCTTCTTGTTGCTCTTTAAATGCTCAGTTAACTCTGTGATTCTGGATGTTAAAAGTGCAATCTGAACCTCTGGAGATCCTGTATCCTCTGGTGTTCTTCCGAAATTTTTGATGATTTCCTGTTTTTTTTCTTTGCTAATCATGTTAACAATTCTCCTTTCATTTTTAAAGCGCCTAATACTAAGATAAAGGTCGGAGTGTCCTAGGTCTGAGTATCGGCTCACTTAAGTAATTCGTACAGTCAATGATACATAATTCAATTATGATACTAAGTACCACTCGTACCTTGGTATCGTAACATATTCACAGATTATTGTAAACCATTTTTTTGATGAAATCCGTTATTTTTCAAGCATTTACCATTATTCTTGTAATTGCACCCTTATTTGCAACCACAATTTGCGCAAAACATTTATTTACCTGTAAATTCAGCTTTATCAATAAGATTGCCATTAAGAACAAATAATAATAGGGTGAATAGAATACAAAACACGGTATAGGGAAAAGTCACTAAGAATGCAAAAGCACTGGGTAATATAAATGCGGCTGCAATGGAAACACCAATGGAGGGTAGCATTATTAACAACAAAATTCCAAAGCAAAAAATCATCTCAACCAGTTTATTAGGCTGATCACCTAATACTCTTTGATAGAGAATCGTTAGTCCTGTAAATACTGCTCCGGACGCCGCATAAGCAGCGGCAAAAAACACTGCCGTCAGCGGATTCATACCTCTTACCACCATGTATGCCAGGACAATCAAAACCCCATCCACACAGGGCTTTATAAGAGAAGTTGCCGACGCTGCAATTACCTTTGATATTGATGAGGAAGGAATTAAGTAGATATATGGTTTCATCAATTCTGTTTTTAGTTTTCCCATAACAGAAACAAAATATTGAATGTAAATAACGATTGCCAAAATTACATAATCCACTTCTTTGGGAAGTTGATTTTGTCTAAAGTAGTATCCCGCAATTCCTGCACCCACCATCATAAGTACAGTAAAACTATCGACGAATATAAATCTGCTTTTTCGCTTCATTTCCAGGATGTGTTTATACATGAGAGCACTGGCACCGATTCCCTTACCGATACCATGCTCCTCTTCCTTCACCTTAATTTTTTTACCTGTCGATTTGACTACTTTTCGTCCTTCCTTTGCTGCCTGCAATGCTTGGTAAGTGTTTTCTGTTGATACCAATACATCTTCGTAATAATCTGCCTGCCCTGAGGTCAATACATAAATCATGAAACCTCCCAGGGCAACAAATAACCCAGCAAAGAGAAGAATTTCAATCAAAGAGCTATGCACTACGCCCATGAAAAGCATGGTTCCCCACCCAGCTATGGGGATGTAGCCAAACCCTGATGAACTGACCACCTGCAAGACCGCTTCCAGTATTCCTACTTCGTATCTTTTTACAACAAAAACAACTGACAATAGAATACTTGCAAAGGCAAGATAAATTACGGTTCTCACGATACTCTTACGTTTCGCATTACCATTTGTAAAAATATAAATTCCTATGGCAAGTAATTGTCCAAATAAAAGCATTAATGCAAAAATAATAAATAGAGCGAATACTTCTTTCATACCGTATCCGAAATTGGTTCTTAAATTTCCGATTTGATAAAAAATAAATATTCCGCCCAGCATGGATTTCCCAAGGGTAGTAATCAGTCCATAGAAAAGGATTTTCTTTGAAGATATGGGGGATACAAATAATAGTCCCACATCCGGCATGGTAAATAAGCTGGAACCCGTGGATAATCCGCTATAAACAAAGGAATATAATAAAAATAAGGCTATGCCACCAATAAATAACATCAATATTCTTTCATCCGCATATGCTGCCCTAGTAGGTCCTTCTCCCATAAGTATCATTATTACAAGAGAACCGATGATGAGCAGAGCAACAAAAAGGTAGAGAACTAGCATGGCGGGCTTTTTCTTCAGGCTTAGAAGTTGATTCTTAAATCTGGTTGCAAGTAAATAAACTAGTGCCTTCATTGTTACACCTCTCCCTCCGTAGACCTCTGATCTCCTTCAGTAATATGAAAAAACAACGCCTCCAAATCCTCGTCGGAACCTTCGATATCTCTTCTGGTTCTTCTGGCTGCAATCTTACCATCCATCATAATATTAGCACTATCCCAGAATTCGTTAACACTATCAAGCATATGAGTGCTGATTAGTATTGCTGCACCCTCTCTTTTCTTTTCTAAAATCAAGGATTTCAGTTCCTTAATCGCATGGGGATCCAGTCCGACCATCGGCTCATCAAATAATATGACCTTGGGCTGGGTCAGCAGGGCACAGCAAATACTAACCTTTTGCTGCATACCTTTGGAAAGTTCACTTCCAAGTTTCTTCTTTTTGTCATCAAGTTCAAATCTTATTAGCAGTTCCTCTGCTCTTGCCTTCCAATCCTTGAGAGAATATGCTCTTGCAATAAACTCCATATGCTCCCAAACCGTTAGCATATCGTATAATGTTGGCATTTCCGGGATGTATCCTAAATCCCGCTTTGCCGGCAAGGACTTATTTTCATTTCCATTAATCGTTATTAATCCATTAAACTTTAATAATCCGGCAATCGACTTAATAATGGTAGATTTGCCTGCTCCATTAGGACCAAGTAAAACTGAGATCTCTCCCGCATTAACTTCAAAGTTTACATCAGCATTTGCTACAAATTTTCCATACTTTTTTGTTACGTTATTAACCCTTAACATAATTCCTCCACTCCAAACTCATGCATTTTCGTATGATGATATATGTTACCAAGCATTTCACATTAAAGAACTCGTATAACAGATTTTCTTAGTTAAAACCTAGTATACAATAGAAGTCATTTAATTGGAATATATATCCTAATATTTTAATCGTATTATAATATATTTCAAAAACTTCTGTCATGTTTCAGAACTCTCTCTATCATTTTTCTGAACTCTCTATCATTTTTATACCATCGCCCAAATTTTAGCGTCACCTATGAATGAAACAATTCCTCACTTTCATTCTGCACAAATTCGCTAGCAGTAAAATTCACATTAAAAATCGGAGCTGCAGTCATTGAAGCACTCCCCAATATTAGACCAACACATGCTAACTTTTTTGGGGTTTTGTTCACTTCTGCCCTCCGAAATTATATTATCATTCTCTATAATTAATATCGTCTTGATGTAAGCAAGCAACTTGCTTGTTAGATCATCTTATATCGTAATCCAAATCATTTCTTAACACGAAAATATCTCTGCGCAAACACAATATCTTCCTGCATCTTCGTAATCAATTCTTCTAAAGAACCAAACTTCAACTCAGGCCGAATATATTCATAAAATTCAACCTCCAGCTGCTCTCCGTACAAATCTCCGTCAAAATCAAAAATATAGGTTTCAACACCGATAAATTCCTCTTCACCCACGGTTGGTTTATAACCAATATTAGTAACGCCCAGATGAGAAACTCCCTTAATCAGAGTCTTTGTAGCGTATACACCGCAAGGAGGCAACAGTTTTGATGACGAAGGAATAAGATTCACCGTTGGAATTCCAATGGTTCTACCTAATTTTCTGCCATGCGCCACCTCACCTCTAAGGGAATAGGGTTGTCCCAGCATTGCATTTACAGCCTCCAGGTTGCCGGCTTTCAGTGCACTTCGAATGGAGGAACTACTTATGATATCGCCCTTCCATCTCTTTTTCTCACAGGCAATTACCTGGTAGCCATAGGTATCCTCATACTGTTTCAGTAGGGCTACATCACCACGTCTTTGATATCCAAATCGAAAATCATTACCAACAATAATCACTTTTGCATCCAGCTTATCAATGAGGATTTCCTGAATAAAATCCTCTGGAGCCATTGACCTGGTCTCTTCTGTGAAAGGATAGGATACTAAAACATCAATACCTATCTGATTTAAATGATATAATTTTTCTTCTTCGGTATAGATTAGTTCAAACTCTTTATCTGAAAACAAGTTCTCCGGGTGAAGTAAAAAGCTAAACATTACTGCCTTTAGCCCCTGTTCTTTATAGGAGGCTGCCAAATGAATGAGCTGTTTGTGCCCCAGATGAAGTCCATCAAACTTACCTAAGGTAACTGCTGTATTTTTAAATTTAAAGTCTGTACTACCTGCTATATACTCCATAGCCATCTCCAATCTGCCACCTTCTGGTTCTTGCTATGACAAGAACATCTTAACCGGTTTATACATCTCTTCTTTTGAATCAAATTGGTAAATTCCAATAAATTTATCATCCGAATCATAGACTCTTGTCAAATCTCTTGTTACAATATCGTAATCTGGTGTAATGCAATGATTTTTATGAAAAGCATTTCCATTATAAATCAATTTATGATAATCTCGGCCTACAGTTACTCTATGATAGCTCTGAAACATTCCATCCACTGGTATGATGTGATCATTTATTAATTCTTCACGAACCAGTGCCTCAATTTCAGAAAGCGTTAATGCGTTTTCAAGCTTAAATTGGCCTACGGCAGTACGGATCAAACTCTTCATTGTTCCGCCACAGCCCAGAGTCTCACCGATGTCATGAAGCAATGTCCTGATATAGGTCCCCTTACTGCAATCAACTGACATCCTAACCTCTTGAGCTTCCTCCACGTATCCAAGGATACGGATGTCTTTAATAACTACTCTTCTAAGCTCTCGCTCAATCTCCTTACCCTGTCTTGCAAGCTCATATAGCTTCTTGCCATTCACCTTGATCGCTGAATACATTGGAGGTAACTGCATATATTCTCCTATGTAGCTATTTACTACAGCCTCTATTTGTTTATAATCTACAGTCACAGGGGCAACTTTTAGAATTGTTCCGGTAATATCCTGGGTATCTGTTGTGATACCTAGCTTTAGTACCGCCTCATATGTCTTATCCGTATCTGTAATCATATCGACAAGCTTTGTTCCACTCCCCATGCAAACCGGAAGTACTCCTATTGCATCAGGGTCTAAGGTACCAGTGTGCCCGATTTTCTTCATTTTTAGAATACCCCTCATTTTAGCCACAACATCATGAGAGGTAAATCCTTTTTCTTTATAAACATTAATAATTCCGTTAATCAATTGACTGCACTCCTTAAGAACAACCTGTGTCTAGATTAAAATCCTATTTAACTTCTAATTCTCTTAACTGAGCTTCAATATGCAAGGTCAGGTTGTTGATTACATCATGTACAGAACCTCTCATGGTACAACCTGCTGCACGAATATGTCCGCCGCCGCCGAAATAGCAGGCAATCTTACTTACATTCACATCACCATTGGCTCTCATACTTACCTTATATTCATGGAAATCTGTTTCATAGAGAAAGATAGCAACCTCAGTACCCTTCGTGACCCGAAGCTGATCGATAATACCATCCAGATCCGCAAAAGAAGCACCATAGAAATCTAACATTTTTCTGCTGATCGCCGCAAATACAACCTTCCCCTCAAGCACAAGTATGCTTTCCATGAGGCATCGACCCAGCACCTGATTCTGCAGATAAGTCTTTGCATAAAAGGATTCATCAATCAGGGAAGAAAAATCAATTTCCTTACTGATTAATTTGCCTGCAATTATCATGGTTTTTTCCTTGGTATTGTTGTGCTTGAATACACCGGTATCATGGACAATTCCCACATATAGAGCTTCTGCTATCTCTTTCGTAATCCACTCCTCCTCCATTAAGGTAAAGATAACCTCACAGGTAGAGGATGCATCTACAACCACATGGTTCACATCAGCAAAATTATTATTGCTGATGTGGTGGTCAATATTGATTGTTTTTTTAGCTGTATCAAAATACTTAATTGCATTTCCCAAGCGGTCAACACTTCCGCAATCTAAAGAAATAAATAAATCATAGCTTTCATCAGTCTCATAGCTATGCTTGATTTCATCCGAACCGGTTAAAATATTAAACTCAACTCCAAAATTCTCAAGATAAACATCTACCTGTTCAAGCCCCAAGCGTTGCATATTCTGTTTCAGGTACAAATACAGTGCAGTACAGGAACCAATACAATCACCATCCGGTCTGATATGACCAGCGATTGCGATTTTTTTGACTCCGGATAATTCCGCAATAATCTTCTCCATAAGCTATTCTTCCTTTTCTTTGATTAAGCCTAGTCATTGCTACGGTCTTCTTCGTCGACTTCATCCTCTAGTTCATCTTCATTTTCATCGTCCATATCTTCGTCAGATAACTCATCCTGTTGATTCGTCTTGTTGACTTCATTAATCAGCCTTGACATATGAGCACCATATTCAATTGAATTATCAATTACAAAAGATAGTTCCGGTGTATTTCTCAAGTTTAGCGATTTCGCTAATTGTCCTCGCATGTAGGCAGCTGCGCTTTTTAATCCCAAAAGAGTTGCTTTTTTCGATTCTGCATCTCCTAATACGCTAATATATACCTTAGCAGTTTTCAAATCCGGTGCAACCTCTACATGAACAATGGAAGTCATTGGATTAATTCTCGGATCTTTAATCTCTCTGCTGATTAATATGCTCAGCTCTTTTTGTACTTCACCGTTAATTCTGGTGTTTTTAATACTATTTTTCCTCATACAATTACCAAATCCTTTCTATCATGGCAGTTATTCTCCCGAAGTAGCTTTTCCATAGGCGGGAGAATTATTCTGCTCTCGTGATAGTTTTTGAATCTATAAATTTATCTTGGAACCTCTACCATCATGTAGAATTCTACCCTGTCTCCTTCACGTAAGTCATTGAATTTTTCAAATACAAGACCACATTCGTAACCGGTAGCAACTTCCTTCACATCATCCTGGAATCTCTTTAAGGAAGCGAGAGGTCCATCGAAAATCTGTGCTCCATCTCTAGAAATTCTAGCCTTGCAGCCTCTTACAATCTTACCGTCAAGTACATAGGAACCTGCGATCGTACCAATACCGGAAGCTTTAAAGGTCATACGAATCTCAGCATGCGCGATGATCTTCTCTTCAAAGATTGGATCTAGCATACCCTTCATTGCTGCTTCGATATCATTAATTGCATTGTAGATAACGCTGTAAAGCTTTACATCAACCTTTTCACGGTCAGCGGTCTCTTTTGCTGCATTATCCGGTTTTACATTAAAGCCAATAATGATTGCATTGGATGCACTTGCCAGAATAACATCGGATTCATTAATAGCACCAACACCGCTATGAATAACTCTTACCGCTACTTCATCATTGCTAAGCTTCATTAAACTCTGCTTCATCGCTTCTGTAGATCCCTGAACGTCAGCCTTAATAATCAGGTTCAATTCCTTTATATTACCAGCTTTAATCTGTGAAAACAGTCCATCTAGGGATAACTTAGCTTTTGTATCTGCAAGAAGCTTTTCTTTGCTCTGCACAGTATATGCATCAGCAATCTGTCTAGCTTCTTTTTCATTATTTACAGCTACGAAGATCTCACCTGCATCCGGTACTTCATTTAAACCTAAGATCTCCACCGGCATGGAAGGAGTAGCTATCTTTACTCTTCTACCTTTATCATCCATCATGGCACGAACTTTACCGGAGGCAGCACCAACAGCTACATTATCACCCACTTGAAGTGTACCCTTTTGTACCAGAATAGTAGCAACCGGTCCTCTTCCCTTATCAAGCTCTGCCTCAATTACAATACCTCTTGCTTTACGGTTTGGATTCGCCTTAAGCTCTACCATTTCAGCTGTCAGAAGAATCATCTCCAGAAGTTGTTCGATACCATCTCTCGTATGCGCTGATACAGGAACAAAGATGGTATCTCCGCCCCAATCTTCAGCTACTAACTCATATTCTGTCAATTCCTGCTTTACTCTCTCGATATTGGCGCTTGGCTTATCAATTTTATTAATTGCAACAATGATCTGAACACTTGCTGCCTTAGCATGGTTAATCGCTTCAATCGTCTGAGGCATTACACCATCATCAGCTGCAACAACAAGAATTGCGATATCTGTTGATTTTGCACCACGTTTACGCATGGAGGTAAAGGCTTCATGACCCGGTGTATCTAAGAAGGTAATCTTCTCGCCATTTACTTCTACCGTATATGCACCGATATGCTGAGTGATACCACCAGCTTCTCTAGAGGTTACATTCGTTGAACGGATTGCATCAAGAAGGGATGTCTTACCATGGTCAACATGACCCATAACGCAGACTACCGGAGGACGTTTTACCATATCTTCTGGTTTCTCATCGTCTTCCTTCAACAATTCTTCTACTTCATTTACCGGAACTTCTTTTTCAGCAATGATTTCGTAGTCTAAAGCGATCTCTTCTGCTTCTTCAAAGGTAATTTCCTGATTTAGTGTAACAATCTTTCCAGCTAAGAATAATTTCTTAATCAATGCTGCGGATGGCTTCTTCATCTTATCTGCAAGCTCTTTAATCGTTAATACCTCTGGAATTGTGATTACCTTGATTTCTTCCTCAACTACTTTAATCGGCTTAGGCTGAATGAACTGACCTTTCCTTGGAGCCAATTTTGCCTTGATATCATCATCATGCTCAATCAAGCTCTTCTCTTTATAGTTCTTTTCCTTATTAATTCTGTCTCTATTTCTCTTATTACTATTATCATTCTTCTCAGCAACCTTTTGATCTAATATCTTCTGGTCAAAAGTCTTACGTTCGCCTCCGCCTCTAACTCCGGAGCCTTTCTTACCTTGAGCGTAATTTGGCTTATCATCATCGTCTTTGCCCATATCTTCAAAGCCACGATTATATCCACCCGGTCTTGTTCCATTGTTTGGTCTTGAATAACCATTTCCGCCAAAACCGCCTCTGTTTCCTTGCTGACCATAGCCGCCACCTTGACCCTGCGGACGATTACCCTGGTAGCCCTGACCTTGTGGTCTGTTACCCTGATATCCTTCCCCTTGCGGTCTATTACCCTGATAGCCCTGACCCTGTGGTCTGTTACCCTGGTAACCTTCTCCCTGTGGTCTGTTACCCTGATAACCCTGACCCTGCGGTCTGTTACCCTGATAGCCCTGACCCTGTGGTCTGTTACCCTGGTAGCCTTCTCCCTGTGGTCTATTACCCTGATAGCCCTGACCCTGCGGTCTGTTACCCTGATAACCCTGACCCTGTGGTCTGTTACCCTGGTAGCCTTCTCCCTGTGGTCTGTTACCCTGATAGCCCTGACCCTGCGGTCTGTTACCCTGATAGCCCTGGCCTTGTGGTCTATTTCCTTGGTAGCCTTCTCCCTGGGGTCTGTTGCCCTGGTAGCCTTCTCCTTGGGGTCTATTGCCTTGATAGCCCTGGCCTTGTGGTCTGTTTCCCTGGTAACCTTCTCCCTGGGGTCTATTGCCTTGATAGCCCTGTCCCTGTGGTCTGTTTCCCTGGTAGCCTTGTGATCTATTACCTTGATAACCTTCACCCTGTGGTCGATTTCCCTGGTAGCCTTCTCCTTGGGGTCTATTACCTTGATAGCCCTGTCCCTGTGGTCTATTTCCTTGGTAACCTGATGATCTCTGACCATCCTGACCCTGAGTTCTCTGTCCCTGACCTCCTTGTGAAGATCTTTGTCCTGTGGTATGTTGTTGCTCACTTGTTTGTCTCTGTGTAGTATGAATTTCCTGATTCCCTTGCCCTTGCTGGCCTGCTTGGCCTTGTCTCATTACGCTCTGTCCTCCTGCAGGTCTTTGTCCTTGTGCAATTGCTGATTGTGCATTGCCTCCATTATGACCTGTTTCTCCTGTCGGTCTTTGGCCGCCTTGCTGACCTGTTTGACCTTGTTTGTTTCCTTCTTGTTGTGCAACCGTGTTTGGTCTGGTCACTCCGGCGCCTGTCTGATTTGTCTGTGCAGGCTTTGCCTGAGCCGCAGCTACAGCCGGTCTAGAACCTGCCTGAGCATTTGAAGCTGTGGCTGGCTTTTGTGTCGGTTCAGCAACTGAACGTGAAGCAGCGTGCACGGTATTCACTTGTTCCGTTGCAGGTGCTGCTGTCTTTGCTATATCCGAAGCCGGCTTATGTTCGGCTGGTTTTTTATGCTCTGTGGCTGGTTTTGCCGTTGTTGCTGATTTTCCACTCAGAAGAAAATGATTCTTCACATATTGAACCTCATTCTCCTCTAAGTTGCTATTATGTGATTTCTTGACACCAAAGTTATGTTCTATAAAATCTAAGATGTCCTTACTTTCAATTGTTTTGCCAAGTTCATTTATTTGATTCTTTAGTTCAAATACCTTCATTTTAGCCATCTACTTACTACCTCCGTTATTATCTTGCATCAAGTTCAGTTGCTTTTCAATTGCATCCGCCAAGCCCTTGTCAAACACTGCCAAAGAAGCACGAAACTCTTTACCCATTGCATGACCTAAGTCGTCCTTCACACCAAAAAAGTAAATTGGTACATTATAGTAAGTACACATGTTGGTAAACATTTTCTTTGTATTGTCCGACGCATCACCTGCTACAACAACCAAAGCGGCTTTATGTTCTTTCACGGCCTTTTCAGTCATAAACTCACCGCTTACCAAATTGCGAGACTTTGTCGCTATTCCTATCAGATTATATACCTTCTTTTCTACCGGACTCAAGCACCATCATCTCCTTCTCCAGTGTTTCTACCAAATCCTTTGGAATGCTTACCTTAAGAGACCGTTCCAATCCCTTGGTCTTAATAGCCTTTTGCAAGCATTCATTACTGCAGCAGAGATAGGCACCCCTGCCATTTTTCTTACCTGTAGAATCGATGACAATTTCGTCCTCCGGAGTCTTTAAAACGCGGATCATTTCTTTCTTCGTTTTCATTTCCCCGCATCCGGTACACATTCTTAATGGTAATTTTTTAGCCATTTATTTCACATCCTTAATATCCCCGGCTTTACGTTCCCTGGGGTCAAAATCATATTTGATTACACCCCCTGGTCAATATTAATAGGGATTAGTAACCCATTGTCTGGGATTCACTCTTAATATCTATCTTATAGCCGGTAAGTTTTGCAGCCAATCTTGCATTTTGGCCTTCCTTACCGATCGCCAATGACAGCTGGTAATCCGGTACAATTACTCTCGCACTTTTTTCAGCCTCTTCAACGGTAACTGATACAACCTTTGCAGGGCTGAGTGAATTCTCAATCAGTTTTGCCGGATCATTGCTCCAATTGATAATGTCGATTTTTTCATTACGAAGTTCATGCACGATTGTATTTACTCTTGATCCGTTCAAGCCAACACATGCACCGACTGCATCAACATCCGGGTTGTTACTCCATACTGCCATCTTTGTTCTGGAACCGGCCTCTCTGGAAATACTCTTAATCTCTACAGTGCCATCCTGAATCTCTGTAACTTCCGCTTCAAATAAGCGCTTTACAAGCTCTGGATGGGTTCTGGATACTGTAATTCTTGGTCCCTTCGTAGTATCTTTTACTTCAAGTACATATAATTTGATACGGTCAGTAGGACGGAATACTTCTCCTCTAACCTGCTCATTTTCTGTAAGAACTGCATCGACCTTACCAAGGTTAATACTTACATTATTGCCTACATAGCGTTGCACGATACCTGTTACAATATCCTTTTCCTTTGCGCTATACTGAGTAAAAAGAACTTTTCTTTCTTCCTCACGAATTTTTTGAACAACTACTTGTTTTGCTTTCTGAGCTGCGATACGTCCGAAATTCTTAGGTGTAACCTCGATTGGAACGATATCTCCAATATCCTTCCTTGCATCCTTTACTTTCGCCTGAGCAAGACTGATCTGCATGACAGGATCTGTTACCTCTTCCACAACCTCTTTCATTGCATATACATTCACTTCACCTGTTATTCTATCGATACTAACCTTAATATTGTCAGCTCTGCCAAAATTATTCTTACAGGCAGCTACAAGGGAATTTTCCAGTGCCTCCAATAAAATATCTTTACTGATATCCTTCTCTTTTTCAATTTGGTTCAAAGCCTCAATTAATTCTCTGTTCGCATCCATTTTCTTTCTCAAATCCTCCTTCGATAATCATAGATTTTAAATAACACTAGTCCAGGAGGATTTTCCTCCTTTGATGATCATAGATTTTTTAATACTAGTCCAGGAGGATTTTCCCCCTTTTGATAATCATAGATTTTATTAAATAGGTAAGGAGGATTTTTCCTCCCTCTTAATAATCATTTCTATATACTGCTGTTGTAAAGTCATATTCACTCATCGTAATAAAATAATAACCAAGACGGTAAGCACACAATACCCGCTCTTCTATTCGTATTTAAAAATCGAATGTCAACCGTACGGTTGCAATATCGGATCTTGCTATTACCATGGTCGATCCGCCTTCCAGCTCTATGGTTATATTCTCCTGATCAAAAGCGATCAACAAGCCAACGAATTCTTTTTTCTTGTTTAATGCTTTATATAACTTAACTTCTACCTCTTCACCAATGCTCTTTTCAAAATGCTTATCTCTCTTTAACTGTCTTCCAAGCCCTGGTGAACTAACCTCTAAAATATAGGAATCCGGGATAAAATCATGCTTATCCAGCAAATCACTTAATGCTCTACTCACCAATTCACAATCATCTACTGAAATTCCGTTATCCTTATCGATATATGCCCGAAGAAACCAGTTGCCGCCTTCCTTCACATATTCAATATCATAAAGCTCAAAATTATTAGCTTTTAATAACGGCTCCAATAATGCTTCCGTCTTGTGCTCATATTCTTCATGTTTTGTCATCCAAATCCCTACTTTCTTAAAGAATCAATCAATTGCTACCTGCTCACAGCAAAGAATAAGAGTGGACTTTCGTCCACTCCTTAATTAGTCTTATCATTTAGCATCGAAATAATTATAACAAATGTAACCAATAATTGCAAGTAGTAATTTGTAAAATGCTAGTTATCTTTACAGCAGTTGGATTTTTGATCCGAGATAAAATTGTTTTGTTTTAAACTTTACCTCTAGCTTTGATTAAATCTCTGCAGGAAATCCTTTGTTCTTTGATTTACCGTGTTACCAAAAACCTCCTCAGGAGTACCCTGTTCCACAATAACACCACCATCCATAAAAATAACCCGGTCTGCAACATCTCTTGCGAAGGCCATTTCATGGGTAACAATAACCATGGTCATATTCTCCTCTGCAAGTGATTTAATTACCTTTAAAATCTCACCTGTCAGCTCAGGATCCAGAGCGGAGGTAGGTTCGTCGAAGAATAAAATGCGAGGATTTAAGGCTAGTGCTCTAGCAATAGCCACTCTTTGCTGCTGACCACCGGATAACTCACAGGGGTAAGCCTTTGCACGGTTTGACAAGTTCATTTTCTCAAGAAGGGACATGGCCTTGTTCTTTGCAGTTTCCTTATCAATACCAAGCACCTTAACCTGTGCGTCTACGATATTGCGTAATACAGAGTAATGAGGAAAGAGATTGAAGTTTTGAAATACAAGACCTACTTCCATAATAATTTCATGAAGTAGCTTACTATCCGCATACCCTGCACCGCTGCTGGTATCTACCATCAATTTACCGCATACTTCAATTTTTCCCTGATCTATCTTCTCAAGCTGGGTCAAGCAACGAAGCAAGGTTGACTTACCGGATCCGGATGGACCAATAATAGCGACTACCTCTCCCTCATTTACCTCCATTGAGATACTATTTAATACTTCTGTATTAAAAAAACGTTTCTGTAAGTTTTCAGCCTTCAGTAACATATTTTCCTCCAATAATTACTTCAAATTTAATTCTTATAATAATCAAACTTCTTTTCAATTTGCTTAAACGATACTTCCACTACAGTATTCATGATCAAATAAAAGACTGCTGCCACAATAATCGGTACGGTTGAAAAATACTTTGAGCCTGCAGCAGATGCTACCCGGAATAACTCAACTACAGAGATAACCTGAGCTAAGGAAGTATCCTTTACCAGAGTCATTAATTCATTTCCAACGGCAGGAATAACAGACTTCACTACCTGTGGCAATACAATTCTCATAAAGGTCTGGAATTTATTGTAGCCCAAAACTTTTGCTGCTTCATACTGTCCCTTAGGAATAGAAGCAATTCCGCCACGAAATATCTCACCAAAATACGCTGCATAATTAATGGTAAATGCTGCGATACATGCAACAAAACGGTCTAAAGTAAAGCCAAATATGTAGTAAGGACCATACATAAAGAAAATTAACTGGAGCATGAGTGGTGTTCCGCGAAAGATTAACTGGTATATTCGAATGGGAAAGCTTATGGCTACATGCTTACTTCTTCTTCCCAGGGCAACCAAAAATCCTAAGGGGATTGAAAATATGATCGTAAGAAAGAAAATTTCCAGGGCTGTACCCGTAGCAGCCAGCATATTCGGTATTAATAAGTCCAATGGTACATTATCTATTTTCATATAGCCTCCAATAATCACAATTCATAAATATTTTTGTCTGTTAGCACTTTACCATATTACCACACGATCGTGTTCATTTCAATTTAAAATAATAAATAATTAGCTTGACATTATTTTAAGATTATTATATTGTTGTCTGTGCAACTGTTGCATTTGCAACATTTATGAATATTTTATATTATTGGTCTCAATACAACAGCTAAATTAATAACTAATGAAAGGTTAGGGCTAAAACATGATTCTTACCCACTTATCCATAATATCTCGGTTTAGCCGAACTTTCTTCGAACGGAGGCTGAACGATTCAAATATTGGTTTTACAGAGCATTCTATTTTAATGTACTTAAGTAAATCTGACACAGTAAATCAACATCAGATAGCACAGTACTTTATGCTTGATAAGGGCTCTGTGGCAAAGACCCTGCACAAGCTTGAGAAAAAACGATTGATATCAAGAGCTGACAATCCGAAAAACCGACGAGAAAAGCTGATTAAAATCACGGAAGAAGGATTTAACCTCGTCACTTTGTTAAACACTGAATTTCAACAACTACACAGTTTTTTATTTGAAGGCCTCAGTGAGGATGAGATTCAGGATTTTATTTGGGCAATACAAAGGATTTCCGATAATGCAGCTAAAATTCTTAATGAAAGGATGACTAACAATGAAAACAAAGAATCAAAAAGCTAGTTTTATTTTAATCGTAATTGTATATTTATTAGGTATCTTCATGGGAGCCATCGATACCGGGATCGTAACCCCGGCAAGAACTGTAATACAAAACTTCCTTGGTGTTGGTGATAAGACCGGCATCTGGATGATTACTATGTATACTTTAGCATATGCCGCAAGTATCCCGATCATGGGTAAAATGGCTGATAAATACGGAAGAAAATACATATATCTCATCAGTATTTTTCTTTTCGGTCTTGGATCACTCTTCTGTGGTCTGTCCCAGTATTTCGGCAGCTTCACCATGCTGCTAGTTGCCCGTGCTGTGCAAGCAATCGGCGGAGGCGGTATTGTTCCTATTGCAACAGCTGAATTCGGTACCACCTTTCCAAAGGAAAAACGAGGTATGGCGCTGGGACTGATCGGTGGCGTCTACGGAATTGCAAATATTTTCGGCTCCTCAGCCGGAAGTGCTATTCTTGATATCTTTGGACGTAATAATTGGCAATTTATATTTTATGTCAATGTTCCTATTACCATCTTTATCCTGATTGCCGGTGTCCTCTGCCTCCCTAATTCAAAGGCTGAGGAGGTAAAAAAAATCGATTATTTTGGTATAACCACCCTTACCGTTATGATCCTTTCACTGCTCTACGGCTTAAAGAATATCGATTTCTTTGATTTAGCAGGCACCATAGTTAATACCAATGTTTATCCTTACCTCATCATATTTGTCGTATTACTCCCCTTATTTATACTAGCAGAGAAAAAGGCTGATGATCCGGTGATGAATTTAAACTATTTTAAAAATGTACGTATTGTCATCACTTTAATCCTTTCGTTTATCTCAGGCTTCATTTTAATGGGAATGATATTTGTTCCTCAATTTTCTGAAAATGCATTAAAGATTACCTCCGGAAATGGTGGATATTTTGTACTAATCCTTGGTTTGTTTGCTGGTATCGGTGCACCCATCTCCGGTAAATTAATCGATAAATACGGCGTGAAGTTGGTACTCGGTTTCGGCTTTTTGGTCGCTGCCATAGGTTCCCTTTATATCGAATTAATCACGGTCAATTATCCAAGTCTGTTACATGTTGTGATATCCTTAATCCTGGTTGGCCTTGGAGTTGGCTTTACCATGGGTACACCATTAAACTACATGATGTTGGATAATACGAAAACAGAGGAAGCAACTTCTGCACTTGCTACCATCTCTCTGATTCGATCCATTGGAACCTCCATTGCACCTGCTATCATGGTTGGATTCCTCTCCCATGCTGGTATGTCCGTACAGGATAATATTATGGCTTTATTGCCAAATGAGGTAGCACTGCCGGAACTACCCTACGCTCAGGAGTTAAGTGATAAATTAGATGAACTAAAAGCAAATCCACAGATGGCAGAAAAATTAAAGGGTATTGATATTCCTGATTTTGCTACCATGGAAACCATTCAATTTGATATGAATGGAACTGGCAATAATGTTGAGTTACCAAAGGAGCTGATAGAAAAACTTCAGGCTTCCGATGTAACCACCATAACTGAAGATACAAAACTGTTATCTTCCACTATGTTTGACCTTATGACACCTGAAATTATAGCAAAAATTCAAAATGGCCTTCAAACCGGAGTTACAGCCTTAGAGAACTCCTCGGCAGGTATGAACGATGGAATTACACAGCTTCAGGCAGCAGCTGCTGCAGCAAAGGATGCTTCTCAGCAGCAAGCCTTACAAGGTCAGCTTGCTGGTTTAACAGGGGCAAAAGCTGAAATTGATGATACTATAAGTAAGATGATAACCCTAAAGGATGCTATACCTATTGCTTTTGACACAGCCAAGGCTTCCTATTTATCGGAGCTGGAGAATCTTCAGGGGCCGATTGAATCAGAATTCCAGGCAACCTTAAATAAAGGTTTCAAAGAGTTATATTTAACGGTGACTGTTGCTTCCCTACTGGGCTTAGGTATCTTGTTACTATATCGAAAGAAGAAGGAAACAGTTCTATAGATTGATTTAGTAAATTGCATACGTACTTTGATACAAAAAACGCATCTCTTCAAATGAAGAGATGCATTTTTTGTATCATTGTTATAATCAGAAGTAGATATCCGCCGCCATAAAAGATGATATTTCAATTACTTCCTCTTAACTTCATCCTTTGCAACAAGGTTCGCAATAGATCAGATTGAGCGATCAGCTGTTCACTGGCAGCAGCACTCTCTTGCGCAGTTGCTGAATTCATCTTAATAATATCAGAAATATTATTAATCCGAGCCATGACTTGCTCTACTGCAATATGCTGCTTATTCGTTTCGTCCAAGATATGATGCATTGCTTCTGCTGCCACATCTATCTGATCTTCCGTATCTTTTAAAATTTTAGCAGTGACCATAACTTCGTCGTCACCTTTTTGTACAGCTTCCAGAGTTGCCTTTATCATCCCTTCCGTCTGCTTCGAAGCGATGGAACATCTTTGCGCAAGTTTAGCCACTTCATTGGCTACAACCGTGAAGCCGTTCCCTGCAGCACCGGCTCTGGCTGCTTCGATCTGGGCATTTAGGGCAAGCAGATTGGTCTGATCCGCAATGTCGTTGATACTTTGAAGAATCAGGGATATCTGCTCACTGGTATCGTTTATGACTCCCATGGTCACGACTAAATTGTTCATCTTTTCTATACCAATCCCGGCACTGTTTCTCGCACTTTTTGAGAGCTTATCGGCAGTTTCACATAAAGCTTCATTCGCTTGAGCATTCAAAGAAATCATCCGGATTGCTTCAGATATCTCATGAATAGCAGTGTTCTGTTCACCGCTTCCTTCAGCCAAATTCGTAGCTCCATCCGATACCTGAGTTGCTCCCGCATGCACCTCATAGGATGCCTGCTCTATCTGCCTGAATACTTCATTCAGAAAATCCAGGATACTGGCTACAGAGGTTTGAATCGGTTTAAAATCACCCAAATAATCCTGATTCAACTCTATCGTCAGATCATGATCGACGATATGTTGAAGCTTATCAGAAATGTCATAAATATAATTCTTTAACGTCTCTACCGTATCGGACAATCCTCCTGCCAGTATTCCGATCTCATTATCTTGGTCCTTCGGAATTCTTATCTGAAGATTTCCCTGTGAGATTTCGTGAGAAGCAGAAGTTAACATTACTAAGGGCTCACAGATTTCTCTTATCACTTTATTTACTCTTTTCGTTATACTTAACAAAAAACAAGCCATGATAAGAAATGCTGCTATGGTAGAAACAATGCTGATTACAAGGAATTGCTTACTATTATCAGCACCCCGTTTGCTCATAAATACAAACAAACCGCTGATAGAGCTTTCCAGTTCTTTGGCTAACCCTGTAGCTTCACCACTATATAATTTAGTAGCATTATATTTTCCTTGCTCTTTCTCATATTGCAGGATATCATCTTTTATTGAAAGATATTCTTTTACCAGTAGCATGATTTTATTGTAATCTTCTCTGCTTTCAGGTTTCTTCATAAAAGAGGACAAACCTTCCGCATCATAAAGTAATTCTTCCGACAATCCTTCTATCCGACTGATACTGTCTGTTTGCGTTTTTGTTGCTGAATCATATACCAGATATCGTAATTCTTCATGCAAGGAGTTGAACTTCAACTGGAGACTTCCAACTTTTCCTTGACCTGAACCATAGATTTCAAATACCGATTTATTCACTAAAGTAATCGTCATCATCAATGCTATTAATAAGATAATCATAAGCGAAAACATACCGATTGCTTTAAAAAATGAATGTTTCAGCTGTCCACTGACGCTATTATGGTGAAATCTATGCGGTTTATTACCTTTTAAGAAAGCCTTTTCACCCTTAATAATTTTCATATCCTATACCCCAGCTTCTATAATATTGTATATAATATCCGCTATCGCATTCTCATCGTTATTCACTGTAATCCGATCCGCAACCTCCTTCAGCGAAATGATTGCATTTTGAGTAGCAATTCCAACGTCGGCTGCTTGCAACATTTCAATATCATTATTATAATCACCTACTGCATAGATCTTATATCCAGAGCCCATAATTTCCTTGATATGTAGTAGAGCACTGCCCTTACTAATCCCATAGGGCAGAAATTCCAGATAGACTTCGGACGAAAACACCCATCTTAACTCATTCTCCAGTCCCTCACGAATCATTTGTTCATTCAGAGCCTTTAAGGCTTGTGATTCTCCACAAAATAATATTTTTATCCAGGGAAGCTCGCTGATATCATCTATCTGACAAAACTCACAGGGCTGATGAGTTTCCACTAGATACGGATCTGCCTGTGATTCTTGAGATACGAAATAGCACAATTCGGGACAATAAATCTGAATCGTTATATCTGGAAACTCTCTTAGACATTGCTTCAAAAATGCTATTAATTTCGTTTTGGACAGCTCATACAAACGGATAAATTTCTTCTTATCAAAATCATATACCCCACATCCATTGATTAAGATGCTGGGTGCATTTACTTTAATCTCGTCCAAGAATAGAACAGAATTCAAGTGGTTTCTTCCGGTAGCAATTCCGAACAAACCGCCGTTTTTAACAAAATAATTAACTGCTTCTTGATTCTCCTTGGATACAAAACCCTGTGTATTAAGCAGTGTACCATCCATATCGCTCAGCAGTATAATATTAGTAAATTTTTTCATATGCACCTATTTTCTTTCTGTCACCGCCTCAGTGATCTGATTAATTACGCTTTTTAACAAATCCTGTTGGAGACATCGATGTATAACGTTTAAATACCGTACAAAAATGCTTATAGTCAGAAAATCCTGTTAAATCCGATATCTCGTAAACACGATATCTTCCAGTATTCAATAATTTGATTGCTTGTTGTACCCGATAAGCATTCAACAGATCAAGAAAGGAATGATCCGTAACTTCTTTAAATTTGCGGCTCAGATAACTAGCACTTACACCAAGTTCTTCTGAGATAGACTCAATACCGATTTTCTCCGCATATTTTTCTTTGATTTTATTAATCGCTTTCGCAACATAACCACTTTCCGTATGATCCAACTCTATATAATAATTCAAGTCTCTTTTAGCAGAAGGATTTTTCAAGTTTTCTAAGGCGAATTCAGCTTCCCTGTTCATATCCATCTGGTCATGAAGTCCTTGAATCACCTCAATAATCTTATTTTCATCGATCGGTTTTACTAAATAATCATATGCCTTCAGTTCAATTGCTTTTTTTGCATACTCAAATTCAGTATAGCTGGTCAGGATTATACTTTTGAATTTCACATGCTCCAACCCCTGTTTTACCATCTCAATACCATCCATTTTCGGCATTTTAATATCAGTAATCACAACATCCGGTTTATATTCCAGAATCTTTTGCAATCCATCTTCTCCATCAACAGCTTCTGCAACTACAACACAATCCATACTCAGCCAATCAATGGTGAATACTAAACCTTTTCGTATGATATCCTCATCTTCAGCGATTAAAATCTTAAGCATTGCTTCCTCCTGCTCTCTCTCCATAACGGATCGGAAGGATAACTTTTAAGGTGGTTCCCTTATCAAGCTCACTTTCGATCTGTATGCCGTATTCCTCACCGTATTTTAACTGTAACCGACGATTAACATTATATAATCCGGTATGACTGCTATGATTCGTGCTACTGCTAAGTACCTGCTGCATTTCCTCAAGTACCTCCGGTTTCATTCCGGCTCCGTCATCTGCACAAATCATCACCAGCTTATCCTCTTCCTTATTCCCGCTGATCTCTACCACAAGTCTCTCCCGTCCTGCAAAGCCGTACTTAATCGAATTTTCAATCATCGGCTGTATCAGAAGCTTAGGAATGATGCACTCCTCAATTTCTGGTGATATATCAATTGAATATTGAAAGCGTTGGTTAAAGCGAAACTTTAAAATGCTCATATAGTTTTCTGTATAAGCAATATCCTCTTCTACAGTAACTTCCTCTTGCGTATTGCTGATACTGTAGCGAAGTAGTGTCGATAGATTCAAGACCATCTTACTTGCAATATCCGGCTCCATCTTGCACATAAACCGAATGTTTTCCAGCGTATTAAATAAGAAATGTGGATTAAACTGCGACTCCAACTGTTTTGTCTGGGAGAAGGCCACTAATTTTCCCATTTCCTTATTTCTTTCAATCTGTTCTTTTAGGCTATCCAGCATCTGATTATACGCTTCTGCTATCGTTTGAAATTCATCATTGCTTGTAATGTGAATGTGCGTATCCAAATCTCCTTCTCTCGCCTTATCAAAGGTGTCAATAATTGAATAAAGATCCTTTGTTTTCCTTGACGCCATACCTTTAGAGCTGATGAATACAAATAAAATCATCATAGCAAAGACAAACAGTAATATAACAACGATATATTTAATGATTACCAACTGATTACTTAACGGTAATATCGAATACACCATAATTCGATGATTCAGTAGTCCGCTGGTTGCAACAAAAAACTCTCCGGCTTCACTTTCGACACGAGTTTTTTCTTTTTCTATCGTCAAATCAAATCGATCTAAGGTATCGAAAAAATTATAATTATTCGCAAGAAATACCCAACCGTTTTCATCCGTAATAACAGTCTGTGACTCCAGCTTTGCTATGTCGATTAAGAATTGTCTGCTTTCAATTACAAAAACTGAATAACCAATGATTGCTTGATCCTTGATCATAGCCTTACCAATCACCAGTTGCATATCCGTATCATCGGAATCCTTTAATAACTTTATCGCAATCTTCTGGGGCTTTTGCTTCATTATGCGAAAAATACCCCAGTTGCCAGCATATCTTCCGTCCAGGTATTCCGGTACTGTCTTTGTACCTGTGATAATCGGAGTACTATTTAGATCAAATACATAAATATTAGCTTTTTTATCCAACTCATTCGAAACCTTATAGATATGTTCAAAGATCTCTACTCTTTGATTTGCTTCAAGATCACCGCTGAATATCGTTGGCTGTTCCTCTAGCATATAGATTAAATCCACGTAAGAACTTACAGTTTTCTCCACCACACTTGTAATCGCGGTGTTCTCTTTCATCGTCGTGTTTTCGGTTGAATATCTCCATATGCCTAAAAAGAACGCTAAACAGACCATGGTTAATAGGGCCACAGGGATAATTGAATAAACCAAAAGCATTCTTCGGATACCCTCTTTATAATAACTATGCTTTTTCTTCATACAATTATCCCTCCCCACTTTTATAAGCTTATCTCCTTTTTACCAGATATCTTAAAAAATAGCAACAACGATATTACGGTAGTCAAGGTTAGAATACTGGCCAAAGCTGCTGCCGTACCGTAACTGGATCGGATAACTTCGGTATATATTGCTACCGACATGGTTCTTGTATTTCCCGTATATAAAATAACAGATGCACTTAATTCATTGATTATCGTAATCCAGCTAAGGATTGCCCCAGAGATAACACCGGGCATCATCATGATGGCAGTTACTTTAAAGAAGGTCTTAATCGGTGAATCTCCAAGACTGATAGCCGCTTCCTCCATACTGGGACTGATCTGATATAGAATGGCTGCACTAGAACGAAGTGTATACGGCAGGCGACGAACAACGAATGCGATTATAATTATGACTGCCGTACCACTAAGAAGCATTGGCTTTTTATTAAAGGCAAGCAATAACGTGATTCCTAACACAGATCCCGGAATGATGTATGGGAACATGGTCATGGAATCAATGATATTGGTTAACCAGCTTCTTCTACGTGTGGTAATATAAGCAATGAACATTGCCATGAAAACAATGATAATGATTGCAACAATACCAAATTTATAGGTATTCAGGATGGATTTGCCTAAATTTGCAAAGATGGTCTGATAGCTTTCTAACGAAAAACCATCCGTAAACATCGCACCCTTGGTTGCCTTAAATGAGGTATACACAACCGTCAGCTGCGGAATGATGGATAAGAATACCACCATGCCAATCGCTACATGTAACAGTATATTTTTAAAACCGTGCAGATGTTTTTCCTGAATCGGGCGGAGGGAACTCATGGTGAAGGACTTCTTATTTACAACATATTTCTGACCTAAGAACATAACCCCGGTTATAATTACTAGGATTACAGCTAAAGCTGCTGCAAAGTTGGCCTTACCACCCACCTCACTGATAAATTCGTTATAGATTAATACCGGCATAACGGTATAACCCTCACCGATCAGCATCGGTGTTCCAAAGTCTGCAAGAGCATTCATAAACACCAACAAAGATCCTGCTAAGATCGTAGGGGCAATCAAAGGTATAATAACAGTACTTATTTTACGAAATGGACTGCAGCCAAGACTTTCCGCAGCTTCACATAATGAACTGTCAACCTTTTTTAAAGCTCCCTTGGTATAAAGATAGATATAGGGATATAATTTTAAGGTAAGCACCAATAGAATACCCCCAAAGCCGTAAACTGATGGTGTCTCAATCCCGAATACATTCATAAAGAATTTAGTAATTACTCCGCTTCGACCACCGAGAACAATCCAGGAATATGCACCGATAAACGGCGGTGATAGCATAGAGATTATAATCAGAATATCCATTAAGCCCTTTAGCTTAACCTTATAAACTGTAGTAAAGTAAGCAAGCGGAGCTCCAATAGCGACTGCTAAGGCAGTGGTACAGGTCGTGACCAAAAAGCTATGCCATAGGGTACGATAATAATATTTCTTTTCAAAGAACTTGAAGAAATTAGCAAGGGTAAACTGCTGGGTATCAGGATCCTTAAAACCGCTGGCGAACAAGGATAACAAAGGATATACCAGGAACAAAGCAAAAACAATTACAATAACAAGAGTTACAATCGTCCAAAAATCAAATTTAAAACGCTTTTCTTTATTCATAATCAATCACATCCTTTAATCAAACTGTGTTTTCCACATTCCGTAAATACGTTAATCTTATATGCGTTTGGCTTTAAGGTCAACGTATCACCGACTTCATAGATCTTTGAGGACTGACCCAGATCCTGGGAATATTCCAAGGAAGGCTGGTTATCGATTACCATTCCTTTATCAAATTCCATTTCATAATTTGTATATTTACCTAAGAAGGTTCTATTCTTAATCCGTACCTTAAGACCTTCATCACAGATGATAAATTCTTCCGGCCGAACGGATATGATTACCTTTACCCCATCCTTAGCGTCTTGCTTAAGGTCTTGAACATGTACTTTATAGCCATTGCTGAATTGTACATAAGCTCCGTTATTATCTTTGTGATAGATACCATGGAACAGATTGGAGTGTCCGATAAAAGTTGAGACAAACACATTGTTCGGTCTTGTATAGATCTGTTCCGGTGTTGCAATCTGTTGAATCACTCCTTCATTCATAATTGCAATCCTGTCTGATATCGCAAGGGCTTCCTCCTGATCGTGTGTTACATAAACCGTGGTTATTCCAACTTGCTTCTGTACCTCCCTGATTGCGCTTCTCATCTCGATTCTCAGCTTAGCATCCAGGTTAGAAAGAGGTTCATCCATTAAAAGCACGCTAGGGTGAATCACAATAGCTCTTGCTAAAGCAACTCTTTGCTGCTGTCCTCCTGACAATCTTTCCGGCAGTCGATCCTGATAATCACTAATTTTTACCACTTCTAAGATATCATCTACTCTTTTCTTCATTTCGTTTTTATTAACTTTACGGATTTTCAAACCATACTCAACATTCTGTCTTACGGTCAGATGAGGAAAGATTGCATAATTTTGAAATACCATACCAATATTTCTCTTATGAGCGGATATATTGTTTATTACCTTGTCATCAAAACCGATGGTTCCTCCCTCGATACTGTTAAAACCGGCAATCATTCGAAGTAGAGTTGTTTTCCCGCAACCGGAAGGCCCAAGTAGTGTGAAGAATTCTCCGTTTTTAATATGTACCGACAGGTCAGGAATTATTGTTATATCACCGTATTTCTTTACTACATTTTCTATATTGATTGAATTACTCATATTTTTTCTCCTTTAGCATTCGGGGGATTGTCTTAAAGTTCAAGCTCACAACCAGGTTGTGAGCTTGTCCCTAAATCTGTTTACATCAAACCTGCAATTTAGTAGCTTGTGAAAATATCATTGAATTTTTCTAACCATTCTTCTTTCTTCTCAACTACCAATTTCTCATCATCATAAATAAGATTCATGTCTTCTTTCGGTAACAGATAGCTTGGTGCAGGAACATCAGTTCTTACCGATCTGCGATTTAACTGCTCAACAATAATTGTCTGAGCATCTTTTCCTGTAATAAAGTCAATGAAGAGCTTAGCATTGTCCATATTCTTTGCATTCTTGATGATATATACACCATCCGGTTTAGAGATAACGCCCTCTTCCATGTATACAACCTTAACCGGCGCACCGTCTGCTACATACTTTGCAGCGCCTTCTTCGAAGGTAAGACCTACCACGTATTCACCATCAGCTACACCTTTATATACGGCAGAAGAACCGCTTAATAACTTACCGTCAAGGTTCTCGCAGAGTTTGTTGACATAATCCCATCCACCATCCGGATTACCGTTACCCATTGCATAAAGCATATTAATCAAATGCTCATAAGAGGAAGATGATTTGGAAGGATCACAATGAGCAATCTTGCCTTTTAATTCTGGATTCAACAGATCTTCATATCCATTTACTTCGATATCACCGATTAAATCTGTGTTCACCATAATAACACTAGGAATGTCAGTGAATCTAGTTAGGGAGCCCTCCACATTCTTCATACCTTCTTGAACAAACTCCTCGTTCACTGACTGATAGCTCTCAAACAGATTCATCTGTGGCTTCATAGTTGAAAGAGATCCACCCCAGAAAATATCACCCAGAGGATTTTCCTGCTCAGATTCTACTCTCTTTAGAAGCTCACCGGTTCCAGCAGCAATTACTTCAACCTTAATTCCAGTCTGTGACTCAAACTCGCTAACCAAAGGATTAATAAACTCCAAAGGATGAGGGCAGTAAACAACTAAATCACCGCTTGCCTCAGCTTCTTGGGTAGTATCTGCTGCTTTCGTTGGCTCTGTAGCAGCTTCATTCTTGGTTTCATCTTCCGTTTTACTACCTTCGGAATTCGTTGTCACCTTTTCCGTTTTACCACATGCTGCCATGGATAAAACCATACATAACATTAAACAAATTGCTATCACTTTTTTCATACTTGTAATCCCCTTTTCTATATTTTGTTTGTAGGTTCATTTTAGCTTATTACCCCGGATGTAGAAACCTATTTTTCAGCTAAAATGTCTTAAAAAATGAACTAAATGAAAATTATTTGTACACTTTATATAACTCGACTTAAAGTTCATTTAATGAATACGTATATTTTATAGGCTACGATCAAAAGAAAACAAGTAAATAATTCATAATACCCTTAATATATTTGAATGTATACAAAAGTCCGGTCAGGTTTCTACTTCTAAAAACCTAATCGGACTTTTATCCGTTATTTTAACTTTCTCCCAAAGTGGTTCTCATAAATCAAATTATTTCCCGATTTGCAACAGTTTTTTCAACTGATTTTCATAGACCCACTCAGTGCTGTATCTATTTCGCACCTTCATCTTCGCGCTCACTACATGATTATGAACCATCTCATTTATAATCTTCTTTCCGTGTTCCTCATAATAGGCCTCTTCGCTGGGATGATAGCTTTCCTGAGTTGCAAAGCCAAAATTTCTTGCATCCCATCTCATGAAATAAGCCTCCAGATTCTTTCCCAGTTCCTCTAATGCAGGCACAGCTTCATTAAGCACCAAAAAGTTACCTCTACTTGCTGCTTCTAAAACCGTCAAGCCGAAGGATTCTGAATAGGATGGACAAACGAATAAGTTTGACAGGGTGAATAAATCTAATATTGCTTCGCGGGGCATACCATTTGGATAACCCCAATCACTGGTAAAGACCATATCATCGAGGTCTAGGCCTGCCTTGATTCCATTTTCCCTTATCATGCGCTTATATTCCTCTTCCGAGATATCCATGGACGGAAATTCGCAAAAGACAACCTTTACCTTAAATATACTGACATTCTTTAGAGCACCTGCCAGCATAGCAACCTTTTCAAATCTTTTGCCGGTGGTAAACCTGGCTGGATATACAATAAGAATATCAGAGCTAATCAGATCAACTTTATTATTTAACTCTATCACTTCAGCACAAATATTTTCGAGGATATTAAGCGTATTACCAAGAACATGACATTGCTCTATTGGTACTCTGTACTGCCTGGATAAAGCTTTTAGCCCGCACTGGGTGGGATAGACGTAAATCGTATTAGGCATTGGGGAATAACGTGCAGAATGCGGCCAATCCACCTGAAGGCCTACCTGGCTTTCATCCGGAAGGGAATGAGTCATTGCAATAAAACGCAAATTCGGAAGACGTTCTGCAGCATATCTGACCGCAACATTATGCACCAAATGCCAGCCCTGAAATAATATATCATGGAGCATACATACATCCAGCCCCTCTAATTTATTTACTAAATCCCTTCCAATGGTCTCGGCTTCCTCCAAAAAGGTGTCATGTATGGGAACCTGGGGTGAGCTATAATCTCTCCAATGAATCAGTTCCCCCTTAAAACGGTTACAGACTTTTACCCATTCTATCCTTGGATCAAGAAAAACGCCTCTTCTTTCTTCATAATTCAGGTCTTCACTGACCAATAAACGAACCTCAATTCCAGCATCCAAAAGCATTTTAATATGATCAGCCACGACATTTACCAGGGAATAAACCGTAGCTAATCCATTAAACATTGTCAAAATTCCTACCTTCAAATCAAAACCCACTTTCTCTTTCTTACTATAGCATATGCGAAAAACTTACCACTTAGAAAATTAATAAATGTAACATAACAAAAGAACATTACTAGTTATATCGATTAATGTCGCATCCTATCGTTTACTGCATAATATATAATAGGTCCCATGACTAAGATGCACGTAGCAAAAGCTACTCCATCTATTATACTCATTAATTGCATCGTCTGTGTATAGAAGCCCATGAAACGATCTGCTTTGTGTGGATACAGAATTTTAAAATTGATCACAAGGATGGATGCGTTATATGACGCTTCTTTTCAGCATATAAGAATGGGCAAAAGAGTTTCAATGATTATTGGAGGTAAATATTATGAATGCTTATACAAATACAAGAAGCCTACGGCAATGTGCAAGTTTAGCACAGGCATCCGAATACAACCTATTTATACTTACAAATGTAGAACAGAGAAATAGTGACATTGAGGGACGAGCAGCGGTTGGTGGAAACGCTCTCTTTTCCTCCCTTGGGATAGGCAGTAAGCTCTGCAATGCAACTACTCCCTGTCCACTTTATGGCACTGACCCTACCTTGGTAGTCGGTGGTAATTTAATTTGGGATAATGGTACTAATTTTAGTGGAAATACAATAATGACGCCATCCGGTAGCTACAATGTAACAGCTGTTTCTTATAACAATGCAAACAGCGCTCTACAACCAATTAGAAGATCCGGTTTAAACGAAGATTTCGAATCAGCATTTGCTTATTTTCGCTGTGCTGCCAGACAGTGGGTGAATTTTACAAGTCTGCCAAATACCACTACCATTATTAATTGCTATGGTAATATTTTTATGATAGGTTTAAACCAAGACATCAATATCTTCCGAATCAATGCCACCCAGGTAGCACCTACCAGTAATGTAATCGGCTCAGGTAATAATACTTTTGATTCCATCTCCAGCCTTACAATTATTGCTCCCGATAATTCAACGATATTAATCAATGTAAATGGAGCAAATATTGACTTTGGTAATTATGCCATCACACGAAATACTATGGTTCCTGCTACCTTACCAATTCCATCCGCTGACCTCTGCAACCAGCTAAGCCAAGGTATCACGCCCAGTGAGGCTCAGAAAAAGCAAATCTTTTGGAACTTCTACAATGCGGATACCATTGTGACCTCAAATTCAAGCTTCCAGGGAACCGTATTTGCTCCATATGCAACAATTTATACTCTGGGTGGAAATATCGAGGGAAGTGTCATTGCGGACGGTTTTCTTCCGTATGGTAGTGTAGCAAATCACACAGAGCTTCATAACTATTTGTTTGGTGGTTGTCTCCCCGTAGTAAATTGCCCAACCTATATCCCTACCACTTCATGTACCAGTTCTACTACAACCGGGTGCACTTCTTCAAGTTCCACTACGACTGGATGTACGTCCTCTAGTACCTCAACAACAAGCTGTACCTACTCAAGTTCCACTACAACCAGCTGTCCTACCTCAAGTTCTACTACAACGAGTTGCCCTACCTCGAGTTCTACCACAACGAGTTGTCCTACCTCGAGTTCTACCACCTCCAGCTGTACTTGCTCGAGTTCCAGTTCAACTAGCACAAGCCACACTACCTCTAGTCATACTACATCAAGTTGTACCACCTCAAGTTATACTTCATCAAGCTCATCCAGTTCAAGTTATACAACCTCAAGTTCAACAACTTGCAGTCATACTACTTGGAGTCATACTACCTGGAGTCATACTACCTGGAGTCATACTACTTGGAGCCATACTACTTGGACATTTACTACTCCTAACACCAGTAGTACTACAACGATGTGTCCACCACGTAATATTCAATATTGCCCGAGATGTGGCCGCAGAACCACAACCTGGAGATTCAATGGCAGATCCCATCATTACTGCTTCTACTGCGGATATCATTATATGAAATAATAGGTGTATTTCTTGAAATAAAATTAGTAGGCAGGTTTGCTGATACAAGTAGATTGAAAAATAATATCATTTTATGAAATATAAAATATTCTAAAACCAACCACCATAATTGTAAATGACATAACAAAATAGGACTTTCTTTATGGATATTTAACCAGATTCTAGTTATAAGTAATAAGGAGCCGATGATATGAAGTGGATACCAAACGTTAGGGTCATCTAACATTTGGAGCTCAGATCTAAGTCGGCTCCTTAATATATATATTGTTATATTATTTTTTTTAAATTATTTTGTTATATTATTTTTTTAAACAATTTTTCTATTTTACTATTTAATTGTTGTAATATCAGCACCAAACCATTTTGTAGATATCTCAGCAATTGTGCCATCTGCCTTTAACTCCGTCAAAGCAGCTTCAACAGCTTTGCAGAGAGCCTCATCACCTTTACGGAAACCGATTGCATATCTATCTTCCAGTAAAGTTTCATCCAAGACCTTATAGTCCTTACCAGCGCTTGTGATCATATAATCAGCAACAATAGAATCCATTAAAACCGCATCAGAATTACCAGTTTCAAGATCCATTAAAGCAGTTGCATAATCACCAAAGGGATTCACCTGGCCTAAAGAATCTTTAAAATCCTTATTTTCATCCGCATTTAAAGTTTCTTCTGCTGAAGAACCACTTTGAACAGCAAGTCTTTTACTTGCCATATCAGCCATGGAAGCAATTGGACTATTCTTTACTACAACCAACGAAATATTATTGGTCATATAGGACTCTGATAAAGTAAGATTTTCTTCACGGTCTGGAGTTACAGACAAACCATTCCAAATACAGTCAATATTCTTAGTGCTCAATTCCTGTTCCTTCGCATCCCATTCAATTGGCTGAAGCTCTAATTCAACGCCAAGCTTTTCGCAAACAGCGGCTGCTAGATCGATATCAAAACCGACAATATTATCATTATCATCGCGGAAGCCCATTGGTGGAAAGGAATCGTCCAACCCAAGGACAAAGGTGCCTTTATCGGTTATGTACTTAAGGGAATTATCCCCTGAGCCATTTTCTTTTTGACAGCCAACAAGGCTCACCATCAGAATTGTGATCATAATGATGCTGATTAAACTTTTTTTCATAATATCCTCCTATTAGCAGTAATCATGAACTGCTTTATTTCGCTTTTCTTTATTAGCACTTTACCATACTACCACATCAATGTGAAAATGGCAAGAGGTTTTAGATAAAAAAAGGACCGCTCTATGGAATATTTCCATTGGCGGTCAAAACTTTTATCAGTTCTATCGTATAAAATATTTTCAGTCTATAATACTTAATAAAATTCATACATAAATTATAAGTAATCCATTATTTACACACTTGAGTTTTTCCTTATAGAAATCATAATAAAACCCACTAGTTACCATCGCTAAGGGAGTTGCTAATGATGTGAATCGCCTTATTACAGTTCTCTATCTCAACAAAGCTGTGAGAACCTCCATACTCACCATCAAGTGTCCATTCCATTTGATCCGAAGTAATAGTAAGCTTTTTCGCTTGTATATAGTACATATACGTTGGATTAATCTTGTAACTTAACAAGGATGTAACGATTAACTGCAGATCATAGATATTCTTAGGCATCTTAACTAATAAAACCTCAAGAAGACCGTCATTTAAACTGGTCTTGTCATAGCTTGGGTTTTTAAAACCTCCAATGTATAAGGAGTTGGTTACTAAGCCAACGATAAACTTGTCCTCCAAAACATTACCGTCATACTCCAGCTTGACCTGCCTTTCCTTTAAATCGGATAGTTTCTTGATTCCTTCCAGGTAGTAGGAAAGATGACCAATGGCATTTTTGTTCTTCTGGGAAGTAGTATATGGAATATCTGTGAAAGCGCCGAAGGCTGCAACATAGATAAAGTAACGGTCGTTAAATTTGCCGATATCCATGGAATAAGGTTTACCACTGACGATATTGTCTACTGCTGCCATGATGTTTCGGCTGATCTTAAAGCTGTGACCGACATCGTTCATGGAGCCAGCAGGTAGATAACCGATGGGAATTTGTTTACCTGATAACATTTGGCCTGAAACCACCTCATTTAAGGTGCCGTCACCGCCGGCACAGACTAACAGATCGTAGTCGGTCTGGTCATTTGTGAGGTAAGCAGTGGCATCACCTTTTTGCTGGGTCGGATGGATATGAACCTTGTAGCCATGCTTTACGAAGGTATCTATGATATCATATAATTTTGCCTTGATTTTGCCTCTTCCGGCCGTTGGATTAAAGATGAATAGGAGTTGTTTCATGTGGGTACCTCCAGCGTATAATAAATTGATAAATAATTAAGATCTATTTTATCCTTTCCTGTTGAAATCCGCAATATACTATTATCAGTTTTTATTATAATTACACAATCCATGGCCTTCGTCCGATTCTTTCCATTTGTGTCTACATGATAGAACGTGGGTATGATCAGGAAGGAGCTGCCATTGGAATACATTGTTCCAAAGGTATTCAACTTGAATCTCACAAAGTAACCAATATTAAGAGCCCTCATATTTTTATAAAATGAATGGCTGCCGTTCAACTCTGAGGTGAACTGGTTGTAAAGACTATCTGTTGTTGGAACCCCGCCTAGCCCGGTCTGATTACTTTCTTTCCATTGGCTATTTGTTACGTATCAAAGATGCAATGCAAGTACAGGGGAGTATTTTTAACAATGTCAGACATATCAGCATTGAGGGCATTCGTTATCCTATGTTCACCTACTTCTATGTGTGTTGTCCCATTTGTTGTAGTAGCTTTTCATCTTCAGTAAAAAGAATGGTTCCGCTTCCATTCCCAACAGCTTAATAAAAGCAAAAAGTATTAGCACTGAATCTTGAATCGATGTTAAAAAAGTTAGCCTATACTTTTACCTATGTGAGTCATTATTCAAATATGTAGAATGAAGTCTACGCATCCATAATGGGGGCTTTACGCTTTTTCAGTAAAATCAAAAAAAGTACAACATAATTCATTCTGATTTATTATCCGTCAGATTGTTTTATCCTGTACCTTCTGCAATTATTAGTGAGATTGTTCATATCTTATTCTCATCAAAAAAGTGGTATTTACCAAGACACAGAATTATTTACATTACCCATCTGCTGTCAGCGTTGTGAGAGTACAACTATGGAGCATTTATACAATTTTTGTCCCCACTCTTTACTTCGTTCCATTATAATTCATTCTTCCAATACGCTCGGAATAAAGCCATAAACGCACCAAGCATTCCACCGAGTGCCGCACCTATTACAACATTCTTCGCATTACTTGGGCTGGTCTTCTGTGTAGGAGCTACTAATCCAGATGGCATATAAATATTAGAATCAACCATACTAATCAAACCAATAGTGACCGGTTCTATCTTTCCGTTCTTGTAATAATTCTCAATGGCTTTCTTCTCTTCTTCTATTTGGGATAGATACTTCTCCGTTGTATCAATTGAATATGTAAGATCGTTAACTTCCTGCTGATTGTCTATGAGATCTGATTCCACCCTAATATAGTTTGGATTGATCATATCTTCCGGAAGAATATAATTGCCATCTTTGCCTAGGTAATCAATTATATCTAGATTAGCCGTCTCATATTCCTTTGTAATCTGGGCTAATAATTTTTGGTTCTCATTCAGTGCTGCTTCTTCCTTCTCCAGAGAATTTTTTAGTGTGACCAACTCAACGGAGAAATTATTATAAAAATAACTGATCATGCGCTCCTTCAACATGGTATCCACGAACTCAATATAATTATCATAAAGGATATTCGCCAATCTAAGAGATTCCTCCGAGGTACCGGCAGATACTGTAAAGGTAAAGCTGTTAGACTCCTTATCACCCACTTTTATTGATATCCTGTCGCTTAGTTGACTAGCCGTTATTTTCTTTTCATATTGCATATCTTCAATGGTATTCGACAATACTTCGTTACTTTTCAGAAGTTGAAGGTACTGAACATCGGTAGAAAGTGGAAGTATGTATTCTCCATATCTAGTAAGATGGCTCTCCGGCATGTTGATCACAATATCAGCATTTGTATCATAAACCGGCGGGATAAAAAAGACACTAATAATCCCAGCTACTATAGCAAATACCATTGTCATAGCGATAATACTGTATTTCCTCTTCCACAGAGTCATTAAGAGGTCTCTTAAAGAAATTTCATTCTCCATAAAATCGTCCTGTTGCTGATTGCTATTCATTTACAAACTCCTCTTTCTTAAATAAATAATTTGTATTAACCTGTCATGATTTAAAGTCATCGTTTTTCTTTATGTCTGTTAATTATAACAATATGTAATATAAAATTCAATACTCAACTTCTTGAGTTTCCGTAGTTTTATCCACAGTTCCCTTGTTTCCAGCACTATTGTAATAAGCTACTTGAAGAAAATCCCTAAAATATAAGGAAGCATTTCATTTTTTGTAAAGTCAAGCTACTAGGCAAAAATAAGGAGAATCCCTTCTGCTCTTACCGGATATAGGACCGCCGACAGTCATATAATTTTCAACCATTGCCATCCCCACCGGATTCCTGTGCCGTCTTTATTCCATTAAAAGAGATTGCTGTCCTTTGTACCGCCTGACGCTCCTTATTTTTCTACTGTGCTACCTTTAAAGTCTTGATTCTTTTGCGGGAAGCGCTTCCAGGTGTTCCGACAGCTTCTGACGCTCTCCGGAATGGCTCCCGACTTTCGTAACCTCGGAGATGTCGGTAGCATCATAACCACTTCGACGTCTTTATGTACTATAGTTTTGGTAGGAAATAGAGGGCTACTTGGTGGATTTTCTGTTTTTTCGGTTACTCCTTCCGCCATACCATTTTATCAACAACACTTGCATATGACTGAATAATCTTAACAACTTTTGTAGAAACAAGTTCCTCTATATAGTCCGGTACTGGAATACCATTGTCACCTTCTGCTACCATATCAACTGCTGTTGTCACCGCTTGAAGCAAATGTCCCTCATCAATACCTGCAAGAATAAAGCAAGCCTTATCCAAAGCCTCTGGACGCTCTGTAGAGGTTCTAATACAAACCGCTGGAAATGGATGTCCAACCGATGTGAAAAAACTGCTCTCTTCTGGAAGTGTACCAGAATCTGATACAACACAGAAAGCATTCATCTGCAAACAATTATAATCATGGAATCCAAGCGGCTCATGCTGAATAACTCTCTTATCAAGCTTAAAACCTGTTGCTTCTAATCTCTTTCTGCTTCTCGGATGACATGAATACAATATCGGCATATCATACTGCTCTGCCATAGTGTTAATAGCATTGAATAAGCTAAGAAAGTTCTTCTCTGAATCAATATTCTCCTCTCTGTGAGCAGACAAAAGAATATACTTGCCTTTTACCAATCCAAGTTTTGCATGAATATCGGATGCCTCAATCTCAGCTAGATTCTGGTGAAGGACTTCTGCCATAGGAGAACCAGTAACATATGTACGCTCTTTCGGTAAACCACACTCGTGCAAGTATCTTCTTGCATGTTCAGAGTATGCAAGGTTTACATCGGAGATGATATCTACAATTCTTCTGTTCGTTTCTTCAGGTAAACACTCATCCTTACATCTGTTACCCGCTTCCATATGAAAAATCGGAATATGAAGTCTCTTTGCTGCAATTGCTGATAAACAGCTATTTGTATCTCCAAGAATCAGCAACGCATCCGGCTTAATCTGATTCATTAGCTTATAAGAGCAGTTAATGATATTACCAACAGTAGCGCCAAGATCATCACCAACTACATCCATATACACTTCTGGATCAGCAAGTCTCAAATCATGAAAAAATACGCCGTTTAAGTTGTAATCATAATTCTGTCCGGTATGAGCCAGAATGCAATCAAAATACTTTCTGCACTTATTGATAACCGAAGCAAGTCGAATAATTTCCGGTCTAGTACCAACGATAATCAAAAGTTTCAATTTTCCATTATCTTGCCATTTAATACCAGAATAATCTATCTCCATTTACTCCACCACCTTTTCAAAAAATGTATCCGGATGATTCGGATCGAACCGCTCATTAGCCCACATAACCGTCACCAAATTCTGTGTGTTAGACAGATTGACGATATTGTGTGTATATCCCGGCAGCATATGGACCGCTTCAATCTTGTCTCCCGATACTTCAAATGAGATAATTTCATCAGAATCAATTCTTCTCTCTTGAATCAAACCATGACCTGATACAACAATAAAAAGCTCCCATTTTGTATTATGCCAATGCTCTCCCTTAGTGATTCCCGGTTTACTGATATTCACAGAGAACTGACCACAATTTGCTGTCTTCAAAATTTCCGTAAAGCTTCCTCTTTCATCTTCATTCATTATCAAGGGAAAGATTGTCTTCTCTTTCGGAAGATATGATAGATATGTTGAGTATAATTTCTTTGCAAAACTATTATAAGGAATTTCAGGCATACTTAATGTATGTGGCTGTTCCTTAAAAGACTCTAATAAATCAACAATTTCTCCGAGCGTAGCCTTATGTGTAGTCGGTACATAGCAGTACCTTCCATCGCTCTTGTCAACAACATTCATCCCATCAAATTCACAATGATGTTCATTGCCATTTAAAGCAATCAGTATCTCTTCAACTAAATCATCAATATACAACAGTTCAAGTTCTGATCTTCTATCATTCACCTGAATTGGTAAATCATTGGCAATATTATTACAGAAAGTAGCCACAGCACTATTGTAATTTGGCCTACACCACTTTCCAAACAAATTAGGCAATCGATAAACTAATACCTTAGCTCCTGTTTCTTTACTATATTCAAAAAACAATTCTTCACCTGCTAGCTTACTCTTTCCATAATCTGATTGACCATACCTGCCAATTAGCGTAGCCTGAATAGAAGAAGCGAGCATCACAGGGCAATTGTTATTATACTTCTTTAATGTATCTAATAGCAAGGATGCAAATCCAAAGTTTTCCTTCATAAACTCAGACTGCTCCTTTGGGCGATTTACACCAGCCAGATTAAATACGAATGAACAATCTTTACAAGCCTCCTCCATTTCTTCCGGTGTACTCTGCATATCGTATGAAATAATCTCTAACTCTTTGGGATTGTCCAGTCCATTTATTTTATGAACTCTGTCTTTGCCATCTCGGATGCACTCAAGGCTTGCAACCAAGTTTCTACCTACAAAACCTTTTGCTCCGGTTACAAGTATCTTCATCTTAATTCACCACCTATCAGTCTTCTGCTAATCTTTCCTGAATATACGCTAATGCTGAAATTTTCTGTTTTGTCTGTACGACATCTAAAAGTTCAGTATTGCTGCTGTTAAACTCTGTTAGTTTATTTCTTTCTAAATCGCCTTCCTTGAAATATTTGTCATAATTTAATCCACGCTTATCACAAGGTACTCTGTAGAAGTCTCCCATATCTATAGCATTGGAACATTCTTCGTTGGTAAGTAAGGTCTCGTACATCTTTTCACCGTGTCGAATACCAATAATCTTAATATCTTCCTCTTTTCCGCCGAAAAGCTGCAGTACAGCCTTTGCCTGTGTTTCAATTGTACATGCTGGAGCCTTCTGTACAAGAATATCACCTGATGCCCCATTCTCAAAAGCAAACAGCACAAGATCCACCGCTTCATCAAGGGACATGATGAAGCGGGTCATAGTTGGTTCTGTAATAGTAATGGGATTTCCTGCCTTTATCTGATCAATCCAGAGAGGGATAACTGAACCTCGTGAGCACATTACATTTCCATAACGCGTACAACATATCTTTGTACCTCTACTCGTTCTTGACTTAGCTACAATGACCTTTTCCATCATAGACTTTGATGTACCCATGGCATTTACAGGATATGCTGCTTTATCCGTAGAAAGACATACCACAGATTTGACACCCACCTCTATTGCTGCTGTCAACACGTTTTCTGTTCCAAGTACATTTGTTTTTACTGCTTCAATCGGGAAAAACTCACATGAAGGTACCTGCTTCAAAGCTGCCGCATGGAATATATAGTCTACGCCAACCATCGCAGGACGAATAGAATTGATATCACGTACATCTCCTATATAAAACTGAATTTTATCAGCATATTCAGGGTACTTCACCTGATACTCGTGACGCATATCATCCTGCTTCTTTTCATCTCTTGATAAAATACGAATTTCACCAATTTCAGATGAGAGGAACCGGTTTAATACAGCATTTCCGAAAGAACCCGTTCCTCCTGTAATCATTAAAGTTTTTCCGACCATCTCTCTCGGAATATCATTATATAACGCTGTACTATTCACGTTGCAAATCTCCCTTCACATACCTGTTTCCATACATCTTTTCGTAGTAGTACTGATACTCACCAGATATGATTGTCTCCCACCATTCTTTATTATCAAGATACCACTTTACAGTCTTCTTAATACCATCAGCAAATTTTGTTTCTGGAAGCCAGCCAAGTTCATTGTGAATCTTTGTAGGATCAATTGCATAACGCATATCATGCCCTTTACGGTCCGTTACATATGTAATTAGACTTTCTGGCTTGCCAAGTTCTTTGCAGATAATCTTTACAATATCGATGTTCTTCATCTCATTGTGACCACCAATATTATAAACCTCGCCTATTCTACCATTATGTATAATGAGGTCGATTGCCTTGCAGTGATCCTCTACATAGAGCCAATCACGGATATTCTCTCCTTTACCATATACAGGAAGAGATTTATCATTTAGTGCATTAGCAATCATAAGTGGAATCAATTTCTCTGGGAAGTGATATGGACCATAGTTGTTACTACAACGTGAAATCGTTACAGGAAGCCCATATGTACGATGATAAGCCAAAACTAAAAGATCTGCTCCAGCCTTTGAAGATGAGTAAGGGCTACTTGTATGAATAGGTGTCTCTTCTGTAAATAACAAATCAGGTCTATCCAGTGGTAAGTCTCCATACACCTCATCTGTAGATACCTGATGATATCTAGTAATTCCATACTTTCTGCAAGCATCCATCAATACTGCAGTTCCTTTAATATTGGTATCCAAAAACACTTCTGGATTCTCAATACTTCTATCTACATGAGACTCCGCTGCAAAGTTTACTACGATATCTGGATGTTCTTCTTCAAACAACTTATATACGGCATCTCTGTCTGTGATACTTTTCTTCACAAAGCTAAATTTTGAATTATCCATTACAGGTGCTAATGTTGAAAGATTACCTGCATACGTAAGACAATCTAAGCACACAATCCTATAATCAGAATATTTGTTAAGCATGTGGAAGATAAAATTACTTCCTATAAAACCGGCTCCTCCAGTAACAATTATCTTCATAATAATTTTCTCCTATCCCAAGAATAATTTATCTTCGGAAACTCGCCTTAAGTGTTCTCCATATGGTGATTTTCCATACAAATCTGCAGATTTTAATAACTCCTCTTTAGAAATCCATTTTTCATAATAGGCTATTTCTTCAGGTGCAGATATTACAACGCCTTGACGATTCTGAACAGTTTGAACAAATAAAGACGCCTCCATCAGACTGTCCATTGTTCCGGTATCAAGCCATGCAAATCCTCGTCCAAGTATCTGAGCCTTCAGTTTGTTCTCCTTCAAGTACATATCATTTAACGTTGTAATCTCAAGCTCTCCTCTATCCGATGGCTTTACTCTTTCTGCCATGTTCGCCACACCTGAAGGATAAAAATACAATCCTGTAATACAATAATTCGACTTTGGTTTCTTAGGTTTTTCTTCGACTGATAACACTCTCTTATTATCATCGAATTCTACAATGCCGAATCTTTCAGGGTCTTTTACATAATATCCAAATATTGTTGTATCACCATTTTCAGCATTTTTTACAGCTTCAAGCAGATTCTTACTAAACCATCCACCGTAAAAAATATTATCTCCCAAAACCATAGCACATGGTTCATCTCCAATAAAAGATTTCCCTATGATAAAAGCCTGCGCTAACCCGTCAGGACTGTTTTGAACAGCATACGAAAGGTGAATTCCAAATGAACTTCCATCCCCCAATAATTCCTTAAATTTTTGTGTATCAGTGGGAGTAGAAATAATAAGAATATCACGTATTCCTGCCAACATTAAAGTAGATAATGGATAATATATCATCGGTTTGTCATACACAGGCAAAAGTTGTTTAGATGTCACCCGTGTAAGAGGATACAGTCTTGTTCCTGAACCTCCTGCTAATATAATACCTTTCATTTTAACTCACCTTTCTCATTCGATGATTAAATTTCTATCTTTTCAAGCACATTTCTGACACTACGTACTGCATCAAAAAAACCGGCATATTCGTTCGGTTCCCATTTTTCACGAATTCTTTGCTGTACTCCAGTAGGGCCGATTACTGACGGCACCGATAAAGTCACATCTCTTACACCATGTTCGCCCATTAGTCTTGATGACACAGACGCTATGGTAGGTCTCATATTAATGACTGCATCTGCAATAGAACATACACATGTAGCAATACCATAATGAGTTCTTCCTTTAGCATGGATAATATCAGCGCCCATATTTCTTGTCTGATCCGCCAATTGCTTCTTTATGTCATCATTCCATTCCAGATTGACATCATGACAATACTCATCTATTGGAATACCGCCAACTGTTACTTTACTCCAAACCGGCACCTGACTTTCACCGTGTTCACCAACGAGATAACCGTTGATAACACCTGTATTCAGATCAACATAATCTGCTACGGAACGAACGAATCGAGATGAATCAAGCATACATCCGGAACCAAATACCATACCATTGGGAAGTTCCATCCACTCGCCCGCTTTAAAAGTTAAAATATCAACAGGATTGGATATAACAAGAATTGAACCTCTTGTATAGTATCTCTTAATAGAATCTACAACTGAGCGTAAAATTCTCACATTCTCATTTGTCAGATCAAGCCTTGTTTCACCAACTTTTCTTCCTCTTCCAGCAGTAATGACTATCAAATCGCAATCTGCACAGTCCGAGTAGTCCCCAGCATACAAATCAGTGGTTCCCATAATAGGCAGTCCATGTCTAATGTCCCATGCCTCGCCTTCTGCTTTCTCGCGGTTGATATCTATCAATACAATCTCTCTTGCAATATCACGAATCGCAAGAGCATAAGCAATGGATGAGCCAACGAATCCGGCTCCTATGATTGCGACCTTTCTATTTCCAATAGCTAATCTACGCTTCATCTCTCAATCCTCGTACGAGAAATTCTATTGAAGCACAACATTCCTCGTCATTCTTTCCAATAAATTATAACCATCCCAGATAAAGTCGAAATCCATAGTCTGCCCCATAGGTACAACTCGATCTATTCCGGCCACACCGCTCATAACAAGCGGCTTTATCATATCTTTGTCACCGATGTAAGATAAGGTCTGGCATCTTGTATCATCGCAGAATGCTTTAAGTTCTAAAATATCTTTACAATCACACTCAAAGAAATAACCAGAACTATCTTTCAATTCCATAAGATCTGCTGTAAGATATGGAACACTCATTCTCACAATCAAATTGTCTTCTGAAGGAATTCTTTTAACTCCATCCTTAGCTACAGCAAGAATATATCCGCTTGTCAGCTTATTTACCGCCTGTACTCCAGAGATATCATACTTGCCATCTATTACCTTATGAATCTCACTCCAGAACACTTTCTTAGCCTCTTCAATCTGGGCACCCATCCAGGCAACTGCTCTTGGAGATGTACATGCATTCTGATCTGTCAGATATGTATCATTGTAGAAGTCATTTGCTGTTTTGGCTTTATTATCAATCGCCATATACGCATCTGAATCTATCACAGCCAAAGAATATCGATCCGCAAATGTCACTTCTGCCGCTCTTGGCTTCATATCTGATTTACGCAACTCATTAATCGTATTGTCTCCACCCCATACAATTCTGACATCTGCAATAGCAGACATAGCATCATTAATCATAGAATCGTGACCATACTTAACAAGACATATATAAGGAACCATCTCCGGCTTTTGAGTTAAAACCTTGGTAATCACTTTATTGATTATTCTTACCTGGTCAAAATCCTTGGAAGGAATACGAACAACATTCTTGTTACCGCAAAGAAGTCCGGTAACAAGCGAATATGCATAGTTAACTGGTACATTCGATGGTGCGATGTGAAAAGCGATTCCACGACCAACCTTTACTATTGACTCATTATCATCACTAAATCTATTCTTCAGATTTTCAATAGAAGCCTTTCTCATCCAAAATGCTAATGTCACTACATCTGGATATCCTTTTGCTTCTCTGTCAGATAAAAGAGCCTTGGATACTGTATTCAAAAAATCAATAATAGTTTCATCAAAAGGTACACTTGCAGGAGCTGTCTGCATCTGCATCAATACTGTGACATCTCCAACAGCATACTGAATGCCAAATTCGCTAAAATCAATCAAATTTTGCTGCATAGGTATCACTACACCCCCTTATCTCCGCATTCTTAAGTCTACCCAGAATCTTGAAGTATTTTCCTTTCCTTCCACAAGGACAGTCATCTTCGCCAAGCAGAATTCCTTCATCCTCGGTCAAAAGCGAATGTCCCGGATAGGATTCTGGAATAGTTGAAACTACTTGGATAATACCAGTTTCACCCTTATCACAAATAGAAAAATCTTTAGGATTTCTGATTATAATATCAGAGAAAATACTCGCGTGCAATTGACCACACTCACACTGCATATAGATACATCCAGTCTGCTCTACCATACCGTAATAATCATGAACTGAATCAAGACCACATATATCCTTTAATCTCTGGTGAAATTCCTCGGGCGATACTACTTCACTGACAAGCTTCTTCCACCCCCCGCCATGAATCAGAATCCCCTGTGACAAATCAAACTTAACTCCTTCTTCTGATAAACGTACTAATTCCTTGTAAAAATGCTGCCATACCATAAATGTAAAACCAAACATAAAGATTTTCTCACCTTCATGCTTTTTCAGAAATGCCTGTATCGCCTCTACATCTAACGACATATCATCATTTAGAGCATAAGCCTTATCTGAACCAAACATAGAAAAGCCAAGGATACCGGCTCCTCTTGCAGAAAACATCGTACGATTCTTCACTACTGAAGGACAGTCTAAAATTAGCATCGGCATTCTTCCTGATCCGGTAAACTCTGAAACAATCTTTACCATTGTCTTCTGCTGATTACTAGCTGTAGTTCTATCAAGAAAAATCTTAGATACTGCCTGTCCCGAAGTACCGGAAGATGTCATCGTTTTAATCACTTCCTCCTGCGGAACACTCTTAAGTTCTAACTCCTTAAATAATCTCACCGGAAGGAATGGATACTCATCAAAATTCTTCGCCTTGTCAGGATTAAAGTTAACACTATCCATCATCTTCTTATAAGCATCACAGTTTTCTATGTGTTTAATAGTTAATTCCTTTAGCCTCTCCGTAAGTAACTTTTTTTTCTCTTCCTTATTCAGGGAATATGGAGAAATAGAAAGTATTTCGCTGTAATCCATAATCCTAACTCCTTATATGTTTGATAAAATTCGGTTTATTTCTTTAGCCATTTTATCGGCTACTGTATGAATAAAAAAATGATTGTTTCCAATTTCATAAAAATCAACGTTTCCGTCAAATAGATTAACCCAGTTCTCAACTTGAGTATACGATGTATCGTTTTCTGAATAGAAAATTGTGCAGTCCAACTCTGGATTTTTTCTGCCTGACACATAACTGTACTTTGACAAAGCCTTGTAATCAGCTTCTATCGGTCGCAAAAACACCTTTAAAAATCTAGGGCTTTTAAGTATTCTCTCACCAATACCACCCATAGAAACCAGTATACTCTGTACTTCTTCCGGTGTCATTTTATCAAAATCTACTCTTGGTTTATAGTTAGAAAGTGCCTCATTAGCACATAAAAAAGCATGGGTTGGAACATCAGAACCATCCTCTGAATTGAACATATCAGAAAGAAGCTCGTATGCTACTACACTCCCCATGCTATACCCTAAAAGCGAATATGGAATATTCTTATTTCTGTTATTCCTAATCTGTTCCTTTATATCTGCCATAATATCCCGAATGGACTCGCAAAACTTTTCATTGATTCTGCTATCATGACCAGGATATTCCAACAGTACAACATCGATATCATCCTCTATATGGAGAGCCAATTCCTTAAATGCACTTTTACTGCCACCGGCAAACGGTATACAGAATAACTGCATCCGTTTGCCGAAATTTCTTTTATTATTCATAATACTTTTCCAGTTCCTTATAGAGAGTTTTGCCGGCATCATTCTTGGGAATTTCTTCTATCTTGATAACTTTAAATGCTGTAGCGTTAAGCTTAGTCTTTTCTGAAATGAATTTTCTTACGCCTTCCATTACACTATCATCTGTCACAAAGATATACATATGATCATCCACACCTGCACTGGCACATTCCATAAATCCAAACTGTGCCTTAATAAGTCTGTCTACCTCATCCAGATTTACTCTGTTACCAAATATTTTCAGGAAACGTTTCTTTCGTCCAACAATAAAGTAAAAACCGTCTTTATCTCGCTTTGCCATATCACCTGTCTGAAGGACACCATGACGCTCGTCGCCCCTGATAAGGTCTTCACCGCATTCAGCATAACCCATAGTGACATTTGCTCCTTCATATACCAGTTCGCCGATAACCTCTGGCTCTCCAATTACTTTATCCTCGGCATCAATCAGATAGAACTTTCCTCTTGGGATAGCAATACCACAACTTCCATACTTCTCCAAAGATTTCTCAGCTGGAAGGTATCCCATACGCGCAGTAGCTTCACATGCACCATACATTACAATAAACTTCTTACCTTTTTCCTGAGCATATTCAGCAAACTTCTTATGAAGCTCTGGAGAAAGTTTTCCACCAGCCTGAGTCATATATCTGAGATCTGGCAAATCCATTCTGAAGAAACGAAGCTTTTCTAGAATCTCATAGGTATATGGAACGCCTCCAAAAGAAGTTGCTTTCTGTTCCTTCACGAATGACCAAAAACCTCTATCCATCAATGATTTATCTGTGAGTAATATGGTAGCACCAACGAGTAGATGACTGTTGATAATGGAACAGCCATAGGTATAATTCATTGGAAGAGTTGTGACAGGTCTTTCTGTAGCGTCCAGCTTCAAGTATTCAGCAATCTGCTCTGCATTAGTCATAACATTTGTATAGGTCTGACGTACAAACTTAGGACTACCTGTCGATCCAGAAGTGGTTAATAGCAATCCAAGTTCTTTATACAACGGATACTCAGTATCATATCCCGTTTTCATAAGAACATAATCAAACTTCTCATAAACATTCTTAAACGTGACATGTTTCTCTTCCAGAGTCTTTGGAAGCCAGATATAGGCTGGATGATATGTATCAATCAAATTGTTCAGAAGTTCTTCATCTAAATGTGAATTCAAAAGCACCGGAACTATATTATTGGTCATAAAGGCTGTATATCCAACAACCGACCCAATGGTATTGTTGCAAAGCGAAAACACCAGACATCTTCTTCCAATCACATTTGCTAATGCCTTTGTTTCATTATTCAATTCCTCATATGTGAGCTCCGCTCCGTTATCGGAAAGCAGAGCCACATTTGATGAAAAATTATTAAAATTCCACATCATATTTCTCATTTAAAATTTCCATTCCCTTTTCATATGAACTGAGATCGATAATGTCATCTGTATCCATCATAATATCGAATGCATCTTCAAGTGCAGAAATCAGTGCCATATGACCTACAGAATCCCAAGCTGTAATGTCCTGATACTTTAGGCCTGCAAGCGTACCCTCAGTCACCTCAAAAGTCTCCATAAATGCCTTTGTGTAAAGTTCTTTGTTATTCATCGTTTTGTTCTCCTTTAAAATTATTTGATGTCTAGTATATTAATAACTGTATCAGCCTCAATATCATTAATTGCCGTTCTTCCTATAAGAGTATTTATTTTATCTGGCGCAATTCCCGTACCTGGTCTTTTAGCATATAAATCCCTTTCGGATATTATTTCACCAGCAGAAATATTACGTGTGGCAACTAAACTACGTCGCATATTTTCCCTTTGTTTATACTCTTCTTCAAGAACTGTTCTATCCTTAGAACCCAGTGCAGTGTTTACCATTCTGCATTTTTTTACATATTCCTTCAACGCCTCTGGTTCCATGGCCATTTGATTATCCATGCCGATTTTTTTCTTATCTAATGTTAGGTGTTTTTCAAGTGCAGCTGCACCTAATGCTGTCGCACCAACTCCTATCGCATCACCCAGAGTATGGTCGGAAAATCCTATTGGGCACTGCGGAAATCTTTCCCTTAGTCCAACGATATTATTCAAGTTTATAGTTGATTCTTCTGCCGGATAAATTGAAATACAGTGCAGTAAAATAAGTTGGTTATTACCTGATTCAAGAATAGTATCAACAGCTCTAGTTATCTCAGACGTCTCACCCATTCCTGTCGATAGTACTATCGGCACACTTTTTCGGGCAATGTATCGCAAGAACTTTGGATTGTTTAATTCCATGGAAGCAATTTTTATGAATGGTGCATTTATATCTACTAAAAAATCCACCTCACTCTCACTATATGGCGTAGAAGAAAATCCAATCCCGATAGAATTGCAATACTTAGCAACTTCTCTTAAATCATCTTCAGATAAAGAGAATTTATCCACAAAACGCTTAGCTATAGGATTAGACTTGTAATATGTTTTTGAATACAGCGTTTCAGATGACCATGATTGGAATTTAACGCAATCACATTCCGCTTCTTTAGCAGCATCAATCATCATTTTTGCAATTTTAATATCTCCATTGTGGCTACTATTAACTTCGGCTATTACATAGGGTCTATGATAATCTCCAATTAAAGTACCATCTTTTAGCAAACAAGTTCCCATACTTGTGTTCTCCTATATTTCTATTGGTTCAACTATCATCTCACGAATAAACAGATCTCTGTCCATGAATGGTGACATATCTTCAATTGATGGTCTTACTAATTTACCTTTTTCATTCTTTCTAAATGACGTATGAAAATATCTCTGATTTTCTTTGGTCATTACTTCACAAATACATGAATAATCAAAACATAGTGTCTTATCAATAACTTCAGATGTTATACTGATATCATCAGATTTGAAGTAAGATAATCCAAATGAATCTGCTATTTTTTTAAAGTCTGGAGATGGTACACCATCCGTTGAATCATTTCCTATCGTTCTTGTTCTGAACAAGTCTTTTTGTCGAGCCCTAATAACCGCATACATATTATTATTCATCACAAAAATCTTTGCCTTAATGTTAAGATACTGCAACAGTTGTAATTCTTGGACATTCATCATTATTGATCCATCACCTACTACAACTACAATTTCTTCATATCCAGCATAGTGAGCTCCAATAATTGCAGGAATCGCATAACCCATTGCGCCTTGTGAAGCAGGGAATAGGCATATTTGTTGATCCTTATATGGTATTGTCGAAGGAATAATTAATTCTTCCAAGCCTGCATCAGTAATAACTGCAGTTTTTGATGAAATGCGTTTTCCTAATTCATATGCAAATTCATACAAGTCAACTTTCTGATTTTCTTTATCTGGAAGAACAAACTCTTCTTTTTCAATAGAAAAGATTTCTTTCCAATGAAGACATTTCTCTACCCATTCATCGTAAACAGGTTGAATAGTATGTTCAGTAAGTTTAGTTAAAAAAGTCTTTGCATCTGAGACTATCAGCTTATCAAATCTCAATTTTTCTTTTTTATGTTCATCTTTATCTATATCTACAACAGTCACGCTTGCTTCACGAGCAATAGTATAGGGTTTGTCACCAATAGTCTGTGAACACATTTTGCTTCCTATAACCAAAACATAATCCGCATTTTGAAGTGCAAAACAGCCAGCTCTCGGTGTGCCCAAACTACCTATAGTTCCAACAGAATAATCATTTCCGCTACCATAAATATCGCAACCTGCAAAAGTCGAAACTACTGGTATTTTATTCTTTTCAACATATTCAGCTATTATTTCTTTGCATTCGTAAGCCCCACCGCCTAGTACAATTACCGGTCTCTTTGAAGAGTTCAACTTGCTAACAACGTATGATATATCGCCTTCTATGTTATCTGTTTTCTCTACAGGTTCTTGGAAATGTTCTAATTCATGTTCTTCAATTCTGGCTGATTGAATATCTAAAGGTATGTCAATCCATACAGGCCCTTTTCTGCCTTGATTTGCAATATACAAAGCTTTTTCAACCTCATACACTACATTCTTTGGATCAGTAATCATTACGGAATACTTTGTAATGCTATCCACTATAGAAACAATGTCAGCTTCCTGTGAGCCATATGTCCTTATAGGTTTTTGTGTGAAACGGGTAGTTTCATTCAACATGTGTTGTCCAGAAATGAAAATAACAGGTAAATTATCTTGATATGCACAAAGAGCCCCAGTAACAGCATTGGTAGCAGCACATCCCGTAGACACCAGGCAAGCTCCTATACTTTCCTTCGCCTTTGCATAGCTCATTGCAGCATATGAAGCTCCTTGTTCATGAAACATTGGAACTCCTGTGATATTCTCATTCTTCGCAACTGCATCCGAAAGGTATAGCATGCCTCTTCCAGTAACCATAAAAATGTGGTCTGCGCCTGCTTCATTGACCTTTCTGATAACATAATCAGCAATACGCTCCATCATTTTTCACCACCATTCACTCGCACAACTTGTCCGATAATCATATTCATTTTCGGTGATAACAATCCAACTACCGCGCTACCAATTTCTGAAGGACTGATTTTTCTGCCAATAGCAGATCTTGCTAATGGTAAATCTGGATTATCACCTTCAAACACTGAACTCATCCCTGTATCGGTAAAGCCTGGTGCGATAGCATTAATACGAACCCCTTTACCAATCATTTCAGCAGCTAATGATTGAGTGAAACTACATAGCGCAGCTTTTGAACCACCATATACAGAATTACCTCTATAAACTTCATATGCTGCTACAGAGCATATGTTTATGATGTTTCCTTCACCTTGTTTTACCATTTTACGCAGAACTAATTGTGTAATTTGCATTGGTGCAAAAGTATTTGTTTGATATATCTGATGAACTAAATCCATAGAAGTTAATTCAAACAATCCCATATGTGCTTTACCTGCATTGTTAATTAATATATCAACTTTAACTTTTTCCTTGAATATTCCTTTAATCCCAACTAAGATTGCATCGGAGTCCATTAGATCAAAATAAACTGTTTTTATCCAAACACCATTCTCTTTGCTAATCTTATCCATTTTTTCTTCAAAATCAGCATCAAATTTTCTTGCACACGCCCAAACATTACAACCACTTTCAGCAAGTGCCTGAACAATGGCACTTCCAATCCCACCAGCAGAGCCCGTTACAATTGCATTTTTCCCTTCTATCTCTAACACTCCAATACCTCCTAACTATATCAACACATTCCACCATCAACTCTGAGTTCCAATCCTGTCACATAAGAAGACAAGTCGGAAAGCAGATAGACAACTGCATCGGCAACATTTGAGGGTTGTCCTAACTTCTTTAAAAACGAAGCTTGAACGTCTTCTTCTATGATATAGGCTGGCATTGTCGAAAGCATTTCTGTATTAGTAACTCCAGGTAAAATGCAGTTTGCTCTAATACCATTTAGTCCTAATTCTTCACCAATAGCTTTGGTCATAGTTATCAGTGCAGCTTTTGTCGCTCCATATACCGATTTTCCAGAGTTTCCGTCATTAGCAGACGTGGAAGATATGTTTACTATGCTACCTTTTCCATTTCTAAGCATTAGTTTTACAATGTATTGGGTAAACTGATACGGCGCAAAGAAATTAACTTCCATCTGATTCTTTAATTCATCTATTCTAGACATTTGAAATAGAGCATTATAGGCTATTCCAGCATTATTTACCAACCCATCTACCGGAAGCTTGGATTTCTGAACATATTTAACTGCTTCCTTCATAGCATTATAATCTGTCAGTTCAAAACACAGCGGCCAAATTTCTACTCCATACTTATCAGCAACTTCTTTACACTGTGCCTCGAACTCAGGAGTAAGTTCTCTTGCATGTGCCCATACATTTGCCCCATGCATAGCACAAGCTTCTACCATCGCCTTACCCATACCTTTTCTGGTACCAGTGATAATTATATTTTTTCCTTCAAGTAACTTTCTCATTATCTGATACCTCCATCCACTCTAAGCACCTGGCCTGTAATATGAGCTGACATATCAGATCCAAGAAACATGATTAAATCAGCAACTTCCTCAGGCGTCCCCTGTCTCTTAAGTTTTGATCTATTCAACTGCTTCTCAATAACCTCTTCAGTAAGGTCAGCTGTCATTGGTGTCTTGATTACACCCGGAGCAATAGCATTGACTCTAATATGATTTTTGCCAAGTTCTCTTGCCATTGTCTTTGTAGCGGCGATGAGCGCAGCCTTTGATGCAGAATAAGCTAACTGACCTTCGTTGCCATCAATTCCAGAAATAGAAGATGTATTAATAATGCTTCCCTTACCATTTTTAAGCATTAACTTTACTATGTATTGCGAAAAAATAATCTGGGAAAAGAAGTTTACCTGAAATGTCTCTTGAAGTTGATCCATTGTCACCATAGAAAAGAAGGCATCTCTTGTTATTCCGGCTATATTTACAAGAATATCAATAGGAAGCTTTTCCTTCATTATAGTCTTTGCCGCATCTTTGATATCATCATTATTTGTCATATCAAAATACACTGGAGTGACTCTTACCCCATTCTCATCGCTTAAAACTTTGCAGTGATTTTCAAATTCTTCTGTCTGCTTATATGCACATGCAAAAACATTTGCTCCATTCTTTGCAAATGTATCCATTGCACTTCTACCAATTCCCTGCAAGCATCCAGTAATTACCGCTGTTTTGCCTTGTAGCATCCTGAATTCCTCCCTTTAACCAAAAACCTTATGGTTTTCATTCTTTTTCATTGCCCTTGCTGGATTTCCCATAGCAATAACTTCATCCGGAATGTCTCTGGAAACTACTGAAGCCATTCCTATTATACTGTTCTTTCCTATGTTTCCGCCTTGAATGACAGATGAACCAACACCGATATAGGTATTATCACCAACAGTTACATGACCAGATAGTGCATTCATACTTGAAATAACAACATTGTTTCCAATACAGCAATCATGTCCTATCGTTGCATGTGGCTGAATTAGGACAAAATCTCCTAATTTTACATTACATGATACAAAGGAAAATGGCCCTATATAGCAACCTTCCCCTACTTCTGATGTTTCAGATATAATAACGCTAGGGTGAATCAATGTTGCAAATTTTATGTTCAAATTATGAATACGTTCAATAATACAACTTCGCGACTCCGGCTCTCCAACAGCCAAAGCTATTTCCATACTTTTACCAAATCTTTTTGTTGCCTCTTCCAGAGAATAAACTTTTTTCCCTTGAATCTCGTCACATTGAGGAACATCCACAACAAAAAAAACGTCTTCATATTTACATCTGACTTTGTTGCATAGTTCAGCTGTTTCTAAATATTCTCTGCCAAGTCCTCCTGCTCCGAATATCCCTAATACTATACCCATGCTCTAGATTCTCCTATTATTTAGCATTTTAGTCCACGCAAATGAGATATCTCATCTAGTTTTGCGATGTTAATGTTCTGAGTTTGATTTATGATTTCAACCAGCTTCGATACTTCCTTAGCTGTAGATATAGAATCAATATCTATTGCAATCATCCCTCTTCCCACCAACTCAACTGATAAAAGATCTCTTTTTATCAGTTCCTCAACAATATATTTTGATGGTCGCTTCAGCGCGTTTACCGATTGCTCAAGCAATCCTTCTCTAATAAAAAAGACTGGAATCCATCTATATGTGTCATGTTTTTCAATACACTCTCGTGTTGCCTTTTTCGACGAGTCAAACGATATTTTATTTTTTTCATTCGCTGGAGAACTCAGTAATGTTAACACCGTAGCTTCCCGCAAATCTGACATTGCTCTTTTCATGATTTTAGTCAAATCTAAACCAAAAAGGAATTGGAAACCGTGAATGTACATTATGTTCCTACCGGCAGCATATCTGCCAACATATAACATCAGGTCGCTTTGAGTTATCTGTGAATCAATACACTGAACTGTTATACCCAGTTCATTACCACCGTTTATATCTTCCTTAATAAACTCGATATTAATTTTATCCCCAATAATTATCAAATCACTGATTCCCAATAAAAGAAATAAGCTTACCGTGTAGTGGTACAAAGGTTTGTTATGAATGACTGTACCTGCAAATAGACTTGATATTTCGGTGTCTTCTGTGCCAGTATCCAAACAAAGAATTCCCATCCAGTTCATATCATTGTGGCATATATTACCAGCTAATAAACTTTCAACATCAATATCTAGTATTATTGATAACTTCGTTAGAAGCGACACATCGGGAATTCCAAGACCTCTTTCCCATTTGGAGACAGCTTTATCGCTTATGCCAAGTTTGTTTGCTAATTCTCTTTGCGTAATATTCTTACTTTTTCGCAAATGACGAATAGCCTTTGCAACATTCTCGTTATCCATAAGCTACCTCCTATTTTATATCAAATTCAGGCTAATAAAAACCGACTCTTCGTTTACTTTTGTTTCATCATCTTTGCTAATTGTTTATCTTTAAGTATCTTGTATAGCCATTGAAAGTTAGCTCTAACAAATAGTTTTATCCAGTTATTACGCTCTAATCGCTTACTTTTCGACAAATACTTTTCATCTGACATATTCTCTAGATACTTGATTCCCTCTAAATATCCGTTTAATCGTGCTTGAACAAGCTTCTTTTTCCCTGAATCAACGTAATCATATATCAGCTTCAAATTATCTACAGTCTGCTTATACTCATCCAAAAGTTTTTTCCTTGACTTAGTATTCGCTCTTGTGGCAAACTCTCCACTTCGGAAACGATAAACTGACATAGTCTTTGCTATAAATCTAATTTTCCCCCCCAATGATAGGTAAATAGCCATAGAATGTTCGCCGTACCCAAAAGGCGGTGTATGCTCAACTAATTCTTTTTTTGTAAGTAGAGAACTAGTCTGATATCCAAACGCATTCCATTTCATAATATCTTCAAACGTCAAATCTGTATCTTTACTGTAAACAAACATCGGAAAATCTTTCATCTTCTTTTCACAATGTCTAAAATAAGTATTGTGTACGCATGCAGAATACTCAGGATGTTCATCCATAAAATCAACCTGAAGCTGTAGTTTTTCAGGCGATAACCACATATCGTCTCCCTCGCAGAAAGCAACATACCTTCCTCGAGCCTTGGGCATAATTATGTTATTAACTATATCAACACCTCGAGAGTACTGGTTTGTTTCTTGTATGATTGGAACAATTATATCCTGATTTTGATCAGCAATCTTTTTAATAATTTCGCCCGTACCATCCGTCGATGCATCATCGTGAACTATTATCTCATATTTGAAATTGGTCTTCTGCATCAGAAAACCTTCAAGACATTCTTTAATATATTTTTTATGATTATATGTAACGCACACAATCGAGACTAAAACCTCATTATCTCTATATGTTATTTCAGTATGTTCTGGTATCATTTCTTCCCCCTTTGAATCAAAATAGTTAAATATAGTTATTCATTATCATCAACGAGTCTGATTTACAAATAGTTTTTCAAATACATTTTTATTGAATAAATCCTTCGAATATCGCTGTTCTGAATATTGTTTACATTTGTGTTTTACAGTTTCTGTTTTTTTACCAAATGAGTATATTAATTCTGTCAAACTTTCTACACTAATAGCTTTTGCATATCGAACAACATCATCATCTCCATTTGATATATACCTTAGTCCACTTGTATAAAAGCATGCCACAGGCGTTTCACAGCCCAACGCTATTAACGCCGATAGTGGTTGTGAATCGGATGTACTAGCTAAAACATATAAATCACAAATCGAATAAATCTGAGCAAGTTCTTCTTGTGAATCAATATAAGGAATGGTAGTCATGTTTTTCGGCATTTGTGAAATAGACAAATTTCCATCATATCCAACATTAATAAAATGATACTGAGAGTTCTCTAGTCTTTTTGCTGCTTTAAAAAAATACTCTGCCACACCTTTTCTCGTCATACTATATTTAGCAACAGTCAATACCAATATTCTGTCTCTTGGAATTCCATACTTAGTATATATCTCCTCATTTACAGAGAAATGATATGTCCCCAAATCTATTCCCCAGTCAAGTTCAAGCACGCACTTCCCCTCCAATAGACGAGCTCCCTGTAAATGATCTATGTTCGCCCTCGGCCCAACAAAAGTAATATCCTGATTTTCATATTCGTTCAATTTGTTAATAAAAATATGTTTTGATGAATCAAAAAACAAGCTTTTAGGATAATCTTTTACTTTTGGGCATTGAACACATAAATTCTTAAATTTTTCACACGTATCACAATAACAACACTTCCCCAAACCGGCATATTCATCAGGCATCACATATATTATTCGAATACCTTCTTTTCTACAAAAATTAAATAATTTTTTCTCGTGTAAATAATATCCATGTAGATTTAGAAAGATCACATGTTTAATGCCATTTTTTTTCATAACATTTAGCATCTTTCTTGTTGCAAAACGCGAATAACTTCCTTGCAATCCTGTCAACAATGATAAAAGTTTATGACCATAAACCTCAATTTTAGAATCTATTCTTATAACGTGTTCATCTTCATATTTTTTTCCCCTGCCGTAAAAAACATACCCTTCATATCCTATCGACATCCCATATTCATACAATTGCCTAGCTAATGAACCCGTACTTCCATAATCAAATACGCTATTTATAACTGCAAATTTATCCACCATTATTTTCCTTCCGTTACACAAAATGGATTATTCTCAATGGATCTAAAAAATTCGGCTGTTTTCCTAATTCCCTCTTCTAAACTAATCGGATTCAAGCAACCATAATTTTCCTCATATCTACTGATGTCAAGATAATTAACGGGAATATCAGCAGAACGAGCAGACACATACGAAACCTGTAGATCTGAACAAACGTTTTGTTTAATAACGCTAATTATTTCATTGATACTCGTCCCCTTCCCCGTTCCTAGATTGAATACACGTAAATCACTTTCTCCATTAGCAATTGCAATAATTCCTCTAATAGCATCATCAATATATATATAATCGCGAACAATCGACCCATCACCATATACTTCAAGCTTTCTGTCAGTTAGTGCTTTATATACAAATGTAGTAACAACTCCGAGCCTTCCATTTGGTCTTTGGTATGGTCCATAAGGATTTGCTAATCGAATAATTCTATAATCCAATCCGTGCTGAAAACGATAAAGGTACAGCAATTTTTCTATTGTCAATTTCTGAATCCCATATGTAGATATCGGATAAGTTACCGTATCTTCAGCAATTGGATAGCTCCCTTTCTTACCATACACAGTTCCTCCGGAAGACAAAAAAACAACTCTCTCTACTTTCTGCCTAACACAAGCATCTAGAAATCTAGCTGTTACTACCACATTGCTTTCCAATTCTTCTGCAATATGATAATTTGAAGTCCCTGGAATAATTGTAGAAGCTAAGTGATATACATAATCACTATTCCTTACCTGTTCATCAAAATCAGTTTGATCATCAAATGAGCCTTCCTCAAGATATACATTCGGCAAATTCAAAATTCGTAATGCATGTAGATGTTCCCCCAATCTTGCAATTAATCTTATCTTATTCTCGCTGGTTCTACATAGATTCAAAGCTAAATTTGTTCCGATAAATCCCGCTCCGCCTATAATTGTTATTCTCATTTGGTTTCACCTCTTCTTTTACACTCATAAATCAATCATCTGAAAATCACTTTAATATAATGTCGCAAATTCTTTTAACATCGTCAAGGGCAAGGTCTGCATATATAGGCAATGTCAAAACATTTTCTGCAACATGAGCCGCAATAGGGGTAGTTTCTACTCCAGTACAAGTAACATTCTTATACGCTTCTGTCGCATTTATTAGTGGATAAAAATACTTTCTTGCAACAATGTCATTATCAGATAGCAGTTCGAAAACTTTATCTCTATCATATTTATACCTATCAAATACAACTGGGAAATACGCATAGTTAGATTTAACATCCTTTTGTGGAGAACAAAGAATAATACCCTCCACATCCCCTAATAACTCCACATATTTCTCGTACACTCTTTTTCTCTTCTCAATTTCTTCATCAAGATGCCTCAGGTTGCATATTCCCATAGCAGCTTGAAATTCATTCATCTTTGCATTTCCACCTATATATGCAACTTCCTCAGGTCCATGTATGCCGAAATTTTTCAAGTCGTTCATGAGCTGAACCTTATTGTCGTCAGCAAAACATACCGCACCACCTTCTATGGTATTGAACACCTTTGTTGCATGGAATGAGTACATCGACATATCTCCAAAACACGCAGTTGACACGCCCTTATACTTCACTGCAAATGCATGCGCAGCATCATAAATAACCTTTAAACCATATTTATCGGCAATCTTTTTTATTTCTTCAATATTGCAAATATTCCCATATACGTGAACCGGAACAATAGCAACTGTCTTGTCTGTGATTAACTGCTCAATCTTAGTTACATCAATTGTATAATACTGAGGATCTATGTCGCAAAACACAGGAACAAGATTATTCCTGTATATTGCATGTGTTGTAGAAGTGAACGTGAATGGTGTTGTAATCACTTCACCTCCATCAGGAAAATACCACGCCGCAATTGCATTTTCAAGCGCTAAATGTCCATTTGTATACAAAGCAATGTGTTTGCAGCCAAGTATATTTTCAAGCTGTTTATGAAGTTTTATATGTTTCTCTCCCATATTTGTAAGGCAATGTGTGTCCCATAAGCATCTTATTTCTTCACAATACTCTTCAAAGCCAGGCATTGAAGATCTTGTAACATTAATTGTCATTTTTGCACCCCTCTGTTCTTAAATATTCGTTTGATATACAAAAAGCCCTCAAGGTTAAATAGCTTTGCTAAAGCAAAATATACGTTTACTCCAACAAGTAACTGTATAAAGAAGACTAAATACATATTTATCTGTAAGAAACCTACCCAATAAACCATGATGCCCATAAGTAATGAGGCAACTAAATTTGGTAAAACGTCTTTCATCTGTTCTAAATATCCATAATTCAGCAAACTTTTATTAGGAAAAGCATTTATGAATTGGCTAACAAGACCAGCTAACAAACATGAAATCGCTATTCCCCACGGGCCGTGTTGAATTGATATTAAGAGAAATGTAACTCCTACAATCTTTTTAACAACTTCCAGCTTCAAATAAACATCCGATTTGCCAAGCGCTTTCATTGCATTCAAATTTGCAGTATGAATAGGATAAAAGGCGTATGTTATACAGAATATTTTCAAATACATCGAACATGATATCCACTTTTCAGTAAATAGCACTCGTATTATTGTATCCGAGCATATAGCCGCACCAACCATCGATGGGAGAATAAAAAAAGTCGATACTCTTATTGCTTTTTTAGTCATTCCTTTAACTTGCTCTACATTATCCTGATGAAGAGACATTGTTGGAAAAAGAACACTATCTATGGCAGTACAGATATTGATTACAATATTACTTGGCAACTGTTCTCCCTTGTTGTAATACGCAAGATCTGAAGCGTGATATACTTTTCCTATAATCAATTCACGTGCTTTATTGTAACAAGTATCGATTAGCGAAGAGATTAAAAGCTTCCATCCATACGAAAGCAAAGTTTTAAGCCTCTTCCACGAAAACATCAATTTAGGTCTCCAGCCAACTATAAGCCAGAGAATAAGAGTGTCAACCGTGGAATTAATTAGCATCTGAGTTACTATCGCCCACGCTCCATAGCCCTTATAGGCCATCAATATTCCTACGAATGCTGAGCCTATAATTCCTGTTAATGTCGCATAAAAAAATTTTTTAAATATTAAGTTACGAGAAACATACGCTTGTTGAACATTCTTTACTCCAGAGATAACTATATTAATACCAAGCACCCTGATTAAAGGAATCAACTCCTGGTTATTATAGAAACTTGCAATAGGTTTCGCACTTATAAACAGTAAAGCATATAACACTAAGCAAATAGTTATGTTAAAATAAAAGACCGAAGAAAAATCTAGATCGTCAGCATCTTTTTTCTGTATTAACGCATTTCCTAATCCACTATCAACAAATACCTGTAGTATTGCCATCAGAACTGTTACAAGAGCCACAGTTCCATATACTTCTGGAGCAAGCAGTCTTGCCAGGATAATGGTTACTAAAAGCGTAACACCTTGGGCTCCAAAACGTTCAAGCAATCTCCAAACAAAATTGGATATTATTTTTTGATTCATATCAACAACCCCTAATCACCTTTTTATCTTATAAATATCCAATTATAAGGGATCACCCCACAATTATTAGCGTTTAAATTATATATACATACACCTATTGAAATAGCACAAACAACAATTCGCACTATTAATAGTTTTCCACCTTTCCACTTTTTATTAATAACATAAGGTATCGACAATGTGCTGAGAACGAAAAAGTAAGATCCGACTCTTGAAAACAATGTGTTTATCGAAGCCAAAGAATAAAAACACAAGGCAAAAAAACATGCATTCAAATAAACATTTTCTATGTTATTAGTATATTTAATCTCCTCTTTATGTTCTTTACTCTTTCTTTTTTTATGAGTAATCGCTAGTAGTAAAACAAAATTTATCATCAATAATAATAAACTTACGGTTGCACCACCACCTTCGAAATCCAAATATATAGCATATTTGGGCACTATTTTTGTTACGATGACAATTATTTGCTGATAGAAAATCCTTGATAGCATAAGAATTACTCCTAGTGGAATGTATACCCCTAATCGCATTTTACGTCTGGCAATAAAGTAGAATGGTATCATCAACAAGGAAGTGGAATGAAATAACGATGCCACAGCCACTTTTATGAGATAATTCTTAAAGTTCTTGTTAATTAAGTCATCAATAGCAAATAGCACTAACGAAATCGCCATATACTGTCTAACATAATTAAACGATGAAAAAAAGAAATATAACATCACGAACAGATACACACTAAGATACTTATCGACAGAATTTTTCTTATATGAACGGTATACAAAGTACATCGTAACTCCAGAGCAAATAATGAAAAGAACCTGAACTTCCCCAAATGTCTTTGATACAAAAAAGTTAAGAAAATCAAATCCCGGTTCATAATTAAGCCAATATGTATCAATACCGGCTCTCTTCGTCTCGTAGTTCTGAGCATAGTTGATATAATCAGTTCCAGTATTGTACCTAAATCCGGAAATAAGAAACAATATCCAGCTAAAAATCATAGCTAATACTACTGATACAGATTCTTTTTTTTTGATTAATCTTATTTTTTGTCTACTATTGTCTGCAAAAACACATACTGTCATTGCAACAATTAACACAATATATAATATCACAGGCTACACTCCTACAATTATTTTTTGGTGTTAAGTCCTATCTGATGAGATATATCAAGATAAGACTTTTCCACCGAAAACTCATTCAATGCCCTAACGGCATTTTTTGATTTTTCCTCAAGGTTAGCTTCTATTGCTTCAAAAATTTTTTTCTTAAACTTCATTTTATCATTGCTCTCGCACCACCAACCAAATTCATTTTTTTCGATAAAAACACCAACATCAGTATTTGCGTCTGTTGCAGCAAGTACAGGCAATCCAGCTTGCATATATGAGAGTAATCTGGATGGAAAATTCGGTATCGTAAAACGATGATCCAGAAATACCAATCCAACATCACAAGCTGCGACAAGAAATTCAAACTTTTCCCTAGGAAGGTATTTTATCAACTTTAAGTTATTTGTTCTTCCAGAAAAAACGAATTCTTCTACTTTGGAATACTCTGTTCCATCACCTACAATAACAAAATAAACATTTTCAATATTCTCACATTCCTCAATGCATTCCAACACAAACGGGATATCCTGTGGTTTTCCTAAATTCCCACCATAAACAAAAGTAATTTTATCTGCAGGAAGATCATATTCTTTCCGTAATGAAAGTTTTTGCTCTTCACTCAGCCTATGGTCAATAACTTCTATACTATTAGGACATATATCAACTTTGTTAGGTTCAATATCTGGGTTATTATTCAACAAGTACTTAACGTTCGCCGGACTCATACATCCAATTCTCGAGGACAGGCAATATAATTTTTTTTCTTTCTCCCTAAAATACCTATATATCAGCCCTTTTACTCCTTTTGTAGATAACAAACCAATATCTATCGAATTTTGAGGAAATATATCCTTTAACATTAAATATGTAATTGCCCCATCTCGCTTTTTTATATATTCTATCGGGGACGTAAATGTAATAGGTGGAGTAGAATAAAGAACCAAATCAAATTTAATCTGTTTCCAATACTTTGCAATAGATCGTTTTACAACAGTCCCCACCATTACTGTAGAAATACCCTTTTCAATCAAATTAGCCTTCTGTATATTCCCTATTCTAGGCTTTAATATCTGCACACATTCCCCAGAAATAATATGTGTTTTCTTTTTATTTCTTCTTTCAACTGGAGAGACTACATATACATCATGACCATGTTTGATTATTTCGCGTAGCAAATCCGAGTATATATTGTGTTCATTAATATCTGTCATATTAACCAATGTAAGAAATAGGATTTTCAAAATATATTCACTTCCATCCTTAATCTATTATTTAGTGTCTGCTGACTAACCCGTTTCCGGTTTAAAATTAGCAGGTTGAAATTCCATCAGACCAAAAGCCAAATAAGGTCAAGCCGAATGACCGTTCTACTTCGATTCGATCCGCTGATATGACTGTTTTTATTCTTTGGCTGATTGCTTTGATAAGCCTGTCCTCCCAAGCTTTGAGCCAGATAATCTGTCTCCATGAAGTTTACAGAATCCTTTTTTTTCTTAATCATCGTAAATTATTCTTCCGATGCTTCATCATTTTGATTCCCCTTAAATTCTTCCATAGTAACAACTGTTTCCGAATTAATCCCATCTCGTTTAACAACCTTTATTATTGTAAATAATATGATTTTAATATCATGGATAAATGTGACATTATCGACATACTTTATGTCATATTCAAATTTTTCTTCCCAGCCAATAGCATTCCTGCCATTAATTTGCGCTAATCCCGTTAGTCCTGGCCGAACTTCATGGCGCCGTTTTTGCTGAATATTATACCTCGGCAAATATCGAACCAATAACGGTCGAGGACCAACAATTGACATATCCCCCTTTACAATATTAAACAATTCCGGCAACTCATCTAACGAAGTTTTACGAAGTAATTTCCCAAAATTAGTTAACCTTATATCATCCGACAACAGAACTCCCTTCTCATCTTTACTATTTGTCATAGTTCTAAATTTATATAATATAAATGTTTTTTCTTTATAACCTGGTCGGTCTTGTTTAAATATTACCGGACTTCCCAATTTAATTCGAACTAATATCGCCGTAATCAGTAGAATAGGAGATAAGATAATAATCCCTAATAGCGACAAAACTAAGTCAATTAATCTTTTAATATATCTTCTATACATATATATCTCACCTTCATGATAACATCAGACGTATTTTGACGCACCAAAAGCACACATCTCATCCATTTGATTATTTAGCCACAAACAGAATATCCATTTATAACTTTTCCATGATACTCTGCTCCATCATCAACAAATATTATTTCTTTCTACTGGCCAAGCAATCTCTCGCTCAAATCCCACAAAACCAATAATTACAAGCTTTGTCATTTATACATCCACCATTCTTAATTAGGAATATTAAAATAACGATTTAACAATTCGTATAATTCTCTGCATATCCTCATCTGTATTCTTTATGTCACTTGGTAGGCAAACGCCACAATTAAAAATATCTTCTGATATTGCTACTGTGTTTTCGTCAAACTTAATGAAATCACAACCTGAGTATATTGGTTGAAGATGCATTGGCTTCCATATCGGCCTTGACTCTATGTTTTCCTTTTCTAATGCGACAAATATATCAGTTGGTTTTACCTTACTATCCCTATCTATTGTTAAACATGATAACCAATAATTAGGTTCGCAATGTTCTGGTATTGGATTCATTTTTATTTCTGAGATATCACTAAATGCTTTTTTATATGTGTTATATATATTCTTCTTTAGTTCAATAAACTCATTTAATTCTAGCAACTGACCTCTTCCGATACCTGCTACAACATTAGACATCCTATAATTATATCCAATCTCTTTATGCTCATAGTGACGTTCTGATTCCCTCGATTGCGTTGCCCAAAATCTTGCCTTTACAATTGCATCACCATCATTTGAAACAAGCATCCCACCACCAGAGGTGGTAATAATCTTATTTCCATTAAAGGAATAAATCCCATAGCAACCAAAAGTACCTGTTTGCTTCCCATGATATGTAGCCCCTAAGGATTCTGCAGCATCTTCAACAAGAGCAACACCATATTCATCGCATATCTCCATAATTTCTTCAAGATTAGCCGGTGTACCATAGAGGTGAACAACAATAACCGCTTTCGCATTCGGATATTTCAAAAAGGCTTTTCTCAGTGCTTTGGGATCCATATTCCAAGTAGACTCTTCGCTGTCGATGAATACTGGAGTAGCACCTTCGTATAATAGTGGGTTACAGGTAGCTGAAAAAGTTAATGATGAACAAAATACAACATCCCCTTGTCCAATTCCGATTAACTTCATTGCCAAATGTATTGCTGCAGTACCTGAACTCAACGCTGCTGCATGTGAAATCCCCACAAAATTTGCTAGTTCCTTTTCAAATCCATTCACATTTGGGCCTAATGGAGCAACCCAATTCGTTTCAAAAGCTTCAACGATATAATTCATCTCTCTTCCATTCATTGTAGGTGATGAAAGGTATATTTTTTTATTCATTTTAACATGTCCTCTTATTTAATAATTTTATATTTCATACTAAACAATCATTATACACCTAATTTCATTTTATAGGTAGGCACAATCTCTTTTACTAACTTTCTAATTTCCTGCTGCTCCATCTGACTAACTTCTTTTAACTCTTCCAACTGCTTCATAAACCTGTCTTCATCAATCTCAATAGGGCACCCAATATGTATTAATTTATTCTCTGTTTCCTGCAAGCCTTCCTCATCCATAAGTAATTCTTCATACAACTTCTCTCCCGGACGAAGGCCAGTAAATTCAATATCAATATCATCATAGGGCTTATATCCAGATAACCGAATTAAATTCTCTGCTAAATCGAGAATTCTAACAGGCTCACCCATATCTAAAACAAATATCTCGCCGCCTTTTGCAAATGCACCCGCCTGCAATACCAACGATACTGCCTCTGGAATCGTCATAAAATAACGTATAATATCTGGATGAGTAACGGTAACCGGTCCCCCCGTTGCTATCTGCCTTTTAAATAAAGGTATTACACTTCCATTAGATCCTAATACATTTCCAAATCGAACTGCAACAAAATCTGTTTTCGAATGATTATTATATGTTTGCACAATCATTTCACAAATACGTTTTGATGCCCCCATTATGTTTGTTGGATTTACAGCCTTATCTGTGGATATCAACACAAATTTCTCCACACCATAGTTATCTGCTGCCATAACTGTCTTCCACGTACCAAGAACATTGTTCTTAATTGCTTCATTGGGGCTATCCTCCATTAAAGGTACATGCTTATGAGCAGCAGCATGATATACAACCTGTGGACGATAGGTCTTAAATATATTGTTAACTCTGGATGAATTTCTTACAGAAGCAATTAATACAACTAAATCAAGCTCCGGATATTTCTTTAAAAGTTCCTGTTGAATGTCGTATGCATTGTTTTCATAGATATCTACAATAATCAATTGTTTTGGCTCTCTTTGAGCTAATTGTCTACATAACTCACTTCCAATCGAACCACCACCACCGGTTACCAGAATCACTTTATCTTTCGTATATTCTAAGATAGATTCCATATCTACCTTGATAGGATCTCTCCCAAGTAAGTCCTCCACGTCAACATTCCTTAGCTGATTAACACTTACCTCTCCATTCATTAGCTGATACATTCCTGGTAAGATCTTCAGTGTACAGTTTGTTTCCTTACAGATTTCTACGATTTCTTTGATAGTTTTTCTAGAAACAGACGGCATTGCAATAATGATTTCCTGTATATTATATAAATTGGCACAATCTATAATATCCTTTCTCGTACCAACAACCTTAATTCCTTGAATATATGTACCCTGCTTTTTGAGATCATCATCAATAATACACTTTACTTCTGTATTGCTGATGTGTTCACTTACAAGAATCTCCTTTATTATTGCATCAGCCGCATTCCCTCCACCAATCAGCATCACTCGTTTTGCATCCTTCATATTAATAGTTCTGTTTCTGAAATAGCGAAGTGATCGATACGCGAAGCGATTTGCCAAAGTTAACAAGAATAAACAGCCTGCATATAAAAAATAGTAGCTCCTTGGAACAGGTAAATGTAAAGCACGCAAACCTACCATCTGAGTAATTGCCGCAATCATCGTTGCTGCCAAAACATTCTGCATCTCCACAATACCTGCATAACGCCATATGCTATGATATAATTTAAATATGTAAAATATAATCAAGGTAATTAATAGGTTTATCGGAAAATAACTCCAGACCGATTCTACAAACCGCATATCAACCTTACTCGGGTCAAGATCATATCTAAGCAAAAGCCCCATCGCATTTGAAATCATTATCATAATTACATCACATAATAGAATAAACACTCTTCTATATGATAATTTTCTATCAACAATCCTCTTTGTCATACGTAATACCTCATTCCAGCATTTCTTTAGTTTGCAAAAAAAGAACCCTTAACATAGAATTAATGAACTTCTATAAAAAGGTTCCTTCCGAATTTTCTTTCGAATGTACTTTAAAAATCCTCTCACCATATGCTAACATTCTTTTTTTATAACTCTCTCGATATTCGTCTCGTTCATTCTCTGTCATTTTCATATATGCTCCATATTCAAAATTACATTTTTCTAACTTTGTTCCGCAATGAAGACAGATGGCGTCAGGTTTCCGAGATACCATCCTATAGTTAAAACATTCTGGACAAATATAAATCTTTAACAAGCTATATTTCCCCTCTCTATGCAGTTCTCTAATTTATGTTATTATACTATAGTTGGGTTAGATTGTAAATAACAAATACTCGAATTTTGCTTTTTTATGTTTGTTTCATGTGAGAAAGCATTTATTTTATACTAAAAATTGCTTAATTCTAATAAACCATGTTATAATACAGATATCGTGAGAATTTTAGTAAAATAGATTTTTCTAGTTTGAAATTAGTATTTCAGAATAAGATTTTCTATACAAATTATCGATACTTCCTCACAAAACTGATAAGATACACTTTATATTAATTAACAATATTCCAGTATCATCTTATCAAAAATGTATTAAATATATTGAAATATTACAATAAACTGTAAATGAAAGCGAGATTAATAATGAAGAAACAAATATTATATCTAGAATGCTATTCTGGTATCAGCGGTGACATGACTGTAGCTGCTCTTCTCGACCTCGGAGCAGATAAAAGAGTTCTCGTAGAAGGCTTACAGAGTCTTAACGTTGAAGGATATCAAATCAATATAGGACGAAGAGCAAAAAATAGTATTGATGCCTGTGATTTTGATGTGATTCTTACTCATCCTGAAGACCATGATCATTTTCACCAACATAATTATAATCACGGCCATGATTTTATAACCAGCAATCATCACGACAGTAATGACCAAAATCATGATCATAACCACGAGAGTAACCATGACCACAACCACGCAAGAGATCAACATCATGACCATATTCATGAAAACAGCCATGACTTACACCACCATGACAAACCACACCAACACAAGCGCCCCCATCACAGTAGTCCAGCCCTTGCCAAGGCTTCACATCCCCATCTCGTCCTTGGCCATCATGAGCACCGTAATTTAATCGATATTTATGGTATCATCGACCATTCCACTATCTCAGATCGAGCAAAGGAGCTTGCAAAACATATTTTCTTGATTATTGCGGAAGCTGAAGCAAAAGCTCATGCGAAACCACTGGAAGAGGTACATTTTCATGAAGTTGGAGCAATTGATTCTATTGTAGACATCGTAGCGGCTGCTATCTGTATTGACAATTTAGACATCACCGATGTTATTGTATCAGAACTGTATGAAGGTATGGGGCAGATCAAGTGTCAGCATGGACTTCTTCCGATTCCTGTACCAGCGGTTGTGAACATTTCTTCAACTCATCAATTACGTCTTCATATTACCAATGTTCAGGGTGAACTTGTTACTCCCACCGGTGCAGCCATTGTTGCTGCTCTGAAGACAAGAGATGAATTACCGAAAGATTTTCGTATTCATAAGATCGGGTTGGGAGCTGGCAAAAGAAATTACTCTGGAGCAAGCGGTATTCTTCGCGCAATGTTAATTGAAGACACTCAAGCAGAAACAAATACCTCTTTATCATCGCAAATAATGAAGCACCAGGAAAACATTGCCATCATGACGAAAGGCTCCGAGTTGCCAGCAATAACTTCTAGGATTAATACTCCGCTTGCAAGTAACGAGGTTACAACTACTGCAGATAGGATTTGGGTGCTTGAGGCTAATGTTGATGATTGTACTGGTGAAGCCTTGGCCTTTACCATGGAACTATTGTTTCAAAATGGTGCTAAGGACGTTTACTATACACCAATATTTATGAAGAAGAACCGTCCCGCTTATATGATTGGTATCATTTGTAGTGAGGAGCATATTCCCGTTATGGAGAACCTCCTCTTCTTACACACTACAACCATTGGCATTCGCAAACACGAGGTTTTAAGAACCATACTCCCTCGTGAGATTAGAACAATTACCACTCCTTATGGGGAAGCTTGTGTGAAAATATGCCAATTTGAGGATCGTACGTTCTATTATCCTGAATATGAAGATGTAAAACGCCTTGCCTTATCCTCTGGACATGACTACTTATCTGTTTATGAGCTTATTAAAAATCTTGCAAAAAATTATCAATAATTATTGTATCTGTCAGTTTTAAGAGTCGCTAGATACTTCTTGGTAAAACATGATCACTTATCATTGGAAGGCCTAAATATAGATAAAGAGGCTTCTTCATTTATGGGAAGCCTCTTTATCTATTAAAATGTGGTTTAAATAATAAAATGTGGTTTTAATAAAAATTAAATAACAGGTTATCAACAACTCTCATTTCTATATCTATCAATTCACTCTCTCTTTATTCATATACTCTTATATTGCTCGCTACAGATTACTGTATATTACATAAAAAGAGAAAGTAAATACCAATCAAATTGACCTATCATAAAACGTTCGAACCAATCCCTACTCAATCTCTCTTCATATATAATATGTTATAGTTTCACCTTCTAAAATAATTTCTTAATATACTATCAAATACCTTCACTTATCTACCTCTGTCTAAATTAAATCTACTTCTCCTGACAAGCCAATCGATTAATCTGCGTTCCAATATACCCAGCACCAAACCCATTATCGATATTCACAACTGCTAGCCCCTCCGCACAAGAATTTAACATGGTAAGTAATGCTGATATCCCACCAAAGCTTGCTCCATAACCGACAGAAGTTGGAACCGCAATCACCGGCTTATCTACCAGGCCCGCTACCACACTTCCCAGAGCTCCTTCCATTCCCGCAACCGCAATCACACAATTTGCCTCTCGAATTGTATCAAGCTTTGAGACCAGCCGATGTATTCCTGCTACACCAACATCATAGATTCTCTCCACCCTGCTGCCAAAGAATTCCGCGGTCTGAGCTGCTTCTTCTGCAACTGCAATATCAGCTGTTCCACCGGTACATACTGCAATACATCCAACCTTTGGTATCTCCTTTGTTTGTATCGATAGAATTCTTGAAAGCGGGTCATAGACCACCATGGGTAGTATCTCTCTAACCTTTTCATACTGCTCCTGTGTGGCTCTGGTTCCTAGCACATTTTGGTCATGCTCATAAAAATTCTTATAAATTTTCTGAAGATGGGAAATATCCTTACCTTGGCAAAAAATCACCTCACCGAAGCCTGAACGAAGTGCTCTGTGATGATCCAATTTAGCAAAACCCATATCTTCATATGGTAACTTCTTTAATAATTCGCTAGCTTTATCTATTTCTAATTCTCCGGTCTTTACCTGTTCCAATACTTTTTGAATATCCATGACCGTCACCCTCCTGAATAATAATAGTTTGTAATAGGACATTAGATTAATATTATCATTATATTTTAATGGAAGCAATCACAACATAATAAAAACACCTATCGTTTGATACGTTCTCCACTGGACACTAACTATATTATAAATTAGTCTGTTAGTCCATATGTATGTATCATTAAAACCATAGGTGTTATTAATAACCATTTATAATAATTCTCTTTTTAATCGTAGTTTATTAAGCTAAAACTTTGTTTCTATAAATCCTTCGATGAAATCCTACTGTGAAATCCTTCCATGATATTCTTCTGTGATATTCAAAAGTAATACCCTTCCGTCTCATCATTCCGTCTTATCCAATATACTCACATGCGGCCAATCCGGCAATAGCTCCATCTGATGCAGCAGTTGCAAGCTGTCTAACATTCTTTGTTCTGGTGTCTCCTGCCACAAAGATTCCTTCTGCATTAGTTTTGCAATCCTCTTTACCAATAATATAACCACTTTGATCTAACTCAATCAGACCAGCAAATATGGAGTTATTCGGTACTTGGCCGATTGCGATAAATAATCCGCTGATAGGAATCGTTTGCTCCTCATCGGTTTTAATATCCTTTACCACAACACCTTCTAAGAACTCTTCACCCAACAATTTGGTTATATTGGCATTAAGGACAAACTCAACGTTTGATTTCTTCTTTAAGGACTGTAACAATCTCTCCTCTCCACGAAATGTCTCTCTTCTATGAATAACATATACCTTACTGCAGTAGGATGATAAAAAGATTGCGTCTTCCAGTGCGGTATTACCGCCACCATTCACTGCTACCGCCTTTCCTTTATAGAATGCGCCATCGCAAGTCGCGCAGTAAGAAATACCCCTGCCAATCAGTTCTTTTTCTTTCTCAAGTCCCAGAGGTCTATTCTTAGCACCGGTAGCCAGGATAACCGTTTTCGTCAGGTACTCCCCGCCGTCTGTGACTACTTTTTTCACTTCATCCTCAGCTAATATCTCTACTACCTTTTCAAACTTGATCTCAGCTCCCAGATCCAGGGTTTGCTGATAGAGATTAGTCGCAAATTCATAACCGGATACCTTTTTAATTCCTGGGTAATTCTCAATTTCAAGCGTGTTTATGATTTGTCCTCCATAGGATTCCGCTTCAAAGACCAATACCTTTTTTCCAGCTCTTACCCCGTAGATTGCAGCAGATAAACCCGCAGTACCTGCGCCAACAATAATAATATCGTACATTATTTTGCACCTTCCTATATTTCATTAATTAAAGAACTAACCGAACCGTTAAAGCACACCTCTAAACCGATAACATTTATGCATTTCTTATCATGTCAATAATTGCATTCTTTGGCTTTAGACCAACTGATGTGGCAACCGCATTACCTTCTTTAAATAATATCAGTGTGGGAATGGTCATTACTTTATACTTCCTAGCTAACTCACTTTCATCGTCCACATTAACCTTGCAAACCTTTACATCCGTTACTTCTCTGGAGATCTCCTCTACGATCGGTGTTATCATTTTACATGGCCCGCACCAGGGTGCCCAAAAATCTACCACTACTGTCTGGTTAGACTGTAAAACCTCTGCCTCGTAATTATTTGCATTTAACTCTGTTATGTTCATAATATGCCACCCTTTCGATATTTATAGAAGTTTTAATTATTATTCATCATTCTTTCATGAATCTGTTGTTAAAACATATATCATCATGAAATTCTTCTATATATTTTATTAAATTATATTGTTTACAATTTATATTTCTACAATACATCATCTGGCAGGATTAGTCAAGTATAATTTATTCTATTTTGAAGCCTTATATTCCTTACTTGTCATCACCTTAGTTTATTAATTTTTTTTTAAATACTTGAATATAATATATTGAGCTATCATTCTGGGGGGCTTTTATTTGTATCTAAATAGGGATTACAAAAGTAAATTGGTCGCATGCAATCAATCTGAAAATAATGTAACACGCTATATTAATCCTAATAGTATTGTTATCGAAACAGGCTATAAAATAGAAGTTTTCGCAGAGGGTATCGATGCTCCTACCAGCATTTTGTTTACTCAGGACGGCGAATTGCTAATTGCCAATTCCGGTTACACATCTGAGAAGCCCAGTGTATCTCGGTTTGTAAATGGTGTATTTGAAATGATTGCTGATGATTTTATTACACCACTTACCGGAATAAACGAACGCAATGGAGATTTATATATCTCTCATAAGGGAACAATCACTGTTATTAGAAAGAATGGAACCCGTCAAGATATCATTCGAGGCCTACCAAGCTTTGGAGACTATAGTAATAGTAGAGTTGATTTTGGAGTAGATCGAAAAATGTACTTTGGCCAAGGGACAGCTACCAATTCAGGTGTTGTTGGGACAGATAATTTATGGGTATATGATTTCCCATTGTTTCACGATAACCCAGGTTATTTTGTTCTACTTAATGGTCAAAATTTCATTACACAAAATATGTTACTTGCTACCAAGGAAAATACCTTTACTGGTGCATTCTCAGCTTATGGTGAGGCCAACCTACCCTTTGAGAAAAGGAAAGGAATTATCAAAGCCTCCGGTAGTATTTTAAGAGCAAACCCAGATGGTTCCGAGCTAGAACTTGTGGCTTGGGGGCTAAGAAGCCCCTCCTATGTAAAATTTGACAATGGAAATCGTCTATTTGCATCAAATAACGGTTTTGATATTCGAGGCAGCCGCCCAATCGCAAATGCACCGGATGAATTTCAATTGATTACCGAAAGCACCTGGTATGGGTGGCCAGATTATGCTGGTGGCGAGCCAGTTACCTTAGAAAGATTTAAGCCAGATGGAGGAGTACAACCTGAGTTTTTGTTAGCCTGCCATCCTGGTATCCCTAGACGACCTTTTGCAGCCTTTGCACCAGATTCCACCATTATTGGCTTTGACTTCAACCCCTATTCATCCTTTGCTCCAGTTGGAGATGCCTTCATTGCCGAATTTGGTAATGTAACTCCCAGAACCTATGAGATTACTGCACTTCAGTATCCTTCTGTTGGACATAAAATATCAAAGATAGATATGAGGTCTGGAAGTATTTCAACCTTTGCCATAAACCGCTCTGGTTTTCCTGCCAGTGTTACACAAGATGGAGGATTTGACAGGCCTGCAGATGTAGCCTTTGGTCCAGACCAAGCTTTGTACATTGTTGATATGGGTATTAGTACAAGAGACAATTTAAACGTAATTTTACCAAACACTGGTGTAATTTGGAAAGTCTCTAGGATTACATAAGATATTATGTCAACTTTTTTGCAATCTTTCCTGCAATTTTCTAAAATGTGTCAATTGATAAAAAAATTTAAAAAATATGAAAAAAATACTTGATTTTTGTTTTCTGATAGTGTAATATAGATATTGTTCTTGATGGCTCGTTGGTCAAGGGGTCAAGACGCCGCCCTCTCACGGCGGAAACACGGGTTCGATTCCCGTACGAGCTGCTACAATTGAATTAAATAAACAAATAAAAAATCATTCGCATAGAATGATTTTTTATTTGTTTATTATTATCTTTTACTTTTATTTAATCCAATTTCCATGCAGAACAATAAGAAAGCCACGCTTATAGCCAATTTTATTAAGATAGTATTACCACTCTCAACGGTATGAGTTAACTAAACGCACAGAATCAGAAACTGAACTGTTTAAAACGATCATATTCTGGCTTTTAAACATACAAGTACAACCACTGGAACAAATGTTGTTTCTTTCAATTATACCTTAACATAGTTACGTAAAATACAAGACTCTTCTCTCCTCTGATAACGAAGTAGTGTTTGTTAATACAAAAATATGTAGCCGATAAAAAAGAAACCCCAGCGATATTAATGCAATAAAAATATCGCTGGGGTTGACTCGTAATTTTAGCCGATGTCTTAACTTAATGACATTTGTCTGGCACTCCGCAAGTTATCTTTCGGATTTCATTAATATCGACCTTTGGTTGACGGTCATATGTGAGTAAACCATTAATTTCTTGCTCGACATCGCATAGCTGCGTATAACAAAAGCCTTGAATATGCCCTGATTGCAGTAACGGTACTACAACATCAGCATAACGCTTCAGGAAATCCTGCTCTGAAGAAGCACTTGAATAACCCCAACCTTTCGCACCGTCCTTCTCAAAGGAAATACCACCAAACTCGCTGATCAATATCGGCTCATTGCTATAATGGCTACCGTTAACGTAGAGCGCTCTTCCACAGGGCTGATCCTGTATTATATTCTCTAACGTGGAGTATCTTTTTGTAAGGATCTCACGGTTTGCCTCATAATCGTGGATTGTCAGTAAATCACTTTCTACATGCTCCCAGCCATCATTATCACTGATCAGACGTGTTGTATCGATCGCTTTTATCATAGAATAGAGGGCTCTGCAAAAATTCTGCTGCTCTTTGCGGTGTGCGATTTCCAGCACGCCCCAGGATTCATTTAAGGGTGTCCAAGCTATAATACAAGGATGATTGTAGTCCCTTAAAACCACATCCATCCATTCCTGCATCATAGCAGAGGCGAGGCTTCTTGAATAAGTATAGCCGGCTCCTATCTCGCCCCAAACCAGAAATCCTAAGCGGTCTGCGTGATATAAGAATCTGGGATCCTCCACCTTTTGATGCTTTCGTACACCGTTAAAGCCCATTTCTTTTGCAAGCACAATATCCTTAACAAACGCTTCATCGGAAGGCGCCGTCATTAGTCCTTCCGGCCAATACCCTTGGTCAAGAACCAGCCGTTGAAAATATGGTCGGTTATTCAGAAGAAATCTGCCGTTTTCTATTGATACTTTGCGCATTCCAAAGTAGGAAATGGCCGTATCCAGAATCATTTCCTGCTCCTTAAGTCTGAATTCCACATCAAACAGCCTTGGCTGCTCCGGCGTCCAGGCCAGATCTTCCGTGATATTCCAGCACCCAAGTACGGCTTCGTCAAGTGCTACGGTAATACTCCCTTTTGATTTCTGAGTAAAGGTATTTGTCTGGCTGACATGTTTGCCTTCAAAGGTTATTTTAGTTTCCAGATAGCACCCCATTGGATTTTCCAGCTCATACTCAAACTTAACTGCTTTATCATCAAATAAGGGTGTGATGAATACCTTTTTGATATGTTTTTCAGAAACCGGCTCAAGCCATACGCTCTGCCATATACCGGTCGTAGCGGTATAGAAAATACTCTCCGACTTCTCTTTCCAGAATTGCTTGCCGCGTGGTATATCAAGTTCCAAATGATAATCCTTCACATAAACACGAAGCTCGTTCTCACCGTCAACAAGCAGGTCTGTAATATCTGCAGAAAAGCCGGTTTGCCCTCCAATATGAGAAATGGCATGCTTATGATTAATCCAGATGGTGCACTCATAATCAACCGCTCCAAAGTGTAGCAGCACGTGCTTGTTCTTCCACTCCTCCGGTATGGTAAAGCTGCGGCGATACCATACCGTATCATGGAGTTCTTTCTTAACTACACCGGACAGCTTTGCTTCATATGCAAATGGCACACAGATCTTTTGGTCAAACAAATCCTGATCAAAAGAAAAATCCCATATGCCGTTCAGCGTCATCCATTCCTCTCTTTTCAATTGCGGTCTTGGATATTCTGCTCTTAAAATGTCGTTCATTTCGTTTCTCCCTAATGTTATTGCTTTATTTGAATAAAAGTTGCTTCTGATTTTTAAATTGAATGTTATCTATTGTAATCAAGGTATTTTTTGCCCATATTCCAGCACATCCGCCGGTTATCACCTCGCAGTCCCTGACGGAAAGTCTGGGAACCTCTTCCTGATTGATATAAGCTAATATTTCATCGCCCGACACAGTTACTTTTAATTCATAGGTTTTATTTATTTCAAATTCAAAAGCACAGGCCGCAAGAACCTTTTTATCATAACGATGGCGTGCAATCACTAATTCGCTGCCGGTAAAGCTTACGGAATATCCAAGAAAGAAATGAATTCCCAGGATAGGATCAGCTCCCTCACCACCTTCTGACGGCTCGGTTACCCGGATCAGAATACCGGCGTTACTATCCGCTCCCATGAATTCGGCCTTTAACCGGGCTGATACGGTATAATCCATACCATAAGTTCCTTCCAGCAGCTCTTTTCCATAAAGACCTGCTTTCAAAGGCTGATACAGTTTATCGGTTTCTTCCTTATCCTCTTCCACCAATTTAAAATAGATTCTCCGGATCACAAGTGCCTCATTACCGGAAGTTATCTTCATTACATGCTCGCCGGCTGATAACCAAACCTGACAGGTTTGGACTCCAGGACTGTCAATCCGTACATCAACTCCAAGATCATCGATCCTAATATCTGTTTTGGAAAAAGCACGGCTGTCTTTTGTGATAACCTGCAAGATGTACTGTCCGCCGCAATCAACATTCAGCTGATACTGCGCCTGACAGCCTTCCTTTAATATAATGCTTCCGTCTGAATTTCTCTCAAACGCGCCAGAGCCGAATACCGGATAAAATCCGCAGTTCATAGGTATTGCAACCTGCTCTGAGGTTGCTTCACAGGTGGTGCCGGTTACTGCTGTGTATCCGCAGCCGATTTGTCCAGCTTCCGAAAAATATCCTATTCTTGCAAAATCCAAGTGGATTTTATCCTCTCTCAGTTGAAGCCGGTTATCAATATAAACAGTGAGCTTCGCCTTCTTATCATACTCTACCCGAATGCAATGCAGCGCATCAAACACGTAATCCGGAGGCAACGTAGCCTTTCTCAGGCATCTATTGTCATTTTTTCTACAGAACCATAGCTGCAGGCTATTTGTCAGCCTATCAAATGCAAGACTGTAATAGTCTTCCCTTCCCTCACCCATTACAAGTCCACATACATTTGCTTCGGAGGTGATGGGAATTATTAAATGGAACTCTGCTGTAAAGCTTGTCTGAAGACTCTGATCAGCCAGTACAAACAATCCTTGGTTAGAGGAATAATAGATATCCTCCCTTTCTTCCCAGTAACCCTCATAAAACTGCCAGGTCAACGCTTCTTTGGCACGACCGAGAAATGCGTAATCAGGATAAGCAGGTGCAGGCTGTGGAAGTCTTGTCGGTCCCAGAATCTGGGTTGCCTGCTCATACCAAAGCTGGCGGTCTATGTCCAAATCACGGCTCAAATCCCCATTCATATTATGGTATACAATATAATGGGATACCAGATCAGGTCCAAGTACGGTACTGCTATGCCCAAGTCCGACAACTTCTCCCTGGGTATGGATTATTACCGGATTATACACCTCATCCTGATAGCCTGTTAATGGATGGGTACTCCATGCTGCGTTAATACGATAGCCTTTGCTTAAATAATGGTTCCCGGTGTAGGTCATATAATAATAACCATTCTGCTTATAAATAAAGGGGCCTTCCGTCCAGCCGTGAAGTGTAACTCCGGTGAAAACCGGTTCACCAAATTCTGTCGGAGATTCCATTCTACATCCCCAAATGCCCTCATCCCCGGCCCAATAAAAATACCAGGTTCCATCATCATCGATAAATACGGAGCCATCAATTGCATGCAGTACATTATCACTGATTTTAGAAAAGGGTCCGGTGGGATGTTCGCTTTCCAATATGTAATGCCCGAAGCCAGAGGGGGAAGTATACATATAGAATTTTCCGTTGGAATACACCACTTCCGGAGCAAAGGGAACCAAATCCGGGAAGGTATCCGTCCCGATGGTAGGCCCTTCTGCCTTCCACTCCAATAAATTGTCAGAGCTCCAGCAGCGTATGTCAGGATTGGTGCAGTAAAGATAGTATCTTCCATTGTATCTCAGCACAAAGGGATCAGCGAAATCACCGCCTGCTGCAATTGGATTTTGATATGTTGTTTTCATTCTTATTCCCGTGCCTTTCAATTTTTGATGGCCTATTTAAAAAGTGAATAGGCCTTAATAAATAGTTTGAAAATGGTTTTCTTTCAAACTTCCCTTAGCCTTTCAGTCCCGACATCACAAAGGACTCGGTAAAATATTTCTGACAGATGATAAATGTAATCAATACCGGTAGAATTGCAATTAAGGAAGCCGCCATGATCAGTGGTATGTCTGTCTGCGTTTCATGATAAGAATTTAGCATAGAAATTACCACCTGAACCGTTTGCCGTTTGGAATCATTTACAAAAATCATGGGACCAAAATAGTCATTCCAAGTCATCATAAAAACCATTATGATGTTACTGACAATTGCAGGCTTACTAAGGGGCAAAAATACGCGGTAGTAAATTTTGAAGTACCCGCAGCCATCAATTTTTGCGGCCTCTAAAAGCTCTGTGGGAAGCCCCTGCATAAATTGACGTATAAAGAACAACATGGATACATTTCCAAGTGCGCCGGGAATGATCAACGGTAGTAAGGTATTAATCCATTTTATCTTCGTATAAATGATATATTGCGGTACCAGCAGCACAACAAAAGGAATCATCATAGAGGACAGAATACATAGAAATAAGGTTCTTTTCAGCGGAACATCAAGCTTGGCAAAAGCAAAAGCCGAAAGTGTGGTTGAAAATGTCCCGAAGGCCACAACACAAAAGGAAACAATAACACTGTTCTTTAAGCCGCTTAGCAGGCTGGAATCCGTCCACAGCTCTATGTAATTCTTCCAGTCAACGGGACTGGGTATCCATCTTGGCGGAATCTCATATACGAATTTTGCTTCTTTTAAAGAGGTGGATAACATCCAAAGGAAAGGGACAACCATAGTGAAAGCCCCCGCCAGAAGAAGCATAAAAACCACCACACGGATGGCGGAAGTACGTTTTATAACCTTCATCAATTATTCCCCCTCGTAAACCCATTTACTGGATACTTTAAATTGTATTAATGTCAGAATCAGAATCATTGCACCGAATACAAGTGCAGCGGCGCAGGCATATCCCATCTGGCTGTAATTAAAGGCTTTCTGCCAGATATAATAAATCACGGTAGCAACACCGTAATTACGCCCGCCATCCGTCGTAAATAGATCAACCTCGATAAAGGTCTGTAACGATCCGATGATATTAACAGTCAGCAGGTAAAAGATAATTGGAGTAAGCAAAGGCAGAGTTATCTTAAAAAATTGCTGGCTGCTGCCTGCTCCGTCTATCCTTGCTGCTTCATAATAGGTAGGAGAAAGATTCTTTAAGCTTGCAAGAAAATAGATAGAGGTTATCCCAATCATTTTCCAGGAGATCATAATTACGATCATCCGCTTCGTCCAGACCGGATCCCCCAGCCAGTTTGGTCCTTCGATTCCGAAGATTCCAAGCATCTGGTTAACGAGACCGAACTCCGAGTTAAATAACCATTTCCAGAGTAAAACTAAAGCAACGATCGAGGAGATATACGGCAGATAATACAATACACGAAACACTTTATTCCCTTTGATTTCCTTCTGACAAGCCAGTGCAAATAGTAATCCAAGAGTCATGTAAACCGGGATTGGCAGCAACATATATATGGTATTTTTCACAGCAATCCAGAATTTACTATCTTGAAACAATTCAATAAAATTCCCCAGGCCGATAAAGGTTTTTGTACGTACTAATACATTCCAGTCTGTCATTGCTGCAATGATGCATAGGCAAAGCGGTAATAAGAAGAAAAATCCAAACTGGAGCAGGGAGGGTAATACAAACAAGAAACCTGCGACTCTTTCTTTACTCTTTAAATTCTTTTTTGACATATCGTAATTAGCTCCTGCATTTTGTAGGGACAGCCGTCAAGGCTGCCAGTTGATTAAGCTCCGGCTTATTTACAGCAGCATTAGCGGGAGCCGGCTCCCGCTAATGGAATTCCTATGCTACTTACTTAAGGACTTCTGCTGTTCTATGCTTTTATCTAGTAACTGCTGAACAGGATCTACCATGGAAGCGCAGTAATCCGCCGCACTGATCTCTCCGTCATAGACAGCTTCTATACCGGAATTAAACTCACTCCACCACTCCTGGTTGAAGGTACGGGACTGGGTGGCAAGACGTCCGTAATCATCTAATACATTCAAGAAAGCCTTTTTATTGGCCGGTGCCTTATCCATGCTTGAATATTCTCCATAAGCCATATCCTTTAAGGTAGGAACAGACATACCGGTTGTATAGCTGGTACGCTGAGCATCTTCATTGAAGGCAAGAAAGGCAGCTAAATTGCAGGCAGCGGTGATATTATCGCTGGTAGGTGCAACTGCTAAACCGGCACTACCAAACCATACAGCCTTTTCTCCGGTATTGGGGCCAACCGGCCAATCCATCAGATCCCATTCAAAATCGCAGTTATTCCAAAGATCGGCAGTTGCCCAGGAGCCAACACCCATCATACCAAGTTTTCCTTGCATAAATCGATCATAACTGCTTAAGGAAGTTTCTTCCGAAGAGGATGGAGCTACTTTATATTTACAGCGAAGGTCTGCTACAAACTGAAGGGCTTCTGTGAATTTAGGATCCGCAAAGGTAACCTTTGTCAGCGAATCATCCAGCCAGTTCGCACCATTTGACCATACAGCTGACTCCAAAGAATACATGGAAGTTCCATAAACATCATTCTTTGTTAATTTCTGTGCGGCTGCAAGATAATCATTCCAATCCCAGGGATCACTTTCTGTCGGAGGTGTAATACCAGCCGCTTCAAACAGATCTTTGTTATATACTACAGAAAATGCACTGACATCCTTGGGCAGTGCATAAATTGATCCATTGCCCAGACCAGTTCCATCATATTTATAAATATTAATTGCATTTGCCCAAACATTATCTACGTCAAATATTTCGTTATTATTTACATATGTAGTCAAATCATACAAATTGCCGGTAGCAGCATATTTCATAACATAATCAACGCCACAATAAAATACATCCGGCTGTTCATCTGCTGCAATCATATTCTGCAGTTTGGTATCAAAGTCGCTGGCGGGAACAACAAGATAATTAACTTTAACGTTCTTGTATTGAGCTTCAAATTGATCAATCATCGCCTGGAAGGTGGCAACCTCTGAATCATTTCCCCACCCCATAAACGTCAGCTCAATTGGGTCATCCTGTTCCGCGCCCTTTGTTGCCGTTTCATCATTCTGTTGTTCTGTACCTTGATTGCCCGTGTCTGTTGAAGTATCTTTGCCCTTTCCCGCGCATCCGGTCAATCCAACGAAAATAAAGAACACAATTAAAACTAATAAATTAATTTTTTTCATATAATCTCCCTTTCATAAGATAATTCTATTTGGAACATAAATTATATTATAAATATCTTATTAAACTATTAATTCTCCTTTCTTATTATTTTTATTTATAACATATTTTTTGTTCCTTTTATATCTTTAGCTTAGCATCAGTCAATGTATTTGTCAATATTTTATTTATTTAAATATCTAAATTGTGCTTTATTACTAATTTATAACAATATTATTATTATTTATATCCGTGTCGCTTTTCATAGACATATAAAATAAAATGTGCTATGATTTAATTAAACCAAATATATTGGAGGTTAATATGGCGAAAACACTAGAACTGAATGCAGACAATGACGAAATGCTATGCAATGTTTCCAAAGCTCTTTCATCTCTGGATCGAATTAAAATAATCAAACTATTGTATTATAATAGCTATAATATTGGTGAAATAGCAGAACAGCTGCAGATACCAGCATCTACTGCTGCTTTGCATGTACGCATTTTAGAGGGTGCCGGTCTAATCCATACCGAGAATCAACCAGGAAATCGTGGTTCCATGAAATTATGCAGTCGGAAAAATGATTATATTAATATTCGATTAAACGGATTATCCACAGGAGTGGATCAGATCTCTACAATCTCTATGCCTGTAGGAGCTTACACTGACTGCCGAATAACCCCAACCTGCGGTCTGGCAGATGCAGATGGCTACATCGGATATGAAGACCGGCCGGCTGATTTCTTTTTACCCTCCAGGTTTAATGCACAGCTGCTTTGGACAGCCGGTGGCTATGTAGAATATAAATTCCCCTATGCCATTGATTCTTCTAAAAACCTGAAACAGCTTCTTTTAACCTTTGAAGTTTGCTCCGAAGTAGCAAACTACCGGGAGAACTGGAAGTCCGATATTACTCTTTGGATTAATGGTAAGGAATGCGGAACCTATCGAAGCCCCGGTGATTTTGGAGCAAGAAGGGGCCGGCTAAATCCTTCCTGGTGGGAAAGCGGGGTAACACAATATGGTTTACTGACAACCTTTACCATTACTGATAAGGCGGTCTTTATTAATAATGAAGAATGCGGACGCATCGGTCTGTCAAACTTAGCTTTAAAGGATAACAGTTTTATTACGGTACGGATCGGAAACAAAGAAGATGCGGAATTCCCGGGAGGTTTTAATTTATTCGGGCAGAAGTTTGGAGATTATGAGCAGGATATTAATATGTCCTTCATTTATGAAATTTAATTCTAGAAAATAAAAGTCTTTCAATAACTTTTACAATAACATAGCGTGTTTGCTATATAAAAAGTATGTGGCAGATAAAAAGATACCCACCGATATTTATGTGAATAAAAATATCGGTGGGTAAATGCGTCATGATATCAAATATCTTAACTAAATGGCATTAATTATCTAGCTATTTCATCTTTTATAATCTTAACCCAAAAAATCCATTAATGACATCTGATTCGTAGCTGGCAAGTCGCCTAACAGTCCCATCTTCGCCATATTATCAACCACTGTCGAGCTGACCTTACTCCGGATTTTAAAATCGTCTCTTGATAAGAATGCCCCTTGCTTTGCTGCTTCTACCACAGCATCTGCCGCCTTCTCTCCCAGACCATCAATTGTACTCAGGGAAGGCATCAGTTTTCCATCAATGATCTGGAAATCATGTGCTTTCGCTGTATAGATATCAATCGGCAGAAAGGTAAAGCCACGAGCATACATTTCCTGTACAATACGCATATCCTTGAAGGTATCCTGCTCCTTCTTGGTTAAGGTATTACTTCTGCGCTTATAGTCCGCAATATGCATCTCCAGCTTTTCCCTTCCCAGACACATCAGCTCGTAATTAAAGGCTGATGCACGGATTGAGAAATATGCAGCGTAATATGCCAACGGATAATAAACTTTAAAATATGCTATACGGAAAGCCATCATTACATAGGCCGCTGCATGTGCCTTCGGGAACATGTACTTGATCTGCTTACAAGACCAGATATACCAGTCCGGTACCCCTGCTGCTGTCATAGCAGCTTCCATCTCAGGTGTCAGACCCTTTCCTTTACGAACACTTTCCATAATCTTAAAGGACTGACCCGGTTCTACACCTGTAGCAATCAAATATATCATAATGTCGTCACGGGTACAGATTGCAGTGGTCAGGGTACAGGTTCCGCTCTGAATCAAAGTCTGTGCATTGTTCAGCCATACGTCGGTACCGTGGGATAATCCAGAAATTCGCACCAAATCGGAAAAGGACTTCGGTTTCGTATCCTTAACCATCTGCATAACAAAATCCGTACCAAACTCAGGAATACCAAGGCAGCCCAGCTCACAACCGTCCAGATCCTTTGGCGTCACACCAAGAGCACTGGTATCTCGAAATAAACTTAGTACCTTTTGCTCATCCAGACGAATCTGCTTCGCATCAATTCCCGTGATATCCTCCAATTTACGAATCATCGTAGGATCATCATGTCCCAGGATATCTAGCTTCAATAGATTATGATCGATGGAGTGGTAATCAAAATGCGTGGTAATTGTGCTTGTGGTCATATCGTTAGCTGGACGCTGTACCGGCGTAAAGGAATAGATATTCTCACCATGTGGCATAACTACAATACCACCTGGATGCTGTCCGGTAGTTCTTCGGACACCTACCAGCCCACCTACAATGCGGTCTATTTCTACATTCCGTTTATGAATACCACGCTCTTCAAAATAATTTTTCACATAGCCGAAGGCGGTTTTATCCGCTAAGGTACCAATCGTTCCTGCACGGAAGGTATGTCCTTTTCCAAAAAGTACTTCTGTATATTCATGAGCTTTACTTTGATACTCACCGGAGAAGTTAAGATCGATATCCGGTTCCTTGTCTCCATAGAAGCCGAGGAAGGTTTCAAATGGAATATCATGTCCATCCTTCATTAAGGGCTGTCCGCACTCCGGACATGCCCGGTCCGGCATATCACATCCTGAACTTCCACCGTACTTTTTAACCTCCTCTGAGGTAAAATCCGAAAAATGACAATTCCCGCAATAATAATGTGGCGGAAGTGGATTTACTTCTGTAATTCCAGCCATGGTTGCCACAAAGGAGGATCCTACAGATCCTCGAGAACCAACCAGATAACCGTCCTCATTTGATTTCCAAACCAGCTTCTGGGCTATAATATACATAACCGCAAAGCCATTGTTAATAATGGACTTTAATTCATGCTCTAGGCGAGCTTCCACCTGCTCAGGCAGCTTTTCACCATACATGGAATGAGCTTTATCATAGCATATATTTCTTAAGTTTTCTTCTGAGTTTGGCAGTACGGGAGGGCATTTATCCGGGCGAACCGGCGATATCTTCTCGATCCTACTGGCAATTAGATTGGGGTTCGTAATTACTACTTCCTCAGCCTTCGCCCTTCCCAGATAAGAGAACTCTTCCAGCATTTCCTCCGTTGTACGAAAGTACAGTGCTGCCTGCTCATCTGCATCCTTAAAGCCCTTTCCTGCTAAAATAATACGTCTATAAATCTCATCATCCGGATCTAAGAAATGTACGTCGCAGGTCGCTACCACCGGCTTCTTATACTCCTCTCCCAGAGCAACAATTTTTCGATTTAATTCCATCAGATCCTCACGGGTATTGATGTCTTTTTCCTTCTCACTGCGAATCATAAACTCATTATTGCTTAAGGGCTGAATCTCCAGATAGTCATAGAAATTCACAAGTCTTGCGATCTGTTCATGAGACTTATTACCAAGGATGGCCTGAAATACCTCTCCAGCCTCACAAGCAGATCCCAGTATGATACCCTCTCTGCATTCCATCAATAAGCTCTTCGGTATCTTTGGTCTTTTATTAAAATACTCAATATGGGATAGAGATACCATTTTATATAAATTCACACGTCCCACATCATTACTGGCTAATAAAATAGCATGATATGCGGGCAGTTTACGGATGGCCTCCTTTGATAGCTTTCCCAGTTTATCTATTTCATCAACCTTCGTTATCTCCCGCTCTCTTAACATAGCACACATTTTTATAAATATTTCTGAGGTTGCACCTGCGTCATCTACGGCTCGATGATGATTCTCAAGGGATACATTTAAAGCCTTCACAACCGTATTTAATTTATAACGGCTGAGATCCGGAAGAAGGATTCTTGCTAGTCCAACGGTATCTATGACAGTGAATTCTATCTGAATTCCCAAGCGCTGCGCATTTTTTTGAATAAAGCCAACATCGAAGGACGCATTATGCGCTACCAGACTGCAGCCCTCACAAAAGGCAAGAAATTCGGGTAAAACCGTTTCTATCTTAGGAGCTCCAATCACCATATCATCGTTAATATGAGTTAATTGCTCAATCTCATAGGGAATTGGAATTTCAGGATTAATGAATGTGCTATATTTGTCAGTGACTTCACCATTTATGACCTTCACTGCACCAATCTCGATAATTCTATCGTTATTCTGACTAAAACCAGTAGTCTCAATATCAAAAACTACAAAGGGATCCTCCAGACTCTGTTCTTTGGGATTTGTTACCACTTCTTTGATATCATCCACCAGATATGCTTCCATCCCATAAATGATCTTAAATTCCTTTGCCCTTTTCTGCTCCGCTTCATCCTTATAATCTTTCGGGTTTAAGGTATGGTTCGCTTCCGGGAAAGACTGCACTACTCCGTGATCAGTGATGGCAACCGCACTATGTCCCCATTTGAAAGCACGCTTGATCAAAGCCTTCACATCTACCACAGAATCCATATCGCTCATCATTGTATGGGCATGGAGTTCCACACGCTTCTCTGGCGCATTATCACTTCTGCTTGCTGTAAAATCACTAATTGTCTTAATGCCAACCACAGATCCTATGGTGATATCTCTTTCATAGGTATCCATCTGCGCGATTCCCTTAAGCATATAGAAGCCTCCCGGCTTCAATACGGAATTAATCTCATCGACTTCGATGGTCTTCGCATATAACTTCACCTTAATGGAATCAGTGAAATCTGTGATGTTAAATGTAATAATACTTTTTTCATTACCAATGGTTCTGGATTCCGGTTTAATTAATTTACCTCGGATTACCACCTCTCCGATCTCTCCAATGATATCACAAACCGGCATAGAACTTCCGTCAAAATTACGTCCATAAACAATGGATGGATCAGGAGGAAGCTTGCGATAGCTTGACCTTGCTTTATCATATGCACTTTTGCCCCCGGTTTTCGTGAAAGCTTCAGACTTTGCTCCATTATCCATCTTTCCGGCAGCTGACTTCGCTGTTGCTTTTTCTACTCCTGTAGATCCAGCTTTAGCCTGTGCTGGCATCTTGCTATTCGCCTGGGTGTTCGCTGTCTTATCTATTGTATTATTTGAATTACCAACATCTATCATAGAACCATTTGAACTAACCGAAGCACTTATGTCTGCTCCTGTATTTTCACCCTCTGGTGAAGCAACTGTATATCCTTCCTCTTCCGCTTCCTTAGCAGACATCTTGAGCATCTGCTTGCGATATTCCTGTTCATGATCTTCTGTATTATCCGTCGGTTCAAGATATTCCAAAGAGACTCTGACGGTATAATCAAATCGTTCCTGAAACATAGTCTCCAGATAATCCTTAAGTTTCGACATTTTTTCTTTTGCCACGCAGCTATCTGTTACACGGACTTTTATCATCGTCTCTTCCACCAGCACCTGCGCACTCTGGAATATATGATGTGTAACAACACTTTGTTCCTTTAGCTCCTCTAAGATGCTGTCACGATAAATCGGAAAAAGATTCACCAAATTATACTGAGCCGACAATTCAAACTGCGGCTTTAATATTGCTTTCATTCCCGTATGTAAAAAGAGCTGCCGATTCAGCAGATCTTCCATCCTTTTGATTTGAATCCTGCTGATCAGCCTGGTGCTGCGAATACAGATATACAGATTATTATTCTGTTTGGATGCCAACACCTTTAAAACATCTACTTCACCATAGAGGTTCTGTAATTCCTGATCAGCAGTTAATTGATCAAAGGTTTCAAAAAATAACATAGCCCATTCTCCTTTCGAACGGATACTTCACTAAATTAATCGTTCCAATTCAAAAGTTCTTCTCTTAATACTTCCAGTAATTGATCCTCCGGAACCTTACGGATAATTTCACCCTTTTTCATAAGGAGACCTTCTCCTCTTCCTCCAGCAATTCCAATATCTGCTTCTCTGGCCTCTCCAGGACCATTCACCGCACATCCCATTACAGCTACCTTAATATCGATATCCAGCTCCGAAACCATGTCTTCTACATCTGTAGCAAGCTTAATTAAGTCAATTTGTGTTCTGCCGCAGGTCGGACAGGAGACAACCTCAACACCGCCCTTACGAAGACCCAGGGTTTTTAATATAATCTTTGCAGAGCGAATCTCTTCCACCGGATCACCTGTCAAGGATACACGGATCGTATCTCCGATTCCCTGATAAAGTATCACGCCCAGACCTAATGCAGACTTAATATTTCCGGCATTTACCGTTCCAGCTTCCGTAATTCCTACATGTAAAGGATAATTGGTTTGTGACGCAATCAGTTCATGAGCTTTGATACACATCATAACATCCGAGGATTTGATGCTAATGACCAATTGATCATAGTCCATATCCTCAATTCGCTTCACCTTTTCGAGCGCACTTTCAACCAAGCCCTCTGCTGTAACTTTACCGTATTTCGCAATAATGTCCTTTTCCAAAGAGCCACTATTAACACCAACACGAATTGGAATATTACGCTCCTTCGCAACAGATACAACCGCTTTTAGCTTTTCATCATTACCGATGTTACCCGGATTAATCCTAATCTTATCGGCACCATGTTCCATAGCAGCAATCGCAAGACGATAATCAAAATGTATATCAGCCACCAAGGGAATGGTTATATTCTTCTTAATCTCAGCCATAGCAACAGCTGCTTCCTGGCTGGGAACCGTACAACGCACGATGTCGCAACCAGCACTTGTTAATCTGTGAATTTGCTCCACAGTCCCCTTCACATCTTCTGTCCTGGTATTCGTCATAGACTGAATTAAAATCGGATTACCACCTCCAATCACCCGATCACCAATTCGAATCACCTTTGTATTCTCGCGAAACATAAAATCACATCCTTTCGTATACTAACTAACATGAATTCTTTCATTTATCATCATTAATTTTTGACTTTTATCTTAATACGCTCCGATTAAAAGATATAAGAGTTATAAACATAACACCAAAGATAGGAAGAAACTATATTTCCTATCATCGAATCTACAACGCATTAAGAGTAACTTTATCGAAAAAAGACTTTCCGCTAAACTATATTACATAACTTTAATTACCCCGTTGTGGTGAAAAAACAGTAACCACAACTTTACAAAATCAGTGGCTACTGTTATAATATAGGTAACAGGAAACATAGGGTTAAAACCTATGCTTGCCCTATTGCTTAGAAAATGATTATCCTAAACTTTTCGGGGGTCGAGGATAATCATTTTTTGTTATTCATCTTTATCAAATGAACAACAAAAGTGATTAGAGCTATAACAAAAGTGGCAAAGGTTATCATTAATGATAAACCTTCTGCAACTGTCATAAGGCTCACTCCCCTTTCTATGTAATCTAGTCAAGGTAAGTTCACCTCCTTCATATCTAAAATGAAGGGCGCTTCTCCATAATGACGGAGAAGTTGCACTCGATAATTATCCCTAGTCATAAAATTGATATACAGCAAAATATAGACCTTTCCTGTTACTTATATACATTGTATCATAGCCACATGAAACTGTCGATAAAAGGAAACTCATAAAACAAAATGCCCATAGCTTCAAATAAAATCCTTAAGCAGGCAATACTTCCATTCAGGATTTACATAATAAAAATTTTATTTAATCACATAACTATATCCTATCTACCAGGGTGTACCATACTCGTTTTAGCAAGACCGGCCTCCCGAGGGTGTCCATGCTTCGTCAAGACTCAGTAATAATGCTGTTCCAATGGACAGCATTATTACACGTATTGAGGCTTGTAAGAAGCATCCCGAAAGGAGGGAAAGGCGCAGTCTAAAACGAGTATGGTGCGCCTTGGTAGATGAACATAGCCGAAATCTAAGTTAAAACATAATTTTGATTCATCAGCCTACCCAAAGATATTCCGAATATCATTAAACAAAACAAACACCATAAGTGCCATAAGTAACGCCATACCAATCATGTGTACCATAGCTTCCTTCTCCTTGGGAACCGGTTTACGGAAGATCGCTTCAATCAAGATGAATACCAATCTGCCACCGTCCAGAGCAGGGAAAGGCAATAAGTTCATAACACCAAGGTTCGCACTGATCATAATACTAAATTCAATTAAGGAAAGAACCGTAATTCCAATACCATAATCCTTCGTTTCTGTTACAATATCATCTACATAATTTACAATTCCAACCGGACCGGCAATTTCATTCAAATGCGCTTTACCGCTTATCAAATAGAGTACGCTCTTCAAGGTGTTGACAATGTTAAGTTTAACCTCATAAAAGCTATATTCCACTACATCGAGAGTAGATGCCTTTTCAAAGGAGGAATTATATTTCACACCAATACTATAATTGCTGGCTACCAATTTTGGTGTTACCGAGACTGTAACAGGATTCCCATTATTACGTACGTAGGAAATGGTTAATCCTTCTCCTGTTAATGGATTAGCATCAATATACGCTGCAAAGGCTTCTCCAGAAGCTATGTCTGTACCATTAATATTAACAATGACATCGCCTGCTTGTAATCCAGCTTCTGCAAGAGGATAGCCTTCCTGTATGGATTCCATCTTAGCCGGAGTGGCTGTTCTTGCATAGGAGCAGCCTAACATATAGGATTCTGTCCATTTCGGAGTGATCGTAGATGTTTTCTTCGCACCATCTCTGACAAAGGTAACCTCTACTGGTTTATCTGTTAATGGATTAAAGTAAAAATAATAGTTAACTTCTCTTGCAAAGTGGATTGGTGATCCATTAATTGCAGTAATCTCATCACCTTCTAATAATGCACCTTCCGCTGCACTGTTTGCCACAGTTCCAGTAACAATAGGCCTATCAATACCAACATTTCCGACAAAAATCAGGGAAAGTACATAGGCTAGGATAAAGTTAAAGAATGCACCTGCAAAAATAACAGAAAATCTTGCCCATACACCCTTTTTATTGAAGGCACCTTCATCGTCGATCGATTCATCTTCTCCAAGCATCATACAGGAACCGCCGATTGGAAGCAGCTTCAAGGAATACCTGGTGCCTTTATGCTCAACACTAGCTAGTCTTGGCCCCATTCCAATTGAGAATTCTGTTACCGTTACACCATTTGCCTTTGCAAGTAAAAAATGCCCTAATTCGTGGATAAGGACAATTACACCCAGTATCAATAAAGCCACAATTATATTCATGCTATTAAATGTCCTTTCTTTTACCATCTATCTTAATTACATGGTAGATTAAATCCCTTTACAAAATCATATGTTTGCTGTTCAACATTCAGAATTTCAACTAGGGAAGGATTCGCAATAACTTTGTGAGAATCCATTGCTTCTTTAATTAATCTTGGAATGGAAAGAAAATCAATCTCTTCACGTAAAAATGCTGCTACTGCCCATTCATTAGCTGCATTATATACCGTAGGCATACTTCCGCCAATTCTACCAGCCCGGAAACCAAGCTGCAACCCATAAAAGGTTTCCAGGTCCGGCTCTTCAAAGGTAAGCTGTTTCATTTGATAAAAATCCAAACGGTCTCCGGTTAGCGGCAAACGATTTGGGTAAAATAAGGCATACTGAATTGGCAATCTCATATCCGGAAGACCCATTTGAGCGATAATGCTGCCATCTACATATTCTACCATGGAATGAATGATACTTTGTGGATGCACCACAACCTGAATCTGATCGATACTTACATCAAAAAGCCAGGCAGCTTCCATAACCTCCAATCCTTTGTTAACCATGGTTGCAGAATCGATTGTAATCTTTTGACCCATGGCCCAATTGGGATGCTTAAGAGCATCCTGAGGTCTTTTATTTTCAAGTTCAGATAACTTCTTTCCTCGGAAAGGTCCACCGGAGGCTGTTAGAATAATTTTACCTGCCTGCCTTTTATTCTCTCCATTTAAAGACTGGAATATTGCAGAATGCTCACTATCCACAGGCAATAATGCAACTTTTTTTTCTTTCACCAGAGGCATGATGATATGACCTGCAGTAACTAAAGTTTCTTTATTTGCAAGTGCAATATCCTTTCCTGCTTTAATAGCCTCAATCGTTGGCAAAATCCCAATCATACCAACCATTGCTGTTAATACAATATCGGAAGCAGGCTCAACAGCACATTCGATTAAGCCTTCCATTCCTGCTACAACCTTAACATCCAGATCTTTTATATTTTCCTTTAATAGTTTAGCCTTATCCTCTTGATATACACACACAATGATAGGCTTAAACTCACGAATTTGTTTCTCCAATAATTCTATATTACTTCCTGCTGCAAGCGAAGTGACTCGTAACAAATCACTATGTTCTCTTACGATATCCAGTGTCTGGGTTCCGATCGATCCCGTTGACCCAAGAACTGCGATCTTCTTCATTCGAATTCCTCCAATTCGTCATTTTAGTGACAAGGGGACGGGGTTAGTGTCACCGAGTGACAGGTGACACTAACCCCGTCCCCTTGTCACTCCCCTTGTCATCAACTCAACAGTATTCCCAAAAAATACACAATCGGCGCAGTAAATATAATACTATCAAAGCGATCCAAGACCCCGCCATGTCCAGGAATCAAGGTTCCATAATCCTTAATATCATGGTTTCTTTTAATTGCTGAAGCTGCAAGATCCCCAATTTGAGATAGAATACTGGATGCACCACCAATAATTGCAAATGCAATGATAGGATTTTCAAATACAAAGATATGACGCTGTATAACCGTAGCGTAAATCCCTCCAATCAAAGCTGCACCAACGATACCTCCGATACATCCCTCGATCGATTTCTTAGGGCTTAGCTTTGGAGCAAATTTATGCTTACCAAACTTTACTCCTACCAAATAGGCACAGGTATCAGATCCCCAGGCTCCAATAAAGATAAGCCATACAATCCAAGCACCATTATCGAACATACGAACCTGATAGATATAGGATAGCATAAAGGGTACATAGAATAACCCCAGAAAACTTACTGCAATCTGTTCTGTACTATACTTGGGAAAGCTGATTACATAAACAACCATCAATATCATGAGGAAAAGAATAATCAGCATTATCTGGTATTGGAGTAATTGAAAATAAAGTAACAGGTAATATGAAATACCTGCCAGGTATCCAACCAATCCCATGATTGATTTATTAATCTTAACAACACGATATAGCTCCATCATCCCAATTAAAGATATCCCGAATAAGGCAGCAAACAGTAAGTTACCACCAAAAATCACAACAAATAAAGTAATAATAAATAAAATAACACCGCTAAGTAATCGAGTCCGAAACATAGCCTACCTCCACCATTGAGCCTATGATAAAACAGCCCCAAATTTTCTAGTTCTACCACTATAATACTCTACTGCTTTTTGTAATTCTTTCTCATTAAAATCAGGCCATAGTACATCCGTAAAATAGAATTCGGTATAGGCGGATTGCCAGAGTAAAAAGTTAGATAGTCTTTGCTCTCCGCTTGTTCTTATTAATAGATCCGGATCAGGAATACCCTTGGTATCCAAATATTGTTCGAGAGTTTCTTCATCTATATGATCAATTGCTGTTTTATTCTCTTTCACATCAAAGGCCAATGCTTTGATTGCACGGAGGATTTCATCCCTACTACCATAATTGATGGCAACCTGGAACTTCAAACCAGTATTATTTTTTGAAGCTTCCTCAAGATCTTTGATACTTTTCTTAATTTCCTCGGATAATTTTTCGGTATCACCTATGACACGAATACGCATATTATTCTTCATACTTGTCTTTACACTTGTAGACAGATAATTCTGAAGCAATTTCATTAGTGCTTCCACCTCATCCTGAGGGCGCCTCCAATTTTCAGTGGAGAATGCATATACGGTCAGGTATTCTATTCCCATTTTATAGGCCAGCTCACAAATTTTCTCTACATTTTTGCTCCCCTGGGCATGGCCATAATTACGTGGCATCAATTTCTTCTTTGCCCATCTCCCGTTTCCGTCCAAGATGATAGCAACATGCCTTGGAACATTCAATTCGCTTTCTATCATGAAAGTTCTCCATTCTTTATACGGAGCACTCCTGTTATCCCCTATCAGCTAATCTATGCGCTCATCAGAGTAAACGAAAAGTGCTCCATGTTCATAAAAACCGGTAAAGGGTGTCTCAAAAGTGTATTCAATTTGCTCCATACAAATTCCTGAATAGCCCTTTTAATCCACCCCAAATTTTACTTATACTGTAAGAATTTCTTTTGATTTATCTTCCATTATCTTATCAATTTCATTGATAAAACGGTCTGTGATTTTTTGTACCTCATCCTCTAAATGCTTGAACTCATCCTCAGAAATCTCACTTGCTTTGTTCTGCTTCTTGAACATTTCATTGGCATCACGTCTGATATTTCTAACAGCAACCTTTGCATTCTCTGCCTTTTTCTTAATGTCTTTAACCAATTCTTTTCTTCGATCTTCTGTTAACTCCGGAAATACAAGGCGTATTACCTTACCATCATTGCTAGGATTTAAACCTAAGTCAGAATTGATAATTGCCTTCTCAATATCCTTAATCAACTTGCTTTCCCAAGGCTGAATCTGAATCACTCTTGGTTCTGGTACAGATATGTTTGCTACTGATTGAAATGAAGAAGGCTGACCATAATAATCCACCTTAAGTTTATCTAAAAGATGCGGATTAGCTCTGCCTGCACGTATTGATGCATACTCTTCTTTCAAATTTGCAATAGTCTTTTCCATTTTGTTACTAAATTGTTCTAATTTTGCATCCATTTTTTACCCCTGCCTTTCAATAATTGTTTCCTATCTTTAATTAACAGTCATTGTAGTACCATTTGATTTACCCAATGCTGCATTCACAATGCTGTTTTCTTCATTTAATCCGAACAACAGCACTGGCATTTTATTTTCCATACATAATACGGTAGCCGTAAGATCGATAACGCCAAGTCTCTGGTCAAGAACTTCTTTAGCAGAAATTTGATCATACTTCTTAGCCTCCGGATTAGTCTTAGGATCGCTATCGTAAACACCATCAATCGCCTTAGCATTTAAAATGATGTCACAATCTAACTCGACTGCTCGAAGAACAGTTGCTGTATCCGTTGAAAAATATGGATGTCCTGTACCACCAGCTAAAAATGCAACTCCACCCTGTTTCATACATTTTATGACATCATCCTTTGAAAAAAGCTTTGTCATACTTCCGCAGGCAAATGGTGTATATACTTCAGTAGGAATCCCAACGTGCCGAAAAATCTCAGATACATAGATACAGTTCATTACGGTTGCAAGCATACCAATCTGATCTGCCTTCGTTCGATCAATAGTTTCACTGGTCCTTCCCCTCCAGAAGTTACCCCCACCGATTACGATACTTACCTGAATCCCGTCTTCAACTAGTTTCTTCACCTGATTTGCCACTCCGATACAGGTTTCTTCGCAGAAGGCGGTTTTTTTCTGACCTGCCAAAGCTTCACCGCTCAATTTAAGTAATACTCTTTCAAATGCTTTCATGCTTCTATATTGCCTCCATGTGGAATCTTATTGGCCATAATCCAATATTCTTAAATAATTTACCACAAAATAACCATTTTTGCTAGCCCAAACCTAATATTTCTATCAGGTTTTAGTAAAGACACTCTCACACAGCTGAAAGACACATTATTGATTCTATATGCTAATACAAAAATGTTCCTGGGGGCATACAAGATCAACAACATGTCTTTCAAACAGTCTACGCAACTAATGCAATACTTTCTTATTCAAATATATTATCCACGTCAACTGCAGAGTAGCTCAATGAGAGAGCTCCTTCAATAACCGCACCATTATTGATCTGTACGGACTTTGCCTTAATATTTCCTTTGATAATAGCTGTTGAATCAACCACGATAGGCCCATTAACATCAATTTCACCCTTAACCGCGCCTGCTATCACACCTGATGTAGCAACAATATCACCGATAACTACGGTACCTAGGCCAATTTTAATACTTCCCTCACTAGTAATACTTCCCTCAATACGTTCGGTATTAACATATACTTCGGAAGCGGAAGAATTACCTTTAATCTTACCTGTAATGGACAGTTTGCCCAAGCACTCAACATCGCCTGTGATATTACCCATAATATCAAGTGAGCCGTCTGATGAGATACTTCCATTAATGGTTGTCCCCTTTGAGATTACTGTAACCTCGTCATCAATGACGCTAGAACTACTTTTTACCTTTGGTGCTTCCTGCACTACAACTTCTTCAGCCTCGCTCTCTTCCAGGCTCATTGCTTCTAATAATTCCAAATCAACATTTTCTTCCATATCATCATCCTCATCTTCTTTTATTTCTTCTGATAACATTTCGTTATCCATTAGCTCTTCCTCTAAAAGTTCGGCACCATTATTTTCTTCCTCTGCAGCGGCATACCCCTCCAGCCATTTCTCTAATCTCTCATCATCAGACAAATCATCCTGCTCTGCTTCAGAGCCTAATGTATCTACTAACCGATCCTCGGACTCCTTCTCCTCGTCTGGAATTAATTCATTTACCGCTTGTGATAAATCATCTTTAAACTCTTTAAAAAAGCCCATTGCAAATACCTCCCTATGTATTGGTTTATTTTATGGAATCAGCTTTTATCATTTGGATTGGTGCAACCTCATCACTTAAGGGGAGTACCTCTGCTCCCTTATCAAGTAAATCTTCCAACATCTTTGGAAGCGAATTAAGTGTTGTCTTTTTCGTAGGTGAATCGTGCATCAGTACGATGGAGGTTTTCTTTGTTTTAACGCCACTAAGCACATTTTGAATAAGCTGCTTCTGTGTGTATTCCACTCCTGTAGCATCACCATTTACTACATTCCAATCATAATAAACAATTGAATTCTTATTTAAATATCGAATAAATTCATCCATCCCATGCTTATTTACCATATTGTCACTACCACCTGGAAAACGGTAAATTGTGGGCTTGTACCCAGTAGTATCATATAACAAATTCCTTAGTTTTGTAAAGTCCTTATCAAAATCCTCCAAGGAATTGTATATCTTGTTGTATTGATGAGAAAAGGAATGCATCCCGAGGGTATGACCTTCATTTACAATGCGTTTATAAATTTCCTTGGATTCATCATCCGTCTTACCAATGACAAAAAATGTTGCTTTTACTTGATACTTTGCTAGGATATCCAGAATTTCATTCGTATATAAGCTTGGCCCATCATCAAAGGTTAAATATACTGTTTTCCCTTTGAAAACTCCATTCTCCTTAGCTGTTTCTACTGTTTGATCAGAACTTACTGCTGTATCCTGTTTACTGCTTTCCTCTGTGGTCTCTGTTTCTGAACTCTTTGGTACATCTGTTTCTTCTTTCGTATTTAGCTGGTTCGGATCTAGGTTGCTTTCATTTGCCTGTTCTACCGGTATTTCGGCGGCTAGCACATGTTTCGCATTATCTGAATCATCATTGGCAAGTTCATACTGACCATGTAACTCTGCTAATTCCTTCACCTGCTTCTGTAATTGATTAACCTGCAATCCCAAAATAATACATAACACTGTTGGTAATATTAATAAAATCACAGCCACTACTACGATTACTTTTTTGATACGGTTAATTCTTTTTCTGCGATAATCACTGCTTTTGTTCTTTGCATTCTCATCTGCTGTATTAATTTCGTTACTGTTTTGCAAAGGCTCACCCCTAGATAAAATTCTCTCAATTATTCTACCACATTTGTCAGTAATACGCAAAGGCTTTGCCACTATTACTGATATATTTTTTTAAGTATTAAAGGTCTCAAATATAATTAACAAAGCCTCTTAGCACATATGTACCAGGAGGCTGGGTATTAAATACTAGGTTTTCCTTAATCTTTCCAAAACATTTTTTCATACGTGTTTATTTCTAGTTTAATTCATGGCTCAAGCACTTGCATTGTATCACATCTTCCTTCCTCGAGACGTCGCTATTCAGCTTCTAATAGCAAAAGCCTCCCAAAACATTCCGTTCTGAGAGGCTTTACATCAGGCTGCTCGCCAATCTTATTTATGGAAGAAATTGATCCTTGAATTCAGCATAGACTTCCGGTAATATCTTCGCCAGATGTGTAAATTCCTTAACATTATGAATCAAAATCGCTTTTGCTAACATTTCATTGGGCTTAAATTCTGGAATTCTCACCGGCTTATTGTCAACGGCTTGATAACCCAACCAAAAACGAGTTCTTAATTCACAACCATCTTTTGTCGGTCTGACAAAATGTGTCATGATAGCCGGACCAGGTGTACATACGATTGTCCCTTTAAATGCCTTTAGCTTTTCAGGATCAAAGCCCACCGTTTCAGGAGGAACAAAATTCAGGGTAACATCAACCGGTTCCTGTCCATCCAATAATGCTTCTTTAACCTCGTGGCATGTATTCCAATATCTTTCCCTCATCGACAATGTTTCATCTAATGCAATTTCGGGATTTCTTGTTTGACAATAATAATGATCGTCCTTATCCCAAATTTTATATCGCATGGAAGAAAGACCATGCCATGCAAACCACCAATCAAACATTTCAGGGGTTACACCTGGCATCGGTGTTAAATTAGCCAGCATTAAGCCACCGTCATCTAAATAGAACCATCCAAATTCTCCCGCTAAATATCCAGGTTCAAATAGCTGATTCATTTCCGTTGGCATAATACCACCTTTTAGATCAAATGTTCCATTCATAATACGATTAAATATCTCAGCCGGTACAGGAGCAATGTCCCTCTCAAAATACTTATATAACGGAGATTTTTTTTCCTCCGCTGTCAATAAAACAGCCATTTTCGACCTCCAATTCACATTTTATGGTATCTTCTTTGCAAAAATCCAACATATTCCGCCTAATCCTAGTGCGACACATAGCATGTAAATCGTAACTTCATAACCGAAATACTGGAGAACATAACCCGTGAAAATACCACCAATAACACCACCTAGTTGACTTACTGTATTACGGAATGAGTTAACAATTGGCACATCTGCCGGCATCTCAGCAATATCTGGTGCACAGGCTGAACTCATACCTGCAACAGATCGTGGCAATGTACCAAATACAAAAACGTAAATCATGATTGCGCTAATTGGTAAATTTACAAGCAGTACTAATGCTACAATACCGCTAAAGAAAGACAAAATTGCAAGCTTTCTCTTCGTTTTTAATTTATCAGATAACAGTCCAAAAACAATCATTGCTACAATACCTAACAAACTGGTGTATCCATAAGTTACAGCAGCATTTCTTGGTTCCAACCCACGTATAATCAAGTACTGAATAACGAATGCACTGAAGGTTACAACAGCCATATTAAAGAATATTAATGCAATTGCTACCAGCCAGTTAGAAGAGTTTTTGTATACTCGCATTGTCTGCTCTTTTGTAGGCTTTTGAGCATTGGCGATTCCCGTTACTTTTACTGAGGATGGTACCGTCAACAACCAGAAAACCAAACATACTACCTGTAAAACAATAATTACCAAAAAGACCTGCTGGAAGGATAAACCTTTACCTAACATCATCCAGCTGGCAACATTGGTATGAATAACCTGCCCCAACATTCCTACGGTAACCATAAAGCTAATCCAGAATCCGATTCTTTGAGGCTTTACAAGATTCGCAGTAAGGCTGTGGCCAATTAATGCCATAAATCCGTAGCCGCCACCTTCTAACATTCTTCCGATAACGAAAAGAATATAATTTGATGTAAATACCTGAATGAGAGAACCCCCTAGTAATAGTACGAAACTAAGAAGCATACTCCATTTACAAGGTATTTTACGAATTACATATCCAAATGGTACTGTAAATAATATTACAAACCAGTTCTGTGCAGTATTTAAATAGCCATAAGTACTAATGTCTATGTTAAAATACCCTTGTATTGCTGCCTGCATAGGCAACAGTTTGAACATACTAAAACCCAATACAAATAAACAGAATGTAATAGCTGCCAAAATAACTTTAATTCTGCTGCTACTTAAACTAGCAGCCACTGCATTTGTCATTTTATTATTTTCACCTTCCATAATAACCCCCACTCACTTTTTTAATATAGTTGATAGCTCCTTTTTAGCCATTCTTCCCACTCATCGCAAAAATCTACAATAAGTTCCTTCACCGATCGAACGCTGTGAATCAATCCAACTACCTGTCCTCCCATAACAGCTCCATTTTCTTCTACTTCTCCGTCTAATGAAGCAATTCTAAGTGATCCTTCCGCAGCCTTTCGTACCAGCTGCGCTGCCTCCGCCTGTGGATGCTCAGCCTCAATCTGGATCAGACGCTCTGCTAATTTATTACGGATTTGCCAGCTTGGTTCGCCAGTAGATGCCCCACATGCTACGATATCTCGGTCACTTGCTTTTACAATTGCCTGTTTCACATTAGGATGAACCGGACACTCGTTTGATGCCATAAATGCGGTTCCCATTTCAATGCCCTCTGCACCCATTACTGTGCATGCAGCAGCCTGACGCGGCGTTGCAATACCACCAGAAGCAACTACCGGAACAGATTTTACTGCTTCTGTAACCTCCGCTAAAAGAACACGTCCGCTAACTTTTGTACAATGTCCGCCGCCCTCAATACCTTTGGTGATAATCACATCAGCGCCAGCCTTCTCTGCAACAATAGCATCCTCCAGGTAATTTACCTTAGCAATGACTTTAATACCTGCTGCATGAAATCTATCATAGTATTCTTTGGCCATATCGTAATCAAGAAGGTTTAAACTATCGATGTATGCAACGGGTATCCTTCCTTCAATAATTGCCTGGGTTCCAATTTCCAGCTGGGGACCAGGATCCAAAAATAAGTTTGCAGCAAATGGTTGATCCGTCATAGCACGAACCGCTTCCGCCTGTCCTATGATTAATTCTTTTGGCATAAAACCACTACCCAGAACACCAAGTCCTCCGTTCTCTGATACAGCTGCTACAAGTGGTGCCATGGATGTCCATGCCATTGCTCCCTGAATAATTGGGTATTTTATTCCTAATGCTTCACATACTCTGTTTGCCATTTCTTTATCCTCCGGTTTAAAATCTAGGTGGTTGAACTTCATATTGCTCGATCGGTACTGGCTCTGTATCCAATACCATGTTTCCGTCTTCATTTTTTACTATAATCCACTTTAACCAATTATTGTTATCCATTTGCGGGTAGTCTTCTCTTAAAAACCATCCTCTGGATTCCTTTCGCATTGAGGCTGCACGAAGCTGCATTTCTGCGCATAGTACCATGGCCTCTGCCTCATGACATGCCAGTAAATCATGGAAATCAACAGCTTTTAGCTGGCTCAGCTTTGATTTTGCTTTCTCAAGTTTACGAAGTGCAATATTAAGACGATGCTGGGACATATAAATACTGTTTTCTACGGGACACAGAATATTTTGTATATCCCCAATTACTTCTTTCGCATCAATTCCTTCGACGCGGTTAAATGGTGCATATGCAGCCTCTTTATATGAATTAATTTGCGCTTCATCTAATTCAGCTACCTCTGCTCCTTTTACATATTCTGCAGCAGATTCGCCACTGATAATTCCAGCAAATACTGCATTTAAAATACCGGATCCACGATTTCTTCCAGGAGGTGCGGGAACTGCCCCAGGAGCTGTGGAACCACAATAGCATACATCACCTGCTGCAAACATTCCGGAAATGGTTGTCTGCATATCCTCGCCAACTTTTACAGGTGATTGCTCCCCTACAAGTCCAGGCACTACTTCACATTCCGGATCTCTTCCTGCTGCTTTTCCATGATCTGCTTTCCAAAATGGTAGTCCATAAGGACGATCCCAGATACGAGTCAGCCCCTCCTCATCCCTCTGCTCTAATTTGAGATAAATCGGACCTTTTCCAGCAGACATCTGCTCATACCACTCACGGACTGCAGTTGCACTGATGTCTGCTTCCGGGAAGCGTCGGAAATTCTTTGTCACATTTTCTCCCAGTGCGTTGTACATATTGTTCTCACCAAATACAACCTCCTGGAAACTATGTAATTTATAAAGCTGTGCGAAGTTACCAAATTCAGGGTTTCTCATCTGTGCACCTGCACGATATGCTGCAGCAATACCATCACCGCGTCCATTACTCCACATCGGTGCAATGCGGTAATTTTGTGAACCCGTTGCAAGGACTATCGTTTTCGCAGCAAAGGTATAGAAGGTACCATCCAGTATACTGTATCCAACAGCTCCTGCGATTCTTCCTTCGTCTGTCAGAAGATCAGAAATCGTAACCTTGTCAATGATCTTTACGCCCAATTTCTCAGCCTTTCTTCTCATTTGCAGCGTAATATTTAAATCCACACCAATAATAAAAGTCATTGGACCGGTTGGAATTCGTTTCTTTGGAATGGTTACTCCCCATCCCTCCATACGTTCCAGCATTTCATTATTCATGGCTACATATTTTTTCATCATATTCTGATTTCCAAGATAGCACCCAACCGAATGCGCATGATATTCTGTAAACATCTCTGGCGTTGTGTGCTCCAGGTCAAAATACTGAAGTACTCCACCACCTTTATTCGCTTTTCCGCCATATCCAGTAGTCTGTTTCTCAACAATCATTACCTCTGCCTCAGGATTTTTCTCCTTTGCAGAAACTGCAGCGGTCAGTCCTGCAATACCACCGCCAATAATAAGAATGTCCGCAAACCCTCTGACCTCTTCATATTGCAACTGTCCCATAATATGTTCTCTCCTCCTTATCGATATTGGTCAAAGCTTTGTCTAAATCCTTGACTCTCAAAATCCGGAATCACCTCAATACACCCCTTCTTGCAGGATACTTCACAGTAATTGCAGTGTTCACAATCTTCTACATATTTAAATACTGGCTGTTTTTTCACCTCGTCCCAGCGGATCACATCAATGAAACATGCTTTATAGCATAACTTACAGCCAACGCAATTCTCTGGATTGAAATTAATGATATGCTTTGTATTGATCAAGACCGTTCCCCCCTTTAGAAATTATCTTTCTCTTCCGAATATAGTTCCGGAAGTATTGCTGCCAGATGCGCCCACTCTGTCATATTCTGAAGCATTACCCCCATTGGCATCATTGGCGGCATCCGAAGGTCATCCTGCAGTTCCTTATAGTCCCTGCCATAACGTACGCTCCATCCCATCCAATATCTGCTTCTTACTTCTACACCGCTCTCTACCTCACGTACCAGATGGCTAACAAAATAATCTGGTTGTGCAAACGGGGGCACCCCTTTGCTGTAACCTCTAGCGCATATTAAGGTAGAACAGGCATCGCTTCCTATTTTCTCCATATCGAACCCAACATCGGAAGGACACTTAAAATTCATATAATCTGTTGTTGGTCCCATTTCTCCATGTCGTACCACAATCTGCGTTGAATCCCAATATCTCTCCTGGTAGCTAAGATCCTCATCTTTCATTTTGTCCGTCTGCATCGTCATTGCCTGAATATTTGATTCTGGATTGCTAATCACATAGCGCAATTGATCCAAGCTTCTCCAGGCAAACCACCAGTCCACCATCTTCGCTGTTACACCTGGCATAAATGTCAAGTCTGATACATATCCTGTTCCATCAAACATGACGCAGTAGCCAATCTCCTCCTGGATAAACTCAGGTTCAAACATTCTGTTTCTTTGCGTAAACGGTAATGCTTTCCCAGGATTAATCGGTCCACGAAATACTTTCTCCATTTTCTCTGGTGCAACCGGTGTCATATTCTTGAGATAATACTTAAAGTAAGACTTTTTCTGACCCATCTCAGAAACTGGTACCTTTGGTTTCATCATTTTCTCCATAAAAAAACACCATCTCCTTTTTATTGATATATTAAATATACCAATAAAGAAGCAGATGGTGAAATGCTTAAAATCTATCAGGTCATAATCTCATCACACATGGAGTAAAAGAGGGCAATGGATGGGTTGTAATTATCTTTGTTCCACACTAGAGCACAATCTACCGGGTGCAATTCCTTTATTTTTACAAAATCTACATATTTACTACTCTTCATGTAATGTTCATAACTGTTTGCAGCAAGACCCTCCCCGATTTCCACCCAGAGCATCTTGGTCTCATAATCCGGCGCCATCTTAGTTCTAGGCTCAAATCCAGCCGTTCTGCATGCTTCAACGAATACTTCATTTATCTTTGGACTATCTTGTGATAGTAAAAAGACTTCATCTCTAAAATCACTTAAAGAATATTCTTTATACTTTTCACAACCTAGACGTGCTGGCACAGCCAAATAGCTTTCTACACTGTATACAGTTTCATGCAATAATTTGTCTCTTTCATGAGTAATAAACTCTAGACAGAAACATACATCGCTTTTACCGTTTTCTACACTTTCAATAAGCTGCGCGAAACTACAACTTTTTAATTCCACTGCAATTTTAGGATATTGTCTTTGAAAATCATGAATCACCTGAAATACTTTACTATCCATACAACATCCATTTAAAATACTAATTACCAGCTTTCCTTGCTCACCCCGACTTATGCTCCGTGCACTTTCTACTAATTCTTCATATTCCAGTGCCATCGATTTTAATCCATTGTACATTGCCAAACCAGCAGGACTTACTCTTAAACCATTCTGTTTACTACGCCAAAACAAGGGAAACCCTAACTCTCTCTCTAACGCTGCAATATTCCTGCTAAATGCTGGCTGCGTTATATGTACTTTCTGCGCTGCGGTGGTAAAATTTAATGTTTCCATGGCTGTAACAAAACACAAATATAACATGCTCGTCATACTCATTTCCCCTCCATAATATAACATAAACCAAGCTTATCATATCACATTGATATTTTTTTATCAATAAAACTTCATATTTAGACATATCATCGGGTTTTAAGAAAAGTTTTGAATGAAAATAGACTGCTTCTAAAATTGGGGTTGCGCTATCTTATATTAAGTTGGTCAATAAAAGACATCGAGGCTTATTTGGCATGCGCAAAAAAGCCTCTTGGCACATTTGTACCAGGAGGCTGAGTATTTCTGATGCGGTTCTATGGTAAGTATACAACACTTATAGTGAATTCTTTGCTATATAAATTTTTAATGCTTTAATTGCTAAGATCAAAGCATATATTGCCAGTACCACCAAACCAAGCAGTATCGCATAAACAAGTAATATTACCAGCCACCATATTCCTATTGCACTAGACACCATATTCTACCTCCCTTATAAAGTTAACTTTTCATTGATAATTATTATATTCCTAGTGATTTTGGCTTCCTTTTTACAGCTTTCCACCTGATCTTACCTTCAACTATAACGTCAGGTATTTTTCAACTCAACTTCATATCTTAACAGGTGAAATATCAATAAATAACATTTATTATAGCACTATACATGGATGAAATCTACTTTAAATCCCACTTTTTAGCATTTATTTTGATAATACTATGGATAAATTCATATATCAACCACTTGGAATTTTTAAAGCTTATTCTTTTAAGGCTTGTTCTTTTGGCTTATTCTGGTTTTTAATTATCTATGAAGAAAAAGTCTATAAACCCTTTAAATTCAGGTTTATAGACTTTTATAATACAGGCTATAAATTCTTTTTATAAATTAGTCACCATCTGCTTTGCAATCTTCTTAAAGAAGTTGCATCTAGGTATTGATGACTAGTTGCCCATCTGCTTTGCAACTTCTTCTGCAAAGTTTTCTACTTTCTTCTCAATACCTTCGCCTGTTTCAAAACGAACGAAGCGTCTGATCTTCATCTCAGCTCCAACTTCTTTGGATACGTTAGCAAGGTATTGTCCTACAGATAAATCACCATCTTTTACATAGGTCTGATCTACAAGACAGAATTCCTTTAATTCCTTCTGTAAACGTCCCTCTAACATCTTCTCAATAATGTTTTCAGGCTTCTTGGAATTGGAAGGATCATTCATAATCTGAGCCTTTAAGATATCTTTCTCATGTGCAATGAACTCAGGAGAAATCTCAGACTGATCAACATACTTAGGATTTAAAGCTGCAATTTGCATTGCTACGTTCTTAGCAGCTTCCTGAGTTGCCTCGTTATTTACGGAGCAATCAACATCTACAAGGATACCAATTCTACCGCCACCGTGGATATAAGATACTACAAAGCCGTTCTCAGCAACAACCTTCTCAAATCTTCTGATTGTCATATTCTCACCAATCACTGCGATCATAGAAGCTAACTCTTCCTTCACAGTCTTAGCGGTATCTAATGCCCATGCCTCAGCAAGGAATGCATCTACATCTGCTGCAGTTGTCTTAGCTGCCTGTGCAGCTACTGCTGCAACGAAATCTCTGAACTTATCATTCTTAGCAACGAAGTCTGTCTCTGAATTAACTTCAACGATAGCTGCTACTTTAGCATCAGCGCTTACATTAACATCAACAATACCTTCTGCTGCAATTCTTCCAGCTTTCTTCTCTGCTGCTGCAAGTCCTTTTTCTCTTAAGAACTCAACTGCTTTATCCATATCGCCTTCAGTTGCTGCAAGAGCCTTCTTACAATCCATCATTCCAGCACCAGTCATATCTCTTAAATCTTTTACCATTTTAGCTGTAACTTCCATATTAACCTCCATTTTCGTGTCTAAGCCGGACAAATCAAGCCGGTAACCTCGCCTATCCTATACTACCTGGCAAGCCTGTCCACAAGCTCTGCACGTATTTTTAATAGTAGTGTTAAAATCTATATCGTTGAGTACGAGGGCTATGGCTTTCGTAATTGCTTTAAAATCGACAAAAGTTTAATCCCGTATACTCTCATAGTACCCCGCTGTTAAGGCGGGGTACTTATAATTCCCTATAATTGAATCAACAAAATGATTCACAAAACAAAATCCTTGAATTACTCAGCAATAGCTTCAGCAAGTTCAGCCTCATCAGCTACGTCAGCAGAATCAGTTAATTGAACACCCTGATTTGCTTCGATAACAGCGTCAGCCATCTTGGATACGATTAATTTAACCGCTCTGATAGCATCATCATTACCAGGGATTACGTAATCTAATTCTTCAGGATCACAGTTAGTATCTGCAATACCGATCAAAGGAATACCAAGTGTATGAGCTTCCTGAATACAAATTCTTTCCTTCTTAGGATCTACTACAAAGATAGCATCTGGAGACTTCTTCATGTTTTTGATACCGCCAAGATTCTTCTCAAGCTTTTCCCATTCCTTCTTTAACTGAATTACTTCTTTCTTAGGAAGAACTTCAAAAGTACCGTCTTCAGACATTCTTTCGATTTCTCTTAATCTTTCAATTCTGCTCTTGATGGTCTTAAAGTTAGTTAACATACCACCTAACCATCTTTCATTTACAAAGTACATTCCGCAACGCTCAGCTTCTGACTTAACAGCATCCTGTGCCTGCTTTTTTGTACCAACGAATAATACAGTACCGCCTTCAGCAACAACGTTCTTGATTGCTGTATAAGCTTCGTCAACTTTACCTACAGATTTTTGTAAGTCGATGATATAGATACCATTTCTCTCTGTGTAGATGTACTCCGCCATTTTAGGGTTCCATCTTCTTGTTTGGTGTCCAAAATGCACACCAGCTTCCAATAATTGCTTCATTGAAATTACGCTCATAATTTACCTCCGTTTGGTTGTTTTCTTCCGCATATATCATATTTCACACAGACCATTGCTCATTGGCACCACTGCTAAAATCCATATGCGTGTTAATTATTAGGATATGAGAAGTCAACTTTAACCTCTCATAAAAGGCGCTGTAATCGCGCCATACATGTCAATTATCAGAACATAAATTGCTTCCAATAAAAGGCACTAATTCGTGCTGTGTATCACGATTACAGGAACACAAACCTGTTCCTATAATATGACTACAAGATTATACCATATCACTTCTGCGATAGCAAGTACTATTTTAAAGTAATCATCTTAATAATTTCATCATAGCTGGAATTTTCCTTGATCTTAAAATCTGCGGCCTTTATATTGCTGGCTTTTCCTACTTTTATAATATACTTATTAAAATCATTTGCATCCTGGATTAGCCCAACCTGAACCAGAACATTGGCAACCTCTTTGGAGTCCATACCTCTTTCAATCGTAAAGGATATCGTTTGCTTCTTTCCCTGTCCTTTGTCAGGAGCACTGGTCGGCTTCGGTGCCGTAGTTGGTTCCGGTTCAACCGTTGGTTCCGGTGCTTTCGTAGGGGCAATCGTGACTGTTGGGCTAGGTTCTAGACCAATGGTGGGAGTTGGCTCCGAAATAGGATTAGTCGTAGGTGTTAGCGAGGGAGATGTTACCTCCTCATTTCCCAGCATCTCATTTAATTTATCATCCTCTTTATCCTCAAAACTCATACCAAGAGCAGTAGCACGTTTCACGACTTCTTCATCAGATATTGTTCTATTCCCTAAGGTTAAGATGAGGGTCGTAAGAATAATTCCTATTCCCAGACCCCTCATATAATATTTCAATTTCATCACAGCACCAAGCCTTCCCTTATTTCTTACCTTTAAACAAATCTAGCACCAATTTAACCTCACCTTGACCCATTCCCAGGAATTTAGAAATCTCCATTACGGATTTTCCTTGAGAATAGAGAGCTAAAATTTGTGTATTATTGTTCGAATTTAGACTGTTCAGTGAGGGCATTTCAGCTTCCGAAATTGCTTGGGAATCTTTTAATTGACTCTGTGTGAGCTGAGATTTTACTACTGCCTGATCGGGCATAACATTCTTAACAGCTTTAGATGCTTGTAATTTTTCTATCGCTGTTTTACCTTCAAGAATATCCTGAACCTTCTTTTTTGATACATCAATTTCTTTAACAGCAGCTTTTAATTCCTTTTCTTTATCATTTAACATATTGTAAAGGAACACTACTTCCTCATGATTACGCTTTATCTTCTCAAGAATTTGATCAGAAAATTCATTCACTGCAATGATTTTTTCATTGGAAATCTTACTCAAAGTATCGTCTGTGCTTATAATTGTCTCTTCGCTGATGTCGTTTAGACGATCCTGTATTTTCTCCATCAGTTTTTTCTTATCCTCTTCGGATATATTATCCTCGAAAGAAAATGGAATCATAGTATTCTTGCCATCCGTCTTGCCATTTTTATCGATCAGTCGACAGCTTACTACAATAATGATAATACCTATAATAATTAATACAATTTCTAACGGACCCATGTATATCTCCATTCTAATAAATCTTAGATGATTTTCGTTCAAAAGCCGATTCATTGAATTTTATTCACTGACTTTTGTCGTATAAAGCATTAGATCTTTATATCAAATCCCCCGCTTCTCGGAGGTACCTTAGTATTCTTCTTCTCTTCCTGCTTCCCTTTTTTCTTCTTATTGCGGGAAGAATCATACTCATTGCTTCCTTTTTCTTTTGCATCATAATGAAGTTCGGGATTTTCCGATTTCGTCGTACCCTGGGGTTTTTGATGCTGCTGCTCGACCAAGTTCTGAAAATTCTGACCAATTACATTCTGAGCATGCTGTATTCTTTGATTTTCCATATGCTTATACTGAGATACCTCTGGTAGCTTTACAAGATCAATTCGGTTAACAGCCATCTTAATTACCATGCCTTTCTAAGTAACTGCAAACTTTGAGCCGCAGGTACAAATTTGTGTGTGAAAATTCATTTTCACACAACACTCCTCACTAAAGATACGACTTATATGGGTAATACTTTGATATCTGCACGATCCCTGACAAATTTGCTATGATGTATCTCTTGACGTACATAATAATTAACATTTGATATTACCAGCTTCGTACCGGGATATACAATATCAGATACCTTAATAACGCCTGCGCTTTTATTATCTATCTCAAGTCGCAGGATCTCGTAACGAGCCCGTGACTCCTTGATCTGTGCTTCCAGCATGATATTGTTCTGAGTAACCTGCTTTAGGTATTCTTTCTTTTCCTCAGTAAGCTGCATTCCCATGGAGAGCCTTTTTCGGTATAAAACTAAAGCCTGAGCTATCTTCTCCTTATCAGCCATCATGCTAGCAATATTTTTCTCAAGTTCTCTAAATTCTGCAATTACTTTAGGGTCAATTCCAACCTCCAGCAAGGTTACTGTTCCCATCATTGACCCCGCCGTTCTTACGGAAATCATAGATCCGGACCGAATCTCCCCACCTGTAACGAATCCTCTTTTTCCTCCTACAATAACGTCTCCTTTTGCAGAAACCTTGCAATGAAGGATCGACTCTGTTGAAACATAACCACCGGATATTACTTCCGCATTCTCTAAAAATTTTGATATTATATTCCCATTTGCCTTCAGGGTTCCCTTGTTCATCCCCTGCATTCCACGCTTTAAGACAATTTGTCCTCCTGCTTCAATATAGGCGCCTTCTACAACACCATTTACTTCCACATCACCACGGGCATGAATGGAATATCCGGTAATCACATTACCTTTTACGACAACATTACCTTCATAAACAATATCACCCGTAGAAGCATCCACATCGGCACGAACTTCGTAGGTATCAGATACGAATACTCTGCCATCAGTTAAAGTTACATGTCCATCAACTTGTGAAAACATCTTTAACCCATCGGGGGATAATTGAATGTTTTTGCCATGTCGTAACACTTTATTATTTATTTTTAAGGGACGAATTACAGTTCCACATACATCAATCCCCGGCTTACCAAGTTCCATCGGGGTAAGTGTCGCCAGTAAATCCCCCTTATTGCAGTGACTTATGATATCAAGCTGATGAAAGTCCACAGATCCATCTTCATTTCGCTTAGGCTTAAGACTTAGATCTGTATTAAAATGATAAGTTATGATAGCATCCCGCCCTTGTACCGGATGAGTTGCTTCAGCCAGTATGTAATCCGTACAATATTTTCTTTCCGCTAAAAAGTTATTTATTTCTACTTCATTAACTCCGTACTTCACCCCACTGCGAACCATTGCGTTAATAATATCTTGTTTCGATAATAACATTCCTTCATTTGCAGGAGGATAAAACCTTGCTTTGGCATACATTCGCTCTTCCATAATATAAATGGAAACATACTCGTCCAACCTTGGTATTGGTAATGGTGATATCTTAACCTCAACCATTCCCTTTAAGGATGTTAAAGCTCTCCCAATAGCAATTTTATCAAATTCATAGAATTTCTGATCCATCAGATAATTACTGATTTCTTCATAATAGACAGGCTCTCCCGCTTCTTCCGGCTCATAGAGTCTCAAATAAGTTCCATCGTCCTTTGTAACTAACTGAAAGTAACCATTCTTCCCACTCATGTTTCTCCTCCTACGTATTCCCCCTGCTTCCGCCTCCCAATGCGGTTGACCTCTGTAGCAAGACCGCCGATTTACGGTACACCACTTTTAATATCCAGCAAAGAGCTCCATATTATTATTTCCGAGTCGCAACTTCATCTTCTGTAATGCTTTCGTATGCAATTGAGAAATCCTCGACTCCGATACTTCCAGAATACGACTGATTTCTTTTAAGGTTAGTTCTTCATAGTAATAGAGAATAATTACCTTTTTTTCCTTTTCTGTTAGAGTCTCCAAAGTTTTTATTAATGTTTCTTTTAATTCCTGCTTCTCCACGATTCGATCCGGTTGATCAAACTCCGCTTTTAAACTTTGTTCTACTTTCGATTCCGAGCCTTGATCCATAAATTCATCCAAGGAAATAATATTAGAAACTTTGGTCTGATTCTGCCAGTTCTCAAACTCCTCCACCGATATATCTAATTCACCCGCTACTTCTTCATCGCTAGCCATTCGTCCATATTTCACTTCTAAATTGTGGTAAGCCAAATCCATTTTTCTTTGCTTTTGCCTGATACTTCTGGGTATCCAGTCCATCTTGCGAATTTGATCTAAGACTGCACCTCTGATCCGAAGCGAGGCATAGGTTTCGAACTTGACACCTTTAGAATAATCAAATTTATCGATTGCGTCAATTAAGCCAAAGGTACCATAACCAACTAAATCATCGTATTCCACGTTGTATCCTAAATACATGCTTAACCGGCCTGCTACCAATTTTACTAATCCTGCATATTCAATTATTATTTTTTCCTGAAGTTCTGGAGTTCTTTTTTTTGCATACTCTTCCCAGAGCTTTTGTTTGTAGTCTGCGTTCATAGCTCCTCCTGAAATCCACCTAATTATTTATACAGAAGTCCTTCTATTCTTCTTCCGGTTGTTGCTCTTCTTCCTGCTTTTCCTCTGTTTGTTCTTTTTTAGCAAATTTCGTAAGTGCCACTTTAATCACTGCTTTTACTATCAATCCCAGAATATAAAAAATGATGATAACCAAAAGTAAACGTTTGAAAGCAGTAACAATTTCTACTTGATTAATGATGTTGATCACACTTGTAATAGCTGCTGCGACCAATGTGATAAATGGCGGTATATATCGTTCCTTCGTATTTATCCCTCCATTCGTAAAAGAAGGAGGCAATCAAAAAAAAGCCTGCCCTCTTCCGATAACTTATATTACAGGAACTAAGTTCCTGTTCCTGTAATCGAGATGCACGGCGCATATTCAGCGCCTTTTATCGGAAGTACAATGCAACTTCCGATAACTTATATTGTCTTTTTTTCTTTACCTACAGATTTAATAAGTAATATTCCAGTTTCAGGATAAAATTCAATTGTTCTACCGTAATTGGCTCCCGTATCTTCAGCTTTCAAGGAAATTCCCAATTCGTTTAATTTATGTTTGGTTGCTTCTACATTTCGATCACCAATCCGCATCATATCATTGTTAGCACTGAAGGCGAACATCTGGGCACCTCCGGCTATTTTAGCAACCAGACTTCTTCTTTCTGCTCCGATCGCAATCATCTGACTAATTAGTAAATCAATTCCGGTATCAGCAAACTTTGCTTTGTTTTCATTATTTATTATCTTTGTACTGTCTGGCAGCATAACGTGAACCATTCCAGCGATCTTCCGAATCGGATCGTATAATACAATACCGACACAGGAACCAAGTCCCAAGGTTGTTATTGCATTAGGCGATATACACACATTAGAGTCCGCCATACCTACCTTTATCATTTCACTCATGTATTCACCTATAACCCTAAGGATGATAATATAGCTCTGTAGGAATCAATTGTCGGGATTAATATGAAAAATCCATTGACTGCATTGTCTGCATCTCCGAATTCAGTCTCAATCAGTAATGCTTTATCACCAATTTTTCCAAATTCAATGGCAGGTACGCTTAAAATTGCTCCTGACATATCAATTGCCATATAGGGAATACTTGATGTAATTAATAAATTAGTTAAGGAAGACAGTGATGATAAATATGCACCTGCTATGATATTTCCGATCTCATTGAGTGCAGAACGTTCCATTTCAGAAAATTCTCCAGACTCAGATCCATAAGCGCCGCCCAGCAATAAATTCACTAAATGCTTGGCCGCATCCATGTCCATCATAAACATCATCATGCCATCAATTTGCCCCTCAAGGGTAAATAATATACCTACTACAATATTCTCTGCACCACCGACAATATCTGAAAGTTCTTTAAATTCCAGTAAATCAACTTTTGGAACCTTCATATCAATCTTTGAATTGATCATCTGTGAGAGAGCTGTTGTGGCATTCCCTGCACCAATATTTCCTATTTCCTTCAGTACATCATATTGCATATTATCGATCTGGTTTAAATTAATCTGGGACACCACATACACCTCACATTATTTAATATTTATGATACAATTTCCTTATCAACAATAACTACCGGGATATTTAAAAGATTAATCAATTCATTGCCGTATTTTCCAACACCCTTGCTAAAGCTGCCCTTGATATCACTTTCATCATAATTCATTTTTTCAATTGCATTCGCATCCAAAGTAATTACTTCTTTCACCTCATCCACAATGATTCCAACCGGAGCCGCTTGTAGTTCAGGTCTTACAATAATAATTCTGGCCTTTGGAGTGTATTCCACTTCTGGTAATTCTAATCGGTTTCTTAAGCTCATTACTGGAACGATCTCACCACGCAGGTTGACGATACCCTTAAAATAAGGCTGAGCCTTTGGTACTCTTGTTATACTTTGCAATACGATAATATTGTCTATGTATTTAATATCAATGCCAAATGGCTGATTATTAAGATATGCTATAATATATTGCTTTGAATCTAAAGCTGCCATCACAATTCCTCCCTACACTAATGAATTGACATCCAGAATTAAAGCCACCTCACCATTACCGAGAATGGTAGCTCCGCTGATGATCTTATGGTTCTTGATATACTTACCAATGGATTTAATAACGATTTCCTGCTGTCCAATCAATTCATCTACAACCATACCAGCGAGTCTTTCACCCTTCTTAACAATAACAACGAGAAGCTCCTCTGGCTCTTTTTCCGGCTTTTTGCAACCCAGAATTTTACTTAGGCGTACAATTGGAACGACACTTCCTCTTAAATTAATTACTTCTTTTCCTTGTATATCCTTAAACTCAGAACTTGGTATGTCTTCAACAGTTTGGATGCTTCCTAATGGTAGGGCATATTTTTCTTCACCGATAATAACCATTAAGGCTTGAATGATCGCCAAGGTTAACGGTAATCGGATGATGAAATTAGAGCCCTCATCAAGCTTTGTTTTGGCTTCAATCTCTCCACCCAAGGCTTCAATTTTAGTTTTTACAACATCTAGACCTACACCGCGTCCGGATACGTCCGTCACGGTATCAGCCGTTGAAAAGCTTGGTTGGAATAAGATATCAATAATATCTTTATCGGTCATCCTGGCAGCTTGTTCTTCCGTGATCTTGCCCTTTTCAATTGCTTTTGACTTTATCTTCTCAGTATTGATTCCGGCGCCATCGTCACGTACTTCAATTACAACGTTATTACCATCCTGATATGCATCCAGATAGATAGAGCCAATGGGGTTTTTGCCTTTCTTCGCTCTTTCTGCATTACTCTCCAGACCATGATCAGCTGCATTACGAAGTAAGTGCATTAACGGATCGCCGATCTCATCAATTACTGTACGGTCAAGCTCGGTCTCTTCACCAGTCATGTAAAGTTCCATTTCTTTATCCAGTTTCTTAGACAAATCTCGGATCATTCTAGGGAAACGGTTAACAACACTTTCAATCGGTACCATTCTGGTTTTCATAACCGATTCATGAAGGTTAGTTGTAACTCTCTCCAAATATTCGATCTGTTCATGGAAGGTATTATCCAAGGTCGTATCGTTAGAATCACTAATGGATACAAGACCATTCTTAGCAATAATCAACTCGCTGACCAGATTCATTAAAACATCTAATTTTTCAATATCAACTCGAACAGAACGGTTTGCAACAGGTTTAGCAGGCTGTTTTGCTGCAGCTGCAGCAGAACCTGATTTTAAGGAGACAGCTTCACTTGCCTGTACCTGTACAACCTTTGCTTCCTCCTGAGTTATCTGCTTAGAAAATGTTACAACATCGTCATCTGATAATTTGTAATAATCTGCAACTACTTCTTTGACTTCAGATACATTTGCGGCAATTTTTGCCAGCTTGTCCGGTGTTTCTTTCGTAATAATAAATGCAGAATATTCAAAATCATACTTCTCATCTTCCAGATCCTGTGCACTTGGATTCAGCTTTATAATTTCACCGAATTCTTCTAAGGCGCGGTTTACCATAAAGGCTCTGGCACCCTTTAATACACAATACTCCTGAATATATACCGTAAGTCCAACTACATTCAGTCCAATGGTACCTGCTTTCACCATTGCCTTCTTTTCATGCTCTTCAATTTTTACATCGAAAAACTTCATCTTGCCATGGTCAGTCTGTCCCCCAGCTACTACCGGTTTAACTTCAGCAGCCTTTACGGTGACATTAGCTTCCGTAGTTTTACCAAGTCCTGCATTTAAGATATCATTTAATGCATTAATAATATCTTCGTTGTCATCCTCACCTTCATTAGCTTCTGATTGAATGTTAGTAAGGTATGCTTCCAAGGCATCCAAGCCCTTAAATAATACATCAACCAAATTCGAGGATACCTTCATCTTACCATTACGGATCTCTGAAAACACATTTTCCATATCATGGGTCAAACGCTGCATTCTTTTATAACCCATTGTACCGGACATGCCCTTTAAAGAATGAGCTGCACGGAAAATTTCATTAATCGTATTTTCATTTTCTGGTTCACGCTCTAATACTAATAAATGTTCATTCAAATTTTGCAAATGTTCTTTTGCTTCTTCAATAAATATCTCAAGATATTGACTTACGTCCATTTATCACACCCCCACATTTCTTGCAATGGCACCAGATACTTCATTTAAAGGAACAACTTCATCCACTAGCCCAGCTTCTTTAATGACCTTTGGCATTCCATAGACGATACTTGTCTCTTCATTCTGTGCAATCACATAAATATTTTGTTTTTTTCCTAGTTGTCTTATTCCAGCGGTTCCGTCACCGCCCATACCTGTTAATACAACACAGGTAATCTGATCAAAATTAGTGTCTACCAAGGACTCGTACATAATATCTGCACAGGGTAATAGCCCATGTCTTGCCGGCTCCTTCGTAACAGAAAGATAATACTGTCCGTCTGTTTGCTTTTTCAGCCTCATTTGATATCCGCCTTTTGCAATATAAACGGTTCCTTTGCGAAGAATTTCGCCATCCTCTGCCTCCTTTACTTCAACCTGGCTAAGTTCATTTAATCGGTCTGCAAGGGACTTTGTAAATCCGCCTGGCATATGTTGTACAATAAGTACACTGGCATCCAGGTTCTTAGGTAGACTTGGTATTACTGTATGTAGCGCTTTGGGTCCGCCAGTTGAGCATGCTAGAGCTACTAACTTGGTTGCATTCTGAGGTAATTGTACCGGTTTTCTTTTCTGAGCTAATTGTCTCACTAGATTACGAGTATCCGGCTTTCCTTCTTCTTGCTCCCGCTCAACTTTAGCCTCCACTTGAGTTGCGGTTGCTAAACAGGATAAAATGTTGTTGGAGAATTGATTGCTCTTCACCTCTAAATAGCTCTCAGGCTTTGTCACAAAATCAAATGCTCCAAGCTCTAATGCATAAATTGTCTCCTTCGCATCCTTTGTTGCTATGGTACTAACGATAATTACTTTTGTTTTCATGCCCCGCTTCTTTAGTTCCGCTAACAGCTCTAATCCATTCATTCTAGGCATATTAATATCCAGAAGAACTGCATCAAAATCTTTGCCTCTACTAAGCAGTACATTTAACCCATCCAGTCCGTTTACCGCCACTTCAGTAACTTGGAACCGATCATCTGCGTTTATTATATCAGAAATCACCCTTCTCATGAGTGCAGAGTCATCTATTATTAAAATATTTTTCTTCATTCTTCGACTTTACCTTTCCTTTTCATTTCTTCTTAGACGGCGTTCCTGTTCGAAAATGAACCTAATCAGGTGTTCTCTATCCTTCGGAGAAATATCCATAAATTGCACTCTATGCTCGAATACACCAATTCTATTTTCAATTTTATCAGAGGCAATGACCTGTGCTCCCGGCTCCATTTTTATGATACGATTACCAACACTAACTGTTATTTTAATTAGTAGCTTATCGCCTTGCTTATGTAGGAATTTTGAGTAAAATTTTGCTCCACCACCACTAATATCTATAATATCACCATGAATCCAGTCTTTGTTAAACTGGCTTAATTTCTTCTTGCACTCGTTTCGTTCTTCGTCATTTGCAAAATCATTTGCCTTCCATTTTCTATCTAGCATTTCCTCATCCAAGGTAACTACACGATAATCGATCTCATAGATACATTCAAAACGGTAAAATTGTCTTCGTTGAACTTTTACTAAGTTTGAAATTATCTGTACATTAGATACAATAATATTGTTTTCTTTGTGATTACTTAATACTACACAGTTCCCCTGATACAAGCCTTTTTTTGTGTAGAAGAATAGGCTAAAATTAGCTCCAACACCTAAAACTAATGCTTTTCCATACAGAATTGGCGCTGCAATGCTAATAACATCTAAATCCACAAAATCTACTAATTGGCTTGCAAAAGTCCTCGCGTTATGTACTTCACGACCAGATATATCTATTGGTTTAATATCAATTTTATCACCATAATTTAATACTTCACGCAGCATGTTTTTCCTCCCACAGGATTTAACACTCCTTTAATTATACTAATGTCCGCAAGCTCAATCTATTCTGGCACAAGGTGCATGATTAGAACCTGCTGCGTACGGCTCCGATAGAATTCCTTCGGTAAAAATGCCTGCTTATTTTCGAATTCTTGACCTTAGTAAATTAGTGAAAAGTTGTGCTATTCCTTTTTTATTCTGTGTCTCATCATTTGTTGTATGCTCACTTAAACTATGGGCAAAGGAAGTTAGTGAAAATGTGAAATCAGAATTTGGATAAAGCATCATCGCAGGTTTTTGTTTCATAACCGCTTTTGACACAGAGGTATCCGAAGGAACAGACCCCAAGAACTCCAATTTTAAATCCAGAAATTTACTAACAACTAAGCTAAGCTTGTCATATAACTCTTTACCATCCTCATAAGAGTCAACCCTGTTTGCAATCATCTTTATTACGGTTTTCTCTAAGGAAACATCTGTCTTTCTATTTAAGGTCTTTAATAATGCATATGCATCGGTAATAGAGGTCGGTTCCGGTGTTGCAACCAGCAAGACCTCTGAACTTGCTGCCACGAATTCCAATACAGAATCCGAAATACCAGCTCCGGTATCAACAATAATGATATCAGCCCTCTCATCCAGTTCCACAAGTTTCTGAATCAAATAAACGATCTGATCTCTTGACAGGTTCGTTAATTCTTGTATTCCTGAACCTCCTGAAATAAAACCGATATTCTCAGGACCTTCCGTTATAATGTCAGATAAGTTCTTGCCTCGAAACATCAGGTCCGCAAGATTATACTGAGGTCTTATTCCAAGCATAACCTCCACATTTGCCAGTCCAAAATCCGCATCTAATACAATAACACGATTTCCTAAGCGGCTTAATGCAATAGCAAGATTAACCGATATACTTGATTTACCTACTCCACCTTTTCCACTCGTAACAGTAATTACCCTTGCAACCCTTCTGGGTGTGGTCTGCTCCCTGATAATCTTCCTTAACTTTTCAGCCTGATCCATAATTAGCCTCCACGACACCACATTACGGCATCTTATAATCAAAGTGAGTTATTTCTTTTTCCTTACTGTCCCCTCAGTAACTGTTTTGCTATATTTTGAGCATCCACACGTGAGATATCGTCCGGTACATTCTGCCCAAAAGTAGCATAGGACAATGGTGCCTCTGTTAGCATTCGTATATTGAAGAGGTTCCCAATCGTTCCTGTCTCATCTAACTTTGTAAAAATAAGATTATAATTAATGATCTCAGAATAAGCTTCTGTAATTTTAATTAAGTCTCGGTATTTTGTTGTTGCGCTCAGAACCAGATAAATCTCACGTTCCTCTTCTGGAATAACATTAATCAAAGATTCGATATCATCTCTTTGTTCCTTACTTCGATGTGAGCGGCCTGCTGTATCCACGAATATCAGGTCAAAATCAGCAAACTCCTCTTTCGCCTGTCGCATTTCATCATCAGAATAGATCACCTTAAGGGGAATTCCTAATATATTAGCATAGGTTCTCAACTGCTCAACTGCAGCAATACGGTAGGTATCTGCAGTTAAAAACGCCACTTTTGACTTTTCACTTACTTTAAACTTAGAAGCAATCTTTGCAATCGTTGTGGTCTTTCCCACACCCGTTGGCCCTATAAAGAAGATAAACTTCGGAGTCTTTCCATCAGCACTGATCATCCTCGGCTGACCCAGCTTTAATATAATTTTCTGATAAATACTGGCCAGGATATTATCCATAGAAGCATCCTTCTTTAAAGTACCTTCTATTTCTGAAATAATCTGATTTGCATATTTTTCATCAACTTCATTTGAAATAAGTTGGTTATAGATTAACTGAATGCATGCAAGATTCTTATTCGTTTCTAAAGCTGCCTTTGCATCCTGCTTTTCCTGTAGTTCTTTTTCCTTCTCCATCATCTGCTTCTCTAGAAGACTTTGCAGATTATTTAGTTTTAACTCAATCGCAGAGGAAGCTGCGGGGATATCTCCCGGTAGTTGGCCTCCATTATGATCCTTCGGCTCATCATAGATGATATCCGGCATCATTGTTTTTCTCTGTGATGCTGCTTGTATTGGCGTTACTGTTTTCACTCTATCATTACGATAAGTTATATTCTCATCAACAGCGGCTGTAATCTCAACAAGCGGTTTACGAAATAATTTATGAATGCCTTTCGGAGATACTGTCTTTATATTCATGACAATAGCATCCTTGCCAAGTTCTTCTTTGGCTAGCAGGATTGCTTCTGTCTCCGTATTTGCTTGAAATTTTTTGATAATCACTATACTGTCACCATCCCTACCGACTGTAATTCAACATTGGAGTCTATTTCATTATAAGATACTACAATTAAATCCTTAAAATAATCCTGAGTTAAACGCTTGAAATACATCCGCACAATTGGAGAAGTTATAACAATCGGATTCTTTCCAAGTTCCTCCAACTTATGTACCTCTGCCTGAACTGACTCCATGATTTCTCTTGTTATACTTGGATCAAGTGTTAAAAATGCTCCCTGTTCTGATTGTTTCACAGATCCCATGATTTCCTGCTCCACCTTAGGATCTAAAGTAACTACGCTGGTCATCTCATTTGAAGGGAAATATTTACTCGAAATTGCACGTTTTAAACTTTGTCTTGCATACTCCGTAAGTACATCTGTGTCACGGGAGGTAGGTGCATAATCCGCTAACGTTTCGAATATCGTCACTAAATCCCTGATGGATACCCCTTCTCGAAGTAAGTTCTGAAGAACCTTTTGAATCTCACCAATATTCAGCAGCTTAGGCACAAGCTCGCTGATAAGAGTGGAATGGGAATCCTTGATATTGTCCACAAGATGTTGAACATCCTGTCTGGTAAGCAGCTCATAGATATGTGAGCGAATCACCTCTGTTAAATGAGTTGCAATGATTGAGGGAGGATCAACAACAGTATAGCCAAGGGTTTCTGCTCTTTCCCGTTGCCCTTCCGTGATCCATATCGCCGGAAGATGGAAAGAAGGCTCGAAGGTAGGGATTCCTGTTATTTCTTCTTCTACATAGCCAGGGTTCATTGCCATATAATGATCAAAAAGAATTTCGCCTTCACTAACCTGAATTCCTTTAATTTTTATAATATATTGATTTGGATTTAACTGAATATTATCTCGCAAACGTATCATCGGAACAACACATCCAAGCTCCAGTGCTATCTGTCTTCTGATCAATACAACACGATCGAGTAAATCACCGCCCTGATTTGTATCAGCAAGAGGAATAATACCATATCCAAACTCTAATTCAATTGGATCAACTTGTAATAAAGATACCACATTTTCGGGCTTTCTAATTTCATTGGCAGAGACCTCATCTGTGGAAACCTCTTGCTCGATCTGCGCCTCTTCAATCTTGCCGGCAATTGCCCTTCCTGAAATAATAAAGATAATTCCATAAGCCAGAAATAAAATATCGTTCAGTGGCGTTAATAAACCAAGACCAATCAAACTTCCTCCGACCATATATAATACCTTTGGAATGGAGAACAGCTGTTTCATCAGCATATCTCCAAAGTCTGCTTCCTTCGATGCCTTAGTTACAAGAATACCGGTTGCTAAAGATATCATCAAGGAAGGAATCTGACTTACCAGACCGTCACCAATCGTCAGGATAGCAAAATGCTGGAATGCGTCCATTGCCTCGTATCCAAGGTAGAACATTCCCATTACTGTACCGCCGATCATATTGATTATGGTAATAATCAAACCGGCAATTGCATCTCCCTTAACATACTTGGTAGCACCATCCATGGAGCCAAAGAAAGCTGCTTCCTCTTGAATTTTCTCTCGGCGAGTCTTTGCCTCAGCATCATTAATCGCTCCGGTATTTAAGTCAGCATCAATTGCCATCTGTTTACCTGGCATTGCGTCCAGAGTAAATCGAGCCGTAACCTCAGCAACACGTTCAGATCCTTTATTGATTACCATGAATTGTACAATAATTAAAATAATGAATATGATAATACCGATAATGAGATTTCCGCCACCAACAAACTGACCGAAGGTCTCAACTACGTTTCCTGGTTCACCAGTAGATAAAATTAATTTTGTACTGGATACATTTAAGGAAATGCGGAATATGGTTGTAAAGAGTAGTATGGTTGGAAAGGCAGACATACTAAGTACATCTTTCGCAAACATCGCGTTAAATAAAACCACCATTGCTATTGATATATTTAAAGCCAGTAATATATCCAGCAATATCGAAGGCATAGGTATTATCAAAAAGATGACTGCTGACAGCAAGAACAAACCAACTATCATATCGTTACGTTTCATACCTCAATCCTCCTGACAAGTCACATTAAACTACTAATAGAAAAAGAACATAAAATCCCATTAATTCCATGTAAATAGCGCAGATACTGCACCTTTATATCATAAGTCAAGCAGCAAGTCAGACTCTTACACTGCCTTATTCTTTAAACCGTATACATAAGCGAGTACTTCCGCTGTCATCTGATAAAGTTCGGAAGGAATCTCCTCCCCAATCTCAACATTATAATAAAGCATTCTTGCTAACGGTTTATTTTCCACGATCTCAATCTGATTTTCTCTTGCAATCTCTTTCATTTTTTCCGCAAGATGATCCGCACCCTTGGCTAGTAACACCGGAGCAGAACTGGATTCTCTATCATATTGAATTGCAGCCGCCAGATGCGTCGGGTTCGTTATAACAACATCTGCCTTGGGTAAATTCTGCATCATACGGCGCATCGATGATTCCTTCATCCTTTGTTTGATTTTACCTTTGACTTGAGGATCGCCTTCACTGTTTTTAAACTCATCCTTAACTTCCTGTTTTGACATCCTCATATCTTTTTTAAATTTAAACTTTTGATATATTAAATCTCCAACCCCTATGACTAAAAATATAAGACTTATTTCCAGACCAAGATTGATGACAAGATTTCCTATTAAAATAATCGCCTGCTCCAGCTTCATATCATATAACTGGAACAGCATTGCCCACTCATCCTTTAAGGTACTATAAGCGATATATGAAATTACGATAATCTTAAGTACCTCTATAACAATTTCAATAATTTTTTCCTTTGAAAGTATCTTTTTAAATCCTGAAATCGGATTTATTTTACTAAACTTTGGTGCCATTGTTTTTAAGGATATCTTCCATTTCACCTGAAACAGTACCACAATAAAAGATACTATGACAGCAATAACAAAGATAGGAAGACAAATAATTAATATATCTAGAAATGCATCCCTTAATAAGGTACTTACAATGGCGATTGAAAACTCATCACCGGTATATTTATCAATATTATGAAAGCCTTTTTTATACGTCTGTATGAATTGACCCCCAATATAACCGGCAAATAGTTTTAAGCATATGAATAAGACTGCTAGCCCTGATGCTGAAGTCAATTCGTTACTTCTGGCAACCTGCCCTTCATCACGGGCATCTGATAATTTCTTTGCAGTAGGCTCTTCCGTTTTATCAGGCCCGTCTGCAAAGTACTGAAGGTTATATGAGAGCCGATAGGAAGCATACTGAATATCTTTCAACTGTATCATTATGTAGTTCCTGCTTTCTATATGCTCTTTGCATATCTGATCCCGACCACAAATATCTTAATGTAATAACTCCAAGGATGCCTTCAATAACGTAAGCATTTCGTTGAATATAAAATCCGCAACAGAAGGAACCATGTCAATAATTAATATCATAACAAATAAACCAACAAAAATCTTGAGTTGCATACCAATTACGAACATGTTCATCTGTGGTGCAATTTTTACTAAGATCGCCAATATTGTATTCACAACTAGAATCGCTGCAAATACAGGCAGTACAATACGAAAGCCGATAATAAAATAATCTGTAATAAAGGTTATCATCAGTTTGTAAATATTGGTATTAATGATCACTTCTCCTAACCCAATAATTTGGAAGGAATCTATGATTGCCCGGATAAAATAATGATGTAAATTCGTTATAAACATCATTAATAATACCATATATCCGTAGAGATTGGCCGTTATCGTAGTCTGAACCTGAGAAGTCGGATCAATTTCATTGATCATCGAGAAACCAATCTCGGTATCTATCATTTGTCCGGCAAAGGAAAGAATCTGATAGGCTATATTTGCAAAAAAGCCCATGATTGCTCCTGCAAGGGCTTCCTTAATAATAATGATGGAATAATCAATTACGCTTTCATACTCCGGTGATGTAAACGGTACTGTATAGAATAAGATAGCGGTCATAAAAATTGCTAAACCAATTTTAACTCGATTCGGTACATTTCTTAGTGAAAAAAAAGGAGCCGTAAATACAAATCCGGTAATCCTCACAAGTATTAATAAAAATGCTTCAAAATTCTCTAATGTAAACGTCATAAATTATTAATATAATAGCTGAAGTTAGAAAATAACTCCACGGTATAACCCCTTAACTCATTTAATATCCAGCTTCCAAACAGCATTAAAACAATAAAAATTGCAACCAACTTAGGAACAAATGTGAGGGTCTGTTCTTGAATTGAAGTAACCGTTTGCAAAATACTGATAATTAAACCTACTACTAGTGAAACTAACAGCATCGGAGCAGATGTCTTTAGTATGATATAAAGCGCTTGTCTAACAATATCGATTACGATAACCTCATTCATAATGACTCCCATGCCTTTCACAAACTTAATGACCTATTCCGGAAATGAATAGGTCTTGAATCTTTGAACAAAACCTTTTCTTATGCTTCTTCTCATTATCCACTGGCCAAAAACTCTATCACCGAATTGTACCATGAATCATTTGTAGAATGTTTTGACCACCTCACCAATTACCAAATTCCAACCGTCAGCCATAATAAATAATAATATTTTGAAAGGAGTTGAAATTGTTGTTGGTGGCAGCATCATCATACCCATAGACATTAACGTAGATGCAACTACCATATCGATGACAATAAAAGGTATATAAATTAGAAAACCAATAATAAAGGCTTTTTGTAACTCACTGATGATAAAGGAAGGTATAATAACAGTAATCGGGATTTCATCCAAGGATTGTAAATTACTTCTATCAATATCCGCGATATCCATAAATAATCTTAAATCTTTTGCTCTGACTTGCTCCAGCATAAAGGTTCTGATCGGTGCAACTCCTGCATCCCAAGCTTCTTCCTGTGTTATTGTCCCCTTGGCTAGGGGTTGGATTGCATCCGTATTAACCTTCGTAAAAATGGGTGACATAATGAAGAAGGTTAAAAACAAGGATAAACCAACGATAATTTGGTTTGGAGGAGTCGTCTGCAGACCTAACGCAGATCTGACAAAATGCAGAACAATGATAATCCTGGTAAAAGAAGTTACCATGATTAATATGGAAGGAGCCAGACTGATTACCGTTAGAACCATTAACATCTGTAATGAGGATGACAGCGAATTAGCATCCTCATCCGTATTTAATGTAAATTCCAGGGGTCCCAAAGCTCCCGTAACATTATTACCATTGTCATTCGTAGAATTCGTTACCGTGTCCTTCACAGTCGTTGCATAAGCTGTACTACCTTTAAACGCCGCTAAAAAGCATATTACAAGAAGTATTACAATTACTGCTGGTTTTCTACTAAAAAGTTTTTTCACATTTGTGTTCATGAATACCAACCTTTACTTATTCCTAGGATTAAAGCCGTTTCTCAACTTATCAAGTGTCTGTGTGAAGGATTGTACCTCTATTCCCGGTTCTGATTTAATGAGCACTTCCGCTTCATCAAGTTCCGTAATATAGTTAATCGAATCCTTTCCAATTGCAATGACAAGATACTTATTTGCAACTTTTACAATCTCAATCACTTTATTCGGGCCGATACGGTAAGCATCAATCACCTGGAAATTGCTGTGTTTTAGTTGTCCTTGCTTCATACCACCAATAAATTTGGTGGTATAGTATGCCGCTATTAGAATAACGATTAGCAAGATGACCAAACCCAACATTTGAATAAAACTATCCCATGTAGACACTGAATTTGATACTCCGGCAGCCACATTACTCTCTGTGTCGTTAGCGGCTGGTGTTGGTGTTGTTTTCAGCTGTGATAATATACTATCTAAAATGACAATAGTTTTATGTTGCATTCTTTTATTAACCTACTGCTTTCTTAACTGCTTCCAATACTCTATCTGCTTGGAATGGTTTTACAATAAAGTCCTTAGCACCTGATTGAATTGATTCAATAACCATCGCTTGCTGTCCCATAGCTGAGCACATAATAACGTTTGCACTCGGATCTACAGCTTTAATTTTCTTAAGGGCTTGAATACCGTCCATCTCAGGCATCGTAATGTCCATCATAACAAGATCCGGCTTTGTTTCCTGATACTTATCTACTGCCTTCAGGCCGTTCTCTGCTTCTCCTGCGATATTATAGCCGTTTTTAGTTAAAATATCCTTGATCATCATTCTCATAAAAGCTGCATCATCGCATATTAATATACTCTTCGCCATACTAATTTCTCCCATCTTCTTGTGTTTATAATTTCTTAACTAACTTGTTTTTTGCTTTATGATTTCCGTTACTCGGATACCGAAGGCTTCTTCCATAACAACAACTTCACCCTTAGCTACGAATTTACCATTTACCAATACATCAATCGGTTCACCCGCTAAACGGTTTAGTTCAATAATCGTACCTGGTGTAAAATCCAGAATTTCCTTTATTGATTTACTGGTTCTACCAAGTTCAACCGTAACCTCCAATGGTACATCCATCAACAAATCAATGTTTTCCGGTTGAACCACCCCACTCATCATAGGAGAAAAGGAAGTGAATTGTACTGGTTGTACATTAACATCCTGCACCGGCTGCATTGGCGGCATCTGAGGCATCATGTATGGCATTTGTCCTGGCATCATCATCTGCTGATACGGATTATACTGAGGCTGTTGCATCTGCATTTGTGGCTGCTGCATCTGTGCTTGTTGCATCTGAGGCTGCTGCACCTGCATCTGGGGTGGCGGTGTTTCAGCTTTCTTTGCCGTACTATCCGCTGCCGGCCTGGTCGGAACATCCGGTTCCATCGATGTTGCTTGAACAAATTGCTTATACAAGTCTCTAGCAAATTCGAAGGGATATAACTGCATCAATACGCTGTCGACTAAATCTCCAATTTCCATATGAAATGATACTCGAACAAATTCTCCTTGTAAGAATTCAGCAATGTTCTCTCCATTCATATGTTCATATAAATCAATCACAGCAGCAGTCGGTGGACTGATATCTACCCTCTTTTCTAACATGGAGGATATAGAAGTTGCAGCAGAACCCATCATTTGGTTCATTGCTTCACTAATTGCACTCAAATGCAATTCCGTCAGTTCCCCGGATATATTAGTTCCATCCCCTCCCATCATTAAGTCGGTGATGATTTTAACATCATTTTCTTTCAGAATCAAGATGTTATTTCCATCTAATCCATCCTGATAGTAAATTTGTATAAATACACAGGGTTTATCATAGCTGTTGACAACATCTTTCCAATTTGCATATTCAACAACTGGTGTCGTAATATTTACTCTCTGGTTTACCAGTGAAAACAGTGTAGTAGCTGCAGTTCCCATACTGATATTTGATATCTCACCAATTGCATCCTTTTCGGCATCGGTTAATTGCTCTTTTGGCTCACCGGTTCCCGAATCATCTGCACCCATACCATTTAGCAGGGCATTAATCTCTTCTTGAGATAGCATTCCATCCATAGCCTGTTACTCCTCTCCTCTGATGATAGATGAAATCTTTACCGCATAGGAACCCGAGGATGCACCAGGAAGTGCGGTAAATTTATATAAGTTGCCCACATAGATGGCCAATTCATCTTCTGATTTCGAATTTAATTTTATTATGTCGCCTTTTTGCATGTTCATAAAGTCGTTAACGGATATCGTGCTTTTCCCCAATACCGCTTTAATGGGTATCCGTGCTTTCGAAATAGTTGATTCGATAACATCCTGATAGGATTTGTCATCCGTAAGCTGCATCGTAGAATACCAATATTTTGTATTTAGCTTATCGATTACTTTTTCTAAGCATACATAGGGCAGACATATATTCATCATTCCTTCAATATTACCTATTTTTATATTTAATGTTACGATTGATATCATCTCACTTGGTGAAATAATTTGAGCAAACTGTGAATTTGTCTCAATCCGCAACAACCTTGGCTGAAGTTGTATTACATTAGCCCATGGTTCTCGCAACAAATTCGTACAGATGTTGAAAATACGCTCCATAATTGATAATTCGATTTCCGAAAAATCTCTTGCCTTTTCCAGAGGATAACCTCCGCCACCCAACATTCGATCTACAATTGCATATCCTAGATTATCTGCTAATTCGATGATAATATTTCCCTCCAGAGGGGAAAAATCAACAATTCCTAATAAAACCGGATTTGATAGGGCGTTAGTAAATTCTGAATATTGCACTGCTTCAGAGTTTATCACTTCAACCTGAACATTTTTTCTTAAATATGCAGGAAGATTCGTAGATAACAGTCTTCCATAATGTTCAAAGATAATGTTTAATGTACGTAAATGTTCTTTGGAGAACTTTGATGGTCTGGCGAAATCATAATTTTTAACCTGCTTTTCCGTCGTCTGTTTATACTCATCCGCATCTAGTTCACCGCTAGAGAGCGCTGCAAGCAGATTATCTATCTCACTTTGGGATAGGACATCGCCCATGATCTTTACCTCCCGTCATACTAGTAACATGATAACATAAATTTTCAATAAAATCATCATTTTTCTTGTTCAAGCATTAAATTTCCATTTAAACTTACAAAATTCATGCCCGTATTTTAATGACTAATTATACACTACATTTCCGAAAGAAACATTGATAATAAAATCTGATTGAAACAATTCCTGAATTCTAGTTAATACCTGTTGCCTGATTTCTTCCTTGTAATCTTGTACATTATCAATACTGTATTTTCCAAACTCTTCAGTAACGATCTCCAAAACCGGGTTTTCATTCTCTGTAACCTTATCTTTTAGAAGCTCATAGTCCTCATGTTTACTATTCATTGATAAGGACACATACAAAATTGCATAATGCGGTTCCGAACTGCTGCTGTCGAGCTTGATGGTAAGCTTATCTTCATATTTTTGAGTAACAATATCGGATACACTCGGCTTTTCCTCCTGAGTATCTTCCAACTCCAAATCAACAATGGATGCCACTTTTGTAACTAATTGATTTGTCTTATTAGAGGTTGGCACAATCACAAAAATCAGCATCGCTAACAGAACTGTATTGATGAGTGTGATTGCCATGATAATTATTGTCAATATGTTCTTCTTCATCAGATATCCCCCTTAATTATTGCATCTTATCTTTCATTATAATAATCTTTAATTATTATAATATCGATTATATACCTTAATCTCAATTCTTCGATTCTTAGCTCTACCCGCTGCTGTCGAATTATTCGCAATCGGATCATATTCTCCTCTTCCGGAATATTTCAAGTAATCCGGATCAATACCACATTTATCGATCAAATATTCTGCCGCATTTAAAGCTCTGGCAGAGGACAGCCAGTTATTGTCTCTATAATTAGAATTAGAGATCGGCATATTATCCGTATGTCCGGTTATTTCAATCGAATGCCCTTCAAATTTCTCTAATATTTTTCCTAAATTATTAAAAATAGAATATGCCTCTTCTCTGATATCCGCACTACCCGAATCAAAAAGTACAGAGCCTCTGATGGTTAACTGGACATATTGATAATTCGGATCCAAGCTTAGTTCAACATAATCCTGTAAATCATATTTTTCAGCTAGATTAGAGGTTTTATTATACATATTCTTTGTTTCATCTTTCATCTGCGCTTGCAATAAGGATAAGGCTTCTTTAATGGATTGACTGTTATTATCCATAGGGGTGTCTGCTCCTTTTGTACCGTCTTGAACCCCCTCTGAATTAGCCTTAGTATCCATAACCTCCTGAGAAGCTGATGCATTTTTCGACGAATCATTCGAATTTGCATCATTACTTGAATCACTTGACCCATCGGAAGCTCTTCCCATGTCATTAATAAATTGACTTAAATCAGTTAATTGAGAAACACCTGCTGATATTAATCTACCCTTTCCATCAATATCACTGCCGCCACCTTCAAAAACTCCAAAGGAATTGGCCATGGAAATAGAAACATCTTCAAACTTTTGCTCACTTACTGTTGACAAAGAGAATAATAATACAAAAAAGCATAGCAAAAGGTTCATTAAATCTGCAAAAGTAGCCATCCATGGAGCGATTTCACCACCACCGCTACTTTCTTTCTTCTTTCTAGCCAATCGCTTCACCACTTTCTTCATTTAACTTCGCTCTGCGGGCTGGTGACAGGAAGGATTTTAATTTTTCCTCAATAACTCTAGGATTTTCACCTGCCTGTATGGAAAGTAAACCCTCCACCATAACTTCTTTCACCATGATCTCTTTTGCACTGTTTTGTTTTAATTTTGTTGCAATCGGAGTACATATCCAGTTTGCAATTAATGAACCATAGAAGGTAGTAATCAAGGCAACTGCCATATTGGGACCAATTGAAGCAACATCATCCAGTTTTTTCAACATATTTACAAGACCAATCAGAGTTCCAATCATACCCCAAGCAGGTCCCATTGCTGCCCATGAATCCCAAAAAGCTGCTTTCTCTGCGTGTCTGCCTTCAATACAACCCAACTCTGTTTCAAGAATATTTCTTACTAATTCCGGATCCGTACCATCGACAATCAGTAACAAGCCTTTTTTCATAAACTCATCATCAATATTATTGGCAGCTTCCTCAAGTGCCAACAACCCTTCTTTTCTTGCTACATTAGACAATTCAATAATAGAAGTGATAGTTTCCTCATCATTGGAAGGTGTTGTTCTTAATGCCATTTTAATACTTGAAATATTTTCAAGAAATCCTTTAAAACCAGGTGCCATGATGAGCGTACAGCAAAGAGATCCTCCAATTGTAATGAAGATAGATGGCAAATCATAAAAGTTTAATAATATTTCAATTCCCGACTGCCCTACCAAAATACCATAAATTACAACTACCAAACACATTACCAATCCAACTATAGTTGCTAAATCCAATTTTGCCACCTCTTATCTAAGTTTCTATTCTTCCTTTATTCTACATAATTCCTAATTAAATATTTCTTTTTTGTATAATATTACAAGATTTCTAACCTCTTGTCTACTTTCTTTTACTATGATTTTATTCCCAGACGTTAGTGTAATAATTGTATCCGGAGACTCCTCAACTTTTTCAATCAGGTCTGCATTAATGATTAATTTAGAATCATTTAATCTTGTTACTTCAATCATGATTGCTCCTTTCTGATTCAAAAACAATCCCATTACTAATGATGGGGTGACAGTATTCATGCCACCCCATCTTCCACTGATGTTTAGCATACTTTTCCTACATCAGCCCTATGTTACCTCTTCAAATTAATCAGCTCTTCCAACAAGGTGTCAGATGTTGTTATTATTCTAGAGTTAGCCTGATATCCTCTTTGAGTTGTTATCATATCCGTAAACTGCTGGGCTAAATCAACATTGGACATTTCCAAAACACCCGTGGACAAACTGCCACCGCCCTTCGTAGGATCTTGCCCAACACCGTCAAAATCACCGGAGTTCTGAGTAGCAGCATACATACTATTACCAACTGCTTCAAGACCAGCTGGGTTAGCAAAATTAGCAACAGCAATCTGTCCAAGTAATCTGCTGTCACCATTATCATATTTACCATAGATCTTACCGGAGGCATCAATACTAATACCAGTCATATTTCCTACCTGCTTACCGGCACCGGTTCCCTTTAAGCTACCCTTGGTTGCCTCCAGAGAAGATGATCCACTGGTAGAATACATAGTGATGCTGGAAAAATCCACATCAATTGCTTTAAAAGGGCTGTTGGCATCGGATGATACAGAAAAACTTAGGCTTTTCTGAGCCTCCCCCTCACCAACGCTGACAAAAGCTCCCGTTGCACTGTTAAAATTTAAGAGAGGAGCACTATCATTAGCCATTGAAACTGATCCGTCCTCATTGACCGTTGCAGCGATGTCAACACCACCAAGAGAGATCGAACTGATGGAGGATTCTTCATAGGTTACCGTTCCTGTTTCATCGTCTACGATTTTTCGTACAAAGATGGATTGACCGGTGCTATCCTTAACATCAGCAACTCCCACACGGTAAACATTGGTACTATCTTCTGACTGCCATACCTTCAGCTCTGCCGTATAACTGTTACCTAAACTATCGAAAAAGGTCATATTAATTGAGCTTCCGGTATCACTAGCAATCTGAGTGTCTTTACTATCAATATTTCCTGAAACATATACTGCTGTTGTTGCCTCCGGTACTGCATATAGGTTATCTGGAGACATGATCGCTAACGGTGTTACCGCTGCGGCAACGGTCTTGGTTTCATCATCTGGATCCACCTGCCATCCCATCACGGCTGCACCGGATGAAGTACAAAGTGTACCCTGTGCATCGACATTGAAGGAACCTGCTTTTGTGAAGTAATTCGTTCCACCACTGTTTACAATAAAGAAACTATCACCATCAATCATAACATCAAAGGGATTATCCGTTCTTTGGGATGCACCGGTTGTTGTAATGGATGAGGTAATACCTGCAACACTAGAACCCAAACCTATCTGCATTGCATTACGTCCTGTGGTACCGGTTGCTGCATTGGGCCCGGATGCACTTTGCGTTGTTTGATAAAAAACATCGGAAAAAGTTACAGAACTAGCTTTAAAACCGATTGTATTAACATTTGAAATATTATTACCGATTACGTCCATTTTTGTCTGATGTACTTTTAGACCTGATACACCAGAAAAGAGTGATCTCATCATAACTTTTTTGACCTCCTTAATCTTTGAATCATTCGAGGGTGTGTCTATAGACACCACCAGTATCCAATCTGTCAGTCATGGATACTTAAGCCTCCCTAAGGTCCGGCTTTTACATGATTACTGCTCCATCAATATTCGTAAATACCCTATCATCTCCATCGTTCACTGCAGTGATTACAGTATTGTTTTTAACATTTACGATAAAGGCAAGATTATCTACCATAACTAAAGATTCATTAATACCCTTCTCACTAGCTTTTTTCGCACCATTTTCCAATCGCTCCAGCTGTTCATCCGTCAGGTCGATATTTCGACTAGCCAGACGTTCATTTGCATGCTTCGAGAATTTCAACTCACTTGCTTCATTAACCGCCTGCTTTTGTTTTAATATTTCACCAAAAGGTGTGGCATCTAGCTTTTTAGCCGAAGTAGAATCGGTTTTTGCAGCACTCAGCTGCTGTGTCATCTGCTCTATGGAAGGATATTGATTCCTAGAAATGTTCATTATTTCCTCCACTGCGCCGCATCCTGCGGTCCGTATTTTCATACCGGCTCTCCCGAGCCATACCTCCATGTATCCTTTTTTACTTAAAATCTCATAACAATCCCTAGGTGACCTAATACAAGAGGATTCGTTGTGCGATTTATTTTTAACTACTGCTTACAACTTAGATCATTTACTAGTCTTTTGTTCCGTAACATAATTATCATCCAACACCGTATCTAGTTGATCAAAGGAATATAAGTTACCATCAATGGAAAGCTTTGTTGAAGAACCTGTTACATACACAAAATCAACCTTACCGGTAATAAAGTTGTTTGAACTGTTTGAAGTGCTATTCGCTTTCACAATAACATTTTTACCTACCAAACTAAAGGCTTGAGAATTCGTTGTTGTCTGAGCTATATTCTGCATCTGCTCTAATTGTGAAAAGGTTGCAAGCTGGGATATGTACTGCGTATTATCGCTTGGATTTAATGGATCCTGGTATTGCATTTGTGTAACCAATAATTGCATAAAGGCATCTTTTCCAAGTTCACCGCCCGGTTTTGTTGAGGTCTTGGTAGTAGATGTATTCGTGTTTTGAATCGTACCATCCTTTACACCTTGAATTAAATCGCTCATGGCCATCTCCTTTCTTTGTATTTATTCAAGAATTACGCTGTGTAATCAATTCGGCTGCCGCTACCAATCATTTCACTTGACATGATACTGTTATCTGTCTCCTCTGACATGGTTAATGCATCCTCTAAGGTAATCTTCTTACCTGAATTACTTTTCTCTGCCTCCTGCTGGTTCCCAGCATTCTGCTCAGTATTCTGTTCAAAAGCATTAGCAGAAACGGTTACCTCAATTGCCTCAACCTTAACACCTTGTGCATTTAAGGTTTCACGAAGTACATGGAGTTGGCTTTCAATTGCTTCTTTACTCAGCTCATTTTGAACGACAAATTGTGCCGTCATAATTCCGTTTTTCGATTGAACCGTCAAATTAACTTTACCAAGATGTTCTGGATTTAACTGAAACTCCATAGAAGCTTGATTGGAGGTTACGGATAATTTAATGCGGTCAAGAATCTGATTTGCAATATCTCTTAGGTCGGTAACCTGTGACAGGTTTCCATTAAAATTAACCGGCGTGTTCTGTGTTGTCTTTACTAAATTGTCAATAAAGGTCTGAAACTGATCAGCCGCTTTTAAGTCCCTTTGATCATTCTGTCTTGAATCATCCTGGGTATTTTCTAAGCTGTCCTTTGCAGGATCTAGGGTATTAGTCGTTGTAGCAGCTTGATCCTTTTGACTGTCCGAATTCACTGTTTGGGTGATTTCTTTTTTTGCACTGCTTTCACTGTCTTCCTCAGTCTTTCCTGTAACTTGTCCGCTCAAATTCGAAGCCTGGGAAAGTTGTTCCTGCAATCCTGAGGTCAAAAGAGAATTAACGCTATCTTCCTTGGAATTTGCCTGCATCAGAATTTGTTTTAATTGTTCATCCGTTAGTCCTAAATTTGCATCTGCCTTTAACTCTTCAATGCTGTTCATTAAGTCATTCATGGTAGCTGCTAAATTTTCATCTGTCAAGACTGCTGAAATATCCATCTGACCGTTACTCATTAAGATAAATCGTTGTAATTGTTCAGGCTGTAATAAATCCGAGAGACTCATACCTTGATCTGATAGTAACTGTTCAAATTCCTCCGAGGTCAGATTCATTTGCTGCATCACAACCTCTTGAACTGATTGAAGCATCATCATAATCTGCGATAAAAGCTCGTCGTTAGCAGTAGGTTCCTCTTCTGTTTGCTCAATTACGTCTGATTGCTTTTGGATTACAGTATTATCCTCCGAAGTACTGGATAATGCTTCGGTACTGCTACTCCCTGTCGTTCCAATTGCTTTTGACTGCTCGTTGTTCCCTGATTGGATATCCTTTACAGCTTCTTTCTCGTCATCCGGTCTGGACGCACTATTCTTATCCTGCTTTTGGACTGCTATTTTTTTTGCAGCTCCATGACTTTCTGAGGTTCCATTCAAGGAAAAAGGCGTTTGTAAGGACTTTAGATTGTTATCCATCATCAAATTAAATTCCTTACTTGACTTATTTTCTTTTGCATTGATGCTTCCAATAGAATTACCTACTAAACTTATCCCCTGTGTTATAACGCTTTGTGTCTTCATGTGTCATTCCTCCTTTCTTCAAGGTATCCACTAAAATTCATGTAGCTTCTAACGTGCATACCCTTCCTGATATCTATAATAAGAAGAAAACTTCCTATTACCATAATCCATGTACTTCAATATGAACCAAGGTCACCCATGCAATATCCCTTACTGGGTGTCACTTAACTTTTCTGCATCCATATCAAGCATTTTTTTTGTTATCTTAGCTGCAACTACTTTATCCATTTCAGCTAAAATTGCGGCACTTTCTTTTGGCTTCATACTAAGTAGAATCTGAGCTACAGATTCCACATCTGCTGTCATAGTTTCAAGGATCGCAGCCGCCGCTTTGGGATCCATTTTTTTATAGATATCCGCCTTTTCCTTAATAGCATCAGAGTACTGTAACTGTTCTATTACCTGACGATAAATCTCCTCCGCTGTGCTAGGATTAATTGCCTCATAATATTTTTTGTATTCCTCAATCCCCGGAGCTGCATCAGCAAAAACTACATTTTTATCAAATTCCGCAACACGCTCTTCAAAGGCCTTTTGCTCATCTTCAAATACCTTTAAACGATCTACTTCAGCCTGAAGCTCCTCAACTGATTTGTCGTCATTTGTAGATCCACTTTTCATATTAGCGATAGTAGATTCTAGTTCCTGAATCTTTGCTATCGCCTCTGCAAGTGACTGATAATCGGTGCTATTCTCATCCGCTATCACTTGCTGGGAATCCTCCGGTAGAATCATGTTTACCAAAGGAACATCCTTTAAGATTGGGCGTAAAACTCCTGATCCAAATCCACCAATATCCAGCTTAATTAAAGCTCCAAATATAGCAAGCCATATAATCACAATTAAAAGCGCAATCAGTATCGTTAGTATCTTATTCCCATTCTGCTTCTCATTACTTTTTGCAGCCTTCTCTTTTTTAGCCATTATCTATCCTCCCCGGAAAGCATAGGACTGTTATAATTAAAGCTATTTAACTCATCAACTTCCTTGCGCTCCTCAGCGTCGAATTCCTGTATGTATTCCTCAAATGCTTTTTCTTTGAGCCGTTCCTGAGTTTTTCGACCAACCATTGCATCACTTAATCGGATACGGGCCACTTCCAAACGATGGGCAGCATTTCTTACTACTGTGATCTGCTGCTTTATCTTTGTTTTCGTATACTCGATTGCATGTTCACACTGTATTATTTGAAATAAATCCAGTCTGCCTGCTCTTAAATCCTTAAGCTCTTCTTCTAGTAATCTTTGTCTCTTCTTCAATTGCTCCAGATTCTCTTCTTCCTGGGTAAGCTTCATTCTAGCAGTACCGTAGGAGATCTTAGCCTGATCCTCAAGCTTTAATTTAATTTGGAGTACACTTTCCATCGAATATCTGAATTTTTTCATTATTTATCAAAAATCTCCATAAGCATTGCTATCTCATCCCCAAGCTCGTATTTATCATTTACATCTTGCTGTAAAAATGTATTTACTTCTTTTATTTTTGAAATAGCATAGTCAATATCAGGGTTTGAACCATTTTTATATGCACCTATATTAACTAAGTCCTCTGCTTCCTGATAGGTCGCAAGAACATTTTTCAATTTGCCTGCAGCGACCTTATGTTCTTTGGTAACAATGGAACTCATACATCTTGAAATACTTTGCAGGATATCAATTGCCGGATAATGATTCTTATGCCCAAGTTTTCTGGATAACATGATATGACCATCCAAAATACTACGAGCAGTATCCGTAATCGGTTCATTAAAATCATCGCCATCTACAAGAACCGTATATAATCCTGTAATTGAGCCATGCTGTGAATTACCCGCCCGTTCTAGTAACTTAGGCATCTCCGAATAGACACTTGGAGGGTAACCACGAGATACCGGTGGTTCACCGGAAGCCAAGCCTATTTCTCGCTGAGCCATGGAAAAACGGGTAAGGGAGTCCATCATCAGTAAAACATCTTTTCCCTGATCCCTAAAATATTCCGCAATCGCTGTAGCAGTTTGAGCGGCTTTTTTTCGAATGAGTGCCGGCTTATCAGAAGTCGCTACTACGAGTACCGATCTTCTGATACCTTCTTCCCCGAGGTCTCGTTCAATAAATTCACGAACCTCCCTGCCACGCTCACCAATTAAAGCAATTACATTAATATCAGCCTTGGTATTTCTAGCGAACATACCAAGCAATGTACTTTTACCAACACCGCTTCCGGCAAAGATACCAATTCTTTGCCCTTTACCAACCGTCAGCATGGAATCAACAGCCTTTACTCCAAGGGGCAATATCTCATCTATAATCTTTCGTTTCAATGGATCCGGCGGAGGCGCCTCAGCGGGATAAAAACACTTCACCCCTAACTCAGACTGATCTAAAGGATATCCCATTCCGTCCAGTGTTTTACCCAAAAGCTCTTCACCTACCGGAACCTTAAAGTTCGTTCCCGAGTTCTCCACTAAACTTCCAATACCAACACCTGTCATATCGTCAAATGGCATTAATAGAATTCTATTTTCTCGAAAGCCGATTACCTCAGCAATTTTTTTATTTGTTTGTCCAACTCCCGTTATGTAGCACAGATCATTCAGATTCGCCTTGGGTCCGGATGCCTCAATGGTTAATCCCACCATCTTAACTACTTTACCAATTTCCTGTTCATAGGATTTATCCAGCAGCTGTTTATATTTATCAAAGTCAATTGCTAACATATACTTCCTGCTTTCTACTTATATCGACAGTATTTAGGAAAAACTAAATACTAGCCAGCAATTTTAAATCTGTAATCAAATTACTTAATTGTACATCCAGACTGCAATTAATAACCTTATTATCCGTCTCAATGATGCATTGATTTTTATTCAAATTGGTATCTTCCGTTACATACAGAGGTACTTCTCGACCAATCGCTGTTAATAAAAGGTTCTTTCTCATCGCAACATACTCAAAATCTTCTTTAGATACCCTGATGTAATACTCATCGCTTTTTTCCATATTTCTTAGCGCCCTGCTAACAAGATTTAGAATTACCTCTTCCTTATCTTCTACCAGGATTCCGGTAATCTTTTCCAACAAAGAAGCAATGATAGTAACCATTTGAGGCTCCATATTCCTTCTGGACTCCTCCTGCTCTTGTTGAAGCTGGTATACCATAGCTTCATGCTCTGCCTTCAGTTTCTGAGCTTCTTTTTTTACTTGCTGCATTCCATCTTCATAGGCTTTCTTCGTTGCGAAAGCCAACGTATCCGCCTTTATTTTTTCCGCCTCATTTTTCGCCTTTTCAAGAATTTGTTTTGCTTCTAGCTCTGCATCTTCTAGAATTTTAGAGGCTTTTTCAGTAACTCCTTCGATTTGCTCCTCTTCTTCAAGAGAATCTACAAAAAGTGCTTGAAGCCCTTCTACAAACCCTTCCTGAGCCACAGAAACTGCTCTGCTAGCAAGAACTCTTCTGTTTTCAAGTTCCTTATCTATTCTTAGATGCGAATCAATTGTCTTTTTTGCTTCGTCATCATAACGAACCGTATAGGCCTTTATTACATTAGACAATAATCTCGTCACCTCCGCCTCTCGATATAATAATCTCTGAGGAATCTTCCAATTTACGAATTATATTAACAATCTTTTGTTGTGCCTCTTCCACATCCTTCAAACGAACAGGTCCCATATAATCCATATCTTCTTTAATCATTACCGCCAAACGTTTGGACAGGTTATTGAAGATAACATTTTGGACTTCTTCGTTGGAGCCCTTTAAGGCAACTGCCAATTCATTATTATCAACTTCACGAAGAACTCGCTGAATGGACTTATCATCCAGACTAAGGATATCTTCGAATACAAACATCTTTCTACGAATCTCATCCGCAAGCTCTGGTTCTTCGATTTCCAAGGTCTCCATAATATGCTTCTCTGTACCACGGTCAACGGTATTGAGGATTTCTACAATGGAGTCCACACCACCAACAATGGTGTAATCCTGATTTACCAGGGATGCCAGCTTTCTTTCCAGAACCTTTTCAACTTCTTTAATTACATCCGGTGAGGTTCGATCCATCTGAGCAATACGCTTCGCTACATCTGCCTGTTTATCCGGTCCTAAGGACGAGATAATCGTAGATGCCTGTCCCGGTGATAAATAAGAAAGAATCAATGCGATGGTCTGAGGATGCTCATCCTGTATAAAGTTCAATAACTGAGATGCATCTGTCTTACGAACAAATTCAAAAGGTCTAACCTGCAAGGAGGCTGTCAGCTTACCAATAACATCCCTTGCCTTGTCTGCACCAAGTGCTTTTTCCAACAGTTCCTTCGCATAAGCGATACCACCCTCAGCGATGTATTGCTGCGCCAGGCATATCTCATAAAATTCATCCAATACCTGATCCTTTGTTGCCGGTGAAATGCTTCTGGTGTTGGCAATCTCCAAGGTCATGGTTTCTATTTCTTCTTCTTTTAAATGTTTAAAAATACTGGCTGAACGTTCCGGTCCAAGTGAAATTAACAGAATTGCAGCTTTTTGAATTCCGGAGATATCACTATTACTCTTCGCCATGTTTTATATCCTCCCATCGGCTACCACCGTAGCCATATTAACCCCAATCTTCATTCAGCCAATTACGTAAGAGCTGTGCTACTGCTTCCGGCTTTTCATCAACAAATTTTTCTATCATTCTACGAACCTCAGAAACCTCGTTAAACTCAATATCTTCAATCGTTTGATTCTCCTTCGTTGTGGCCAGAAGCTGTTCAACAGACAACTCCGGTTCCAATTCAGTAACTTCAACCGGTTTAACACCTTTAAATACAACGAATCCCAATAATGCGATAATTAATACAGCCAATATAATCTGCAGATAATCCGTCAAACTTTTTGCCACTTTGGTCGTAGGAACAAAAACCGGCTGCTCATAAGCAGTAATCGATATATTTGCTTCTGCTATGCCTGTTGCCTTTGAGACCATTGTAATAAGAGAAGCGTCCGGAGTAATTGTTGTTGTAGCGCTGTTGGCTGCCACATATTGTTCAAAGGTAGTTCCATCCAAGGTGCCCTGCGCCTGCAAATCATCCTCTTTGTAGGTAGTTGCTTTTCGAAGAACAATAGAAATGGAGGACTCCTCCGGTTTCACTGCACCTACCTCATACTCTGTATTGGTTTCTCTAACATTCGGTAAATAGTCGTATTCCTCGGTCTCAACCGTACCTGTATTCGAGGCTGAATCAACCGTTTCATAGGTTGTTTCGTCATTGGAATCTGTACCGGGTACACCACCTGAGGAATTGGCATTCTCAGAACTATAGGTATAGCTATGACTGTAAAGTCCCTGTTCCTGCCCTTCTGCAGGTGTGTATTCTGTATACAATTCAGTAACCCTGTCCATATTAAAAACAAGGTTCGGCATAATCTCAACATCATCATAACCGCTCTTTATTAATCCCATATATAAATTATTAATATAGGTATTTCGTAATCTCTCTTTAAAATCTTCGTTTGAGCTGGCGCTACCGCTATATAAATCGCTTCCACCACCGTACAATAGATTACCATACTGATCGGCCACTTTAATTAAATCCGAATTTTTATTTCCTATTACTGATGCAACCACCTGCGCAATGGTTTCTGCCGTCTCGGGTTGAAAGTCATCATTAATCGTTAAAATAACACTAGCACTGGTATCCTTGGCTTCGGATAGGATGGAGTCGCTACTTTCTGTAGGAAGATAATAAACTTCGGCTTCCTCAACACCTTCCATTTTTATAATACTATTGCGTAATTGATTCTGAAAATAAAGATTAAGCTTAAGTGTACGGTCAGCATTCGTTGTACTTAAGCTATTATTAAGAAGTTCATCAACGGATAATCCGGTTGATGGCATATCATTATCCGCTAAAAGAAATGTAGCATCCGTTAATCTTTTTTCATCAACAGAAATTGTCTGTTTATCACTAGCGACTTTATATTCAATTCCTTCACTCTCAAGCAGCTCCGTAATCTTACTGGCATCACCTATGGTATCTGCGGTAACTAATTTCTCATATACTGTGCGTTGCATCAGAAATATAAGTAGCGCAAAGGCGAAAACAACAATACAGATGACACTGATAATCAATGTCTTCTGTTTGCTGGTATACTTATTCCATATATTTGTTAAATTCTTTAATATTTGCTTCGCTCTATCAGCCATTGCCTATGCTCCTCTGCGTATTATCATGGGTCTACCTAGAATTGCAGGTTCATAATCTCTTTGTAGGCATCCATTACATTATTACGAACCGCAACGGTATATTGTAATGCAAGGTTTGCTTTTTGCTGCGCTACTTGAAGATCCGTGGTGCTGTCCGTTAACCCGAGAGCATATGCAGTTTCTGCTTCTTCTGCCGCATTCGTATAATCATTTGTTTGTTTCACCAGATTCAGTGCCGATTGAAAGACATCCTCAAAGACCGCATTTCTATTCTCTGATGCTTTTGACTGCGAATCGATCCCATATTTACTAAGGTTATTAATATTATTAATTGAAGCAATATTCATCTAAGTTTCCTTGCCTTTCCTGTTCCTAGTCCGACAGTACTATCGGTCTATGTAAATAAAATCAATTATTTTCCAATCTCTAAACCTTTTAAAGCCATATTCTTTGTAGCATTAAAAGCCGTCACATTTGCTTCATATGCACGGGTTGCATCAATCATATCTGTCATTTCCTGAACCGTATTAACATTCGGGTAGGTTACATAACCATCTTCATCTGCATCTGGATGGGATGGGTCAAAAACCTTACGCATCTCTGTCTTTATATCCTCAGTAATCTCTGTGACCTTAACGCCATCACCTGTGGTACCGGCAGTATATTGAAGTATATTTCCAAAGGGACTCATATCCTTTTCAGCAAATACCACTGTTTTTCTTCTGTATACATTACCATTCTCATCACGGGTTGTATTAACATTGGCAATGTTCTGAGATATGATATCTAATCTTAATCTCTGTGCTGTCATTCCGCTTGCACTGACATTCATTCCGCCCATTACTGACATCCATATACCTCCTGCATAACTCAATTTATCTATGAATTCTTTTATCCATAAGTATATTAAAACTTATCTAGCAGCAAGCACTGCCTTAATTCTGCTAAACTCCTGGGTCATTGATTCCAATAACGCCTGATAACGGATTTGATTTTCTGCAAGATTTGCAGACTCAGTGTCAATGTCCACATTATTACCGTCTAATCGGTAACTTAATGATGAATTATCCGTATAAACCGTTGCATCAAGATGACCTATATTTGCATCTGCTACTCTAGAGTCAAGCGAGCCGTCTCCTAATAAAGCTGACTGTAAATAAGACTGAAATTGTACATCCTTTCGCTTATATCCAGGAGTATCTACATTTGCAATATTATTCGCAATAACCTCATTACGTTTCCAACTTGCATTAGCCGCTTTATTTAATACATTGATGTAATTAAATGCGTTAGAACCTATCATTTCTACACTCCTTTCCACCATATAAATATTATAATAAATATTAAAAAAAACACAAGATATATTTGCAAATTTAGTAGGATAATACTATACCTTGTAGAATTATATATATTGATTCAATAAATGCTCACATCCTCTTATCAGATTATTATTCAAATTGTCGAACGAAATAGCAATTCAAGTTTTGGATTTATTGAAACATAACATACAAAATACGAGTTGTTTTGACAAATCAATTACGACTCCACCCAAATATTGCCACAAAAAAAGGATTTATGAAGAAGTACGTTCACAAATCCTTTTGCTCGATCAAATCCATTTATAAATCATTATTCATATTCTGCAATTCATCAAAAACCACATCATTTAATACCCTGATATAGGTTCCCTTCATACCGGAGGAACGGGATTCAATAACACCCGCACTCTCAAACTTTCTGAGAGCATTCACAATTACTGATCTTGTAATACCTACTCGATCTGCAATCTTACTTGCTACTAAGATCCCTTCATTCCCTTTCAATTCTTCAAAGATATGAGTGATCGCTTCCAACTCAGAAAAGGACAAAGTACTAATCGCTGATTTCACGATCTGAACTTTTCTATTCTCCTCTGCGCTCTCTTCGTTCACAGAACGCATCATTTCAAGTCCAACAACCGTAGTGCCATATTCACTAAGTATGATATCATCTAACGTATATTGAGATCCGTTCTTATATAAAAATAATGTTCCTAATCGTTCACCTGCAATATCAATCGGAGTAATTATCGCCTGATACGTATCAACATCATCGAATTCAAAACCAAGCGTTCTTAGATTAACGTTTTCTTTCGTTGATAAGATGTTTAATAATCTCTCATTCAACAAATTATCAATATGTCTTCCAACCACATCTTTTATTAATTCTTTTATTTCGTTAATATCGTTGCGGTTCTTAATACCTAGCACCTTCCCCTTTCTGCTTATTACCAAAACATTGGATGCCAGTATCTCACTCAGAACAACACAGATGTCATTAAAAACCACCTTATGCGAATTATTATTATGCAGTAGGTTGTTAATCTTTCTTGTTTTATCCAATAACTGTACGCTCATTGCTATATATCCTCCCAGCTTTCTATGCTCCCAATTTATCCTCCTAATTTTTGTGGTATTACCACCAAATCAGAAGTGGCTAATACATTCAGAAAGTGATCCTAATTGTACTACTTTTTGATTTTATCACATGTGATTCCCAAAAACAATATCTATCTCGTTGTTTTGACACACATTTTTAGCTAATTTTTAAGTTTTATATCCAATTTTGTATAATTATCGGCACAAATGATACTTATTTTAGATTGCTCATTACAAATCCGCAACTTGCATCATCACAGACCAGCTTATTACCTTTCTCCAGCATTAGCCCTCCGCATTGCTCACATCTTGTCTGTGATGGCTTTTGCCAGGTCATAAACTCACAATCCGGATTATTAATACAGCCATAATATTTTCTACCCTTTTTTGTTTTTCGGATTACTATATCACTACCGCATACCGGACAGTCTACCCCGATTTTCTCAAGATAAGGTTTTGTATTCTTACAGTCCGGGAAACCTGGACAGGCAAGAAATTTACCATGAGGGCCATATTTTACAACCATGTTTCTGCCGCATAGGTCACATATTTCTTCTGTAACCTCATCTTCAATTTGAATCTTATCCAGTTCCACGTGAGCATTTTTTACTGCCTCATCCAGATCCGGGTAGAAATTTTTCACTACTGTTTTCCAGCTTACTGTCCCATCTTCCACGCAGTCTAGCAGCGATTCTAAATTTGCAGTAAAGTTTACATCAACAATACTGGAGAATGCGGCCTTCATAATACGATTTACTGCTTCTCCAAGCTCAGTCACATAGAGGTTCTTATTTTCCTTTGCAACATATCTTCTAACTATGATAGTTGTAATTGTTGGTGAGTAGGTACTGGGTCTTCCGATTCCCAGTTCTTCCAGAGTCTTAACCAGGGAAGCCTCTGTATAGTGAGCCGGTGGCTGGGTAAAGTGCTGGGCATGATTTAGCTTCGACAAGGAAAGCATATCCCCTGTCTCAAGCCCATCAAAGATATTTCCATTTTCCGATTCTTCCTCATCCGGGGTATAGACACTCATAAAACCTTCAAACACAAGCTTAGAAGCTGCGGAGGTAAAACGAAATTCATTTGCATTAATTTTCACAGAGGTAGTCTCGTAGACTGCAGGCTGCATTCTACTGGCTACAAATCTCTTCCATATTAATTGATAAAGGCGAAATTGATCCCGGCTTAATGATTCCTTAATATCATTCGGACTAAATTCTATATAAGTAGGACGAATCGCCTCATGGGCATCCTGAATCTTCTTACCGGTACGTCCCTGATTTTCTTCAACTGCAACAAACTCCTGTCCATAATTATCCCTAATATAATCTTTTGCCGCCTTATCTGCCTCATCGCTGATTCTTATGGAATCGGTACGAAGGTAAGTAATTAAACCTACGGTTCCATGTCCCTTAATATCTACACCTTCATATAATTGCTGTGCCAGCTGCATGGTTTTCTGTGTAGAATAATTTAGCGTCTTGGCTGATTCCTGCTGTAGCGTACTGGTAGTAAATGGCAATGGCGATTTTCGAATACGCTCACTTTTCTTTACATCATTAACAATGAACTCTGCTCCTTCTAATTGCTGCAAGATTTCGTTCATTTCCGCTTCACTGCGAATCTCTTTCTTTGATCCGTTCAGCTTCGCTACCATTGGCTTCTTCTTACCCTTTAACTCAAATTCTGCCTCCAAGGTCCAATATTCTTCAGGAACAAATGCATTAATCTCATCTTCTCGATCACAGATAATTCTAAGCGCTACTGATTGCACTCTACCGGCACTTAACCCACGTTTTACCTTATTCCAAAGTAGTGGACTAATGAGATAACCCACCATTCGATCCAGTGCTCTTCTTGCTTGCTGTGCATTCACCAAATCCATATCAATTTCCCTGGCTTGTTTTATGGATGCTTTTACAGCATTTTTCGTAATTTCATTAAAGGTGATACGGCTGGCGTCCTTATCCGTTAAGTTTAACGCTTGTAACAAATGCCAGGAAATTGCCTCTCCCTCACGGTCAGGGTCAGTTGCAAGATAAACCTTATCCGCTTTCTTAACTTCTTTTCGAAGCTTCGCCAGCAAATCTCCTTTTCCCCTGATCGTTATATATTTTGGCTCAAAATCATTATCTACATCAATCCCCAATCGACTCTTTGGTAAATCTCTAACATGACCGTTGGATGCAAGTACTTCAAAATTAGCACCTAAGAATTTCTTAATCGTCTTTGCCTTGGCCGGTGATTCTACGATTACAAGATGTTTTGGCATTCTATAAACCTCGTTTCTATTCAACTACTATATAATAATTTCTCATTTTCTGCTTTATATACCCTTTTAGTTCAAGAGCCAAAAGCTGTTCCACCAATACATCAATTGTCATTCCCGTTTGTAATGCGATCTCTTCTATGTGTTTTGGCTCTAAACACAATGAAGCATACACTATTTTTTCCTCTAATTCAAGAATTTTATTATTTTTTTTGAAATCGTGTATTTTTTGTTTATAATTCGGAAAGATATCCTCTAAGATGTCTTTTGGATTTGTAACTAATTTTGCCCCCATTTTTATCAGATTATTACATCCTCCGCTCAAACGATCCGTTGCCTTACCAGGGAGTGCATAGATATCCTTCCCTTGTTCCAAGCCATAATCCACAGTAATAAGGGAACCGCTTTTTTCTTTTGCTTCAATAACCAAGATTGCTGTACACAAACCACTGATAATGCGATTGCGCATAGGAAAATTACCTGCGATGGGAGATATTCCAGGCGCATATTCAGACAATACCCCTCCCTGTTTCTGAAGCTCCATATAAAGACTAAGATTCTCTTTGGGATAACATATGTCTATACCGCAGCCTAGTATTCCATAGCTGATGCCTCCACACAAGAGCGCCCCTTCATGAGCATATGCATCAATGCCACGGGCTAAGCCGCTTACAATTCCCACTCCTTCTTTTGCCAATGCACCAGCAAAATACTTTGCCATCTCGCTACCATAGGCTGTACATTCCCTTGCTCCTACGATGGCAAGAAGTTTTTCTTCCCTGTTAGGAAGCCTACCTTTTACATACAATGCATATGGTGCATCATATATATTACGAAGCTGCTGCGGATAACGTTCATCCTCTCTTGAAACAAAATATATGCCACTCTTTCTTAATTTAGCATACCTCTCCGTAATTATCTCCGGCGTTCTGCCGGAGCATAACGTATAGATATCCTGCTCACTAAATCGAAGTGTAACCGGACAGCATTCCTTACGAAACAATTCAAACTCTTCAGGATGTGCTTCGAAAACAGCCTCCACACTGCCAAAAGTTCTTATTAGTAATTCCACCTTTTTGGTGCCGATATTTTTAAGATTTAATAACCAAAAATAAAGTTCATCTCGTGTCAATTAATTTCCTCCCTCTATTCACCCCAATATTTTTGATCCAAACTACGATAACAGATTGCCTCACTAATATGCTTAGTGCTAATACGTTCACTTTGTTCCAGGTCTGCAATTGTTCTTGCCACCTTAAGGATTCTATGATAGGCTCTTGCACTGAGGTTCATCCGAACAAATGCTTCTTCTAACAGAGCCTGTTCCTTTGCTTCCAATTTACAATATTTCTTTATCGTTTTTGGAGTTAACTCAGAATTAAAATAAATATTTTGCCCCCGGTATCTTTCTAATTGAATTTCTCTAGCAATACATACCCGTTTTCTGATATCCAAAGAGGTTTCCTGGTTCTCTTGTCCTTGAAGCTCCTTATAATTCATTTGCAAGGCTTCAATGCAGATATCAAACCGATCTAGTAAGGGGTTGGAAATTCTTCCAAGGTATCTTTTCACCTGGTTAACGGTGCAATTGCACCGGTTTCGATCAGGGTAATAGCCACAGGAACAAGGATTCATGGCTGCCACCAGCATGAAGCCTGCCGGATAGTGATAGGAGGCATTGAGCCTGGATATTGTAACTGCTTTATCCTCCAAGGGCTGCCTTAATACTTCTATGGTATTTTTCTGAAATTCCAGCAGCTCATCCAGAAACAAAACACCCAGATGGGATAAGCTAATTTCTCCCGGCTTTGGAATAATTCCTCCTCCGACGAGGGCCGTAGTTGTTATTGTGTGATGGGGATTACGAAAGGGTCTCCTGTCTATCACCGGCTTCTGACCCAATAGTCCGGCAATACTATAGATTTTAGATATTTCCATACTTTCCTCAAAGGATAACTCCGGCATGATGGTTGGAATTCGTTTAGCCAGCATTGATTTCCCCGATCCAGGTGGCCCTATCATAAGTATATTGTGCATTCCCGATGCAGCTATCTCGATGGCCCGCTTCGCAGCCTTCTGTCCTGCTACCTCTGCAAAGTCCATGGTATCCTCCTTATGAATTTGCCCAAGCATGGTACTTAAGTCAATAGACTCCGGTTGTAAATTAGCCTTTTCTTGTAAATGCTCCATAGCTTCCTTTAATGTAGATACCCCAAAGGTCAGCATTCCTTCAACAACAGCCCCTTCCTTCGCATTTTCCTTTGGGACAATGCACTTTGTAAAGCCCTGTTGTTTGGCGGAGTATACAAGGGGCAGTACGCCATTTACTTTATTTACTTTTCCATTTAAGCTGAGTTCTCCAATGATGAGAAAATCCTTTAGATTTTCCTCTGGTAGATGGCCAAAGGCCGTTAAAATTGCCAAAGCAACCGGAAGATCAAAAGCTGTACCTTCTTTCCGGATGTCGGCAGGAGATAAATTGACTGTAATGCGTTTGGCTGGCAGCAGATAACCAGAATTTTTAAGTGCAATTCTGACTCGCTCTCTGGCCTCCTTTACCTCTGAACCCAAATAACCCACCATATCAAATATGGGAAGTCCGTCACTTACATCTGCCTCCACGGATACAATCAGTCCATCAATTCCGTGAACTGCTGCACTGTATGCCTTACTGAACATAGAACACCTCCTTCTTAAATCGCATTTCTGCCTCTCCTATCAAGAAGGAATTATTTGCCTATTGGTAGTATAGCAAAGTAAAAACTTTACCTCAAGAAAGTTTTTACTTTTGTCACATTCTATTAATATTCTTTCTAATTTTCAACAATTTTTACAGTATCCTTATTTTACGGTATCCTTATAAGAATCCACGTTTCAAGAAAACTCATATTGAAAGGAAATGTTATGATTCTTCCCTATCAATTACTTATGTTATTCAAAGTTAATTTGTCACTTATTTTTTATCGAAGTGTTTGACAAATTCCTCACAAAAATATATGATAGGAACAAAATGCATGTTCCTGCGTCATCATTAGCTATAGTAATTATGCTGACTGTTATTATGCATTTTGTTACATCAATAAAAGATTTGGAGGAGGATTTATCCCATGAATAAAGTTGAACTAAAACCAGGGATTTATTATGTAGGTGTAGTGGATTGGCATCTTCGTAATTTTCACGGTTATTCCATTCATAATGGAACAACCTATAATGCTTATTTAATCGTAGATGATAAAATTGCACTGATTGATACTGTAAAGGCACCTTTTGCCGGCGAATTATTGGAGCGTATCTCAGAAATAATCGATCCTGCAAATATCGATTACGTAATCTCAAATCATGTTGAAATGGATCACTCCGGGGCAATCCCAGCCGTAATGAAAGCTGCTCCAAATGCTACCTTGATCACCTCTGACCCAAGTGGTCTTAAGGGTTTAAAAGCTCATTATGGTAGTGATTTTGAGTTTAAACAGGTAAAAGCTGGTGACATAATCTCTCTGGGAAAAAGAACTCTTACCTTTGTATCTACACCAATGCTTCATTGGCCGGATAACATGGTGACTTATTGCCCGGAGGAAAAAATATTATTCTCAAATGATGCCTTTGGTCAACATTTTACCTCCAGCCAGCACTTTGATGATGAGGTTGAGCTTCCAAAGGTAATGTCAGATGTGAAAGGATATTATGCAAATATTCTAATGCCTTTTGGTACTCAGACTAAGAAAGCACTATCCATTGTAGAAGGTTTAGAACTAGATCTTATCGCTCCTAGTCATGGTATTATTTGGAGATCTCATATTAAGGAAATCCTTGAAGCCTACAAGAACTTTTCTGAAGGTAGCACTGAGGATAAGGCACTGGTTATCTTTGATTCTATGTGGCATTCCACAGAAAGCATGGCTCACAGTATTGCAGAAGGTTTTACCCGTAAAGGAACCGCTGTCCGCCTTTTGGATTTAAAGGAAAATGATCTGTCGGATATCATAACAGAAGTCTTAACTGCCCGTTACATTGCTGTTGGCTCTCCTACCTTAAACAACAATATTATGCCTAATGTTGCCGCCTTGCTTTCCTATTTGAAGGGACTACAGCCAAAGAACAAGAAAGGGTTTGCCTTTGGTTCTTATGGTTGGGGAGGGCAAAGTATTGGAATCGTTAATCAGGCACTGGAGGAATTAGGCTTTGAGATTATTCTCGAGCCTCAACGCATCAATTTCCTTCCCTCCAAGGAACAGTTGCGTGAATTAGAGGATAAGGTTTCTTCCCTATAGGCAACCGCTATCGCTGTTTAATATTTTGAACATTTAGAGAGATTTTTAATAAAATGCGCATATAATGTACCAAGATACATGATGTTTTTACATGCATCCTGTGATTGAGGTGATTATATGCGCATTTTAGAATTAAGAGAAAAGGAAGTAATTAATTGTAGAGACTGTGTGCGGCTTGGCTATGTCTGCGATTTAGAATTCGATATTTGTACCTGCCATGTTACCCATATTATCATTCCAGGTCCTTGCAAGGTGTGGGGAATTCTAGGACGGGATCATGAATATGTAATACCTTGTTCTTGCATTAAACAGATTGGTGTTGATATTATTATCGTTGATGTAGAACTTGAAAAATATCTCGTAAAATGTATATAAAAGTGGAATTGACATGAATTATATGCAGTATAAAATAAATTTGTAATAATTTCCTTGACCGTACCAAATTCAATGCCATTTAGTTAGGCTTAATTCAATTTAATTTTAGTGGTTTTCCCTTGCAGAAGGCCACTATTTTTTGTACCAAAAACTTTAAAAATATTACAAAAAGTAGTTGACAAGATAGCCCAAAAATGTTGCGCGAGCCTTAAATATAAACACTTTTAAGGAGGCGCTATATGGCTCAAAACTACTTATCAAACTTAAAATCTACTCTCGACAACTGCATTGCAGAACTGGATGACATTCATTTCATGTTCTGTCAAAATCCAGAAAGCGATTTTACCAGAAATCGCAAACTTTCATTTCAGGAATATATTCAGTTAATGATTCAGATGCAGAGCAAATCTGTTTCAAATGAACTTATGGATTTCTTTAATCATTCCTTATCAACTCCATCTAAATCTGCCTTTACACAGCAACGATATAAACTGCAGCCTGAAGGATGGAGTTTTTTGTTCCATTCATTTGTAGAGCAGTGTCGTAATTTATCAGACAATCTTTATCACGGCTATCGTCTTCTCGCATGTGACGGATCTGATGTGAACATAGATAGAAATCCTAATGATGAACGTACTTTTATCAACGAAGGTGAAAAAGGTTATAATGCCATCCACATCAACGCGCTTTATGACATTAGTAACATGACTTACTGTGATTTCCTAGTTCAGGGTAAAAAGAAACTCCATGAACGTGAAGCTCTCAATTCTATGGTTGACCGCTATGCGAATCCCATTCCAGCTATCCTTATGGCTGATCGTGGGTATGAGAGCTTTAATGTCTTTGCTCATCTAATTCACAAAAATATGAGATTTGTAATCCGCATGAAGGATATCAATAGCAATGGCATTCTATCTGCTTATGATCTGCCAGACAGTGAATTTGATACTTATATTAGAACCACACTTACCAGACGTCATACCAAGAAAACTCTAGGAGCTCCTAATACTTATACAATTCTCCAGCCAGTTTCCAATTTTGATTTTCTTGATGAAAGCTGTACGGAATACGATATTGAATTTCGTATTGTACGCATCCTTCTTGATAATGGAACCTATATCTGCATCGCTACAAATCTTTCAGAAGAAGATTTTTCTTTGGAAGAAATCAAAAAGCTATATCGAATGCGTTGGAGCGAGGAGACAAGTTTTCGTGAACTTAAATATACGATTGGTCTAGTCAACTGGCACAGCAGTAAATACGAAGGTATTCTTCAGGAAATCAATGCTCGTATGATTCTCTACAATTTCTGTGAGCTGGTGACCTCCCATGCAGTAGTGAAGACAAGAGCTAATACAAAACATTCCTACAAAATAAATTTCGCCACTGCAGTCAACATATGCAGAGCATATCTGAAACATGGCAGTGACGAAATAGAGATTATGCTTTTAATACAAAAGCATCTGACACCAGTCAGACCCGACCGTAAATATCCTATCAACCTCCGACCAAAGAGAAACAGGGAATTTTTATATCGGGCAGCTTAAATCTCGTCACTATTATACTTTCTTATGAGGCAGATATGCAATCTGTCTTTTTGTCATACTTAAAAATACTTTTCGAGTCATAAAACTCTCACCTAGGGATCAAAATTCATCTCTACACGCTCCTAAATTTTTAACTAAACGCTATTCTTATCACTCTGTTGAATGTGATATACGATTTTTATCTAAAAAATGCTTATCTAAATGACATTG